>NZ_JBICTF010000007.1:0-382816 GCF_043197435.1 Microbispora bryophytorum | reverse complement strand
CTCGACCCGGTGATCGGCCGGGACAAGGAGATCGAGCGGGTCATGCAGGTGTTGTCCCGCCGGACGAAGAACAACCCGGTGTTGGTGGGTGAGCCGGGTGTGGGGAAGACCGCCGTGGTGGAGGGCCTGTCGCAGAAGATCGTCAAGGGTGAGGTGCCCGAGACGCTGAAGGACAAGCAGCTCTACACCCTTGACCTGGGTGCGCTGGTGGCCGGTTCCCGTTACCGCGGTGACTTCGAAGAGCGTCTGAAGAAGGTGCTCAAGGAGATCCGTACCCGCGGCGACATCATCTTGTTCATCGACGAGTTGCACACGCTGGTCGGCGCGGGCGCCGCCGAGGGCGCCATCGACGCCGCGAGCATCCTCAAGCCGATGCTGGCCCGCGGTGAGCTGCAGACCATCGGTGCCACCACGCTCGACGAGTACCGCAAGCACCTGGAGAAGGACGCGGCTCTGGAGCGCCGGTTCCAGCCGATCCAGGTGGCCGAGCCGTCGCTGTCGCACACGATCGAGATCCTCAAGGGTCTGCGGGACCGGTACGAGGCGCACCACCGGGTGTCCATCACCGATGGCGCTCTGGTGGCGGCCGCCACCTTGGCCGACCGCTACATCAGCGACCGGTTCCTGCCGGACAAGGCGATCGACCTGATCGACGAGGCCGGTTCGCGGATGCGGATCCGCCGGATGACCGCGCCGCCGGACCTGCGCGAGTACGACGAGAAGATCGCGAACGTGCGGCGGGAGAAGGAGTCCGCGATCGACGCGCAGGACTTCGAGAAGGCCGCGGCGCTGCGGGACCAGGAAAAGCAGCTGCAGCTCAAGCGGGAGCGGCGGGAGAAGGAGTGGAAGGCCGGCGACATGGACGTCGTGGCCGAGGTGACCGAGGAGCTCATCGCCGAGGTCCTGGCCACCGCCACCGGCATCCCGGTGTTCAAGCTGACCGAGGAGGAGTCCCAGCGGCTGCTGCGGATGGAAGACGAGCTGCACAAGCGGATCATCGGCCAGGACGACGCCATCAAGGGGCTGTCGCGGTCGATCCGCCGCACCCGCGCCGGGTTGAAGGACCCGCGCCGTCCGGGTGGGTCGTTCATCTTCGCCGGCCCGTCGGGTGTGGGGAAGACCGAGCTGTCCAAGGCGTTGGCGGAGTTCCTGTTCGGCGACGAAGACGCGCTGATCATGCTGGACATGTCGGAGTTCATGGAGAAGCACACCGTCTCGCGGCTGTTCGGCTCTCCGCCCGGTTACGTCGGGTATGAAGAGGGCGGTCAGCTGACCGAGAAGGTGCGGCGCAAGCCGTTCTCCGTGGTCCTGTTCGACGAGATCGAGAAGGCCCACCCCGACATCTTCAACTCGCTGCTGCAGATCCTGGAGGACGGTCGGCTGACCGACGCCCAGGGCCGGGTGGTGGACTTCAAGAACACCGTCATCATCATGACGACCAACCTTGGCACCCGGGACATCTCCAAGGGCATCGGGGTCGGGTTCGCCCGCGCGAACGACGCCGAGTCGAACTACGACCGGATGAAGTCCAAGGTGCAGGAGGAGCTCAAGCAGCACTTCCGGCCGGAGTTCCTCAACCGCGTCGACGACATCGTGGTCTTCCACCAGCTCACGCCCAAGGAGATCATCCGGATCGTCGACCTGATGCTCGCCCAGGTGGCCGAGCGGCTCAAGGACCGCGACATGGGCCTGGAGCTGACCCCGGCGGCCAAGCAGGTGCTGGCCGACCGCGGGTACGACCCGGTGATGGGCGCCCGTCCGCTGCGGCGCACGATCCAGCGCGAGCTGGAGGACACGCTGTCGGAGAAGATTCTCTACGGCGAGCTGCGGCCGGGCCAGGTCGTCAAGATCGACATCGAGGGCGAAGGCGACGCCGCGACGTTCACCTTCACCGGTGAGGCGAAGGCCCCGTCGGTCCCGGACTCGGCGGCCTCCATCGCCGAGGCGGTCCAGCGCTGATCCGCCTGCTGATCCGCCTGCGATAACCCGTTCCACCCGAGGGGCGCTCCGCGAGGGGCGCCCCTCGGCGTTTTCGCCGTACCCGGGTCTCCGCCGTACCCGGGTCACGGTGCGGTCACCTTCCTGCCGAGAAGGCGAGAACCGGTATCCCGCCACCGGGCGTAGTACTACACTTTGTAGAGTCCGCTCGCGGTATGCCATGAGTGAGAGCGGACGGCATGTCATCCCTGCGGCGTACCGGACAATCCGCTGCGGGGCGGACGCGCAGGGCCGGGCGCACGGAGGAAGCTCGGTCTGCCCGGGAGAGATCCCGGCGGTAGGAGGACCGGAGTCCCACGGGGTCGGGCCCCGCCCTGTGGGCGAAATGGCGGTCCGGAAGTGCACAAGCCTTGGAGGCACCTGATGCGCCTGTTGCACGACGACGGGACGCTGGTTCACCTGGCCTACAACGCGGGCGTACATCCCGCCGAGGATCTGGAGAACCTGATCGCCCACCTCACGCGCTACGCCGTGCCGGTGCGCAGGAAGCTGGGAGTCGACCGGCTGGGCGTCGGCCTGTGGCTCGCTCCCGCCGTGGCGGACCACCTCGTCTCCGATCGCATCGAGCTCGTACGGCTGCGCCGGTCGCTGGAGGAGCGCGGCCTGGAGTGCGTCAGCCTGAACGGCACCGGCGGGCGCAACCAGGAGGTCCCCGGACCCGACTGGGCCAAGCCCGAGCGCTACCGCTACACGATGTCGCTGGCGAAGATCCTCGCGTTCCTGCTTCCCGACGACGTGCAGTCGGGCAGCATCTCCACGATCCCCATCGGCTGGCGCCGTGACTGGCCCGCCGACCTGCACGCCATCGCCTCCCGCCGGCTCGAACGGCTGTCGCGCGAGTTGCGCGGCCTCTATAGCGTCACCGGCAAGATCGTCAGGGTCGGCTTCGAGCCCTGGCCGGGCTGCGTGCTGGAGACCACCGAGCAGGCCCTTGAGCGGGTCTGCGACATCGACTCCGATCACCTCGGCGTCTGCCTGGACGCCTGCCATCTGTCCTGTGGCGCCGAGGAGCCCGACGCGGCGCTGCGCGGACTGGCTCTCGCCGGGGCCCCGGTGGTCAAGCTCAGCCACGTGCACAACCACAGCCAGGAGATCCCCAGCACCCAGCCGGTGATCGCCGACACGCTCACCGCGATCCTGTCCGGAGCGGTGAACGGCACCGCGCACGTCGAGGTGGAGGCCCACGACCTGACCTCCCCCAAGGCGAAGGGGCCCGCCGCTCTGGTGGCGAAGCTCGCCGACGAGCTCGACTGGACCCGCCGCAACCTCACCGCGCTCGGCCTCAAGCTCGCCGCCTGAGGAGGGCGGGTCAGGAGGGCAACTGGTAGGTGCCGTCCGGGAGGACCTCGGCCAGGCGGTCGTCCAGGAGGCCGTCCAGTGCGCGCTCGCGCTGCACGTGGTCGGCCCAGACGGCGTCCAGCGCCTCCTTGGGGACCGGCCCGTGCGCCTCGCGGAGCACGGCGAGCAGGCGGCCGCGGCACTGCCGGTCGGTCCCCGCGTACGTCTGGCCCTGCCGAGCCGGGCCGTCGTGGGCCGGACGTCCGGCCAGCCGCCACGCGCACTGTGCGGTGACCGGGCAGCGCTCGCAGCGGGGCGCCCTGGCGGTGCACACCAGTGCGCCCAGCTCCATCACGGCCACGGCCCAACGGGGCGCGCCCACCGGGGGCACCAGCGACTCGGCGAGCCGCCGTTCGGCCGCCGTGGGCGCCTTCGGCGGGTACTCCTCGCCGCGCACCGTTCTGGCCAGCACCCGCCGCACATTGGTGTCGAGCACCGCGTGACTGCCGCCGTACGCGAAGCTGGCCACGGCCGCCGCCGTGTAGTCGCCGATCCCGGGCAGGGCCAGCAGTTCGTCGTACGTGGCCGGCACGCGGCCGCCGTGGTCGGCCGTGATGGCCCGCGCGCACGCGTGCAGGTTGAGCGCCCTGCGCGGGTAGCCGAGCCGGCCCCAGTGGCGTACGGCCTCGCCGGGGGACTCCTTCGCGAGCGCCTCGGGGGTGGGCCAGCGCTCCATCCACTCGGTCCAGATCGGCAGCACTCGGGCGACGGGCGTCTGCTGGAGCATGATCTCGCTCACCAGGATGCCCCAGGGGGTCGCGTCGGGACGCCGCCAGGGCAGATCGCGGTTGTGCTCGGCATACCAGTCGAGGATGGGCTCACGCAGGGAGGCGGACACGCCCCGACTGTACCGAGAGCCGTGCCGGCGCGCGTGTAGCGCCCGATTGCGCAAAGACCCGGCGACGCTGTGATGTGGAGAAGGACAAGGTTCAGCGAGCCGTTCCCGGCTGCCCCCCAGGGCTCCCCATACTGTCCGTATGGATCCGGACACTTTCCGTGGTGACGTGGGCGTCGAGGGGGCGGACGTCTACTGGCGCCGCCGGGTGTCGGTGCTCACGGGGATGCTCGTCGTGGTGGCGGTCGTGGCATGGGCGTGCAGCAGCGCCTCCGGACGGCCGGACGAGACCGCCGCCGCCGTCAAGGCGACGCCCTCCGACCGGCTGGTCGTCTCGCTGCCCGCCGGGCTGGCCCCGAAGACGCCCGCCGTCTCCGGCGCCGCCGTCCCCGGGCAGCCGTCGCCGTCCGCCTCCGCGGGCGTCTCGCCCTCGCCCGGCAAGCCGCGGCGTCCCGGCGATCCCTGCGATGAGAAGGACCTCGTGCTGGCGCTGCAGAACGGTCAGGACGTGTACAGCAAGGATGTCACGCCGTCCTTCCTGCTGACGGTGGTGAGCACGAGCAAGGTCGAATGCACGGTGGACGTCGGGCCGCGGACGCTGGAGATGCGGGTGCTGTCGGGCGGCGAGCGCGTGTGGTCGACGGCCGACTGCGTGGCGGGCGACGGCGTGGACCGGCAGTTGCTGGAGCGCGGCATCCCCTACGTCCGCTCGATCAAATGGGACCGCCACCGCTCGGGCAGCACGTGCGCCGGCAAGCGGCCTGCCGCCGACCCCGGCACGTACGTCGCGACCGCGCATTCCGGCCGGCTGAAGAGCCCGAAGATCGTCTTCCATCTGCGCTGAGAGAGGGCGTCGCGAGAGGGCACTGAGAGGCGGACGCCGAGAGGCGTGCGGGTCCGCATGATCGATGGTCTGGCCCGCCTCCTCTCCCGCGGCCTGGCGTCGTACGTCAGCCGGCGAATCTGGTGGCACTTCGCAACTGGTCGTGTTAGCGTCATTCCAACCGATTTCATTCTGCAATCAGTTTCCGGAGGCGTGGTGGTCTACTTCCACACCCGCAGCACGGAGGTGGAGTACGACGAGGGCGGCCCGTTCGGCCAGGCCGACTACCGCTTCTGACGCAGGGCAGCGACAGAGCACTCAGGAAAGGGCATCATGCGGCTCCTTCTCACATCCGCCGGCATCGCGAACGCGAGCATCCACGACGCGCTGGTCGACCTCCTGGGCAAGCCGATCGCCGAGTCCCACGCCCTCTGCATCCCCACCGCGGCATACGGGCACCCTCAGGGGACTCCTGTCGGCGCATGGCGTTTCATCAGTGGACAGTCCGCCCTACCCATGTGCGAGCTGGGGTGGAAGTCCGTGGGAGTGCTGGAGCTCACCGCGCTGCCCAGCATCGGTGAAGAGCGCTGGGTCCCCTGGGTCCGGGAGGCAGACGTCCTGCTGGTGAACGGCGGCGATGCGCTGTACCTGTGTCACTGGATGCGGCAGTCCGGGCTGGCGGATCTATTGCCGTCGCTGAGCGAGACGGTCTGGGCGGGACTGAGCGCCGGGAGCATGGTGATGACTCCCCATATCGGGGAGGACTTCGTCCAGTGGAAGTCGCCCTCCGGTGACGACAGCACCCTGGGTGTCGTCGACTTCTCGATCTTCCCGCACCTGGATCACGAACTCCTGCCGGAGAACACCATGGCCGAGGCGGAAAAGTGGGCGGCCGGCATCCCAAATCGGGCGTACGCGATCGACGATGAGACCGCCATCAAGGTGATCGACGGCCATGTCGAGGTCGTCTCCGAGGGGCACTGGAAGCTGTTCACCCCCTAGATCATGAGGGTCGGCGACCTCTCCGTCCTCGTGCTCGCACCGCCGTGGCCGCGCGCTCCTCAGCCGCTCCGGCAGGTCATCGAGTCGAACTGCCGCGCATCGATCAGAGGTAGCGCTCCAGGATGGACGACTCGGCGAGCCGGGACAGGCCCTCGCGGACGCTGCGCGCCCGGGTCTCGCCCACGCCGCCGACGGCCTGAAGATCGTCGGTGCTGGCCGCGAGCAGCTTCTGCAGGCCGCCGAAGTGGCTCACGAGCCGGTCGACGATCGCCCCGGGCAGGCGGGGGACCTTGGTGAGCAGCCGGAAGCCGCGTGGGCTGACCGGCGTGTCGAGCGCGTCGCCGCCGTGGTGACCCAGGATCTGCGCCACCTTCGGCAGGTCGAGCAGGTCGCCGGAGGACAGCTCGTCCAGCTCCCCCATGGCGTCGGCGTCCCCGTACGGCCGCGCGCCGAGCGAGCCGGGCGCGTAGTCGCGGATGATCTGCACACGGTCGGTCTCCACACCCGCGAACAGCTCGTCGAGCTGGAGGGACAGCAACCGCCCGTCGGTGCCGAGCTCGACGACGTATCCCTCGATCTCGCGGGCGATGCGGCGGACCATCTCCAGGCGCTGGACGACGACGGCCACGTCGCGGACCGTCACGAGGTCCTCGATCTCCAGGGCCGACAGGTTGCCGGAGACCTCGTCGAGCCGCTTCTTGTAGCGTTCGAGCGTCGCCAGGGCCTGGTTGGCCTTGGACAGGATCGCGGCCGACTCCTCCAGGACGTAGCGGATGCCGTCGAGGTAGAGCGCGATGATCCGCATCGACTTGCTGATCGCGATGACCGGGAGCGAGGTCTGCCTGGCCACCCGCTGCGCGGTGCGGTGCCGGGTGCCGGACTCGTCGGTGGGGATGGCCGGGTCGGGCACGAGGTGCACGGCGGCCCGCACGATCCTGAGGTGGGCGGTGTCGAGCACGATCGCGCCGTCCATCTTGGCCAGCTCACGCAGGCGGGTCGCGGAGAACTCGACGTCGAGCGTGAACCCGCCGGTGCAGATGTCCTCGACCGTGCGGTCGTATCCCAGGACGATCAGGCCGCCGGTGTGGCCGCGCAGGATGCGCTCCAGCCCGTCACGCAGCGCCGTCCCCGGGGCGAGCGCGGCGAGCACGGCCCTTCTTCGGTCGTCGATCGCCTTGTCGTTGTCCAGCACATGCACCCCAGTGGGCTCGCCCGGTCGTCATCCGTCGGATCGTCTTCCTACCGATCCCTTGTCGCGGCGAGATTCCGCGAGGCGCTCCGCGGACGCCCTGTGAAGCCCCTCGGGGGCGCGGGGGCGAGGCCACGGCCGACGGGGCAGGCAACAGAGTTTACCGGCGTGACGCCGTGCTCACCGGTGTGACGGCCGATCACCTGGCCGACCTCATGAGGTTGAGCGCGTCCCACACGTTCTCCACCTCCGTGACCTCGAAGCCCGGTGCGAACGGCGTCGTACGGCCGGTCGGCGAGCGGAGCGCCACGAGCCGGCCGCGGCTCTCCGACGACTCCAGGCGTGGGCCTTCCTCCTCCAGCGAGCCGGTGGGCACCAGTGCCCTGGTGAAGCCGAGCCGGGCCGCCTCGGCCAGCCGCCGCCGGACCTCCCGCACCGGCCGCAGTTCGCCGGCCAGGCCGACCTCGCCCAGCGCGACGAGCCCGGCGGGCAGGGCCTGGTCGCCGGCCGCGCTGACGACCGACAGCATCAGGGCGAGGTCGACGGCGGGGTCGGTCAGGCGGATGCCGCCCACCGTGGCCGTGAAGACGTCACACTTGCTGATCTTGGCGTTGAGCCGCCGCTCCATGACGGCGAGCACCATCGCCACCCGGTAGGAGTCGAGACCGGACGACGTGCGGCGGGGCTGCGGGGCCTCGGTCGGGCCGACCAGGGCCTGCAACTCGGCCGGTATCGGCCGGGTGCCCTCGATGGTCACGGTGACGCAGGTGCCCGGCACCGGCTCGGGATGGCGGGAGACGAACAGCCCGCTGGGGTCGGTGATCCCGCTGATGCCGCGCTCGTGCAGGTCGAAGCAGCCCACCTCGTCGATCGGCCCGAACCGGTTCTTGATCGCGCGCACCAGGCGCAGCCGCGAGTTGCGGTCGCCCTCGAAGTGGAGCACGACGTCCACGAGGTGCTCCAGCACCCGAGGTCCGGCGATCGTGCCGTCCTTGGTGACGTGGCCGACGAGCACTGTGGACAGGGCCCGCTCCTTCGCGAGGCGGACCAGGTTGCCGGCGACCTCCCTGACCTGGGTCACGCCGCCGGGCACTCCGGTCGCGTCGGCCGAGCCGATCGTCTGGACCGAGTCGACGATGAGCAGGCTCGGCTGCACCTTGTCCACGTGCGCCACCAGGGCCGACAGGTCGGTCTCGGCGGCCAGGTAGAGCCTGTCCTCGATCGCGCCGATGCGATCGGCGCGCATGCGCACCTGGGCGGCCGACTCCTCGCCGGTCACGTAGAGGACGGTCTCGCCGCTCGCGGTGCGGGCGGCGGCCTCCAGCAGCAGCGTCGACTTCCCGATGCCCGGCTCTCCCGCCAGGAGCACGACCGCGCCCGGGACGAGGCCGCCGCCGAGCACGCGGTCGAGCTCCGGGACCCCGGTCGTCCGCGAGCTGACGGCCTCGGCCTTCACCTGGCCGATCGGGACGGCGGGGGCGGAGACCGCGCCCGGCTTGACCACGTGGACGCCCTGCCGGGCCCCGGCCTCCTCGACCGTGCCCCACGCCTGGCACTCCCCGCACCTGCCGACCCACTTGACCGTGGTCCAGCCGCACTCGCCGCACCGGTACGCCGGTTTCGCTGCCTTGCTCACGTGCGGGAGGTTACCGGCAGCCGCCGACAATCCCCTCCGGAAAGCGGCGCGGGGCGGGAACTAGACTTCCGGCCTGTCCGGCACGTAGAAGGCGGTGGTGCCGGCGACCGCGGCGGTCACCACGTCGTCCGGCGCGCCGGAGGCCCGGTACGCCGCGCCCCACAGGTCGCTGCTGAGCCTCATGAGCTCGCGTGCCTCCTCCGACTGCTCCCACGCCGCGGGGTCGTCGAGCATCTCGCCGCGCAGGTGCAGTCCGAGCCCGAGCACCGCCAGATCCCAGCCGACGCCGGTGGCCCCCGGCCCGAACCGGTCCCAGAACTCCGGCGGCACCACGGCGACGTGCTCCAGTTCGAACACGGTGCGGCCGTCGCCCTCCGCGCTCAACCGCACCTCGACCTCGCTGAAGCCGGGGTTCTCGCCGAACAGCCAGCTCACCCGGAGCAGCCGGGGCGGCTCGCACCGCAGGATCTCCCCGCCCGCGTTGCCCTGGAGCTGGTAGTGCCCGCCGAGCTTCAGCTCGCCGCTCACCGGAAGGAACCAGCGGCTGATCCGCTCGGCGTCGGTGCAGGCGTCCCACACGTCCTCGATCCCGGCGTCGTAGGTGCGCCGCAGCAGCACCGTACGGGCCTCGCCTTCCGGCAGGGCGCGCGTGCCGACCGCGCGGTGTACTCGGTTGATCTGGTCGATGAAGTCGCTCATGGCCGCTCTTCCTCGTCGGTTCGTCCGTCGTGGGCTGCGTGACGGGCAACGTGATGGGTCGTGTGATGAGCATCGCCGCCGTCGTGCCGCCGGCCGAGTCGCCGCTCCCGTCTGCCCCTCGCCAGTTCGGTGCCGAGCGCGTCGAGCCGCTGCTCTCCCAAGCCGCGGAACCGCTCCAGCCAGGTGTCGACCTCCCGCAGCGGCTCGGGCTCCACGGCGTACAGCCGCCGCGTGCCCTCGGCCCGTACGGACGCCAGCCCTGACTCGCGGAGCACTCGCAGGTGCTGGGAGATGGCCGGCTGTGAGATCCCGAACTCGCCGCGGATGACGGAGGTGAGCGTTCCCGACGTCTGCTCACCTTGGGAGAGCAGCTCCAGGATCCGGCGTCGCACCGGATCCCCCAGCGCGTCGAATGCGTGCACGCGCTCACTATGCCGAGAGCCGCTTATAGAAGTCAACGCTTATATAAGCCGTCCAAGCGGCTCCCGGCAGACGGACGTGACTAGAAGTGGCCGGCGAGGTCGGCGAGCAGTAGGCGCTTGGGCTTGGCGCCCCTGATCTGCTGGACGATCTCGCCGTCCCGGTAGAGGTTCAGCGTGGGGAAGCCCAGGACGTTGTAGCGCTGGGCGATCTCGGGGTGGTCGTCGGCATTGATCTTGGCCACGATGAGGCGGTCGCCGTACTCGGCGGCGATCTCCTCCAGGATCGGGGCGATCATCTTGCACGGCGGGCACCAGTCGGTCCAGAAGTCCACCAGCACGGGCTTGTCGCCGTGCAGCACCTGCTCGTCGAAGTTCTCCGCGGTCAGCGTGATCATGACTCTCCTCGTCGTGTCAGCAGGCAGCCGGGGCAGGCGTCGGCGAACTGGGCGGCCACCTCCGAGCGGCGGGCCAGCAGGTCGCGGATCTGCCGGTCGATCTCGGCGAGCTTGCGCCGGTAGACGGCGACCGACTCGGGGCAGGAGCCCCCGGACGAATGTCCGGACCGCAGGCAGTCCACGAACGGGCGGGCGTCCTCCAGCGTGAAGCCGACCGACATCAGCTCGCGGATCTCGCTGACGATCGGGACGTCCGACTCGTCGTACTCGCGATATCCGTTCGCCGAGCGGCGCGACCGGATGAGCCCCCGCTGCTCGTAGTACCGCACCGCCCGGGTGCTCACTCCGGCACGCCGGGCCAGCTCGCCGATCCGCATCGGCTCCTCCTCGGCTGTCCTGGGCACGACGGTAAAGCTTGACGCCGGTGACAAGGTCAAGCCCGGATTCAGAATTCCCGCCACCGCAGGACGTTCGGGTAGTCGATCTCCAGGCCCTCGGCTTCCCGCAGTGCCTCGCCGGCCACCTCGGGCGTGAACTCGATCCGCAGCACCGCCTCCATGTCGGCCCGGGAACGGAACGTCATGCGCAGGTCCAGCTCCTCGCGCCGCCAGCCCTGCCGGGACCAGAAGAGCTCCACGGCCTCGGGCGAGTACGACGGCAGCGATCGGCGGAACCAGCGGCCGAACGCCCCGCGCGAGGCGTCCACGTCCACCACGAACGCCGCGCCGCCCCGGCGCAGCACCCGCCCCAGCTCGCGCAGGCCGGGCTCGCAGCCGGGCCCGAAGAAGTACGCCCACCGCGCGATCGCCACGTCGGCCGACGCGTCGGGGAGGGGCAGCGCCTGCGCGGTGCCCGTACGCACCGAGACGTTGGCCAGCGACGCGCAGCGGGCGGCGGCCTGGGCGGCCAGGCCGCCGTGCGGCTCGACACCCACCACCCGCCCCGCGGACGCGGCGAGCGCGGACAGGTGGAAGCCGCTGCCGCAGCCGATCTCGACCACGGTCGCGCCGTCCCAGGGCCGAACGGCCCGCATCGCCGAGTCGGCCGCGCCCACGGGTCCCACGGCGAGGTTCTCCAGCTCGTAGATCTGGGGAGTGTTCCAGATGTTCGGACTCGGTACGGCCCCGCTCACGATCCGTGCCATGCGCCCCACATTAGTTGGCGACCTTGGGTAGTTGATTGTGGCGAAGCGGCGTACGGCGCGGCTGCGGCTTAGGCTGGATCCGTGAACGGGCGCATGGAGCGAACGGACGGCCACGGCCACGGGACTGGAACGTGCCCGCCGGCCGCCAGGGGAGGCTGGCCTCATGAGTGACATCCGCGTGCCCCACGGCAAGGTGGCGCTGTCGACGGCGTCGGTGTACCCGGAGCGTACGCCGGACGCCTTCGAACTGGCCGCCAGGCTCGGGTACGACGGCGTAGAGATCATGGTGGGACAGGACCCGGTCAGCCAGGACATCGAAGTCCTCCAACGGCTGCGGGACCACTACCAGATCCCGATCATGGCCGTGCACGCGCCCTGCCTGCTGGTGACCCAGCGGGTGTGGGGCCGGGACCCGTGGCTGAAGCTGCGCAGGGCCCGCGAGGCGGCCGAGCGGCTGGGCGCGCACACCGTCGTCGTCCACCCGCCCTTCCGCTGGCAGCGCGACTATGCCAAGGAGTTCGAGAAGGGCCTGGCCCGGATGCGCGAGGAGACCGACGTCGTCTTCGCGGTGGAGAACATGTTCCCGCTGCGGGCCAGAGGCAACGAGGTCGTGCCGTACGCGCCGGACTGGAACCCCCTCGACTTCGACTTCCCCGACGTGACGCTCGACCTGTCCCATACGGCGGTGTCCGGGTCCGACGCGATGGAGATGGCGACCAAACTGGGCGAGCGGCTGGCCCACCTGCATCTGGCGGACGGGGTGGGCACCACCAACAAGGACGAGCACCTGGTGCCCGGCCGGGGGTCGCAGCCCTGCGGGCCGATCCTGGAACGCCTGGCCGGGAACGGCTACCGGGGCCTGATCGTCCTGGAGATCAACACGCGCAAGGCCACGAGCCGCAGCGAACGGATCGAGGACCTGACCGAAGCGCTCGCCTTCGCGAGGCTCCACTACGCCGCCTCGTCCACGGCCTCATGAACGAGCGGATCGCGGACAGCCATCGGGTCTTCGACCGCGTCTCCCAGGAGTACGACGCGGCGAGGCCGCACTACCCGGAGGCCCTCTACGTCGCGCTGGAGAGCCTGTCGAGGGTCCGGCTCGCCGGGGCGACCGTGATCGACGTCGGAGCGGGCACGGGCATCTCGGCCCGGGGCCTGCTCGACCGCGGCGCCCGGGTGGTCGCCGTGGACCGCGGCGAGGGGATGCTGGCCCGGCTGCGCGCCCGCACGCCCTGCCCGGCCCTGCTGGCCGACGGGAACGACCTGCCCTTCCGCACGGGCGCGGCCGACCTTGTGACGTACGCCCAGTCGTGGCACTGGCTCGACCCGGTGCGGTCGGTGGCCGAGGCCGTACGCGTGACCGGGGACGGCGGCGCGGTCGCGGGCTGGTGGAACAGCGTGGATCCCGGCAAGGCGGACTGGCTGGCGGCCAACCAGGTGCGGCTCGCCGAGTCGTGCCCCGGATACATCGGGCCCGTGCTGCCGGGGTGGAGCATGCCGCCGATCGCCGCGGCCATGTCCGACGCCGGCCTCGTCGTGGCGAAGACCTGGATCGAGTGGACCAGGTCGGTGCGACTGGAGGACTTCCTGACCGATCTGCGCTCCCACTCCTACATGGCGAGGATGGAGGGTGACGTGGTGGCGGAGCTGCTCGCCCGGGAGCGCGCCGAGCTCGGCCGGGTCTTTCCCGACGGGCGAGTGACCGTCCCCATGCGCGTGTATCTCGCGGTGGGCCGCAGGGACTGAGCTGGAGCGGGGAGCGACGTGACGACGGAGGTCTCGGATGGCAGGCCGCGACCGGGGCGGCGACCCGGCCGGCGTCCGGGCGCGGCGGACACCCGTGGGGAGATCCTGGCCGCGGCGCGCAGGGTCTTCGCGGAGAGGGGATTCGACAAGGCGACGATCCGCGGCATCGCCCGGGAGGCCGGTGTCGATCCGGCTCTCGTCCACCATTACTTCGACAGCAAGGAGGGGACGTTCGTCGCGGCCATGCGGCTGCCGGTGGACCCCTCCTCGGCGCTTCCCCTCATCCTGTCGGGGCCACGTGAGGGGATCGGCGAGCGCCTCGTCCGCTTCGTCCTGACGATGACGGCGGACCCGGCGGCCAGGGAGCCGCTGCTGGGCCTGGTGCGGACGGCGATGGTGAACGAGCAGGCCGTCGGCATGATCCGGGAGTTCTTCACCACAGCCATCCTCGGCCGGGTGGCCGAGACGCTGAACGTTCCGCCGCTGCGGATACAGGCCGCCTTCGCGCAGTTGTTCGGCGTGGTGATGACGCGGTACATCCTCAGGTTCGAACCGCTGGCCTCCGCCGACATCGAGGAGATGGTCGCGCTGCTGGGCCCCACCGTGCAGCGTTACCTGGCCGAATAGATTACGGCCGCCCCTCTCGTACCCTCTTGTAGAGCTTTGTTCTAGTATCGTGCCGTCGGCGGGAAACGCAGTGACAAGCGCCACTCGCCGAGCGTGACCCAGGATAAGTTACTCATCGGTACCATTCGGGAAGCGTAGGCGTTATCCACAGGGCGGGATTCCACCGCCCCCGTGAGGGCGCCGCGTCCCTACGCTGGCCGCCGACGTTTCGATTTGGGAGGGACTCGTGCTCTGGGTAGCGATTGTGGGCCTCGTCGCGACCGCCGTGGCGGTCGCACTGGCGGGCCGTCGCGTGCTGTTCCTCTACCGGCTCGCCACCAGCGGTCAGCCGGCCCCGGAGCGGATCGAGTACGCCAAGGAACACGCGGGCGCCGAGATCAAGGCCCAGCTGGTCGAGGTCTTCGGCCAGCGCAAGCTGCTGAAGTGGACCCCGTCCGGCACCGCCCACTTCTTCGTCATGTGGGCGTTCTTCATCCTGCTGACCGTCTACATCGAGGCGTACGGCGCGGTCATCCAGGGGGCGATCACCGGGCACTCGGACTTCCACATCCCGTTGATCGGGACCTGGCCGGTGCTGGGTTTCCTGCAGGACTTCATCGCGGTCGCCTGTCTGCTCGGGCTGGTCGCGTTCACCGCCATCCGGATCAAGAACTCGCCGAAGAAGCTCGGGCGCGGCTCCCGTTTCTCCGGATCCCACCTGGGCGGGGCCTGGCTGGTCCTGTTCATGATCTTCAACATCATCTGGACGCTGTTCCTCGCCCGGGGGTCGGCGGCCGCCAACGGCACCTTCCCCTATGACTCGGGCGCCTTCGCCAGCCTGGCCATCGGGAGGATCCTGCCGCACAGCGAGCTGCTGGAGCAGATCGCCCTGCTGCTGCACATCGGCCTCATGCTGGTGTTCCTGGTCATCGTGGTGAACAGCAAACACCTGCACATCTTCACCGCGCCGCTGAACGTGCTGTTCTCCCGCCGCCCCGACGGGATGGGCCCGGCCCAGCCGATGCGCAGCAACGGCAAGGTGCTCGACTTCGAGGAGGCCGACCCCGAGGTCGAGGTGTTCGGCCGCGGCAAGATCACCGACACGTCCTGGAAGGGCTTCCTCGACTTCTACACCTGCACCGAGTGCGGCCGCTGCCAGTCCCAGTGCCCGGCCTGGAACACCGACAAGCCGCTGTCGCCCAAGATGCTCATCCTCGACCAGCGCGACCACGCCTTCGCGATCGCGCCCTACCTGCTGGCCGGGGAGAAGGAGAAGGAGAGCTTCCCCGAGGACGTGCTGGCCCTGCTCGACAAGCCGCTCGTCGGGGAGGACGGGGTCATCCACCCCGACGTGTTGTGGTCGTGCACGAACTGCGGCGCCTGCGTCGAGCAGTGCCCGGTCGACATCGAGCACATCGACCACATCCTCGACATGCGCCGCTACCAGGTGATGATCGAGTCGTCGTTCCCGTCCGAGGCGGGCGTGATGCTCAAGAACCTGGAGAACAAGGGCAACCCGTGGGGGATGCCGGAGATGAAGCGCGCCGAGTGGATCGAGGAGCTCGATTTCGAGGTTCCGATCGTCGACTCAACGATGCCCGAAGACGTCGAGTACCTCTTCTGGGTCGGCTGCGCCGGCGCGCTGGAGGACCGGGCCAAGAAGACCACCAAGGCGGTGGCGGAGCTGCTGCACATCGCCGGGGTGAAGTTCGGCGTGCTCGGCCCGATGGAGGCCTGCACCGGCGACCCGGCCCGGCGCCTGGGTATGGAGTTCCTGTTCAACATGCTCGCCCAGCAGAACATCGAGACCCTCAACGAGGCAGGGGTCAAGAAGATCGTGGCCACCTGCCCCCACTGCTTCAACACCCTGGCGAATGAGTATCCGCAGCTCGGCGGCACCTACGAGGTCGTGCACCACACCCAGCTCCTGGCGCACCTGGTCGAGGAGGGCAGACTCACCCCGATCACCCCGATCGAGGAGAAGATCACCTACCACGACCCGTGCTTCCTCGGGCGGCACAACAAGGTCTACGCCCAGCCCCGCGACATCATGGCCAAGGTGCCCGGCGTCCAGGCCCAGGAGATGCACCGCTGCAAGGAACGCGGATTCTGCTGCGGCGCCGGCGGCGCACGCATGTGGATGGAAGAGCGCATCGGAAAGCGCATCAACACCGAGCGGGTGGACGAGGCGCTGACCACCGATCCCGACACCGTCTCCACCGCCTGCCCGTTCTGCCTCGTGATGCTCGGCGACGCGATCAACGAGAAGAAGAACGCCGGTCAGGCCAAGGAGTCGCTGGAGGTCGTGGACGTCGCCCAGCTCCTGATCAAATCCATCAAGCAGGGGTAAAGCAGACTTTGCCACGATCGTGAACTTTTTGTGGAAATCGCCGGTCAAGGCGATGTAATGAACCGTGTTTCACGGAAGAGTGACAAAGGCTTTCTCCACATAACAGGAAAATCACGGTAACCTCAACGTTGGCTCAATCGACGGGGAGGGGGCTGGACGGTGGGTGTGGTCGTCATCGACGCGGAGGTCACCCTGGCGGACGTCCTCTCCCTGCGTCTGTCCATCGCCGAGCCGCTGGCGGACGGCACCCGCCTGGTCCTGCGGCGACGGGGCACGGGTGAGGAACGGCGGGTGACGCTCGGCGCATCCGGGGGGCGTACGAGGGACGCCAGCGTCGCGGTCTCCCTCGCGGCCCTCGACCTCGGTCCCGGCCGCTGGGACACCTACCTCGAACAGGACGGCGTCCGCGCCCGCGTCCAGAGCGCCGATCCCGGGTTCTCGCTCGACCGTCTCGACGCGTACGCCCTGGGCCGCCGGACGCTGGCCTACCGGGCCTACCGCACGCGAAACGGATTTCTGGCCCTGAAGATAGATCCGGCGGAGCCGGTCGCCGACGTCCGCGCGGTGTGGTTCCGCGAGGGGCGGTTCGAGGTGACCGGGTTGCTGGCCTACACCGGCCTGGACGACGACGACCAGCACCGTCACGCCACGCTCGCGCTGCGTCACAGCGACCCGGACCGCGGCGCCCCGGAGCGCAACACCCTGAACCACAACACCCTGAACCACAACAACCAGGACCGCGGCGACCCGGACCACAGCACCCTGGACCGCAGCGACGCGGGCCTCCATGATGCGGGCCATCACGGTGCGGGCCATCACGGTGCCGGCCCCCGCGGCGTGGGCCACCACGGTGCGGGCGCCGGCGATGTGGGCCCCCACGATCCCGGCCCCCAGGACGCGGGCTTCGACGATGCGGGCGCGACCGTGCGGGTCGCCGCCACCGTCAAGGGGGTCCGGTTCCACGCCGCGCTCTCGCTGTGCGACGTGCTGGCCGCCACCCCCGACTCGCAGGGCTCCTGGGAGCCCTACCTGGAGGTGGACGGCGTCGATCGCGCGCTGCCGCTGGGCGCCAGGCTCGACGACGTCGAGGGCAAACGCCGCCGCGTCCACTATCCCCACGCGCTCGTGGACGGCGTGCCGATCCGGCCCAGCTTCACCCAGGGCGACGAGCTGCTCCTGGAGGTGGGAGCGTGAAGATCGCGTTCCTGCTCCCCTCGGCGTACGGCATGCGTGGTGACGTGCGGGCGATGCTGAACCTCGCGGGAGGGCTGGCCTCACGGCACGAGGTGGAGGTGGTGAGCGTCCGGCGCACCAGGGAGACGCCGTTCTTCCCGGTCGACCGCCAGGTGACGCTGCGCTGGCTCGTGGACGCCCGGCCCGGTGTCTATCACCTACTGCCCCGGGGACAGGTGCGCACCGAGGTGGCGCTCTGGCGGATGCTGCGCGGTCTGCGCGCCGACGTCCTGGTCACCACCCGGCCGTCGCTGAGCGTGCAGGCCGCCAGGCATGCCCCGCGAGACGTCGTCCGCATCGCGCGGGAGTGGGGCAGGCCGTCGGTGGCCGGCCCGGTGCGCCGGTTCTATCCCCGCCTCGACGCCGTGGTGACGAGCACCGCCGCCCGGCGGGACGAGTGGGTGCGGCTGCTCGATGACGACCTGTCCGTCCACGTCATCCCGGACGCGCTGCCCGGGACGCCCTGGCCGCGCTCCCGCATGGACAACCGGATCGTCAGCGCCGGGGGCAGGCTGGTGCCCGGCAAGTCCTACGACCAGCTCGTGCGGGCCTTCGCGATCGTCGCCGACAAGCGGCCCGACTGGCGGCTGCGGTTGTACGGCGGTGGCCCGGAGGAGCGGCGGCTGCGCGCCCTCGTCCGCGACCTCGACCTGCACAACCATGTGTACTTCATGGGCACCACGCCCGACCTGCCCGGCGAGTTCGCCAAGGCGTCCATCGTCGCGGTGCCGTCGCGGCACGAGCTGCTGGGCATGACCGTCATCGAAGCGCTGAGCTGCGGGGTGCCGGTCGTGGGCTTCGCCGGATCCCGCGGCCCCGCCGAGTTCCTCCGCCCGGACCGCGACAGCGTGCTGGTCCAGGAGGGGGAGGGCGGCGACGCCGAGCCGCTCGCCTGCGCGCTGCTCACCCTCGTGGACGACGAACGCCGCCGCATGAAGCTGGCGGCCGGGGCGCTGGAGACCGCGTCCGCCCACGCCGCGCCGTCCGTCGCGGTCCGTTGGGAGGAGCTCATGTACGGCCTGCGCTCGCGCCCCTGACCCGCCCCTGCGCTCGCGTCCCTGACCCGCCCGTGACCCGTCACGGCGGCGGGCGGCACGTCCGCGCGGCTGGTGGCCCGTCGAGTGGTGGCCCGTGGTGTGGTGGCCCGCCGAGCCGGTTCAGCCGCCGGGCGCGCTGAGATACGCGGCGGCGGCGATGACGGAGTCGTGGATCGGCAGCTCCGTGTCGAGGCCGGTGATCCTGAGCATTCGGGCGAAGCGCCCGTGGGCGCCGCTGAGCGCGAGGCGCCCGTCGGCCGCCCTGACCGCGGTCACGGCTCCCATGAGGACGCTCAGCCCGGTCGAGTCGCAGAACTTGAGCCCTTCGGCGTCGAGCACGATCCGGGGCGGCGTACGCAGCCCGACGGCCTCGGCCAGGCAGGCGCGCAGCGAGTGGGCGGAGCCCAGGTCCAGATCGCCGAACATCCGGATGACGACGACGTCCTCGTCCAGAACGGTGAGCATGGAGAAGGTGTCGGGCTGTCCGTGCCTTCCCGGTTCCACTCGCGCTCGCCCCTGCTCACCTTGCCCTGCCGTCCGGCCGTCGCCTCACGGCCCGCCGGAGCTGCTGTCCGTCAATGATTGCACATGGCAAACGATGCCCGGGCCCGGCCGTCAGGGCCGTTCCCTGCGGACGAGCAGCATGGCGGCGTCGTCCGGGACGGGCCCGCCGACGTGCGCGACCAGGTCGCGTTCCAGCAGGTCGAGGGCCTCCTGCGGGTCGCGGGCCCGCAGCAGGTGGGGCGCCCGGTCCTCCAGAGGATAGAAGTCTCCACCCCGGTCGCGTCCCTCGCACACGCCGTCGGTGTAGAAGAGAATCTGGTCGCCCTCGCGAAACGCGGATCCGTACGGCTCGGGGCCGGTGGGGGCGAGCGCGCCCAGGCCCAGCGGCGGCGCCTCCTCGCGCGGTTCGAGCCGGTGGACACGGCCGTCGCACGTGAGCAGCAGAGGCGGCGGGTGACCGTAGTTGAGCAGCCGGATCTCGTTCTCGCTCACCTCCGCGAGCACGGCGGTGACGAACTTCTCCCCGCCCAGTTGCCGCGCGAGGTGGTCCTCCAGGTGCCGGCCGACATCGGCGAGCGCCGGCTCGTCGTAGGCCGCCTCGCGGAAGGCGCCGACGACCGAGGCCGCCGTCTCCACCGCGTCGAGGCCCTTGCCCTGCACGTCGCCGATGATCAGCCGGACGCCGCCCGGCCCCCTGGCGATGTCGTACAGGTCCCCGCCGATGCGGGCGTCCACGGCGGCGGAGGTGTAGGACAGGGCGATGCGCAGGTCGCCCGCGCGGCGGGGCACCGGGTGCAGCAGCGCGCGCTGAACCGCCTCGGCGACGAGGCGGACGTCCGCGAGCCTGCGTTCGCCCTCGGCCCGGAGGCGGCACGCCAGCATGGCGGCCGCGGTGACCCCGACGATCGCGGCCAGCGTGACGGTGGTCCGCGGGCCGCCGAGCAGGCGGTCGTGGTAGGCCAGCGGCACGGACAGGACGAGCGCGACCAGCCCGGTCAGCGCGGTATGGCGCACGCCGCCCGTCACCGCGAACGCGGGACCGAGGGTCAGCAACGGCAGCAGGCCCAGGGACGACCCGGCGAGCAGGTCGAGCACGACCACCGTCGCCATGACGGCGAACGGCAGCGTGCGAAGGACAGCCTGGGTTCCCATCCGCGACTCCAGGGCCGCTACGACCGGTTCATCGGATATCTCCGAGGAATCCCCCTCCTTTAGAAGGGGGAGGATGTCAAGGATGCATTCCCGGAACCGCCCGCCCTACGCGCTGTATCGGGACGACGACGCTGGATACCGGTAACGGGTATCGTGGAGGGATGCACGGGTACAGCGAGGACAAGCAGGCCTACCTCACCCGCCTGCGCCGGATCGAGGGACAGATCCGGGGACTGCAGCGGATGGTGGACGAGGAGACCTACTGCATCGACATCCTCACTCAGGTCTCGGCGGCCACCCGCGCCCTTCAGGCGGTGGCGCTCGGTCTGCTGGAGGACCACATCGCCCACTGCGTCGCCGACGCCGTCAAGAGCGGAGGCCCGGAGGCCGATGAGAAGATGAAGGAGGCCTCGGCGGCCATCGCCCGTCTCGTCAGGTCGTGACGCCTGTCCGTCACCGCCTGGCCGTCACCGTCTGCTCCTGCCGACCTGTCCGCGCCGGCCTGTGCGTGATCGGCCTGTGCGTGATCGCCGGCTCGTGATCACCTGTCTGTGATCGCCCGTCCGGGCGGCCGGACGGACCATCACGGCCGAGCGACCGTCCCGGGCCCACCAGATGCCCGGGACGGTCCATGCTCTCAATGCCTTCAGCGGCTCGCCGAAGTCCGCAATCCGAGCGCGTTGTCGAGCTCTTCCAAGGTCAGTCGGTTCTCCGTGATGTTCACGGCCTCCAGCACCTCGGCGTAGAGCGCGATTTCGTCCAACGCGACACGGTCGTGGACCCGAGAGTCCAGGTCGTCGTGCCCCACCGCGTCGTCCTTCCTTCCGCAGCCCACACCCATCACGAGGTTACGTCTGGGTACCCTGCCGGGACATGGCCCATCGTGACCATTCCGACCCGCGGCCCTCGTCCCTCCGGGACCATTTCCCTGCTATCGAGATCACAATTCGATGAAAAAGGCAGTGATGAGGGGAAGGGATTGCTAAAGCGGAGGTAAGGACGGAATATCCGAATTGGATGTTTCGAACAGCCATCCACCAGATTCGTCCAGGTCGGGCCTGCGCGGCTCCGCCGCCTCCTGCGGACGTGGATCGTCCCGCTGGTGGATCAAGCATTTCACGACCGCGGAGCATACCGCGAAGCCCTCCGGCGGCGCGGGCGTCGCGGTCAGGGCGCACCAGGCCAGGCCGGTCGCGTACGCGGAGCCGAGCAGGGCGGCGGCCGTCTCCCGGTCGGGCGGGACCAGCCCCGGCGGCAGCTCGCCGCCGGCCGGCCAGCAGCCCCGAAGCGGGTGGGCAGGCTCGGCGAGCGCCAGATAGAGGGCCTGCCGGAGTTCGTCGTCCATCCACGGATAGAGCGCGGCGACCACCTGCGCGGTGCGCGAGCCGCCCGGCGCCGCCCAGGCGGGCTCGGACACGCCGCACACGCCCGCCACGTCGGCGGCCAGCAGCGCGGCCGCCATGGCCCGCGGATCCATCCCACGTGCGGCCGTGTAGTCCAGGGCCTCGACCAGGTCGTACAGGGTGTGCCGGAAGTGCTCGCCCGGCGCCCATTCGGGGAGCGTGGCCGAGACGAGGTGTGGCGGGCAGCGCGACAGCCAGGCCTGCCGTACGGCGCCGCCGGGCAGGGCGTGCTGGTCCAGCCAGGGGCTGCCGAGCAACGGCTCGGCCATCGCGATCAGCGCGTCGGCGCGCGGGCGGAACCGGGGGTCGGCGCGCAGCACGGTGGCGGTCTCGGTCATCAGCCCGGCCAGGCGCAGCCCCGCCTCCCGCGCGCCGGAGCGCATCCGCTCGGCGTAGAGGGCCACGAGCGCGTCGAGCGAGCCCATGGGCAGCCAGCGCACCCAGTCGTCCCCGGGCAACGGCCGGGCCAGGAACTCGCCGAACATCGACAGCATGACCTCGTTGCCGTCGAAGGCGGGCGCGTAGGCGCACCACATGATCGTGCCCCAGACGGCGGCCACCGTCGCGGCCACGTCGCGGGCGAAGACCTGCTGGTAGACGCTGCCGCCGAGGGGGAAATCCTCCCGCCGCAGCCCGCGGTGGGCGAGCAGCAGCGCGCGGAGCCGTTCGGTGATCTCGTGCGGGACGTCCGGGCCGACGAACCCCTGCGTGGACCCGCGGTCGTACGCGAAGTCGGGGCCCGCGGGGATCAGCGCGGGCGGGATCGCCACGCTCGGCGGGCTCGGCCGTGCGCCGGAGCGGACGGCCGGATGCGACGGAGGAGCCGACAGGTGCCAGCGGCCGTCGACGCGGTCGAGGCGATACCAGCGGGCGTGCGCGCCGAACAGCCACCGGACGCCGTCAGGAGTGACCAGGGCCCGCTGGGCCAGGGCGTGCGCCCGGGTGACGGGGGGAAGCAGCGTCCACCGAGGGTCGCCGACGACGGCGCGCACGTCGTGCTCCATCGTCGTGAACCCGTCCCAGTACACGCGGCAGTGACCTCCGTCCTCCGGAGAGGACGGCTTCTCGCCTTCCGGCCGTAGCCGGAGTGGGCGACGGCCAGGTCCTGGCCGATGCCCCTCCGGGGCAGACGATGCCGCGACGAACTCCGGCGGTCCCCTCGCTGCATTCGATGGTAGCCCGCCGGTCCCGGAGGCGGCGGGAGCGTCGGCGCGGCGGAGACCGTCGGTGAAAGTTTCACGCGCCGGGAGGCGTTGAACAGCACATATGCTTATTTCTTCGGCTTAATGGCTATTTCGGGGTGTGTCGGCCACTTGGCAGGGACTGCCGTGGCGTATTCCATAGGTGCTCGTGACGGAGATCCAGCAGGCCGGGACCGCCCGTGAGCGGAGCGCGGACGAGGCATCGGAGAAGATGGCGCCCGTGGACACCTCTGCCGGGACGGCGACCGGCGAGCAGACAGGGCCGCACTCGGGCCGCAGACGCTGGGCGATGTGGTGGCTCAGCCACTCACCCGATCGCACGGCCCTGCTCATCTGGTTCTTCTGGCAGGTCGCCTCGTACATCTACCTGATCCTCGCGGCGCCGGGCCGTACGGAGGACGCGATTCTCGACCGGTTCAACCGGTACGACTCCTACAACTTCATGGACATCGCGCGGTACGGCTACGACGGCCGGCCGGAGGACCAGGACTCGCCGCGGCTCGTCGCGTTCTTCCCGGGGCTGCCGCTGCTGCTGCGCGTCCTTCATCTGGTCATCCCGGACCTGAGGCTCGCCCTCGTCCTGATCTCGCTCGTCGCGAGCGCCGTCGTGGCGGTGGCGCTGTCGCGGCTGAGCGAGTCGTACCGGGAGGGCAGCGGCCCCTGGGCCGTGCTGGCGTTCTTCCTCAGCCCGTTCGCCGTGTTCCTGCTCGCCGGCTACACGGAGGGCCTGTTCCTCGCGCTCGCCATCCCCGCGTGGCTGCTGGCGCGCCGGGGCCGGTGGGAGGCCGCCGCAGTCTGCGCGGCATTCGCGTCGTCCATCCGCATCTCCGGGCTCTTCCTGGCCCTGGGCTTGGTCGTGCAGTTCCTCGTCTCGCGCGACGGGCTGCGCGCTCCCAAGGGATGGCGGAACGCGCCGTGGCTGGTGCTGCCGGGCGTGCCGGTGCTGGCGTACATGATCTACCTCTGGAACCGCACCGGCGACCTCATGGCCTGGAAGGCGGCGGAGGCGCAGTATTGGGGCCGTTATCCCGAGTTGCCCTGGAACGTGTTCATCGACACCTGGCACAGGTCGCTCAACGAGCCCATCCTGGCCACGTCGTACCGCGAGGAGATCATCGCGGCGCTCGTGCTGGTCCTGCTGATCATCGCGCGGCTGGTCCGGCGCAACTGGGCCGACGTCGCCTACCTGGCGCCGCAGGCGGTGGCGCTGCTGGCGATGTCGTCGTTCTACATGTCGGTGGGCCGGGCGTCCCTGCTGTGGTGGCCGCTCTACATCTCGGTCGGCGTCGTCGGCAGCCGAAGGCCCTGGGTCATGATGGCCTACCTCGCGGTCGCCGCGCCGGTGTGGGCAATCAATGTCGGTAATTTCACCACAGGCGCCTGGATCGGGTGATCCACCGCTGACTAACTTCTCCATGTATGGGGGTATTTGTCGCAGGAGTGGCGATTGTTGCGCTTGTGGTGGCCGGTCTTCCATCGGTGGCCGACACCTATCGGGTGAGCGTTCTCACCTACAACGTCTGCGCGGCGGGCAACAGCGCCGGCACCTGCGTACGCGACCTCACCCCCGAGCGCCGCAGGACCTGGGCCGATCAGGTCTCCGCGCTGATCCGGTCGCGGGACGCGGACGTCGCGTCGTTCACCGAGATGTGCTACGCCCAGGTGGGCCTGCTCCGGGGTGAGCTGCCCGGCTACCGTCTGGTCTGGTACGGCTACGCGAAGGGCGGCGGGCCGGGCCGCGAGGACCGGTGCCGCACGCTGTGGAGCGATCTCACCCCGGACACGGCCCCGCCGGACGGCAAGACCTTCGGCATGGCGCTGGCACTGAAGAACGGCGCCGAGGGCCCGCCGCTGCGGCGGCTGCTGCGCGCCGACCACGCCCCGGCCGCACCCGATGAGACGATCCACCCGCGCGGCCTGCTGTGCGCCACCGGCCGGGTCGGCCCGCGCCGCTCGGTCTGCTGCGTGACCCACATCTCCGACACCGAGACCCCGCGGCAGGTCACCGGACTGGTGTCGGAGTACGCCGGGAACGACCCGGTGATCCTCACCGGCGACTTCAACCGCGAGCCCGGCCACGACCAGCTGACCGAGGTGTACGGCATGGGCCTGGGCGACGGCGGCTACACGGAGGTCGACGCGGATTCGCGCGGAGTCGCGCGCCGGGGCGGCGAGCCCACCACGCGCGGCGGCCGGAAGATCGACTACATCTTCGCGACCGAGGCCGACTACCGTCCGGGCGGAGCCGAGGTCATCGAGACCGACCCGGAGCTGTCCGACCACCGGGCGCTGGCCGGCACGCTCATCGGGACCGAACCGAGGCCGCGGCGT
The DNA here is from genome assembly GCF_043197435.1 of Microbispora bryophytorum. Lineage (NCBI taxonomy): Bacteria > Bacillati > Actinomycetota > Actinomycetes > Streptosporangiales > Streptosporangiaceae > Microbispora > Microbispora bryophytorum. The sequence goes on along the minus strand of NZ_JBICTF010000007.1, from coordinate 357,771 downwards.
GACGGCGGGCCTTGGCGAGATAGTTGTCCGGCGTACGGGCGAAGGAGGCGCGGTCGTCGTCGGTGAGCTCGCGCACGACCTTCCCCGGCACGCCCGCGACCAGCACGCCCGCCGGGATCCGGCGGCCGGGCGGCACGACGGCCCCCGCCGCGATCAGGGACCCGGCCCCGACGACCGCGCCGCCGAGCACGACCGCCCCGATCCCCACGAGGGCGCCGGTCTCGATGTGCGCGCCGTGCACCATCGCCCGGTGGCCGAGACTCACCCGGTCCTCCAGGATCGCGGGCTCACGGGGATCGGCGTGCAGGCAGCACAGGTCCTGGATGTTGACCTCGGCGCCGACCTCGATGCGCTCGTCGTCGCCGCGCAGCACAGAGCCGTACCAGACGTTCGCGCCGCGCCCGAGCCGCACCCTCCCGACGACCACCGCCCCGGGGGCCACCCATGCCTCGGGATGGATGATCGGCGTGGCGTCGTCGTCCAGGTCGGCGATGTACGGCATGGGGCCATGATCCCACGAGCGCCCGCGCCGGGCCCGGCGCGGCGTCCGGTTTCGCCGGCCGACCGAGGCGTTCAGGTTGCGATGTGCGACGGATAGCAGGAAAGTCGTGTCCTGGCTGCGTTACCGTCGTTATCTCCAACCCCAGGGTTTCTCATGACGAATCAGACCGACAACTTCCCCGACCTGATGAGTGACGACTCCTTCGAAGTCGTGATGCGTGGCTACAGCCGCAGGCAGGTCCACGACTACATGATCCGGACCCGCAACCAGATCCGGGACCTGGAGGAGCGGCTCGCCCGCACGATCGACCAGGCGGAGCAGAGCCGCCTGGAGCTGGCCGACGCGCGGCGGAGGATGACGGAGTCGCCGCAGAACCCCGACGAGCTGGGGGAGCGGCTGAGCCAGATACTCAAGCTGGCGCAGGAGGAGGCGACAGCCAACAAGGAGGCGTCCGAGTCGGAGGCCAGGAGGCTGCGCGAGACCTCGGCGGCCGAGGCCGAACGGCTGGTGACGTCGGCGCGTGAGCAGGCCGACGCGATCAGGGGCGCCGCCCAGGAGGAGGCCGAGCGCCGCGTCGCCGACGCCACCGCCACGTCGGAGCGGCTGCTGGCGCAGGCGGGCGCGGAGGCGGAGGGGACGCTGGGCTCGGCCCGCGGGGAGGCGGAGGAGACCCTGCGCTCGGCCCGTGCGGAGGCGGAGGAGACCCTGCGCTCCGCTCGCGCCGAGGGGGAGCGGCAGCTCACCGCCGCCCGGATGGAGGCGGAGCGGCTGCTCATCGAGGCGCGCGGGCAGGCCGAGGCCATGCTGGCGGCGGCGCAGCAGCGGGTGAACGCGCTGGACGAGCACACCGGCCGCCGGGTGGCCTACCTCAGCGACACCCACACGGAGGTCGTGCGGCGGCTCAACGAGATCGGCGCGGTGCTCGGCGACCTGATGCACCGTGAGAGCGCGGCCGGCCCGCTGATCGACGAGGCCGCCGTGCTGCCGCCCGGGCCGCAGGTGCACGCCATCGCCGCGGGCGCGCCCGCCCAGGGGCACGAGCAGCCGTACGAGCAGTCCTACGAGCAGCCGCACGAGCCGGTCGAGGACACGCCGCAGGCCCTGGAGGCCGCGCCGTCCGGGCACGAGGCGGACGACGCCGCCACGGGTCAGGGGCGGATGGACGGCGACGAGGACGACGCGGTCCTGATCGTGGACGACGGACGCCACGAGAACGGTCACGACGTGCCGCCGTCGCCCGAGGACACCGACGTCAACCTCGGCCGGGTGCGGCGTGCCGCACCGGACGGGAAGTCGGCCGCCGGCAAGTGAGCCCGCCCGCGCCGTGTCAGCGGGTGGCCAGCTGAGAGTCGTGTGAGTGGTGGTAGCGGAAGCCCCCGCCCCCGATCGGGTCGGGGGCTTCCGCGCTCATGGATCGGCGACGCGGGCCTCCTGCTCGCGCAACAGCTCGCGCAGCCCGTCGGGCTCGTCGGCGTCGATGGTCATCGCGCATCCCGCCGCCCGCTGCGCCGAGGTGAGCGGGTGGTGCCGGGTCGCCCACCACCGGCCCGCGTCACTCCGCCAGATCGTCCACTTGGGAAACTCCCGGGCGATCTCGGCGAGGCGTCGGTCCAAGGACATCCGTACACCTTTCCTCGCCATATGCCCGGGTGCTTGACGTCTCCTCCTCAAGGTGCGGGACATCTCTAGAGAAATCAATGATCGGTATGGTCAGGTCAACCTTGCCTCTTGACCTAGGCGTCGAAGTCGTACTGGAGTACATACGACGCCGCGTCCAAGGTCATCTCATTGACCTCGACCGGCACGCCCCCTTCCGCGAAGGCCACCCGCGTGACGGAGATCACCGGCGTGCCGGCCGGCAGGCCCAGCGACCCGGCCTCCCCGGGCAGCGGCATCCGTGCCCGCACCTCCTCGCTGAAGTGGACGGGAGCCCGGCCGAGCTCGCCCAGCCGGGCGTACACCCCGCCAGGACCGGTGTCGGGCAGGACGACCGCCGTGCCCTCCACGAGATCGGCGGGAAAGCAGGAGGCCGCGAGCTGCACCGGACGGCCGTCCACCGAGTAGCGGCGGCGGCGCACCCACACCTCGCCGGCGCCGAGCACGCGGGCGACCTGCTCGCTCGCCGGTTCGCGCAGGATGGTCACCTCGTCCACGACGTACGACCGGCCCCGGGTGTCGGAGTCCCAGATGGCCAGGCCCTGGGCCCACTGCTCCCGCGAGAGCCGGCGCGACCCGTGGCGGCGGATGGGGCGGAACAGCCGCACGTAGACGCCCGATCCCCGCTTCGGCACGGCCAGCCCTTCGTTGATCAGCACGGCGAGCGCCTGTCGTGCCGTGGCCCGCGCGACGCCGTGCTCCTTCATGAGCGCGTTCTCGCCCGGTAGGCGGTCGCCGTCACCGAGTGCTCCGGACAGGATCTGATCGCGCAGCCGGTCGGCGATACGGCGATAGATCGGGGACTCGTGATGCACCGACGGGGATTCCGTCACGTTTGATCACCCTCTGTCACCAACGGGGGTTTGGCGTCTCCAGAGAACTTGCCCCGTCTTGTCCACGATCGCACAGAGTCTTGGGTGCGTCTTGTGCTTACTTTTGGCTGATCGTGCCGTTGTGGCGATCTCTGGGGGTTATAGCCGTCCGCATCCGTGGAACGGTCCCTTCCGGTATTGCCGGCACCGGGAACGCTCTGTCATCACGACCACGACAAGATCGGATATTTCGGTACATAATGCTGTGACGAAGGAGTTGCCGATGGTTCTCAGCCGTGCCGAATGCCAGGACCTCGACGCCAAGGACCCGCTCGGGGCGTTCCGGGACGAGTTCTCGCTGCCTCCCGGGGTCGTCTACCTGCTGGGCAACTCGCTCGGCGCGCTACCGAGGCGTACGCCGGAACGCGTGGCCCACGCGGTCGAGACCGAGTGGGGGGTGCACCTCGGGGCGAGCTGGAACACGGCCGGCTGGTGGGACATGCCCCAGAGCACCGGCGACCGCATCGCGCCCCTCGTCGGCGCGATGCCCGGCGACGTGCTGGCGGGCGACTCCACCTCGGTGAACATCTTCAAGGTGGTCACGGCCGCCCTCCCGCTGCGGCCCGGCCGCCGTGTGATCGTCTCCGACCTCGACAACTTCCCCACCGACCGGTACGTCGTGGAGGGCGCCGCCAGGGCGCTCGGCGCGTACGAGATCCGGGACGTCGGCGAGGCCGGCAGCTCGCTGGAGGACGCCCTCGGCGAGGACGTCGCGCTCGTGCTGCTGTCACACGTGGACTACCGGACCGGCGAGGCCAGGGACATGGCGGCGGTGACGGAGCTGGTCCGGGCGGCCGGCGCGCTCATGGTCTGGGACCTGTGCCACAGCGCGGGGGCGCTGCCCGTGCGGGTGGGCGAGGCGGACTTCGCCGTCGGCTGCACCTACAAGTACCTGAACGGCGGGCCCGGCGCCCCCGCCTATCTCTATGTCGCGCCGCGCCACCAGGACGCCGTCCACAACGTGCTGTCGGGCTGGCACGGCCACGCCGCGCCCTTCGACTTCGAACCGCACTACCGCCCCGCCCCGGGTGTGCGCCGCTTCGCCACGGGCAGCCCGCCGATCCTGTCGTACGCCGCGCTCAACGCGTCCCTCGACATCTGGGAGCGGGTGGACCTGGACGAGGTCAGGGCCAAGAGCCTGGCCCTGACCTCGCTGTTCATCGACCTGCTCGACGATCTCGTCGACCCCGGGCTCGGGCTCGCCCTGGCCACCCCGCGCGACCCGGAACGGCGGGGAAGCCAGGTCAGCTACCGTCACCCGCAGGGTTACCCCGTGGTGCGCGCGCTCGCGGACCGGGGGGTGGTGGGCGACTACCGCGAGCCGGACTTCGTCCGTTTCGGCTTCGCCCCGCTGTACCTGCGCCATGTCGACGTGCACGACGCGGCGACGGCGCTGGCCGAGGTGCTCGGCGAGGAGCTGTGGCGGGACGAGCGCTACGCGGCGCGGCTCACCGTCACCTGACGCGCGTCAGCGGCCGCGACGGGCCAGCCCGGCGACGATGTCGCCGGCCAGTGCCACGCAGCGGTCGCAGATGCGCCCGCCCTCGCCGTGGACCATGTGGACGCGTGGGCCCGGCGGCCTGCGGCAGAAGGAGCAGGCGGCGTCGCGCTTCATGCGGCGGTTGACCAGGTGCCGGTGGGCGAAGGCGGGCGTGAAGCGCCTGCGCGGGCTCCGCACGATGTACCCGAACCGCTCACCGACGGCGGTCCAGGACGCGCCGGCCTCACGGGCCCGGCACACGGCGAGATCGAGCAGGGAGTCCACCGCGCCGCCCGCTTCGCCGGACAGGTCCCGGCACAGGGCGATCGCGGCGGACAGGACTTCCAGGGGGTCTGCGGGGTCGGATGCGCGCGAGCGGGCCCGCTCGAGTAACTCAGATGCCTCCATGGCGGACACCATAGGCCGCCGTACAAAGACGATCAACCGCGCCCGGGGACGCGACCGGAGGCTCACCGTGCGTAGGCTGGGCCGGTGAGAATGCCCGAGGGGCGGGCGCGCGAGCTGTTCGCGGCGGCCCCGGTGGCCCGCCTCGCGACCGCCGGAGCCGGGGGCGCGCCGCGGCTCGTCCCGGTCACGTTCGCCGTGCTGCGGGACGGGGAGAAGGGCACCGTGGTGACGGCGGTGGACCACAAGCCGAAGGCCACCACCGACCTGCGACGGCTGCGCGACATCCGCGACGATCCCCGCGTCTGCCTGCTGGCCGACCACTACGAGGACGACTGGGAACGGCTGTGGTGGGTGCGCGCCGACGGGCTCGCCCGCGTCGTGGAGGGCGGCGAGGAGCACGAGCGGGCCGTGGCGTCGCTGGTGCGCAAGTACGCCCCGTATCGCGAGCGTCCCCCGGCCGGGCCCGCGATCCTCGTCCGCGTCGAGCGCTGGTCGGGCTGGTCGTACGGCGAGATGTAGGCCGGCCGGCGTGGTCAGGCGGGCGGGAAGGGGTCGTCTCCCCGGGCGATCGTGTCGAGCATCTGGGCCGTGAACGCCTGGGCCGCGCGGTGGATGCCGGGACCGAAGCTGACCCTGGCCACACCAAGGGCCGCGAGATCGCGGACGGCCGGCACGCCGGGCCGGGACAACACGTTGATCGGGCCGCCGAGCTCCCGGGCGAGGGTGGCGATCACCTCGGGGTCGCCCGCGAAGATCGGGTAGACGCAGTCGGCGCCGGCCGTGAGGTAGCGGCCGCCCCGGTCGAGCGCCTCCGCGAGCCTCTCGCCGGGGGTCCCCGAACCGTGGATGAAGGTGTCCACGCGGGCGTTGATCACGAGGCCGGTCCCTGCCTCGTCCGCCGCCGCCCGCACGGCGGCCACGAAGTCCGCCTGCTCAGCGGGGTCGATCATCGCTCCGGTCGCCGGGTCGGAGTCCTCCAGGTTGCAGCCCACGGCGCCCGCGGCGGCGAGCCGCTCGACGAGCTCGGCGGGCTTCAGGCCGTAGCCGCGCTCGACGTCGGCGGTCACGGGGACCGCGACGGCCCGGGCGATGCGGGCCACGGCCGCGAACATCTCGTCCGCCGGCGTGTCCTGCCCGTCCTCGTAGCCCAGGGCGGCGGCGACGGACGCGCTGCCGGTGGCGACGGCGGGGAAGCCCGCCGCCTCGACGGCGCGCGCCGACGCGGCGTCCCAGGCGTTGGGCAGCACGAGGGGGTCGCCGGGCACGTGGAGCGCGCGCAGGGTCGCCGCCTTCTCGCCGATCTCCGGCTTCGCGTGAATCTCAGCCATGAGGACAGCCTAGAGAGCCCGGCAGGTGAGAACGACACCACTGGCCGACGATGAGGGGGAACCGCTGGTGATTCAAGGGGTCGAGTCCGGTGTCGTGGCCCACCGGTCATTGGATACGCTCGCGAAACCGGCCCTCCGATCCCCCCGAGCCCATTCGTCAGGAGAGTTTCATGAGCGACATCGACAGCGCCGTCGACCAGGCCGGAGCGGGCAGCCGTCCCCGAGTGGACTTCTACTTCGACCCCGTCTGCCCGTTCGCGTGGGTCACGTCGCGGTGGATTCTGGAGGTCGAGAAGCAGCGCGACATCGACCTGCGGTTCCGGGTGATGAGTCTTTCCGTGCTCAACGAGGGCAAGGAGGACCTGTCTGACTTCTACCGTGAGGCGGTGCCCAGGTGGCGGGGCCCGGTCCGGGTGTGCATCGCCGCCGCGCAGCACCACGGTGAGGGCGTGCTGCGCGACCTGTACACCGCGATGGGCGCGCGCATTCACAACCAGGACAACAAGGACTACGGGGTCGTGGTCAAGGAGGCGCTCGCCGAGGTCGGGCTGCCGGTCGAGCTGGCCGACGCCGCCGGCACCGACGAGTACGACGAGGCCCTGCGCCGGATGCACCACGAGGGCATGGACCCGGTCGGCGACGAGGTGGGCACGCCCACGATCCACATCGACGGCGTGGCGTTCTTCGGCCCGGTGATGACCCGCATCCCGCGGGGCGAGGAGGCGGTCCGCATCTTCGACGGCGCCGTCGCCATGGCGAAGTTCCCGTACTTCTACGAGATGAAGCGCAGCCGCAACACCGACCCCGAATTCGGATGACACGGTTCGGATGACACGGTTCGGACCGACCGGCGCCCTCACCTCGGCGGCTCCTCCTGGGGCCGCCGGGGCGCCGCCCTGCGCATGCTCCTGAACAGCGAACGCATGGTCGCCAGCGCGGGAGACCTGTCGTCGGACCGCATGGCCAGGCTGATCGTCCGGTGCAGGCCGGGCGGGGCGAGCCGTCGTACGCTGAGGGGGTTTTCGGCCAGGTCGGCGACGGTCCTCGGCACGAGGGCCAGGCCCATGCCCCCGCTGGCGAGGGCGCACGACATGCCGTAGTTGCCCGTCTCGTACGCCACGACGGGCGGCGCCAGCCCCTCGCGGCGGAACAGCGCCTCAAGTGCCTCCCGGTTGGCCAGCCCGCGCGAGCCGCTGATCAGCGGCCGGCCGGCGAGCTCGGGCCACGGCAGCGGCTCGGCCGCATCGGTGAGCGCGTGCCCGGGGGCGGCCACCAGCACCAGCTCCTCCACCAGCAGCGCCTCGACGAGGACCCCGGAGGGCGGCGCGGGGGCGGGCTGATGTTCGTAGGTGTGCGTGAGCACGAGATCGGCCTCGCCGGTGGCCAGCGCGGGCAGCCCTGACGGCGGTTCGTACTCCCTCACATTCACCTCCACGGCGGGGTGAGCACGCCGGAACGCCGCGAGGACCGGCGGCAGCAGGTGGATGCCGGCGGTCGTGAACGTGCCGATCGTGATGTGGCCGCCGGACAGGCCGGCGAGCGCGGCCAGGCCGTGCCGGGCCCGTTCCAGCTCGTCGAGCACCCGCCGGGCGTGCTCCACCAGCAGCTCGCCCGCCGCCGTGAGCGTGGCGCCGCGGCGGTGCCGGATCACGAGTGTGGCTCCCGCCTCCCGCTCCAGCTTGGCGATCTGCTGCGACAGCGCGGGCGGTGTGTAACCGAGGCGGGCGGCGGCCCGGGTGATCGAACCGGCCTCGGCGACCGCCACCAGCGCCCCGAGGCGCGTCACGTCGTGCATGAAGCAATGCTTAACACCGCCTCGCCAAATGTGACATACCTCACGACACCTTCGCTGCCGCATCCTCGACTCACGACCCGAGGGCAACTGGAGGAGCGGATGACCACAACACGATCGACCCGGCCGTTCGAGGTGTGCGTGATCGGAGCGGGGCCACGCGGAATGTCGGTGATCGAGCGGCTGTGCGCCAACGCGCGGCGGCTGCCGCCGCGGGCACGCGTCCTGCTGCACGTCGTGGATCCGTACCCGCCGGGGGCGGGACAGGTGTGGCGCACCGACCAGCCGGGCCAGCTGCTCATGAACACCGTCGCCTCGCAGGTCACGCTCTTCACCGATCCCAGCGTCGGCATCCGGGGGCCGCTGGAGACGGGCCCCAGCCTGCACGAGTGGGCGCGGCACCTGGTGCTCTTCGCCGACACCGGGCTTCCGGCGGAGGGCATGTCGGTGGACGGCGTCTCGGTGGACGGCGTCTCGGCGGACGTGCTCGCCGAGGCGCGCCGGCTCGGGCCCGACACCTACCCCACCCGCGCCTTCTACGGGCGCTACCTGCGCTGGGTGTTCGAGCGGGTGGTCGCACGGGCGCCCCGGCAGGTGGAGGTGCGGGTGCACGCCACGCGGGCGACCGCGCTCGACGACGTGCCCGGCACCGGCGCGCAGCGGGTGGTGCTGGAGGACGGCACCGTGCTCGGCTCGCTCGACGCGGTGGTCCTGGCCCAGGGGCACCTGCCGGTCACGCCCTCGGCCGCCGAGCGGGAGGCGGCCGCGTACGCCGCCGCCCACGGGCTGGTCCACGTGCCGCCCGCCAACCCCGCCGACGCCGACCTGAGCGACGTGCGGCCGGGGGAGGCGGTGCTGCTGCGCGGGCTCGGGCTCAACTTCTTCGACCACATGGCCCTGCTGACGCTCGGGCGCGGCGGCCGGTTCGAGCGCGGCGAGGCGGGCCGCCTCGTCTATCGGCCCTCGGGGCGCGAGCCCCGCCTGTACGCCGGATCGCGCCGGGGCATCCCGTACCAGTCCCGGGGCGAGAACGAGAAGGGCGTCGAGGGCAGGCACGAACCGCTGCTGCTCACGCCGGGCAGGATCGCGTCGCTGGCCGAGCGCTCGGCCGCGCGCGGCGGGCTCGACTTCCGCGCCGACCTGTGGCCGCTGATCGCGAAGGAGGTGGAGACCGTCTACTACGCGACCCTCCTGGCGCGGCGGGACTGCGCGTGCGTCGCCGACCGCTTCCGCGCCGCCTACCTCGCCCACGCCTGGGGCGACGCCGGGGAGGCACTGGTGCTGGACGCCTTCGGCATCGGCGCGGCGGTGCGGTGGGACTGGGAGAGCGTGGCCGAGCCGTACCGGGGGATCGGCTTCGGCGGCCCGGACGACTGGCGCGAGTGGCTGACCGCCTACCTGCGCACCGACCTGGCGCAGGCCCGCGCGGGCAACGTCAGCGGGCCGCTGAAGGCCGCCCTCGACGTGCTGCGCGACCTGCGCAACGAGGTCAGGCAGGTGGTCGACCACGGCGGGCTCACCGGGCGCTCGCACCGCGACGACCTCGACCGGTGGTACACGCCGCTCAACGCGTTCCTGTCCATCGGGCCGCCGGCCGAGCGGGTCGAGCAGATGATCGCGCTCATCGAGGCGGGTGTGCTCACCGTCATCGGTCCCAACATGCGCGTGCACGCCCGCGACGGCGTCTTCGAGGCCGAGTCCGCCGCCGTGCCGGGCTCCGCCGTACGGGCCAGGGTGCTCGTCGAGGCCCGCCTGCCCGAGATCGACCTGCGGCGCACGGCCGACCCCCTGCTGCGCCACCTGCTCGGCACCGGGCAGTGCCGGGCGTACGTGATCGGCGGGCGGCGTGGGGAGGACCGGCACGAGACGGGCGGCCTCGCGGTCACCCGCCGGCCGTACCGGCTCCTGGACGCGGACGGGCGGGCCCACCCGCGGCGGTTCGCGTACGGGGTGCCCACCGAGTCGGTCCACTGGGTGACGGCCGCGGGCGTGCGGCCGGGGGTGAACTCCGTGATCCTGGGCGACTCCGACGCCATCGCCCGCAGCGTGCTCGCGCTGACGCCCGCGCGGGCCCTCCCGGGTCGCCGCGTCGCCCGCGTGGCCCGCGTGACCGCCGGCCCGCGTACGGCTCTCGCCTACGGCCCGACGCCGGCGGGCGTCCGATGAGCCCCGGCAGTGACCTCGGCGGCGACCTCGGCAGTGACCTCGGCAGTGACCTCGATTTGGGCCTGCTGTCCCCGGTCCGGGTGGGTTCGGCGGCGGAACGGGCGACCGGCGACGGCGCGTGGCTGCGCGCGATGCTCGACGCGGAGGCCGCCCTGGTCCGCGCGCAGGCCCGGCTGGGGGTGGTCCCGGTGGAGGCCGCGGAGACGATCGGCAAGGTGGCGGAGGCGGGCGGCCTCGACCTGGCGGCCCTGGCCCTGCGCGCCCGGGAGGCGGCCAACCCGGTGGTGGCGCTGGTCGAGGACCTGACGGCCGCCGTGGCGGTGGTGGACCCGGCCGCGGCCGAATTCGTGCACCGCGGCTCTACGAGCCAGGACATCATGGACACGGCCGCCATGCTGGTGGCCGCCCGGACCCTCGACCTGATCACCGCCGACCTGGACCGGGCCGCGACCGCGCTCGCGGGGCTCGCGGCGCGGCACCGCGACACGCTGATGCCGGGCCGCACGCTGACCCAGCAGGCGGTGCCCACAACGTTCGGACTGAAGGCGGCCGGCTGGCTGCACGCCGTGCGCGTGGCGGCGGCGCGGCTGCGCCGGGTGCGCGCCGACCTGCCGGCCGAGCTCGGCGGCGCGGCCGGCACGCTGGCGGGCTACGTGGAGTACGCGCGGATGGCCGCGGTGCCCGACCCCGAGACATACCCGGAGCGGCTGATCGCGGCGTTCGCCGCCGAGGTGGGGCTGGCCGAGCCGGTGGTCCCCTGGCACGTCCTGCGGATTCCGATCGCCGACCTCGCCGGGGCGCTGGCCCTCGCCTCGGGAGTGCTCGGGAAGATCGCGGTGGACGTGCAGTCGCTGTCGCGCACCGAGGTCGCCGAGGTCGTGGAGCCGGCCGCCCCCGGCCGGGGCGTGTCGTCGGCGATGCCGCACAAGCGCAACCCGGTCCTCGCCACCCTCGTCCGATCGGCGGCGATCCAGGTGCCCGCGCTCGCCGCGAGCCTCGGCCAGTGCCTGCTCGCCGAGGACGAACGGCCCGCGGGCGCCTGGCACGCGGAGTGGCAGCCGCTGCGCGAGTGCCTGCGGCTGGTCGGCGGGGCCGCCGCCGTGACGGCCGAACTGGCCGAGGGGCTGGTCGCGTTCCCCGAGCGCATGCGGGCCAACCTCGCGCTCACCGGCAGCCTGACCGTGACGGAACGGGCGGCCGCCGTGCTCGCGCCGGTCCTGGGGAAGGCCGCCGCCAAGCGGCTGCTCGGGGAGGCGTCCGCGGCCGCCGCCGCGTCCGGGCGCCCCGTGGCCGAGGTGCTGGAGGAACTCCTGCCCATGCCGGACGGGCTGGACCTGGTCCGGTTGTTCGACCCCGCCGAGTACACGGGGGCCGCCGGAGCGCTCGTCGACCGCGTTCTACGCTGCTGTCCAGACGAGTGAGGAGGTCCTCATGACCGGTCGCGTCCTTCCCTTCGGGCCGTCGAACCCGATCATCCAGGCGCCCATGGCGGGCGGCGGAGCCACCCCGGCCCTCGCGGCGGCGGTGTCCCGGGCGGGCGGCCTCGGGTTCCTCGCGGCGGGCTACCGCACGGCGCAGGACGTACGCCGGGAGATCGCCGCGGTGCGCGAGCAGACGGACCGGCCGTTCGGAGTGAACGTCTTCGTCCCCGATTTCGCGGCGGCCCTGGATTTCGCGGCCGCGCGGCGGGAGCCGGGTGACGACGCGGCGCTGGCCCGCTACCGCGACGAGCTCGCCCCCGAGGCCGAGCGGTACGGCGTGACGCTGCCGGAGGCCCCCGCCTGGGACGACGACGAGTGGGACGCCAAGATCGGCCTGCTGGTGGACGAACGGGTGCCGGTGGCGGGTTTCACCTTCGGCTGCCCGCCGCCCGAGGCGACGGCCCGCCTCCACGACGCCGGGAGCGTGATCATGGTCATGGTGAACACCCCGTGGGAGGCGGTCGCGGCGGCCGAGTCCGGCGCCGACGCCGTGATCGTCCAGAGCTCCGGAGCGGGCGGGCACCAGGCGGCCTTCCTCAACCCGCCGCCCTCCTGGGAGGCTCCGGACAACCTGCCGGAGCTGGTGGCCCTCGTGCGGGAGGCGACCGACGTGCCGCTCGTGGCCGCCGGGGGGATCATGGACGGCGCGGACGTGGCCGCCGTCCTCGCCGCGGGCGCGGTCGCCGCGCAACTCGGCACCGCGTTCCTGCGCACCCCGGAGAGCGGGACGCATCCCGTGCACAAGGCCGCCCTCGCCGATCCCCGGTTCACCCGCACCGCGTTCACCCGGGCCTTCTCCGGACGTACGGCGCGTGGCCTGGCCAATCGGTTCATGGCCGAGCACGAGGCGTCGGCGCCCGCGTGCTACCCGCAGGTGCACCACCTGACGAAGGGACTGCGCCGGGCGGCTGCGGAGCACGGCGACCCCGAGGCGATGGCCCTGTGGTGCGGCCGGGGATACCGCCGCTGCCGTGACCTTCCCGCCGCCGCCCTCGTCGAGGCCCTCATGGAGGAGCTCGCGGCCGCCCGCGCCTGACCGCGACCGGCGTCCCCCGCACTCAGCGGGGAACGACCTGCGCCCGCACGCCCGGCAGATCGTCGAAGGCCGCGGACGAGTCCATCGTCACCACGGTCCGGGCGGTCGCCGCCGCCGTCGCCGCGATGAGCAGGTCGTAGGCGCCGCGCGTCTTGCCCTCGCGCCGCACGTATGCCATCAGACGCGCATGAACTCTGGCGATGTCGGTCGTGTATTCCTCGACGGGAATCAGCGCGAGGACTTGGTCCACGAACGCCTGCCGGGCCGGACGCCGGACCGGATCGGCCAGTTCGACGCCGACGAGCAACTCGGCGATGGTGATGGCTGCGACAGCCACGTCGTCGGCGTCGCCGATGACGGAATCCACCTCGGCTTTGCCCCGCTCCGCGGCAATAAGAACGCCGGTGTCGAGAATCAGGCGTCGGGCCACGTGGTCCTCATCTCGTCGCGGACGCTTTCCCTGGCCGCGGTGACGTCGGCCTCGAACTCCGCGTCGAGGGTGCCGGCGCTTCTGGCCAGAAACGCCTTCACCATGCGCCCTGGCGCGACGGGAGCGGGACCGATGACCGCGATCCGCCTGCCTCCGCGGGTCACGACGATCGTCTCCCCGTGCTCGGCCTCGTCCAGCACGGCTGCGAAGTTGCGCGAGGCCTCGGTGGCGGTCATCACCTTCATGAAATCAGATTATCAGACCCTCTCTCGGGGACGCGGCGAGCCGACGTTGGTTCAGGGCCTGGAAGAAGGGGGGGACGACACGGCGGCGTAATGGGCGGGAAACGCTGAGATGCCACGGTGATGAGGTCGGCAGACGGCGCGGGTGCTTGTTTTCGCCTCTGAACTAAGATGACCGTGTCGCGACGGGGAGGGTGGGTCATGGCAAGGCCTCAGCGCAGGACGGTACGGGACATCCGCCGAGGAAACCGGGCCGTGTTGCTGCGCGCGCTGTACTTCTCCGGCCCGACCAGCCGCAACGACCTCACCGCGCGCACCGGCCTGAGCGCCGCCACGGTCAGCACGATGACCGCCGACCTGCTGGGCGAGAACATCGTCGTCGAGGCGGGCCAGGTGGAGTCCGACGGCGGCCGGCCCCGCGTGCTGCTGCGCGTCAACCCCGAGTACGGCTTCGCGGTGGGCGTCGACGTGGCCGAGACGCACGTCCGGGTCGGGTTGTTCGACCTGGAGATGACCGAGCGGGCCAAGGTGGACTACATGCTGCGGCCGGCCCGCCACGATCCCGAGCTGGTCGCCCGGCACATCCTTTCGGGCGTCGAGGTCGTGCTGTCGGACGCGGGCGTCGCTCCCGAGCAGGTGCTCGGCATCGGCGTGGGGGTTCCCGGCATCGTCGAGCCGGGCGTCGACGGCGTCATCCACGCCAAGACCTTCGGCTGGGACGGCGTGCCCCTTGGAGCGCTCCTGCGGCGCGGGACCTCGCTCCCGCTGTACGTGGACAACGGCGCCAAGACGATGGGCCAGGCCGAGCTGTGGTTCGGCTCGGGCCGGGGCGCCTCGGAAGCGGTCATCGTGCTGCTCGGCGTCGGGGTGGGCGCGACCATCGTGGCCGACGGCACCACGTTCCGCGGGGTCAGCAGCAGCGCGGGCGAGTGGGGCCACACGAAGATCGTGGCGAACGGGCGGCCCTGCCGCTGCGGCGGACGCGGGTGCCTGGAGGCGTACGTCGGGATCGAGGCCATCCTCGACCGGGCGGGCGTCACCTCGCAGGGCGACTGGGAGGAGGACCTCGCCGGCGTGCTGGCGTCGGAGTCCCCCGTGGTCGAGGAGACCGTCACCTACCTGGGCGTCGGCCTGGCCAACCTGGTCAACCTGATCAACCCCGAGAAGATCGTGATCGGCGGCTGGGTGGGGGTGCGGCTCGGCGAGAGTCTGCTGCCCGGCATCCGCCGCGCCACCGCGGCCAACTCGCTGGCCGAGCCGTACGCCGCGACGTCGATCGTCCTGGGCCGCCTCGGCCCCGACGCGGTGGCGCTGGGGGCCGCCACGCTCGTCCTGGAGGAGTTCCTGAACGCGCCCCAGGTCGCCAGGATCACCGCCGCCGGCTGACGCGGCACCGCCGCACGGAAAGCATGCGAAGCGCCCGGGACGGCGCCGCGTACGAGGTGGGGCGCGACGGTCGCGACATAATTCTGAGGGTGAAATAAGTCTTGACATAAGCGGAGCGGCGACGGACGCTCATGCCGCTGGACCTCTCTCATCCCCCGAACCCTCGCCCGAGGGGCTCCGCGCCAAGGAGACATGCATGCCTTTCTCCTCCCCGCCTCACCCCGCACCCGGACGACCGCGCAGGCGGCGCAGCCGATACGGCCTGGTCGCCGCCGGGCTCGTCGCACTGTCGACCTTCGCGGCCGTGACCGGCGTCGTCCCCGCCACCTACAGCGCCGCGGCGGCGGCCTGCGGCACGACCAACGTCGCGCAGGGCAGGCCGTCGTCGGCCTCCTCGGCCGAGAACGGCGCGTCGCCGGCGTCGGCCGCGTTCGACGGCAACACCGGCACCCGGTGGTCGAGCGCGTTCAGTGACCCGCAGTGGATCCAGGTGGATCTGGGCAGCTCTCAGCAGGTCTGCAAGGTGGTCCTGAGCTGGGAGACCGCCCGCGCGCAGACGTTCAAGATCCAGGTGTCGCCGGACGGTTCGTCGTGGTCGGACGCGACCGCCACGGTGAGCGGCGTGAGCGGGACGCAGTCGCTCGACGTGTCGGCGACCGGCCGGTACGTCCGGATGTACGGCCTGACCAGGGCCACGGCGTACGGCTACTCGCTGTGGGAGTTCGCCGTCAACGTCGCCTCCGGCGGCGGGACCACCTGTGGCACCGCGAACGTCGCGCAGGGCAGGCCGGCGTCGGCCTCCTCGGCCGAGAACGGCGCGTCGCCGGCGTCGGCCGCGTTCGACGGCAACACCGGCACCCGGTGGTCGAGCGCGTTCAGTGACCCGCAGTGGATCCAGGTGGATCTGGGCAGCTCTCAGCAGGTCTGCAAGGTGGTCCTGAGCTGGGAGACCGCCCGCGCGCAGACGTTCAAGATCCAGGTGTCGCCGGACGGTTCGTCGTGGTCGGACGCGACCGCCACGGTGAGCGGCGTGAGCGGGACGCAGTCGCTCGACGTGTCGGCGACCGGCCGGTACGTCCGGATGTACGGCCTGACCCGCGCCACGGCGTACGGCTACTCGCTGTGGGAGTTCGCCGTCAACACCACCGGCGGCGGCGACGACGGCGGCTCGGATCTCCCGGGCGGCGGCGACCTCGGGCCCAACGTGAGGGTCTTCGACCCCTCGATGTCGAGCGCGAGCATCCAGAGCACGATCGACACCGTCTTCAACCAGCAGGAGTCGAACCAGTTCGGCAGCCAGCGGTACGCGCTGCTGTTCAAGCCGGGCACCTACAGCGGCCTCAACGCCCAGATCGGCTTCTACACCTCGATCGCCGGTCTCGGCCAGTCGCCGGACAACGTGACGATCAACGGTGACATCACCGTCGACGCCGGGTGGTTCAACGGCAACGCCACCCAGAACTTCTGGCGGTCGGCGGAGAACCTGGCCGTCGTCCCCGTCAACGGCACCGACCGGTGGGCGGTGGCCCAGGCCGCGCCGTTCCGGCGGATCCACGTGCGCGGCGGGCTGAACCTGGCCCCCAACGGGTACGGCTGGGCCAGCGGCGGCTACATCGCCGACAGCAAGATCGACGGCACGGTCGGCCCGTACTCCCAGCAGCAGTGGTTCACCCGCGACAGCACCATCGGCGGCTGGACCAACGCCGTGTGGAACATGGTGTTCTCCGGTGTCGTCGGCGCTCCCGCCCAGAGCTTCCCGAACCCGCCGTACACGACGCTCGCGACCAGCCCGGTCACCCGGGAGAAGCCGTACCTGTACGTGGACTCGGGCGGCGCCTACCGCGTCTTCGTCCCCTCGCTGCGGACCAACTCCAGCGGCGTGAGCTGGGCGAACGGCGCGACCCCCGGCACGTCGATCCCGCTGACGCAGTTCTACGTCGCCAAGCCGTCCGACAGCGCCGCCACGCTCAACCAGGCGCTGGGTCAGGGCCTCAACCTGCTGTTCACGCCCGGCATCTATCACCTCAACCAGACGCTCAACGTGACCCGGGCGGACACGGTGGTCCTCGGGCTCGGCTACGCCACGCTGATCCCGGACAACGGAGTCGTCGCGATGAACGTCGCGGACGTCGACGGCGTGAAGATCGCCGGTCTGCTCTTCGACGCCGGCACGGTCAACTCGCCGGTGCTGCTGCGGGTGGGCCCGGACGGCGCCTCGGCGAGCCACGCCGGCAACCCCATCTCGATCCAGGACGTGTTCTTCCGGATCGGCGGCGCGGGACCCGGCTCGGCCACGACCAGCCTGGTGGTGAACAGCGACAACACGATCATCGACCACATCTGGGCGTGGCGGGCCGACCACGGCGCGGGGGTGGGCTGGAACTCCAACCCTGCCGACACCGGCCTGATCGTCAACGGCGACAACGTCACGGCGTACGGCCTGTTCGTCGAGCACTACAGGAAGTACGAGGTGATCTGGAACGGCCAGGGCGGCAAGACGATCTTCTTCCAGAACGAGCTGCCCTACGACCCGCCCAACCAGGCGTCCTGGATGAACGGCTCGACCCGGGGCTACGCCGCCTACAAGGTGGCCGACAGCGTGACCAGCCACGAGGCCTGGGGCATGGGCAGCTACTGCAACTTCAGCACCGACCCCTCGATCGTCGCCGAGCGCGGCTTCGAGGCCCCCAACAGGTCGGGCGTGAAGTTCCACGACCTGCTCACGGTGTCGCTGGGCGGCGTGGGCACGATCGCCCATGTCATCAACGACACGGGCGGCGCGGCCCAGGGCACGGCCACCGTGCCCGTCAACGTGGTCAGCTACCCCTGACGGTCAACGCCCCGTGAAAGGCGGGCGCGGCGGGAGGCCCATCGCCTTCCGCCGCACCTCGCACGTCCACAGACATTCCCTACATCCGGGCGCCGGCGGGCTGGAGCGTGTGGATCCGCACGGCGTGCCGTACGCGCATTTCGAGTTCGTCCAGCTCGGCCGGGGTGGGCGCGTCGATGAGGAACGTCACGGCGCGGTCGTCCGAGCTGTGCAGCGGCCCGAGCTGGGCGCCGCGGTCCTTGAGCACGAGCACGGCGCGCAGCGTGGGCGGGTCGTCCGAAGCGGCGGGCGCGACCTCGGGCCACAGGCCGCCCTCGCCCACCCAGACCGGTGAGATCCCCGGCCAGTCCACCGTCACGTCGCCGAGCCGCCCGGGCTCGTGCTCCAGGTAGACCTGCCGGGCGTACCGGCGCGGCGCGGGGTAGGCCGCCGGCTCCCCGAGGGCGATGCGGATGAGCTCCGGTTCCATCGGAGCGCCGGTCGCGAGCGAGTAGAGGATCGACAGGCCGTCGCCGGGGGTGCGCGCGGCCACCTCCATCAGGTAGGCCCGGCCCGTGTCGTCCACGCGCCACTCGGCGTGGGCGATGCCGCATCCGAAGGCCAGCCGTTCGAGCATGCGCCGGTTGGCGTCGAGGATGATCTCGTTCACGCCGTCGAGCTCGTTCGGGACCGAGTGGGACAGCTCGACGAAGGTGCGGGTGCCCGACTCGGTCGTCTCCTTGCGGGTGACCGAGGCGAACACAATCCGGCCGTCCTGCACCAGGCTCTCCACGGAGAACTCCTGGCCCGCCACCTTCTCCTCCACCAGCACCGTCTCGTGCGGCAGGTAGGCGTCGAGCTGGGCGCGTAGCTCGGCCGGATCGCGCACGGTCTCCACGCCCGAGCTGGAGTGCCGGCTCGCGGGCTTGACCACGGCGGGGAACGACACATCGGCGGCGGTGAACGTCGCCCGCGCGCCCGGGGGGACGACCACCGAGGCGGGGCTGAACTCCGGCAGATACCACCGCTGGAGGTATTTACTGCGGCAGGCGCGGGTGGCCCGCAGGCCGGGGGAGGGCAGCCCCAGGGCGTCCGCGAGCAGGCCGGTCGGCTCGACCAGCGTCTCGCCGACCGCGTAGACGCCGGCGATGTCGTAGCGGTCCCGCCACGCCCGTACGCCGGAGATCACGCCGGCGGTGAACGAGTTGTCCGTGTTGACGTCGCCGTCGGTGAAGGCGATCTCCTCGATGACCGAGGCGGGGTGCGCGGGGTCGCGCATCTGGGCCAGGGCCTGCTCCCGCCAGGAGGCCGGTGTGACCACGAGGATCCGCAGCCCCCGGCGGGACAGTTCGCGCAGATAGAGAGGGGCCCGGCAGATCACCAGGAATGATCCGGTAAGTACGAATGCTCGAGGTTTCACTTTCGCCACCGCCGTTTCTCGCACGTGCTCACAGGCACTTCGCGAACGGAGATTAGTTCCACCATTTTCGGACGGTCAACCAAATTTCCCGATCATTCGGGATCCATCGTTTCCCGATAGGGGTCAACCGGGGTCGCGGGCCGTCTTTGCCCGCGTGGCCTCGCCGCCCGCCGAGAAGTCCGAGGTTGTCCCGGACTGTCCGGCTGCGCTGTGGGGGTGTTAGGGGTTGTGAGAAATGTGCGTCAGATCGAATCCTGAATTAGCCGGAACACCGGCGCACCATCGATTGGAGGGCTGTTCACATGGCTGGCAACGGCGCCGGAGAAGACGGTCTGGAGACGCTGCGGGCCTCGCTGGACCGCATCGACGAGTCGCTGCTCGACACGCTGCGCAGGCGTATCGAGTGCTGCGTGGAAATCGCGCATTTCAAGCGTGAGCACAACGTCCCGATGATGCAGCCCCACCGCATCGGCATCGTGCAGCGGCGGGCCGCCCGATACGCGCAGGACCACGGAATCGACCCCGACTTCCTGCGCCGCCTCTACGAACTCGTCATCGCGGAGACCTGCAGGGTCGAGGACCTGGTGATCGGCGATGTCGTCGCTCGGTGAACGCGGCGCCGGCGGCTCACCCGGTTATTCCGACACGGCTTGGAGGAACCCCGGAATGAGAACGATCCTGATCGACAATTACGACTCGTTCACCTACAACCTCTACCAGCTCCTGGGTGAGGTGAACGGGCAGCCGCCGGTGGTGGTGCGCAACGACGCCGACTGGTCCCAGGTGCCGATCCACGAGTTCGACAGCGTCGTGATCTCCCCTGGTCCCGGCCGGCCCGAGCGGGCCCGCGACTTCGGCGTGAGCGCGCGGGCCATCCGCGAGAGCGGGCTGCCCGTGCTCGGCGTCTGCCTCGGCCACCAGGGCATCTGCCACCTGTTCGGCGGGACCGTCACCCACGCGCCGCAGCCGATGCACGGCCGCGTCTCGCAGGTGCGTCACACCGGCGCCGACATCTTCGCCGGCCTGCCCTCGCCGTTCTCGGTCGTGCGCTACCACTCGCTGGCCGCCACCGACCTGCCGGACGAGCTGGAGGCCGTGGCCTGGACCGACGACGGCGTCGTCATGGGAGTCCGGCACCGCACGGAGCCGATCTGGGGCGTCCAGTTCCACCCCGAGTCGATCAGCAGCGAGTACGGTCGCGAGCTGCTGGCCAACTTCCGCGACCTCGCGCTGGCCCACCGCCAGGCCAGGGAGGAGCGCGCCGCCGCCACTCGCTCGCCCTATCGGGTGCACGTGCGCAGGCTGCCGCTGCTGCCGGACGCGGAGACCGCCTACCGTGAGCTGTTCGCGGGCAAGGAGCACGGCTTCTGGCTCGACAGCAGCTCGGTGATCGAGGGCCTGTCGCGGTTCTCGTTCATGGGCGACGGCTCCGGTCCGCTCGCCGAATACGTCACCTACCGGGTGGCGGAGGGCGCGGTCACCGTACGCCGGGCCGACGGGTCGCGGCAGCGGGTCGAGCAGCCGTTCTTCGAGTACCTGGACGAGCAGTTGCGTGAGCGCGCCGTGCCGGCGCCCGAGGGCCTGCCGTTCGACTTCAACCTCGGGTACGTCGGCTACCTGGGCTACGAGCTCAAGGCCGAGGCGGGCGGCCAGGCCGCGCACCAGGCCGAGGAGCCCGACGCGGCGCTGCTGTTCGCCGACCGGATGCTCGTGCTCGACGACGTGGAGGGCGCCTGCTACCTGCTCGCGCTGACCACGAACGCGGACGGGGACACCGACGGTGGCGCGCTCGCCTGGCTGGACGAGACCGCGGCGCGGCTGTTCTCCCTGCCGCGGCACCGGCCGGCCGAGCCGGTCGCGTTCGCGGGAGTCGGCATGACCGACCCGGCGATCGCCGACGCGGTCGAGATGCGGCACGACAAGCAGGGTTACCTCAGCCGGATCGGCGAGTGCCTGGAGGAGATCTACCACGGCGAGTCCTACGAGATCTGCCTGACCAACGCCGTCACCGTCCGGGCCGAGATCGACCCGCTGCGGACCTACAGCCACCTGCGGAGCATCAGCCCGGTGCCGTACGGTGCGCTGCTCGACTTCCCCGACGTCGCGGTGCTCAGCGCCTCGCCCGAGCGGTTCCTGACGATCGGCCCCGACCGGGTCGCCGAGTCCAAGCCGATCAAGGGCACCCGACCACGCGGCGCGACCCCGGAGGAGGACGAGGCGCTCCGCCACGACCTGCTCAGCCGGGAGAAGGACCGCGCCGAGAACCTCATGATCGTCGACTTGATCCGCAACGACCTGAACACGGTCTGCGAGGTCGGGTCGGTGCACGTGCCCCGGCTCTTCCACGTCGAGACGTACGCGCCGGTGCACCAGCTCGTCTCCACGATCCGCGGCACGCTGCGCCCGGAGGAGTCGGTGGTGAGCTGCGTGCGGGCCGCCTTCCCCGGCGGGTCGATGACGGGCGCTCCCAAGCTCCGCACGATGGAGATCATCGACCGCCTGGAGGAGGGGCCGCGCGGCGCCTACTCCGGCGCGCTCGGCTGGTTCTCCCTGGGCGGGGCCACCGACCTCAGCATCATCATCCGCACCCTGGTCGCCACCGAGAACCGGGTCAGCTTCGGAGTCGGCGGCGCGATCGTGGCCCTGTCGGACTCCGAGGAGGAGTTCGAGGAGACGGTCGTCAAGTCCCGCGCCATGATCACCGCGGTGCTGGCCACCGCGGCCCAGACCGTAGGGGCCTGACGATGACACGCAGGGACCACACGACGGACCACGCGGCGGACCTGCTGCGGCGCTGCGTCGTCGTCGGCGGCGCGGGCGCCGTGGGCGGCCTGTTCGCCGAGCACCTGCTGCGGTCCGGCGCCGAGGTGCTCGTCGTCGACCCCGGCGCCGGGGAGGCACTGCCCGGCGAGGCACTGCCCGGAGAGGCGAGGTTCCTGCGCGGCGACATCACGGACATGGGACCCGATCTCCGCGAGGAGATCGGGCGGGCCGACCTCGTCCTGCTCGCGGTGCCCGAGCAGGTGGCGCTGGCGGCGGTGAAGCAGGTGGCCGCGGCGATGCGGCCGGGCGCGCTGCTCGCCGACACGCTCTCGGTCAAGGGCCCGGTCGCCGGCGAGATCCTGGCGCACGCCGGGGACGTCGAGGCGGCCGGTCTCAACCCGATGTTCGCCCCGTCGCTCGGCTTCGCGGGGCGGCCGGTCGCCGCCGTCGTGCTCCACGACGGTCCCCGCGCGACGGCGCTGCTGCGGCTGGTCGAAAGCTGGGGCGGCCGCGCCGTACGGCTCGGCGCGCACGAGCACGACCGGCTGGCCGCGGCGACCCAGGCGCTCACTCACGCGGCGGTGCTGTCGTTCGGGCTCGCGCTGGCCCGCCTCGGCGTCGGCGTCGCCGAGCTGGCCGCGGTCGCTCCGCCGCCACACGCCACGATGCTCGCACTGCTGGCCCGGATCGCCTCGGGCACCCCGGAGGTTTACTGGGACGTCCAGTCGGCCAACCCGCAGGCCGCCGCCGCCCGCGAGGCCCTCGCGGACGGCGTGCGCACACTCGCCGGCCTCCTCGACGGCCGGGCGGACGGGGAGGCGGAGTTCGCGGCGGCCCTGGGCGGGCTGCGCGACCTCATCGGCCCCGGCCTCGACTTCTACCGCGACACCTGCGCCGAGATGTTCGGCGCGCTTCCCCCGTACGAGCTCAGCCCCACCACGAGCACGTCATCTCCTGTCACGACTGAAAGGTGAGATCGATGACCATCTCCCACGAGACCGTCCTCACGCCGGAGCAGCGCGCCAGGTTCGCCGCGGACCCGGACCTCGGCGGCGGCAACCTCCTGACGAAGGCCATCGAGGCCAACCCGCACCCGGAGCTGCCGTTCATCCACCTGGGCCGGCCGCTCACCAACACCAAGGGTGAGCAGCAGACCGAGTTCAGCCTGCTGGACCTCGACGAGCTGGCCCAGAGCTGGTCGGTGTGGTACCTGCGCCAGGGCGTGCGGCCCCGCGACCGCGTGGCCATCTACCTGGAGGACTCCTTCGCCTACTCCCTGCACTTCTACGCGCTGTCCCAGATCGGCGCGGTGGCGGTGCTGGTCAACAGCAAGGCGTCGCGGTACATCGCCACCGAGCTGTGCCGCCAGACCAACCCGGTCGGCATGTACACCGACCTCGCCCACCTGGAGATCCTCGGCGAGGAGTTCCACCTGCTGCCCGGCCTGAGATGGACGCAGGTGGCCGAGGAGCTGCCCGCGCCTCCGCCCGCCGTGCTGCCGCAGGAGGCCCGCTTCCGCCACGTCGGCGAGGACCCGGTCTCGATCCTGCACTCCTCCGGCACCACCGGGCGGCCCAAGCCGGTCATCCAGACCCACCACTCGTGCGTGGCCGGGCCGCGCTTCCGCCTCGTGGACCACCACGAGCAGCCGGGCGCCGTGATGATGACCGCGCTGCCCCAGTCGCACCTCGGCTGCATCGCCTACACGACGTACGCCATGCTGGGCGGCACGCCCATCGTGCCCTGGTTCGACACCAGCGGCCCCGAGCTGGCCAAGGCCGTCGAGCAGTTCCGCCCGACGACCGTCATGGCCTTCGGCCACGCGTACGCCGAGCTGGCGGGCGCGGACCTGCCAGCCGGCGCGATCGACTCCGTCAACGTCTGGATCTCCATCGGCGACGCGGTCCACGAGAAGCACATCAAGGGAATTCTGGCCAAGCGTGACCCCTCGCTGCCGCCGGCCGCGTTCTTCGACCGCCTCGGCACCACCGAGCTGGGCTGGGGCGTGCTGCTGAAGGTCCGCACGCTGGCCGACGAGCGCAACGACCGGTGCGTGGGCAAGCCGGTCGGCGTCGCCGAGGTCGCCGTGCTGCGCAGGGACGGCACGATCGCCGACGTCAACGAGGTCGGGCTGCTCGGCGCGAAGGGCCCGGCGATCACCGCCGGATACTGGAGCGACTCCGACACCACCTACCGCAGCAAGCTGTCGGGCTACTGGCTGACCGGCGACATGGCCTACCGCGACGAGGCGGGCAACTACTTCCAGGTCGACCGGGCGGTGGACGCCATCGAGACCCCGACCGGCACCGGCTACTCGGTCTTCATGGAGGAGCTGCTGCTCAACGACCTGCCCGAGGTCCTCGACTGCGCCGTGGTGGCGGGCATCCACCGCGGTCGCACGGTCCCGGTGGCGGTCGTGACGTCGAGCGCGCTCAGGCCGGACGCGCAGAAGCTGCTCAACGAGGCGAACGAGAAGCTGAAGGCGGCCGGTCACCCCGAGCTGACCATGCTGGAGGTCGCGCGCAGCGACGAGGACTTCCCGGTCGGCGTCACCGGCAAGGTCCTCAAGCGCCGGCTGCGGGAGAAGTACAGCTCGCTGTCCACCTACATCCGCGAGAACGGCGGCAAGTCGCTCGGCACGATCCTCACGGACGTCTTCGTCTGATCCCGCCCGGCCGACGCCCCCGATTCCCGCGACACGCACGCGGATCGAAGGCGATTCGCACGCGGATCAACGGTGATCCGCACCCGATCCGCGCCGCCGGGCCGGGCCGGAGGTCCCCCCCAAGACCCGGCCCGGCGGCGCACACCCCGACCCCGGCCCCGACCCCGACACCGCCGCCGCCCCGACACCACGAAGACCCGACCACACGGATGTGGAGAATTCCCATGACTGACGCCGAGCTGTTGCTGGTTTTCGACTCGACGATCGATCCGTCCGGCATCGACGGGTGGGCCCAGCACTTCGACTCCACCGGCACCACGGCCAGGACGTACCGGCTGGGCGGGGCGGACGTGATGGTGGCGCAGGGGCCCGGCACCCTGCTGCCCCTCCCCGCCGACCTGCCCCGGCCCCGGCAGACGGCACAGGCGAGCGGCGGCTTCCGGCTCGGCCGGCGCGAGCTGTTCCCCTCGGGCACGGCCGTGTCCATCGGCTCCGCCGTGATCGGGGACGGGGACATCGCCGTCTTCGCCGGACCCTGCGCGGTCGAGAACCCCGGGCAGATGATGTCCACGGCCAGGGCCGTCGCCCGGCACGGCTCGGTCGGCCTGCGCGGCGGCGCGTTCAAGCCGCGCACCACGCCCTACTCCTTCCAGGGCCTCAAGTGGGCGGGCCTGGACCTGCTGGCGCAGGCCAGGGAGGAGACCGGCCTGCCGATCCTCACCGAGGTGGTCGACCCCCGGCACGTCGACCGGATGGCCGAGGTCATCGACGGCTTCCAGATCGGCACCCGCAACATGCAGAACTTCGAGCTGCTGACCGAGGTGGGCCGCAGCGGCATGCCGGCCGTGCTGAAGCGCGGCTTCGGCTGCACGGTCGACGAGCTGCTCACCGCGGCCGAGTACCTCCTCGCCGAGGGCAACGACCAGGTCGTGCTGTGCGAGCGGGGGATCAGGACGTTCGAGGGGGCCACCCGCTTCACGCTCGACCTGTCGGCGGTGGCGCTGCTCAAGCGGCGCACCCACCTGCCGGTGATGGTCGACCCCAGCCACTCTCTCGGCATCCCCGAGCTCATCGAGCCGCTCACGCTGGCCGCCGTGGCCGCGGGCGCGGACGCCCTGCTCATCGACGTGCACGTCCAGCCCGAGCAGGCGCTGTGCGACGGCAAGCAGGCGCTGCTCCCCGAGGACTTCGCCCGGCTGATGAGCCGGCTGGAGATGCTCGCGCTCGGCGTCGGCCGCCGGATGGCCCCGGCCCCGGCCGCCGACTACTCAGAGATCCACGACGCCCTCACTCCCGACGTCGTCTAGACCGGCCCGGCTGCGTACGAGTGCCGGTCGAGGAGGTGGAGCGATGAGCGCGGCGACGAGCACGCGCCCGGCGGACGCCACTGTCGGCGCCGTCGACACTCACTGCCCCTACTGCGCGTTGCAGTGCGGCATGACCCTCAGCCCGGCGGGCCGCGCCTCGGTGCGGGTGCGGCCCCGCGACCCGTCCGCGGGCGGACTGTGCCAGAAGGGCTGGGCCGCCGCGGCCCTGCTCGGCTCGCCGGCCCGGCTCACCACGCCGCTCGTCCGCGACGGCGGGACCCTGCGCCCGGCGAGCTGGGACGAGGCGGTCGGCCTGGTCGCCCGCAGGATCAAGGAGATCACCGCCGATCGCGGGCCGGACGCCGTCGCGGTCTTCGGCGGCGGCGGGCTCACCAACGAGAAGGCGTATCTGCTGGGCAAGTTCGCCCGGGTGGCGCTCGGCACCTCCCAGGTGGACTACAACGGCAGGTTCTGCATGTCGTCGGCGGCGGCCGCGGCGCACCGCGCCTTCGGCCTCGACCGGGGGCTGCCGTTCCCCCTGACCGACCTGGAGGGCGCGGACGCGGTGCTGCTCGCCGGGGCCAACCCGGCCGAGACCATGCCGCCGTTCCTGTCCCACCTGCGCCGCGCCATGGACGCCGGCGGGCTGATCGTGGTCGATCCCCGGCGCACCCCCACGGCCGAGCGTGCGGCGCTGCACCTCGCGCCGGTTCCCGGCACCGACCTCGCGCTGGCGCTCGGCATCTTCCACGCCGCCGTGGCCGACGGGCGCCTCGACCACGGTTTCGTCGGCGACCGCACGACGGGGTTCGACGAGGCCTGGCGGGTGGCCGCCGCCTGGTGGCCCGAGCGGGTGGAGCGGGTGACCGGCGTCGCCGCCGCCGACCAGCGCAGGGCCGCCGCGATCCTGGCCGAGGCCGCGAGCGCCTACGTGCTGACCGCACGGGGGACCGAGCAGCACTCCACCGGAGTGGACACGGTCGGGGCCTGGATCAACCTGGCGCTCGCGCTGGGCCTGCCCGGCCGCCGCGGCTCGGGCTGGGGCTGCCTGACCGGCCAGGGCAACGGGCAGGGCGGGCGTGAGCACGGGCAGAAGGCCGACCAGCTGCCCGGCTACCGGCGGATCGACGACCCGGCGGCCCGCGCGCACGTGGCGGGGGTGTGGGGGGTCGAGCCGTCCGCGTTGCCCGGCCCGGGACGGTCGGCGTTCGAACTGCTCGACGCGCTCGGCACCCCCGACGGCCCGTCCGCGCTGCTGGTCTTCGCCAGCAACCCGGTCGTGTCGGCGCCGCACTCGGCCCGGGTGGCCGACCGGCTGGCCGCGCTCGACCTCCTCGTGGTCGCCGACATCGTGTTGTCGGAGACCGCCAGGGCCGCCGACGTGGTGCTGCCGATCACCCAGTGGGCCGAGGAGGACGGCACGCTGACCAACCTCGAAGGACGTGTGCTGCTGCGCCGCCGCGCGCTGGCCCCGCCGCCCGGGGTGCGCACCGACCTGGAGGTCCTGCACGACCTGGCCGTACGGCTCGGGCAGCCGCCCGAGCGCTTCCCCGCCGACCCCGAGACGGTCTTCACCGAGCTGCGGGCCGCGTCGGAGGGCGGCCCCGCCGACTACTCGGGCGTGACCTGGGACCGGCTGCGCGCCGGAGAGCGGCTCCACTGGCCGGTTCCGGCCGGGCCCGAGTTCCGCCGGCCGGGTCATCAGGGAACGCCGCGGCTGTTCCTGGACCGGTTCGCCCATCCCGACGAGCGGGCCAGGTTCGCCGCCGTGGACCACAAAGGGCCGGCCGAGCCGCCGGACGAGGAGTTCCCCCTGTACGCGATCACCGGGCGGGTGCTCCAGCACTACCAGTCGGGCGCGCAGACCCGCCGGGTGGAGGAACTGCGCGCGGCCGTGCCCGAGGCGTACGTCGAGGTGCACCCGGACACCGCCGAGCGGGCGGGGCTGCGCGACGGCGCGGCGGCGGCGGTCGTCGGCAGGCGCGGGCGGGTCCTCGCGACGGTGCGCTGCGTGCCGTCGATGCGGCCCGACGTGGTCTTCCTGCCGTTCCACTTCCCGGGCGCCCAGCGCGCCAACCTCGTGACGAATCCGGCGCTCGATCCCGTCAGCCGGATGCCCGAATTCAAGGTCTGCGCCGTACGGCTGTCGCCGGCGGGGGAACGGGAGGCGCAGTGAGAACCAGGGTCGTGATCGCCGGCTACGGCATGGCCGGCGCCCGGCTGGCGGAGGAGATCCGCCGCCGGGACCCGGCGGGAGAGCGCGTCGCGATCGTGGCGATCGGGGACGAGCCCCACCCGCCGTACAACCGGGTCCTGCTGTCCAACGTGCTGGCGGGCGCGATGTCCGCCGAGTCGGTGCGGCTGCAGGAGGAGGGCTGGGCCGTCGCGCACGGCGTGGAGGTGCGGCGGGGCCGCGAGGTCGTCTCGATCGACCGCGACGGGCGCCGCGTCACGCTCGACGACGGCACGCTGGTCGGCTACGACGTGCTCGTGCTGGCCACCGGCGCCCGCGCGTGGGTGCCGCCCGTGGAGGGGCTGACCGGCGACGACGGCGAGCTCGCCCCCGGCGTTGCGACGTTCCGCACGTTGGACGACTGCGCCGCGATCGCGGCGGGAGCGCGCGGCGGCGCGCGGGTGGCCGTGCTCGGCGGCGGCCTGCTCGGCCTGGAGGCGGCCAGGGGCCTGGCGGCGCGCGGCAACGCGGTCACCGTCGTCCATCCGAGGGCCCACCTGATGGAGCGCCAGCTCGACCACGGCGCGGGCCAGGTGCTCGCCCAGGTCCTGCGCGGCCTCGGCGTGCGGGTGCTGCTGAACTCGCGGGCGGCCCGCTACCTGCCCGGCGACGGGCTGAAGCTGGACGACGGCCGGCTGGTCGATGCCGACCTCGTCGTCGTGGCGGCGGGGGTGCGCCCGCAGACTGCGCAGGCGTGGGTGGCCGGGCTCGACGTCGAGGGCGGCGTGCTGGTGGACGACGACCTGCGCACGAGCGACCCGTTCATCCACGCGATCGGCGACTGCGCCCGGCATCCCGGCACGGTGCCCGGGCTGGTGCAGCCCGCCTGGGAGCAGGCCGCCGCGCTGGCCGCGCTGCTCACCGGCACCCGGTCGCCCTACCGCGGCACGAAGGTGGTGACCCGGCTCAAGGCGAGCGGGGTGGACCTGGCCGCGCTCGGCGACGTGCACGCCGCGCCGGACGACCCGCACGCCGAGGTGCTGTGGCTGAGCGAACCGTCCCGTGGCCGCTACGCCAAGCTCGTCGTCCGCGACGAGCGGGTGGCGGGGGCCATCGCGCTCGGCGTGCCCGACGCCGCCGCCGCGATCACCCAGTTCTACGACCGCGGCCTGCCCGTGCCGCCCGACCGGCTCGCGCTGCTGCTCGGCCGGGCCATGCCGTACGGCGAGGGCGCGGCCTCCGACGGCGGAAACCCGGCGGGGCTGTCCGGAACGAGCGTGGTGTGCCGCTGCAACGCGGTCAGCAAGGACACGCTGGTCGCCGCCTGGCGCTCCGGGGCCCGTGACCTGACCGCCCTCGCCTCGGCGACCCGCGCGACCACGGGCTGCGGCACCTGCACCGACACGGTGTGCGGCATCGCCCGCTGGCTCGCCCAATCGGAGAAGGCGCAGGCGGCGGGGACGGCGCATGCCCCTTCCTGAGACCCCGACCATGCTGACGAGGAGTTGCCCATGAGCGAAACGAGGGCGGCCGCCCGGCGCGGCCGCGGATGGATCGAGCACTGGAACCCGGAGGACGAGGAGTTCTGGGAGACCACCGGCCGGCGGGTGGCCCGGCGCAACCTGATCCTGTCGGTCTTCACCGAGCATCTGGGCTTCGCGATCTGGGTGCTGTGGTCGGTGGTGGTGCTGAGCCTGCCCGCCGCCGGGCTGCCGATGAGCGTGTCGGAGTCGTTCTGGCTCGTCTCCGCGCCCAATCTGGTGGGCGCGGCGATCAGGATCCCCTACACGTTCGCGGTGCCGCGCTTCGGCGGCCGGGTGTGGACGACGGTCTCGGCGGCGCTGCTGCTGATCCCGTCGTCGCTGCTGGCGTTCGTCGTGCCGAGCGGCTGGCTGGCCGCGCAGGACCACGACACGAGGTTCTGGGTCCTGCTCGCCTGCGCCGCCGTGGCGGGCGTCGGAGGCGGCAACTTCTCCTCCTCCATGGCCAACATCTCGTTCTTCTATCCCGAGCGGCGCAAGGGCTTCGCGCTCGGCCTCAACGCGGCCGGCGGCAACCTCGGCGTCGCGGTCGTCCAGCTCCTGGTGCCGCTGGTGGTCGTCGCTGGCGTCCCCGCGGCGGCGTCGGGCACACGGGTCCACCTCGCGTACGCCGGCCTGGTCTGGATGCCGTTCATCGTGGTGGCCGGGCTCGGCGCCTGGCTGTTCATGGACAGCCTCGCCGAGGCCAAAGCCGACCCCCGGTCGTACGCGGCGGCGTTGCGCCACGGGCAGACCTGGATCGTGTCGCTGCTCTACGTCGGCACGTTCGGCTCGTTCATCGGGTTCTCCTTCGCGCTGCCGCTGGTGATCAAGACGACGTTCCCCGAGTTCCTCGCCCAGCACCCGTTCGTGCGCGACTACCTCGCCGGGCTCGGCTTCGTGGGGGCGCTGGCCGGGTCGGTCGCCCGGCCGTTCGGCGGCAGGCTGTCCGACCGGTACGGCGGGGCCCGGGTCACGCTGGCCGTCTTCGCCGGGATGGTCGTGGCGACCGTCGTGGCGGCGGCCGGGGTGATCCGTCACGACTTCGGCCTGTTCTTCTGCGCCTATCTGGTGGTCTTCGCCTGCTCCGGCGTGGGCAACGGCTCGACCTACCGGATGATTCCGGTGATCTTCGGTGAGCTGGGGCGCAGGGAGGCGGCCAGGGCCGGCCTCGATCCGGCGCTGACCGCGACGGACTACAAGCGCAGGGCCGCGGCCGTGATCGGCATCGCCGGGGCGTTCGGCGCGTTCGGCGGGTTCCTGATCCAGCAGGTGTTCCGCCTGGCGAGTCTCGACGCGGCGAGTGCGATGAAGGGCGTGACCGGCGTCGACGCGGCCCGCGTCGCCCAGGAGTACGCGGGGTGGTCGCTGCCCGCCCTGTGGATCTTCGTCGGCGCCTACGTGCTGCTCGCCGGGCTCACCTGGTGGACCTACCTGCGGCGCGGGCCGAGCCGGGCGCCGAGCTTCGCCTACGCCCGCGTATGAGTTTTTCGTAGCACTCAGGCGTAACCAAAGTTGTAGGCCGTCTGCCCCTTCCGTCATCCGGTCCGGTCGGTAGGGTGCGCGGCCGTTGTGGCGGCCGTGTACGCGTGCCAGCGTGCTGGTCACAGGGCCCGTGAAACGGCTCGTGCGGGACCACGTACGGAACCTCGTACCGGACCACGTACCGGGACCTCGTACGGACTTGGAGGGATTTCGATGGCACGTCGCATCCGCGTGAGCAAGCCGACCGGAAAGCCCCAGCCGAACTCGCCCGACCTCCGCACCCCGTCGGGCCGCGCACTGCCCTACTGACCGATCCACATCAGGCGCACAACCACTTCCAGCAGAAAGAGGGGAGGATCCCGGTGAGCAATCTCGTCATGGTCATGCCCTACCGGGCGTTCGTCATCAAGGCCCGAGAGGAGGGGCACCGGATCTGCGCGGTCTGGGATCCCGCCCTGCAGACGCCGGACTACCTGGCCGGCATCGCCGACCTGGCCGACGCCTTCGTGCTCACCGACTTCGCCGACCCCGTCGCGTTCGACCGGACCGTACGGCAGGCCGTGCGCGACTTCGACGCCGACCTCGTCTACCACATCGGGGCCGAGGAGAGCATGCTCGCGACCTACCGCATCGCCGAGGACCTCGGCAAGGCGGTCAACCCCGCGCGCTCGATCGAACTGCTCAACGACAAGCTCCAGTTGCGGCGGCTGCTCGCCGAGCACGATCTGTCGCCGGTGCGGTTCGCCCACGCGGCGCGCTGGCAGGACGTGCCGGCCCTGCTCGGCGGCTTCGACCTCCCCGTGGTCGTCAAGCCGACCGAGCTGGCCGGCAGCCGCGGGGTGTACCTGCTGAGCGAGCCGGGCCAGGTCGCCGAATGGGGCGCGCTGCTCGACTCGTACGGCTACGGCGGCCCGGTCCTCGTGGAGGAGTACCTGCGCGGCCCCGAATACAGCGTGGAGTCGATCAGTGACCACGGTCGCCACCAGGTGGTCGGCGTCACCCGCAAGGTGCTCGGCCCGCCGCCGCTGTTCGTCGAGGCCGGGCACGTGCACCCCGCGCAGGCCGGGCCCGACACGGCGGCGATGGCCGAGCTGACGATCGAGATGCTGCGGCTGACCGGTTACCGGACCGGCCCGGCCCACACCGAGATCATCTGGACCGCCGCCGGTCCCCGGATCGTCGAGTCGCAGGCGCGGCTCGGCGGCGACCAGATCCCGCGGCTGGTGCAGCTCGCCACCGGGCTCGACATCGAGCGGGCCGTCTTCCGGATCCTCGACGGCCGGTCGCCGGGCACGGTGGAGCGCCGGGCGGTCGCGCACATTTCGTACTTCAGCCTGACGCCCGGCGAGGTCCGCGCCGTCTCCGGTGTGGAGGAGGCCAGGGCGCTCGACTTCGTGGACATGCTGGAGTTCCCGTTCCGGCCGGGCGACAGGATTCCCGAGACGGTGGACTGGCGCACCCGGCACGGCTTCGTCGTCGTGACCGGGGAGACCGACGAGCAGGCCGTCGCGCGGGCGCGGCACGTCCACTCGCTCGTACGGGCCGAGGTGGGCGAGCCGGTCACGGCCGGGGCGGGCGTGGCGTCATGAACCTGTCCGCCCTCCATCCGAACTTGCGCGTCCGCATCGCGGTCGGCTTCCTGCAGCGCCTGCTCGACTCGATGGTCATGTCGTTCATGGCCATCTACCTCGCCTTCGAGTACGGCGTGGCGGTCGCGGGCGTGCTGGTCGTGACCGTCATGGTGCTCGGCGTCGTGGGCACGCTGGCGGGCGGGCACATGTCCGACGCACGCGGGCGGCGGCGCACGCTGCTGCTCGGGGAGACCGGCGTCTGCCTGACGTTCGCGCTCATGGCGGTCGCCGACTCGCCCGCCTGGCACAGCCCGGCCATCGTCTACTGCGGCTACCTCGTCAACAAGTTCGCCGCGAGCTTCGCGATGCCGGCGAACGACGCGATGATCCTCGACGTCACGACCCCCGAGAGCCGCAAGCTCGTCTACACGATCAACTACTGGTCGATCAACCTCGCGCTGGCCTTCGGCGCGCTGCTCGGCGGCTTCCTCTACAACGGTCACTTCACGCTGCTGCTGACCCTGGCCGCCGGGGGCACGGTCGTGATCGCCGCGGCCACGTACTTCCTCATCGCGGAGACCAAGCCCGAGGAGACCGAGCCCGAGGAGACCGAGCGGGGGCAGAATGAGCGGGGCGAGACCGGCGGGGCGGCCGAGCCACGCGGGTCGATCCTGCGGGACTTCGCCAACGGCTACCGGCTGGTGCTCCAGGACCGCGCCTTCGGCCGGCTGCTGGTGGCCGCCACGCTGTTCATGTCCATCGAGCTGCAACTGATCAACTACATCGGCGTACGGCTGGCCAGGGACCTTCCGGCGCAGAACCTGCTGTCGATCGGCTCGTGGTCGGTCCGCGTGGACGGCGTGGAGATGCTCGGCATCCTCCGTGCGGAGAACACGGTGCTGGTCGTGGCGCTCGCGCTCGTCGCCCACCTGGTGCTGCGCCGGGTGCCCGACCGGGTCCGGATGTACGCCGGCGCGGGGCTGTTCACCGCCGGATACATGGTGCTCGCCGTCAGCGACACCGGCTGGGTCCTGCTCGTGGCCGCGCTGGTGCTCACCGTGGGCGAGCTGATGGACGTGCCGGTGCGGCAGGCACTGCTCGCCGACATGGTCCCGGCCGCGTCCCGCACCCGCTACATGGCGGTCTACAACCTCAACATCCGGGTGGCCCTGGTCGTCGCGTCGCTGTGCATCACGATCGGCTCGGTCCTTCCTCCGTGGGGCATGGCCGCGCTGTACGGCGTCTTCGGCCTTGTGATCATCTGGCAGTACCACGCGATCCTCACCCCCTCCGCCGCCCGCGCAGAACTCGCGCGGGCGTGACCAGGGAGAGTCCGATGAACCTGACCACGCAAGAGATCGGCGCCAGGCAAGAGATCGGCGCCAGGCAGGAGACCGGCGCCCGGCAGGAGACCGGCACGGTGTTGCGGGGCGCGCGGCTGGAGTATCGGCCGCACGGCGACTGCTGGGTGAGCCCGGTGGCCGGCCCGCACATCGGCGCGCGGCACTCCACCGTCGACGCGGTCCGCATCCCCGCGGGCCGCCAGTGGGCGCCGCCGGGCGCGGCGGCGGCCGAGCAGATCGCGGTCGTGCTGGCCGGCGCGGGCGTCGGCACCGTCGGCTACGAGATCGGCCGGATGCGCGCCGCGTCGGCGCTGTACTCACCCCTGGGCAGTACGTACTCCCTGTCGGCCGGCGACCGGGAGATGACCGTCTACATCTGGAGCGCCGTGCCGTCCGAGGGCGGCACGGACCGCGCCGTCCGGCCCAGCGCCGGCCAGGCCCGGTTCCGCTCGCTGTGGAACGGCGAGACCTGGCTGACCCCGCCCGTCGCGAACGTCCTGTTCCGGCCGGGAGCCGGCCATGCGGGGCTCTGCCTGCGCTGCGGGATCATGCTGCCGGGGGAGACGCTCGGCGTCCGCCCGCGCGAGCAGAGCGAGGCGGTGTACTTCGTCTTCGAGGGCGAGGGCCAGGTCTACCTGCACGACCGGTGGGTGGACCTGGGGCCGGGCGACGGCGTCTTCGCGCCGCCGGGCGTCCGGCACGGCGCCCGCAACCCCCACGCGGGCCACCTCGCCAGCCGCTTCGTCGTGTTCGGCGGATCCGTGGCCGAAACGCCGTCATATCTGGCCGATGGTTTACCAGGTTTGTAGCGCGAACGGCCGTGGCGGTGGGGAAAAATAAGGGTGGAAAATCCGCCTCATTCAATCCGAGTGGTCTCGGGTGCATCCTCGCGTTTCTTGTACCTCCATTACTTCCAGCGGTGTCCACGTGAATGACGAAGCGATATCGAAACCGTTCGAACGACCTCGGCCACGCGGGTCGCGGGTGGCGTCATGCGGCGCGTGAACCTCGGCGGGCAGGGGCTGGTCGCCACGAGCCTCGGGCTCGGCTGCACCGCGCTGACCGGATCGTACGGCCCGGCCGACCCCGATGAGGCGATGCGGGTCGTCCTGCGCGCACTCGACGGCGGCGTGTCGCTGATCGACCTGATCGACGCCGACGGCGAGGCCGAGCGTCTGGTCGGCAAGGCCGTCGCCCACCGGCGCGACGAGGCCCTGATCGCGGCCGCCCCCGGTGCGGCCCGCTGGGAGGGGCGGGGCTGCGTGTTCCGCCCCGAGGACCTCGGCCGCGCCTGCGACGCGTCGCTGGCCCGCCTGGGGATCGAGCGGATCGACCTGTTCGTGGTGGACCCCGGCGCGGCCGGCGCGCCGATCGAGGAGACGATGGGCGCGGCGGGCCTCCTCCAGGACGCCGGGAAGATCGCGCACATCGGCGTTCGCGGGCTGGACGGAAACCGGCTGCGGCGCGCGCACGCGGCGCGGCCCGTGGCCGCCGTCGCGGTGGAGTACTCCCTGTGGCAGCGCCGGGCGGAGCGGGAGCTGCTGCCGCTGGCGCGCGAGCTGGGCATGGGCGTGGTCGCCGGCAGGCCGCTCGGCCGGGGCTTTCTGGCCGGCCGGATCACCTCGCAGGTCCAGCTCGGCCCGGGGGACGTGCGCCGCCTGGACCCGCGTTTCTCCCCCGAGAGCCTGGAAGCCGAGCTGCTGCGGCTGCGCGACGCCCAGGGGGTGGCGGCGGACATGGACGTCGGCATGGGGCGGCTGGCCATCGCCTGGCTGCTGGCGCGAGGCGGCGACATCGTGCCGGTGCCGAGCACGCGCGACCTGGTCCACCTGGAGATGAACCTCACCGCGACCGGCATCCTGCTGCCCGAGCCGCTCAAGGCCCGCCTCGCCAGGGCCTTCCCTCTGGACGAGGACTGACTGCCCGCCTCTGAAGGAGGACGAGTCCGCCCTGGAGGAGGGCTGATGCTCAGGGGAGTGAGCGCTGCCCCCGCAGGCCGGGGGTGTTCGGCCGTGGGCGGGGCGCCGGCTGGTCGCGGCGCGGCGAGATGAGCGAGGCGGCCAGCGCCTTGTTGACCGCGTCGATCCGGGAGACGGCACCCAGCTTGGTGAAGATGTTGTGCAGGTGCCGCTTGATGGTCGCCTCGGTGAGCGTGAGCCGGGTGGCGATCTGGTAGTTGCTCAGGGCCTGGGCGGCGAGTTCGAGGATCTCCCGCTCCCTGTCGGTCAGCACCACCTTCGACCCGCCTCCCTGCACCTGGGCGAAGGAGTCGCGCGAGACGGCGAGCACGAGCCGGTCGGGCTCGACCCTGACGCTCCTGACGGCCGAGATCAGCTCCTGGCGGTGCACGCTCTTGAGCAGGTAGCCGCGGATGCCCGCCGCCAGCAGGCGGCTCAGCAGCTGCGGGCCGTCGTACATGCTGAGGATGATGATCTGCGACTCGGGCGAGATCGTGCGCATGCGGGCCACGGTCTGTGTGGCGTCGTCTCCGGGGATCTCGACGTCGAGGAGGACCACGTCGGGCCGCTCCCGCTCGACCAGGGCCACCGCCCCGTCGGAGTCGCCCGCCTCGCCGACGACCTCGAAGTCGTCCTGGGCCTCCAGGATCTCGCGCAGGCCCTCCCGGAACAGCGCGTGGTCGTCCACGACGGCAATCCTGATCATGGTGCCCGGTGCGCTCATTTTGTCCCCTCGCCTGGCGGCTCGGGGCCGCGTGAGCGAGTCGCGCGGTGTTCCCTGATCCGCTCGCTCATGCGGTAAGCCCCGAGAACGGCACGTAAAGTTCGACGTGCGTGCCGTTGCCCGGCCTGCTCGTGATGGTGGTCGTCCCTCCGATGATCGCAGCGCGTTCCTGCATCGACAGCAGGCCCACCCCGTCCGACCGCCTTCCCCCTTGCGCGAAGCCCAGGCCGTCGTCCTCCACCGACGCCCGCAGTTCGTGGGGGGCGAAGTCGATCCGGATCAGCACCTTGGTGGGGTTGCCGTGGTTGAGCGCGTTCCTGGTCGCCTCACGCAGGATGAGGAAGGACTCGTCGCGCACGGTGGGAGAGGCCCACGTCTCGTCCCCGCTGACCCGCAGCCGGATGTCCACCTCGTCCATGTCCACGGTCTCGAGGTAGTAGAGAAGGGCCTTCTCCAGGCTGTTGAGCGGCTCGTGCGGGTGCAGCTCGCTGGTGACCGCCCGGAGGTTCTGCATCGTCTCCAGGATGGCCTGCTGGGCGGTCTCCACCTTGGCGGTCGCCGTCGCCGGCTTGTTCGCCCGGTGCAGGTCGTACAGCTCCAGTTGCCGGTGGGCGACGCTGAGGCCGTGCCCGAGCCGGTCGTGCAGTTCGCGGGCGATCCGGCGGCGCTCCTCGACCTGGGCCTCGTGGACCTTGTCGAGCAGGAAGCTGGAGTAGCTGGCCGAGGCCTCCCTGATCCGTGTCGTGATGCTGCGCTCCAGCCCCAGCACGACCAGCGTGAGCAGATGCATGGACTCGGCGTCGCCGGGCATGCGCTCCAGCAGGCAGGTCACGACCGCCTGGAACCACACCGACGCCGCACGGAGCGATTCGTCCGGATGGACCCCGCTCGCCGCCCTGGTCACCCCCACCTCCCACGCGATGATCTTGTGGGAGTCGCCGACCCTGATGCTGCCGGCCCGGAGCGTCTCCGCGACGTCGTCGAGGATCTGCTCCGCGTTCGCCAGCGCCTGCCGCAGGGCGATCGGATCGCGGCTGATCGGGCTGTTCAGTGCCGCCAGGTTCTGCGCGTACGCTTCCAGAATCTCGGAGCGATGGGCTTCGAGGAAACCCTCGAAGTCCGGGACCGCCGATCCCAGTTCTCGATCTCCCGCCAATGGACCCTCCGAGGGGAAGCGGACGAGTGTCTCCATCCTGGACTAAGCCGCACGCCCAGACAATAAGAATTGTGACACCAGCGGGAGAAGAACGGCCAAATGTACAGCGTATTGCGTCGTCATGAACGCCCGGTAGGGCAGGCGGCGGCGCACCCGGGACCCCCGGGAAAGCGGAGTGAGGGTGACGACGACGAGCAGCGATGCGCCGGTGAGCATCGCGGCCGGCGCCATGCCGAGGGGCGCCCGCAATAGGACCGCGACCGCGCAGAAAGCGAGCGCGACGGAGGCGGCGACCGCCGACAGCAGCAGCCTGACCGGCCATTCTCCGCGGCTCACCGCGAACGTCACGCGCCCGGCGGAGCGGTCGCCCGCGATGTCGGGCAGGTCCTTCGCCGGAGTGCCGACCAGGCCCATCCACAGCGAGGCCGCGAGGGCGAACGCGGGCAGCGCGATCACCGCCTCCCCGGCGGGGCCGGTCCCGCACGAGGTGTAGCCCGCGCAGTAGGAGAGCAGGCCGGACACGCCGCCGACCACCACGGTGGCGCTGGACCACTTCTTCAGCTGGAAGGGCGGCGCCGAGTAGAGGTAGCCCAGCACGAGCACCGCCGTGACCAGCCAGATCATCGGGCCGCCGAGCAGCAGCGCGCCGAGCAGGGCCGCCGCGGCGGAGGCCCAGGCGACGATCCGGGCCTGGGCGGGGTCGAGCTCGCCGCGGGCGATCGGCCGGCGCGAGCCGTTCACGCGGTCCTCCCGCACGTCCATCACGCCGTTGAACAGGTAGACGAAGAAGATCGCGCACTGCCACACCACGGCCCCCGCCATCAGGCGGAACGGATCGGCGGGGGCGAGTCCGGCGTCCAGGGCCGCGCCGGCGGCGAACCGCAGGAAGAAGATGGCCAGAACGGACGGGCGCGCCTCGGTCACGCACATTCCGAGGATTCGGAAAGGCGAAATTGAAATGGCCGGGAAAGCTGCTCTGGTGATCGACATGACTCGGAGTATGTGTCCGATTCAGGGGGGCGTTAAGAGGGCCGCCCGGGAGGTTGTACCAGGTCTACAACTTTCGATACCCCTACCGATCGTACGGGTGATACGGGGCGCACTCTAGTTGCTTCTCCCTTGCCCCTTGACCAGGGCGCTTGTAGCTTCGGCAACGTACCGGTCAGCGAATCACCAGCAATTTGGACGGCCTTCCGGACGGAAGTCGGCGCGATTCGCGGGCAGCTTTTCGGAGAAACGGTCGGTCGCGAATTCGGTGGCAAGGTCGCCGATGAGAAAGGAATTCCTCATGAGCAGCTCTCCTTCCCGTTACTCGGCCTTCACCCCCGTCCGCCTGGCGGACCGGCGCTGGCCGGACCGGATGATCGAGGCCGCCCCGCGATGGCTGTCCACCGACCTGCGCGACGGCAACCAGTCGCTGGTCAACCCGATGAGCCCGGAGCGCAAGCTCGCGATGTTCGACCTTCTCGTACGGATGGGCTACAAGGAGATCGAGGTCGGTTTCCCGGTGGCGAGCCAGGACGACCACGACTTCGTGCGCATGCTGATCGAGCAGGACCGGATCCCCGACGACGTGCGGATCTCGGTTCTGGTGCAGGCGCGGGACGAGCTGATCCGGCGGACCGTGGAGAGCCTGGCCGGTGCTCCCCGGGCCAACATCCACCTCTACAACGCGACCGCCCCGCTCTTCCGCCGGGTGGTCTTCGGCATGACCCGCGACGAGTGCAGGAACCTCGCCGTCGAGGGCACCCGCCTGATGATGAAGTACGCCGAGGCGACCCTGGGCGACTGCGACCTGGGATTCCAGTATTCGCCCGAGCTCTTCAACGAGACCGAGCCCGAGTTCGCGCTCGAGGTCTGCGAGGCGGTCATGGACGTGTGGCAGCCGGAGGAGGGCCGGGAGATCATCCTCAACTTCCCGACCACGGTGGAGCGGTCGCTCCCGCACGTCTTCGCCGACCAGATCGAATGGCTCGACCGCAATCTGTCCCACCGCGAGCACGTCTGCCTGTCGATCCACCCCCACAACGACCGGGGCACCGGCGTGGCCGCCTCCGAGATGGCGCTGCTGGCCGGCGCCCAACGGATCGAGGGCTGCCTGTTCGGCAACGGCGAGCGGGCCGGCAACGTCTGCCTGGTCACCCTCGGCCTGAACATGTACACCCACGGTGTCGACCCCGGCATCGACTTCTCCGACATCACCGAGATCCGGCGCACTGTCGAGTACTGCAACGAGATGCAGGTCAGCCCCCGCCACCCGTACGGCGGCGACCTTGTCTACACGGCCTTCTCCGGCTCCCACCAGGACGCCATCAAGAAGGGCTTCGACGCGCTGACCGTGGAGGCCGGCGAGGCCGGCGTCAGCGTGGACGACCTGCCGTGGAGCATGCCGTACCTGCCGATCGACCCCAAGGACGTCGGCCGCACCTACGAGGCGGTGGTGCGCATCAACAGCCAGTCGGGCAAGGGCGGCGTGGCCTACATCCTGAGCGCCTGGCACGGGCTCAACCTGCCCAAGAACCTGCAGGTGGAGTTCGCCCGCGTCGTGCAGGCCCACGCGGACGGCTCGGGCGGGGAGATCACTCCGACCGTCGTCCGTGACCTGTTCGACGAGGAGTACCTGTCGCGGACCGAGATCACCGTCCCGCTCGGGCTCGGCGGCCGGCCGCTGCAGACCACCTTGTACGTCGACGGCGCGCGCTTCGACGTCACCGGGCCGCGGGCCGACGCCATCCGCACCCTGGGCGCCCGGCTGGCGGTCTGGAACGTGGACGTGCAGATGGTCCACCGCACCGGCGTGGAGGCCGCGGCGGGGAGCGCGGAGGACCAGGAGGTCGCGGTCTACGCCGAGTGCGTGATCGACGGGCGGCAGGTCTGGGGGGTGGGCCTCGACCGCGACGTGGTCGCCGCGTCCTTCGCGGCCGTCCGCTCGGCCCTGGCCCGCGCCGGCGAAACGGACGCGGAAGGCGCGGGAGAGCGGGCCGGCGAGAGCGTTTCGGCGCAAATGACGCTGGTCGGCTGAACACCGCTCAACAGATGATCTTTACATAAGTCACGGCAATTGTGAAACCGGCCGGCCCGGCCGAGAAATCGAACGAAATTCGGGAGGCTCATTATGGCCCTGGTGGAGCGGGAAGAGGTGTTGGCCTCCCTTGAGGACATGCTGGCCGACGCCGTCACCGGCAGAGGAAAGATCGCGATCGTCGGCGGACCCGTCGCGACGGGAAAGACCGCACTGCTCAACACTCTGGTCGAGGACGCGCTGGAGCACGGCGCCCTGCCGCTGACCGCGAGCTGCTCCCAGTCCGAGACGGGACTGGCGCTGGCCGTGCTGTCGCAGATCCTGCACAACGCGCCGCTCACCCCCGAGGAGGAGGAGCGCACCCGCAACCTGCTGCACGAGGGCGCCCGCTGCGCCATGTCGGCCGACCCGCTGGCCGACTACGTCGACCAGGTGGACGCCCACATCGTGCACGCCCTGTGCATGGTGCTGCTCGAACTCGCCGAGCGGCACCCCCTCATGATCGTGGTGGACGACATCCAGCACGCCGACCGCGCCTCCCAGCTCTGCCTGGCCTACCTCGCCCGCAGGCTGCGCTTCGCCCACATCCTGGCGATCTTCAGCCAGTCGGAGGAGACGTGGAACGCCCCGTCGCTTTTCCAGACCGAGCTGCTGCGACAGCCGCACTGCCGCCGCCTCCCGCTGTCGGCCCTGTCCCGCGAGGGCGTCGAGATCATGGCCGCCGACATCGTGGGTGACGACGTCGCCCGGCGGTTCGCCGCGGACTGGCACGCGGTCAGCGGCGGCAACCCGCTGCTCGTGGGCGCGCTCGTCGAGGACCACCTCGCCGCGACCGACGCCGGAGGCGCCCCGGCCGAGAGCGAGGCGGCGGATCCGGACGAGATCGTCACGGGCGACGCCTACCGCCAGGCGGTGCAGTCGTGCCTGCGCCGCGGGCACCCGCTCGCGGCCCGCGTCGCCCGGGGCCTGGCGGTCGCCGGCGACCCCGGCCACCTCGACCGGCTGCTCGACCTCGACGCCGGCGTCGTCGTCCAGACGCTCAACGCGCTGCACAACGCCGGACTGGTCGGGGCCGACCTGCACCTGCGCCACCCCCAGGCGCGCGCCGCCGTGCTCGCCGACCTCGACCGGCACGACCGGACGGACCTGCACCGCAGGGCCGCCGAGCTCGCGTACGGCCAGGGCGCCCCGGCCGCCGTGATCGCCGAGCACCTGCTGGCCGCCTCGCACAACGGTGGCTCCTGGGCCGTGCCGATCCTGGAGGAGGCGGCCCGGCAGGCGCTCAGCGAGGGACGGGTCGAGCCCGCCGTCGACTACCTGCGGCTGGCCGACGGCGCGTGCACCGACGACCAGCGCCGGGCCACCATCAAGACGACGCTGGTGCGGGCGGAGTGGCGGCTCAACCCGAGCGCCCCCGCGGCCCACCTCGACGAGCTCACCGACGCCATGCACCGCGGCCACCTGCGCGGCTCCGACGCGGTCGTGCTGGCCAAGGCGCTGCTGTGGCACGGCCGCTTCGACGACGCCCGCGACGTGCTCGACCACCTGGGCAGGATCGGCACGATCATGGACGCGGAGACCGTGGCCGAGATCCGCGCCGCCCGGCCGTGGCTGCGCTGCTCCTACACGCCGTTCCTGGCGCACATCCCGAGGGTCACCGACGTGAGCACGCAGGCGCCGCCGTCCGCGCCGGTCATCGGCCGGCTGGAGGCCGCCACCGCGCTCGCGGCGGTGCTCACCAAGGGCCCGCACCCGCAGACACTGGCCGACGTGGAGCGCATCCTGCGCGGCTCCCGCCTCGACGACATGTCGATGGACGCCGTCGAGTGCGCCCTGCTCGCGCTGATCTACGGTGAGCGGCCCGACCTGGCGGCCCCCTGGTGCGACCTGTTCTTCGAGGAGGCCGCCAGCCGGCGCGCCCCCAGCAGGCAGGCCCGCCTCGCGGCGCTGCGCGCCGAGATCAGCCTGCGGCAGGGCGACCTGGAGGGCGCCGAGGGCCTCGCCCAGATGGCCGTACGGCTCATCCCGCCGACGAGCTGGGGGGTCGCGATCGGCGGCCCGCTGTCGGTGCTGCTGACGGCGGTGACCGCGATGGGCCGGCTGGACGAGGCCGTGCAGCTGGTCAACCAGCCGGTGCCCGAGGCCATGCTCCAGACCCGGTACGGCCTCCACTACCTGAACGCGCGGGGCCGCTACCACCTGGCGACGGGCGACCTCGGCATGGCGTTGCGCGACTTCCAGACGTGTGGCGAGCTGATGGGCTCCTGGAGCCTCGACTCGCCGGGGCTGGTCTCCTGGCGGACGGGCGCGGCCGAGGCGCTGATCGGCATGGGCCGCGCGGAGCAGGCCCGGCCGCTGCTGGACGAGCACGTGGCGCGCTGCGCCCCCGGCCCGGTCCGCGCCCGCGGGACCGGCCTGCGGCTGACGGCCGCCGCGAGCGAGCCCCGGCAGCGTCCCCCGCTGCTGCGCCGCGCCGCCGACATGCTCCAGGCGAGCGGCGACCAGTACGAGCTGGCCCGGGCTCTGGTCGACCTGGCCGACGCCTACCAGGCGGTGGGAGAACTGCGCCGCGCCCGTACGGTCGCCAGGCAGGCGCAGCGGATCGCGGAGGAGTGCGAGGCCGTTCCGCTGGTCAACGCGCTCACCCAGGGCGGTCCCGGGCAGCCGGCCGAGCCGCCCCGCACGGACAACGGCCCCGGGACGCTGAGCGAGGCCGAGCGCCGGGTGGCCTCGCTCGCCGCGGTCGGATACACCAACCGCGAGATCGCCGACAAGTTGTACATCACGGTCAGCACGGTCGAGCAGCACCTGACCCGCATCTACCGCAAACTCAACGTCACCCGCCGTTCCGACCTGCCCGCCAGCCTCGAGTTCAGCACCTCCGCCTGAGACAGCTCCCACGCCCTGGGCCGGCCGGACTTTCCCGGCCGGCCGTTTCCCTGACTGGAAGGTGAACGCGCATGACTCAGACGAGCGTCACCCCTGCCGCCGCCCCCGCTGCTCCATCGGCCGCTGCGCCATCGGCCGCCGCACCGGCCGCCACACCGCTGGGCCGTCTCACGGCGGCCCAGGGCGCAGCGATGTACGTCGGCGCGGTGCTCGGCACGGGCGTCATCGCCCTGCCCGCGCTCGCGGCCCAGGCGGCGGGGCCGGCGTCGCTGCTGGCCTGGCTCGGCCTGGTCGTGCTGTCGGCCCCGCTGGCCGCGGCGTTCGCCGCGCTCGGCGCGCGCCACCCCGACTCCGGCGGCGTGTCGACCTACGCCCGCCTCGCCTTCGGGGACCGGGCCGCGGTCGTCGTCGGCTGGTGCTTCTACTTCGCGATCCCGCCCAGCGCCGCCGCCGCGGCCCTGTTCGGCGGCGAGTACGTCGCCGCGGCGGTGGGCGGCGGGAGCGGCACCGCGACGCTGACGGCGGCGGGGCTGATGGTGATCGTGACCCTGTCGAACGCCTCCGGCCTGCGGGTGACCGGCCGGGTCCAGCTCGGGCTGGCCGGGCTGCTCGTCGCGTTGCTCGTCGTCGCCGTCGCGCTGTCGCTCCCGCACGCCGACATGGCCAACCTGCGGCCGTTCGCCCCGCACGGCTGGACGGCCGTCGCCCCGGCGGCCGCCCTGCTGGTGTGGAGCTTCGCCGGCTGGGAGGCGATCACGCACCTCGCCGCCGACTTCCGCAGGCCTGCCAGGGACCTGCCCAGGGCCGCCGCGGCCGCCGTCGTGGTCGTCGGCGTGCTGTACCTGTCGGTCGCCTTCGCCACCGTCGCCGTCCTCGGCCCGGCCGCCGGAGGCGCGCGGGCGCCACTCGGCGACCTGCTGGCCCTCGGTCTCGGCGGCAACGCCCGGCTGCTCGCCGCCGTCGCCGCGCTGCTGCTGACGCTCGGCGCGATGAACGCGTACTGGGCCGGGGCGGCCAAGCTCGGCGCGGCCCTCGGCCGCGACGGCGCCCTGCCCGGCTGGCTGTCGCGCGGCAGCGTCGCCGGGGAGG
The DNA here is from genome assembly GCF_043197435.1 of Microbispora bryophytorum. Classification (NCBI taxonomy): domain Bacteria; kingdom Bacillati; phylum Actinomycetota; class Actinomycetes; order Streptosporangiales; family Streptosporangiaceae; genus Microbispora; species Microbispora bryophytorum. Next base: position 313,098 of record NZ_JBICTF010000007.1, on the reverse strand, counting down.
TGCCCCGGCGCAGCCTCGGCGTCGTCGCCGTGCTGTCCTTCCTGTCGCTCGCCGTCGTGTACGCGGCGGGGACGGGCATCCGTCCGCTGGTGCTGATGACCAACGGGTCGTTCGTGGTGGTCTACGCGATCGGCGTGGCGGCCGCCATCCGGCTGCTGCCGCGCGGCCGGGCCAGGGCCGCCGCCCTGCTCGCGCTCGTGGCGGTCGCCCTGCTGGTCGCCGCGTCGGGGGTCTACCTCGTCTGGCCGCTGCTGGTCGGCGGCGCCGCCCTGGCCTACACGCGGTTCGCCCGCCGGGGGGTGGCCGTCCCGGCAGAACGTTGACGAAAGTGAAGGGTCACCGGCGACTTTCCGCGAGTGCCCGCCGGTCCGTCCGGTCCGTAGGGTCGAGGGGCCGGACGGACCGGCGAGACGCGGCATGGAGGGGAACCGGTGGGCAACGAGATCGAGGACGTCCCGGACATCAGCGCCGAGTGGTATCGGGAGGTCACCGCCTTCGCCCTGCACACCCCCGCGTGGGTGCGCGACGCGGCGGGGATCGCGACGGACGCCGTCCCCGCGATCCTGTTCGCGTTCCTCGTCCTCGGGTGGTGGCGGGCGCGGCGGGAGGACGACCGCAGGATGGCGCTCGCCCTGCTCGCCCCGGTCGCGGTGGTGACGGCCTATCTCGCGAGTGAGGGTGTCAAGAGCGTCCTGCGGCTGCGCCGCCCCTGCTGGGACCTGGCCGACGTGGTCACCGTGGCGCACTGCCCGCCGTACGGCGACTGGTCGCTGCCGAGCAACCACGCGACCTTCGCCGCGGCGGCGGCCGTCGCGCTGGCCGTCCTGTGGCGCGGCATGGCGGTGGTGGCGCCGGTGCTCGCGCTGCTGGAGGCGTTCTCCAGGGTCTTCGTGGGCGTTCACTACCCCCACGACGTGGCGGCGGGCCTGCTGTTCGGCGCGCTGATCGCGCCGCTGGTCTTACTGGCCCCGCGAAACTCCGCGACCGCCCTGGTCGCCGCGATGCGGCGGCGCCCCGCGCTGGCGGCGGTGCTGACTACCGCCCGCCCGCCAGTCCCGCCTCATGGGCGATGACCGCCGCCCGCACCCGGTTGGGCACGCCGAGCTTTCCCAGGATCGTGCTCACGTAGGTCTTGACGCTGCCCTCGGCGAGGTGCAGGCGGGCGGCGATGCCCGCGTTCGACAGGCCCTCGCCGACCAGGGCGAGCACCTCGCGCTCCCGGCCGGTCAGCGCCGCGACCTGGTCCCGGGCCGCGGCCGAGCGCGACAGCCGGTCGCCGGCGAGCCCCCGGATGACCCGTGCGGCCACCGGCGGCGACAGGTACGCCCCGCCCTCGGCCGCCGCCCGCACCCCGAGGGGGAACTCGCGCGGATCCCCGGTCTTCAGCAGGAACCCCGCCGCGCCGTCGCCCAGCGCGCGGGCGACGTAGGCGTCCTCACCGAAGGACGTCATGATCAGTACGGCGGTGCCGGGGGCGGTCCTGCGCACCTCGGCCGCGGCGGCCAGCCCGTCCAGGCCGGGCATCCGGATGTCGACGAGCGCGACGTCGGGCCGGTGTGCCAGGACGGCGTCCACCAGCTCGCGCCCGTCGGCGGCCTCGGCGACCACGTCGATGTCCGGGTCCGCCGCCAGGATCGCCCGCACCCCGGCCCGGATCACCGGTTCGTCGTCGGCCAGGACCACCCGGATCGCGTGCATGCCTTGATGGTAGGCAAGCGTGGAAAGTCTCCGGGCGCCGCTCAGGAGGGCAGGAAGGTCTTGGCGATCAGACGCCCCCCGGCGAAGCACAGCCGGTAGAGCGTCAGGTCGCCGAACGGCTCAGGGTTGGTGCTGTAGTAGCGGCACCGGGCGCCCGGCGGGATCGGCGGCTCGGGCCAGGACGGATCGTCGATCCTGGTCCTGGCCGGCAGCACCGCCGCGACCTCGGCCTCGGCCTGCCCGGCCCGCAGCTTCGCGAACTCGGCCGGCGGCAGGACCGAGGTGGCCGCCTCGTAGACCGTGAACCCGAGCACGAACGCCGCCACTCCGGCCGCCGCGGCCACGCAGACCAGCGCCGCGGCCAGTCGCGTACGGCGCACCCGCCGCCGGGCCAGCGCGAGCGCCGGCTCCAGCTCCAGTTCCAACTCCAGATCCAACTCCAGATCCGGCTTCCGCTCCGGCTCCACGGGCCGCGACGCCGTCCGCGGGGGAACACTCGGGGGAACACGCAGGGGGACGGGCGAGGGGATACCCGGGGAGACACTCGTGGGGATACCCGGGTGGCCATTCGGTGGGCCATTCGGGGGGCCATTCGGGGGGCCATTCGGGGGGACGGTGTGCGGGAGCCGTACGGTCAGGGCGAATCCGCCGTCGGCGGGGCCGCTCTCCAGGGACCCGCCCTGCCGGCGAACCCGCTCCGCAAGTGCCCGCAGTCCGTGTCCGCCCGTCACGCCGCGCCCTTGCAGGCGGGACGCGGCGTTGGCGACGCCGACCACGGTCTCGCCCGGTGCGTGCGCGAGCCGTACGGTGACCGGGGCGCCGGGCGCGTGCTTGGCGGCGTTGGTCAGCCCCTCGCGGACGACCCGCCGCACGGTCGCCAGCGCGGGCGCGGGGATCCGCGCATCCTCCTGGGCGCCGTGCAGCGTCACCGGCATTCCGGCGGCCGCGGCGCGCCGGACCAGTTCGCCCACGCTCTCCTCGGACGGATCCGCCGTGTCCTCGTGCGCCGTGTCTTCGTGCGCCGTGTCTTCGTGCGCCGCGTCTTCGCGTGCCGCGTCTTCGCGCGCTGTGTTTTCGCGTTCGGGGCCGAGGCCGGGGCCGTCGCCGTCCCTGAGCACGGCGACGATGTCGCGCAGGCGCTCGGCCGCGGCGGTGACCGCCTCGCGGGCCTCGCCCGCCGCCCGGCGCCGGCTCTCGGGAAGGCCGGCGTCGACCTCCAGGGCCCCGATCCGCAGCGCGACCAGGCTGAGGTCGTGACCGAGCAGGTCGTGCATCTCCCTCGCGATGGCCGCCCGCTCCCGCAGCCTCGCCTGCTCGGCGAGCATGCGGTGCTCACGCTCCAGACGTCCGGCGCGTTCCCAGCCCGCCCTGGTCAGGGCCAGGCTCTGGTGCCGGGCGTGGCCCGCCAGCCACGGGACGAGTCCGAACAGCGCGATGCCCGTGACGGCGAAGAACCAGGCGCCGAGGTCCCACTGCGCCGAGAGAAGCCACCGTACGAGCGGGACGACGGCGGCGGCGACCACCGCGGCTCCCGACAGACCGAGCAGGGCGGGCCGGGCCCGAGACATGCGCACCCCGGCCTGGTAGCTCATCACCGCCAGGGCCGGGAAGAAGACGGTGGGGTCGCCCCGTACGGCCACCGAACCCGCCCACAGCGCGGCCGTCACGAGCATCGCCCCCAGCGGCCGGGGCCGGGCGAACGCGACGGCCACACCGATCGCCGCCAGCCCGGCGATCACCTCGGGCCAGGTGTACCTGTCGGCCAGGATGCGCGTGAGTCCCGCCCACAGCGCCGGCAGACCGAGGACGGCCCAAAGCAGGACGTCCTTGAGGTATGCCGCTTTCCTCCGCACTCAGGCAACGGTATCCGCAGGGCGCGGAATCCTGACGAATCCGTGCAGGGTCCGTACGCTGCCGTGGCCGGACAGGGACATCAGCATCGGCGCGGACCAGCCGTCCTCGCCGAGGTGGGCCAGGCGCGAGTGGCGCAGCCGGTGCAGGGTGCAGCCGCCGCCCTCCGGGTCGAGGTCCGCAGTGGCCCGTTTGAACAGGTACTCCGCCCGCTCGTACGACAGGCGCCCCCGGCCCGTGTCCGGGCACAGGTCGGCCGCCGCCGGCATACGGCCCGGCCCCGGCCTGCGGTCGGCGAGGAACAGCGGACCCCGGCGGCGGCCCTCGACGAGGAGGGGCAGGAGCGCGGCCGTGCCGGACTGCCACCGCAGCCAGTGCCCTCTGGCCTTCACCTCGCCGCGCATGCCGGGCAGGTCGAGGTCCTCCACGTTGAGCGAGAGCGCCCACTCCGCCGGGGCCGCGCTCTCGTACAGCAGCAGCCACAGCGTGCGCTCGCGCAGCGGGATGTCCGGCCGCTTCCACAGGCTCTCCAGCCGCGACCGGTCGATGGGGCGGGTGCGGGCACGGGGCTCGGGCCGCCGGTCGAGCGAGGCGGCGAGATCGGTGGCGGCCCAGCCGCGCTCGGCCGCCCACGTGGCGAACGACCGAAGCGCCGCACGGTGCCTGTTCCAGGTCGCGCCCGCTGCCGTGCCCCACGCCGCGGCGAAGACCTCGGCGACCCGGTGGGACGTCACGTCCCGCAGCGGGGCCTTCTCGCCGAGGTGCCGGCACAGCCGCGTCAGGGTCTGTCTGTAGGACCGCATGGTGTCGGCGCTCAGATCGGGCCGGGCGAGGAAGAGCCCCGCCGCCCCGCCGAGCGTGACGTGCGCATCCGCCAGGCCGGCATCCCCGGCCTCCGCGGCCTTCCCCCCGGCCTCCGCGGCTTCCCCGGTCTCCTTGGCCTTCCCCTCGGTCTCTCCGGCTTCCCTGGTCTTCCCGGTCGCCGCGGCCTTCCCGGTTTTCCTGGCATTCCCGGTCTCCCCGGCTTTTCCGGCCTCCTCCGCGCAGGTCGCGGCGCGCCGCAGCAGCACTGCTCGTTCCGCGCTGTTGCGGGTGAGGGACGCGGCGCGTTCGAACTCCGTCCGGGCCTCGTCGTGCCGGTGCAGCCGGGCCAGCAGATCCCCGCGTACGGCGGGCAGCAGGTGGTAGCCCTTGAGCGCCGGTTCGCCGGTCAGCGTGTCCACGAGCGTGAGACCGGCGCGCGGCCCGTAGGCCATGGCGAGCGCCACCGCGCGGTTGAGCTGGGCGACCGGCGTGGGCAGCACCCGGACGAGGGCCTCGTAGAGCGCCGCGATCTGCGGCCAGTCGGTCTCCTCCGGCGTGGCCGCCCCGGCATGGCAGGCCGCGATGGCCGCCTGCAGCACGTACGGGCCGAGGGGACCGCCGGCCTGCCGCGCCCGCAGCAGCGCCGCGAAGCCGCGCCGGATGAGCAGCGGGTCCCAGCGCCCCCGGTTCTGCTCGTGCAGCACGACGGGCTCCCCCGACGGACCGGTACGCGCGGCCGAGCGCGATTGCTGCAGCTCCATCAGCGCGACCAGGCCGTGCACCTCGGCCTCGTCCGGGGTCAGCTCGGCCAGGACGCGGCCCAGGCGCAGCGCCTCCAGGCAGAGGGACGGGCGCATCAGCTCGTCGCCCGCCGTCGCCGCGTATCCCTCGTTGAACACGAGATAGATCACTTCGAGCACCGACGACAGCCGGGCCGCCCGCTCCGGCCCTGACGGGACCTCGAAGGGGACATGCGCGTCGGCGAGCGCCCGCTTGGCCCGCACGATCCGCTGGGCGACGGCGCTCTCGGAGATGAGGAAGGCCCTCGCGATCTCGTCGGTGCGCAGGCCGCCGATCAGCCGCAGCGTGAGCGCGACCCGGGCCTCGGTGGACAGCACCGGGTGACAGGAGACGAACATCAGCCGCAGGACGTCGTCGCCGACCTCTCCGTCGAGCGCGTTCACCACGTCGTCCACGTCACGCTCGCCGTCGTCGGGGCGGGTGGCGAGATCGTGGGCGAGCTGCTCCTGCCCGCGGTCGCGCCGCTCCTCCCGGCGTAGGTGATCGACGGCGCGGCGCTTGGCGACGGCCATGAGCCAGGCGCCCGGGTTGCCCGGGACGCCCGCCTCGGGCCACTGCTCCAGCGCGGCGAGGACGGCGTCCTGCGCCAGTTCCTCCGCCAGGCCGACGTCTCCGACCATCCGCACGAGGCCGGCGACGATCCTCGCGGACTCCATCTTCCAGACCGCGTCCACGACGCGGTGAGCGTCCAGCGACGTCACCCGACCGATGACAGCACCGGCCCGCCCGCCGCGCAACCCGGTGCGTACGGCACCGGGGGCGCCTGCGGGCCGGACCTCTGCCTGATCACGGCCTTGCCCGGCGTGCTCCGGTGTCAGCGGGGGCCGGGCCCGGGGGCGTCTTCGGGGCCGAACACCCGCTGGACCGAGCCCTCGCCGTCGCCGACGATCTTCCAGAAGCCGCGGGCCAGTTCCACGGCCTCCTCGCGGGACCGCGCCTCGATCAGGGCGAAGCTGACGATCGCCTCCTTCGCTTCGGTGAAGGGGCCGTCGGTCACGGTGATCTCACCGCCGGAGGAGATCATCCGCAGGCCGCCCGGCTCCAGCCCGCCGGTGGCCAGCAGCACGCCCGTCCTGGTCATCTCCTCGATGAAGGCGCCCATCTCGGCCATCATCGCCGCATCCGGTGTGCGGGAGCCGCCCTTGGTGGTCATCAGAAACCGCATCGTCGTTCTCCTTCTTTCCGATCCTCTGGTCTGGCCGGGCCGTTCGCCGGTCCCGCCGTCACCTCCACGTCGTACGGGACGAGCCGGAATCGACCGGCTCCGATCCTGACACGTCGTGACCTGGGCCTTCGGCTCGATGTGACAGGGAATGCGCATCTGACAGGGAATGCGCACTCGCGACTGTCGCCGCAGGTCGGCGGGGTAGGCGGCGGGCGGTCGGCACGAGCGGGCACGGGCGGGCACGGACGGTCGAATCGCGCGGCCGCCGTTCGACGCGTCAGCGAGGCCGGACACCACACCGGCCCAGACCACCGAAGACCGGACCACCGAAGCCTCGGGACACCGAGACCGGGACACCGGAGCCCGGGACGCGAAGCCCCGGACCACCGGAGCCCGGGACACCGGAGCCCGGGACGCGAAGCCCCGGACCACCGGAGCCCGGACCACCGGAGCTCGGGACACCGAAGACCGGGACATGGAAGACCGGGACACCGAAGAAGGGAACGGCCATGACCGCCACGCAGGACACCACCCAGCTCACCTCCCACCGCACCACCCGGCGCACATCTCAGCTCACCTCCCGGCTCACCTCCCAGCTCACCCCTCAGCTCACCGTGCGGCCGGCCGCGCGGCGTCCCGCGCCGGGCTCGGCGGGCGCCACGAGCACGGCGGTCTCCACGGGATCGATGCGTGCGCTGCTCACCTGCGCCGTGCTCACCACGCCCGTCTTCGGGATCGTCTCGCTGACGCAGGCGTTCACCCGCGAGGGGTTCGACCTGCTCCGTCACCCGCTCAGCATGCTCAGCACCGGCGACCTCGGGTGGCTGCAGATCGGCAACTTCTGGATCACCGCCGTCCTGACGGTCGCCGGGGCGATCGGACTGCGCAGGGTCATGCGCGGCACGCCCGGAGGGACGTGGGCGCCCAGGCTGCTGCTCGTCGAGGGCGCCGGACTCGCGGGCGCCGGGGTCTTCAGCATGGATCCGGGGGACGGCTTCCCCGCCGGCACCCCGCTGGGGGCTCCGGCCGGGATGAGCTGGCACGCGATGCTGCACATGGCGTCCGGCTCGGTGGCCTTCACCGCGCTGATCGCGGCCTGCTTCGTCCTCGGCCGGCACTTCGCCCGCGCGGGGCGGGCCCGGCACGCGGTCGCCTCCCGGCTCGGCGGCCTGGCTCTCCTGCTGGGCAACGGATGGGCCATGTCCGGCGGGCGGGCCGGCTCCCTCACCCTGTGCGTCGGCGTGCTCGTCGCGATGGCCTGGGTCTCGGTGGTCGCCGCCGCCAAGCGCGCGGACCTCGGGCGACGCTGACCCGGCCGACGCTGACCTGGCCGACGCTGACCCAGGCGACGCTGACCCGCCCGACGGGGAGGCCGCGCAGAGCTCCTGGTGATAAATCACTGGGAGCTCTGCGCCGTCCGGTGATACGTTCGGCGTCGCCGTGCATCGCCGCGACCCGAGGAGGTGAGACCGATCAACGCTGTGGCAGGTCGGGGCTCCCTCCGTTTCATGGTCTAGGGAGCGCCCGCAGAAGGCATCCCGAAAGGCGTGTAACGCTTTGCGCTTCATCTCTCGGACGTCGTCGGACGGCGTCACCGAACAGCTGTTCATCCTCGGCGAGATTCCCGGTGTGTTGTGGACGCCGGAAGACGCCGCCGGGGCTCGTCCCCTGATTTTGATGGGCCACGGCGGCGGGCAGCACAAGAAGGCCCCCGGCATCGTGGCCCGCGCGCGCCGTTTCGTCACCGAGGGCGGTTTCGCGGTGGTCGCGGTCGATGCGCCCAACCACGGCGATCGGCCGAAAACCGAGGAATTCGCCGAGGTCGCGGCCCGGTTGCGGGCCGGCATGGCCGCGGGTGAGGACGTCGCCTCGCATCTCGCCACCATGCACACGTTCCTGGCCGGCCACGCCGTCCCGGAATGGCAGGCGGTCCTGACCGCTGTGCAGGAACTCGACGTCGTCGGCGCCGGCCCTGTGGGCTACTTCGGCATGTCGATGGGCTGCGGGCTCGGTGTGCCCTTCGTCGCCGCCGAGCCCCGGGTCCGCGCGGCGGTGCTGGGCCTGCTCGGCGTGGACGGGATGGCCGAGGCCGCCGCCCTGGTCACCGTCCCGGTGCGGTTCCTGCTCCAGTGGGACGACGACAAGGTGCCGCGAGCCCAGGGCCTGGCGCTGTTCGACGCTCTGGGGTCGGCCGACAAGACGCTGCACGCCAACCCCGGCGATCACGGGGAGATCCCCGAGTTCGAGACCGGCAGCTCGCTGCGGTTCTTCGCCAGGCACCTCGGTTAGGGCCTGTAAGGCGGCCGGATCGCATCGAGCACCAAGCCGACTCACGGAACCCGAGGCACATCACCGGGGGGTGCCTAGGGCTCCGTGTGTTCGATGCACGTCGGCAGTATCAGCCGCAGTAACGCGCCGCTCTGACACGGCACGGCTTCGGCCGTGCCGCCATGAGCCTCGGCGACCTGCCGGACGATGGCCAGGCCCAGTCCGGAGCCAGGGTGCGCGCGGGCCGCGGGTGATCGGTAGAAGCGGTCGAAGACGAATTCGAGGTCGCTGTCGGGAATCCCCGGGCCGGCGTCTGCGACCTCGAGGGTGCCCGCCTTGACGCTGATCCTGATCCGGCCGTCGGACGGGCTCCATTTCACGGCGTTGTCGACGAGGTTCGCGACGGCGCGTTCCAGGGCGTCGGGGTCTCCGTGGACGAGAGTGGGCGCGCAGGCCAGCTCGAATTCGATCTGCGGCACCCGACGCGCCGCGCGGGCCGCGACGCGCTCGGCGACGAGGTCGAGGCGGACGTCTTCGGTGTGGAACGGGGCCTGGCCGTAGCGGGCCAGGTCGACCAGGTCGTTGACCAGTGTCGTGAGTTCGGCGGCCTGGCCGACCGCTTCGGCGGCGAGCAGTGGGGCCTGCGCGTCGGCCGGGTTCTCCGACAGCAGCTCGAGGTTCACCGTCAGGCTCGTCAGCGGTGTGCGCAGTTCGTGCGAGGCGTCGGCCACCAGACGGCGCTGGGCGCCGACCGATTCGTCCAGGGCGGCGGTCATCGCCGCGAACGCCGAGCCGAGCCGGCCGATCTCGTCCCGGCCGTCGGCGGGGATCGGGATGGACAGGTCGCCGGTCGTGCGGATCAGTTCGACGGTCTCGGTGAGCTGGTGCACCGGGCGGAGGACGCGGCGTGCCGCCAGGCGTGAGGCCAGTGCCGCCAGAAGTCCGGCGGCCACCGTCGAGCCGGCGAGCAGCCACGCGAGTTCGCGTAGCGTGGGTGCGGGATCGGATTCCGGGATGGCTGTGCGTACGAGCGTCCCCGATGATTCGGGCAGTTGGGCGGTGTAGACCCGGTAGGCGACTCCGTCGTAGACCGCGTCACGGAAGTAGGCGCCTGCGGTGCCGTCCGCGACGGCGACGTCGCGGGCGGTGAGGTCGACGAACTCCGTCGACGGCCCGACCTGGACCGGGCCTGGCACGATCTGCAGCTGGGTGCTTCCGATCCCCAGCGGAGCAGTCGGGAAGCCCGGTTCCCCGTTGGCGTCCCTGAACTTGGCCTTGATGGCCGCGGCCACGTCCGGCGCCCGGCCGGCGGCCGCGACCAGGGCGCTGTCCATCTGGCCGCGGAGGTTGGCGTTCACGGCCGGATACAGGACCACCGACACGAGCACCAGGGCGCCCGCGACCACGGAACCGCCGGCGATCGCCAGCCGGGTGCGCAGGTTCATGGCTCCTCGCGCAGGACATACCCCAGGCCGCGCACCGTCTGGATCAATCTGCCGCCGCCGTCCGCTTCGAGTTTGCTTCGCAGGTAGCTGATGTACACCCACAGCGCGTTCGACTCGGGGCCGAAGTCGTAGCCCCAGACGGACTCGAAGATCTGGGTCCGGCTCAGCACCCGGCCGGGGTTGCGCAGGAACAGCTCCAGCAGGGACAGCTCCGTCTTGGTCAGCTCCAGGCGCCGGCCGGCACGCTCGGCCCTGCAGCCGCTCACGTCCAGGTCGACGTCCGCGAAGTGCAGCACCTCGGCCCTGGCGCCGCTGCGCCGGAGCAGGGCTCTGAGCCGGGCCCGCAGCTCCTCCAAGGCGAAGGGCTTGGCCAGGTAATCGTCGGCCCCCGCGTCGAGCCCGGCGACCCGGTCGATGACCAGGTCCCGGGCCGTGAGCATCAGGATCGGCGTGTCGTGCCCGCCCTCACGTAGCGTCCGGCACACCTCCAGCCCGTTCGGTTCGGGCATGAGGACGTCGAGAACCACCGCGTCCGGGCGGAACACGCCGTGCTCGGCGAGGGCGGACGCCCCATCGGCGGCGGACGACACGTCGTAGCCGTCCCGGCGCAACGCATGCTCCAAGGACCGCCGCACAGCCGGGTCGTCGTCCACCACGAGTATCCGCATGGTCGCCCATCCTCACCCTCGATGCTGAAGTTGTATGAGACGCGGTGGCTGTCAGCCCTGGCTCAGTGACCGCTTCAGCTCCCTCAGCGCGGCATCGAGTTGGTCGGAGCCGACCCCGAGCGAGGCGGCGATGTCACCGAAGGCCTTTGAGGTCGGACGGACTCTGCCCAGCGCCACCAAGGCGGCCAGAGCGGCCTTGGCCTTGGCCTGATCGACACCGAGCGCCGCGGCCAGGGACGCCGCTGCGGCGTCGGTGGTGAACGGCGAGTCCGGCGAGCCGTCCCGGGCCTTTTCGTCCATGCAGCCCAGCTTGCCCTGGTCGTCACGACGCGGTGCGGGCGCGGCGACCATCGGCCCCAGAGCTTCCTGAACCTGCGAGACCGGCAGCCCCAGGGTGGCCGCGACCGCCGAGACGAAGGCCTCCGGCGTGACGTCGGCCGAGTCGGCCAGAGACGTCTTGGCCGCGACCAGCGCGGCGTTGAGCCGCTCGGTCGTCACTCCGAGTTTCGCCGCGATCGCGGCGAATTTGGCATCCGCGCCCGCCCTGGACTTCCCGTCTACCTTGACCGTCGCGGAGTCGGATTTCGCAGCGCCGGGTGTCGGTGCCGGGCCGGCCGCCGCTGCCGTACCGGTCGCGGCCAGTGTGGCGAGCGTGACCGTGGCCACGACCAGCCGTGTGCGTTTCATCATTGCGATGCCTTTCGTCCACGGAGCGCGCCGGACGAGTGCCGGCGTCGTGGGGACAACGCAAATATCGCGGCCTCTGGCGTGGTTTCAGCCACCTTTAAAGGTTCCTTAGAACGGCCACGTTCTCCCGAGCGAGCGAGCGGTCATGCCGCTGACGATAACGCCGTACGGCGAGCTGTCACCGGTCTGAAGGCGGCCATGCGACGCGCGTACGCCGACGACAGCCGATCGTTGCCCCTGCTCGGCGGGTGGCCGGACGAGCCCCTCCCGCAGGAGGATCCGGCTTTCGGCCGGGGTCACGCGCGGGGCAGCTCCGCGCTCACGGTGGTCGGGCCGCCGGGCGGGCTGTCCACCCGGAACCGGCCGTCCAGCGCGGCGACCCTGCGGGCCAGCCCGGACAGGCCGCCTCCGCCGGGGTCGGCGCCGCCCCGCCCGTCGTCGCGCACCCGCACGACGATCGTGTCCCCGTCCTCCAGGATCTCCACCCGGACCTGCCCCGCCGCCGCGTGCTTGGCGGCGTTCGTCACGGCCTCCCGTACGACGAAGTAGACCGCCGTCTCCGCCTCGGTGGGCGGGCGCGCGCTCAGGCCGTACGCGACCGTGACGGGCACGCCGGCCCGCTCGGCGACGGCGGACAGGGACTCGCGCAGCCCGAGCGTGTCGAGCTCGGCCGGGTAGACCCGCCAGGCGACCTCGCGCAGCTCGCGCAGGGCCTCCTGGGCCTCCTCGTGGGCCTGCTGGAGCAGGTCGTCGCGCAGTTGCGGGGCGCGCCCGCGCCGGGCCCGCCCGATCAGCACGGCGAGCGCCACCAGCCGCTGCTGCACGCCGTCGTGCAGGTCGCGCTCGATCCTGCGCCGCTCCTGGTCCACCGCGCTCACGACGCCGGCGCGGGTCCTGGCCAGCTCGTCGATGCGGCGCTCCAGCAGCTCGGTGGGGCTGGGCCCGAGGAAGCGGCGGGCGATCCGCAGCTCCAGGGCGGCGACACCCTGGATGCCCATGATGTCGAGGAAGAGCAGCACCACCGCGGACACTCCGATGTAGGCGAGCACGCCGGGAGTGGGCGGGATGCCGTCGTAGTTCTCCCCGTGGGCCCAGCCCCACACCAGCCGCACCCCCTCGCTCACCCCCAGCCACAGCAGGAAGAGCACGAGGCCGCCGAGCAGGCCGATCGGCCACCGGGCCGCGAGATACCCGGTCAGCCGCCCGGTCCCGGTGTCGAGGTCGAACCCGCCGAGCAGACCGAGCCTGCGGATCTCGACCTGAGCCAGCCGCACGGCCACGGCTCGCAGCGCCCGTTCCCCGGCCCGTCGCGCGGCGGCGTGCGGCAGGCAGAGCAGGGCGACCGGCGCGGCCACCAGCAGGCAGGCCAGCTCGACGACCGCCGTCAGCGTGCCGATGACCAGCGCCGCCAGGGTCCTGAGGGCGCGTGCGACGTTCATCGGCTCCTTCGCGGCGGTTCGCGCCGCGCGGGACGGCAGGCGCACTCGCCCGGGAAGCGGCTGGTCAACGCGCATGGCGTCTCTGGCCGCGCCGTTCCCGCAGCCGTACGGCCGCGAACCGGACGACGACGAGCACGACGGCCGCCACGACCACCTTGGACACGATCCCCATGTATTCCTCGACGAGGTGCCAGTTCTCGCCGAGCAGGTAACCCGCCAGCACGAACACGGTGTTCCAGATCAGGCTGCCGAGCGTGGTGAACAGCAGGAAGGTGCCGAGCGGCATGCGTTCCACACCGGCGGGGACCGATATCAGGCTGCGGAAGATCGGGATCATGCGCCCGAAGAACACCGTCTTCACACCATGCCGGGCGAACCACGCCTCCGCCTTCTCGATGTCGGAGATCTTGACCAGCGGCAGCCGTGCCGCGATGGCCACCGTACGCTCCCGGCCGAGCAGTGCGCCCACACAGTACAGCGCGAGCGCTCCCACGACGGAGCCCGCGGTCGTCCACAGGAGGGCGGCGACCAGGCTCATGTCCCCGCGCGCGGCGGTGAACCCGGCGAGCGGCAGGATGACCTCGCTGGGCAGCGGGGGGAACAGGTTCTCCAGAGCGATCGCGACGCCGGCGCCAGGCGCGCCCAGGCGTTCGGTGAGCTCCATCGCCCACCCGGCGATCCCTCCGATTTCCGTGATGTCCATGCGGACGACGCTAGAAGCGGGGCGACGCGGTCACCATGAGGGGCGCCGCCGGCCTCCCTCCGGTGCGCCGCATCCCGGGGGTGCGGAAAACCACAAGGAGTGGGAGAGGCGCAGCATGTGGGAAGCGCGGGAGGCGGGAGAAGCAGAGGAGGGGGGAGAAGCGCAGGAGCCGAGAGATGCCGTGCGGTTGTCCACAGGCTGTGGACATCGGCGGGTCGCTCCTGGGCGTCGCTTCGGGCATGGTCGCTTCGGGGAAGGGGGCGAGTGCGTCCGCCGCCCCCGGCTCAAAGGTCGTCCTTCGGCGTCTGGGTGAGCACCTGGTCGGCGGTCGCCGTCACCACCGCCGCGGCCGCCGAGATGTCCCTGACCTGCTCCGCGGGAAGATCCCGCAGCACCCTTTCCAGCGCTTCCAGATCCGCCTGGTAGGCGGCCGCCATCGCCGCCTGGGCCTTGGCTGTGCGCCCTGCCTGCTCCACCGCCTTGCCGAGGGCCCGGCCGGCGCGTTCGACCGCCCTGGCCGCCTCGATCGCCGCTTTCTCTAGGTTTCTCGCCCACTCGGGCGGCTGGTCGCTCATTGCTGTCCTCTGGTGAGGGTGGTTCCGCAGGCATGAGTCGCCCACGAAGAGTGCCGAATCAGGCCCTTATTGCCCTCCCAGCGCGGTCTACACGTCGCGGTGCCCACGCTCTCATCAATCTCCTCATCGATCTCCTCGCCCATGTCCTCGCCAATGTCCTCGCCAATGTCACAGAGCAGCGCGAGGGCCCCCGCGCGGCGCGCGCGGAGGCCCCGGATCATGCTCCAGATCATGTGCCGGCCATTGCCCGGGACCAGGACCGATCCCGGAAGAGGTCAGCCGGTGAGGGTCAGCCGGTGAGGTCAACCACAGTGCTCGAAGGGGCTGTCGTAGGTGGACGAGCCCGCCTTGCCTCCCCACTTCACGCACTTGTCCGCCGCGGACGCTCTGACCGGTCCGGCGTAGTAGCCGTAGCCGCCGGAGTCGGTCACCCGGCTTCTGCCCTGGACCTCCAGGTAGGCGGTGGTCGCGGTGGCCGTTCCCAGCGAGGTCTTCTTCATGGTGACGACGCAGTTGTTGCCGTTGCCGGAGTTGTAGAGCAGGTAGACGGTGCCCGCCGTGCCGAGGGCGGCCGAGTCGATCACCGAATAGCCGCTGCCGCACACCTGCTCCGGCGTGTACGGGTTCCCGGTCCCGCCGCCGCCCGTGACGTACTGCATGTACGTGTTCCAGTCCCAGTGCGGCCCGGGATCGGTGTGGTCGGAGCCGGGGACCTGGGAGTGCCCCACGATGTGGGACCGGTCCTTGGGGATGCCGTACCGCGCGGCGACGGAGCGGACGAGGGCGGCCGAGGAGCGGTACATCGCGTCGGTGAACCAGGACGCGTCGTCCACGTATCCCTCGTGCTCGATGCCGATGGAGTGGTGGTTGTAGTCGGAGTTGCCGGCGTGCCAGGCCCGGTCCTTCTCCCGCACCATCTGGGTGATCGCGCCGTCGGAGGACCGTACGACGTAGTGCGCCGAGACCTGGGCGGCGGGGTTCTGGAACCAGGAGATCGTCCCGGCGTACGAGCCCTGGGTGACGTGGATGACGATGCGGTCGATCGTGTCGCTCGCCGGCCGGTCGGACACCGCGTAGTTGGCGGTGCTTGCCGCCACCCACGTCGCGCCGGGGTAGTCGACGGCCGCCGCGGCGAGCGTGCGGTTCTCCGGCTGGTCGAGGTCGCGGACGTTCGCGAGGGCTCCCCGGTCCGGATTCACCGGGCGGGCGGCCACCGTGATCGTCTCGCCCGCCGGCGTCCGTGTGGTGAACCCGGCCGACAGCAGGTCGTAGACGGCGTCGGCGTACAGGCGGGCGACCTCGGGCGTGCCCGCCCCGCCGTAGCGCGCGACGGCGGTGTACCAGCGGCCGGCGTCGGCGCGGGCGGCGGCGTCCAGGCCCAGGGCGTCGGCCCCGGCCCGCAGGACGGCCGCCGCGCCCGCCACGTTGGCCGCGTCGTCGGCCTTGAGCGAGGCGACCGGCGCTCCGGTGAGCCGCGCCGCCTCCTCCAGGGTGTGCAGCGTGGGATTGGTGACCAGGTGCGCCACGCCATACCCGCCGCTCGCGCTCGGCCTGCCGTCGTGGCCGTCGAGGTGGGTCTCGGCGTAGGCGAGCGCGACGAGCAGGTCGCGGGGGACGCCGTGGGCCGCCGCCGCCCGGGTGAAGGCGCCGGCGAGCGGGCCCTCGGCGGCCGAGGCGTGCGCGGCCGGGACGAGCCCGGCCAGGCACAGCAGGAGCGTCACGACGCCGGCGGCGGTCAGGGCCGTACGCCGGGGTGCGTGGACGATCAGGGATCCGGTCATGGGGGTCAGCCGGTGCGGGTCAGCCACAGTGCTCGAAGGGGCTGTCGTAGGAGGACGAGCCCGCCTTGCCGCCCCACTTGACGCAGGTGCCCGAGGCCGAGGCGCGCACCGGTCCGGCGTAGTAGCCGTAGCTGCCGGAGTCGGTCACCCGGCTTCTGCCCTGGACCTCCAGGTAGGCGGTGGTCGCGGTGGCCGTGCCCAGTGACGTCTTCTTCATGGTGACGACGCAGTTGTTGCCGTTGCCGGAGTTGTAGAGCAGGTAAACGGTGCCCGCCGCGCCGAGGGCGGCCGAGTCGATCACCGAGTAGCCGCTGCCGCACACCTCCTGCGGGGTGTAGGGGTTGGCCGATGTGCCGCCGCAGTTGTGCGAGGTCACGGTCTGCGCGGGGTAGCCGAAGGTGACCCCGTTGAACACCGCCTTCTGGATGTTGGCGGGGTAGGACGTGTCGCTCGTGCGCACCTCGTAGTGCAGGTGCGGGGCGATGTTGTTGCCCGGCTTGCTGGTGTTGCCGACCTCGCCGATCTTCTGGCCTTGGGTGACGTGGGCCCCCGCGCTGACCGAGCGCAGGCTCAGGTGGGCGTAGTAGGTGAACCAGCCGCCGCCGTGGTCGATCTTGATGAGGTTGCCGAACCCGTTCGTCGAGCCCTGGTGGGCCGAGATGGCCACGGTGCCGGCCGCCGCGGCCACGACCGTGTCGCCGTAGTCGGCGTCGGCCGTGCTGCCGCGGTTGAAGTCGATCTCGTACGACTGGTGGGCGCTGCTGGCGCCGGAGTTGCCGGTCCACACCTGGCCGCAGGGGAACGGCATCTGGAAGTCCGGGCGCGCACCAGCCGCCGAGGCCGCCGGGGCGGTCGTGGCGCCGAACGCGAGGCCGAGGACCACCGCGAGGCCCACCGTGACAAGCGATTTAAGTCTCATGACCAAAAAGAGTCGGAATCTGCCGCACAAAAAACATCAAGAATTCGGTACAAAGGGTGGGCGAGTCATGGCGAACCGGTCCTTCGAGGAGCAACGCGGTCATGACAGTCGATCAGCCTATTTTCAGCGTCCTTGGTCCCCTGGAGGTCCGCCTGCCGGGCACGGCGCCACGGCTCGGCGGCCGCAAACCCCGCATGCTCCTGGCCACCCTCCTCCTCCACGCCGGCCACACGGTCGGCGGCGACGAACTCGCCGAGGTGCTGTGGCCGGACCACCGGCCGCGCTCGACCGCGGCCAACCTCCGCACGTACGCGAGCGCGCTGCGCGCCGAGCTCGGGCAGGCCCCGGCCCGCATCCGGGCCCTCGGGGCGGGGTACGCGATCGAGGTGCCGCCGCACGAGCTCGACCTGCTGCTGTTCGAGGAGCGGGTGGCCGCCGCGCGGGAGTGCCGGGCGCGGGGCCGGCCGGGCGAGGCGGCCGGCCTGCTGGCGCGGGCGCTGGCGCTGTGGCAGGGCGTCCCGCTGTCCGACCTGCCCGGCAGCCCGCTGTGGGACCGCCGGCTCGAACGGCTCGCCCAGGCGCGGCTGCGCGCCGCCGAAGACCTGGTCGAGCTGCTCATGGCGGCCGGGGAGTACGGCGAGGCGGTCGGGGAGCTGCGGGCGCTGCTCGCCGACCATCCCTTCCGCGAGGACCTGTGGCGCAGGCTCATGCTGGCCCTGCACTGGTCGGGGCGGCAGGGCGAGGCGCTGCAGGCCTTCGCGACGGTCCGCGAACACCTCGTGACCGAACTCGGCATCGAGCCCGGCCCCGAGCTGCGCCGGGCGCACGAGGCCGTGCTCGCCGGGGAGCCGCCCCCGCGACCGTCCGCCCCGCCCGGTCTCCCCACCGAGCCCGCACGCGCCACCGCCTCCGGTCCTCCCGGCGGCGCGTCCGCGCCGCATGGCGCGCCGGTCTTCGGCCCGGCCCTGGTCGTGCCGCGTCAGCTGCCGCCCGACCTGGTGGACTTCACCGGGCGGGCCGTCGAGGTAGCGGCGCTGACCCGGGCGCTCGCCCCCGGCGGGGTCGCGGTCGTCACCGGGCCGCCGGGCGTCGGCAAGACCGCGCTCGCGGTGCGGTGCGCGCACGCCGTCCGCGAGGCCTACCCCCACGGCCAGCTCTTCCTGTCGCTGGGCGGCACCGCCTGGTCGCGGGCCGAGCCGGGGGAGCTGCTGGCCGAGGCGCTGCGCGCGCTGGGGGCGGCCGAGCCGCTGCCGCCCACGGTGCACGAGCGTGCCGCGCTCTACCGCACCCTGCTGGCCGAACGTCCGATGCTGGTCGTGCTCGACGACGCGGCGGGCGCCGCGCAGGTGGGGCCGCTGCTGCCGGGCGGCGGCAGCGCCGTCGTCGTGACCGGCAGGCGCCGCATCACCGAACTGCCCGGCGCCGCGCGGATCGACCTGGACGTCCTGCCACAGGCGGAGGCGCTGGGGCTGCTGACGGCGATCGTGGGCGGGGAGCGGCTGGAGCGGGAGCCGGAGGAGGCCGCCGCCATCGTGCGGGCCTGTGGCCGGCTGCCGCTCGCGATCCGGGTGGCCGGGGCCCGGCTCGCCGCCCGCCCCGGCTGGTCGCCTGCCGTGCTGCGGCGACGGCTCGACGACGAGACGGCCCGGCTCGCCGAGTTGCGGGCCGGCGACCTGGAGGTGCGGGAGTCCTTCGACCGCAGCTACCGCCTGCTGCCGGACGACGCCGCGCGCACGTTCCGCGCGCTCGGCCTGCTCGGCACCCGGCCGCTGCCCGGCTGGGTGGTCGACGCCGTGCTCGACCGGCATCGAAGCGACGACGTGACCGACGTGCTGGTCGACGCGAACCTGCTGCGCCCGGTGGGGACCGACCTCCTCGGCCAGCCCCGCTACCGGCTGCCCGACCTGCTGCGCGTCGACGCCAGGGACAAGGCGGGCGGGGTGGACATGCCGGCGCTGGCGCGCGTGGTCGCGGGCTGGACGGCCGCCGCCGAACACGCCACGGCCCGCCTGCCCACCACGGTCTTCCGGCTGACCTCGCCCGCCGCCCGGCGCTGGCGGCTGCCCGAAGACGCCCTGCGCCGGGTCGCCGCCGACCCGGTCACCTGGTTCGGCGCCGAGCACGAGACCCTGGTCGAGGCCGTACGGCTGGCCGCGGAGGCGGGGCTGGCCGGCGCCGCCTGGGGCCTGGCGGCGGCGCTCGTGCCCTACTTCGACCTGCGCTGTCACCTCGGCCCCTGGGAGGAGACCCACCGGGTCGCCCTGGAGGCCGCCCGCACCGCCGGAGACCGGGCGGGTGAGGCCGCGATGCTGCGGGGGCTCGGCCAGGTGGCCCTCTACCGGGACAGGTACGTCCAGGCGGCCGGCATGTTCCGCCGGTCCCGGGCGATCTTCCGCTCGCTCGGGGACGTCAGGGGCGAGGCGGTCTCGGTCTGCGGGCTGGGCGCGGCCGGCCAGTTCCGGGGCGATCAGGCCGCCGCCTCCCGGCACTTCCGCAGGGCCTTCGGGATGTTCGTGTCGCTGGACGACCGGTCGGGCGAGGCGTACGCCCGGCAGGCGCTCGGGCGCACCTGCCTGAGCGCGGGCGACCTGAACGGCGCCGCCGACTGGCTCGGCGGCGCGCTGCGCCTGGCGCGGGAGCTCGGCGACGCCCACAGGGAGGGCTGCGTGTCGCTGCAGATCGGCCGCCTGCACGACCTCGCGGGGGAGACCGGGCGGGCGATGCGGGCCCAGGGCCGGGCGCTGACGATATTCGAGGGCTTCGGCGACCGCCACTGCGCGGCGTACGCGATGCAGGGCCTGGGCGGGCTCCAGGCGGCAAGGGGCGACTGGCGGCACGGCTCGGCCCGGCTGGAGAGCTCGCTGGCGATCTTCCGGCAGCTCGGCGACCGGAGCGGGGAGGCGGCCACCCGGCGGCTGCTCGGCGAGCTGCACCGCTCGTCCGGGCGTCGGGCGCTCGCCCGGGGCTACCTCCACGCGGTCACGTCCCGGCAGGTGGTGGAGGACACGGTGCCTCACACGGTGATTTCTCATGATTAGACCGTCGTGACCGGGGCATCAGAGGCGTCGTGGGTGGTGGATGGCTCTCCCGCTGGCCGGTGATCCGGCAGCTCAAGGGAGAGGACGGCAGAGGGCGGGCGGCGCGCTCGGCGCGTACGGACGCCCTGCGGCCCCGGGTCGAGGACGCCGACACCGTCGCGCGTTCCGTCTGTCCCTACTGCGCCGTGGGCTGCGGCCAGCTCGTCTACGTCAAGGACGGCAAGGTCACCCAGATCGAGGGCGACCCCGGCTCGCCGATCTCCCGCGGGCGGCTGTGCCCGAAGGGAGCGGCCAGCAAGCAGCTCGTCACCCACCCCGGCCGCCAGACGAAGGTCCTCTACCGCAGGCCGTACGGCACCGAGTGGGAGCCGCTCGACCTCGAGACCGCGATGGACATGATCGCCGACCGGGTCGTGCGGACCCGGCGCGAGACCTGGCAGCAGACGCACGAGGGGCACGAGGTCAGGAGGACTCTGGGCATCGCCGGCCTGGGCGGGGCGACGCTCGACAACGAAGAGAACTACCTGATGAAGAAGCTCTACACCGCCCTCGGCGCGATCCAGGTCGAGAACCAGGCGCGCATATGACACTCCTCCACCGTCCCCGGTCTGGGGACCAGCTTCGGGCGTGGCGGCGCGACCCAGTATCAGCAGGATCTGGCCAACGCTGACTGCATCGTCATCCAGGGCTCCAACATGGCCGAGTGCCATCCGGTGGGGTACCAGTGGGTGATGGAGGCCCGTGCGCGCGGCGCGAAGGTCTTCCACGTCGACCCGCGCTTCAGCCGCACCAGCGCGACCGTCGACAGGTATCTCGCGATCCGCGCCGGCACCGACATCGTGCTGCTCGGCGCACTGATCAACCATGTGCTCTCGAACGGGCTCGACTTCCGCGAGTACGTCCTCGCATACACGAACGCCGCGACGCTGGTGAACCGGGACTTCCGCGACACCGAGGACCTCGACGGCCTGTTCTCCGGCTTCGACGAGGAGACCGGCAGGTACGACCCGTCGACCTGGGCGTACGAGGGCGACGTGCCCGAGGAGGAGGAGCCGGTCGAGGGCGGCGGGCACCACGCGGAGGCGGCGGGGTCCGACTCCTACGGCGCCCGCGGCGCGGGCGCGAGCGCGTCGCCGCCGAGCGACCCGACGCTGACCGACCCGCGCTGCGTCTACCAGATCCTCAAGAGGCACTACTCCCGCTACACGCCGGAGATGGTCGAGGAGCTGTGCGGCATCCCGCCGGAGCGGTTCCACGAGCTGGCCGAGGCCGTCACGGCCAACTCGGGCCGGGAGCGGACCACGGCGTGGGTCTACTCCGTCGGCTGGACGCAGCACTCGGTCGGCGTGCAGTACATCAGGGCCGCCGCGATCCTGCAGCTGCTGCTGGGCAACATGGGCAGGCCGGGCGGCGGCATCATGGCGCTGCGCGGGCATGCGAGCATCCAGGGCTCCACCGACATCCCGACGCTTTTCAACCTGCTGCCGGGATACATCGCGATGCCGCACGCCCACCGGCACGACGGCCTCGACCACTATCTGGAGCAGGAGGGCGCCGACACCGGCTGGTGGGGCAACCGGCGGGCGTACGTCGTCAGCCTGCTCAAGGCCTGGTGGGGCGACGCGGCGACGGAGGCCAACGACTACCGCTTCGACTACCTGCCGCGGCTCACCGGCGACCACGGCCACTACGCGACCGTGATGGGCCAGATCGACGGCACGGTCAAGGGCTACTTCGTCGTGGGCGAGAACCCGGCCGTCGGCTCGGCCAACGGCAAGGCGCAGCGCCTCGGCCTGGCCAACCTCGACTGGCTGGTGGTCCGCGACCTCATGCTGGTGGAGACCGCGACGTTCTGGAAGGACGCGCCGGAGATCGAGACGGGCGAGCTGCGGACCGGGGAGATCGGCACCGAGGTCTTCTTCCTACCGGCCGCGAGCCACGTGGAGAAGGAGGGCACCTTCACCAACACCCAGCGGCTGCTGCAGTGGCGGGAGAAGGCCCTCGACCCGCCGGACGACTGCCGCAGCGACCTGTGGTTCTACTACCACCTCGGCAAGCGGATCAGGCAGCGGCTCGGCGACGACGAGATCGACCGGCCGGTGACGGAGCTGACCTGGGACTACCCGGAAATCGGCGCGCAGCGTGACCCCGACGCCGCGGCCGTCCTGCGCGAGATCAACGGCACCGCCGCCGACGGCCGCCCGCTGGCGTCGCTGCGCGAGCTGGAGCCCGACGGCTCGACGAGCTGCGGCTGCTGGATCTACTGCGGGGTGTACGCCGACGGGGTCAACATGGCGGCCCGGCGCACGTCGCACACCGAGCAGGGGCCTGTCGCGCTCGAATGGGGCTGGGCCTGGCCGGCCAACCGGCGCATCCTCTACAACCGCGCCTCGGCCGACCCGCAGGGCCGCCCGTGGAGCGAGCGGAAGAAGTACGTGTACTGGGACGGGACCAAATGGACCGGACCCGACGTGCCGGACTTCGAGGAGGACAAGGCGCCGGACTACCGGCCACCGGAAGGGGCCAGGGCGCAGGACGCGCTGGCCGGCACCGACCCGTTCATCATGCAGTCGGACGGCAGGGGCTGGCTGTTCGTCCCGTCCGGCCTGGCCGACGGGCCGCTGCCCACGCACTACGAGCCGCACGAGTCGCCGGTGCCCAACACGCTGTACGGACAGCAGGCCAACCCGGCCCGCCGGACCATCGACCGCCCGGAGAACCCGTACAACCCGGCGCTGTCGCCCCGGTTCCCGTACGTCTACACGACGAGCAGGCTCACCGAGCACCACACGACAGGCGCCATGAGCAGGCCCCTGCCCTACCTCGCGGAGCTGCAGCCGGAGGCGTTCTGCGAGGTGTCCCGGGAGATGGCGGAGGAGATCGGGCTGGACAACGGCGACTGGGCGACGATCGTCACCGCGCGGGCCGCGATCGAGCTGCGCGTGCTCGTGACCGGCCGCGTACGGCCCCTGCGCCTGAACGGGAAGGTCGTCCACCAGATCGTCATGCCGTACCACTGGGGATACAGCAGCGGTGGGGTCGTCACCGGGGACGTCGTCAACGACCTGCCGTCGATCGTGCTCGACCCGAACGTCTACATCCAGGAGAGCAAGGCCGGCACCTGTGACGTCCTGCCGGGGCGGCGCCCGCGCGGCCGGGCGCTGCTCGACCTGATCGAGAGGTACCGCGATGGCTGAGCAGCGGATGGGCTTCTTCACCGACACGACCGTCTGCATCGGCTGTAAGGCCTGCGAGGTGGCCTGCAAGGAGTGGAACGACGTGCCCGACGACGGGTTCGTGTTCCGGGCCACCTCCTACGACAACACCGGCGCGCTCGGCGCGAGCACCTGGCGGCACGTGGCGTTCGTCGAGCAGGACGGCCGGTGGCTGATGTCGTCGGACGTGTGCAAGCACTGCACCCACGCCGCCTGCCTCGACGTCTGCCCCACCGGGGCGCTGTTCCGCACCGAGTTCGACACCGTCGTCGTGCAGGCCGACGTCTGCAACGGCTGCGGCTACTGCGTCCCCGCCTGCCCGTACGGGGTGATCGACCGCAGGGAGGACGACGGCCGGGCGTGGAAGTGCACGCT
Organism: Microbispora bryophytorum; assembly: GCF_043197435.1. Taxonomy (NCBI): domain Bacteria; kingdom Bacillati; phylum Actinomycetota; class Actinomycetes; order Streptosporangiales; family Streptosporangiaceae; genus Microbispora; species Microbispora bryophytorum. The sequence goes on along the minus strand of NZ_JBICTF010000007.1, from coordinate 289,666 downwards.
CTGCTACGACCGGCTGCGCGGCGGCATGGAGCCCGCCTGCGCCAAGGCGTGCCCGACGAAGTCCATCCAGTTCGGGCCGCTCGACGAGCTGCGGGAGCGGGCCGCGGAACGGGTCGAACGGCTGCACGCCGAGGGCACGACGCAGGCCCGGCTGTACGGCGCGGACCCGGACGACGGGGTGGGCGGCACGGGCGCGTTCTTCCTGCTGCTGGACGAGCCGGAGACGTACGGCCTGCCGCCGGATCCCGTGGTGACCACCCGCGACCTGCCCGCGATGTGGCGCTGGGCGGGCGGCGCGGCGCTCGCCCTGGCCGCCGGCGTCGCCGTGTGCTTCGCCGGGAGGAAGCCGTGATCGTTTCTGTGGGGAGGCACTGATGCCGAGGCGCCGGGACGAGATGGTGCCGGACGCCGAGTTCCGGTCCTACTACGGCCAGCCGGTCATCAAACAGCCCATCTGGCACGAACCCCACATGCCGGCGTACCTCTATCTGGGCGGGCTGTCCGGCGCGGCGGGCGCGATGGCGGCGGCCGCCCGCCTCACCGGGCGGGATCGGCTGGAGCTGGCCGCCCGGATGACCGCCTTCGGCGCGGCGAGCGCCGGTGCGGTCTTCCTCGTGGCCGAGCTGGGCCGTCCCGAGCGCTTCCTGAACATGCTGCGCGTGTTCAAGCCCACCTCGCCGATGAGCGTCGGCTCATGGACGCTGGCCGCCCACAGCGGGCTGACCGGCGTCGCGGCCGGCGCGGCGGTGACCGGCCTGCTGACCCCGGCGGGCGACGCCGCGTCGGTGGCGAGCGGCCTGAGCGGCCTGGCGATGGCGACGTACACGGCCGTCCTTCTCGCCGACACCGCCGTGCCGTCGTGGCACGAGGGGATGCGCGAGCTGCCGTTCCTGTTCTCGGGGAGCGCGCTCGCCTCCGCGGGCGCGGCCCTGATGCTGACCACGCCCAGGGCGCAGGCCGGGCCCGCCCGCGCCGCCGCGGCGGCGGGCGCCGTGGCCGAGGTCGTCGCCGGTGGGCTGATGGAGCGTCGCCTCGGTCTCGTCGGCGAGCCGTACCGCACGGGCAGGGCGGGCAGACTCATGCGGGCCTCCCGCGTGCTCACCCTCGGTGGCGGCCTGCTCGCCACGGTCGCCGGGCGCAGCCGGGCCCTCACCGCGCTGTCCGGGCTCGCGATCACCGCCGGGGCCCTGTGCACCCGGTTCGGCGTGCTGGAGGCGGGCCGGGCCTCGGCCAAGGACCCCAAGTACACCGTCGTGCCGCAACGCGACCGCCTCGACGCCGGCCACCCCGCCTCCGCCCCCGGCCGCTGAAAAGGGTTCGAGAAACGATCGACGAGCTTGGTAACGTGCCGGTGACCGTGAACCGCCCGAGGAGGTGAGACCCATGAACGCAGGATCGATGTGGGTGCTCCCCCTTCCCATCACGGCCGGGCGATCGACGTAGGTGTCGCCGGGAGCGCCTCGACAACAAGGCTCTCCCGAAAGGCAACACCTGTGCACTCTCTGCAGTTCACCGCCGAGTCGTCGTCGGACGGCATGGTCGAACGCGACTTCACCGTGGGCGGCGTCCCCGGGGTTCTCTGGTCGCCGGCTCCCGGCGCCGATCGCGCGCCCCTGGTCCTGATGGGCCACGGCGGCGGCAACCACAAGAAGCATCCGGCGATGGCGGGCCGCGCCCGCCTTCTCGTGACCGGCTGCGGCTTCCACGTCGCCGTCATCGACGCGCCCGGTCACGGCGACCGGCCGCGTACGGCGCACGACGAGCAGGAGATCGCCGAGCTGTTCCGGGCGAGGGCGGCGGGCGAGCCGGAAGGACCGATCGTCGTCCGCTACAACGCCCACCTGGCGGAGCTCACCGTGCCCGAATGGCAGGCGACCCTGGACGCGCTCCAGGAACTTCCGGAGATCGGTGCCGACGGGCGGGTCGGCTACTTCGGCATCAACATGGGCACCGCGATCGGAATACCACTTGTGGCGATCGAACCCAGGATCACGGCCGCGGTCTTCGGCCAGCACTGGCCCGATGTCCTGGCCGAGAAGGCGAGGCGGATCACCGTCCCGATCGAGTTCGACATGCAATGGGACGACGAGCACATTCCGCGCGAGGCCGCTCTCGCGCTGTTCGACGCCTTCGCCTCAAAGGAGAAGACGTTGCACGCCAACGCGGGCAGGCACAAGGAACTGCCCAGGTTCGAGGCCGACAGCGCGGTCCGGTTCTTCGCCCGGCACCTCGGCTGAGCGGTCACCCCGCCGGCCTGAAGTACGCGGTCGCGGCGTCCGGCTCGCCGGCCGGGCGCCGCGGCAGCGGATGCTCAGCGCGTCTTGGGGAAAGCGGCGCGGGGCCCAGAGCCGTTGAGGATGAAGGCGACCGCGACCAGGGGCAGGACGCTCATGGCCTGCATCACGGCGTACCACGCCGGGCAGATGCCGGGGATCAGGTCGACGCCGATGATCGCGATCGGCATGGTGACGCTGATGGTGCGCATACGGTCGAAGCTGCGCCGCGATCCCTGCGACGCACGCACGATCATCCGGTGGAGCATCGGAGCGATGGCGAGCAGTATGACGGCCCGGACCCACATGAACGGGGTCTCCATGTGATCGGCGATCGACAGCACGGCGACCGTCGCGAGGGTGATGCCGCAGATCATGCCGGAGAGCGTGACGCACTTCTTCGCCAGGTCGAAGGCCTCTCGGGTGCGGCTGTCGTCGAGGTGTGCCGTGGCGCCGGTGATGGTGGTCATGTCGTTTCTCCTTCTCGTCGTGGTCTCGACGCTAGAGAGCGGACGGGCGGCGCGGTATGCGTCTGGACGTACGCGGGGGTGGGGCCAGACCCACTCCGGGGGCGATCGGCTGGGCGCCGTGCTCTGTGCGGTACACAGTGGAAACATCACGCCGTACCGGCCCGGACCGGCGCATCGCCGAACACCTCGGGAACCGGGGTCGTGGAGTACGAAGGAAGGCTCATGCGACAGCTGGTGTCGTGGCTGGCGAGTGCCGCCGTTGGGTTCGTGCGAGCGTGCGTCGTGCTCGTCGTCAGCATGCTGGTCCCGGCCGTGTGGGCCGCCGCCGCGGGGCTGTGGATGTGGTGGTGGGGCGGCAACCCGTGGCCCGGGCTGGCGCCGCTCCTGTGGGCGTGCGTCGGCACGCTCGCCCTGGCCCGCCCGATCTGCCGGATGGTCCGCGCCCTCGTCGCCAGATGGACGGGCACCGTCATTCCTCCCGGATATCGGCAGGCCGCGCCGGTGGTGCGCATGTCGACGGGGTACTGGTGGAACGGATTCTCCTACGAGCGCACCAGCCGCGACGCCCGCCGGGACCAGAGGATGCGGCTCTGGTGGAGCGATCCCGCCACCTGGCGTGACCTGCGGTTCGCGGTGATCGCTCCGTTCACCATGGGGGTGATCGCGGCCGTCCCGCCGGCCGGAGTCGTGGCGGCGGTCGTCGGGTTCGGCCACCCGGCGCCCTCCATGCGTCTCATCGGGGTGCTCGGCGTGGCCGTGGCCGTCGGCGCCGCTCCGTACGCCTGGCGGCCGGTCCGGCCGGTGGCCGTCCGGTTCCTGCGGCCGTCGCCGGCGATGGCACTGGCGGACCGGGTGGATGAGCTGACGGCCCAGCGCGCCGACACGACGGTCGCGCAGGCCGCCGAGATCCGGCGCATCGAACGGGACCTGCACGACGGAGCGCAGGCGCGCATGGTCGCGCTCGGGATGTCCTTGGCGACCGTGGAGAAGCTGATGGAGACCGACCCCGACCGGGCCAAGGCGCTGCTGCGGGACGCGCGAGCAGGGGCCACCGCGTCCCTGGCCGAGCTCCGCGACCTGGTCAGGGGCATCAGCCCGCCGGTGCTGACCGAGCGCGGGCTCGTCGACGCCGTTCGCGCTCTCGCCCTGGACAGCTCCCTCGAAGCCGCGGTCAGCGCCGACCTTCGGCTGCGCCTGGACCCGCCGATCGAGTCCGCCCTGTATTTCGGAGTCGCCGAACTGCTCGCCAACGCGGCCAAGCACGCCCGCGCGACCCGCGCCGGGATCTCCATCGCCCGCACCGGCGCAGGCGTCGTCGTCGACGTCGAGGACGACGGCACGGGCGGGGCCGGCGTGCGGTCGGGTGGCGGACTCGACGGGCTACGTCGCCGTCTCGCGGTCTTCGACGGCACCCTGGAGGTCACGAGTCCGGCGGGCGGCCCGACCCGCGTGAGAATGGTTGTGCCATGCGAATCGTTGTAGCCGAAGACCTCTACCTCCTGCGCGACGGGATGGTCCGCCTCCTGGAGGCGTACGGGCACCAGGTGGTGGCGACGGCGACCACCGGGCCGGAGACGCTCGACGCGCTGCTGACCCAGCGGCCGGACGTCGCGGTCGTCGACGTCCGCATGCCGCCGACCCAGTCGGACGAGGGACTGCGGGCGGCTCTCGACGCCCGCCGCCGGGTGCCCGGACTGCCGATCCTGATCCTTTCCCAGCACGTCGAACAGCTGTACGCCCGCGAACTCCTGGCCGACGGCACCGGCGGCATCGGCTACTTCCTCAAGGAGAGCGTGTTCGACGCCGATCAGTTCGTCGACGCCCTGGAGCGGGTGGCCGGCGGCGGGACCGCCATGGACCCGGCCGTCATCGCCAAACTGCTGTCCAGCGGGTCGTCGAACCGGCGGCTCGAACGGCTCACGGAACGCGAACACGACGTGCTCGGCCTGATGGCCGAAGGGCTGTCGAATCAGGCCGTCGGCCAGCGACTCTTCCTCAGCGAGAGCGCCATCAGCAAGCACACGACCTCGATCTTCGGCAAGCTCGGCATCACCGACGACGGCAACAACAACCGCCGGGTCCTCGCCGTCCTCACCTACCTGAACAACGCCTGACGTGCTCCGTTACGCCGGCCGGGGGCGGGCGTTGCGGAGGCGGATGCCGCTCCAGCCCAGGGAACTGGTGGTCACCGCGTCCCAGAACGGCCAGAGGTTGTCCAGCAGCCTGAGCTGGATGCCGGCATCCTCGTGCAGCCGCAGCAGGTCGCCGACGGGTTCGGGCGGCCCGAGAGGTTCGACGGGCTCGGTCGCGACCACCGCGCTCGGCACCGGCTCTCCGAACGGGACGAACTTCTCCGCCGAGAAGCGGTAGGCGTACAGGCGGACGGTCAGGAACGCCTCCAGCCAGCCGTACTCGATGGCGTGGACGCGCCGGCCGCAGCCCGGCCCGATGATCCGGTCGTGGTCGTCGTCCGTGGTCGCCGGGGTCGTCCAGGCCATGGCCCGCGGACACTGGCGGGGAAACCAGTAGTCGGGGCTGCGCTCGGCCGTCACAGCCCAGACGTACGCCTCCGGCTGCCGCGCGGTGGCCGCCACATGCGGAACGAATCGGGTGATCTCCGGGTCTTCGGAGAAATGCAGCACCTCGCCGGGCTCAGGTCGCATGTCCCGGGTCTACCACCTCGCCGCGACCACGGCCCGCGCCGCGTTCTCAGACGAGCCGGATCGCGGCCCGCGCCGCGTTCTCAGACGAGCCGGATCGCGGCCCGCGCCGCGTTCTCAGACGAGCCGGATCGCGGCGGCGGCCTCGGCCGGGACGAGTTCGCCGACGATCGGCGCGCCGGGGACCTCGCCGGCGACCAGCAGGCCGCCGGAGGTCTGGGCGTCGGCCAGCAGGAGCAGGTCCTCCTCCGCGTATCGGCCCGGATCGAGGTGGGGGTGGACCCAATCCAGGTTGCGGCGGGTACCCCCGCTCACGTAGCCGTCGCGCACCGCCTGCCGCGCGCCCTCCAGGTAGGGCACGGCCGCCACGTCGACCACGGCCGTGACGCCGCTCGCCCTGGCCAGCTTGTAGAGGTGGCCGAGCAGGCCGAACCCGGTCACGTCGGTCGCGCACCCGGCCCCGGCGGCCAGCGCCGCCCGCGAGGCGTCCCGGTTGAGCGTCGTCATGACCTCGATCGCCTGTGAGAACACCTCGCCGGTCGCCTTGTGCCTCGTGTTGAGCACACCCACGCCGAGCGGTTTGGTGAGGGAGATCGGCATTCCCGCCCGGCCCGCGTCGATGCGCAGCAACCGGTCGGGGTCGGCCAGGCCGGTGACCGCCATGCCGTACTTCGGCTCGGGGTCGTCCACGCTGTGCCCGCCCGCGACGTGGCAGCCCGCCGCCCGCGCCACGTCCAGGCCGCCGCGCAGCACCTCTCTGGCGAGGTCCATGGACAGCGTCTCCCTGGGCCAGCCCAGCAGGTTCACCGCCACGACCGGTTCGCCGCCCACCGCGTACACGTCGGACAGCGCGTTGGTGGCCGCGATCCGCCCCCAGTCGTACGGGTCGTCCACGACGGGGGTGAAGAAGTCCGCGGTCGCGACGACCGCCCGGCCGCCCTCGATCCTGACCACGGCCGCGTCGTCGCCGTCGTCCAGCCCGATGATCAGCTCGTGCGCGTACGCCGACGGGTCGGGGGCCACGAGCCCGGCCACGATGCTCTCCAGCTCGCCCGGGGGAATCTTGCAGGCGCAGCCGCCTCCGTGCGCCTGCTGGGTCAGCCGGATCCCGGCCCGCTCCGTCGTCTCGGTCATGCCGCCGCACCCGTTTCCCGTCGCTCGTCGCCGCGCCGCCACGACGGGGCGCCGCCCCGGTCCCTACCCCGTTCCGGTTAGGTTTCTCCCTGGAGGTGTGTGGGCGCCTGGTGGCCCCCGCGGTCTTCAAAACCGACGAGGCCGAGGTCCTCGGCCTGGCGGGTTCGATTCCCGTCCACCTCCGCTCACCCTTCGCCTTCCCCCGTCAGGCCTCCGGCCCCACCTCCCACAACGCGGACATCGGAAGCGCCCGCATCCGATCCCCGAAGGGGAGCGCCTCCGGACCCGCATAGAGGACGTATCCCGCGATCAGCCGGTCGCCGAGCTTGCGAGCGAGTTTCCGACGCCCTCCTTCGTGCACGCGATCACGGGCATGACCTCGGGAAGACCGGAATCATCGCGGCATCCGACCGAATTTCTGACGGCGGGCCTCGCAAGACGCGACTACTGCAGGTGACGAACTGATAACTTTCGGTGTCATGCCGTCCCCCCTGCATGACACGCTCAACCTGCTGTTCCGGCACAGACCGCAGTTCGCCGTGGAGATGCTCCGCGATCACCTCGGCGTGGACGTACCCGGCGGGCTTCCGGTCCAGGTCGCGAGCAACGACTTGAACGACCGTCCGTCCATCGATCTACGACCCGATGTCGTGATCACGGTCGGCCCCCGGCACTCCCCCCTTCACGCGATCGTCGTCGAGATCCAGCAGCGGCCGGATCCCGATAAGCAGCGTGCGCTACCTCGGTACGCCGCCGCCTTATGGCTGCAGTTGGATTGTCCGGTCACGGTGCTGGTGGTCTCCCCTGAGGCCCGGACCGCCTCTTGGGCGGCCAAACCAATTCGTACCAGCCTGCCGGGTTACACGCTGACCTGCGAGGTGATGGGCCCGGACCATATCCCTGTCATCACCGACCCTGCGGAGGCGGCCGCACATCCGGAGCTGTCCGCACTCTCCGTGATGAATCACGGAGAGCATGAAAAGGTGGTGGAGGCATTCGTGGCTGCGTTGCAGCACCTCCCCGACGAACACGCTCCGCATTACTATGAATACGGATATCGGATGGCGTCGCAGGCCGCCCGACACCTGATGGAGGCACTCATGGAGTCCACTGTTTGGCCGGTCTACAGCCCGTTCGCGAAGATGCACTACGGCAAGGGCCTCGAAGCCGGCCGCGCAGAGGGCGAGGCGAGGGCGGTGCTCACCATCCTGGAGGCGCGGGGGGTCCCGGTCGACGAAGACGACCGCGCGTTCATCATGGAGTGCACGGATTTGAAGCGGCTTGACGAGTGGGCGCGGCGGGCTATCACCGCGACGTCGGCCGCCGACCTGTTCGCCGAGGAGTAACCGCGGCTCCTTCGCGAGGGTGCCGGTCAGGATCGTCGGATTGACGCGATTCGCGAGGCCGTGGTCGGCGACGCCCTGCGGAACAGCCGCCGCGCGGTCCACTCAGTGGACCGGGCGTCAGGTGCGGACGAGGTTGCGCGTGATCTCCCGCGATGCGCGCAGCACGAGTTCGGTGAGCCCGGCCGGCACCGCCGGTCGCACCGCGAGCGCGCTGATCGACGCGACGACCTCGCCGTCCGGGCGCCGGACCGGTACGGCCAGGCGGTCGCCTCGGCCAGCTCGGAGCCCGGCAGGGCCGGCGGCACCTCCTTGACTTCGAGCACGCCGCGTCCGTTCGCCGTCCCGGCCCGGACCGCCGGTTCCCGGCGAGGACCGGCGGCGGAGTGGTCCTGTGCCTCCATGGGGCTCTCCTCCCGAGGCGGTCACCGGGGACTCGCGGACGAGGACTCCGCCGTTACCGCCGAATTCAGGAGAAGGGTGTCACCCGCCGGAGCGGCGGGGGGAGCAGGCCGGGGTGGGCGGGGCGCCGCCGCTGTAATTTGAAGTGTGGATCCACGGAGGCGGGTGCCGCGCACCGACGCCGTACTGGCCGATCCGCGGCTGGTCGCCGCCGCCGAGCGGCTCGGCCGTCCGGCGGTCAAGGACGCGGTCGCGCGGGCGCAGCAGCGGGTGCGGCAGGGCGAGATCGAGCCGGAGGACGTCGCGGATGCCGCGCTGGCGGCGTTGCCGCGCCACGCCACGAGCCTCCGTCCGGTTATCAATATGACCGGCGTGCTGCTCCACACGAACCTGGGCCGCGCGCCGCTGTCCCCGGCCGCCGTCGAGGCGGTGACGGTGGCGGCGGGGGCGACCGATGTGGAGTTCGACCTGGCCACGGGGGCGCGGGCGCGCCGGGGACGCGGTGCGGTCGAGGCGCTGGCCCTGGCCGTGCCCGACGCCGAGGGTGTCCATGTGGTCAACAACAACGCCGCCGCCCTCGTGCTGGCCGCCACCGCGCTCGCCGCCGGGCGGGAGATCGTGATCAGCAGGGGTGAGCTGGTCGAGATCGGCGACGGTTTCCGCATCCCCGACCTGCTCGTGTCCACCGGCGCGCGCCTGCGCGAGGTGGGCACGACCAATCGCACCGCCCTGGCCGACTACCGCGACGTGCTCGGGCCGCAGACGGGGTTCGTGCTCAAGGTCCACCCGTCGAACTTCCGGGTCGAGGGCTTCACCGGCTCCGTCGAGGTGGCCGAGCTGACCGGGCTGGGCGTGCCCGTGGTCGTCGACATCGGCTCGGGGCTGCTCGACCGCGATCCCCTCCTGCCCGAGGAGCCCGACGCCGGGAGCGTGCTGCGGGCCGGCGCCGATCTGGTCAGCGCGAGCGGCGACAAGCTGCTCGGCGGCCCGCAGGCGGGCCTGCTGCTCGGCCGCCGCGACCTGGTCGAACGGCTCAGGCGGCACCCGCTCGCGCGGGCGCTGCGCGTGGACAAGCTGACGCTCGCCGCGATCGAGGCGACGCTGCGCGGCCCGGAGCCCCCCGTACGGCAGGCTCTCCACGCCGATCCGATCCTTCTCGGTGAGCGGGCCGAGGCGCTGGCCAAGGCGCTGTGCCAGGCGGGCGTGGACGCGGCGGCCGTGTCCACGGAGGCGACCGTGGGCGGGGGCGGAGCTCCCGGAGTGCGCCTGCCGAGCGTGGCTGTGAGCCTGCCGGAGCGGCTGGCCGCACCGCTGCGGCGGGGTGAGCCGCCGGTCGTCGGCCGGGTCGAGGGGGGCCGCCTGCTGCTGGACCTGCGCGCCGTGCCGCAGGACCGGGACGGTGAGGTCCTCGCGGCCGTCCTGACGGCGACCCCCTGATGGCCCCGCGCATGCACGTCGTGGCCACGGCCGGACACGTCGACCACGGCAAGTCGACCCTGGTGCGGGCGCTGACCGGGATGGAGCCCGACCGGCTGGAGGAGGAGCGGCGGCGCGGCCTCACGATCGAGCTGGGCTACGCCTGGACGACGCTGCCCTCCGGGGAGCGGGTGGCGTTCGTCGACGTGCCCGGCCACGAGCGGTTCCTCGGCACGATGCTCGCCGGGGTCGGCCCGGTGCCCGCCGTGATGTTCGTCGTCGCCGCCGACGAGGGGTGGATGCCCCAGTCGGAGGAGCATCTGGTCGCGCTGCGCACCCTCGGCGTACGGCACGGCCTGCTCGCCGTCACCCGCGCGGACCTCGCCGACCCCGCCCCTGCCCTGGAGGACGCGCGCGACCGGCTGGCGGAGGCCGGGCTGGGCGACGTGGAGGCCCTGGCGGTGAGCGGGCGCACCGGCGAGGGCCTCGACGGGCTGCGCGCCGCGCTCGACCGGCTGGTGGCGGCGCTGCCCGCGCCCGATCCGCGGGCACCGGTGCGGCTGTGGATCGACCGGGCGTTCAGCGTGCGCGGCAGCGGCACCGTCGTGACCGGCACCCTGCCCGCCGGCCGCGTCGAGGTGGGAGACGAGCTGGAGCTGGACGGCGAGCCGGTGCGGGTGCGCGCCCTGGAGTCGCTCAAGGAGCACGTCGAGTCGGTCGCCGGGGTCGCGCGGGTGGCGCTCAACCTGCGCGGGCGGATCGTGCCGCGCCGCGGGCACGCCCTCGTCACGCCCGGTGCCTGGACGGCGACGAGCCTGGCCGACGTGCGCGTGACGATGGCGGTGGGCGCCCGCGGGCCGCTGCCCGCGCGGCTCACCGCGCACATCGGGTCGGCGTCGGTGCCGTGCGAGGTGCGCCCGCTCGGCACCGAGGCCGAGGGGGCGGCGGCCCGGCTGCGCCTGGCCCGGCCGCTTCCCCTGCACCTGGGAGACGCGCTGCTGCTGCTGGACCCCGGCCGAGACCCGGGCCGAGACCCCGGCCGAGACCCCGGCCGAGACCCGGGCCGGGGCCGGGGCGAGCCGCGGGTGCTCGCGCGGGCGACGGTGCTCGACGTGCGGCCCCCCGAGCTGCGCCGCCGGGGAGCGGCCAGGGAACGGGCGAAGGCGCTGGCGGAGGCGTCCGCGGACGCGGCCTCCCTCCTGCGCACGCACCTGCTGCTGCGCGAGGCCGACCTGGCCGCGATGGGCTGCCCGCCCGGGGGACCGCCGGTGGCCGGAGACTGGCACGCCGATCCCGATCACTGGTCGGCGCTGTCCGCCCGGCTCCCCGAGGTCGTACGGCGGTACGCGGCCGATCACCCCTGGAGCCCGGCATGCCGGTGGAGGCCGTCCGCCACGAGCTGGACCTGCCCGACCGCAGGCTCGTGGCGGCGCTCGTACGGCCGCCGCTGACGGTGGCCGACGGGCGGATCACCACGATGGGCCGCGCCCCGGCCGGGACCGCGGGGCTGCCCGCTCCGGTCGCCGGGGCGGTGCGGTCCCTGCTGGACGACCTCGCCAAGGCCCCGTTCCAGGCGTCGGAGGCCGGGCGGCTGGCTGCGCTGGGGCTCGGGCCGCGCGAGCTCGCCGCCGCCGTACGGGCCGGGGCGCTGCTGCGCGTGACCGAGGGCGTGGTCCTCGCGCCGGGCGCCGACGCGCGGGCGGCGGCGCTGCTGGCCCGGCTGCCGCAGCCGTTCACGGTCAGCCAGGCGAGGAGCGCGCTCGGCACGAGCCGCCGGGTCGCGGTGCCGCTGCTGGAGCACCTCGACCGCAAGGGCCTCACCGAGCGGGTGGACGAGGTCCACCGCCGGTCACTGTGAGGCGACGTCGCGCTTTCCGGCGGCGGGGTTGCCGGGGCCGACACCGAAGCTGATGATCCGCTGCTGACGCACGCGGCGGCCGTCACGCCCGCAGCTCACCCCCGAGGGGTGAGGAGGGGTAGCCGGGGACCCCGCCGCGGACCTTCCACGGCTCGTGGACGAGGCCGCCGGGCAGCGACGCGAGCTCGGGGACGTAACGCCGCACATACTCGCCCTCGGGGTCGAACTTCTTGGCCTGCCGCAGTGGGTTGAGCATGCGGTAGGGCCGGGTGTCGTTGCCCGTCCCGGCGACCCACTGCCAGTTGCCGCAGTTGTTCGGCATGTCGCCGTCGAGCAGCCACTCGGCGAAGTGCTCCAGCCCGGCCCGCCAGTCGATCCCGAGCCGCTTGGTCAGATAGGAGCCGGTGACCAGGCGCAACCGGTTGTGCATCCAGCCCTCGGCGAGAAGCTGGCGCATGCCCGCGTCCACGACGGGAACCCCGGTGAGGCCCTCCCGCCAGGCGGCCTCGGCCTCCTCGTCGCGCCGCCACTCCACGTTTCTGGGCCGGTAGTCGCGCCGGCCCATCTCGGGGAAGGCGTTCACGACCTGGTAGTGGAAGTCGCGCCAGCACAGCTGCCTGACGTACTCCTCGCCGCCCGGCCGTTCGCAGGCGCGCTGCACCACCTCCAGGGGCGACAGGCAGCCGAAGTGGAGGTAGGCGCTGAGCATCGAGGTGCGCCCCGCCATCCGGTCGCGGGTCTCGGCGTAGGAGGCCAGGCCGTCGCCCACCCACCGCTCCAGCCGCCGCCGTGCCTCGCTCTCCCCGCCCCGCACGATCCCGTACGGCTCGGGGGACGCCTCGGGCAGGACGCCCGGATCGATGCCGGGCGGCAGGCACAGGCGGCGGGGCGCGCCGAGGACCGGCCGTCTCGCGGTGGCCGACCAGGCCCGCCAGTAGGGCGAGAAGACCCGGTAGTGGCTCCCGCCGCCGGGCCGCAGCGCGCCGGGGGGCACCACGGTCACGCCGGGGAAGAGGCGGAACTCCAGGCGGTGGGCCCGGCACTCCGCCGCCAGGCGCCGCTCCCGCCGCCGCGCCAGCGGGCTGACGTCCTCACTCGCCCAGATCGCCGACGCGCCCGCCTCCGCGGCGACCCGTACGGCGTGGGCCACCGGGTCGCCGTGCCGTACGACGAGGTCCCCGCCGAGTGCGCGCAGGGACGACCGCAGGTCGTGAAGGGACGCGCGGAGGAAGTCGCGGCGGTGCCTGGCCCCGATCGCGGGGTCGAACACGAACAGCGGAACGACGTGCCGGGCCACGGCGCACGCCTCGGACAGCGCTGGTTGATCACGAATTCGCAGGTCCCGGTTGAACAGCACGACGACGGTCTCCACGCGTACCTCTTCGCCGTCGATCACGCCGGTGGTTGCGGCTCCCGAGTAAATCAGGAGATCGTCTCGTCATACGGCGGAGGCTGCTTCACGCCGAGACGGGTCGTGCGCATGCTGTAATGCCGAAAAGGCATGAAACGCTGATTATTCCCCGGAAATATGAAGGCTATTCGCATCGGATGTGGCGAACGGATGGCGGGCGAAAGGCGGGCAGGGAAGCACGCCCGTCGCCGGTTGTGTCCGGTGCGCGAAAAGAGAATGAAATGCCAGGCCACCCGCCCTGTAGGGCGGTTAGATCGAGCATGATCCGCAAGTTCTCCAGACAAGTCCGGAGACGGTAACGGTGCTGCGACTGGGCCCCTTTCGGATGACCATATCGGTGTTATTTGCGGCTTATCCTCAACTCATGATTTCTCTGGTTCTTTTCCTTCCCAACACATCGCAGTCAGTCTAAGATCTCGTTCTATGTATCGGTATGCATCAAGATTTCCTGTTAGGCAAGTGCACTGCCTAAGTCGCAGGGATGCTCTGGCCGAACATGACGCCGTCGTCATCCCCACTCCGATCCGGTGCGCATGAACCCGCCCATCGGGGATGTGACGCTCGACCCCGGCCGGGGGATGGCATGGGTGGACGAGCACGGCGCCCACCTCGTCGACTACGCCTCCGGTCACCTCGACTCCGGCCCCATGCTCGCGGCGGTGATCGCGGCGCTGGAGTCGTGTGCCGCCCGCGAACGGCCCGGGAACGTTTCAGACCGGGCCTGGCTGCTGTCCGCGCTGCGCCGTGAGGTCGCCACCGGCCCGGGGCGGGGGTTCCTGCCCGGACCCGGTACCGGCGGGCCCGACCACCTCGCGGTGCGGCGCGCGTGGCGCCTGGCCGACCCCTTGGGCGCGGAGACGCTGCTCCTGCTCTACCGCCACGAACTCCCACTTCGGGATCTCGTGTACGTGCTCGCCCTGCCGTTGAAGGAGGCCGGCCGGCTCATCGCGCGTACCCAGGATGTGGTGGAGATCCTTGTGAGCGGACTGGACGGTCTCGCCCGGGGCCGGCCGATCTGCCCGGAGATCGGCCCGCTGGCCGCCGCCGTCTTCCCGGACGAGCGCGGCGAGGCGGCCGACTTCGGCGCCGCCCGTACGGCGCTGCTGCGGCACATCGTGACCTGCGTGGTGTGCAAGCGGCCCATCAACATCCGATACACCGTTCCGCAGATCCTTTCCCGACCTCCGGTCGCCGACCTCACGGCCGAGACCAGGCAGCGACTCCTGGACGCCCTGAGCAGGGAACGGTCCGCCCCGGCGGAGCGGGCGGGGCACCGGCCTCCCCTGTCGTTCGGCATGCCGCTGTCCGCTCCCGTGGACACGGCTCCTCCCGTGGACGTGGCGCCCGCTCCTGCTGTTCCCGCGCCGGCGTTCCCCGCGTCTCCGGCCGCCCCGCCGCCGGTGCCGCCCGGCCGATCGCCGGCCGTGTCCCATGAGGAGTCCCGTCCGCCGTTCCGGGAGGACGGGAAGGACAGGCAGGACACGAGACCCGGCCACCTGGTCCCGCCCGCACAGCCGGAGGCGCCGCGTCCCGCCGGCACTGTGGGGGGCACTGCGGCCGGTGCTGCGGGAGGCACTGCGGGAGGCACCGTGGGAGGCACTGCGGCCGGTGCTGCGGCGGGTACGGCGGGCACTGCGGCGGGCACTGCGGCGGGCACCGTTGCGGGTGCTTCGGCGGGCACCCTTGCGGATGCTTCGGCGGGCACGGTGGCGGGTACTGCGGCCGACACTGCGGCCGGCACCGTTGCGGGTGCTGCGGCCGGTGCTCAAGCGGCCGCTCAGGCCGGTGCTCTGGCGGGTGCCGGGCCCGAACTGCCGGAGCGCCCGGTGCGGGCCATCTCCCAGGAGGACACCCAGCCGAGCCTGCCGTGGACGCCGGGAGCGTTGAAGTCACGCGGCGCGCAACGGCCCAATCCGTTCCCCAGGGCGTCGGGCACGACCGGCTCACCGGGGTCGCGGGGCGCGACCGCGTCACCGGGGTCGCGGGGTGCGGACTCGACTGGTCCAGGCGGTCCAGGCGGTCCAGGTGGTCCAGGTGGTCCAGGCGGTCCAGGCGGCCAAGGCGGCCAAGGCGGCCAAGGCGGCTCGGCCCGCTACTCGGAAGCGGCAGGGGCGGAGCGAGGGGCGTACCCGGCTTCCGGAGAGGGCGCCGCGCTACCGCCGGGGCAGGACACGCCTCTCTACAACGCGCTGCTCTCGCAGATCAGGGCCAGGGAGGCCCTGGCGCACGCCGCCGAAGCGGTCCCCGCCCCCGCACTCGCTTACGTCGCCGATGCCGACGCTGTCGCCGACACGGCGGGGGAGATGGACCTCACCCACAGGGCGCCCGCCGGTGCGCAGATCAGGATCGTCGAGGTCCTGGCCCGGGTCGGCTCGCTGCTGCGGGCGACCGCCCTCCGGATCGTCATCGTCGTCATCGCGGGGGCGGCGGGGACCGTGACGGGAATCAACCTTCTCGCTCCTGCCCCCCAGTCCCACAAGGGGTCGCTGGAGGCGAGCGTCGCCCAGGCCTCCGCCGATCCGGCGGGAACGGGGACGGGCGCGAACTCCTCGGCGGCCGGCCAGACGGACGGCGCTGCGGCGGGCGAGGGCACCACGAGCACGGTCTCGGGCGCGCCGCAGGCCACGGTGACCGCGACCGCCGCAGGGGCCGCCACCGCCGGGGGCGCCGCGCAGTCCGGCGGGCAACAGGGCACCGCGGCTGGCGACACCGCGGACGGGGGCACTGCGGACGGGGGAGCCGCGAAGCCCGGCGGACAGGGCGCCGCTCCGGACACCTCCACATCTCCCGGCGCCTTCCTGATGGGGGCCTGGGGTGTGCAGGCGCCGTCCGTCGTCACACTCGACGCGTTCGGGAGGGGGACCCTCACTCTCTCGACGACCTCCGGAAAACCCGTGAAATGGCGGATATCGGCTCCCGGCCTGATGGTCGAGCCGTCCAGTGGAACGCTCAAGCCCGGGCACACCGACGTGCTCACCGTGCGCGCGTTGCGCGTCCGCTACTGGTGCGGGGTCCCCTCGCCCGTGACGGCGTCGCTCGAACTGCACGCCCCGAAAGGCAAAGGCACCGCCACCGTGCGATGGAGCACCTGCTGACCGCCTCCGTTTCCTCCCGTCCTCGGTGAAAGGACCCCCATGACCGAGATTCGCACTTCGGTGCCGACTCCCGCCGAGCAGTTCCCGGAGAGTGTGCCTCTCACGGCAGAACATCTGTTGACGAACCGCCGCATAGAGCCCACCGGCGGATGGCGGCGGCTCGTCTACCAGCTCTCCGGCGGCCGGATCATCCCCTCGGAGTCGGCGGCGGAGCTGGAACGGCGCACGCTGATCGCCCAGGCCCAGACGCCCGTCGCCAGCGGTCACCACAGGATCGCCGTCATGAGCCTGAAAGGCGGGGTGGGGAAGACCACGACGACGGCGGCGCTGGGCAACACCCTGGCCTCGCTGCGCGGCGACCGGGTGATCGCCATCGACGCCAACCCCGACAGGGGAACGCTCGGCATCAAGGTCAAGTCGGAGACCGCGGCGACGATCCGGACTCTGCTGGCCGAGGCGCCGCACATCGTCCGGTACGCCGACGCCCGCGCGTTCACCTCGCAGTCGTCCGCCCGGCTGGAGGTGCTCGCGTCCGACACCGACCCGGCCGTCAGCGAGGCCTTCGACGCCGAGGACTACCGTACGGTCGCCAATCTGATCGAGCGTTACTACTCGATCTGCATCACCGACTGCGGCACCGGGCTCCTGCACGGCGCCATGGGCGCCACGCTGGAGCTCGCCGACCAGATCGTGCTGGTCACCATGGTCGCCGTGGACGGCGCGAGCTCGGCCGCCGCGACCCTCGACTGGCTCACCGCCCACGGCCACGGCCACCTCGTCAAGAACGCCATCGTCGTGCTGAACGCGGTCGAGCCGAAGTCGCACGTGGACGTCGACCTGCTCGAACGCCACTTCGCCGGCCGCTGCCGCATGGTGGTGCGGGTGCCGTTCGACCCGCATCTCAAGGAAGGCGCGGAGGTCGACCTGGCCCGGCTGCGGCCCACCACCCGCGGCGCGTACCTGCGCCTCGCCGCGGCTGCCGGGCAGGCGTTCACGCAGCGGACGGACCGGAGCAAGTAGTGGGACCGGTCATCCCCGATCCGGCGCTCGACTGGGACCTGGGACCGCCGCGACGGTGGGATCCCCGGCACCTGGTCGTCGCCGTCGCGGGAGTCGTCACCGTCATCGCCGTCGCGGTGATCGTGCTGCAGACCCGGCACGCGGAGGCGCCGTCCATGCCGGCGCGCGTCGTCGCGCCGTCTGTCGCGCTGGCGGCGCCGACCGGTCACGAGGGCGACGGAGGCTATCCGGTCGGCTTCCCCCAGACCGAGATCGGGGCGGCGTCCGCCGCAGCCGCCGCCCTGGAGGCCGCCTGGACGCTCGACGTCGGCCAGGCGGAACAGGCGGCCGCGCTGTACGCCCCGCCGGACCAGCGTGAGGCGGCACGCGAGGGTGCTCGCGACGCCGTACGCGGCTGGCGGGAGACCCTCGGCCTTCCCCCCGAAGGCCGGCTTCCCGCCGGGGCGGCCCTGCGGACGCAGACGATCGGCGTCCAGTGGAAGGTCCGCTCCGAGAACCAGGTGCAGGTCGCCGTCCTGGTGCAGGTGACGGCGACCACGGGCGCCGGTGCCACCGGCCCCGTCTACTCCAGCCCCTACGCCATGAGCCTGCTGATGGCGTGGAAACCCGATATGCGCGGTGCGGACAAGGGCGACTGGGTGAACATCCCCGACCCGACGCCCCCGTCCGTGCCCGCAGCCGCTCTCCCAGGGACGCCCGAGTTCGCCGCGGCGGGCTGGAAGTCCCTCATCGGTCCCCGGCCCACTCCCTAGATCGAGGAAGAGCCTCATGACCCCCCGAATGTCCTCCCGGCGCGCCACCCTGGTCTCCGGCCTGCTCCTGGCCGCGGTATCCGCGACCGGTGGTGCCGTCGTCGCACAGCCCTGGGCCGCCGTGGCCGAGCCCGGCCGGGACGCCCCCCCACCGATAGACGGCGCCGCCCCCCTGGCCGCGCCCACCTCCGACGAGCCCGGCCACCTCTCGTCGTCCTCGTCTGATTCGGCGCCGGCTTCCTCGTCGGGCGGCTCCGGCGGCGTGCGTGACCGCGCGCGCGACGACGTTCGTGACGACGCGCGCGACGCCGCCCCTGACAGACAGACCTCGGTCGAGGCCGGCTCGGGTTCCTCCGGCGGCTCGTCCGACGTGGCCCACGACTCCTCCGACGCCCCGCACCGCTCCTCGCGTGGTTCCGATGGAACGTCGGATGCGGAGCGGAGCTCGTCAAACGGTCCGGGCGATTCGTCCGGCGCGGCGCACGACGACTCCTCCGAGCACACCGCGGACAGATCCGACGACACCACGATCCCGCCGCGCCGTGCCGCCGACGAGCCCGACGGTGCCAGGAACGCGTCGCGCGGCGCCGGGGGCGCGGCGGATGACGCCGCCCCTGACAGACGGACGACGGTCAAGGCCCACGCGGGTGCCTCCGGCGGCTCGTCCGATGCGGCCCGTGACTCCTCCCGTAGCTCTGACGGCTCGTCGGAGAGGTCGCACGAGTCCGCCGGATCCTCCTCCGGCTCGTCCCGCCGCACCCAGGGCACCGGTTCGGGCGGCACCTCCACCCGCGACAGGACGGCCCACGCGTCGCGTGATCAGGACCGCCAGGGCCGAAGCTCCGCTACAGGCGGCCGGGTGACTCGTGAGACCCGTGGACAGGGCCACCGGTCAGGGCGGACCAATGCCGACCGGCCGGCCGGCACCTCACGGCACACCGGCAACAGCCGCGCCGAGAGCTCCGCCCCGCCGCGTCCGGCCACTCCGCCTCCAGCCACTCCGCCTCCGGCCACTCCCGGTGGTACGGCGACGCCGCCGGTGTCCTCGCCGCCGGCTCCCCAGCGGCCCGTCCCCACCGCGAGCAGTGGTCCCATGATGAGGGCCCTGTCCGCGCCGGGGGCGCTGAGCAAGCCGGAGCCGAACGGCGGGCCGAGCGCGGCGGCGGCTCCGACGCCGACGGCGGGCGGTGCCACCGCGACTCCCGGCCCGACCGGACAGAGCAGCCAGACCGGCCAGGCCGGACAGAGAAGCCAGGCCGGACAGGCTGGTCAGGCCGGACAGGCTGGTCAGGGAGCGTCGGCGCCGACCGCGAGCAGCGCGCCCACCGCGACGGCGACGCAGAAGGCGGCGGCGCGAGACGCCGCTCCTGCGACTCCCGCACCCACCGCGAGCGGCGCGAGCGCGCCCAAGGCGGCCAGCGCGAGCCCGATACCGCAGGCCAGCCCCCAGGTGACCGTCTCGGTGGGTGTCTCGCCCACCCCGGGATCCACGGCGAGCACGCAGCCAAGCTCCACAGCCACAGACAAGCCGACCGACAAGCCGACCGACAAGCCGACCGATAAGCCGACGGACAAGCCGACCGACAAGCCGACCGATAAGCCGACGGACAAGCCGACCTCGAAGCCGCAGCCCACGGACAAGCCGACGCCGAGCGACAAGCCGACGCAGCAGCCTCCGGCGCCCAAGCCCAGCGCGACCGTCACCTCGACCGCGCTTCCCGCCGCCGATCCGCCCGCCGTCCCGCAGGCGGGCGGTACGCCGCCGACAGGGACGGCCCCTCCGCCCGTGACGCCCACGTCTCCGACGGTTCCCACGGTTCCCACGGCTCCCACCGGTGCCGCGTCCGTGCCGACGTCCTCGGGCAGCCCGGTGTGGGGGATTCCCGCGCCGTCGCTCACCGGCCCGTCCGGGACGGCGCCGCTTTCCGCGGGCGGGCAGCCGCCTACCGCGCCGATCGTGATCCCGGGGTATCTGCCGCTGCCGCCGCTGGTCGCCGAGGCGCACGACCGATGCGGGGACGACGGCACGGCCGGCTGCTGGAGCCTGGCGCCCTGGCGGAGCCGTACGTCCGGGCACTCCCACGAGTTCGGCGGCGGGCAGACGAGCGACACGGCGACGCCACGGTGGGCCTTCGCCCCGCCGAGTGCGAAGTCGGGTGTGCCCAGCCCGTCGGGCGTGCCCGGCGCGTTCAGCGCGCCGTTCGCCGGGTTCGCACTCGCGGCGGAGGAATCCGGCGCGGGCCGGGCCGGATGCTGGGCCTTCAGCCCCTCCGCCCACTGCGCGAGATGGGAATGACCGTGCGCCGTTGACCACGTGTTATGCCGTCGTCGTCCCGGGCAGGCTGCACCACATGGAGCACATGGCGGAGGACCCGGCCACGACGACGGCGGTCACGGTGACGCCCTGCGAGGACGGCCCGCTGCTGGTGCGCGGGCCGTTCACGCTCATGACGCAGGACGGCCGGCGCATCGATCCCGGCCGGGCCACGGTGGCGCTGTGCCGCTGCGGCCGGTCCTCGGCCAAGCCGTTCTGCGACGGCTCTCACAAGGCGGCCGGCTTCCAGGCGACGAGCGAGCCCGATCCGTCCGGCTGACGAGGCCCGGCCGTCGCCTGGGAAGGCCCGGCCCGGAAGGGCCGGACGTTCACAGCGCCCGGAGGCGGACACAGTGCCCGGCGGCGGATCTGGCGCGTCGAGTGCGCGGCGACCCGCAGGCGCCGCCCCGCGTACGGCACGCCGCCGCGCGCGAACCTGGCGGCCAGGGCCGCCCAGCTGCAGGTGGCGCGTTCGAGCACCCAGACCGGTGCGAACAGGCTGGTCGCGGCGGGGAAGATCCGGCGGCCTCCGGCGCGGCGGCGTCCGATCTCCGCCAGGCCGACCGCCGCCACCGCGCCCGCCGCGACCAACTCCGGCCGGCGTCGCCACAGAGCCGCGCCCACGCATGGGAGGACGGCGAGGAAGGCCGCCATCCGTACGGGTTGCGCCAGGTCGTCGTACGCCTGCCGGACCCGCTGGGACCAGAACCGGCGGGCGCCGGGTGGCAGGCGCCGGACATACAGGTCGAGCGGGCGGACTTCCCGGCCGCCGTGGGCACGGACCGTGCGGATGAGCTCCAGGTTCTCGAACAGCACGTCGCCGTCGTAGCCGCCCATCTTCTCGAACGTCGACCGGCGTACGCCGAAAGTCCCCGGATAGTCCGCCCCGAGGAGGCCGCGGTTGAGCAGGGTGCGGGCGCTGTCCCAGCGGGCGTGCCAGGGGAGCGGGTGGAAGTGGTTCTGCGGGCGGACGAGGTCGGCGTGGCCGAGCAGGGCGTGGACCCGGGCGAGCCCACCGGCGTCGTAACGCACGTCGTCGTCGGCGATCACGACGTGCTCGCTCCGGGCGCGGCGCATGCCGGTGAGCACGCCCGCCACCTTGCCGTTCGCGACCGTCAGGTCGTCGTCGGGCCGTACGTGCTCGGCGATGCCGCGCCACAGGCGCGCGTGCCTTTCGAACAGCGGCGACGGCGAGCCGTCGACCACCACGATCCGGGCGTGCCGGGACAGGCCGCGCAGGTAGCCGGTCAGCTCCGCCAGCCCGGCGTCGTCGTGCCAGCGCAGCGGCAGCACGTAGTCGATCCGCGCCGCGCCGGGGCCGGACGCGGTGGCAGGGCCGGGCGCGGTGGCAGGGCCCGGCGATGTGACGGCGCCCGGCCTTGTGACGGGGCCCGGCTCGGGCGGGCGGCGGCCGTGCGTGGTCATCGAGTCGTCACCTCGGCGTCGGCCCGCCACAGGGAGGTACGCCCCTCCCGCCACCGGCCCAGCAGGTGCTCCGCGAAGAGCCGGTCGAGGGTCAGCGCACAGGCGGCGCCGTACAGGATGTCGCCGGTCATGGCGGGGTGTTGCGCGGCGAACGCGCCGCACATGTCGTGCACGGCGATCTGCTCGTGTACGGCGTCGGCCTGCACGTGCTCGTCGTAGTAGCGGCGCGCGCCGGCGTCGCCGCCCAGCCGCCGCAGGCCCTGGCTGTAGCGGCGGTTGGGGAGCGACGAGGTCATCTCGAAGGCCGCGAGGTGCCCGAGGAGCGCGGCCCGGTGATGGCGGTGCAGCCCGAACAGCGACATGACGTTGCTGATCGCCAGCGTCACACCGGGGACGCTGCCCAGGTAGGCGCCGTAGGAGTCGTCGAGGCCGAGCCCCCGCATGGTCGCGCGGAACAGCTCGGCGTGCATGCGCTCCGGCCTGCCCCCGCCGTACTCGTCCGACTGGATCTCCACCAGCGCGGCCTTCGGCCGCCCGAGCAGGCGCGGGATGCCCCACGTGTGGGGGTCGGCCTCCTTGAGCTGGTAGATCGACCGGTGGACCACGAACTCGCGGAACTGCGCGGCGTCGCCTCTCCCGCGCAGGTAGGCCGACAGGGAGGGGCCGTCGTCGGCCGCCACCAGCGCCGCCAGGGCCCGGGGCACCTCCCGCGGCTGCGGAGCGGGCGGGCGGGGCACGCGCCGGGCCAGCCACCCCTCGAACCACGTCTCCAGGCGCTCCCGCAGGGCCAGCACCGACGGGTTCCACTCCCAGCGGTCGTCGACGCCGTCGAAGCCCTGGTAGTGCAGCTCGTAGCAGACGAACAGCGCGAGCTGCGCGTCCTCCTCGCTGCCGGATGAGCCGTCGCACGGGTCGCACGGGTCGTCGCACGGGTCGCCGGATGGGCCGCCGGATGGGCTGCACGGGCCGCCGTACGGATCGGCGGGCGGCGGGTCGAAAGCGTGCGGCGGCCGGACCAGCTCCGCGAAGAGCCGGTCGGTGAGCGGGCCTCTGGGCGCGGGCAACTGCATCAGCTCTCCATCGAGCGGTAGACGGACACGTGGGCACGGCTGTCGTCGGTGAAGGCGGCGCCGGACCAGTCGGCCCAGCGGTGCTCGCGCGCCATCCCCGCGAGGCGGGCCATGAGGTCCAGCTCGCACGGCCAGGCGTAGCGGTGGTTGGCCGGCAGCAGCCGAAGGCCGTCCGCGGTCATCCGCAGTTTCGTCGTGTGCATGAACTGCTCGGCCGGGCACAGCCGGGCGGCCTCGGCGACGACCTCGTCCTCGCCGACGGTCAGCAGTCGCAGCGACGTCCGGTCGCGGAAGATCGCGGGGTCCGGCACCCACGCCTCGATCACGAAGCGCCCCCCGGGCCGCAGGTGGGCCGCCGCGTTGTGGAAGCACCGCACCTGGGCCTCCTGCGAGGGCAGCGCGAAGACGGTGTTGAAGGCCAGCAGGACGAGCGCGAACCTCCCCTCCACCCGAACCTCGGAGAAGTCGCCTACCGTGACCGGAATGCGGTCACCGCCGGGCTTGTCGCGCAGGACCGCCACCATGTCGGGCGACCCGTCGACACCCGCCACGGCCAGGCCGCGGGCGGCGAGGGGGAGCGCCAGCCTGCCGGTGCCGATCCCGAACTCCAGGACGGGCCCTCCCTCGGCCAGCCGGAAGACGCGCTCGACCGCCGGGCCGGTCGGCAGGTGCTCCACCATCTCGTCGTAGACGTCGGCGATCGTCTGCCCGTACGCGGACGCATCGAACTCCCCCATACGCTCCCCCCAACACGACCGGCACGCGCTGTGGGCCTGCCGGTCGGGCCGTCACGCACCCAGGTCGCGGGCGATCGTGTCGAGCCGGTCCGCGAGCTCGCCGAGCCGCCGGTCGTCCACCGGGCCGTCGCCCAGCAGGCTCTCCAGGTCACGCCGGCCGACGATCACGACGCCCTCGGCGCGCGACTCCGGCACGACCTCACACCGCCCGCCCACCAGCACCAGCGTCGCGTCGGGCGACGGCGACTCCAGCAGCGCCCGGACCTCGTCACGGCCGACGACACTCATGACATCCCCTTCCGCCCCGATCGGTCCCCTCCGCCTACCCGGGCGACCTGGCCGTACACGCTCGCGCTCACGGTGCGTCGGTGGGCAGCAGCGTGCCGAGGGGCCCCAGGTCGAGGTTGAGGTCGGCCGGTGAGACGTCGAATCGCTCGCACAACTCGGTCATGGCCTCTTCCAGGCGCATCAGCGTCAGGCCGAGCGTCTCGACCTGCTCGTCGGACAGGTCGCCCTGGTCCATCCGCCGGATGGCCTGCCGTTCCACGAGCTGGCGCACCAGCTCGACGAGCGTCAGCACGAGACGGCTCAGGTCGCGCCGCACCGCCTCCGGGTCGGTGTTCATCCGCCAGGGGCTGCCCCTGCCGGCTTCCGCGCCCTGCTCCCACCGGTCCTGCTCCCACCGGTCTTTCTCCCGCCGGTCCTGCTCCCGCAGATCCGGGCCGCCCGCCTCGGTCTCCACGCCCATCCGCCAGGGCCCTGCCGCGGTGTCCCGCGGAGCGCTCCTGGCCTCACCACCGCTCATCGCCACCCTCCCTCCTGCCGTGGGCGCGATCGTCCGGTGCCCGCCCGCCCTCCGCGTACGGCTCGCCGAGCGGGTCGAACGGCTCGGTGCCGTGTACGGAGCCGAGCAGCGCCCGCAGGGAGATACGGACGAGGTCGATGTCGGCGATCGACAGCACGATGTCGCCGGTGATCACAACGCCGCCGGCGAGCAGCCGGTCGAGCAGGTCGACGAGCGCCACACGTTCGGGCGGCAGGCGGCCCTCGGCGGCGAGGGTCCCGCCCCGCGGCCGCTCCGGCAGGTATGCCGGGGTCCCGCCGGGCGTCATCGCAGGCCCCCGGCGCGGCCCGCCCCGAGGTCGATCGAGGTGAAGGAGTAGGGCGCCCACGGGCCCGTGAGCTCGACGTCCAGGAACCGGTCGCGGTAGCCGCCGAGCACCGCGGCGAACTCCTCCTCGCGGGCCGGATCCACCAGGTAGGCGCCGTTGAGCACCATCGACTCGCTCCGCCCGGACAGCTGGGGGTCCTGCGGGCGGTGGCGGCGGCTCGCCACGGCGACCTGTCCCAGCTCGGCGTGCAGGAGCTCGGCCCGCTCGGCCGCCGCGCGCCACAGGTCCTCCCTGTCGCGCAGGCTCTCCTTCTTCCGGCGCAGGTACGCCAGGCCGGGGCTCTCGCCACCGGAGGCGCCGGCGCTGGCGGTGGTCGTGGCGGCGGTGGCGGCGGGCGCGGGAGAGGGGGGCGGCGTGTCCCGGCGCAGGTAGGCCTTGACGCCCCACTCCCGCCGTCCCGCGACATGCGACAGGATCTCCGCGAAGTCGTCGTGCCGCCGGTCGAGGAGATCGCGGACCTGCTCCTCGCCGGTGTAGACGGTCACGAGGCGCACGGGTGCGGCCGGCCCGGCCGCCGCCAGCGCCTCGACGACCCGGTGGTGGGCGCGCGCGACCCCCTCCACCCATTCGAGGTCCTCCAGCGAGCGGCGCAGCGGTTCCTCGCCGAACCGGTCGAGGGGCACGTCGCTGACGTGGGCCACCAGCCCGCCGTGGGAGATGGTCCGCATGGGGCCGTCCATGACGCCGCGCAGGTCCCGAGGGGGCTCCCCTCCGGGCGTCACCGCGTACAGGTAGACCCCCTGGCCGGGGCCGCCCGGAGCGGCGGTCTCAGGGGTCGCGCGCGGGTCGTCAGGGGGCGCCTTCTGCGGCGGGGCGGCGGGAGCGGCGAGGCGACTCCCGCTCACGGCCGGGTGGCTCCCGCTCACGGCGGGGTGGTTCTCACTCACGGCGGGGTGCTTGTCATTCACGGCCGGGCTCCGTTTCGCCGAGGCGGCCGAGCCGCCGGGCGCGGTCCTCGGCCTGGCGGTCACCCCGTCGCTCGTGCGCGTGGTCGCCCGGGCGTTCTCCGGCGCGCTCGCCCGGTTCGAGTTCGGTCCGCTCCTCCCAGGCGAGCAGGCGCTCCTCGACCGCGTTCAGGCGGTCGCGGAGCCGGCGGTTCTCCTCGGCCAGTTCGCGGTCCCTGCCGCTGAGCCACGGGTCGCGCTCCCACCAGTCGATGCCGATCTCCCGCGCGGTGTCGACCGAGGCGATGACCAGCCGTAGCTTGATCGTCAGCAGCTCGATCTCCAGCAAATTCACCTTGATGTCGCCGGCGATCACGATGCCCCGGTCGAGCACGCGTTCCAAGATGTCGCCCAGGTTGGTCGACTCCCGGCCCACAACGGTCGACGGCGCGTACGACGACTCACGCAGGATGGGACGCGAGGGGGGATCGGTCATAGCCCACCGCCGTAGGCGCCCGCGCCGCGCCGGTAGGTCCGGGTGCGCCGGTAGGACATCAGATTTCCCTCGTCGTCCACCTGGCACTCGTAGATCGACAGCATGTCGCTGGTGGACGGGATCCTGCGGTCCTCGATGACCTCGATGTCCACCAGCCAGCCGTTCTCCACGGGTTCCACCGACGTGACCCCCTCCGTGTCCTTGGAGGTCAGGTCCGCGATGTAGCGCAGGCCGAGCCGTCCGGCGGACACCGCGTTCAGCGCGGCCCGGCGCCGGCGCGGCCCGGCAGCGCGGGCATCATCCCCGCGCGCATCCCCACGCTCACCGTTGCGCTCGTCCTCGTCTTCGCCCTCGGATTCGTCGTACGGCCCTTCCTCCTCGACGGGCATGCTCGAGGAGGTCCGCCGCTCGTACGGCGCGGCGTCCTTGTCGTAACGGGCTCTCCGCCGGGGAGGCATGCGACGATCACCCCCTCCGCGGGCCGCTCATGAGCCTGAGGACCTCTTCCACGGCCTGGGCCTCCTCCTCTTCGGAGATCTGGCCCGAGCGTCGGGCCTCCTCGATGGCCTCCAGCCGCCGCCGGACCGCCGCCGGATTCCGCAGCTCGTGCTCGACTTGCTGCTGGATCAGCTCGCCCAGCCGGATGACGCCATGGACCGGGGCGAGCGGCCAGGTGAACAGCATGCTGATCAGTCCCACGGCGGCCTCCTCCCATGAGTCAGGTGGTGACGAAGTCGTATGGCGCCATCGGCCCGAGCATCTGGACCTCGACCCGGTTTCCCCACTCGGAGCGCAGCTCCCCGACGGCGCGTTCGAAGTCGGCCTGGCGGTCGTTCTCCACGAGGAAGGCGACATGTGCGGCGTCCCGCTCGTGGCTGGGGTCCCGGACCACCGCGCCGGCGGTGAAGGGCTCGAAGCGCCCGACGACGGCCCGGGTGTCCGCCTCGCGCTTCGCGGCGATGATCTGCGTGATCAGCTCGCCGAGGCGGATCCGTTCGTTGCGGGTCACGTCTTCCGGCAACTGCCTGATCCGGTCGCGCAGCTGCCTGGCCTCGGCGTTCTCCGTCAGCACCTCGACCAGCACCGGCTGCTCGGCGTACCGCGCCTTGAGGACGAACTGGGTCCGGCCTTCGATCTGCTTGAGCGCGGCCGCGAACGAGTCGTGGTGCGGGGCCAGCAACTCCTCCACGACCGCTTCCGGCGTGGTCATCACGGCGCCGAACCGCATTGGGAGCACGGGGACCTCGGCCGCGGCCTCGTCGAGCAACTGCTCGTGGGCCACCAGGTCCGATGCGCGGCCGAGGGGGCGGTCCACGTCGATATCGCTCACCAGCGCGGCGATCTCACCGTGCCTGATGATTTTGACCCGGCCGGGAGGATCGCCCACCCCGATGGCGTCCTCGCTGATCTCCACGTCCTCCGGGAGGATGCCGTAGACGTAGCACGCGGTGTTGCGCGGGGGAGCCTCGGCCCGGTCGCCCGCCCTGGACTGCCTGGTGGAGCCCGTCATCTCAGTCCTCCTCCCGTCGACGCCGGCGGGCACGCGGGGCTGGTTCCTCCGCGGCGTAGCCCTCCCTCAGGTCCTGCAGCTTCTCTCCGGCAGCCTCCAGCACGCCCTGGACCACGCCCTTGGTCTTGCCGCGGGCGATGCTCTGGGGCGCGCTCGACAGGAGGCCGGGCAGCCCCGGCTGCTGGGACGCCAGGTCCAGCCGGTTCACCGCCTCGGCGAACCGGAGATAGGTGTCGACGCTCGCGATGACGACACGCACGTCGATGGTCAGAATCTCGATGCCGACCAGTGAGACCCGTACGTAGGCGTCGATCACGAGGCCCTTGTCCAGGATCGTGTCAATGACGTCGGCCAGGCCCGATCCCGACGACCGGCCCGGCAATCCGCCGCCACCCGCCGGTGGAACGGCTACCGTCATGCGCTTCCCCTCCTCGATTTCCCGTCGTGTTTCCGATCACTCGTTCCGCCCGGCGCCGTCCCGGGCGCACGGGCGGCTGCTCCATGTGTTGCTCGCTATGGCGTGCCTGCTCTCCGGCGCCTGCTCTTCGGTGTCTGCTCTTCGGTGTCTGCTATTCCGGGGATCGGCGGCGCCGGACCAGGGGACGGCGGCGCGCCGGCTGCTCCTCGGCCTCGCCCGTCTTCTCGGTCCCCTCGCCTCTGCGGGGCTCGTCCCTCCGGAGCTGTTCGCCTTCGCCCCGCTCGGCCTCCGCACCGCGCCGCCTGGCCGGTGCCCGCGCGCCGCGCTCCTCCGGCTCGTCTTCGCGCCCGCGGGTGGCCGACGGCCCAGTACGTCCGGTACGTCCGGTGCGTCCGGCCGCCTCGGCGCCCGCGTATGCGGGTCTGCGCGCCCGCTCGGGCTCCTCCTCTTCCTCTTCCTCTTCCTCCTCTTCGTACGGCTCCTCCTCGGCTTCCTCGTGCTCCTCGGGAGCCGCTTCCTCGGCTGCTTCCTCGTGCTCCTCGGGAGCTGCTTCCTCGCGCTCCTCGGGAGCCGCTTCCTCGCGCTCCTCGGGGGCCTCCTCGCCCCGCTCGCGGCCCTCACGTTCGCGCTCCTCGCGCTGCGCCGTCTCGTGGTCCTTGACGACCTCGCTGTCGCGGATCTCGCCCCGCCAGCCCTCGATCTCGTCGGGACGCAGCAGGGCGTTGGTCATGACGTGCCGTCTGAAGTGCTTGAACTCGAGCCGGACCCGGCGGCCCTGGGCTCGCCACAGGTTGCCGACACGCTCGAACAACCCCTGCGGGTGATACTCGACGACGAGCAGGACCCGGGTCAGTTCGGGAGTGATCTCGTGGAAGGTCACCGAGCCGTCCGGGAAGCCCTTCGGCCCCTGCGACCGCCAGACGATCCTGCTGTCGGGAACCTGCTCGACGATCGTCGACTCCCACGTGCGGTGCGACCAGAAGACCTGGGCCTTCCACCCGAGCTTCTCGTCGGACTTCTGCTCGACGGTCTCGACCTTCTTCATGAAGCTCGGAAAGTCCTCGAACTGCGTCCACTGGTTATAGACCAGGCGAAGCGGCGCGCCGATGTCGAGCGACTCGACGATGTTGGTGACCTTGAGCTTCTTGCCCTTGCCGCCCTTGCCTCCGCCGCCGAACAGGCCCTTGATCTTCTCCTTGCCGTACGCCATGATGGCCGCGCGTACGGGGTGGCCGCCCCCGCCGCCCTCGGTCAGAGCGCTGAGCAGGCCGCCTCCACCCGTCACGCCGAGCCGGTCGGTCACCGACTTGAGCAGTCCCCGGGCGTTCCGGCCGCGGGTGAGGCCGCCGAGCAGCCCGCCGAGCGCCTCCCGCCCGCCGCTCTCTTTCCCGGTGAGTGCGCTGAACAGCCCGGCGCCGCCGTGCTCCACGTAGTCGGTGAGACGGCCGGCGAGACCGTCGATCTTCTCGGTGACCCGGGACAGGGCGCGCTCGGCCACGGCCGTGGAGAGGTTCTGGAACTCCTGTCCGAGTCGTTGCGTGGGCAGCGCCCCTTCGTCCGGCGCCCGTGTGCCCTGTGCTCGCTCTGTCTGTGCTCGTTCCGTCTGGGCCCGTTCCCGCGTCTGTTCGGTCATCGGTCTCACCTCTTCCGAATCACGGGACGGCTGGGACGGATCCGGGGACGGCGTCGCTCCTCGGGTTCGGGCTCCTCGGCCTTTTCCTCGGACGGCTCCTCCTCGTACTCCTCTTCCTCCTCGTAGGCCTCTTCGGGCTCAGGCTCGCGCTGCGGTGGGCGGCGGCGGGGCACCCGGCGGCGGCCCTCCTCCGGCCGCTCCTCCTCCGCTTCCTCCTCCGCGGCCCGGCCCCGGCCCTTGGGCTGCCGGAGCGCCTCGGCGCGTTCGTGCAGCTTGTCGCTCAGGGAGTCGATCTGGCGGCTGGTGGCGCGCATGGCCGCCGCCTTGCCGACGTCCAGCAGGTCTCCGCGCACGCGCTCGGTGATTTTGCCGAGATCGGGGGCGGCGCCGCCCAGGATCTTGGGGACCTGTTCGAGCAAGGCGCCGGCCGCTCCCTCTCCCTTGAGGCGGGCGGCGAGGATGGCCAGCGCGAGCATCAGCGCCAGGCGCAGCTTGTGGTGCCGGCCGAGGTAGTAACCCGCGATGACAGCCAGGGCCACCTTCAGTCCGTCTTTCATGATCGCGCCTCCTACTGGCTGTCCCTAAGCGCCGTTCCGGTCATCCGCCCATCTCGCCGTCCGGCGCTGCGATCCGACTGAACGGTATGAATGCCCTAGACGTGCACAGAAAAACTCAATCCGGTATATAGCGGACAGTTTTGGCCAGACTTGATCCCGTTCTTAGGGCCGTCCGTTCCGACCCCCGCCGGGCTCGCCGGCCTTGGTGTGTTGGAGGGGTTTCAATAACCCAACCTCGCCTCACCTCGGATGATTACTGTGCGCAAACCGGGTATCACGGTCGTACATCGGCGTAAGCGGTGCGTACCGTGCGCTGGAAGCGGGGGAGTCACATGACCGAGACCAGAACGTCGACCGCGACCGTCGAGCCGGCACGCGGGCGGTCCCTTGGGACGCAGGGCGGCTCCGGCCTGATGACGGAGCGGGGCCGCACTACGATCGCCGACGAGGTGGTCGCCAAGATCGCCGGCATGGCGGCCCGCGAGATCGACGGAGTCCACGACTTCGGCACCGGCACGGCCCGCGCGTTCGGCGCCATCAGGGGCGCGCTCGGCGGGGAGGACGGCGTCACCCGGGGCATGTCGGTGGAGGTCGGCGAGCGGCAGGCCGCCGTGGACATCCACCTCATCGTCGAGTACGGCGTCGCGATCCCCGATCTCGCGCAGGCCGTGCGGAGCCATGTGATCCGCGCGGTGGAACGCATGTGCGGGCTGGAGGTCACCGAGGTCAACATCGCGGTCGACGACGTCCACCTGCCGAGGCAACAGGAGCCGCAGGCGCCCGAGGACGGGGAGCCGCGGGTCCAATGAGCGCCTTCCCGGAGAACGCGGGGGCGGAACGCGGCGGCCGGCGGGTCGCGGTGCCCGAGGGGGCCGGGACCGGCTCCCCGGGCGGCCCGCCGCCGGAGCGGGATGCCGGAGCGGACCGAGAAGGCGAGGAACTCGGGGTCTCCGCCCGCAGGATCGCGGACCGCGTGCTGTCGTGCCCCGACGTCGCCGACCTGTCCCGGGGACCGTTCGGCGTGGTCGCGACGTATCTGCCCGGGGGTCTCGTCCCGGGCGTCGCCATACGGGACGACGTCGTCGAGATCGACATCGTCGCCCGGTACGGCAGGCCGCTGCCGGAGATCGCCGACCTGGTCCGCGACGCGATCGGCGGCCTGGCCGGCGGTCGCAAAGTGGATGTGACGATCGCCGACGTGGTCACAGACGACGGCGGAAGGAAGGAATGATCATGCAAGGCTATCCGGTCTGGGGGATCGCGGGGCTGCTGTTCGGCACGGTGCTGGGGGTGGTCGGGGCCTTCGGCGGCCTCAGCGCGTTCATCATCGTCCTGGTCCTCGGCATCGTCGGGTTCCTCGTCGGCCTGGTGCTCGAAGGCGGCGTACACCTGCCGCAGATGCACCCGAGAAGACAATGAGCGTGCCCACCGCGCACGGGACGACGACGATCTCGGACCGCGCCTTCACGAGGATCGCCGAGCAACTGGCGAGCGAGGACGAGCACGTGACCGGCCTGCCGCATGTGTCGGCGTCGGTGTCCGGGGCGGTCTCGGCGGTCCACTGCGATCTGGCCGTGCGTTATCCGGCGCCGGTGCCGCGGCTCGCCGCGAAGATCCGCGAGCATGTCCGGCGGCGGCTGCGCGAGCTGACCGGCATCGCCGTGGAGAACGTGGACATCGAGGTCGTGAAGCTGGTGCCCGAGCGGAAGTCCGAGGGGAAGTCCGGTCGCAAGCACGAGCGGAGGGGTGGCGATGAGCGAAGGCCGAGGCCTGCCTGAGAGGGTGCCGCGCTTCGTCCCGATGCGAGGGTTCGCAGAGGGGGGAGCCCGCCGGGCCTTCCGGCCCAGCCGGGGGCTGCCGGCCGCGGTCGCCGCGCTCGCGCTGCTGGGGATCGGGGGTCTCACCGCCGTCCACGTGGTCTCCGCGCTGCTGGGGCTCCCCGTCAAGCTCGTGCCGTACGACCAGTGGGCCCGGTGGGCGAGCACCACGGCCTGGGACGACGGCCGGGTCCTCGCGGTGGCCTCCGCGCTGACCCTGCTCGGCCTGGTGCTGATCCTGATCGCGGCCGTTCCCGGCAGGGGCCGGATGGTCGCGCTGCGCACCGGGGACCCCGACCTGGTGGTCGGCCTGCCGCGCCGCGCACTGGCGCGGGCACTGAGAGCCAGGGCGAACGAGGTGGACGGCGTGCGCGATGCCGGGGCGCGGATGTACGGCTGGCACGCGGACGTTTCGGTCCGGACGGACCTGCGCGACACCGCGGCGCTCGGAGAGCGCGTGCGGGCGGCCGTGGAGGACGAGCTGGCCCGGCTCGCCCCCGCCCACCACGTCGCGCTGCACCTGCGCGTGCACGGCCCGTCCTAGACATAGACAGAGGTCAGGACCCGTGAGCGCGTGCACGGCCCGTCCCAGGCGAAGGAGGCAGGACCCGTGAAGACGAGATCGGGCAAGGGCAACCGGACGGGGCTGGCGCTGTTCGGCCTGGTTCTGCTGGCCGCGGGCGGCCTCGCGCTCGCGCGGGCGCTCGGCGCCTTCGGCGATGCCGCCGCGCGGGAGCCGGTGGTGGACGCCGGGGCGAGGAACCTCGCGACGACGGCGCCGTGGTTCTGGCCGGTCGTGGCCGCCATCGCGTTCGTGATCGGGCTCATCGGGCTGGCCTGGCTGCTGGCGCTGCTGCGGGTCGACCGGCCGCGGCGGCTGCGCCTGGAGTCGGGTACGACCGGGGTCACCGAGGTCGACGCGCATCCCGCGAGCGAGGCCCTGGCCGAGCAGGTCAGCGCTTACCCGGACGTGCGCAGGGCGCACGCCGTGCTGCGCGGCCCGTCCGACGACCCGCACCTCGACCTCGGCGTCTCCGCCGTGGAACCGGCCGACCTGGGGGCACTGGTCACCCGGTTGCACGAAGAGGCCGTCCCGGACCTGCGCACCACGCTCGGCCTGCACCGCCTCCCGGCGATGGTCCGGCTCAACCTCACCGGCGGCCGCCGCACCCGCGAGGTCCACTGAACGCGCCCGCCGCGGTGGGCGGCACGCCCATGGGACGCGGCGGCCCGGCCGAGCCGGATCACGGGAGCAGCGGATCACTGCGGCGGCGGATCACTGCAGCGGTTGATCCCAACGGCCGATCACTGCGACGAGCGGCCGGACAGGACCTCGGCGAGGACGGCGGCCTGGCTGTGCCCGGCGTCCCTGGTCGCGGTGAGCAGGGTCA
Organism: Microbispora bryophytorum; assembly: GCF_043197435.1. Lineage (NCBI taxonomy): Bacteria > Bacillati > Actinomycetota > Actinomycetes > Streptosporangiales > Streptosporangiaceae > Microbispora > Microbispora bryophytorum. The sequence continues at coordinate 256,408 of NZ_JBICTF010000007.1, read as the reverse complement.
GCGGGCCGCTCTCCATGAGCCGGCGCAGCCGGTCGAGGGCGGCCTGCCGCTCGGGATCGTCCAGCTCGGCGAGGTAGCGGGTGCGGAACTCGGCGAACCTCTCGGGGACGTGGCCGTACCAGGTGCGCAGGGCGCCGGACGGCGCGACGTCCTTGACCCATTCGTCCAGGTGCGCGGCCTCCTTGGTGAGGCCGCGCGGCCACACCCGGTCGACCAGCACCCGTGTGCCGTCCCCGGGCGCGGGATCCTCGTACACGCGGCGGACCGTTACGGACATGGCGCCCACCTCCTCCTGCCGCCATACTCCCCGGTGGAGGGTGCCGCACGCCGGTGTACGGCAGCCGGACAGCACGTGTGACTGAAAGTTTCACTTTCCGTAAGGGCATTGTCGCTGGTCGGGATTTCGTCCAAGTTGTCGATTAAATCCGCCCGTGTTGCCGTACTCGTCCCATGTCTATGGTCCGGGACATGAGGATGCGAATGATCACGGCGGGCCTCGCCTTACTCGGCTCGGTCGCCGCGTCGCTCGTCGTCGGTCAGGCGGCGCACGCGGACACGACGATCTGCGAGAAGTACGGCAGCACCACCATTCAGGGCGGCAAGTACGTCGTCATCAACAACGTGTGGGGGAGCAACGCCCCGCAGTGCATCAATGTCACGAACTCCGGCTTCACCGTGACGCAGGCGGGGCACAACAACACGGGCGGCACCCCGGCGGCGTACCCGGCGATCTACGCCGGCTGCCACTACGCCAACTGCTCCAGCGGCAGCGGCCTGCCCCTCCAGGCGAGCAACAGCCAGTTCAACACGGTCCAGACCAGCGTCAGCATGAGCTACCCCGGCTCGGGCGTCTACGACGCGGCCTACGACATCTGGTTCGACCCGACACCTCGCAAGGACGGCCAGAACACCGGCGCCGAGATCATGGTGTGGCTCAACCACACCGGCTCGGTGCAGCCCGTGGGCTCCCGGGTGGGCACGGCGAACATCGCCGGAGGCACCTGGGACGTCTGGGAGGGCAACATCGGCTGGAACGTCATCTCCTACGTCCGCACCTCGCCGACGAACTCGATCAACTTCGCCGTCCGCTCGTTCTACGACGACGCGGTGAACCGCGGGTACGCCCAGCGGTCGTGGTACCTCACCAGCGTCCAGGCGGGATTCGAGCCCTGGATCGGCGGCGCCGGCCTCGCGGTGAACAACTTCTCCTACAGCATCGGCGGCGTCGTCCAGAGCCCCTCGCCGACCCCCACCGCCTCGCCGACCGGCGGCAACGGCAACGGCGGCGGCGCCTGCCGGGTGAGCTACAGCAAGAACGAGTGGCAGGGCGGCTTCACCGGCACCGTGACCGTCACCAACACCTCCTCTAGCGCGGTGAACGGCTGGAACCTCGGTTTCTCCTTCCCGAACGGCCAGAAGATCACCGGCTACTGGAACGCCGACGTCACCCAGAGCGGATCGTCGGTGACCGCGAGGAACCTGTCGTACAACGGGTCGATCCCGGCGGGCGGGAACACCCAGTTCGGCTTCCAGGGCACCTGGAGCGGCTCGAACGGCGACCCGACCGGCTTCACGCTGAACGGCACCCGCTGCTCCTGACCCCCTGACACCCCCCAAAAAAGACGGCGCCGCCGGAGGGACGTCCCTCCGGCGGCGCCGTCACGTCATCAGGGGTTGACGTTGATCGTGAAGGTGGACGTCGTGTTCTTGATGTCCTGGTAGTTGTCGCTGAGCTTCAGGTTGTCGAAGGTCACCGACCCGACCGCCGGTCCCTGGTCGGGCTCCGGCAGCTCGTTCGCCCAGAGGCCGAAGCCCGACTTCGCGTCGAACGCGTCGCCGCTCTTGTGCGCTCCGGAGATCGAGATGTTGGTGAAGACGGTGTCCTTGATGGGGTTGACCGGCCGGCCGCCGAGGTACTGGGTCTGGAACATGATCCCCGAGTACGTCGGATCGACGATGTCCACGTTGCTGACCCGGATGCCCTGGAACACCTTCGAGGCGGAGAACAGCCAGATCGCCGGGAAGGTCTGCTGGCCCCAGAAGTGGCCGCCCGCGCGGATGATCGAGATGTTGTCGAAGACCGTGGGCGGGCTCGCGCCGAAGCCGTTCATCGGGTAGCCGAAGTCGAGCGAGCTGATCGTGATGCCGGAGTAGGTCAGGGTGTCCGCGATGTAGATGTTCCTGAAGGTGTTCGCGTACCCGCCGTACACCGCCAGGCCCGCCGCGCGCCACGGCAGGATCGCGGTCAGGTTCTCGTAGACGTTGTCCTTCTCGTCGGCGCCTCCCGCGTCGATGGCCGAGAACAGCGCGAAGCTGTCGTCGCCGGTCGTCCTCGCCTCGTTGTTCGCGACCAGGTTGCCGGTGCTGCCGTTGGTCATGTTGACGCCGTCGGCGAAGGTGTCGCGGATCCGCGAGTTCCTGATCGTGATGTTGTCGGTGTTCGCGCCCCAGTACATGCAGACCTGGTGCTCGACCCAGATGTTGTCGATCGTCATGTTGGCGACGTTCTGCCAGTCGAACACCTTGCCCGGCCCGTCGATGCGGCTGGTGTAGTTGCCGAAGTAGGCGAACCCGGAGAACGTCGAGCCGTTGGCCGACGACTCCGCCCGGAAGCCGATGTCGGTGTTCTCCTGCGCCGGCGGCGCGTGGAACCGGGTGAACCACGGCCCCGCGCCGACCACCTTGACCGCCTTGCCGTACACCTGGAACTTGCCCGACGTCTGGTAGTCGCCGGGCGGCAGGTAGACGCCCACGAGCGTGCCCGCGGTGTCCATCCGCACCTTGTCGAGCGCGTTCTGCACGTCCTGGTGGGTGAACCCGGTCGGTACGGCGTACGTCGCGGGGTCGAGGTTGGGGATCGCCGACACCTGCTCCAGGTTGACGAAGTCGATCGCGTACGTGGAGGTGTTGGCGGCGTCCTTCTGCAGCCGGATCTTGCTGCCCTTGGGGACGGTCGTCCCGAGCAGGACGTCGGCCTCGTCGTAGATGTGCCGCGGGGCGCCGGCGCCCGGCGAGTTGCCCGGGCCCGCCTCCGGGCCGTACAGCCACGCGTACTTCGAGGTCAGGTTGACCGCCTTGAGGAAGCTGCCGTTGACGTAGACGTTCAGCGTGGCGTCGGTGCCGCCGCCGCCCGCCGCGTCAGGGATGGAGAAGCGGGTGACCAGGGTGTTCGTGTCGGCCCTGGTCGTCCACTCCACATAGCTGCCGGTGGTGGTGAGCCGCACGGCCTTGCGGCCGGACGCCTCTCCGGCCAGGTCGCCGATGGTCCGGTTCGGGCCGACCACCGTCGCCCCGCCGCCGGTCACGCCGTCCTCGGCCTCGTACATGTCGTACGGCATGTTCGCGCCGCGGCCGACGAAGAACGGCAGCGTGGAGGTGTTGTCGGCCTGCTTGACCGGCAGCTCGTTCGCGTCGGTGGCGAGCACGGTCTTCACGGTGTACCTGCCGTTGGCGGCCGTCCACGTGCCCAGGGTGACCGGGCCGGTGGTGGACCCGGCCGCGATCGCGCCGCTGTAGGAGCCGGTCAGCGTCCTGACCACGGCGCCCGAGTCGTTCGTGATCGTGAGCGTGACGCCGTGGGCGCCGCCCGCCGAGGCGACCGTGCCCTGGTTCTTGATCGCGACGGTGAACGTCACCGTGCTGCCGGCGGCCGGGTTTCCGGGCGACCAGCTCACCGGTGAGGCCACCAGATCGGAGCTGTCCACCGGCTTCACGACCAGCGGCGAGGAGGCGGTGAAGGCGTTGTTGGTCTCGTTCTGCTCGATCACCGCGTTCGACTCGTCGACCTTGGCACTCAGCGGGTAGCTGCCCGCGTCGCGCTGGCCGATGTTCGCCGTCACGGTGGCCGAGGCGCCGGCCGCGAGCGCGCCGACCGAGGCGGTGCCCGCCTTGGTCCCGCCCAGGTAGAAGTTCACGGAGGTGGCGGCGGAGCCGAGGCTGCCCGCGTTGCGCACCGTCGCCGACAGCGTGACGGCGTCGGTCTCGGCCGGGGACGCGGGGGAGGCCGACAGGGAGGTGACGGTCAGGTCGGGGTTGGGCGCGGGGGAGCCGATCACCTGGAACTCGGCGACCTGCCCGGCCGGGGCCCCGGAGTTGGCGGTGAACCTGAGCTGCACGTCGGCGACCGTGCCGGAAACGGGGATCGTCACCGTGTTGCCGCTCGCCGGGTTGAAGGTGTAGGTCGCCGCACCGGCCAGGGTGGCGAACCCCGAGGTGCTCTGCTCGCGGCCCAGCACCTGGATCGTCTGCGTACGGGTGGACCAGGCGGCGTCGGGGTTGAGCTTGAGCACGACCGCGCTCACGACCGCGTTGGCCCCGAGCTGGACGGTCAGCGTCTGCGGGTAGGAGCCGCCCGCGCCCTCCCAGTAGGTCGCGACGTCGTTGTCGTTCGCGTTGGTCGCGACGTAGGTGAACGTGGAGGAGGAGGCGGTGATCGGCCTGCCGACGGCCATGTTCGAGCCGCCGCCCGAGCCGTTGCGGGTGACGGTGTTGCTGGTGATCGACTCGTTGCCGGCCGCGTCCCTGGCCCGCACGTAGTACGCCACGGTGGCGCTGGTGGGCTGGCTGTCGGTGTAGGTCGTGGTGTTTCCGGCGACGCTGCCGCGCAGCACGTTGTTCGCGTAGACGTCGTAGCCGGTGACGCCGACGTTGTCGGTGGAGGCGGTCCAGGTGAGCCTGACCTGCCCCGGCGTGGTCTCGCTGTAGGCGAGGTTCGAGGGGGCGGTGGGGGCCTGGGTGTCGCCGGTCGCTCCGTTGCGGGTGACCGTGTTGCTGTTGGCCGACTCGTTGCCCGCGGCGTCCCTGGCCCGCACGTAGTAGGTCACGGTGGCGCTGGTGGGCTGGGTGTCGGTGTAGGTCAGGACGTTCCCGGCGACGCTGGTGCGCAGCACGTTGTTCGCGTAGACGTCGTAGCCGGTGACGCCGACGTTGTCGGTCGAGGCCGACCAGGTGAGCCTGATCTGGTTGGAACCGGGCTCGGTGTAGGCGAGGTTCGAGGGCGCGGTCGGAGCTTGGGTGTCACCGGTGGGGGCCGGGCCGTACACCTCGAACTCGGAGATCTGCGCGGCCGGCCAGGCGGTGTTGGCGGTGACGTTGATCCGGACGTACCGGACGCTGGCGGTGGAGAAGGTGATGGTGACCGTGTTGCCGCTCGCGGGATTGAAGGCGCGGCCCGCGGAGGCGGCGAGGGTGGAGAAGTTCGTGCCGTCGGTGCCGCCCTGCACTGCCAGCGTCTCGGTGCGGGCCTCCCAGGTGGGCGGGAGCTTCAGCACCACCTTGTTCACCGCGGTCGAGGCGCCGAGGTCCACCTGGAGCCATTGGGGGAAGGCGTTGTTGGCGCTCTCCCAGTAGGTGGCCTGGTTGCCGTCGTTGGCGTTGCCCGCGCCGTAGACGTCGGCGTGCGCGCTCTCCTTCATGGTCTTGCCGAGCGCGAGGTTGCCGGAGGCGGTGGCCGCGCCGTACACCTCGATCTCGGACAGCTGCGCCGCGGACCAGCCCGTGTTGGCGGTGACGTTGATCCGGACGTACCGGGTCGTGGTCGCGGTGAAGCCGATCGTCACCGCGTTGCCCGAGCCGGGGGCGAAGGAGCGGCCGGCCGAGCTCACGATCGTGCTGAAGGAGGACCCGTCGGTGCTGCCCTGCACCGACAGCGTCTGGGTGCGGGCCTCCCACGCCCCCGGCAGTTTGAGCACGACCTGGTCGATGCTCGTCGCGCTGCCGAGGTCGATCTGCGCCCATTGGGGGAAGGCGTTGTTCGAGCTCTCCCAGTAGGTGCCCTGGTTGCCGTCGTTGAGGTTGCCCGCGACGTACGGGCTGTTGCCGCTGCTCGCGGTCGCGGTGCGGCCGGCGGCGAGGTTGGGGCCGCCGGCGGCGGAGGCGGGGGAGAGGGGCGCGGCCACGGCGAGCAGGCAGGCCGTGGCCAGCACAGCGATCAAGCGCAATAACGGGACATGCGTTTTCGACATTTGCGTTCCTCTGTCCGGCAGGAACCGACCGGCGAATCATCCGATCCGCGGTCGCGGGGGGATTTCGGAGATCGGGGCTCGCTGGGGTCGCGGCGGCGACCGGTTGCCCACTGCCGTGGCCGACATCACCTCGTGTCCTTTCACGCGAAAGGTGACGGTGGCGGGGCGCACGGACGCAGTGCTTCCTGCCGGAACTTGCGGAGAACCGCAAACTCTCGATTTAGAGCTGCAAATTATTCACATCAGGTTGCCCAGATGTTACATAGGGGCCATCGTGCCGTCAACGGGTCGGTAAAGCCGAACGGAAGGTGACAGGTCTGTCCCGTCCCCGACCGGGGTTTACCTGGGGATACTTCAAGCAGGCGCCGGTCCGGAACCGGTCCTGCGCCCACCCGCGGGTCCCCCAACTCGCGAAAGGAACCCGGCAGAGGAGCCCTCATGTTTCTGCCCCCCAAGCGCTCGCTCGCGGTGTTGGCCGTGCCGCTGGTGAGCCTGCTGGCGGCCCCGGCCGCCGCGACACCCGTCCCGTCGCACGCGGCCGTGCGCACGGCCATGCGCACCGCCGTGCACGCGGCGCCGCGCGTGGCGACCCTGGTCGACGTGCGCGCCTCGCATCACCCCGGACTCGACCGGGTCGTCTTCGAGTTCCGCGGGCCGCTCCCGGCGCGGCGAAGCGCCGGCTACGTGTCCCGGCTGATCGCCGACGGCTCGGGCCGCACGGTCCCGGTGGCCGGCGACGCGATCCTCGGGCTGCGCTTCGGCGGCGCGGCCGGCCACGACGACAAGGGGCGGCCCACCTACGGGCCCACCCGCGAGACCTTCGCGCTGCCCGGCGTGCTCCAGGTCGTCAACGCGGGCGACTTCGAGGCGGAGCTCACGTTCGGCATCGGGCTGAGCAGGAAGGCGTCCTACCGCGTCTACACCCTCACGCATCCGAGCCGGGTGGTCGTGGACGTCAAGACGCCCTACCGGACGGTGCCGGTGCGCACGTACTTCCTCGACTCCCGGGCGTACGCGGCCGGGCGGCGGCCGTACACGGCGGCGGTGTCGCGGCCGGTGATCCCGCCGTCCACTGCGCGCGGCGCCCTCCAGCGGCTGTTCGCCGGGCCCACGCAGGCGGAGCACGCCAAGGGGCTGCGCTTCGTCGCCTCGGGGGCCACGGGCGTCCGTTCGGTCGTCGTCCGCGACGGGGTGGCCCACGTGCGGCTCACCGGGTCCCTCCGCAGCGGCGGCTCGGCGTTCACCGTCGCCGACGAGATCACGCCCACGCTCAAGCGGCTACCGGGCATCCGCTGGGTGAAGATCTACGACGCCCGCGGCCGGACCGAACGCCCGAAGGGGCACTCCGACTCCGTTCCGGAGAGCCTCGAACCATGACAACACGAGGGCCGGGCTCGGGAGCGAGCCCGGCCCTCGACCCCGTGTTCCGGGGCCACCGCCCGAGACCACGGCGGACATGACGGCCGTGGTCATGCGGCGGGGGCGCGGTACGACGCGGAGGCCGTCAGCTGAGTGGCTTCTCTCCCTGAAACTTTCGGGCCTTACTGTGCTTGTTATCTGCTCTCCGATGGCGTTTCTGCTGGTAGTTCAGGGATTTTTCCTGCGGTCTTGACTCAGGACGGGTCAATTTCCTAGGGTACGACGACAGAAAGTTAGGGGATTGTTTCGAAAAGTTTCGACTCGCGAAGCATTCCCGGCATGTGCATCTGGACGTCCGACCACGTACCCCCGACCGGAGGACCTTCCTCATGCCGCACAGATTCGCCGCCGCCCTCGCCGCGGCCGGGCTTGTCACCGCGATCGCGGCGACCCCCGCCGCCGCCCACCCCGGCCCGCACCACGACACGACCCTGGGTGAGCTGGCCGCCGCGTCGCATCGCTACCTCGGCTCGGCCACCGACAACCCCGAGTTCTCCGACGCGGCGTACCTCAAGATCCTCGGCAGCGAGTTCAACTCCACCACCGCGGGCAACGCGCTCAAGTGGTATGCCACCGAGCCGCAGCAGGGGGTGTTCGACTTCACCCAGGGCGACCAGGTGCTCGACTTCGCCCGCAAGCACCACATGTCCTTCCGGGCGCACACGCTGGTCTGGCACAACCAGCTCCCCGACTGGCTGAACAACGGCACCTTCACCGCCGCACAGCTCCGGGCGATCCTCAAGAACCACATCCTCACGGAGGCCCGCCACTACCGGGGCAAGGTCTACTCCTGGGACGTCGTGAACGAGGCGTTCAACGAGGACGGCACCTACCGCGACACGATCTTCTACCGGACGCTCGGCCCCGGCTACATCGCCGACGCGCTGCGCTGGGCGCGTGAGGCCGACCCGCACGCCAAGCTCTACCTGAACGACTACAACCTCGAAGCGATCGGGCCGAAGAGCGACGCGTACTACACCCTGGTCAAGCAGCTCAAGGCCCAGGGCGTGCCGATCGACGGCGTCGGCTTCCAGGGGCACCTCGCGCTGCAGTACGGCTATCCGGACACGCTCCAGCAGAACCTGCAGCGCTTCGCCGACCTCGGCCTGGACGTGGCCATCACCGAGCTGGACATCCGCATGTACGTGCCGGCCGACGAGGCCAAGCTCGCGACCCAGGCCGATTGGTACGCAAGGGTGACCAAGGCGTGCCTCGCCGTCCGCCGCTGTGTCGGCATCACGATCTGGGATTACACCGACAAATACTCCTGGATCCCCGCCGTCTTCCAGGGTGAGGGCGCGGCCCTGCCGTACGACGAGAACCTCCAGCCCAAGCCGGCCTACGACGCGATCCGCGACGCCCTGCGCGACGCCGGAAGGCCCGGAAGGCACTGACCCTCCCGCCAAACGGTGCCCGCGCCCATCGGGGCCGGGCACCGTCTCGTTTGGATGAGTTCGAGAAAGCGCTGAGCTAATTGGAGCCGCTGAACCGGGGCCAGATGTAACAGTTCACCTTCGACAGAAGGCTGGGTGGTTCGGTAAACGGGACGTACCATGGGCCGGTCGGTTGTCATGATGGTGCGTGGCACGTGGATTCGGTCGTCTGGAGGGTTCCATGACGCTTCGCCTGCGGCTTATCGTCCCGATAACCCTGGCGGCCGGGCTGATGATGTCCGCATGCAGCGAATCGGAACCAACCCCAGCCGAAGCCGGCCAGGTCCTCAAAAACCATATCGACCAGACTGTGAAGCATGCCTTCGGCACGGACATCGAGGTGATCGATCCTGGGGGCAGGGACATTCCGTGCGGGAACGGTGACTTCAAACGCAGCTACGCAGTAAAGGCAAGAGCGAGAGTTGGATCAGGAGATTCTGAGGGCATAACCCTCGCGCTGGTAGGCACGCTGGACGCTATCGCTGACTACAAGTTGGTCGAGGCCGGCATGACTCCGACCTATCAGCAGGCCGTGAGTGACCAATACCATACACGGATTGTGCTTTCCTCCCCGAGCGAGGGCAGGATAGAGATGCGGGGCGAAACGGAATGTCTGCCGTTGAAATGAGGCGGACAATCACTCGTATGGTGATGAGCCCCGGGTTTCTGCGATTTTCCTCGCCCCCGCAAATCGCTCCTCGAGGGATGTCTGTGCTTCGCCGAATTGGGTTTCGTTCGTCCCGCCGGAGCCGTTGGCGATGAGCCAGTTGTCGAAGTTGCGTACGGCCTCCTTGTTCTTGGCGATCTCGGCGTAGGGCAGCAGCTTGCCGTCGGTTCCGGTGATCGGCGCGTTCGAGAGCCGGGGGTCGTTGGGCGGGACCTTGGCCGTAAAGCCGTTGGACATCAAGATGTTCGCCAGCCACGTCTCGCGGGCCATCCAAGCGGCGTGATTCTTCTCGTCCAGCCCGCTCACCCGGCTCTTGCCCGGAGTGATTCCGGGTTCTACCCCCAGCGGCGACAGGCTGGACACCCCCAGCCACAGAAGCTGTCCAGCCATGCCCGGAACGGCCAGTCCGACGATGCCGAGCCCGAGGCCGTACGCGAACATCTCCGCCTTGACGCGGGCCTGGTCCTCGGCGTCGAGCTTCCCCTGCACGTCGCGTTCCGTCGCAAACTGCATTCCAGCGACGTAGCCGAGCGCACGCATCGCGCGTTCGAGGTGGTCGGTGCTCTTGCCCTGGTCCATTTTCGCGGCGGCGTTGACGATCCTGTCGGTGAGGTTGCCCATCCCCTCTTCGAAGGGCTTGATGTGCGCAGCCGTATCAGCGAACGTTCTGACGAATTCTCCGGCGTCCTTCGGGCTGAGGCGGAACACCGGGTTGAGGCCGGGCACAATTGTCTTGACCGGTTCGAAGGCGCTGGGCTGGGTGCGGTTGGCATCACTAAGGTTGGCGCCCTCGGTGAACTCGGTGGCGTAGGAGCCCGCGATCTCGGCCATCGACGTCCGCATCGGCTCCGGGACGCCGAGCTTCGGCATCTCTCGGATCACGTCGAAGGCGAACTTCGCGGCTTCGGTCGAATGGGCCCCGTCCTTCTCGTCGTACGCACCCGAGGCCGTGGCCAGCACCCTGCCGAAGGCATCGGCGATGTCGTAACCCGAGGCGACGGATCTGCTGGAGTCCAGGAACCGCTTCATCTTCTCGACCTGGGTGAGCTTGACCCCGGCACCGCCCATCTGGGCGAAGGCGGCCCGTGCGGCCTTGCCGTCCCCGACGAGGACCTCCAGCGCGAGGGCGACGGTGTCGGGGGAGTAGCCGTACGTCCTGGTCTCGTCCAGGCCGACGCCGGTCCTATCCTGGCGAGGGTTCTTCACGAAGTCGTCCAGGGCGAGAGAGCGGGCGGCGGCCACGCGCACGCTCGTCGGCGCCTTCGCTCCGGCGAGCAGCGCGAGCCGGTTCCACGCCGTCTCGCGGCTACCGGGTCTGCTCAGCATCTCGGCCTTCACCTTCTCGAATGCCGGGATGCCGCCGGGGGCGCGCAGCGCGGCGCCCAAGGCGGCGCTGAAGGCGGCGAGATCCTGCTTGGCCGTCTTGCTGCCGGTGTTCATGAGCAGGTTGGGCAGCGCGTCGCGCACCTTTGCCGGCAGCGTGGCGAAGAACGCCGCGGCCGCTGCGGGGTCCTCGGCCAGGGCGGCGATCTCCTTGATGTGCTGGTGGGCCAGCTCACCCTTGGTCTCGACACTGGTGGCGGGGTTGGTGAGGATGTCCGTGCCGTACATGAGACCCAGGCCGCGGCCGGCCGCGAAGCTGTCGAGCGCGTCGGGCAACCGGGCGAAGGCGTGGTCGCCGCTCCCGTTCAGCGCCTTGATCAGCTCGGCCCGCTCGGACAGCGTGGGGGCCTGGCTCCTGCCCCAGTCGGCGATGGCGGCGATCTGCGCGAGTGGCGTGGTGCTCACCCCGTTGGCCCGGAAGAGTCCCTCGAAGTCGGTGGCGAAGGAGGTCAGCCGGTCGGACGCCTGGCGCAGGTCTGCCGCCATCGCGTTCATCGCCGCCGGATCGATGCCGCAGAAGTCGCCGCTGGGGGTCGTCATCGCGTCCTTCCTCCCGTGGCTGCCTGGCTCAGGGGCGTCCGGTGAGCTGACGGCGGATGAGCTCGGCCTGGGAACGGGTCACCATCGCCGGATGCCGGTGCAGTTCCTCCTCGATCGCGTGAGTCATCTGCCGTACGAGCTGCGCCAGGCGGTGATGCCGGTCCGCGATCTCGGTCGTCCATTTCACGGCGGTCGGTCCCGTCCAGACCTTGCCCGACTGCATCGACGCGTGGACGCGCTGGTATGCCTGCCCGACCTCCTGAGATCGGTTGTGCACCTCTTTCAGAAGTTCCACCAGCTGTGCGTGGCGAGGGTTGGGCACCATCTCTTCCGCCACACCGCCCCCTGCTGCCGCCCGCTGCTCGCCCCCGAGTCACATTTGATGTTAAAGGTAGACATCGCCCTATAGCATCGGCAACCCCGAAATAGCTGGTATATCGAGAGCGAATTCGCTGACGCTTTTCTTGTCGTGAAGGCGAAAAACGTCCTCCCGAGCGGGAACTTATCCCCGCCTCCCTCTCGGCGCCAGCGAGAACAGGCAACTACTTGGAGCAGCAACCGACGCCCGCACCCGCTCCTGCCTGCGGCCTTTTCGGTCGTGTCGACCGCGTGAGCGCCCGGCTACGCAGGCATTCCCATTTGGTAATCGGGCCGTAACGAAGAGTGTCGATCATTGTTGGCAACGAGGTCGCGCACACGCGGGAGGAAAGCGCTATGGCGTCCATCTTCGATCGGGTCGGTGGTTCGGACGCGGTCGCGGCCGTGGTCGACGAGTTCTACGCGCGGATCGTCGCCGATCCGATGCTGCGGGGCTACTTCGCGGACGTCGACATGGCCAAGCTCAACGCGCACCAGCGCAGCTTCGTCGCCGCCGCGCTCGGTGGCCCTCGGGAATACCGGGGCAAGTCGATGGACGAGGCGCACGCCGGGCTCGGCGTCACGGCGGAGGAGTTCGAGCAGGTGGTCTCCCACCTGGTGGGGGCGTTGGAGTCGTGCGGCATCGACACCGAGACGATCGGCTCCGTCGCCGGAGCACTGGCACCGCTGAAGGTGCAGGTCGTGCAGAGCACCGTCGCGGCCTGAACGGTCCTCGGCCCGGAGACCACCTGTCGCCCGGCGCGTGGGTGTGCGGCGTCAGGGGACGAGTCTCAGCTGGGGGCGATGGGTGGGCAGGCCGACCAGCTCGCGTACGCGCGCCATGGGCCAGGCGAGCTCCCGGGCGAGCGCGGGCACGGTCAGCCCGGTCTCGGCCGCCGCCATCTCGAAGGCCTGGGCGAGCAGGACCGGCTGCTCGCCGGGGTAGCCCGACACCGGTTCGGTGGCGAAGCCCGGCTGCCCGCGCAGCGCGGCAAGGCGCTGGTAGGCGCGGCCGGCAGCGGAGTCGGACAGCAGGCCGACCTCCCGGCACCGGTACAGCAGGGAGTCGACCGACACGCCCCAGACGCGGCGCAGCTCCGCCAGCCGCCGCAGGTCCGCACGGGCGGGCAGGCGGGGCAGGATGCTGTCGCGCGGGGTGAGGAACTCCGCGGCGAAGGAGTCGGCCTCGCGCTCCTGCTGGCTGTCGCCGGCCGCCGCGTCCCCGTGCAGCACCAGGTGCCCCAGCTCGTGGGCGGCGGTAAAGCGGTGCCGGTAGACGTCGTCGAAGCGGTTGGGCGTCAGGACGACGATGGGCCGCGGCAGGCTGGAGGTGGAGAAGGCGTCCACGGTGACCGCGTCCTCGTCGGCCTGGGGGAAGACGACGACGATCCCCCGGGACTCCATGTGCCGCACCAGGTGGCTGATCGGCCCGGCGCCGAGCCCCCAGTGGGCCCGCAGCGCGCGGGCCGCGCCCCCGGGATCGCGGGGCAGGGCGCTGCCCGAGTGCACCTCGCCCCAGGCGAAGCCGGGCAGATCCACGAAGGGGAGCCGCACCCGCTTCTCCAGCGCGTACGTCAGCTCCCAGACCTGTTCCACGAAGGCCACGGCCTTGGCGCGCTGGTAGGCCCGGGTGGAGCGCAGGCTGCGGAAGTGTGCCATCGAGCCGTCCAGCTTGCCGTGCGGGCGGCCCGGCAGGAAGAAGGCCGCGGGCACCGCGAGCACCTCGGCCAGGAACGGGACCAGATCGGGACGCGGCCGGGTCACCCCGGCCTCGTACTGGCCGACCGCGGCGGGTGACACCCCGATGCGCTCGGCCACCTCCTTCTTCGTCAGCGCCGCCAGCCGTCGGGCCTGGGTGAGGCGGGTTCCGTCGAAGGCGTCCGCCACGGCCTGCGGGCTGGGTGCCGTGTCGCCGGATTCGGAGGAGACGGTCTCCTCGACCAGGCGCAGCCGGTCATCGTCCTTCATCGGCGGCGGCGTCCGGTGCGTACGGCGCCTCGCTCATGGGAGGCAGGGCGGCCGCGCGCTCGTACGCCGGGCGCGGATTCAAGGCCGGGGTCGGCATCGCGCCCCGGGCGAACGCGGACGCCTCGCCGACGGGGGTCGTCACCCCGGGCAGCTCGGCCGCGGGGGCCTGCCCGGCGAGCGGGATCGGCTCGCAGTGGTGCCAGCGCAGGCTGCCGGTGCGGTCGAGCAGCTCGGCCTCGCCCCACCACACGTCGAGCAGACCGGCCCTGGCGTTGCACGCGTACGCGATGAGCACGAGGCGGGTGCCCTCGGGCAGCCGGGTGAGCGCGCGGGCGGCCGGAGTCGCGGGCGCCGGCAGGGCGGCCTCGACGCCGCCGAGCGTGAGCTGCTCGGCCCAGGGCCGCGGGCCGAACCTGGTGAACAGCGCCTGCACCAGCCCGGACGGCCTGCCGTCGCCGATCCTGGCGTTGACCACGCTGACCGAGCGGTCCTTGGCGTAGCGGAAGGGAAACAGCAGGTTGCCGCCGAGCACGACGAGCTCGTGCTGGGAGCCCGGCGGCTTGACGGTCTCGACGTCGGGCATGTCCGCGAACGTGCTGGCCAGAGCCTCGAACTTGCGGGACATGAGCGTGAAGCCGAACGGGTGCAGGAGCTCGGTCCGCGCCGTCTTCTGGGCGTCCTGGGCGTTGTCCAGCGCGAGCGCCAGCGCCTCGGTCACCCCCTGGCGGATCTGCTCGGCGCGCGGGCCGAACGTCTCCATGGCCCAGGTCGACAGCATCGCCACCTCCGGTGTGCTCCGCGCAGTGCTGGTTTCCAGTGCTGGGTTTCGGTGCTGGTTTCCGGTGCTACGTGGACCATTGGCCGCGAGACCAGCCGCGAGACCAGCCGCGAGACCAGTGGCCACCGGACACCGGGGGCACTTTATTTTCCGACATCATAGTCCCGCGAACGCTTCACAGGTCACGTACGTCACACCCCTTCTGGCCGTCGGAGACGCCCGAATGTGACCGAAGACATGGCTATAGTGCGAAATGTCATGATCGGGGATGGGGAGCGTGGCCGGCGTGTGCCCGCCGTACTTCCCAGCCGTACGGCCGGCTGCCGGAGTGCGTGCCGCGTACGGCACGCACAACGGGAGAACGATGGCACATCCCCCACCTACCGGCCCATATTCGGGCCGGCCTCCCGTCGATCCCTACGGTCTAGGGCAGCATGGCCCCGGGCAGCCGCCCGCAGCGCCGCACCATCCGTGGCCGGGCTACCCGCCCCAAGGTCAGCCGCCCCAAAACCAGCCGCCGCAAGGTCAGCCGCCACAAGGGCGGCCCCCCCAGAACCAGCCGCCGCAAGGTCAGCCGTCACAGGGCCGGCCGCCGGGCCCATATCCGCCGGCCGGGCCGGGGCCGCAATTCCCGCCCGCCGGACAGCCGTGGCCGGGGCAACCGGCGCAGGCCCCGGCGTTCCTGCCGGGGCAACCGCCGCAGGCCCCCGGGTTCATGCCGCAACAACCGGTGCAGGCCCCCGGGTTCATGCCGGGGCAACCGCCGCAGCCGGGTCAGTGGCCCGCGCCCGGCGGGCCGTACGAGCCGGGTGGTCCGTACGAGCCCGAAGACGACGGCAGGCCGCGGAGGGGAGCCGGGCGGGTCTTCGGCGGGGTCCTGTGCGGGGGTCTCGGCCTGGTGCTCCTGCTCGGCGGGGGCGCCGTCGTGGCGCAGGCCGTGTCGAACAGCCACCAGGAGATCCGCAACAAGGAATACGCGCGCAACCTGTGGCGCAACGAGCCCGCCGAGACATTGTTCCCCGCGGCGCTCGGCCTGCAGGACCCGGAGAAAAGACAGGGCGACCCGAACACCGAGCGCGGCTGGACCAGGGTCGCGATCTCCCCGGAGACCTCCTGCGCGAAGGCGCTGAGCGGGGCCGTGGCGAAGGAGGCCGCCAGGCGCGGCTGCGTCGCGGCCCTCCGCGCCACATATGTGGACGACACGGGTGGCACCGCCGCAACCGTCGCCATCGTGGTGTTCCGCGACCCGAAGGTCGCCCTCGATCTGGGCGACCTCGTCCACGACAAGGGGGACGCCGACCGGCCCGACCAGGCCGTGCACGCCCTCGCCGCCCCGGGGATCACCTGGAGCGACGCCGTACGGGCGGGCAGCGGGGGCGACAAGGTGCTGGACGTCTACGCGCCGTGCGCGGTGGTCGCCTCGGCGGGACCGGCGGACGGCAGGAAGACGGGCCGGCTCCCGCGGCCCTGGGGCGTGCGAAGCGAGGATCAGCGTATCGACCGCAAGCCGTGGAGCGCGGTGGCGGAAGGGCTGGCCAAGTCCCTCGCCTGGCGGCTGGCGGATCTGACCTCCAAGGGGGGAGCATGACCGGGCGCGGGCTCCGCGCCGCCCTTGCCGCCGTCGCCGCGGCGGTTCTCGCGGTGGTCGTCTCGGCGGCGGGCACAGTGGTCGTCTCGGTGGTGGGCACGGCGCTTCCCGCGTGGGCGGACGCACCAAGGAACTGGGACGTCGCGGCGCTGCGGCTGCCCGAGGCGCAGCGGACGGCCCAGGGAGACGGCGTCCTGGTCGCCGTGCTCGACACCGGTGTGGTGGCCAAGCATCCCGCGCTGGCCGGCCGGGTGACGACCGGCCCGGACCTGATCGGAGGCGGTGCCAGGCCGGGCCAGTCCTACTGGGGCGAGCACGGCACCGCGATGGCGTCCGACGTGCTCAAAGTGGCGCCGAAGGCCCGCATCCTGTCGGTGCGGGTCCTGTGGGACGACGAGGACCCCGCGCGGCGGCGGGCGCTGAAGATGACGCAGGACGCGCAGAGCGAGAAGGCCGCGCACGCCCTGGCCAACGGCATCAGGTATGCCGTCGGCAAGGGGGCGAAGGTCATCTCGATGTCGCTCGGCACCGACGAGTGGGCGATCCTCTCGGGCTACGAGGAGGACACGGCCGCCGCGGTGGACTACGCGGTGAGCAAGGGCGTCACGATCCTGGCCAGTTCCGGCAACGGTGGTTCGACCGACCCGCTGGAGGTGGACGCCAACAACAGCGTGTCCTACCCGGCCGCCTATCCCGGGGTCATCGGGGTGGCGGCGCTGGGGCCGGACGGCCGCCGGGCGGACTTCTCCCAGGTGCACACCTACACCGCGATCGCGGCCCCCGGCGTCGGCATCTACAGCGCCAGGAACACCGGCGGCTACGAGTCGGTCTCCGGCACCTCCCCGGCCTGCGCCCTCGCCGCCGGGGTGGTCGCGCTGGCGCTGTCCCGCAACCCGAAGCTCACACCGGGACAGATCCGGGGCATCCTGACCAGGACCGCCCGGCATCCGGCGGGCGGGTACGACCCGCTCGTGGGCTTCGGTCAGGTGGACGCGGCCGCCGTGGTCGCGGCGGCCGGCTCTCCCGGGAAGCCCGCGGTCAAGCCCGTTCCGTACAAGGGGAAGAAGTACTTCGGCAACGGCCCCACCGACGCGCAGATGACCCACCCGTCCATCGACACCGGTTATCTGGTCATCGGCGGGGGCGCGGGAGCGGTCGGCCTGCTGTTCCTGTTCGTCGCCTTCCTCTTCTTCCGCCGCCCCAAGGCCTCAGCCCCGCGGCCGGAAGGCCTGCCCCCGCCGCCGTGACACCGAGCCCCGGCGACGGCCGGGGCGGGCCGGGCTCCTTATCGTGAGGTATGGGGGAGATCCTGGTCGGCACGGCGTCGTGGACCGACAAGACGCTGCTGGAGTCGGGGTGGTATCCGCCCGGCGTCACGACGCCGGAGGAACGCCTGCGCCACTACGCGAGCGTGTTCCCGCTGGTGGAGGTCGACTCCACCTACTACGCGCCGCCCGCCGAGGCCACCGTGCGGCTGTGGGCCGAGCGCACGCCCGCGGAGTTCGTCTTCGACGTCAAGGCGTTCTCGCTGCTCACGCGGCATCCGACCCGCCCGGCCGCACTGCCGAAGGACCTGCGTCCGAGCGGCGGCGGCAAGAACCTGTACGCCGGAGACCTCGACCCGAAGGTCGTGGACCAGGTCTGGGAGCGGTTCCTCGGCGCCCTGCTGCCGCTGCGGGAGGCGGGCAAGCTCGGGGCGGTGCTCTTCCAGTTCCCCCGGTGGTTCCCGATCGGCCGGGCGAACAAGCACTACATCCTGGAGTGCAGGCGGCGCTGCGAGCCGCTGCGGATCTCCGTCGAGTTCCGCAACCACACGTGGATGAGCGAGGACAACCAGGCCGAGACCCTCGACTTCCTCCGCTCGTACGCGATTCCGTACGTGTGCGTGGACATGCCGCAGGGCTATCCGGACTCGATCCCGCCGGTCGTCGCGGCCACGTCCGACCTGGAGGTCGTGCGGTTCCACGGGCACAGCGACAAGTGGACAAGCCACGACATCCACGAGCGCTTCGGCTACCGCTACTCCCTCGACGAGCTGAAACAGTGGGCACCGAGGCTGCGCGAACTCGGCGGCCGGGCGTCCACGACCCACGTGCTGATGAACAACTGCTACCGCGACTACGCGCAGACCAACGCCCGCCAGCTCGCCGGCGTGCTCGCGGGTTTGCCAGACTGCGACGTACGCCCCCGGCCGGACGGCGACCGGACACACGAGGAAGGGACCCGATGACGGACCTGCCCAAGATCGGCGCTCCGGCCACGCGAGCGCTCGCGAACGCCGGCTACACCGACCTGGAGAACCTCGCGCAGGCGACCGAGGCCGAGCTCCTCGCGCTGCACGGCATGGGACCGAAGGCGATGTCCATGCTCCGCCGGGCCCTGGAGGAGCACGGCCTGTCCTTCCGCGATCAGGCCACCGCATAGTAGGAGTCCACCGCCCCCTGGCCGGTGTAATTGGGGCCCGCGCGGTCGTCGGCGCCGAGATAGGACCAGGGCAGGTCGATCTCCCTGCGGCCACGGCAGCTCACGCGTTTGTTCCTGGCGTCGTAGACGAGACCGTTCGCCCGCAGCGCCGCCGTCAGTCGTCGTCCCACGGGCGTCCCGTCCGCACGCCGGACGCTGTGTACGTCGAAGTTGGCGGCGAACAGTCCGTCGTCGGTCAGCCAGGAGGCGGCCCGGGCGATCACTCCGAGCTTGTCGCCGACATAGTGCAGCCCATGGACGCAGGTGATCAGGTCGAACGCGGCATCGGGGGCCCACGAGGTCACCGACGTTGTGACCAGCCGCAGCCGCGGCGGCCGCGGCGGCCCGGCGAAGTAGCCGACGAGGTCCACACCGACGATCTCCGCCCGGTCTCCCAGCGCGTGTGCGGCCTCGAACAGCGCGCTCGCCGTGCCGCAGCACAGGTCGAGCCACCGGACGACCCGATCGGCGCCGTGCAGGAGGGCGAGGACGTCGACGCCGAGTTCCCGCCGGTAGGCCGGCAGCCGGCGCTCGCGATTCATGTCGCTGTTGGCCACGACCGGGGACCGCTCCAGAGCGTCGTCGTCCAGGAGCCGAAGATTACGATGGTCCATCCCCGTTTCCTAGCATTCCTGCAGAGTCCGCGGCGTACCAAGCGCGGTGCTGCCGACGCCGTATTTCGCCTAAAGTCACCTGAATGGCAGCAAACCGCACCCGGCTGGCGTGGCTGGACGCCTTACGCGGGATCGCCGCTCCGGCCGTGGCGCTGCACCACTCGGCCTGGACCTTCGTCCCGGCCGTCTGGGCGGAGGTGGACCGCAGGGTCGACGTCGGCACCTGGGGCGTCTTCGTCTTCTTCCTGGTCAGCGGATACATCATCCCGGCCTCGCTGGAACGGCGGGGCGACCTGCGGGCCTTCTGGACCGGCCGGGTCTTCCGGCTCCTCCCGCTGCTGCTCGCCGCGCTCGCCCTCGCGCTGCTCCTCGCGTACGCCGGGGTGTTCGCGATGTCGCCGGGCATCGACCGCCGGCCGCCGCCGCTCGTCGCGCTGGCGAACCTCTCGATGCTGCAGGAGCTCCTCGGCGTCCCCTCGGTGATCAACGTGATGTGGACGCTCTCCTACGAGATGGCGTTCTACCTGATGACGGCGGGGCTGTTCGCCGTACGGCAGGCGCACAGGTCGGCGCCGATCGCCGTGGTCCTGGCGGTCGCGGCAGTGCCGCTCGGCCTGCTCATGCCCGGCGCGACGATCAACGGCGGCGCGGACCTGGTCGCCGCGCTCATGGGTGTCGCGGCGATCCTGGTCATCGTCGTGACCGTGACCGCGAACGGCCGCCTCAGGACGGCCGCCGCGGTGATCGGCGGCCTGCTCGGCCTGGCGCTGGTGATCCTCGGCAGCCGGATCGGGGCGGGGGAGGGCCTGGTCATCACGGCGACGATGTTCGCCGGAACCGCCGTGTGGCGCGCCGAGCAGGGCACGCTACGACCTGTCTGGGCCGTCGCCGCCCTGCTCACGGTGCTCGTCTGCGGTGTCCTGGTGGCCGATGAGCCCGCCTGGGCCGCGGCGGTCGCGTTGGCGGCCGGCGTGTTCGCGCTCGCGTTCCGGCTGCGGCACCGGCCGTTCCCCCGGTGGCTCGCCCACCTCGGAGTGATCAGTTTCTCTCTGTATCTGCTGCACCCGCTCCTGTTGCGGGTCGTCCCGAATCTTGCGGTGTTCTTCCTCGTCCTGCTGCTGCTCGGTCACGTGGCGTACCGGCTCGTGGAGGTCCCCGGGCAGCGTCTCGGCCGCCGCCTGAACGCGCACGGAAAGTTCAGGTCAACTTCGACGGGCGGCCGTGTGGGCGGCGCGTCCGCGGGGACCAGCGGCTCTGACGCCGGTACGCAGGAGATTCGCAGGAGGGGACGGGTCATGGGTGAGGACCAGGACCTCCACGACCCGGGCCGGCCGTGTCCTCCGGTCAGCCGGCGTCGGAGAGCGCGTCCAGGCGGGCCATCTCCTCGTCCGTGAGACGCAGCGTGGCGGCGGCGACGTTCTCGGTGAGGTGATCGGGATTGCCGGTGCCCGGGATGGCCAGCACGTGCGGCCCCTGCTGGAGCGTCCAGGCCAGTCGCACCTGCGCGGGGGTCGCGCCGTGCGCGCGGGCCACGGCGAGCACCTCCTCACGGTCCGTGCCGCTCGCCCCCTGGTCGCGGCCCTCGCCGGCGATCGCGAAGAACGGCACGAAGGCGATGCCCTGCTCGCCGCAGGTGCGCAGTTGCCCTCGGCTGCGGGTGGCGCCGACGCCGTACAGGTTCTGCACGCTCACCACCGGCGCGATCGCCTGGGCCTGCGCGAGATGCCCTGGCCGGACGTTGGAGATCCCGAGGTGCCGGATGAGACCGGCCTCGCGCAGCTCGGCGAGCGCCCCGAAGTGCTCGGCGATCGAGTCGAGCCCCGGCTGGCGCAGATAGACCAGGTCGAGGTGGTCGCGGCCGAGCTGGCGCAGGTTCTCCTCGACCTGGCCGCGCAACTGGTCCGGCCGGGCGAACGGCAGCCACTCGCCGGACGGGTCCCGTCCGGGGCCCACCTTGGTCGCGATGACCAGGTCGTCCGGATATGGCGCGAGCGCCCGGTTGATCAGCTCGTTGGCCGAGCGCAGTCGCGAGAAGTAGAACGCCGCCGTGTCGATGTGGTTCACGCCGAGGTCGACGGCGCGCCGCAGCACCGCGATCGACCGTTCGCGGTCGCTCGGCGTGCCGAGGTCGAAGGCGGCGCTTCCTGTCAGGCGCATCGCGCCGAACCCCAGCCGGTTGACCGTGAGGTCGCCGAGCTTCCAGGTCCCCGCGGCCGCTGCGTTGATCGTTTCTTCACTCATCGTTCCAGGATGCCCGTTGAAGGCCCATGCTGTCGGCGAGGGCGTCCATGACGGCGTCGAGCAGGGTGGCACCGCTGTGCCCCATGCCGGCGCACTGCCCCTGAACATCCAGGCTCACCACGCCCTGGAGCTGCGCCCAGGCCATCACGGTGCCGGCCAGGGCGGTCGCCGGATCCCCCTCCGGGGCGAACGCGCGCACCCACTCGGCGACCACCGGGGTCTCCTCCACCCACCGCCGCATCTGCTCCCGCAGCGGTTCGGTCCCCGGGCGGCAGTGCCCTCCGGCGAACACCGGAAGGAAGGGCCCGAGCACGCTCCGGGCCCGCAGCACGCTCTCCGGGGGAGCGTCGTAGCCGGGCGAGGACGTGCCGGCCAGCAACTGGAACAGGTGCGGATTGGCCACCGCCCATCCGTGGAAGGCCCGGGCCAGCGCGTGCAGCCGCTCCCGAGGCGCGCCCTCGCCGGCGGCGGCCCGTACGGCCGCGGCGACCTCGTCGAAGCCCTCCAGGATCAGCTCGGTCAGCAGGTCGTCGCGGCTGCGGAAGTACTTGTACAACGCCGGGCCCGTGACGCCGAGCTGTTTCGCCACGGCGTTCAGGCTCAGCGCCGCCGCTCCGCCTTCGCCGATCTGCACGAGGGCGATCTGCTTGATCTCCGAACGGACCTGGTCCCGGTAGCGCTGCCGCGGCGTTGACATCCTCTCATTATGGTGAGTGCCTCTCATCGGCGTCTCCGGCTCGTCGCGGCGATCGTCAGGCGATGACCGGCCCCCGCGTCGTCGGCCGAAAGTGGCGCCGACGGCGAGGCCGCCGCGCCTGCGCGCGGAGGAGGCGCGCACGAAAAGGGCCGGACCTCCGGGGAATGGGAAGTCCGGCCCTGTGCCGAGCGATGCCGGGTGACCGGCGGTCTTTCAGGTGCTCAGGGGGTGTAGATCTCCTGCACCTTGACGATCGCGCCGCGATAGACGGTGATGAGCGCCGGGCGATGCTTGGACTTCATCCGGGAGATCAGCTCACTGCGGGAGCACCGCTTCGACCCGAGGCCGCCGCTCTTCACGGTCACCGTGGTGCCCTTGCACCCGGTGGCGCTGTAGAACACGACGTTCTTCGCCACGGGAGAGGCGTAGGCCGTCACGTCACCCTCGGGCGGGCCCGCGAAGTGGCCCTCCGTGTGGCCGGTCCTGTCCTTCACCCACCTGATCGGCTCGTATTCCGCCACCCCGGACCGGTAATACGTGACCCAGCCCCGCAGGATGCCGTCGTGTCGCGGCGAGATGTGCCTGGTGAAGTCATGGTGGGGGTCGCTCTGGAACGACGTGCCGTACGCCTTGGGCGCGGCGAACTTCGGCATGGCGGCGGCGTCGGCCGGGAGCGCCGCCGCGGAGAGCAACGCGGCGGCCGCGGCGGCGGGAAGAACGACGCGGAGCGAGAGGGTGAGCTTCATGCCTTGTTGGAGTCCGGGCCTCGCGGGGAAGTTCGCGCGATCTGGGCGAATCTCCGCACGCACCCATGCATGGGCCCCACGACGCCCGTGTCTGTCGCCCGGGACGCCGAGCGCGGTGCTCGCCGTTCGCCGGCTCTTGGCATGCGGCGCCACCGGCAGGGCGCCGAGAACGCCTCAGCGGACCTCGGGCTCGTCCCGCCGCGCGGCGTCCGCCGCCACTCTGAGCCGGGCGTTCTCCGCTTCGAGCGCTCGTAGCCGCTCCTCGGCGTCCGGGGAGACCGGTGCCGTACGGGCCCGGGCGGCCGGGGCGTCGTCCTCGTCGCCGAGCCTGCCGGTCTCCCTCTTGAGGATCCGCAGCGACTGCCCGACGGCCTTCGCGGTGTCCGGCAGCTTCTTCGCGCCGAAGAGCAGCACGAGCACCACCAACACGATCATCCAGTGAACAGGGCTGAGCGAACCCATGGCGGGGTTCTCCTCTGGTCGTCGTTTTACCTGCTCAAAGGCTATGTCATCGACTGCGCGGGTCGACGCGCGGCCGGTGACCCGCGTCGCCCGCGTCACGCCGGGCAGTGGAGATCGCCCTCGGCATGCAGCGGAGAGGCGAAACGCGAGGGGAGGAAGCGCGGAACCAGCCGCCTGCTGACGCAGCCGGTCCCCCGTGCGACTCCTGGCCGACCTGCTCGACGAGCGGGGCGCCGACGTCGTCAGGCCGTCCGCCGGAGCGCCGCGAGACGTCGCCGCAGCTCAGACGATCACCGGTTGCTGAAAGTTTCGTGAGTATTTCGGAAAAATCTTCGCGAGAGTAGCGGTAATCCTGCCGCGAACAGCACTGTCGTCCCCCCTCATTCTGTGGCGAAGACCCTCTCTGATTTGGGCCTTGCGATGCCGCAACGTTTCATTGATGCTTCGAAAACATTCGTCTCCATTCGGCTTGCGGTTCTCTCCGGACCCATCACAGGGCCGGGACCCCTCGGGAGGAAGGACGCACTGTGTCAAGCACCGTGTTGCAAGATCTCAAGGACTCGGGAGCAACACCGGCGAGCCCGGTGCAGGCCGGGCCCGCACACGCCGACGCCGGTCGGCCCTCCCACGGAGGCGGCCGATGATCGGCGACGTCACTCCCGGCGGCGGGAGCCGCACCCCGGGTGTCCGCCGCGCGCTCGTCATCGGCGCCGTGGCGGCGCTTTCGCTGGGTCTCGCGGTGGTCGAGATCCCCGGTGGCAACGCCGGTGTGGGCGCGCTCGCGCCCTGGACGGCGCAGGCGGCCGCTGCCGCCGCCGGCGTCGAGGACGAGGGCGCCGACTGCGCGGTGTCCGACCTCGGAAGTCTGACGGCCAACTCCAGGCTTCCTGATCCCTTCAAGAAGATCAACGGGCAGCGCATCACCTCCAAGTCGGAGTGGCGGTGCCGCCGTGAAGAGATCAAGAAGCTCGCCGAGCGGTATGTCTACGGTGACAAGCACGGCAAGCCGGCCAACGTGACCGGGACGGTCTCGCGAACCGGCATCACGGTCAACGTGTCCGACAGCGGCAGGAGCGCGAGCTTCTCGGCGAGCGTGGACCTGCCGAGCGGCACCGGGCCGTTCCCGGCCGTCATCGTCTACGGAGGATTCGGCGCCGACACGGCCACGATCAAGGCGAGCGGCGCCGCCGTCATCAGC
The DNA here is from genome assembly GCF_043197435.1 of Microbispora bryophytorum. Classification (NCBI taxonomy): domain Bacteria; kingdom Bacillati; phylum Actinomycetota; class Actinomycetes; order Streptosporangiales; family Streptosporangiaceae; genus Microbispora; species Microbispora bryophytorum. The sequence goes on along the minus strand of NZ_JBICTF010000007.1, from coordinate 231,891 downwards.
TACGACCCCTTCACGGTCGGCAAGGAAGGCACCGCCCGCAACAACAAGCAGGGTGCCTACTACAGCATCTACGGCTCTTCGAGCAGCACCGGACTGCTCGCCGCCTGGGCCTGGGGCGTGAGCCGCATCATCGACGTCATCGAGCAGTCGGGGGGCGGCATCCTCAAGGCGGATGCGACCGGTGTCACGGGCTGCTCCCGGTTCGGGAAGGGCGCCTTCGCGGCCGGAGTGTTCGACCAGCGCATCGCGTTGACCATGCCGATCGAGTCGGGCAGCGCAGGCGTTCCGATCCTGCGCGGCGTCGCCCAGGAGTCCGGCGCGCAGCCGCTGAGCAGCGCCTACTCCGAGCAGCCGTGGCTGGGAGACGCGTTCGGCTCCTTCACCGGCAATCCCGCCCAACTGCCGGTGGACACTCACGAGATGGTGGGCATGATCGCCCCGCGCGGGCTGTTCATCATGGAGAACCCGCACGTCGACTGGCTGGGCGCCCAGTCGGGCAGCGTGGCCGCGCTGGCCGGAGCCGAGATCTACAAGGCGCTCGGGGCGGGAGACAACATCAGCTACTGGTCTGACGTGCAGGACGGCACCCACTGCGCCACCCGGTCCGAATGGCGTACTCCGCTGCAGCAGAACATCCAGAAGTTCCTGCTGAAGACGGGCAACGCCTCCGCCGTGTTCCGGGTCTCGTCCAGGAAGTCCGGCAACCTGTCGCAGTGGAGAGACTGGACGACTCCGGTCCTGACCGACTCCAGCCCGTCTCCCAGCCCCAGCCCCAGCCCGAGTTCCTCGCCGCGTCCGCCCGTGAGCCCGAGCCCCTCACCCAGCGGGAGCCCGGACACCAGTCCGAGCCCGCCGGTGAGCCCGAGCCCCTCGCCGTCCGGCGGGGTGAGCGGAGCGTGCTCGGCGACGGTACGGGTGATCAACTCCTGGTCCGGCGGCTGGCAGGGTGAGGTCACGGTGCGCGCGGGGAACTCCGCCGTCAACGGCTGGACCGTGGACTGGACCTGGCCGGGTTCGCAGACGATCACCCAGATTTGGGGTGGCGTACGGTCGGGCTCCGGCTCGAACGTGACGGTGCGCAACGAGTCGTGGAACGGCTCGGTCGCCGCCAACGGGAGCACGACCTTCGGCTTCCTCGCCGGAGGGTCCTCGGCCACCCCGGCGGCCACCTGCACCAGCCCGTGACCCACGGGTGACCGGACTCCGACGATCGGGGCCCGCGGCCGCCGCGCCGCGGGCCCTCGGCATATGCGCCGGGCGCGATGTCTCATGATCCCGCCGGAGCCGGCCGAGCCCCGCAGCGGGGCGCCGCCTCGGTCAGTGACCGAAAATCATGACGACGCCGACGATGATGAAGTGGACGAGCACCGCGAACACCAGGACGCTGGCGAATATCCACTTGGCGGGTCCGTGCTCGAAGTTCTTGCTCTCCTTCATCGGCGGGCGCTGGGCGACGCGGTCGGCGATGCGCTCTTCGAGACTCTTCCTACGGGCCATGACACTTCCTGTGTTCTCGGCGCTGCTTAGTGCACTAATAGTTAGTGTACTAAGCTTGTAGCATGGCGGTGGAGGTGCACATGAGTGACGTTGGCGACATCGTCGACCCTCTGGCTCTGGAGAACCAGGTCTGCTTCGCCCTGGCGGTCGCCTCGCGGTCGGTCATCGGCCTCTATCGGCCTCTGCTCGAACCGATGGGTCTGACCCACCCGCAGTATCTGGTGATGCTGGCCCTGTGGCAGTACGCGCCGCTGTCGGTCAAGGACCTCAGCCGGCTGCTGCAGTTGGAGCCGGCCACGCTGTCGCCGTTGCTCAAGCGCCTGGAGACCGCCGGTCTCGTCGAGCGCCGCCGCGCCAGCGACGACGAGCGTTCCCTGGCGATCGTGCTGACCGGCGAGGGACGCGCGCTGCGTGAGCAGGCCGAGAAGGTGCCCGTCGCGATCGTCGAGCGGCTGGGGATGGAGCTGACCGAGCTGCGGAGCCTGCACCAGGCGTTGACCCGGGTGATCGGCGCGGCCAACGGCGTCCACCTCGCCGCTCAGTGACCGCACCCGCACCCGGGGGTCATCCCTGAGAGATGACCCGCTCTCCTCCCCGATCCGGGGTCGTCGGGAATGCCGGCCATATTCCGGCCATGTCCCGGCCGTATGTCGCCGGGCCCGGGCTGTCGCCCGCCGCGTCAGGCGTTGCCCGCGACGTTCTGGACCGCGCGGGCGAGGCGGGCGAGATCGACGCCTTCGAGGTGGTCGAGAAAGTGCCGGCGCAAACTGGCCAGGTTGCTGGGCCACGCCCGTTCCAGGCGGGCGAGGCCGGCGTCGGTGAGGACGGCGTTCAACCCGCGGGCGTCGGCGTCGCATCTGAGTCGTTCGACCCAGCCCTGCCGCTCCAGGACGGTGACGATGCGGGTCATCCCACTCAGGGAGAGCTCGCAGGCGACCGCGAGCTCGCCCATCCTCATCCGTCGCTGCGGCGCCTCCGACAACCGCATCAGGGTGATCCACTCAATGAGCGGCAACTGTTGTTCGCGCACCATGTCGGCGTCGATCGCGCGGGGCAGCGCGTAGATCAGGCGAGGCAGCGCGCGGATCAACGCCTCCTCGTCGGCGGTCAGCGGCTCCGGCTGCGCCGGTGGCACCGGCGGCACCGGCGGTGGTGTGGTCATAGTCACAGATTACTTGCTTCACGAACGAAGTATCCATACTCTTCCAACGCGACGAATTATGCCCTGACCAGAATTGGAGATTGTCATGACCAGAATCGGGATCATCCTCGGCAGTACCCGCCCCGGACGCAACGGCGAGGCCGTCGCCCGCTGGGTGCACCAGATCGCCACGCAGCGGACCGACGCGGAGTTCGAGCTCGTGGACCTGCTCGACTACAAACTCCCGCACCTCGACGAGACGCTGCCGCCGTCGCTCGGCCAGTACGCGCAGCCGCACACCAGGGCGTGGGCCGACAAGATCGCGTCGTTCGACGGGTTCGTCATGGTGACCCCCGAATACAACCACTCGACGTCGGGCGCACTGAAGAACGCCATCGACTTCCTGTACGGCGAGTGGAACAACAAAGCCGTCGGTTTCGTCAGCTACGGCTCGGTCGGCGGCACCCGTGCGGTGGAACACCTGCGCCTGATCGCCGGCGAGCTCCAGATGGCCGACGTGCGGGCCCAGGTGGCGCTGTCCCTGCTCACCGACTTCAAGGACTACAGCGTGTTCACGCCCAACGAGGGCCATGTCGGGCCGCTCACCACGATGTTGGACCAGGTCGTGGCATGGAGCGTGGCACTCGCACCGTTGCGCGCCCGCTGAAGTCCGCGCGAGACACGGGGATCAGGAGGGGCTCCACGGGAACGCCCGACGGCAAGGTGGTGCCGATCACCGGCACCACCGGGTGCCGCTAGGGAGCGTCTGACACGACCTAGCCCCCCATACAGATCACATAGATGGTGCCGGTCACGCTCTTGCCGTAGAGCCTCCAGCCGACCGCCTTGCCGTTGATGAGGTAGGGCGCGTTCGTGATGATGTAGGGCGCGCTCGGGGTGGTGCCGGCGATGAAGCCGCCGCCCGTGGCGACCATGTCGTCCGGGCACATGATGTTGTCTTCGCCGCCGTTGGCCGGAAGGTAGAGGGCCTCCGCTTTGGTGATGACGTTGGCGGAGCCACCCCCGGAGCCCGCGGGGCCCGCAGGTCCGGCTGGCCCCGCGGGACCACGCGCGCCGGTCTCGCCCTTCTCACCCTTCGGGCCCTGGGGACCGGTGAGGCCGCGCGGACCGGTGTCGCCCTTCGCGCCCGCGGCGCCGGCGGGGCCGCGGTCGCCGTCCTTGCCGTCCTTGCCCGGGGCGCCGTCCTTGCCGGGGGCGCCGTCCTTGCCCGGGGCGCCGGGCTCGCCCTTGAGGCCCTGCGGACCGGCCGGGCCGCGCAGGCCCTGCGGACCCCGCAGACCCTGAGGACCGCGCAGACCGCGCGGGCCCTGCTCCCCGGTGTCACCCTTCGCGCCGGTGCCGCCGATACCCACCGGACCCTGCGGACCGGTCTTGTTCCACGACACCTTCGTCTCGGTCGCCTTACACCTCGTCGTGGCGTTGACCAGGCGCATATACCGCGTGCTCTTGTTCACACACGCGTAGAAGGCGGCGTCGCCCGCCGACGAAGCGGTGGCCGCGCCACCCAGAACCAGGACCGACCCGACCAGGGCGCCGGCCGTCACTAGGCCGATGCTCCGCCCGCCCGGCAACTTGATAGCCACGGACTTCCCTCTCTGAGGCATAAGGGGCAACTGACGCGCAAGAGGCGCGAGTGATACACGTCCGAGCGGAAGCGGCGGTTGTCCTTCCGTAGATCACGTATGCGCATCACCGCTCCATGTCAGCCACCTTGGTCAGAAGCCGCCCGAACCCGTTGCAGCGGGGGATTCTCAGGGGCGCGACGAGCGCCGGTAAGAGGGGCCCGGCGCGGCCGGCGGCGGCCGGGACTCCACAGGCGCCGCTCATCCGGACACCCCCTCCTGCTCGGGACCGGGACGGTCACGCCCGGGGACGGCGGGCCGTGAAGTCGTCCGCGATGGCGTCGAACGTGGACCACCGGACGCCCTCGTGCTTGTTGATGTGCTCGATCAGGCGCTCCAGCATGAGCAGGACCTGCGGGCGGCCAGAGACGTCCGGGTGGATCGTCATGGTGAAGACGGCGTACTCCGACTCGCGGTAGACCCAGTCGAACTGGTCGCGCCACATCTCCTCGATGTCGCGAGGGTTGACGAAGCCGTGGCTGTTCGGGCTGGTCTTGATGAACATCATCGGCGGCAGGTCGTCGAGGTACCAGCTCGCCGGGATCTCGACGAGGTCGGTCTCCTCCCCGCGCACGAGCGGCTTCATCCACTCGCGGGCGTCCCTGCCGTAGTCGATCGTCGACCAGGTGTCGCCCACGCGCACGTAGTACGGCTCGAAGTCGCGGTGCATGAGCGAGTGGTCGTACGTGATGCCGCGTTCGAGCAGCAGTTCGTTGGTGACCGGCGAGAACTCCCACCACGGCGCGACATACCCCGTGGGACGCCGGCCGGTGCGCGTCTCGATGAGGTCGATGCAGTGGCCGAGGACGGTCGACTCCTGCTCACGGGTCATCGCGATCGGATTCTCGTGGCTGTAGCCGTGCAGGCCGATCTCGTGTCCGGCGGCCACGACCTGCTCGAACTGCTCGGGAAAGGTCTCGATGGAGTGACCCGGCCAGAACCAGGTCGACGGCAGGTCGTACTTCTTCATCAGGGCGTTGAGCCGCGGCACGCCCACCTCGCCCGCGAACAGACCGCGCGAGATGTCGTCCGGGGAGCCCGCACCGCCGTAGGAGCCGAGCCAGCCGCCGACCGCGTCGACGTCGATCCCGAACCCCACGAAGATTTCCTTGGCCACAGTGCGTCCTCTCTTCCTGGTACCGAGGGGCCGGACATGGGCGGCAAGGGTCTGCCGCGTGACTCTGCCCGCGTGGCTCTGCCGTCTGATGACGCCACCCTCGGACAGCGGCGGCGCCGGTGGCGGCCCGCCTGATGAAGCCATGCCCACTGCCCCGGCCGCGTACGAGGTCCGCCCGCCGCCGTTCCCGTACGGCGCCGGACGGCCCTACGGGGTGGCGGGAAAACCACTCGCTCTCCCCTCACGCACTGCGAGAGCATGGCCACGGCGGGTTGGCGTGCGGGGAGGGCTGATGGCTGCGCTCGGGTCGATCGAGGATGCTGAAAACGGTCCATCCGTGCGCAGGTCGGCGGTTCTGCTGGCGCTGCGCTACTACTGCGGCGAGCTGAGGCGCCAATGGCTGGTCGCGGTGCCCGCGCTGACGTTGCCGGCGCTGGGGAACATCTGCCTGTTCTATCTGGCGCCGCTGGCGGTGGCCGGCCTCGTGGGGCACCTGTCCGGCGGCGGGGACGGCACCGTCGACGCGCTGCTGCCGTACGTGCTCGGCTTCGGCGCGATGCTGCTGGCGGGCGAGGTGCTGTGGCGGCTGGGGCTGCACTTCCTGAACCGCGCCGACGCCCGGGGCATCGAGCGGCTCGGCGTGGTGGGCATGGACGACCTGCTGGCCAAGGACACCGCGTTCTTCCACGACAACTTCGCCGGCTCGCTGACCAAGCGGGTGATCGGCTTCTCCTCCAGGTTCGAGGACTTCGCCGACACGCTCACGTTCTCGATCGTGGCCAAGGTGGTGCCCCTGGCCTTCGCCTCGGTGGTGCTGTGGCGATACCACCCGCTGCTGGTCCTCGTCCTCGTGGGCCTCATCATCGTCACCGGGTTTCTCGTCGCCCCGCTCATCCGCCGCCGCCAGGCGCTGGTGGACCGGCGCGAGGCCGCCAGAGTGCTGGTGTCGGGTCACGTCGCCGACGTGCTGGCCAACATGGACACGGTCCGCGCGTTCGCCGCCGAGGAGCGTGAGGCCGCCGAATATCGGGCGAGGATCGCCGAGCAGCGCAGGTTGTCCCTGCTCTCCTGGGATTACGGCAACCTCAAGGTGGACACCGTCGTCGCCCCGCTGTCGGTGCTCACCAGCTCCGTGGGCCTGCTCCTCGCCGTGGCGCTGCGCGGCGGCCTCGGCGTGGAGGCCATCGTGGTGACGTTCACCTACTACACGAACGCGATCGGCATCATGTTCGAGTTCAACCAGATCTACCGGCGCGTGGAGAGCGTGCTCACCGAGGCGGCCCAGTTCACCGAGCTGCTCCTCGTGCCGCCGACGGTGGTGGATCCGGTCGATCCGCAGCCGCTGCGCCCGGCCGACGCGAGCGTCCGCTTCGAGCGGGTGAGGTTCGGGTACGCCGGGGGCACGCCCCTGTTCGACGGCCTGGACCTCGACATCCCCAGCGGCGCCAAGATCGGGCTGGTCGGCCAGTCCGGCGGCGGCAAGAGCACGCTCACCCGGCTGTTGCTGCGGCTCATGGACGTGAACGGCGGCAGGATCCTGATCGGCGGCCAGGACATCGCCCGGCTGCGTCAGGCCGACCTGCGCAGCCTCATCGCCTACGTCCCTCAGGAACCCGCCATGTTCCACCGGTCCGTGCGCGACAACCTCGCGTTCGCCCGGCCGGGCGCGACCGACGCCGAGATCCTCCGGGCCGCGCGGGCGGCGCACGTCACGGAGTTCGTCGAGTCGCTGCCGGACGGGTTCGACACCCTGGTCGGCGAGCGCGGCGTCAAGCTCTCCGGCGGTCAGCGGCAACGCATCGCGCTCGCGCGCGCCATCCTGCGCGACGCCCCCGTCCTGCTGCTGGACGAGGCGACCAGCGCCCTGGACTCGGAGAGCGAGATCCTCGTGCAGGAGGCCCTGTGGCAGTTGATGCAGGACCGTACGGCACTCGTGGTCGCGCACCGCCTGAGCACCGTCGTCCGGATGGATCGGCTTGTCGTGCTCAACCGGGGACACATCGCGGAGCAGGGCACCCACGGCGAACTGCTCCAGGCCGAAGGCCCCTACGCCCGGCTCTGGCACCACCAGTCCGGAGGCTTCCTCATCGAGGACGACGCCCCGGACGCGCTCCACCGCTGACCGGCCCCCGCTGCTCGCACCCCGGGGGCCGGGCCGGTCACGGGAGCGGCACGGTGGTCGACTCCCGGACGGTCGACTCCCGGACCACGAGCCGGCAGGGATGGGCGTGGCGGCCGGGGGAGGGGGAGCCGTTGATGGCGGCCAGGAGCATCTGCGCCGCCGACCGGCCGAGCCCTTCGAGGTCCAGATCGATACTGGTCAGCGGCGGCTGGCAGGCTTCGGTCATGACGTCCCAGTTGTCGAAGCCGATGAGGGCGACGTCCTGGGGGACCCGGCGGCCGGCGGCCCGCAGTGCGTCGCAGACGCCCCGGGCGATCTGGTCGCTGCCGCAGAAGACGGCGTCGAACTCGGTCCGGCCGGCCAGGAGGATGCCGACGGCTTGACGGCCCCACACCTCACTCCATCCGCCGAACAGAGGCGGAGCGACCAGCGACAGCCCGTCCTCGGCGAGCCGCTCCGTGGCCGCGGCCGCGCGTACCCGGGCGGAGTTGTGGTGCTCGGGTCCCGTGATGTGCGCGATCCGGGTGCGCCCGACGGCCAGGAGGTGCTCGACCGCCTTGCGGGCGCCGCCCGCCTCGTCCGGGACCACTGAGCAGTCGCCGGGGTCGGCCGAGCTGATGAAGGCGTAGACCACGGGCACGGGCAGGTTGGCGCCGATGGGCGCCCGCGCCTCGGTGCGCCGGCCGGTCACGATCATGCCGTCGACCCGGCGGCTGAGGAGGGTCTTGACGTAGTACTGCTCGCGGATGGGATCGTCGCGCCCGTCACAGAGGAAGACCGACATCTCCCCGGCGCCCAGCGCGTCCTCCGCGCCCATCAGCACGGGGATGCTGAACCGCCCTATCGTGTCCGTCGTGATCATGCCGACCGTGTAGGTGCGGCCCGAGTGCAGGCTCCGGGCGCCCGCGTTCGCCTCGAAGCTGAGCTGCCGGGCCGCCTCCCGCACGCGCATGCGGGTCTCCTCCCGCAGCGATCCGCGTCCGTTGAGCGCCTTGGAGGCCGTGCCCACCGACACCCCGGCCAGCGCCGCGACGTCGGCGATCGTGGCATGACGCTCCAGCTTTCCCACGTTTCCTCCACTTTCCTAGGGGGTTGCCTGAGCACCACTCTATAGGCCGTACGTGCGACTCCGAAGCCCCTGTAACAACGTGGAAACGGGCTATTGACGGTCTGGAAGCCGGTTGGATACCGTGACGGCAATCGTTTTCCTAGTTTCCTACTGCAAGCGATCACGCCCCTGGCTTCTCGCTTCGCAGTCACCAGGGTGGTCCGCTTTGACGGGCTTCCCGCGTCCCTCGCCGTGAGCGGGAAATCGTTCGGCGGCGTGAAGGACGTCCGCTGCTCCACGAAAGATGAGGCATGACTGAGCAGAAGTTGTCTGGCACCTCTGCCGCTCCCGGCGCCCGGGCGATGCAGGTGTCGGCCCCGTTCGAGCTCCGCGGTTCCGCGGGGCCGGTCGCACCGGGACCCGGGGCGGTCGCCGCGCTGTGGCCGCTGAACCCGGACCAGGCCCGTCTCGACACGGGAGGTCTGCTGGGGAGGTGGCAGCGGCGCAACGCCGAGGACACCCTGCCGCACTGCGTGGACAACCTGCACCACGCCGGCAACATCGGCAACCTCCAAGCCGCCGCGGGCGAGTCGGACGCGGCGTTCGCCGGCATGTGGTTCGCCGACTCCGACGTCCACAAGACGCTGGAGGCCGCGGCCTGGGAGCTGGGCACCTCGTCCGGCGACGATGCGCTGCGGTCGTTCGTGGAGGACACGGTCGCGCTGCTCGCCCGCGCCCAGCAGGCGGACGGCTACCTCAACTCCTACTTCACCCTCGTCGCGCCGGACGATCGGTGGCGCAAGCCGGACTGGAGCCACGAGCTCTACTGCGCGGGCCATCTCTTCCAGGCGGCGGTGGCCGCGGCCCGCACCGGTGTGAGCCCCGCGCTGCTGGCCGTGGCCCGGCGGTTCGCCGACCTGCTGGTGGAGCGGTTCGGCTCGGACGGTGTCGAGGAGGTCTGCGGGCATCCGGAGATCGAGACCGCGCTCGCCGAGCTCTACCGGCTGACCGGCCACCGCCCCTATCTGGACCTGGCGCGCCGGTTCCTCGACCTGCGCGGGCGGGGGCTGCTCGGGCACGGGCGCTTCGGGCCCGCCTACTACCAGGACCACGTGCCCGTGCGGGAGGCCCGCGAGGTCACCGGCCACGCCGTACGCCAGCTCTACCTGCTGGCCGGGATGGTCGACGTGGGCGTGGAAACGGGCGACCACATGCTGCTGGACGCGGCCGAGCGACTGTGGGAGGACGCCGTCCACCGGCGCTCCTACGTGACCGGCGCGCACGGCTCGCGCCACCGCGACGAGGCGTACGGCGACCCGTACGAGCTGCCGCCCGACCGGGCCTACGCCGAGACCTGCGCGGCGATCGCGAGCGTCCAGGCGAACTGGCGGCTGCTGCTGGCCACCGGCCGGGCCCGCTACGCCGACGAGATGGAGCGGGCGCTGTACAACGCGGTCGCCGCCGCCGTGTCGTCCGACGGCAGGCACTTCTTCTACTCCAACCCCCTGCAACTGCGCACGGGACACACCGGCTCGGGTGAGGAGGCGGCGTCGCGCCGGTTGCCCTGGTATTCGTGCGCCTGCTGCCCGCCCAACATCGCCCGGCTGATGGCCTCGCTGCACGGCTACCTGGCCACCGCCCACGACGACGGCCTGCAGATCCACCTGTACGCCGCGGGCAGCGTGAACGCCGAGGTCGCGGGAGGCGCCGTACAGGTGGACATGCGCACCGAATATCCCTGGCAGGGCCGGGTCGAGCTGACCGTGACCTCCGGGACCACGGCCCCCTGGACGCTCGCGCTGCGCGTGCCGGCCTGGTGCGACGCGTACACGGTCCGCATCGACGGCGGCCCGGTGATGGCCCCCGCACGGGACGGCTACATCCGGCTCACCCGGGCCTGGGCGCCGGGCACGACGGTCGTCCTCGACCTGGAGATGCCGGTCAGGCAGGTGACCGCGCATCCGCGCGTGGACGCGGTGCGAGGCTGCGTCGCCCTGGCGCGTGGTCCGCTCGTCTACTGCCTGGAGCAGGCCGACCTGCCGCCCGGCACGCTCCTGGAGGACGTGCGGCTGGACCTCACCGTCCCCGCGGCCGCCGCTCCGGCCACAGCGGATCACCGGGAGGACCTGGCGGACATTCCCGTCGTGATCAATGTGGGCGGGCTGGTGGCCCAGGGCGGCGACTCGCTGTACGCCACCGGGATGAGGCGGGAGCGGCCGGGTGCGCCGCTCGCGCTCACGGCGGTGCCGTACTTCCTGTGGGGCAACCGGAGCGAAGGCCCGATGCGGGTCTGGATCCCGGTCGCCGCCACGGAATGACCTCGCGGGCCGCAGCATGCGGCCCGCGGCGACAGAAGGGACCGCTCGCGGCGCACGCCGCCGAAATCGGGGCGGGCGGTCCCGGCTTCACCTCCTCTCCACCCCCCACCTGAGCACAGAAAGAGCGAGGTAAGTATGCGCAGACCCCGACGCACGACCTTGTTGTCCGCGTTGGCCGGGTCGCTGACGGTGTCCCTGACCGGGGCACTGACCGGGGCACTCGTCCCACTTGCGCCCGCCGAGGCCGCGGGCGCCACCCTGACGGTGAACGTGGCGCAGCCCTTCCGGCCGGTCACGCACGTCGCGGCCGGCGGCCTGTACGGCCTGGCGGAAAACAGCCGCCCGGCCGACTCCGCGCTGCTGCCGCTGAAGGTCAACTCGCTGACGCAGCCCGCCCCGGGCGTGGGGCAGCGGCCCAACGGCCAGCCGCCCGGCGGTGACTCGCTGCTGGTGGCCCCGCAGGCCACCCGGGTGGGGGCCGGGGAGTACGTCCGGATGCCCGACATCTACCCCAACTTCCCCTACCAGTGGGTGAGCTGGACCGACTGGCTGGCCAAGGTGAACACGATGGTCACCGCCCGCCGCAACGCGACCTCGGTGACCAACGTCATCGGCTGGGAGCTGTGGAACGAGCCCGACGGGACGTGGAACACCTCCGCCGCCGGGTCCTTCAACGACGGCTGGACGCGCACCTTCCGGGCCGTACGGGCGCTGGACACCACGACGCCGATCGTCGGCCCGAGCATCTCCTACTACAACCATTCCTGGTTGTCGTCGTTCCTGAGCAGCGCCAAGGCCGCGGGCACGCTGCCCGACGTCATCTGCTGGCACGAGCTGGGCGGCGACCCCAGTGGCATCGCCGCGCACATCGCCGACTACCGCGCGCTGGAGTCCTCGCTCGGCATCAGCCCCCGCCGCATCTCGATCAACGAGTACGCCGCGCCGAGCGAAGTGGACGTCCCGGGCCGGATCGCCAGCTATGTGGCCAAGTTCGAGCGTGCCGGTGTCGAGACGGCACACAGGGCGTTCTGGTACGAATACGGCACCATGAACGGGCTTGTCGTCAACAACAGCCAGCCCACCGGCACCTGGTGGCTGTACAAGTGGTACGGCGACATGGCCGGCCGCATGGTCACCACCACGCCGTCCACCCAAACCGGGCTGGACGGCTTCGCCTCCTACGACGCCACCCGCAAGATCGTCAACGTGGTCCTGGGCAACGAGTCGGGCACCAACACGGTGCGCGTCACCGGCATCGGCGCGCTGGGCTCCTCGGTCCGGGTGACCTTGCAGTCGACCCCCTCGAACGGCCGGTTCACCGCCGTGACCGCGCCCACGACCATCTCCACGAGCACGTACGCGGTGAGCAACGGGCAGATCAGCGTCCCGGTGCCGAACATGTCGGCGACCAGCGCCTACAACCTGGTGATCCAGCCGACCGGCGGGGTGCCGTCCTACCAGCAGCGCTACGAGGCGGAGAACGCGTCGGTCTTCCGCGCCCAGCGGCTGAGCGGCTCCAGCGCGTCCGAGGGCGGCTACGTCGGGCGCATCGACAACAGCAACGGTGATCACAGCACCGACAGCTACGTCGACTTCGTGGTGAACGTGCCCACCGCCCGGGCGTACACCATGACCATCGGCTACGCCAACGCCACCGGGGCCACCGCCACGCAGGGGCTGGCGTACAACGGCGGCGCCTGGACGACGGTCAGCTATCCGCCCACCGCCGCCTGGGGTCAGTTCGGCGCCACGGTCAGCACCACCGTGAACCTGCGGGCGGGCTACAACGTGATCCGCCTGGCCAAGGGGTCCCCCTACTTCGACGGCGGGACCGGCTATGCCGAGCTGGACTACATCCAGCTCACCTGAGCCCCATCCGAGCCCACAGCGCGGGTTCGCACCCTGACCGTGCGGACCCGCGCCGGTGAACGAGACGACAAGCGGCCGGACGCCGGCCGTCGAAAGGAAGAACGATATGGAAAGCCTCGACAGGGGCCGGCGCGCCGCCGGCCTGGCCCTGGTGGTCCTCGCCGTCGCCGGTGGTCTCACCGCGTGCTCCGGCTCGTCCGGGAGCGACGGCACCGACAGCGCCACGGCGGGCGCGAGCCAGGCCGCCGGGGGCGGGACCTACACGATCTGGGACCCCTACCCGCAGTTCGACGACTCCTCCGACTGGGTGAAGCTGCTCACGCAGTGCGGGACGGAGGCCGGGGTGACCGTCAAGCGGACGGGCTACGACACCACCGACCTGACCAACAAGGCGCTGCTGGCCGCCCAGCAGGGCAACTCCCCGGACGTGCTGATCGTGGACAACCCGGTCGTCTCGACGCTGGCCGAGGCCGGCGTGCTGACCTCGACCGACGAGACGAAGATCGACACCACGACCGTCTCGCCGAACCTGCTCGCGGCGGGCCAGCTCGGCGGCAAGACGTACGGCATCCCGATCGGGGCCAACACGCTCGCCCTCTACTACAACAAGGAGGTGCTGAAGAAGGCCGGGGTGGACGCGGACGCGGTGAAGGACTGGGCGTCGCTGACCGCCGCGCTGGAGAAGGTCAAGGCGGCGGGCAAGAAGGGCATCACGTTCTCGGGCATCGGCACCGAGGAGGGCAGCTTCCAGTTCCTGCCCTGGTTCTGGGGCTCGGGCGCGCAGCTCACGAAGCTCGACTCACCCGAGGGCGTCGCGGCGCTGTCGCTGTGGGCCGACTGGGTGAAGAAGGGCTACGCCCCCACCTCGGTCATCAACAACACCCAGACCACGAGCTGGCAGGAGTTCGCGACCGGGGACTTCGCCTTCGGCGAGAACGGCACCTGGCAGCTCGCCAACGCCAAGAAGACCGGCTTCGACTACGGCATCATCCCGATCCCCGCCAAGGACGGCGGCACCGCCCCCGCCCCGACCGGCGGTGAGTTCGTCACCCTTCCCGTGCAGAAGGACACCGCCCGCTACGTCGCCTCCCAGAAGCTGGTGACGTGCCTGGCCAGCACCGGCAACTCCTACACCACCGACACCACGCTGTCGTACATCGCGCCGACCGAGGAGGTGCAGGCCAAGCAGGTCGAGCAGAACGCCGAGCTCAAGGTGTGGGTGGAGGCGGTCAAGGCCGCGAAGGGCCGCACCAGCGACGACCTCGGCACGAAGTACCCGAAGATCTCCGAGCCCATGTGGAAGGCGATGCAGGCCGCGCTGAGCGGGTCGCAGTCGGCGCAGGAGGCGCTGACGGCGGCTCAGGGCACGGCGGAAAGCGCCGTCCAGTAGCGTCCGGGCCCGGGCGTCGGTCGCCGGGCCCGCCTCTGGCCGTCCAGATGAAGGAAAGCATGAAACACGCAACACAGACGCCGGCCCCGCCGACCGCGGCGGGCCGGCGGGAGCGGGCCCCGGGGCCACAGTCCGGAGGCGATCGCGGCGCACCCGTACGGCGATCGGGTCAGTGGGCGGCGTGGGCGTTCCTCGCCCCGGTGGTGGTCTACCTGCTCGCGTTCTACGTCTATCCGCTGTACCGCAACGTCGACCTGAGCCTGCGGAACTACACGGTGCGGTCGTTCGTGCAGGGCGACGCGCCGTTCACCGGGCTGGCCAACTACGGGAAGGCCGTCCGCGACGCCACGTTCGGGCCGGCGCTGTGGCACACGGTGGTGTTCACCGTGGTGTCGCTGGCCTTCCAGTTCACCATCGGGCTCGCCCTGGCCGTGTTCTTCACCCGGAACTTCCGGCTGTCGGCGACCCTGCGCGCGCTGTTCCTGGTGCCGTGGCTGCTGCCGCTGATCGTGTCGTCCTCGACCTGGTCGTGGATGCTCAACAGCGAGTCGGGCGTGGTCAACGCGGTGCTCGCGGCGGTGGGGATCGACCCGGTCAACTGGCTGACGTCCCCGGACTGGTCGCTGTGGTCGGTGACCATCGCCAACATCTGGATCGGCATCCCGTTCAACCTGGTCGTGCTCTACAGCGGGCTGCAGGCGATCCCCTCCCACATCTACGAGGCGGCGGCCCTGGACGGGGCCAGAGCCTGGCAGCGGTTCTGGCGGGTGACCTTCCCGCTGCTGCGGCCGGTCTCGGCGATCACGCTGCTGCTCGGGCTGGTCTACACGCTCAAGGTGTTCGACATCATCTGGATCATGACCAAGGGCGGGCCGAGCGACGCGTCCACGACGCTGGCCACCTGGTCCTACCGGCTGGGCTTCGGCAACATGCTGCCCTCCTTCGGCCCCGGCGCGGCGGTGGGCAACCTCCTGATCGTGATCGCGCTGGTCTTCGGCCTCGTCTACATCCGCGTGCAGCGACGGCAGGGGGCGGCATGACAACCCGGCGTACCTGGTGGCGGACCGGCCTCGGCGTGGTGTTCACCGCGCTCATGCTGTTCCCGGTCTACTGGATGATCAACGTCTCGTTCACCCGCGACCAGGACATGCGCAAGTCGCCGCCGTACTGGTTCCCCGTCCACGGGACGCTGGAGGGGTATCGCGCGGTGCTGGAGCAGCAGGGGCCCTACCTCGCCACCAGCCTCGTGGTGGGGCTGGGCACCGTGGCCCTGACGGTGGTGATCGCGGCGCCCGCGGCGTACTCGCTGGCCAAGCTGCGCCCGCGCGGCGGCGGGGTGCTGAGCTTCGTGCTGCTGATCGCGCAGATGATCCCCGGTGTGATCATGGCGATGGGGTTCTACGCGATCTACCTGAGCACCGGCGTGCTCAACACCGTGCCGGGGCTGATCGTGGCCGACTCCACGCTGGCGGTGCCGTTCGCGGTGCTGATCTTCACCGCGTTCATGTCCGGCATCCCCGAGGAGCTGATGCAGGCGGCCCGGGTGGACGGCGCCGGCCCGCTGCGCACGTTCTGGTCGGTCGTGCTGCCGGTCAGCCGCAACTCGGTCATCACGGTGTCGCTGTTCGCGTTCCTGTGGGCCTGGTCCGACTTCGTCTTCGCCTCCACCCTCGACCAGGGCGGCGGCCGTCAGCCGATCACGCTGGGCATCTACCACTACATCGGCAACAACAACCAGGAGTGGAACGCCATCATGGCCACCGCCGTGGTCGCCTCCATCCCGGCAACCGTCCTGCTCGTCATCGCCCAGCGGTACGTCGCGGCGGGCGTCACCGCCGGCGCGGTGAAGGACTAGCGGTGAAGGACTAGAGGAAGCGTCCCGCATCCCGGAAGAACGCCACCATCCGGGCTCGCCGCTGATGTTAGCGCTAACACTGGGTCTCGGCGGCATCGCCGGGGCCCTGCGGGACGCCACAAGAAAGGTGAACGTCCTGTCGTTCACACAATGTGAAGGAGTAGCACCCATGTCTCGAACGGCATTTCCCCCGGGAGGTGCTTCAGCCCCGCGCCCTGGCCGCAACCGGCTCCGGCGCGTATCCCGCCACGCCGCGGCCCTGGTGGCCGCGCTCACGAGCGCGGCCGCGGGAGCCGCCCTCTCCGCCGTGCCCGCGTCCGCCGCCGCGAACGCGGCGCCGGTCCCGGCGTCCACGCTCGTGGTGAAGGCCGACCAGCCCTTCCGCCCGGTCACGCATGTCGCGACGGGGTCCCTGTACGGCCTCGCGGACGACGCGACGCCCTCCGACGCCCTGGTCAAGGCCATCAAGCCGAACACCTTCGTCCAGATGGCCGTGGGCGGCAAGCAGCAGGCGAAGGGCGACGTGCTCGTGGTCGCCGACAAGGCGGCCCGAGCGGGTGCGAAGGTCGTGAACCGCCTGTCGGACTACTACGCGGGCTGGCCGTACAAGTTCACCTGGGACTCCTGGCCGGGCGTGGTGGAGCAGCAGGTCAAGGCCGTCCAGGCGTCCGGAGCGACGAACATGGTGGCCTGGGAGCTGTGGAACGAGTCGGACAACACCTGGCTCTCGTCCAACGGCACCTACGAGGACTTCTGGACGAAGACCTTCCGCCAGGTGCGATCGCTCGACCCGACCACGCCGATCCAGGGCCCGAGCTTCTCCGACAACATCAACGACATGGAGAACTTCCTGAGGAACGCGGTCGAGACCGACACGGTTCCCGACATCATCTCCTGGCACGAACTGATCAACTCGGGCAAGATCGTGGGTGACCTCGCCAAGGTCAACGCGATCATGAAGGACCTCGGCATCAGCCCCCGGCCGATCTCCATCGAGGAGTACGCGGCGCCCTCCGAGGTCGGCATCCCCGGCTCGCTGGTGGGATACATCGCGAAGTTCGAGCGATACGGCATCCACGACGCCGAGCTCGCGTTCTGGAACGGCTACGGCGCGCTCGGCGACCTGCTGACCGGCACGGGCGGGAAGCCGAACGGCGCCTACTGGCTCTACAAGTGGTACGCCGACATGAGCGGGGACATGGTCACCACCACCCCGCCCAACGCCACCACCGGCCTCGACGGCGCCGCCGCCGTGACCACCGACAAGAAGCAGGTCAGCGTGGTCTTCGGCGGCGCCGGCGGCGCCACCGCCGTCAAGGTCGACGGGCTGGACAAGCTCGACCTGGGCGACACCGTCCACGCCACGCTCGAGTACACCCCGTCGTACGGGCGCACCAACCCCGTCGCCGGCCCGATCACCATCTCCGACACCGTCTACAAGGTGACCGACGGCTCCATCACCGTGCCCGTGGCGATGAGCTCCGCCGACGCCTACCACCTGGTGGTCAGCGGCGCCGGTACGGCGACCGACCTGGAGAACACCTACCAGATCACCAACCTCAACAGCGGGCTCGCGCTCGACACCCACGATGCGGGGACGTCGGCCGGGACCCTCGTGAACCAGGCCACCGTCGCGGGCGGCGCCACGCAGCGATGGAAGCTGGTCTCCACCGGCTCCGGCCTGGTCAAGGTCGTCAACGCGGCCAGTGGCCTGGTGCTCGGGGTGAAGGACGCCTCGTCCGGCAACGGTGCGTCCGCTGTCGTGGAGACCGACACCGGCGGCAACACCCAGCTCTGGCAGGTCGTCCCCGACGGGAAGGGCCACAACCAGCTCGTGAACTACGACACGGGCCTGGTGCTCGCCGTCGACGGCATGAGCAAGGACTCGGGCGCCCAGGTCGTGCAGTGGAGTGACACCACCGTCACGTCCTCCGGCATCGGCGGCACCCGGGTGACCGGCAAGCTCGGGAAGGCCGTCGCGCTGTCCGGAGCCAGCCAGTACGTCAACGTGCCGCGCGGCGCGGTGAGCGGCGTCACGGGCGACTTCACGGTCTCGACGTGGGTCAACCCGGCCAAGAACACGACGTGGTCGCGCGTGTTCGACTTCGGCACCGGCGCGTCGAACTACATGTTCCTGACGCTCACCAATGGCGCCGGGCTCCGGTTCGCCATCACGACCGGCGGCGCCGGCGGGGAGCAGCTGATCAGCTCCACCACGTCGCTCCCGCTCAACACCTGGTCGCTGGTGACGGTGACCGTGTCCGGCACCACCGGCACCCTCTACGTCAACGACAAGGTCGCGGGCACCAACGCCAACCTCACCCTGCACCCCTCCAGCCTTGGGAACACCACCCAGAACTGGATCGGCCGCTCGCAGTACTCGGGGGACCCCTACCTGGCCGCCGCGGTCGACGACTTCAACGTCTACAGCCGCGCGCTGACCGCGTCCGAAGTGTCCGCCCTCGCGACCGGGCAGGCCGGCGCGGGCGACGTCCTGCGCTACACGTTCGACGAGAGCACGGGAACGGCCGTCGCGGACTCCTCGGGCAACGGACGCAACGCGACCCTCGTCGCCAGCCCGGCGCCCGCGACGGGCGACGGCACCGTCCCCGACCACTTCTGGACCCTCGCGCCCTACCTGGCAATCAAGGGCGTCTCGGTGGCCGACGGCGCCACCGTCTCCGGCACGCCGACCTTCACCGTCGATCTCGGCGGTGCGGCGTCCGACGTGTCCTACACCTACATCGAGCTCAACCGCGACGGTGTCTGGCTGACCGACAACACCAAGGCATCCGGCAGCCACAACGACGGGCTTCACCCCAACCTCGTCGTCGACACCACCGCCTACCCGAACGGCACCTACCAGCTCAAGATCGACGCGGTCGGCACGAACGGGCTGACCACCGAGCAGACCGTCTCCTTCGTCATCGGCAACCCGCCGGCCTGGGCCGCCACCACGGTCTACGACACGGATGACCAGGTGTCCTACCACGGATCGGTCTGGCACGCCTCGTGGTGGACGAAGAACCAGACCCCCGGCGATCCGTACGGCCCGTGGCAGGAGTTCGTGACCACGGCGGACGGCACCGCTGTCTGGACCCCGTCACGGATCTTCGACTCCGGCGACCGGGTGGACTACCAGGGCGTCGCCTACCAGGCGCAATGGTGGACCCGCAACCAGAAGCCGGGCGACCCGAACGGTCCCTGGAAGCGCGTCGGATAAAGGCGGCCGATGTCACCGGGCCGGGCGTCCTCCGGGGCGCCCGGCCTTTCGGGCGTCCGGCCCTTCGACCCGAGGTGCGGCTAATCGTTTCGGGATATTTCCTGACCTTTCCCGGCGGTGTGGCCGGAGACGGATCCCAGCTTGTCGGGGTTGCTGACCACGTAGATGTCGCGCACCTGCTCCCCGTCCGCGTCGAGGTCGAGCACCATCACCGCGAGGGGCGCGTCCTCCGCGAAGACGACCACAGAGGGGTCACCGTTGACCTGACGGTGCCGGACGTCCACGCCGCCGCGCGCGTTGGCCACGACCACCCGGGCGACCTTGTCGCGGCCGCGGATCGGACGCGGCCCGCCCACCGCCGACTTGCCTCCGCCGTCGGGCCACAGGACGACGTCCGGCGCGAGCATCTCCATCAGAGCGGGCAGGTCACCGCCGAACGCCGCCTCGACGAAGCGCTCGGTCACCTCCCGGTGCGTACGCCGGTCGACCCGGGCGCGTGGACGCCGCGCCTGGACGTGTTCGCGGGCCCGGTGGGCGATCTGCCGGATCGCGGGCGGGCTGCGGTCCAGCATGGCGGCGATCTCGTTGTGCTGGTAGGCGAACACCTCGTGCAGGACGAACACGGCCCGCTCCAGCGGGGTGAGCGTCTCCAGGATCACCAGCAGGGCGATCGACACCGACTCCGCGCGTACCGCGGGTTCGGCGGCGTCGGGACCGGTGATCAGCGGTTCCGGCAGCCACGGGCCCAGGTAGGTCTCCTTGCGCCTGCGCAGCGCGCTCTGGTGACCGAGGGCCTGGTTGACCGCGACACGCACCAGGTAGGCGCGGGGGTTGTCGACGCCGGCCACATCCCGTGCCGCCCACGCCAGCCAGGTCTCCTGAAGCACGTCCTCGGCGTCGCCGACCGTGCCGAGCATGTTGTAGACGATGGAGAACAACAACTCACGGTGGCCGGCGAACACCTCGGAAGCGTCGGCCGCGGGGGTTTCACGCATCATGGGGCTCCTTGCCGCTAGGGATACCGGATCAGCGCGTCGCGCACAGCACCAGGGCGGGATCGTGCCGGCATCGAAGCTCATCCGTTCCGGAAGGCGGCGATGTGGCCGGCCACCCAGCCGGCGTACGTCCGTGCCGGACGGCCGCTTCCCCGGCCTCCCTGTTCCGGTCCCCCCGCCATCGGGACGGCTGCAGGTCGAACGGATCGTCGATGATCGCCGACGGGACCACCACCCTGCTCACGCCCCGCTCGGCGGCCAAGGCGAGGAGCCGGTCGGCCGAGTCGCCGAAGATGCGTGAGTCCAGGGTGATGAGGATCATGGGTTTCGCCTTCGTGAGGTCAGCGCGGGCCGGTGGGCAGGAAGTGACGGGCGTTGTCGGCGGCCCATTGGGCGAACGTGCGCGGCGGCCGGCCGACGACCTGCTCGACATCGCCGATGAGCCTGGTGGCGAAGTCGCTGGGCGTGCCGTAGACCCGCAGCAGGCTCTCCACCAGGTCCGTCTCGTCGGCTCTCTCGATTTCCGCGAACGCACGGAAGAGGGCAAGCTGCGGACGCCGGTCCGGCACGCTCCACTCGCGGCGCACCTCGTCGGGGGTGAGCTCCTCGAACCGCAGATCGCGGCCGGTCGCCTCGGCGATGATCGCGACCATCCGCCGTGCGGTCAGCACCTCGGGGCCGGTGAGGTGGTAGGACCTGCCGCCGTGACCGTCCTGCGTCAGCACGGCCGCCGCGACGGCGCCGATGTCGTACTCGTCGACCGGCGGGCTCTGCCGATCTCCGTACGGCTCACGCACCCGCCCGGTGGTCCGCAGCGACTCGCCCCAGTCGTTGAGGAAGTTGGCCATGAACTGCGTCGGCCGCAGGAGGGTCCACTCCAGGCCGCTCGCCCTGACGGCCGGCTCCAGCGTGCCCTCCTGCCAGCCGCCCAGCACGGTGGCCTTGGCGACTCCGGCCCGCTCCGCGAGCGCGACGATGTCGCGTCCGTTGGCGAGAGGCCGGTAGCCGACGCCGAAATTGATCAGGTGGACGGCGGTGACGCCGTCGAAGGCTCCCTCCAGGCCGGCGGCGTCGGTGAGGTCACCGCCCACAGCCTCGACGCCGTACGGCAGGACGGCGCGGCCGGGGTCCCGGGTCAGCGCCCGCACCTTCCGGCCGCGTTCGAGAAGATGGTGGACCACCTGCCGGCCGACGGTCCCGGTGGCTCCGGTGACGAGAATGGTCATGCCGAGTGCTCCTTGTCGCCGTGGGTCACGCCGTCCCGCCCGCTGGGCGCGCACGGGAACGGTCACGCCTCCTAAGAGGACCGGCGGGGAGCGAAGTGTGACGTCGCGGGCGGATTTACCACGCGCTCGACCTGGACACGCTGTTCGAGCTCGACCTGAAGTGCCCGCTGGACGGGATGGCGACGCTTATCGGGCTCAACGAGCGCCGGGCGCGGACCACGCCGACGGCACGCTCACCGGCTCCCTTGGCCTCCCGAAGGCTAACGATCTGATCAATCGGCAGGGAGAGGTAACCCGTCTCGGTGGATCACTCGTCCCGTGATCGTCCAGTTTCACATGACCTCCCGGAGATTCACCGATGACCGAGCAGCCTCCCGGCGGCTATCAGCCGGACCCTCGCCAGTTCCCGCAGCAGCCGTACCCGTACCAGGGGCCTGGGGGTCCGCAGCCTCAGCAGTACGGCCCACCTGCCTACGGTCCTCCACCCGGCTACGGCTACCCGCCTCCGCCGCGGCCGCCCAAGAAGTCGAACACAGGGCTGATCGTCCTTGCGGTGATCGGCGGGATCTGCCTGGGTGCTGTTCGCCGGGTGCGGCGTCCTGGTCGCCCTCACCGGCGATAACACGAACTCCCCCACGGTGGCGACCGTACGACAAGACGAGACGGCCCCGGCCGTCGGCGACGACCAGGAGACAGAGCAGCCCGCGGACGAGTCGGAGGACAAGACCGCGGGGAAGGTCGGCACCCCCGTCAGGGACGGCAAGTTCCAGTTCACCGTGAAGAAGGTGTCCCGCGCCGACAGTGTCGGGTCTGGGTTCACCGAGCAGAAGCCCAAGGGCGAGTTCATCCTGATCGTCATCACCGTGGAGAACATCGGCGACGAAGCCCAGTCGTTCGCCGGGTCCGTGCAGAAGCTGATCGACGCCGACGGCCGTGAGTATGAGGCCGACACCGGGGCGGCACTCTGGCTGAAAGACTCCAAGAGCCTGTATGAGCAGATCAATCCAGGCCTGTCGGTGGATGGGACGGTGGTCTTCGACGTGCCGAAGGGATTGAACCCGGTGGCGATCGAGCTGCATGACTCGCTGTTCTCGGGTGGGGTTCGGGTGTCGCTGAAGTGAGCATGTGAATCTGCCCCGTCTGCCGGGCGTCTCGATGTACGGGCGGCTACGTGGCCGCCAACGACTGACCGACGTCGCCGCCAACCGTGGCCAGGACACTGTGAGGCGATGGTAAGCGCCGCGGGGATGAACGGCTCCGTGGGCGGTCGGCAGGTAGGGCTGTCCGACGAAGGCGAGCGGCGTGCCGAAGCGCGACGGGATCGTGATCGCAATCGCAGCTTGCCTCTGCGGCTCACCGGATGCGTGACCAGCCAAGACGGCAGGAGGTCACGCCTAGGGCAGTTCGCGGCGCGCCAGAGCTTCGGAGAAGGGCTCTCCGGTTCTCCGGGCGTACGTCATTCGCGCGCGCACCTCGCTGAGCGAGCGCGGGCGGTAACCAGGGCCCCCGCAGCAACTCTTGTGAAAGCGGACGCCCGCGTGCAGCAGCACCGAGAGCGTCCGCCAGCCTGCCCTGTCGGTACGGCGCGGTGCCGCGAAGGCGGAGCCGACATGGACAAGCGGCTGCGCGCATCGAGGGCAGAGCCGATCGTCGAGGCCCAGGCCTGGAAACGGCTGCTTGTACGAGGCTCGGCAGGGCAAGCAGACGAAGGAGGTCTTCCCATGGGCCATGCGGGCAGATTAGGCCGATCATTCGGCAAAGGCGACAGGATTCGGGCTGCCTCGCAGGAGCCGTCGTGAGGCCGTTCCACGACATCAGTCGGCAGCGGGAGCCGGTCGATTCCTGGCGGCTTCCCGCCAGGAATCGACCGGGTGAGCGGCGGTTCAGCCCCAGAGGGCTGAGTTGCCGAAGTTGGCGGGTTCGGTCTCGCCCGCTGCCCCGGCCGTGTCGGTGGTCGTGATCGTGATGGTGGCGTCGGGCAGGCCCGAGGACTTCGCCGTGATGGTGGTGGTGCCGGCGTAGTAGGAACGGAACTCGATCGCCATCTTCCCGTCGAAGGCCGAGACGTTCGGCGTGAAGGTGTACGACTTGCCGCCGGGCAGGATTCCCGGGCCGCTGGTGACGGTCAGTGTGACGGCGCGGGTGTCGTTGACCCAGGCGCCGGACGAGTTCCGCATCGTCACCACGAGCTGGGTGTCCGTGGCGCCGTCGTCAGTGATCGTCGTCGGGGAGTACTTCCCGGCTTCCAGCGTCATCCGGGTCGCTGTTCCGCTCGTGGATCGTTCGCGGGCCACGGGCGTGGGGTCGGCGACATTGGTGAGGCCTGTCCACCTCGACTTGTTGGCCCGGTACCAGTACCACTGGTCCTTCGGCAGCCGGTAGTAGTCGATCATGCCCATGCGGGCGAAGGCGGCACTCATGATCGTGCCGTGGTCGAAGCCCGCCCAGATGGCCAGTCCGGCGCTTCCGGTCGTGAGCGTGAACCTGGTGCCGTCGGACGGATCCGCGACGTCGCCGTACGTCGGGTTGTATGTACCGGGCCGGTCGGAGGTGTACGACCCGTACTCCGAGACGACGTTCGGCATCCACGTGTTGGTGATCTTCCCGCCGTCGCCGTTGTAACCGGCGACGTCACTGACCGAGAGCTGGTCGAGCGAGCTGCGTTGCACGCCGCCCAGCCCTGCCTTGCGCGTCGGATCGAGCTGGTGGGAGTAGTCGCGCATCCTGCTCACCAGCGCCCTGGCGTTGTTCAGGGTGGATGAGGAGGTGAAGAACACCTCGTTGCCCATCGACCAGTTGATGATCGAGGGATGGTTGCGGTTGACCCGGATCATGTCGCGCAGGCCGTCCAAGGCGCTCTGCTCGAAGGCCGCCTGGTCGGCCGTCTTCTGCGGATAGCCGTCCGCCTGGTAGTCGTTGACGGTGCCGGTCGGCGTGGGCTCCCTGCCGGCGGTCGCGGTCGCCCAGAAGGTGGCCTCCGACCAGAGCATGACGCCGAGCCTGTCTGTGGAGTCCGCGAAGGACGGGTCGTGGGGATAGTGCGAGCCCCGGATGAAGTTCATCCCGGCCTCACGGATGTAGCGGACGTCGCGGTCGAAGCCCGAGTTGGTGACGGCGTTGCTCCAGCCGCCGTGGTCCTGGTTCGCGTCCGCCCCGACGAGCAGCGTCTTGACACCGTTGAGATAGAAGCCGTCCACCTTCCACTGCGTGCTCCGGAAGCCGAACGTGGTGTCGTAGCTGTCGACGATGACACCGTTGTCGACCGCCCCGTCCGGAGTGCGGTCGATCACCAGAGAGGTGGTCACGGTGTAGAGCGCCGGGTTGTTCGGCGCCCAGAGGTCGAGACCCTGCAGCATGGCGGAGGTGTTCGAGAGAGATCCGCTCAGCGCGTCGAGCGTCGTCGTGGCCGCGGCGCCGAGCGTCCGTACGGGCGAGGTGAACGTCGCCAGCACGCCGGCCGATCCCTGCTTGCGCACCTCCTGGCGCGCGTAGACGTCGACCGCGGCGGAACCGTCGTTGCGGACCTCCGTCTGCGCTCTGACGTTGGAGCGGCGGGCGGTGATGTTCGCGCGCAGGTCGGTCTCGCTCGGATACTGCGACAGATCGATGTTCCTGTAGTACGCCGAGTTGCTCGTGTTCCAGGCCGGGTTGGTGAGCGCGGGGGTGGTGACGAAGGTGCCGTACCAGGTGACGTGGACGTTGTCGGTGACGTTCAGGTAGACGTCACGGTAGAGGCCGCCGCTGAACTGGTGGTCGCCCGTGCGAGGGGCGAGGTCCGGTTGCCAGCGGTTGTCCACGCGCACCGCTATCACGTTGTCGCCGGTCCGGATCGCGCTAGTGATGTCGAAGGCGAATCCCGTGTAGCCGCCCCGATGCGTGCCTGTTTTGGTTCCGTTGACCCAGACATCGGTGATCGAGAACGCGCCCTCGAACTCGAGCTCGACGCGCTTGCCGTCCCAGGACGAGGGAACGGTGAAGTGCTTGCGATACCAGCCCGCACCCACGTGAAAGTTCTGCCCGCCGGTGGAGCCGCCCACGTTGTACGGCGCGTCGAAGTCGTGGGGCAACGCCACGGGGACCCATCTCGAGTCGTCGAAGCCGGCGTTCTGGGCGCCCGTCACATCCGAACGGACGAACCTCCACCCCCGGTCGAAGTTGACCTTCTGCCGTGAGCTCGATCCGGTCGGCGGGCTGCTCGACGGCGACGGCGACGGGGTGGGGGAGGCGGACGGCGTCGGGCTCGGAGTCGGGCTCGGAGTCGGGCTGGGCGTGGGGCTGGGTGTCGGGCTGGGGCTGCCTCCGGCGGTGCTCCACCTCTGGTTGGCCTGTCCGCTGCAGGTCCACAGGATGACCGCGGTCCCGTTGGCCGTGCCGTTGCCGTTCACGTCCAGGCACAGACCCGACTGCCCGCCGGTGATCGACCCGTCGGCGTTCTGCCGCCACTTCTGGTTGTTCTGCCCGTTGCACGACCAGATGACCACTGTCGTGCCCGGCGAGGTCCCCCCGCCGTAGGCGTCCACGCACCTCGTGCCGTTGAACGTCCGCAGCTCACCGGCCGAGGTGAACTCGAACGCCTGGTTGGCCTGCCCGTTGCAGTCCCAGATCTGCAGGGCGGTGCCGGGCGCGTCGGCGTTTCCCGCCACATCCAGACACCGGCCCGAGGCGGTGCTGACCAACGAGGACGCGGCCGCCGCCGCCGGCGCCGCCCATGTCATCGCCGCCGCGACCACCGTCACCATCGCGGCGGCCATCGCGGCGATCCCTGTCTTTCCGCGTACGGGTGGGGGGGAGTGCAACGATCCTCCTGGGGTGCAGGCCTGACCGTGGGGGCGGCCGAGCAGCGTCGTCGCCTCGAAGACTGTGAGCGCTAACATCGGAGCTCCGGGGTGAGCCCCCGTCTCGGGCCGCCCACCCGCGTTCCGGAGTGTCACCGAAATCGAGGCAGATCGTTTCCTGATCGGGAAGCTATTCAGCGCATCCGTCTCCGTCAATAGACCCGATCGGTGCACCGGTGTGGGCCCTGCGACCGCCGCCGCGGGGACAGCAGAACCCGCAGTTGGATCCCCAGGTCGCGCTGTGATTCACGGTGCCGATGGCTCCGCCGGAGGCGGAAAACCTCGGACGTAAAAGTGGGAGAGTTTCAGCCGATGGTCGGCTGTCCGAACGCAGGGCGGCCCCGGACCGGTGGCCTGCCTGGCACGTCCCGGTAGGCCATGGCGCGGTAGAGCTGCTCATGCGCCGGGCCGCGCTGGAAAGACTCAGCGGCTCGCCCGGATGGCAGCGGACCGAACCGGTCCAGATCGCCACTCCCCAGCGCTGCTAGCGCTGCTTGAGGCGCTGTGCTTCCTTGCGCACCTCGGCCTGGACCGACCGCTCGTGCTTCAGCCACTCGGGGTCCTCCGCCTTGATGGCCTCGATCTCGGCCGTGGTGAGCGGTCCGGTGATGCCGGCCCTGGCCAGGCCCGAGTTGGAGATGCCCAGCTTCACGGCGACGACCTGCCTGGGATGCGGACCGTTGCGCCGCAGATCGGCCAGCCACGCCGGCGGATCGGCCTGCAGCCTGTTCAGCTCATCCCTGGAGACGACTCCCTCCTGGAACTCGGCGGGAGTGGCCGAGAGGAGCACACCCAGCTTCTTGGCCGCGGTCGCGGGCTTCATCGTCTGGGTGGTCTTGAGCTTGGTCATGATGTCAAGGGTATGGCGGGAAGCCGCCTCCCCGGACATCGGTACCCTGGGCAGGTGACCGACAGGGAGTTTCGGCTGGCTTACGTGCCTGGGGTGACGCCCGCCAAATGGGTCAACGTATGGGCCGAGCGTGTGCCCGACGTGCCACTCGGCCTGGTCTCCGTCGCCGCCGCCGACGTGGTGCGGCTCCTGCACGAGGGCGGCGCCGACGCCGGGTTCGTGCGGTTGCCCGTGGACCGTGCA
Organism: Microbispora bryophytorum; assembly: GCF_043197435.1. Classification (NCBI taxonomy): domain Bacteria; kingdom Bacillati; phylum Actinomycetota; class Actinomycetes; order Streptosporangiales; family Streptosporangiaceae; genus Microbispora; species Microbispora bryophytorum. Next base: position 204,519 of record NZ_JBICTF010000007.1, on the reverse strand, counting down.
GGGCTCAGCGTGATCCCTCTCTACGCCGAGACCACCGTGGTCGTGGTGCCGAAGGATCACGCGGTGGCCGCCGCCGACGAGGTGACCGTTGCCGATCTCGCCGACGACGAGGTGTTCCATCCGATGGACGACACCCTTGAGTGGACGGCCCTGCCGGGGCGGCCGGCTTTCACGCGCCCGGACACGACGGCGGAGGCGATCCAGCTCGTGGCGGCGGGGGCCGGGCTGCTGCTGGTCCCGCAGTCGCTGGCGCGCCTGCATCACCGCAAGGATCTGACCTACCGGCCGGTCGTGGAGACGCCGCAGTCGCAGATCGCGCTGGCCTGGCCCGCGGAGGCGACGACCGAACTGGTAGAGGACTTCATCGGCATCGTCCGGGGGCGTACGGCGAACAGTTCGCGGGGCCGCACCCCCGCACCTGCCCAGGAACCCGCGTCTGCCCAGGAAAAGGCGCGGAAGCAGCCGCGCAGTCCCGCTCCGGGCGGGTCGGGCCGGCGGGGCACGCAAACCGGCCGGGGCAGGAAGGGCCGCCGCCCCCGCTGAACCGGTTCCCGGTCAACAGACGTCGTCGAGTGCTTGACCGCGTACGGGGTCATGCCCGCGGCCGGGATGTACGGCGGTTTCGTAAAGGGGGCCACACGGGCGCGCCTATCGGGTACTGTTTCTAAGAAACAGGTTGTGTCGAAGTCCCAGTTTGCGTAACAGCGCCTGTGGAGCTATGACAGCGGGCGTTACCGTACGGAGCCGAGGCTTTCCCAAGGCGGTCGGTCGCAGCAGCCCGGGGATCACACCCGTGGTCCTCGAGATCGTCTTATCAAGGAGAAAGCAACATGGCTCAGGGAACCGTCAAGTGGTTCAACGCCGAAAAGGGCTTCGGCTTCATCGCTCCCGACGACGGCACTCCGGACGTCTTCGTCCACTACTCTGCCATCGACGCCGGCGGCTACCGCTCGCTGGAGGAGAACCAGCGGGTCGAGTACACCGCGGGCCAGGGCGCCAAGGGCCCGCAGGCCGAGCAGGTTCGCCCGCTCTAAGCGACGCTTCGCCGCCGATGCCGGGCACATAGTGGCCCGTCATCCGACGACATCCGGCCCCGGGCTCCTCACGGAGTCCGGGGCTTTGTCATGCGCCGGTGGATCCGCTCGGGCTCACGCCGCGGCCTTGAGCGCCTGAGCGGAGGAGTCGGCCGCCGATGGCCGGCCGGGCCCCGGCAGTGCCATCCGCAGGACGCGTTTCCATACCGACCCCGCCTGCCGGGCCAGCGACCCGGACGTGTACGGAAGGCCGAACCGCTCGCACAGGGCGCGGACCCGGGGTGCGATCTCCGCGTACCGGTTGCTGGGCAGGTCGGGGAACAGGTGGTGCTCGATCTGGTGGCTGAGGTTGCCGCTCATGATGTGGAGGAGGCGTCCGCCGTCGATGTTGCACGAGCCGAGCAGTTGGCGGAGGTACCACTCGCCACGGGTCTCGTTCTCGAGCCGGTCCTCGGTGAAGATGTGCGCGCCCTCGGGAAAGTGACCGCAGAAGATGATTGTGTGCGCCCACACGTTGCGCGCCATGTTCGCGGTCAGGTTGCCGAGCAGGACGGGCAGGAAGGCCGGACCGGCGAGCAGCGGGAACGCGACGTAGTCCTTGACGATCTGGCGGCGTATCTTGGCCGCCACGGCGCGAGCCTGCGCGAGGGCCTCCTTCGGATCCCTTCTCCCCGACGGGATGCGCTCCAGTTCGAGGTCGTAGATGGCTATGCCGTACTCGAAGAAGAGCGCCAGCAGCGCGTTGTAGAACGGCTGGGCGAGATAGATCGGATGCCATGGCTGCTCCGGGCTGATCCGCATCGCCGAATAGCCGATGTCGCGGTCCTTGCCGAGCACGTTCGTCCAGGTGTGGTGGACGAAGTTATGGGAGTGTTTCCACTGGTTGGCGGGGGAGGCCATGTCCCACTCCCAGGTGGTGGAGTGGATCTTCGGGTCCCGCATCCAGTCCCACTGCCCGTGCAGAACGTTGTGGCCGATCTCCATGTTCTCCAGGATCTTCGCGACGGCCAGCGCCGCCGTCCCGGCGGCCCAGGCGGGAGGCAACCAGGAGGCGAACAACAGCGCCCTCCCGGTCAGCTCCAGCTTGCGCTGGGCCGCGATGACACCCCGGATATAGGCCGCGTCCCGCTCGCCGAGGCTCGCGAGCACCTCGTCGCGGATCTTGTCCAGCTCGCGGCCGAACCCCTCGGTGTCGACAGAGGCCGGTTGTTTGGCAGGCATGCGTGTCCCTTTCACAGTTCGATCTCGACTTTGCCGATCGCCACCGACACGCAGGTCTGGATCATGTCTCCTGCGTCTCCGTGCACCTGGCCGGTCCGTACGTCACGTACCCGGCCCGAGCGCAGGCGCGCGACGCATCCGTAGCAGATGCCCATACGGCAGCCGCTCGGCATGAGCACCCCCGCGCTCTCGCCGACGGCCAGCAACGGTGTGCCGCCGTCGGCCTCGGCTTCTCGCCCGCTCCTGGTGAAGCGGACGTGTCCCCCCGAGCCCGCTGCCGCCGCCGGCGCCAGACTGAAGCGCTCGACATGGATCCCGTCCGCGGGCCCGGTCCAGCGCGCCGCGATGTCGTCGAGCATCGCCGGCGGTCCGCACGCCCATAGGGACCGCTCGGCCCAGTCCGGGCAGAGCCGGGCCAGATCCGCGGGCCGCAGCCGTCCTTCGGTGCGGGTGTGCCGCTCGTGCAGCCGCAGCCGGGGGTATCGCGCAGCCAGGCTCCGGAGTCGCCGGCCGAAGATGACGTCGTCGGGTGTTCGCGCCGAGTGGACCAGCACGATGTCCGGTCCGTCCGCACTGTCCAGACGCAGGCCGTCCAGCATCGCCATCACCGGTGTGATGCCGCTCCCGGCGGTCACGAACAGCAGTCGCGGTGGTGGTGGCTCCGGAAGGACGAACGCCCCCTCGGGCCGTCCCAGCGTGAGCACCGCCCCGGGCATGGTGCTCCGTACCAGGTGGCCGGAGACGAGCCCGCCGCGCACGGCCTTCACCGTGACGGTGATGCGACCATCGGACCTGTCCGGGGCCGACGACAGTGAGAAGGTCCGCCAGTGCCGCCGCCCGTCGATGTCGACGCCGATCCGGACCGATTGACCGGGACGGTGCACCGTCCAGCCCCGACCCGGGCGGATCACCAGAGTCGCCGCGTCGCAGGTTTCCGCGTGCACCGCCTCGACCCGGCCGTACAACTCCTCCACCGCCCAGAGCGGATTGATCAACCTGAGGTAGTCCTCGGGAAGCAGCGGTGACGTCAGCCAGTGCGCGGCTCCCGACAGCCGGTGCAGGAGAGCCGCAGGGGACACGGATGCGCGTGTAAGGATCACAGAGCCTTCCCGAGGCGGTCGAGGAGCCAGGCCACGAAAGGGCCGTCCGTGCTGAGACATACCCGCCGCCCGCGTCCGGCACCTGTGGGCCAGGGCCATGAAGGGAGCAGGAAGCGGTTCAGGACCGGTAAGGCTCGGATAGGCGTTCGGGCCCGTTGGCGGCACGGCTGCAGGGGGAGGTTCGCGGAGTCCGCAGAAAGGGCGATGTGGACGCTACGCCGGGGGTTTTGCGGGGATACCCACGTGGACCCGGTCCCATCCTCACGATGAGGAGCAGCGCATGACCATGGACGCTCCCACCGGGCTGCTCTACTTGCTGAGCGTTGGCAAGGAAAAGGAACTGATTCTCCGCGTGCACGGCGCGACGCCCGCAGTCGACAGACTCGTCGACTGGATGGAGCAGGGCACTGTGGTGTCCCTTCAGATCTCCCATGAGGGCGAGCCGGGCACCTTCACCTATGTGGTCAACTTCAGGCACGTGGTGGCAGCCCGCTTCGCTCCCTACGGGTCGACACGGATCAGCAGCTTCTGAGCCGTCGTATAGGGCGCGATGCGGTGCTGTGCTGTTGTGTGGTGGCGTTGCCCGGTGCTGCCCGGTGCTGCCCGGTGCTGCCCGGTGCTGCCCGGTGCTGCGCGGTGCGGCGCTGTAGGGTGCGGCCGCCCTCGTCCTGCGGGCCACCGACTCCTTCGCGGCCCGCCTCCTGCGCGGCGAGGGCTTCCGCCTTCGCCGCGGCTCATGGGCCCTCCGGCTACGCCGGCATCGGGATGATGCGGTCCAGGCCGGTTACATGAAGTAGCCGGGACAGGTACGGGCGGGCCGCGGTCAGGGAAAGGGTGATCCCCATCGCCTTTGCGCGGCGCTGGATGCCGACCAGAACTCCTAGCCCGCAGGCGTCGCATGCCGCCACACCCGACAGATCGATGACGAGCACGCCACTGCTGTAGCGCAGGACGTCCAGCAGATCCTCACGCAGGCCGGGACTGGTGAAGATGTCGATCTCACCGGACAACCGGATGGTCGTCGGGACCGAAGGGCAGGCTCGGCCGGGTGGCGTGGTGTCACGGACGGCGATGGAACGCGCTGGCCGGCGACGAGACGGGGTCTTTCGCGGCAGGCTTGGCAGGTGGGAGTGCGACCGGCGGCGTCGGCACCCGTCCGGCAGGTCCGCCGGCAGCGTGCTGATGTGCCCGCCGTCGTTCTCCCCGTCCACGCCCCGCGTGGCGCCGCCTTCTTTGCGGGTCGCAGTGGTGAGGAGGCTGACGGGGAGCAGGCCGAGCGTGCCCCGACCGGCGCGCATGAGCGCGGTTCCGGCAGGGCCGTTCGCGGCGTATGCCGGGCCGAGGACGGGAGCCGGCCGTGGCCGGACGTCAGAGCCGACGACGGGGGCCGCGTCGGCAGGGGCGCTGGGCGGTGTGGAACAAGTGAGCAGCGTCGGTGTCATGATCGCCTGGCCTGTCTTGGCCCTCGAAAAGGACCGCGTCCTGATATATCGCCGTGGGCGACGCCGACCTGATTGCCAACGCACGAAAAGTCCTCGGTGTTTGAACATTACCTCGTGTCATCTGGAACGGCGCTGTTCCGGAAGCGAGATGCAGGTTCGATGCGTATCCCAGCCAGCGGATCGTGGGCGATGTCGGAGGCGAACTGGCGCTCTTGGTCCAGAATGTCTCGCGTTGGTGGTGCCGACCGGGCGCGTCCCGCTCCACCTTGACCCGTGGCCCTGGGGGAGACGACGAGCGCCCTCCGGCCTTGGTGCGGATCCGCCATCATGTGCTGACCTGCAGCTACGCGTGTACGGAGACGGGTGTGCGGCGCCGCGCGGAATGCGGCTCATCCCGGCGGATAGCGGCGGGGTGTGCGTATCACGCCTCATGTGTGCTAGGTTGAAGGCAGTTGCAGTTGTGGTACCCATAATAAACTTGTGTGCACCTGACGGATGTAGCCTCAGGTGCATTTTTTTGTTTGCCGGTCTTCTCCGGGTGTGGGCCTATCGCGGCAACGCGGAATTCGTGACAGTGCGGATTTCGGCTACGCCTATCAAGAGGAGATTAAAATGGCTTCTGGCACCGTGAAGTGGTTCAACGCGGAAAAGGGCTTCGGCTTCATCGAGCAGGACGGCGGCGGCGCCGACGTCTTCGCGCACTACTCGAACATCATTTCTCAGGGCGGCTACCGCGAGCTGCGTGAGGGCCAGAAGGTGGCCTTCGACGTCACTCAGGGTCAGAAGGGCCCGCAGGCCGAGAACATCGTTCCCGCCTGACGAACAGCGCCACGTTTCAGGGCTCGCACCTTCACAGGTGCGGGCCCTGATTCGTTTTCTGCTGCTGTATCGCTGCTGCGTGAGAATCGGCGGCAGCGGATGTCGGCCACAGTCGCGCGACTCCTCGACACCGGTGATCGACAGCGGGTGAAACGTCATCAGGCCAGGTAGGAGGCATGAAGCCCCGGAGATGCGAGGCCGGCGGCAGAGAGCAACCACGTCGCCAAGCCGCACAGGCTGGACCTGGTCGGCCTCACGCCGCCGGGTCTTCTCGCCGCCGGTGCCGGCTAGTGTTCGGCCGGGCGCTCGCGCGCGTTGTTGATGCGCAGCGCCTCGGCGAGCTGGTCTTCCAAGATGATGATCCGGCAGGCGGCTTCCACAGGAGTGCCCTGATCGACGAGTTCCCGGGCGCGCGCGGCCAGCCGCAGCTGGTAGCGGGAGTAGCGGCGATGGCCGCCGCTGGAGCGTTTCGGCTCGATCAGTTTCGCGGCGCCCAGAGCCCGCAGGAACGCGGGGCTGACACCGAGCATCTCCGCGGCCGTGCCCATGCTGTAGGCGGGGTAGTCCTCGTCGTCGAACCGATCTTCGAACTGATCTTCTGGCCGATCTTCGGCCCTCGGCCCAGGCCTGGAGCCGGCCGTGTCCGCGGTCCTGCCGTGAGTGAGCGCGTCACCCTTGCCAGCCGAGTGAGGTTGATCCATACGTTCCTTCCATCACGCGCACAGGGGGCCCCGGCACCTGTTGTGCCGGGGCCCCAAAGAGTTCAACACCATCTACCGGCTATCTGGCCGGCGTACTGTTTTCCGCGTCCGCCGTACTGAGCGGCGGTGGTGCGGGGATCGCGGATACGTGACCGTAGACCACCTTCCTATCTGTGGAACTGCGGTACCCTAACGGCGAGACTCAGCCGGCAACGGGCGATCCTGATGGCGTCAACACTCCCTTCAACTCTTTCCGGACCCTGTCCGGCTTCACCTGCGGCAGCGCGTCCACGATCAGGGCCCCAACCACTGCACCGGCCCACCACGTCCGACCTTCTGCCATCGACTTCAGACTTCGAACTTCATCTTGTTCAGGGCAGTCCATCGTGGTGCCGGTACTTCTGCTGCCCTGCCGAACCGTTCCTTGCGATGCGAGAAACACTAGCCCCATCGGGCACGAATGTCTACTGCGGCGAACACAGGTTTTCGTGGTCGGGCGCGACAGGCTTCCGGCGGCGCCGTCGACGAGCGGGAACGCCGCCGGCACCCGACCTCGTTCCTGTCCAGGTCCCAATGACCTCCGGAGATCACATTGACCGAGTGCTCGTGTCCGAGGTCCCCGGGCGAACCGCGTCGGCCGATACATAGGGCCAGACGTCGCGACCGGCGCCTCCGCCCGGCGCCTCGGCGGCTATTCCTCGGTCCGGTCCGGCGCGCCGGGTGAAGGCGGTCGTCGCAGGCGGAGGCAGAAACAGGCCCCCTCGCCCTCGCGGGGCTCATACCAGGCGTCGCCGCCGTTGCCCAGGGCGAAGCTTCGGACGATCCACAGCCCCAAGCCCGTCCCCTCTGTCTCGCGGTCAACCTCCCGCGCACGGCTGAAGCGCTCGAACAACCGGGGCACGAAAGCCTCCGGCACACCTGGCCCACGGTCGCACACCCGGAGAAGGATCCATTCCGGCTGCCCGGTCGCGGACACCTCGACGGGCGGACGCCCATAGGCGAACGCGTTCTCCAGGTAGTTGTCCACCATCGCAGAAAACTCCCTGCGATCGACCAGGGCCTCCAGATGAGGGCTGCAGGACACGTGCACCTGCTGCGATCGTGCGTCCAGCTCGCCGAGTCGTTCAAGGAGCACTTCGAGCACGGGGACGCGTTCCACGCGGGCGGACGCGCCTTTCGCTTCGATGGTCGACGCGGTGAGGAGCTTGCGGACGAGCCCTTGGAGCCGGGCCGTCCGATCGGCGATGCGCTCGATGATCTCGGTTCTTCGCTCCTCGGCGAGCGCGATCAGGCGGTCACGTAGCACGTCCACCAGCACGCTGATGGTGGCCAGAGGATTGTGGAGCTCATGGGCTGCGACGGCGACCGCGACGTTCTGGCGTTCCAGGGCCGCCTCCAGCTCTTGTTCGACGTGCCTGCTTCGTGTGACGTCGCGGAGCGCGGCGACGTACAGGGGCTCACCTTCCAGGGTCGTGGCGGTGACCCGCATCTCGACGACCCGTCTGCCTCCGGCGGGCAGCATCAAGTCGATCTCGGTCGCCGCGCCCGCGGCGATGGGGAAGCCGAACGGTGTGCCGATCAGCTCCTCTGCCGAGCGGGCGAAGAGCTCCGCGGCAGCGGGGTTGCAGAGCCTGATGATTCCTTCCTTGTCGACGGCGACGATCCCGTCCGCCGAAGCCGAAACGATGACCTGGCTGATATCGTCCCGGAATTCGACGTCGTTGGGCCGGCCCGACTCGGAGCCTCCTATGGGGTTTCCGCCAGGCGAGGACCCGCCGCCGGCACTCACCCCGACGGACCCTCTGTCACTTCGGACTCGGGCGCTTCCCACGCGCCGCCGGGACCGATCGCCTCAGTGAAGCCGTGGGGGGCGCCTGTCAGGGGCTCACCGATGTGCATTCCGGTGCGGTCGATCCTGAACTGGCGAATGCTGTGGTCATGGGCGGAGCCGCGCGCCTGGAGCACGGCGATGGCGCGCTGGATCTCGACGGGCCCTGTGACATACCGGAGCTGGATCCAGACGTCGGCAAGGGCGGCGACGTCGGAGGTGATCAGCGGCGCGTTTGCCGAATTGAACCGTTCGGCAGGTGTCCCCGTGAAAAGAGTGGTTATCTCGCGCTGTCGGAGAACCGCCGTCAGCGCGATGATGAAATCGAGTAGGGTCCGCGGCGCGGCCACGCGTTCGAGAGCGGACAACGTGTCGATGACGAGTCGGCCAGGCGCGAACTCCTCAATGGCGTTCCTGAGCTGCAGAAAGTGGTCTTCTGGAGACATCACCTCCGCGTAGCCGCACATGACTCGGAGCAGACCCGCTGCCTGCATCGCCTTGAGATCCAGACCCCAGCTCGCGGCGCTGCGGAAGAGTTGCCCGGGGGTCCCGTCGAAGGTGCACAGCAGGCAGCGCTCACCCGCCTCGACGGCGGCGGCCGCGAAACGCAGACTCGCCATTGTCTTGCCCGCGCCGGTGGGCCCGGTGATCAGGACGATCGCGTCCCGGTAGAAGCCGCCGCCGCACATTTCGTCCAACTCGGGAATCCCTGACGAGACGCGGGCGAGTGACGCGTGGTCGGACGGCGTGAGGAACGCGAGGGGGACCACCACGATGCCGTCCCGTGGATCAATCGTGAACAGCCATTCCCCCGTACGGTGCTGGGCGCCGCGGAACTTGACGATCTCAACCGTCCGGGTTCGCCGACCCTGCCGGAGCACGTTGCGCAGGATGATGACATTGTCGAGGACGAAAGGCTCGACCCCGTAGCGGGTCACACCGTCGTACTCTTCGGGACGCTCCGCGGTGAGCACCGAGGTGACTCCGAGCGCGTTGAGGGCGGAGGCGATCCGGAACAGCTCATGGCGGACGATGCCGCTGTCGGTGAACTGGGTGAAGATCGCGTTGAGCGAGTCGAGCGCGACACGGCGAGCCCCGGTCTGGCGGACCGCGTGCTCGATGCGCGCCACCAGGGCGCCGAAGTCGTAGGCGCCGACGGCGGGCGTGTCCTCGCCGATACTCGCCGAGGCTTCGACGAAGGCCCACTTTCCTTCGTCCTCCCACAGCTGTACGGGGAAGCCCAGTGAGGCTGCGTTACGGCGGATGTCGGTGGATGTCTCCTCGAAGGTGACAAACACCCCGGACTCGTTGAAGCGCATGATTCCGCGGGAGAGGAACTCAACGGCGAACAAGGTCTTACCGCTGCCGGTCGTGCCGCTCACCAGTGTGGATCGGCCCGCGGGCAATCCGCCCAGGGTTACGTGCTCGAAGCCGCTGATCCCCGTGGGGATCCGCTCGATGGTGTTGCTGCCAGTCATCGTCACTGCCCTTCCATGGGCGATGCGTCCGCGGCTGGGAGGCCCAGAGCGATGGCGGCGCGGCCGTGATCGGACAGATCCCCGATCACCCGCCGCTGTGGTGGTGGCGTGAGCCTGACCACGGTGGGGGTGGCCAGGATCCGTCCCTCCTCGGCCAGCTCTGGCCGCGCGACGGTGTCGATGACCTCGACCTCGTACATGCCGGAGAGGTGAGCGTCGCACAGGAACCGCAGGTTCACCTCCGCGGCGTGGGACCGCTCCGAGTTCCCAGCCACGTACAGCCTGAATGAGTAAGTGGTCACGTCAGGAACCGTCTCCAACGTTCGCAGGGCTCCGAGCTGGGGCCTTACGGTCTACCGCTCTTCGTACCCCGAAGACGGGCAGGGACGAGCATCGGAAGAGAAGACGGCACGCGTGGCGGATGGAGGTGCCCTCCCCGCCCGCTTTGCGCACGCGTCACGCATCGCCGCCCCCCGCGTGGAGCGACGATGCAGGTCGATCTGTTTGTGCATCACGGCGCACGCGGGGTAGCGTCATGATGAGTTCACAGGGGCAGGCCACAGTTCATAAGGGCAGGCCACAGGGTCTTCGGCCCGCTCTCGCCAGGGGACGCGCCCCCGTCGGCCGGCTCCCAAGCAACCTTTCTGATCAAGCTGTGCCTCATCCGGGAGACGGGCAGAGCGGGCCCCGGCCGACCGGCGTACGGCGGCGAAACCGCTCATGAAGTGAGCAGCCATGAGCCGAGCAGCGGACAGGGCCACGGCGGGCAGGAGCATCCTGTGATCCGAGTTCTCGTGGTCGAGGATCAGCGGGCGCTCGCCGGCGCTCTTGAGATCGCGATCGACGCCCAGCCCGACCTGAAGTGTGTGGGCGCCGTGGGAACGGTCGAGAACGCCGTCTCGCTCACCACGATGCGGAGTCCCGACGTCGTGCTCATGGACATTCATCTTCCGGACGTCGACGGAATCGAGGGGACGAGGCGGATCAAAGCGTCTCACCCGGATGTCCGCGTCCTCATCTTGACGGGCGATGCCAGCCCAGACCTGTTCGCGGCAGCGGCGGCGGCAGGGGCTTCCGGATTTCTCGCCAAGGACAGTAAATTTCCGGACATTCTCAGAGTGATCCGCGCCCCGGTCGGCAAGAACATCCTTATGGTGGAGGGCGAACCGCTCAAAGCGCTCCTCCAGGACCCCAGCGCACCGCCGCACGGTGGGCGCGAGAGCTGGGCGGGGCTCACCGCGCGCGAGCTGGAAGTCCTGAATCTGATGGGCGAAGGGCTCGATCCCCGTGCGATCGCCGGGCGACTCGTCGTGAGCCTTCACACCGCTCGAGGCCATGTCAAGAACGTCATGATGAAGCTGGGCGCGCACAGCCAGCTCGAAGCGGTTGTCGTGGCGACTCGGACGGGGCTTCTGCCAGGACTGCGAAAACCTGGTTGAGCCCGCGATTCGGCCCATCTGGGGGGTGTCAGATGCACCATATGCGGGTGGCGTGGCGTCTGGCGTCTTCCTAGATTGGTGAACATGCGTGCCACCGCGGGTCACCGCGGATCTTCCCCGAACTACCGCCTCGGCGGGGTTGGGCTCAGGAGCGCCCAGTGCCGGTACCCCGGCAGGCGAAAGCGCCGCTTTGCTGCAGAGGGCACGCCGGCATCGCCGTGCAAGGGTGCCATGAGGCCCTCGTCGTCGCCCCCGAGACATTCCCTCGTCGAGCCCCCCGGCCAAGGGCCGAAGGAGTTCCCGGCCGGCTTCGGAATGCACAGGACTCCTCGTGACTCACGGGGATACGGCAGGCACGCGGGCGATACCCACACACCCCGACCGCTCGGTCGCGGGAAGGAAGAATTGACATGGACATGAGGCACGTTGAGGCTCTGTCCGGCTGTATCGACGGTCTCGACATCCCCGCATCTGTCACACACCTTGACGCGGAGGTTTCCAATCCCCTCGGTGAAGACGAGATCGCCCGGACCACCAGGGCCGTGATCTGCACGTTGCAACGGCTCAACAAGGCACTGCAGCAACAGCGGCGGTTCGCCTCCGACACGTCGCACGAGTTGCGTAACCCCCTCGCTGGGCTGCGCGCAGAGCTTGAGGAGGCTCAGTTGCATCCAGACGATGTTCATCTGCACGAGACCCTCCAACGTGCGCTGAGCGCCGTCGACCGGCTCGAGGCGATCATCGGTGATCTGCTTCTGCTGTCCCGTGTCGAGAGCGTTGTGCCGAACGGGCGGGCGCCCGTCGACCTGGCACAGCTGGTCAAGGCGGAAGTCTCCCGCCGGGCGGACCGGATTCCGGTCCAGTTGTGGCTCGTCCCCGGGGTGTACGTCAAGATCGTCGGTATTCAGATCGGCCGGGTACTCACAAATCTGCTGGACAATGCCCAACGGCACGCCGAACGGGTCGTACGGATCGAGGTCGGCCATAACGGGCGCATCGCGGAACTGGCGGTCTCCGACGACGGCGAAGGGATCGCCGAGGCCGACATCGAGCGGATCTTCGAACGATTCACCAGGCTGGACGCAGGCCGCCGCCGCGACCGCAGCGGCACGGGCCTCGGGTTGTCGATCGCCCGTGAAATCGCTCAGGCGCATGACGGGACCCTCCATGCCGGAGACTCTCCCATCGGCGGTGCACGCTTCACGCTGCGGCTTCCCCTCGCCGCCCTTCCGGACCCTGATGGCGTCAAGAGGCCTGACCGACGGCTGTACTGACGTGGGGGCCGGCTTCGGGCAGGGCGCTGGAAGCGAGTAGGGGCCGGGGAAACCTTGTGGTTCCGCCGGTCAGTTGCCGGTACCGCTCGGGGGGTACCGACCTCGGCACAGCGTCGCAGCCAAGCGGAGTTGGCGTAGCTCCATGCCCGCCACCGCTTCCCGGCCGGGCGGTTCCGATGTGGACCGTCTCGCCTCACCCCAAGAGCGGCTCCTCCACCCGAGGGCGGGACGGGGGTCATCACCGTAAGTGATGAGCCGAGCTCGGATCGCCCTGTTCCCCGCACTCACCGCGTCGATCCACCGGGCATACGTTGGAGTTCCTTCAGGTCCATCCTCCGAACCCTCCTGCCCCCCTCGGCGGATCCGCCGAGGAGACCGCGGCCGGCCTGACGGAAAGAAGGAGAGCAGCCATGCCCGACCTGTCGAAGCCACTCGAGTCCCAGCCGGTCGAAGTGCCCACGGCCGGGCCATCCCGCCGGTTCGTCCTTGCGCGTACGCGTGCGAGCGCGATGTGGGTGGCGACCATCACGGCGGCGTTCATCCTGCTCCTGCTGCTGATCTTCGTGCTGCAGAACGGCCAAGTGATCAGGGTTTCCTTCTTCGGCGCCGACGGAGACCTGCCTCTGGGCGTCGCGCTCCTGCTGGCCATGACCGGCGGCATTCTCGCCGTCGCACTCCCCGGAGTCGGGCGGATCATCCAGCTCCGTCGGCTCGCCCGACGCCGGATGGTATCCACGTCGGCCGATGACGCCTCCGAGCACCACAAGCCGCTATACGAGCCGCCTATCAGGCAGACCGTACGGGACGGGCGTCTTCCGGCGAGCCGCGGTCCCAAGGACCGACTTCGAGCCCTCCTCACGCGTCGATGATTCGAACGCCGACTCTGCCCATGACGGCCGTCGTCCGGCGCCGGCGAATCACCGCGTGTGCCGATCCTCAGGGACTCCGCATCGAAGGCGACCTCGACCGCATCAGTCTGCCCGCTCTGACCCTGGCACTGGCCTCGATGTCGAACAGCGCCGACATCCACGTCGACCTCAGCGGCCTGATGTTCATCGATGTCGGTGGCCTGCGTGCCCTCGTCACGGCTGCTGCGCGGCTGGAGGGTGATCACTCACTGATCTTGCGGTCGGCGCCCCCGCAGACGCGACGCCTGCTCGACCTCACCGGCTGGTGCTCCGCGCCCGGTCTCACCCTTGGCGGCTGAGACAGGGACTGCCGGCCGCAGATCGATCCGCCGCCGGAAAAGGGCGGTGCCGGCTTGCCAGGTCCGGCCGGCGGCGGCGCGTGGCTCACTGCGACGCAGGTCACCGACCGGCAGCAACGGTCTGGTGCTCGGTGACGGACCCGCCTTCGTTCTCCCAGCGGAGCATGCACTCCTGGTCCGCCGGGCCGGCGCCCGGTGCGGTGGGAAGGTGCGCGGAGGCGAGGATGTCGGCCGGAGCGAGGCCCGCCGTCTTCCCGGTGACGAGCGTGAGGACGGCCTCGGCGGGCCCGCTTGCGGTGCCCGGCGGGACGACCAGCAGGACGATCGGCTCGGCGCCCGAGAGGATCAAGGTGATCACGTGGGGGTCGATGTAGCGGAACCAGCCGACTTTCACCTGGCGCTTATGCGCCGGGACACGGCGCGGGATGTGGTCCCACGCGTCCCGGTACACGCCGACCCGCAGCGTGGTCCGGCCGACCCGCTGATCGACGGCGGCGATGAGGCCGGGCAGCTCGGCGGTGGCGTCGCGGGAGTAGGGCCACCACGCCCCGTCCACGGTGGCGCGCCGGTCCAGCACGGGATTCAAGGAGAGCCGGACCGCCGAGTCGATCACGGGAACCTCGGGCGCGGCGGCGCTCAGCGGCTTGGGACGAGAAAGAAGCGCTGGCACCATGACTGCCTGGCCTGTCCGGCTCCTTGCAGGGGCCGAAGCGATGGTTCGCCGGGGGCGACGCCGACCTGACTGCCAACGCACGAAATGTCCTCGGCTCCTTCAGCCTACCTCGCCGGCTTCCGGCCTCCTGCCGCGTCCTCTCCAGCCGCCTGCCACCTGCTGATCGCCGGCGAACGGGAGGCGGCAGGATCGCGGTGAGGTGCCCGTCGGGTGCGGGTGGAGGGCGGACTCGGGTGGTGCCTCGGCGGGCCATCTCAGCCGGAGATGAGCCTGACTCGGAATCGACGTTTCCCCCGCACCCTCGGCCGCGTTGACTTGAGGCAGATGAGCCGGCGCACCTCGCGTCGCTGCGACCGCCGTAAGGGGGCGCGATGACCCTGAACGTGGTGTGCATGAAGGTCCGCGCCCACAGCGGGCCGAACGGACAGGAGCGCCGCTGTGAGCACCTCGACATGCTCCCGGACGTCCGGCACGAGGCTCCCGAATGCCGGCCGTGCCTGGCCCTGGGGCTGCCCTGGTCTCACCTGCTGGTGTGCCTGACCTGCGGGTGGGTCGCCTGCTCCGATGATTCGCCCGGCGGTCACGCGCGGGCGCACTACGAGGAGACCGACCATCCGGTGGTTGCCGCACTGGATTCGGAAACACCCCGGCGATGGTGTTACGTGCACGGACGTGCCGCCCTATAGGACGAGAGGGAAGAGGCTCATGATCACCTCCGAACATATCCTGAAACGCCGGGAGGACTACGACGGCACGTCACCGTTCCCCGGGGCCGCAGAGCAGGTTTCGGCCGGCAGAGCGCAGACAGGACTGACCGCGACGATCGTCGTGCTGCCGTTCGTCGCGCTCGGAACCGGGATCTTGCTGGCATGGGGGCACGGAGTCGTGCTCACCGATCTGCTGCTGGCCGGGGCGCTCTACATGGTGACCGGATTCGGGGTGACCGTCGGATTCCACCGGCTGCTCACTCACGGGTCCTTCACCGCCCGCCCGTGGCTTCGGATCGCGCTGGCGGTCGCCGGGTCGATGAGCTTCCAGGGCAACGTCATCGACTGGGTGGCCGTCCATCGACGCCATCACGCCTTCACCGACCGCCCCGGCGATCCGCACTCTCCTTACCGGTACGGCACCAGCCTGTACGGCCAGCTTCGCGGCCTTGCGCACGCCCATCTGGGCTGGCTGTTCACCGACGATCTGACGCCGGCCTCCCGCTACGCGCCCGACCTGCTCGCCGATCCGGCGATGGTGAGAGTGGCGCGTGCCTTCCCCGCACTGTGCGCCTTGTCGCTGGGGCTGCCGTTCCTGGCCGGCTGGGCGATCAGCGGCAGCCTGTACGGCGGGCTGACCGCGTTCCTGTGGGCCGGGCTGGTTCGCATCGCCCTCCTGCAGCACGTCACCTGGAGCGTCAACTCTCTTTGCCACGTGGTCGGCAGCAGGCCTTTCGCCACTCGCCGTCATGACCGCTCGACCAACCTGTGGCCGCTGGCGGTTCTGTCGTTCGGGGAGAGCTGGCACAACGGTCACCACAGTGAACCCACCTGCGCCGTGCACGGCCTGGACCGGCACCAGATCGACCCTGCCGCCGGGCTGATCCGGCTCTTCGAGCGTCTGGGCTGGGCCACCGGCGTGCGCTGGCCCGATCCCGGCCGTGTCGAGCGCCGTCGGCGCACGGGCCTGTCCGAGGGAGCCCGCACATCCGCCGGGCCCTGAGGGCAGCGGCCTATCGGCACGGAATCCCCGGTCAGCGGTGGGCATGGTGATCGTCCTCCAGTCGATTGTCCGGTTCACGTCGCGGCGGCCTCCTGCGCGAGGACGTAAGGTGGGAAAACGCGGGTCCGCGTCGACGCCGCAGGCCGGAGGGGATGGCCCATGGAGCTACGTCAGCTCCGTTACTTCGTGACCCTGGCCGAGGAGCTGCACTTCGGCCGGGCGGCGCTTCGTGAGCACATCGTGCAGTCCGCGCTGAGCCAACAGGTGCAACGTCTCGAACGCGAACTAGGTGTGCGCTTGCTGAATCGCAGCACCCACCACGTCGAACTGACCCCGGCCGGCACCGCCTTCCTCATCGAGGCCCGGCAGATCCTCGACCATACGGGTAGGGCGGCGCACGCGGCCCGGAACGCCGTCGGTTCTCCGCCCACACTCCGGGTGGGCATCGTCGACGCGGGCTACGACTCCATGCCCCGGATCCTGCAAGCCGTACAGCGACGCCATCCGGAGCTGACGATCCACCAGGTCGAGGCGAGCACTCCCGCGCAGTACCGCAAACTGGCCGACGGGCGCCTGGAGATCGGGATCGGTCTCTCCTCCCAGCTCCCCCCCGACATGGCCTCCGAGCTCATCCGGCTCGATCCGCTGGGCGTGCTGGTTCCTGATACCCACCGCTTCGCTGCGCTGGACGGGGTGCCCGTCGCATCCCTGGCCGAGGAACTCCTCCTGCTCGGCGAGGAGGCCCAGACGCCGGAGTCCAACCAGTTCGTCCGCGAACTGTGCCGCTCAGCCGGCTTCGAGCCCACCGTCTACAAGGGAACCGTCGAGAGCAACCACGCAGCTGAAGATCTCGTCTTCCAGCACCGCTGCGTGCTCTGCGTCCCCTCCTCCGCCCGCACATCCAACCGTCCAGGCACCGTCTGGCGGCCACTGACCGAACCAAACCCCCACTACCCTTGGTCGCTCCTGTGGCGCTCAGGCGACCCGTCTCCATACGTCAACGCCGTCATCGACACCGCCCGGCAAGTTGCCCGCCGGCTCGACTGGCTCGCAGCCCCGCGCTCGCTGAGCCCAAATTCACGGGCTGGTGCGGCATGACCTGAGTGTAGTTAGGTAAGCATGAACATCCAGGAGGACAACGTTTCTGCAGGTCCCTTCTGGGAGGCAGCCGTGACGCGGGAACGCCAACTGACCGACGCGTTCGCCGAGTTGACGGACACCCTTGTCGGAGACTTCGACGTCGTCGATTTGTTACACCAGCTCACCGTGCGCTGCGTGCGACTGCTGGACGTCGACGCGGCGGGGCTGCTGCTGGCCGACCGGCAAGGGCGGTTGCGTCCGATGGCTGCTTCCACTGAGCAGGCCCGCATGCTGAAACTCCTCCAGCTCCAGGACGTGGACGGCCCCGGCCTGGACTGTTACCGCACCGGCGAGCCGGTGACCAGTGCCGATCTGATCGCCGGGGGAGGGCGCTGGCCCCGTTTCGCCGCAGCGGCGCAGCTCGCCGGCTTCGTCGCGGTCCAGGCACTGCCGATGCGTCACCGTGACAGGGTCATCGGCGCACTCACCCTGTTACGGACGGCAGCCGGCCGATTGACCACCGATGAGCTGCACATCGGGCAGGCGCTGGCCAATGTCGCCACCATCAGCATCCTGCACCAGCGCGGGCTGGAGCGATATGAGGCAGCCACAGAGCAGCTACAGACCGCGCTCAACAGTCGCACGCTCACCGAGCAGGCCACGGGGATGCTGGCCGAGCGCCATAACAGCGACATGGACGAGGCCTTCGACTCCTTGTGCGTCTACGCGCGCACGAGCGGCCTGCGCCTGTCGGAGGCGGCGCATGCCATCATCCACGGCGAACACGACATCGATCAACCTCCGGCCGACGATCACAGCCGATGACAGGGCTTGCCGGGATCGGCCTCGCCGGCCGGAGCTCCCTTCCCACCGGCAGTTCCCATCGCTCGTGTTCTGGCGGAGCAGTCGAGTGACGTAAGAGCGGGCGCGGCCGACCTACCGGTTCGGGTCGGAGCGGAAGTACGTAGCATCGGGTCTCGTGATCGTATGGATCAACGGAACCCATGGCGCAGGCAAGACGACGGCCGCTCCGCTCGTCCAGCAACTGATTCCGGACTCACGGGTGTTCGACGCCGAGAAGGTAGGCGCGACGCTCATGGACATCACGCCGGGGCTGCCGGCGACGGACAACTTCCAGCACTGGCCGCCGTGGCGGCCACTCGTCGTCGAGACCGCCCGCCTCGTACTCGACTACACCGGCGGCACTCTGGTGATGCCCATGACTGTCCTGGTCGAGCAGTACTGGCGCGAGATCAGCACGGGCCTCACCCGGCATGCCATTCCGGTACGGCACTTCGTCCTCCACGCTGACCAGGACACTCTCCGCAGGCGCATCGAGGGGGACACTCTTCTTGGCCCCTCCCCCTTCCGTCTCAAATACCTTGAGCCCTACGCCGAGGCGGCCCGCACGTGGCTACATGGCGAGGCCGAGGTCATCGACACCACGCACCTGACACCCGCCCAGGTCGCACGGCAGATCGCAGAGGCCGTCAAAGGTTGAGGTTCGCCCCCACGCGGAAACCGTGTGCGATCCGGCTCCCGGAGAACCTGGTGAAGGCCCTCAAGCAGCACAGGGCCGAGCAGGTCCTCAAGGAGCACAGGGCGAGCAGGTCCTCAAGGAGCCCAGGGCCGAGCAGGCCGCGGAGCGCCTGGCGGCCGGATCAGGCTGGAACAACCCGCACGGCCTGGTCCTCACCACGCACATCGGGACCGCCATCGAGCCGGAGAACCTCTAGCCCGACGCCCGTGAGCCGTTGGTCGGTTCGACATCCACCACGATCACCTTTTCAAATCGGTGAACCACGCGATCAAGGGACCGGCTTCTGGTTGGCCTATGTCGCAGCGGGGGCACAGAACCCCGATGCCGGCACCCCGAACGGTCTCGTTTCGAGCATTGACGAAGTGGTGCGGAACCCGGGCCGAGAGGATGCCTGCCTGGCCGCATCGGCCACACTCGGGTGGCTCTGCTGTCAGAGATGACTTCGACTCGGCTCGGGTCTGGGGTGGAGTTGCTTTTTATGACACTACGAGTGCGTTCGCGCCCAGGAGAACTTTGATGTCTCCGGCGAATGCGCCGTTGTTGATGTTCACCGCGTAGTCGGGGAGCTCCACAACATTGATCTTCCGGTTGAGTCGCTCCACTCGCAGGCGGACGGGGGTTTCCCCTGGGTGTACGGTTAAAATCCGCTTGAGTTCGTGGACGAGTTCCTTGTTGATGCGTTCCTCGCGGAGGGCGATCACGATCGGCTCGCGGCCGTCGTCTTGGATGCCGGAGATGTCGAGGAACGTGATGTCGGTGGCGTTGAAAGAGATGGTGGCTTCGTCACCGTCGCCGCGCGAACGGATCCGGCCGGTGACGGAGACGACCAGGTCGGGAGCGAGGTTGGTGCCGTATAGCTGGTAGGTCTGGGGGAAGCAGGGAACCTCGATCGACGCGTCGTGATCCTCAATCTTGAGGATTGCCCAGACGTCGCCCTTTTTGGTGACCTTCTTGTCGACGCCTGAGATGATGCCGGCGATGCGGACGTTTCCTGCCCCGGCCTGTCCATCAAGAACTTGAGCGATGGTCAGATCCCGGTTGCGTTCCAGAATGCGTTCGGCGCCGTGGAGCGGGTGGTCGGAGACGTAGAGACCAAGCATTTCCCGCTCGAAGGCCAGTTTGGTCTTCTTGTCCCACTCGCCGTCCGGGACGGAGATATGGAAGACATTCCCTGCATCGCCGCCCTCGTCGAGCGCACCGAAGAGTGAGTCCTGGCCCAGTGCTTCCTTGCGCTTGACATCGATCACCGCATCGACGGCCTGCTCGTGAATCTGGATCAGCCCATGCCGGGCATGATCAAGTCCGTCGAACGCTCCGGCTTTGATCAAAGATTCGATTGTGCGCTTGTTGCAGACAACCTGAGGAACCTTGGTCAGGAAGTCGTTGAAGTCGGTGTAGGCGCTCTTCTTGCGACGTGCCGAGATGATGCCCTTGATGGCGTTTTCCCCGACGTTCTGGATCGCGCCCAATCCAAAGCGAACGTCTTCCCCGACGGCCGAGAACCGCAGACCGGATTCGTTGACGTCAGGCGGTAGGACCTTGAGCTTCATGCGTCGGCACTCGGCGAGGTAGAGCGCCATGCGGTCTTTGTTGGTACCGACAGAGGTGAGCAGTGCGGCCATGTACTCGGCCGGGTAGTTGGCCTTGAGGTAGGCGGTCCAGTAGGAGACAAGACCGTACCCGGCGGTGTGGGACTTGTTGAAGCCGTAGGAACTGAACGGTTCCAGTACGTCCCAGACAGCCTTCGCTGCTTCCTCTGTGTAGCCCTTGGTGACCATGCCGGAGGAGAAGGTGGCCCACTGCTTGTCCATCTCCTCTTTCTTCTTCTTGCCCATGGCCCGGCGCAGGATGTCGGCGCCACCGAGGGTGTAGCCGGCCAGCTGCTGGGCGATGGCCATGACCTGCTCCTGGTAGACAACCAGGTGGTAGGTGGTGCCGAGGATCGGCTCAAGGGCTTCCTTGAGCGAAGGATGGATCGGGGTGATCTCCTGCTGGCCGGCCTTGCGCAGCGCATAGTTGACGTGGGCGTTCGCCCCCATGGGGCCGGGACGGCCCAAGGCCAGGATGGACGAGATGTCTTCGAATCGGGCCGGGGCGATCAGCTTGGTGAGGTCCCGCATCATCGAGCTGTCGAGCTGGAACACGCCGAGCGTCTCGCCGCGGGCCAGCAGCTCATAGGTCTTCTTGTCATCCAGCGGAAGGCTGAGCATGTCCAGGTCGACGCCGCGGTTGTCCTTCACGTTCTGCACCGCGTCACCGATGACGGTGAGGTTGCGCAGGCCCAGGAAGTCCATCTTCAGGGCGCCCATGGACTCGGAACTGGGTCCGTCGAAGCCGGTGATGCGGGCACCGTCGTCAGGGCGCATGAAGATCGGCATGACGTCGATCAACGGCTGAGAGGAAAGGATGACACCCGCGGCGTGAACGCCGGTGCCCCGGGTCAGCCCTTCAAGGCCGAGCGCGGTGTCGATGACCTGCTTGACGTCTTGGTCTTCTGCGTAGAGCTTCCGCAGTTCGGTCGCCTCGGCGAACCGGGGGTGCTTCTCGTCGAAGATGCCGGTGAGCGGGATTTCCTTACCCATGACGGCCGGCGGGAAGGCCTTGGTGATCTTCTCACCGACGGGGAAGGGGTAGCCGAGGACGCGGGCCGCGTCCTTGACCGCCGCCTTCGACTTGATCGTCATATAGGTGATGATCAGCGAGACGTTGTCCTCGCCGTACTTCTCCGTGACGTAACGGATCATGTCGCCGCGCCGACGCTCGTCGAAGTCGAGGTCGACATCGGGCATGGAGATGCGTTCCGGGTTCAGGAACCGCTCGAACAGCAGTGAATGCTCGATGGGATCGAGTTCGGTGATGCCGGTGACGTAGGCGACCATGGAGCCGGTAGCGGATCCTCGGCCCGGGCCCAGCCAGATGCCGTTCTCCCGCGCGTAGCGGCAGATGTCGGCGACGACGAGGAAGTAGCCGGGGAAACCCATGCCCTCGATGACGCCGAGCTCGTACTCGATCCGCTCCACGACCTCGGCCGGTACGGGAGCGCCGTAACGTCGTTCCGCGCCACGCTGGGCCTCCTTGCGGAGCCAGCTCATCTCGGTCTCCCCCTCGGGGACCGGGAACTTGGCGGCGAGGTCACGATGAGCGAACACCTCGTCGTACGGCTCGACCCGCTCAGCGATCAGCAGGGTGTTCTTGCAGCCCTCGGCCCACATATCGGAGCTGGGGTTGAGAGCCCACATCTCCTCGGCGGTGCGTACGTAGTAGCCGTTGCCGGAGAAGCGGAACCGGCTGGGGTCGCTGAGCAGGGAGTTGGTGCCGACGCAGAGCAACGCGTCATGGGCGGTGGCCTGGTCTTCGGTCACGTAGTGGGAGTCGTTGGTGACCAGGGGCGGGATGCCGAGGGCCTTGCCGATCCGCAGCAGATCCTCGCGCACTCCCGTCTCGATGGGGATCCCGCCGTGGTCCATGATCTCCAGGAAGTAATTGTCCCGCCCGAAGATCTCCTGGTATTTGGCGGCGTGTTCCAGCGCCTTGTCGTACTGCCCGAGCCGGAGCCGGGTCTGTACTGCTCCGGACGGGCAGCCGGTGGTGGCGACGATCCCTTCGTGGTACTCCGCGAACAGCTCGTCGTCCATGCGCGGGTACTTCTTCATGTGGCCTTGAAGGGAGGCCAGCGACGAGATCCTGAACAGGTTCCGCAGGCCCTGCGCGTTGACCGCCCACATGGTCTTGTGAAGGTAGGTGCCGCTGGCCGACACGTCACCGCCAAGACCGGTGCGCTCGTCGGACTTGCGCTGGTGGGGCTCTCCCCAGAACACCGGCTGCTTGTAGTGGCGGGATTCCGGGCTGACGTAACCCTCGATGCCGATGATGGGCTTGACCCCGGCGGCCTTCATCCTCGACTGGAACTCGTAGGCGCCGAACATGTTGCCGTGGTCGCTCATGGCGATCGCGGGCATGCCCAGCGCGGCTGCCCGCTCGGCCAGTTTGCCGATCTTCGCCGCTCCGTCCAGCATGGAGTATTCGGTGTGAACATGCAGGTGAACGAACGAATCAGCCACTGGTGATCTCTGGCCTTTCGTGGTGGGGCGAGCGGAGACTCAACTCTATCGAGAGCCCGAAGTGGCCGTCGTGGCTCAGATGGAAACAGGTGTTCGCCGGTGCGCGAGAGCCCTCCGATCACACGAGAGGTCACTTGTGGTGCGGCTGCCGGCCTGGACAGGTAGGCGCAGGTCGCGGCATCGAGGTCGTCGCCGTCCAGGCGGGCCGCCAGGGCGGAGGCGGGCCGCCGATCACTCCACCGCGATGAAGTACTTCGACGCGGCTTCGAGCGTCAGCCAGTCGCCCACGAAGCCCTTCGGCACGACGAAGCCTTCGCCGGCGCCGAACTCCAGCCGCCCGCCCGCCTGGTCTACCACCGCGACCCGGCCGGTGAGGATGGAGCAGATCTCCGTGTAGGGCCACGGATCCAGCCGCACGCTGCCCGGCTCACCGGTCCAGTAGCCTGCCCGCACCGATGCCGCAGTGGTCTCGAGGCCGGTGAACTCCGCCTCGGTCCACGACGGCGACGATGCGGCGTAGTCGCTCAGCGGTGGCACGTAAGGGGCACGGCCGGCCGCGCCGAGCACCGTTACCGCGGAGATGTCCATCTTGTCCTCCAGATCGAAGTCAGCGGGATGAGAGAGGGCGGGCGCCCAGTGCCAGCAGCGACACCAGCTCGTAGGCGACGTTCGCGGCCGCGAGGCCGGTGATCTCGGCGTGGTCGTAGGACGGTGAGACCTCGACGACGTCGGCGCCCACGATTTCCAGGCCGGCCAGCCCGCGCAGCATTACGAGCAGTTCGCGGGAGCTCAGGCCGCCGATCTCCGGCGTGCCGGTGCCGGGGGCGTGCGCGGGATCCAGCACGTCGATGTCGACCGACACGTAGACGGGCCCGCCGTCGAGGCGCGCGCGGACGTCCTGTGACACCGCCGCGGCGCCCCGCGCCTCGATGTCGTCGCTCGTGAAGACCCGGAAGCCGAGCTTGGCGTCCCGGACCAGGTCGAGCGGGCTGTACAGCGGGCCGCGGATTCCCACGTGCGCGCAGCGCGTCTCGTCGAGCAGTCCTTCCTCGGCGGCGCGGCGGAACGGGGTGCCGTGCGTGTACGGCTCCCCGAAGTAGGTCTCCCACGTGTCCAGATGGGCGTCGAAGTGCAGGACCGCGATGGCCCCGTGCCGCCGCGACAGGGCGCGGAGGACCGGCAGCGTGATCGTGTGGTCGCCGCCCAGCGTCACCACCTTGGTGCCGCGGTCCAGCAGCTCGCTCACCGCCGAGTCGACGGACTCGACCGCCGCCCCGATATCGAAGGGATTGCACACCACGTCGCCCGCGTCCACGACCTGCTGCTCGGCGAACGGCTCCACGCCCAGCGCGGGGTTGAACGGGCGCAGCAGCCGCGACGACTGCCGGATGTGCCCCGGCCCGAAACGCGCGCCGGGGCGGTAGCTGACCCCGCTGTCGAACGGCACGCCGAGAAGCGCGACGTCGGCGTGCGGCACCTGGTCGAGGCGCGGCAGCCGGGCGAAGGTCGCCTCGCCGCCGTAACGCGGTACCACCGACGCGTCGACCGGGCCGATCGGCGCGCGTTCAGGTTGCTTGGGCATCGTCACGGATTTCCTTCGATCGGGCGGGGCTGGGACGGCGGCATCGGATGTCGCATCCCCTATCCGCCCAGCCGGTCGAGTGCGTTGCGAGTGATCTTCTCGGTGAAGAAGTCGCGGGCGACGAGGCCGTTGACCCACTCGGTGGTCCCGGTGTTGACGACCGTGCCCCCGTTGCGGGTGAACACGGCCATCATGCCGGAGCCGTACTGCCAGTCGGGGGCGTCGTCGCCGGTGGCCCGGCCGGTGAGCTCGCGCAGGCCCTGGCTCTCTCCCGGGCCGCCGCTGCCCAGCGGCACCGTGCCCGCCCAGCGGTCCTCCTCCGACGCCACGGCCGGGCACATGGCAAGGATCTCCAGGTTCTCCGGCGCGCCGTCCTCGAAGGTCGGATAGGGCTGCCCGCGCCGGAAGGTGTACTCCACGGAGTCGAGCTCGAATGCGGCGATGCCGATCGGCGCGGCGCCGATGACGTCGCCGTAGTACAGGTCGGTCCCCTCGAACAGCCAGTGGCCGGGACGGTAGACGGTGTACCCGCCGGAGGCGCGCGGCGCCGCGCAGCCGTAGCGAACGTATACGCCGGACGAACCGGTCAGCCCCATCGACTCCGCGGCCGGGCGGCCGATCGGCGGGTAGTCCCAGGCGGTGGTGACCAGGTGCGCGTCGTCGGTGCCCGTCACCGGGTCGGCGGCGGGATCGCGGTAGCAGATCTGCGTGCCGCCGTCGTCGGTGATGCGCACCTGCCAGAAGAAGTTGCCGCCGAATCGCGCGATGTTGCCGCCGCCGTCGACGAACCGGTCCACGGCGTCCCGCATCCGCCACGACCAGTACTCGTCATGGCCGACGACGATCGCGCAGGCGTGCCCGGCGAGCACGCCGGGATCGGCGTCGAGGTCGTGCTGGGTGAGATAGTCCAGCTCATAGCCGGCCTCCTCGGCCCACACCACGAACGGACGCTCATAGGTCGCCCAGAACGCGTCGGCGTGATGGCGGGAGTACCCGTTGTACCTCGCCCACTCGTACGCCTCGTACCGCGGCTCCCAGAAGGGCGGCGGCGTGAACATGTTCGACTCCCGCGGCGCGCCCGGCGGCTTGCGCAGCATGCCCCGTGCGATCGGCCGCCGCGCTGAGACCTCGGGGGCGCCGATGTCGTTGCGCGGATCGTCACCGATGCCGCGGTACTGGTTCGCGCCGCCCCAATCGTTGTACGCCATCATCGTGCTGGTCGAAAGGACCAGCACCAGAGGCCGCTTGGGCCCGTCGGCGTCCGGCTTGACGACGAAGAAGTGCTCACGCTCGAACACCGTGCCGTCGGCGCGGGTGACCCGTACGAGCACGAGGTAGAAGCCGCTCGGCCACGAGGCGTCCACCTCGAAGGTGGCCAGCACCGGCCAATCGCATCCGGTGATGTAGCAGTCCCGCGCGGTCGGGGTGTGCTTCCCGGCGACCTCCTGGAGCAGCAGCATGGAGCGGGGCCGGGCGCCGTCTCGGACGATCTCGACCTCGAAGCTCTCGGCGGTCGTCGAGGCGTGCAGCCGTACCTGGTCTCCCCGGTGGTAGCTGAACCGGTCGGTGTAGCACCACACCTCGGCGTGGGCGGGGTCGTCGTTCGGGAACTCCGACGGCCAGCCGGTGGGCGACCAGGCGTATTCGGGCCGAAGCTGGGTCATCGCACTTACTTCCTGTTCTCGGTCGAGGGATCGCTCGGCGCGGCCTGGCGCAGGACGCGCCGGGCGATCTCCGAGGCGCCCCGCTGGCAGGCGTCGAGCTCTTCCGGTTTCGTTAGGTACATCCGGGTGAGTAATCGGCTGGCCTGCCAGGCCTTTCTTTCGGGGCGCTGCCGGGCCACCCCGCCGTGGATCCGGATGATCGCGATGGTCCCTCCGGTCAGTGTCCACTGGGCGAACTCCGGCTCGACCGGGACGAACTCGCGTTCTTCGACGGCGCTGCGCACCAGGTGGCGGATGCCGCGGTGCACCTCGTCGAGCTTGGCGCGCCACCGCCCGAAGTCGCCGAGCAGCACGTCGTCCGCGTGCAGCCCGAGCAGGTTGTAGGGGCAGCTCAGGATGTGCCGGGCGTCCAGGAACAGGTGGGCCATGAGCCGCTGCGCCGGTGAGCCCTCGGTACGGACCAGTTCCTTCAGGTTGCACGCTGTGGCTTCGATGCTGACGCGCAAGAGGTTGTCGAGGATCTCCTGCTTGGAACCGAAATGGTGGAACAAGGACGGCTGCTGCACGCCCACGGCCGCGGCGATCTCCCGCGTCGTCGTGGCGGCGTACCCCTTCTCGGCGAACAGATTGGCGGCCTCACGGAGGATCCGGTGCCGGGTCTCGCTCTGCTCCTCCGCGCGGGCGGACTCGTTCCTAGCCATTCGCGGCCACCCCCGCGAACGCCTCGGGGTCGAGGAACCGGTCGATGACATTGCGGGTGATCGTCGAGATGTCGTTGCGGTAGCCGTTGTGCGACAGGGCGCCGCACCAGGCCATCGACCCGGCGGAGAAGACGCAGCCGGCCCCCTTGAACAGCAGCACCACGTCGCCGTGGTAGTCCGGCTTGCTCGCGCCGAACAGCGGCGGCACGAGCGAGTGGTCGCGGCTCGAGCCGAGCACCACGTGACCCGGTGCCGGGACGTGCCCGGCGGCGTTGTCCCACTCCTGGCCGATCGCCCCTCCGCCGAGAGCCCCGTAGTCGCCGATCACCTCGGAGTCGACGCCCGCGAACACGAACTCCGCCGCGGGAGTGCGGGACCGGTCGTCACGCACGATCGGATAGGAGCGGTCGAAGCCCATGGTGGCCGACTCGACGCCGACGGCGGCCATCGCGCTCCGCCCGATCGCGCCGAGCCTGCCACCGCGCAGTCCGTCGGTGGAGTTGTACGACTCGGCGCGCTGCGTCTCCTCATCACGTTCCCACAGGTCGACACGGCGGTTCTCCATCACCCACGGTCGCCGCGGGTCGAAGTTGACGTTCATGAAGAAGCCGTTCCCTCCCAGGTAGAGCAGCCGGCCACCGCCCAGCGTGTAGCCGTCGAAGGCGTCGAAGATCCGCGCGGACATGTACTCGGGATGGGTCCCGGTGAGCACCACCGGGTATCGGGCCAGCAGGTCCGCGCCCTCGCGGTGCACATCTTCGTCGGTGACGACGTCGAACTCGTAGCCCTCGTGCTCCAGCCAGTCGACGAGGTAGAGGTCGCAGGTGTAGCCCTCGGCCCGCACATGCCCTGGACGCATGTTCAGGTTCGGCCGCAACCGCGAGACGTAGCACACGTCGGTGCCGTCGAGATGGCAGTCGTAGCTGGACAGGCCGAGCTCCGAGTGCGTGAGCAGGTACTGCTCCTCGGGACCGAGCTCGACCAGCCGGTCCTGCACGGCTTCCTGGATCGGGCTCTCCCACCAGAAGCGGCTGTTGCCGTAGGCGCCGTACGTCGCGGTCGGGGCGACCAGCAGCACGGACGCCCGCCGCGAGGTCGCGGCCGGCCGGACGAAGAACGGCACGAACTCCTCGTCCTGCCCGCTCGACAGCCGCGCGGCGTAGAACCCGCTGGGCGTGCCGGGCGGCACGGTGACGGTGAAGTCCACCGGCCAGCGGCAGTCCTCGATCGCGTCGGCGAGGAAGTGCACGGCGGCGTACTCGTCAGGGGCCTGACGCCAGTCGGTCGTGCCCCGCTGCCAGTGCGTCCCGCGAACCGCGCGCTGGGGCAGGTTGTGCAGGGTGCCGTGCAGCGCGGACGGGCCGGCGTCACGGATGTCCCAGGACGAGATGTCCTCGGCGAAGTCCCACGCGGCGATGAGGTCGCCCGCGTCGCGCAGCACCGCGCGGTCCCCGAGCAGCAGCTCCTCGGCGCGTGCCATGCCGGGCTCCCGGGCCAGCAGCGGGCGCTCCAGGCGTCCGGTGAAGGGGTGCCGGGGGGCCGTCCCGCCGCCGAGCTCCGCGCCGAACACGACGGTCCACGCGCCGCCCGCCCCGGGCCCGGTTCCGCCGGCCGGCCCCGGGGAGGCCGGGTCGAGGGGGGCTTCGGCGGTGGTGCGTTCGGCTGAATCGGCGGCGCCGTAGGCGAGCCGCACGCGACCCGCCCGCCGGTCGACCACCGCGACGAGCACGTGCCAGCGCGACACCGTCAGCGGGGTCTCGCCGCGCACGACCTGCCGCCCGTCGACGTGCACCGCAGGGCGCAGCAGCTCGTCCAGCAGCAGCGTGACCGACGCGCCGCCGGCTTTCTCGCCGGCCTCCCCGGCGGACTTCTCGGCGGCTTTCTCGGCGGCGAGGAGCACCTGCCGCCGCCCGGCGGCGAGCGTGGGCAGCGCCAGGACCGCCGGTGTCAGCACCTCCTGATCGAGGGCGTCGCCGGCCGGCGCGACGCCGTACGACCCGGCCACGGTGGTGCGGGTGTGCCCCGGGAAGACGCCGACGGGCAGGACCGGGGTGTGGCGCAGGCCGACGGCCCCCGCGCGAGGGTCGCCGCTGTGCATGCGCACGATCGTCGCCTCGTAGGAGTCGACCGGCGGCTCGCAGCTCACATGGAACGCTATGGTCTGCCCGGGTAGCACGCTGATCTCGTCGCCGTACCCCACGATCCGCTTGGCGCCCACCGGGCCGGCCGCGGTCATCGCGCGGCCTCGGCGGTGTCCGTGGGGTCGCCTCCCAGCGCCGCCCAGCGCAGCCGGAAGGCGAAGCGCTCGGCGTCGGCCCGGCTGTCGAACACGGCGCCCGGCAGCGGCCGGGCCGGCTCACCGCGCCTTGCGGGCGCTTCGGCGAGGGCCCACGGGCCGTCCGGGTCGTTGACCAGCAGGACCAGCCGGGGGACGTCGGTGCTGGTGCGCAGCAGGCCCAGGAGCAGGGCGAGGTCGTCACCGTGCCAGGCGTGAGGATCGGCCTCGAACTCCGCCACGAGGTCGGTCCTGGCCGGGTCGACCCGTGTGGGCAGCGCGTACCGGCCGGTGCCCACCCGTTCAATGAGTTCCATCGTCGATGCCTTTCAGCGGGAGAAGTACCAGTTCTCGGGGTCGAGGTTGAGCAGCGGGCTCTGGCTCACCCCGCCCAGATCGGATTTGATCACCGAGACCTGGTTGTCGGCGTTGGGGAGCCAGATCACCGGGAGCTGCTGCGCGAGGTAGTCCTCGTACGTCAGGAACGCCTGGCCGCCGGAGGACGTCTGCACCGCCTTGATGTTGGCGTCGTTGACCGGGTCGCTGTAGCTGCCGGCGTTGACCCCCGCTCCGGTGGCGAAGATGGACTCACCGCTCGGGTAGGGCGAGCTCCAGATCCACGACGGCGACCCCCATTGGGCAAGCTGCCACGTGCAGTGGGCGCCGGAGCAGGCGCTCGCGTTGGACACCACCTCGCTCGCGGACGCCTGCCCGAGGTCGAGGACCACCCCGATCCGCGACAGGGCCGACTTGTAGGCCTTCATCTCCTGATCGAGGTACTGCACGCCGTTGATGTACTGGAGGCTGAAGCGCAGCGGGGCGCCGGCGGCGATCCCGGCACCGCACTGCCCGGCACCGGTCCCCGGTTTGGCACATGTGCTCACACCGTCCGGCGTGACCGTCCAGCCGTGGTCGCTCAGCAGCTTCGCGGCGCCGGCGGGGTCGTAGGGGTAGACGCCGCTCTTCACCAGAGGGCTCAGGAAGGCGCTCGCCGGCTGCGCGGGCACGGGCCCGTTGGTCACCGTGCCGGCGTTCTTGAGGAACGTCCGCACGTAGCCGGGCTGGTCGACGAGCTTCTGCAGCGCCTGACGTACGTAGAGCTGCTTGAGGATCGCCCCGTTCTCGGCGTTGTTGAAGTTGAGCACGATGTAGGAGATCGACCAGGACGGCCACGCCCGCACCGTGTACCCGAGCGCCTCCAGGGCCTTCGTCTGGCTGATGTCCGACAGCGGCAGATACCCGTAGGTGAGGTCGCCGGAGCGCAGCACGTTGAACTCGGCGGCGTCGGAGGTGAACGGCTGCATCACGAACTTGTCGATCCGCGGCTTGTTCGTCCCGCCGTACCCGGGGTTCGGCACCAGCTCGGCGTACCCGTCCGGGCGGAACTTCGACAGCTGCCAGGCGCCGTCCACGACCTTCCACAGCGGGTTGGCCGCGTAGCCCGCGAGGTCTCTGGACTGCGCGTCGAGGAACTTGTACACCGCCTTGGCGCCGGCCGTCGTGGTGTCGTGGTCCCCGACCGCGCCGCCCGCCGACGTCTTGTCCCACACGTGCTGCGGCACCGGGTAGATCTGGGAGAGCTGCGTCTGCGAGAACCACGTCTGCGAGTACGCCTTGTCCAGTTTCAGGCGGACGGTGTGGTCGTCAGGGGTGCTGACCTCGGTCACGTTGCGCGGGAAGCTGCCCGGGATGGCCAGCGCCCACGAGTCGATGTTCGCCCGCAGCAGGTTGATCCAGAACACGACGTCCCGGGCCGTGACCGGGGTCCCGTCCGACCAGCTCGCCTTCCGCAGGTGGATGGTGACCTCCTTGTCGCCGGCGGAGTAGACGGGCGGGTCGGCGAAGGAGCGCGCGTCGTCGAGTTCGACGCCGCCCTTGTTCCCGTACGTGTACAGCGGGGGGTACATCAGGCCCTGGAACTGGATGTTGGTCGGGAGGTCGTACGCGAGCGACACCAGCGGGAAGATGTAGTTGACCGGGCCGGACGCCTGGTTCTCCGCGAACGTGACCGTCCCCCCGGTGACCGGCGTCCCGGTCGACTTGGCCGGGGTGGCGGGCGCGGGCCCGCCGGTGCAGCTCGCCAGGGTCCATACGGCCGCGAGGGTGAGGACGATGCCGAGCCAGTGCCTTCGTCGGTGCCGCATGGGGATGTCTCCCTTGATTTCAGGCATGTCAGCGGGGGGTCAGCGGGAAGTGGCAGGCCACGCGCCGCGCGTCCGGCCCGAGCTGGGCCAGCGGCGGCTCGGTGGTGGCACAGATGTCCGCGGCGATGGGACACCGGGTGCGGAACCGGCAGCCGCTCGGCGGGTTGGTCGCGCTGGCGATCTCCCCGTGCAGGACGTTCGCCCGCCTGGTCCGCTCGATCGGCGGATCCGCGACCGGCACGGTGTCGATCAGCGCCTTGGTGTACGGGTGGGCGGGGCTCTCGTACACGGTGGCCGCGGGGCCGACCTCGACCAGCTTGCCCAGGTACATCACGCCGATGACATCGGAGATGTAGCGGACCACCGACAGGTCGTGAGAGATCACCACGTAGCTGATGCCCGCGTCGCGCTGGAGGTCGCGCATCAGGTTCAGGATCTGCGCCTGGATGGACACGTCCAGCGCGGACACCGGCTCGTCGGCCACCACCAGCTCGGGCCGCAGCGCGAGCGCGCGGGCCAGCCCGAGCCGCTGCCGCTGCCCGCCGGAGAACTCGTGCGGATAGCGCCGCGCCGCCGCCCGCGCCATGCCGACCTGGTCCAGCAGTTCCTCCACCCGCGCCTGCCGTGCCGCGCGATCCGCGGACCGCTGGACGCGCATGGGCTCGGCGAGCACCGATCCCGCCCGCATCCGGGGGTCCATCGCCGCCGCCGAGTCCTGGAACATGAACTGGATCCCGCGCAGCTTGCGCTTACGCTCCGCCCCGCGCAGCCCGGCGAGGTCGTCACCGTGGTACAGCACCTGTCCGGACGTCGGCCGCTCCAGACCGGCCAGGATCCGGCCGATCGTGGTCTTTCCACAGCCGGACTCGCCCACCAGCCCGAACGTCTCACCCGCCCGGATGCTCAGGCTGACCCCGGCGACGGCGCTGACCGTTCCCACCTGGCGTTGCAGCACGCCCCGGTTCAGCGGGAACTCCTTGTACAGGTCGACGAGCTCCACCACGACCGGCGCGTCCCGCTCGGAGACCGCCGGCGGGGCCACCGCGGGCCCGGCCGACGCGCCCGGAGCCGCGGCGACGTGCTCGATCGGGACGAAGCAGTGGTAGACGTGACCGGTTCCCTCGACGGACGCCGGTGGATACTCCGCGCGGCATCGATCGGTCACGTGGGCGCAGCGCGGGGCGAACGGGCACGCGATGATCGGCGCGGACAGGTCCGGAGGCTGCCCCGGGATGCTGCGCAACGGCTCCCCGGCGTTCACGGCCCGCTCGGGCAGCGCGTCGAACAGGGCGGTGGTGTACGGATGGCGTTCCTGCCCGTAGAGCTCGTCGGTGGTGGCCGTCTCCACGACCCGCCCGGCGTACATGACCGCGACCCGGTCCGCGTACCCGGCCACGACGCCGAGATCATGGGTGACCAGGATCACGCCCATGTCCAGCTCGCGCCGCAGCCGGTCGATGACCCCGAGGATCTGCTTCTGGATCGTCACGTCCAGTGCCGTCGTCGGCTCGTCGGCGATGAGCAGCTTCGGCTCGCAGGCCAGCGCCATCGCGATCATGACGCGCTGCCGCATGCCGCCGGACAGGTGATGCGGGTAGTCGTGGATCCGCCGCGCCGCCGCCGGCAGGCCGACCTGGTCGAGCACCTCGACCGCCCTGAGGACCGCCTGCTTCTTGGAGACCCGCCGGTGCAGCCGTACCGCCTCGGCGACCTGGTCACCGATGGTCATGGTCGGGTTGAGCGAGGAGAGCGGGTCCTGGAAGACCATGCCGACCTCCGCGCCCCGGACGTGGCGCAGCGCCTTCTCCTCCATCGGGACGAGGTCGCGGCCGTCCAGCAGGATCCGTCCCCCCGCGACCCGCCCGCCATGGGGGAGCAGGCGCATCACCGACAGGGCGGTCAGCGTCTTGCCGCTGCCGGACTCGCCCACGATGCCGAGCACCTCACCGCGGTCGACGTGCAGGTCGACGCCGTTGACGGCGTGCACCGTCACGTCGCCGGAGCGGATGTGGGTGTGCAGGTTCTCGATACGCAGCAACGGGTTCGCCGTCATTCCGCTCAGCCCCTTACCGTCCGCAGCCGGGACTCGAACGAGTCGCGTACGGCGTCGCCGATGAAGTTGAAGGCCACCACCGTGAGCACGATCGCCACACCGGGCGGATAGATCAGCCACCAGTAGCCGGAGTAGCTGTAGTTGACGCCGTCGGAGAGCATCCCGCCCCAGTCGGCGTCCGGGGGCGGCACGCCAAGCCCGAGGTAGCTCATCGCGGCGATCGCGAGGATCGCGTCGGCGATCTGGAAGGTCACGTTCACGGCGATGGTGCCGATCGCGTTCGGCAGCACGTGCTGGAACAGGTTGTAGAGGCCGCCGCCGCCCATGCCGCGTGCGGCCTGCACATACTCCCTGACCTTGAGGGTGAGTGTCTCCCCGCGGATGAGCCGGGCCGGGATCAGCCAGGACACCACCGCGATCACGATGATGAGCACGGGCTTGGACGGCCGGAAGATCGTGGCCATCAGCAGCAGGAAGAACAGCGTCGGGATGGAGAGCAGCACGTCGGTGACGCGCATCATCAGGCCGTCGAGCAGTCCCCCTGCGTACCCGGCGATCGCCCCCCACACGCTGCCGAACAGGGTGGCGATGACGGCCGCGGCCAGGCCGACCTCCAGGGACGTCTGTCCGCCCACCATCAGCCGGCCGAGCTCGTCGTAGCCCACGCTGTCGGTGCCGAGCGGATGCCCTGAGCCCGGCGCCATCGTCACCTGGTCGAGATTCGTGTGCACCTGGTCGGTGTGGTAGACCAGCGGCCCGACGAAGGAGAACACGACGATCAGCACGACCAGCGCGAGGCCGACGACCGCCAGCCTGTTCTGCACGAAGACCTTCAGCGCCGACCGGAACGGCGAGTCGTGCGCGCCTCGCGAGGCGGCCGGAACCTCGGGTGGTGGGGGTGTCTGCGCCTCGATGAGGGTCATCTGTCTCTCCTCGTGCCGTTCATCGCGCTGCGCGGATGCGGGGGTCGACGACCGCGTACAGCAGGTCGGCGAGTAGCGACCCGAGCGCGGTGGCCACGCCGACCACCACGGTGGTGCCGAGCAGGATGGGGTAGTCCTGGGTCTGCGCCGCGTTCCAGAACAGCAGGCCCATGCCGGGATAGTTGAAGACCGATTCGACGACCAGCGCGCCGCTCACCACGACCGGGAGCGTCAGGCCGATCATCGTGATGATCGGCAGCAGCGAGTTGCGGAGCACATGGCGGAGCACCACGATCGTCGTGGAGGCGCCCTTGGCGCGTGCGGTGCGCACGTGGTCCTGGGTGAGCGTCTCGATCGCCGATGAGCGCGTGTACCGGGTGAACAGCGCCACCGTGACCAGCGTCAGGGTGAGCACCGGCAGCACCAGCCCGCCCGGGTGGGCGAGCACGTCACCGAAGCCGCCCTGGGGGGCCTGCGGCGGGAACATCCCGAGGTCGATCGAGAAGAAGATCACCAGCAGGATCGACAGCCAGAACAGCGGCATCGAGTAGAAGACGAACGCGACGCCGGTGACGGTGTAGTCGGTGAGCCGGTTGCGCTGCACAGCCTGGAGCAGGCCGAGCGGCACGGCGATCACGAGGGCGATCAGGTTCGCGGCGCCGACGAGCAGGAGCGTCTTCGGCAGCCGGTCGGCGATCAGGCTCGACACGGTCTGGTTCTGCTTGTAGGAGTAGCCGACGTCCCCGGTGACCAGGTGCGTCAGCCACACCCAGTACTGCGTTACCAGCGGCTTGTCGTAGCCGTTCGCGTGGTCGAACGCCATGATCGCGGCAGGTGTGGCGCGCGGTCCGAGGATCGCGCGCGCCGGGCCGCCCGGCAGCAGCCGGGTGAAGACGAACACCACGATCGTCACGCCGAGGACGACGAGCACGCTCTGCCCGAGGCGCCGGAGGGTGAACCTGGTCATGTCGTCATCCCTGCTCGGTGAAGTACCACTTCTCCGGCGTGAGCGACAGGCCGGCGGACGGCTGCGGGATCGCGCCGCCGAGGTCGCTCTTGATCGCGGAGACCTGGTTGGCTTCGGTGGGCATGAACAGCATCGGCACCTGCTCGGCGGTGTAGGCCTCCCAGTCGGTGAACGCGGCCGGGTCGCTGTCGGTGGTCGTGGCCGCGACCTTCGCGTCCATGGTCTTGTCGCTGTAGCTGCCCCAGTTGCCGACCGCGCCGGTGGAGAAGGCGACCTCGCCGCTCGGGTAGAAGTCGGGCGCGAACTGCCAGCCGGTGCCCCAGTACGCCATCTGCCAGCCGCAGGACGCGTCCGACGGCTTGCACGGCGTGATCACGCCGAAGATGTCGTTGGAGGGGGCCTGGGAGAGGTTGAGCTCGATGCCGGCCTGGCTCAGCGCCGACTTGAACGCGCGCATCTCCTGGTCGACCTCCGGGACGCCGGAGGAGTAGACGAGGTCGAAGCTGAGCTTCTGGCCTGCGGCGATGCCCTCGCCGCAGTGCCCGGCGCCGGTGCCCGGGGAGGTGCAGGTCGTCACGCCGCCGGGGGTGACCGTCCAGCCGTTGGCCGTGAGCAGCTCGGTGGCGTGCTTCGGGTCGTAGGGGTATTGCGGTGTCCTGCCCGCGGCGCCGAGATAGAGCGAGTCCGGCTTCGTGGGCACCGGGCCGTTGTCCGGGGCGCCGTTGCCGTGCAGGATCGCGGAGATGTACTGCGGCTGGTTGATCAGGCTCTGCATGGCCTGGCGGATGTAGAGCTGGGAGAACACCTTCCCGACCTTGGGATTGTTGTAGTTGATGGGGAGAATGTTCATCGACCAGAGGTACCAGGGGTCCACGGTGTATCCCAGGGCGGTGAGGGCCTTCGCCTGGCCCATGCTCGTCTGAGGGATGTAGCCGTAGGTGATCTGTCCGGCGCGCAGCGCGTTGAACTCGGCGGCGGCGGAGGTGAAGGGCTGCTCGACGAACTTGGCCAGGTGGGGCTTGTCGGTGCCCGAGTACGCGGTGTTCGGGACGAACTCGGCGTACCCGTCAGGCCGGAACTCCGACAGCTTCCACGGCCCGTCGACCACCTGCCAGAGCGGGTCGTCGGCGTAGCTCTGCAGTTTGCGCGCCTGGCCGTCGAGGAACTTGTAGACGTCCTTGGCCGAGGCGGCCTTCAGGTCGTGGTCGCCGATGGGCCCGTCGGCCGACGTCTTGTCCCAGGCGTGCTGGGGCATGGGGGTGATCTGGCTGAGCTCGTTGAACGTGAACCAGGTCGGGTTGACCGGGGCGTCCAGGGTCAGGACGATCTCGGTGTCGCTCGGCGTCGCGACCTTCTTCACGTCGTCGGGGAAGAACCCCGGGACGTACTGGCCGTAGTCGGCCGAGTTGGCCCGGAGCATGTTGATCCAGAACGTGACGTCCCTGCTGGTGATCGGCTTGCCGTCCGACCAGTTGCCGGGCTTGAGCGTGATGTCCACGACGGTGTTGCCCGCGCTGTACTTCGGCGGCTCGGCCAGGCTCAGGTCCTCGTTTAAGACGATCTTGTCGCCGTCGCCGAACCAGTAGAGCGGCCGCCACATCAGGTACTGGAACTCGTTGATGTTCGAGGTGTTGAAGTACGCCAGGCTGTCCATCGGAAAGATGTAGTTCGGCGCGGTGCCGGGTGCCTCGGCGAACGTCGCCGTGCCGCCTTCGCGCGGTACGCCGGTCGCCGATCCGGTGGGCCGACCGGGCGAGGCGCCGCCGCCGGTGCAGGCGGCGAGCAGCCAGCTCAGAACGAGCACGGATCCGACCGCCGCCAGACGCCGGCGCGGAGCCGTCCGTAGTGACGGCAAGTTAACGCCCATGGGGACCACCTCATGTCTTGCAGGCAGGGTCGTTCGAAGATCGCGGAGCAGAGTCGACATACCTCCACCCGGGGTCGTGGAGGAGAGGCTAGCCCTATCGCTTGATAGGCACAATAGGCCGGAGAACGTTACTTTTAGAAGCCAAATATATGTATGAGCTGGGACTTTGCCCTCACCAAGCGCGTCAGGCCCGCGTGACGAAAACCTTAATGATCTTGGCTGGGCTGTTCACCTCGGCCCGCGGCCTACGGCGAACCGGCCTGAGATCACGCTCGACCGTCCGGCCTTCTCCGGTGACGGTACGGTGATCAGGCTGGCCGGTCGCCTCGACGACGGTCAGATCGCCGGCACGGCCGTCGCCTGGCTGAGCCATGGCTCGCTCACGCTGCACTTCGTCGGAACCCAGCCCGAGTATCGCCGGCGCGGCATCGGCGCCGCCATGATCCGCACCGTGGGCACCTTCGAGTTGATGCCGTTCTGAGCCAGGCCCGGCTGGGTCACCTCTCCGCTATCCGCATCCTGGGCGCAGGCGACGGCCTTCACAGCATCGTAAATGTGGCCGGTGCGCGCACTGGGTGTCGTAGCGGACGCGCCGGAAAGGCGGCATGGCCCGCACGTCTCCACCGAAAAATTGCGGGTCAGATGGGGATGTGGAGTGGTGGACCTTCCCAAGCGATTCTCAAACACCCGTCCGGCGTTGCGAACCCTGATTTCCCGTGTTCTCACGGGGGCGGCGTCCGCGAGCGCGGGTGTCTGAGGTGAAAAGCGCGCGGTGGCACGATCGCCCTGAGCCACCAGGTGATCGAGGAGTTCTTCGACGCCGGGGACGTTACGCCCCGGCCATCGCTCGCTGGGAACGCATCGTTGGAAGACCCGCACCAGCGCCAGCCATCCTGAACGACGCGGCACAACCTCGGCCGGCGCCGGTCTTCGTGAAATGGCTAATGGGGCTCGATGAGGGATGGGTGACCCACTCGCTGATCGGGCTTACGCAGACCCGGCAGCTCACCGCGCTCGGCAACGGGGTTGTTCCGCTCCAGGCGTTACACAGGCTCAAAACGCTGCGGCGTGGGCTTGGCCGATTTCATCAAGTCTGATCGTCGATGTTGGTATCCGTCCTTATCTGCCCGTGACCGTCACATTCGGCGCTGAGCTGCGTAGGCGCGCATGAACGTCCGTACGCCCTCTGTCATGGTGCGGCGAACGCTCTTTAGGTCAAGATTGATGGGATCGGGCTGGCTGTTGTTGACCAGAAGCGTCGTCAATGCGTTGAGCTGATCCGCCGCGAGACGAGAGTCGGGGGCATTGAGGAGGCCTCTCTCGTGAAAGTGCGCCAGACGCTCTCCGATCGGGTCCTCCAACATGGCGGAAAGGAGCAGAGGACTTTCCAACTCGGGGAGTTGAACGCGCTGCTCTCCCATGAGGGTGAACACGGTGGCGTAATCGGCCGACGCAATCACGTTTTCGCCAAGGTCGATGGCGAATGCCGTCAATGCGCTCTCAAGTTCCTGGGCTGTGCCGATGGGGGGATCATCGGAGAGGTGCTCGGCCAGAGCTTTGCGTAAGGAACGCACAAGCGATTCCGCGGCGTCCTCAACGACACCTTGCAAGAGCCGCCGCTTGTCGCCGTAGTAGTCGTAAACGGTGCGTTTGGAGACCTTTGCCTGCGCCGCCACGGCGTCCATGCTGGTGCGCTCGAAGCCATCGCGCAAAAACAGGTCTCGCGCCGCTGCCAGGATTGCGGCGCGCTTGACGAGGGAGCCCTCGCGCACAGGCTTGTCGATCGCGGTCACAACTCACCCACCCTTCCGGACACCATCCTACACTCGGGAGTTTACCAGCTACACTGCACGGTGTAGTGTGAGTGCATGACTTCCGCTCCACATTCCGAGAGCGCGACTGCGCCTCGGCTCACCGCGGTCACGTTGGTGCTCGTCCTTGGTGTCATCACCACCCTCCTGGACACCACCATCGTGAACATCGCCTTGGACCATCTGCATACCTCCTTTCATGCCTCCATCGCTGATACCCAGTGGGTCGTGACCGCGTACCTGTTGGCCTACGTCGCCGTCATCCCGGTGTCAGGCTGGGCCTCGGAACGCTTTGGCACCCGCAGGGTTTGGATGTTCTCCGTCGCCGCGTTCCTCCTCGGATCGCTGCTCTGCGGGATCGCTCCTTCGCTCGGCTCACTCGTCGGATTCCGCATCTTGCAGGGCATCGGTGGCGGAATGGTCATGCCGGTGACGATCACGATCCTCACCCGTGCGGCCGGCAGAGAGCGCATCGGTCAGGCGATCGCGACGCTCGGATTCATCGGTCAGATTGCACCGATCCTCGGCCCGCTCATCGGCGGCTCGATTATCGACTCGATCGGCTGGCGTTGGCTGTTCTTCGTCAACCTCCCGATCTGCGTAACCGCCCTCGTCCTCGCGCCGCTATTCCTGCCGGTCGGTCATGCAGACTCCACGCATTCACTCGACATCCTGGGGTTCCTACTCCTGACCACAGGAGTGGTCGGCGTCGCCTACGGGGTAAGCCAAGCGGCCGGGATAAAGGGATTCGCTGCCACAGGGTCGTGGCTGCCGCTGGCCGTCGGCGCCGCCTTCATCGGTGCCTATACGGCGTACTCGCTGCGCGCCAAGCGACCTGCTCTCCTCGACGTGCGGGTCTTCGCCCGGCGCAGCTTCGGGCTCAGCAGCGTAATCACCTTCGTTAGCGGCTTCTCCCTGTACGCCATGATGTTCCTGCTGCCGCTCTTCTACCAACAGCTACGAGGCAACTCCGTCTTCGCCACCGGTCTCCTCTTGATTCCACAAGGACTTGGAACGATGTGCTTCATCCTGGTCAACAAGCGGCTCGCCGGGCGCATCGACACCCGACTCGTCATCGCTGGCGGCGTCATCCTGGCCATGATCGGAACCCTGCCGTTCGCCCTCAGCGGCTCGACCGGGGGCGGGGCGCTTCTCTTGGCAGGGCAGTTTCTCCAAGGCTTCGGCAATAGCGCAGTCTCTCTTCCCGTCATGACTCTCGCCTTTACCGGCCTTAGCCACGCCGAAACGCCTCGCGGTAGTGCGGCTTTCAGCGTCGTCCAACGAGTCGGTGCCCCTTTCGGTGTCACCGTCATCGCCGTGATCCTTCAGAGCTACCTGAGCGGCTCGAACGGATCACCGGAAGCGTTAGGAAGCGCCTACAGCACAACGTTCTGGCGGGTGCTCATCCTCAGCGCCATCCCACTGCTGCTTGCCTTCTTCATCAAGACGTCGAGAACAACACCAACGGCATAGGCGGATGGCGAACTTGCATCCCATCAGCTCAGCCGGCGCAGACCTCGACAGCGCAGGACCACGCACAGGCCAGGGCCGTAAACGCTGGGTCACCCGCTGGAAGGCCGCCCTCAACGCCTTCGCCATCACCTTCGAAGGCCGGCTGTCCCCGGCCTCCCGATAGAAGAAATCATCCACGAGTTACACCGTCGACTGACTGGACGGACCCCGATGTGGGTCTGGCGACGTTGCCGTCAACGGTTGCCGTCAGCTCCCGCGCCTCCGGGCCTGGTCACTCGGGCTCGTCGTGCTCTTCCGGGGCTGTGACGAGGCTGCCCATGCCGGGCTCGGTGTGGATCAGGCCGTCTGCCCTGAGTGCTCGCATGACCTTCTGGCCGGTGGCGTTCGCGATGCCGAACTCTTCGATCAGGGCGACGAGTGATGGGATGCGCTCGCCAGGCTTGTACTCGCCGGAGCCGATACGAGCCTTGATGATCTCGTGTACCTGCCGCCACCTGGGCTGATTGGCCTTGAACTCCACCACGCGAGCAACGGTAGGAAGCCATTGCACGCCGTGGCGATGGACAGCACGCTATAGCTTGACCATGAGCACCTACGCCCGCGTGTTGCCTGAGCACCAGGCGACCGCACTGGACAAGCTGGAAAAGGCGCTCGGGGGACTCGCGTAGGACGTTGCCGTCAACCGTAGCCGCCAACAGCCCCTTACGATCACGCTCGCAGGACTGTTTTCGCAGGTGGGGCGCCAGGGACTCGAACCCTGAACCGACGGATTAAAAGCGCCCTTGATCAGTGTCGCGCGGTATTGTACCGCGCCCTTTCGCGCCGTTTCATCCGCGATCCTCCCTGTCGCTCTGCCGGGTAATGACACCGCGTTCCATGCTGTGTCGGGGTCAGGCGAGCAACCAGCGAGCGAACAGGGATCGCTTGACGATCGCCGGGGTACTCGCGCACCCCACGCAGGGTGGTCGCCGCAGTCGGCCACGGCACCCAGCATGACGTTTTGACGAGTTGGTCAAGCGATCGCGGCGATATCACCGTCATCGAAGTAGATCGACTGGTGGAGTCGGCCTCCGAGAGCGGCTGCGTAGCGGGCCAGGATGTCCAGGCCAGAGATCTTGCCCTGCTCGATCTGAGAGACGCGCCCCTTGGTGACCCCCATGCGCTCGGCCACCTGCTGCTGAGTCAGGCCACGGCTGCGGCGGATCTCCGCCAGCCGATGCCCCTGGACCTCGGCCAGAAGCTCCCGCTTACCGGCTTCGACCGCTTCCTCCCCGCCGGCCCGCTCGACATGCTCCGCCCGGATATCCTTCCAGCGAACGTACCCGCTCATCTGCCCTCCTCCTGCTGAGCGCGCTCCTTCAGGTAGACCTCAAACCGGTGCTCGGCCAGCGGAATGGCCTCCTCGTACCAGCTTTTCCATCGCCCGGCCTTGTCACCGGTGACCAGCAGGATGCTGGAGCGCCACGGGTCGAAGGCGAACAGGATGCGTACGGTCCCGGGCCGGAGTTCCTTGAGGTTCTGAATGGACGACCCACTGATCGTATCCACCAGCGGCCGTCCCAGCCCGGGGCCGCCTTCGGCGAGCGCGTCGATTGCCTGCACCACTCTGGTGTGGGTGGCGTCGTCGAGCTGCTCGATCCATTCGCGGACCTCGGTCACGACGTAGACGTCCCATTCCGCTCCGGCCACCTATGAAGTATAGCAATAGGTATACCTAGGGGGTCCATGAGGTCGTGTCCTGTCTTTGCCGTCAGCAGGCCGGGTGGCTCCGGCCATCGTTCTGGCGGCTCCCGGCACCAGCGCGGGCTTGAGCACACCACCTGCGGTGACCGCACGTCCGCTCCCCACCCACGATGCCAGAGTGCGAGCGGGCGGCGAACACGGCACAATCAATCGGCCCCGGACGGCTGGCCGCTGTGGGTATCCGAGGTCCGCCCCGGCCGCGAGCACGACATGACCTGCGCCCGCCGCCACGGCATCATCACCGCCCTTGCCGCCATCCGCACCGACCTGCCGGCCCTGGCCGATCTGGGCTATGAAGGCGCCGCCGACGTCGTCCGCGTCCCGCTCAAGAAGAAGCGCCACCAGCGCCGGCTCAGCGATGACCAGCACACCTACAACAAACTGCTGCGCGGCCTGCGCGGCGTCGGCGAACGCGCGAATACTCTGCTCACGGTCACCTTCAAGGCTCTACGCCGGGTCAGCCTCGATCCCTGGCGCATCGGCAAAATCATCCAGGCAGCGCTCGTCCTGCTTCATCACGAGCATGACTGGACCATGTCGCCATCACACAACGTGATCTTCAGTTACTGAGAACAGCTCATTGACCTGACCGCCTATCAGGAGAACGACCTGGCCTCCCACCAGGAATTCCGGTGACCATACCAGGAATTCTGTTGGCCACCCATCTGGAGAAATCTGGCCACTCAACTAGAGAACGGCGTGTCCGCTAGCACAGGACCTAGTCGACTGGGTCACGCGCATGGCATCCCGCCACACACTATGAGGGGAAGTTCAGCGGGCGTAGGCCACCATTTCAGCCAGACGGGCGCGCTGACGCTGCGCGATCGCCGTGGGCCCTTGCCTTAGGGCGCCTCGCCTGTCCCGGGCGAGCTGCCGCATCGGGACGATACAGCCCACCCCCGGACCCCGTCTTACGCGCAACCGACGGCGCTGAGTGGAGCGTAAAAGGCAGACGACATTTTCCTGATTCTGGTCAAACTCTCTCATGAACCCGCAGAACATTAGGCAAATCTGAAGGAAAGGTATGCCCGGATCGGGCAGAATTGTACTAGAGAGAGCGGGGGAGGATGAAGCTGGTCATGAATGTCGCCGACCGCGAGGACCTCACCCTTCTCGAGCGGGCCCACGAACGTTTCTGCGCCGGCGAACCCGTCGAGAGCGGCGTTCGGCCCTGGGTGCTGACCTCATGGGAGCGCAGCCGGCACTTGGGTGTCGCGTCCTACCATATGCCCCCCGTGTACGACTCCGACGTCGACCTGCACGGCAGGCTCGCGCAGGCGGCCACGCCCGTGCTCGACGAGCTCGAAGCCCGCCTTTCCGGCATCAAGGTGGCCGTGGTCCTCGGTGACGAGCACGCCCGGGTGCTGCAGCGCCGGGTCGGCGAGCCGGCGCTCCTGCGGGGGCTCGACGACAACCAGGTGCTACCCGGCTTCGAATTCTCCGAGCAGGCCATCGGCACGAACGGCCTGGGCACCGCACTGGCCGAACGGCGTCCCGTCCTCGTCTGGGGCCGGGAACACTACCCGGACTCCATGAGCGGGCTGGTGTGCGCGGGCTCGCCCATTCGCGACCCGATCAGTGGCCGCGTCGAGGGCGTGCTCAACCTGGCGTGCCTGGACAAGTTCGCCGACCCGGCGATGCTCGGCGTCGCCGTGAACGCGACCGACCGCATTGAGGAATGCCTGCTCGAACAGATCTCGCAGCGGGAGCAGGCGATGCTGCGCGCGTTCCTGGAGGCCCGGCGCCGGGGCGGCGAAGTGGCCGCCGTCACCGCCCAGCCGATCGACCGGGCCGGCCCGATCCTTTCGCACGACCGGCTACGCCTGCTGGAGAAGGCCACGGAGCTGATCTCCGCCGACCAGGCGATCGTCGCGGTGGTGCCGTTGTCGGGGGGCCGCACCGCCACCCTGGTCAGTCGCGTGATCGAGAATCCCGCCGGAACGCGCGGCATCGCCGTGGAGGCCATCTTGACCGACGG
Organism: Microbispora bryophytorum; assembly: GCF_043197435.1. Lineage (NCBI taxonomy): Bacteria > Bacillati > Actinomycetota > Actinomycetes > Streptosporangiales > Streptosporangiaceae > Microbispora > Microbispora bryophytorum. The sequence goes on along the minus strand of NZ_JBICTF010000007.1, from coordinate 160,731 downwards.
CTCATTCTGGCACGTGACCTCCGGCTCCCGTGGGGATCACGGTGGCGCATCGACGACGCGCCGAGGACCACTCGCCCGAGCGGCCACACCTGTGCCCGTCCACCAGCCCCCCACCGCCGAACCCGCCATCGCCGCTGGTCCGGCAGCCACTGGTCCGGCATCCACTGGTCCGGCCCCGCACGTCCCGGAATCTCCCCTGACAGCTGCTCCTCTCCCGGGCGCCCCTGTTTCCGACACCGCGGCCGATCGGTGGTTGCTCGCCGTGGGCGAGCCCGGTGTCGGGCGGCTCGCCGTCAAGGCGCGCGAACGGCTCAGCCTGATCTGGGAGGCCGGCTCCCGCGTCGGTACCAGCCTGGAGGTCACGCGGACGGCTCAGGAACTGGCCGAGGTCGCCGTGCCCCGCTTCGCCGACTTCGTCGCCGTCGACCTGCCCGACCCCGTGCTACGTGGCGACGAGCCCGGCGTGCTCGACGCCGGGCTGCGCCGCATCGCCCTCGCCACCACCCTGCGGAACTTCGACCTGGCAGACGTCGGCGCGCTCACCCACCCGCCGCCGACCACGCCGCAGGGCCGTTGCCTGGCTGACGGGCGGTCGGTGCTCGAAGCTGAGCTGGATACCACGTTCTGGTGGACGCCGCAGGACCCGGAACGCGGCCGGAGAGTGCGTGAACAGGGCATTCACTCGCTCATGGTGGTGCCGATGCGGGCCCGGGACGTCACGCTCGGCGTGGCGAGCTTCTACCGTTCCCGGCGCATGGGCGCGTTCGAGGAGGATGACCTGGCCCTGGCAGAGGAACTGGTCGGCCGTGCTGCGGTGTGCATCGACAACGCCCGCCGGTTCACCCGGGAGCACATCATGGCGGTGACGCTGCAGCGCAGCCTGCTACCCCGGAGGTTGCCAGAGCAGGACGCGCTGGACGTGGCCTGGCGGTACCTCCCGGCGGAGGCCGGGGTGGGCGGGGACTGGTTCGACGTCATCCCGCTACCCGGCGCCCGCGTCGCCCTCGTTGTAGGCGACGTGGTCGGCCACGGCCTCCACGCCGCCGCCACCATGGGCCGGCTGCGCACCGCGGTCCTCAACTTCTCCGTTCTCGACCTGCCGCCGGACGAGCTTCTGGCCCACCTGGACGACCTGGTTACTCGCATCGACAACGAGGAGAGCACCCGTGACGGCCCGGAGACCCACGAGTGCGAGGCGGTGACCGGGGCGACCTGCCTGTACGCCATCTACGATCCGGTGACCGGGGCGTGCACGATGGCCCGGGCCGGCCATGTGGGCCCCGCGGTGGTCCATCCAGATGGCACCGTCACATATCCGGACGTGCCGGTCTCCCCTCCGCTCGGCTTGGGCGGCCACCCCTTCGAAACCACCGAGCTGCGCCTGCCCGAGAGCTCCCAACTGGTGCTGTACACCGACGGACTGATCGAGGACCGGCACCGGGACCTCCAGGCCGGGCTGGATGAGCTGCAAGGGGCGTTGGAGGGGGCCGCGGGGCGCACCCCGGAGGAGACGTGTCAGGCGGTGATCGACACGACACTGCCGCCACACCCCTCCGACGACATCGCGCTGCTGGTGGCGCGTACCCGGAAGCTTTCGCCATCAAAGGTGGCGCACTGGGATGTGCTACCAGACCCGGCGGCGGTGGCCTCGGTGCGTACCGAGTGCGGGGCGCAATTGCAGGCGTGGGGATTGGAGGACATCGGGTACACCACGGAACTGATCCTCAGCGAGCTGATCACCAACGCGATCAAATACGGGACGCCACCGATCACAGTACGGCTGCTGCACAGCCGCAGTTTGACCTGCGAGGTGTCCGATGGCAGCAGCACCTCGCCACATCTACGCCGAGCGGCCACCACCGACGAAGGCGGCCGCGGCCTGTTCCTGGTCGCCCAGTTCGCCCAACGCTGGGGCACCCGCTACAACCCCCGCGGCAAAGTCATCTGGGCCGAACAACCCCTCCACGACGGCGCCGCTGCCGCCACCATGGACGACACACCTGCCGACACCCTCCTCGCCCAGTTCGACGACCTCACCCTCTAACTTGTCTTTTGACGTGCGCCACGAGCGCGGCGGAAGGTGAGGTTCGACTGGATCCGCGTCGCTCGCCTGTCCAGTGCCAGAACTGCAGATCTCCGGATAGGCAAAACGCCTGCCCGTGAACGGGCCGGCCGCCCTTGCTCACCGGCCGACCGGCTCGGGGAGTTCGCCGCCCAACGTGTCCGGCGCGCTGAAGGTGCCCTGCCGGTTGATCGTGTGCCAGCGCAGTCGTACACCGAGGATGGCCGTGGCCACCGACTGGATCACCACGAGGTACCTAGAGACTGGGACTGACTGTTTCCCGCTCTGGAAGCGAGACACAACAGCGGTTCCTTCTATCGCAAAGGACCAGGTCGTGCCGCATCCGATCGTCCCTCACCGTCATCCGACCTCTTCGGTTGGAAGGCTGCAGTCGTGGGACCAAGGTGGTCCGCCCTGCTGGACGAACGACTTCAGGCCAGGGCGAGGCCTGATGGTCCTGCGGCCCTGTGCCGCCCCGCTGGCGCGGGCGCAGAGGATATGCAGACGATCCTTGACGGCTGGGATGCCAAGTGGGAGGTCCGAGAGGTCTTCTGTTGACCGTCTTTGGGGTCTGGCCTGACGGAGGGCATCTAACGATCTACCGTGTCGCCCGGTCCGTGCCCGCGAGCGAACAACGAGCGACCAAACGAGATCAACTGCTCGCCGCAAGGTCCATCTTGACCGAGAAATCACAGGTCAGATGGGGTGTGGAGTGGTGGGGCGCCAGGGACTCGAACCCTGAACCGACGGATTAAAAGATCGATCTTGCGCCGTTCCGGGTAGTTCAATGCAGGTCAGGACGGGTGTGCGGTCTCTCCTGAACGCTCTCGGACGGCATGGAACTGCAACTGAAACTGCAACTGTGGACCTTGTGATCACGGCGCCCAGGAGCGCAGTGCCGACGGTTTCACAGGGGGTCGAGGACTTACATTGGCCATGGCCACTGACCTGGTATCTAGCCATAGCTCAGGCACCTTCCAGGCTTGATCATTCCGAACATGCTCCGGATCTCGAACGTGGCCTTACGCGACTCTCCCCCGCTTCTACGGGATGCGGTGTCTCACGTGAATGCTCGCCACCTGGCCTAGCGGTGGCTGCTCTGGTCCCGTACGGCATGAGCCATGATCCCCGGTGAGCCAGGGTGAGGAACGAACCCTGGATCTTCGATCGCCCCCGACCACGATGAACCTGGACCACCCCGTGGCGATCGTCGTCCTGCATTGGGACACTGCCTGACCTGACGAGCGGAAGTGCAAGCCTGGATGTGAATCCTGACTCCCGGTGCGATCATGGACTTTTCTGTGGCTACGTCAGCGAAGAGGTACGCGGTGTCGCATCTACGGATCCGCCAGGCAGCACCAGGGAGAGACGCTGCCTTGCTCGCTGAGATGAATCGTCACGTACATGACATCCACGTAGAGCATCGGCCGGACATCTACACGACCCCTTCGCTCGAGGATCTGACAGAGATGTTCGGAGACCGGCTCGATCAGGAGACGGTGCGAATCTTCGTCGCGGAACTCGATGGCGAATGCGTTGGCTATGCATGTGCGTCCCTGCGTCAGCCTGGCCCTACCCTTCTCACACACGCCGACTCGTTTATCGCTTTGGACCAACTGGCCGTGGCCCCGCTGGGGAGGCGTCATGGGGTTGCGACTGCGTTGCTGGAGGCTGTTCGGGATGCGGGACGGGAGGCGGGATGCCGACGCCTCCTTACGGAGGTCTGGGACTTTAACGAGGACGCATTTTCGTTCTACGAGGCGGCCGGGTTCGTGCCGATGAAGCGTTCCCTGGAGCAATCGCTGTAAGCGTCCTTATCGGCGAGTGAGGTCAGCTGCGTCGGTGCTCTACGGCAGGCGGCCCGAGGCGCCAGCGGCCGGGACCGGCCTCCGGAACGCATATCCCGCCGGAGGCCCTTCGATCGCCCCCAAGCACGATGTGCTCCCGGCCACGATGGAGGGTCTGCCCAGTTCATCAAGGGTGGGGCGCCAGGACTCGAACAGTGAACCGACGGATTAAAAGCTGGCCGACGCCCTGGGCACATGGTCTCTGAACTGGGGCCAAGCGTCCAGGGGAGTCCAGCCGCGCCCGGAGGCGTCTGGCGACGTTGCCGTCAACGGTTGCCGTCAGCGCACGCGCCTCCGGGCCTGGTCACTCGGCCTTGTCCCGATCTTCAGGAGCGGTGACGAAGCTGCCCATGCCGGGCTCGGTGTGGATCAGACCGTCTGCCCTGAGTGCCCGCATGACCTTCTGGCCGGTGGCGTTCGCGATGCCGAACTCTTCGATCAGGGCGACGAGTGATGGGATGCGCTCGCCAGGCTTGTACTCGCCGGAGGCGATACGAGTCTTGATGATCTCGTACACCTGCCGCCACCTGGGCTGATTGGCCTTGAACTCCACCACGCGAGCAACGGTAGGAAGCCACTGCACGCCGTGGCGATGGACAGCACGCTATAGCGTGCCATAGTTTTCTTTGCCAGGATGCAGCTCATAGGCCTGTGGGAGGAGAGCGAAGTGAGCAGCGAGAAGGCGGCGAGTGTCCCTGCCCTGACCGTCAGCGGACTGCGGGAGGCGTTCCCCGGCTGGAGCATCTGGCGAAGTTCGGCAGGACGCCTGTGGGCCACGCGCAACGGTCGCCTGACGAACGAGGACTACGACCGCGGCCTGTGCCAGACCATCGACGGCGATGACGTCGGCCAACTGGCCGAGGAGCTTCACCGGCAAGCCGCGCTGTCTGGTGATCTGTCCGACGGGAAAGCGCGGTGCTCTATCCCTCTGGACGCCTCGCGCTAAGCGGCATCGCGTGGACGTGAAACTGCGGGGCTTCCTCCATGACCCGGCGGACGTGAGGGAGGAGTCCCGATTGTCCAGGCTTCTCGCCGCATCTTCGGTGCGCTGTACCGGAGCCGGAGAAGCTGCTCTGGGTCTCTCAGCCTCGAGGGCCATACCGGGTCGTGGACTACCCTGCGACTGCGAGGCCGTGTTCTACGAGGCGATCTCCTGTGGCGGTATCCACCAGATTCACAAGGTGGTGCAGTCGGAACCGCCCAAGCATTGCTACGCGGGCGGCCGGCGGTTTGGCGAGGCTCGTCTCTGGTGGCATTCGGTCCTGCTGGGCAGGCTGTCACCGGGAAGGTCCGCCGGGTTCAGCTTTCTGCGGCCTGGGCCCGTGCTCGGGCCAGTGGGCAGGGAGCGTGTAGCACCACCCCTCTTTCCACCTGAAGGGGGCGTCAACCAAGTCTTCGATCGCGACTCCCGTCAGCAGACAGTCGAGCGCCCATTTGTTGGCCGAGTGGGCGATTACCAGAACGCGCGAGCCGTCCCAGTCGGCCGCCAGTTCGCGAAGGAAGTCACAGGTGGCATGGATGACCTGGCGGTAGCTCTGACCGCCGGGGAAGGGATCGTCGATATGACGCGCGCGCTGGGCCGCGAGTACGGTGACCGGGGAGCCGTTGAGCTCGCCGTAGTTACATTCGCGCAGTCGCGGGTCTTGGCGGATGGGGATCATTGTCTCGGCAAAGGCGATCTGCGCGGTTTCGACCGCCCGGTGCAGATCGGAGACGAAGACAGCGGCCAGGTCTGTGTCGCGACGACGGGCGCCGAGCTCGACTGCGAATCGCCGTCCCTGGTCAGAGAGCCTGCCCGGCAGCCAGCCGGTTGCGATGCCCTTCTCGTTGTCCTCGGTCAGCGAATGGGTCTCGTACACGATCTCGACTGCCATGTCGGCTCCACTCGATGGGTCGTGGCTTAGGCCGCCAGTGGGTAGCGTCCACCTCACATCGGACCGCCATGACCCACTAACCCGGCGAACCTTCCCGGTCGCAACACTAGTGATCGCCTCGTACGCCGTCGTCCCACCGCAAAGCGGCCGACGATCCTGCTCGCGCAGGGAGTGGACACCCGGACCATCATGGAGATCCTCGGCCACAGCACGATTGTGCTGACCATGAGCACCTACGCCCACGTGTTGCCCGAGCACCAGGCGACGGCACTCGCCAAGCTGGAGAAGGCGCTCGGGGGACTCGGGTAGGACGTCGCCGTCAACCGTAGCCGTCAGCAGCCCTTAACGATCATGATTGCAGAGCTGTTTTCGCAGGTGGGGCGCCAGGGACTCGAACCCTGAACCGACGGATTAAAAGTCCGCAGCTCTGCCATTGAGCTAGCACCCCTTGGTCGTGCCCCGCGGACCGGCCCGTGTCGCGCTGTGATCCGTGGAACACTCCCCATGATGCAGGGTACAGAGAGTACCGCGTCTTCGGCGACGCGATTGTCCCTGATCGCGGTGAACAGCGGCGTCAGTGGAAGGCGTCGAGGCCCGTGAGCGCCTTGCCCAGAGTGAGTAGATGCACTTCCTGGGTGCCCTCGTACGTGAGCACGGACTCCAGGTTGTTCATGTGCCTGATGACCGGATACTCCAACGTGACCCCGTTGGCGCCGAGCACCGTACGCGCCTCGCGGGCGACGTCGAGCGCGGCCCGGACGTTGGCCAGCTTGCCGAAGCTGACCTGGGTCGGCTTCAGCTTCCCGGCGTCCTTGAGCCGGCCGAGGTGAAGGGCGGTGAGCCCGGCCTGGCCGAGCGCGACGGCCATCCAGGCCAGCTTCTCCTGGGTGAGCTGGAACGCGCCGATCGGCTTGCCGAACTGCACCCGCGTGGTGGCGTAGTCCACGGCCGCCTCCAGGCAGGCCCGGCCGGCCCCGACCACGCCCCACAAGATGCCGTACCGCGCCTCGGTGAGGCACGACAGCGGGCCCTTCAGCCCTCTGACGCCGGGCAGCACCGCGGAGGCGGGCAGCCGTACGTCGTCGAAGTACAGGGAGGAGGTGACCGAGGCCCTCAGGGACAGCTTCCGGTGGATCTCAGGGGCGGAGAAGCCGGGGGTCGAGGTGGGGACGACGAACCCCCGGATGCCCTCGTCGGTCTGCGCCCACACCACGGCCACGTCGGCGATCGAGCCGTTGGTGATCCACATCTTGGCGCCGTTCAGGATCCAGTCGCCGGACGGGTCCTGCTTGGCGGTGGTGCGCATGCCGGCGGGGTCAGACCCGTGGTCGGGCTCGGTCAGGCCGAAGCACCCGATGGCCTCCCCTGACGCCATCCGGGGCAGCCACTCCTCCTTCTGCTCGTCCGAGCCGTACTTCCAGATGGGGAACATCGCCAGCGACCCCTGCACGGACACGAACGACCGCAGCCCCGAGTCGCCCGCCTCGAGCTCGCGGCAGGCCACGCCGTACGAGACGGCGTCGAGCCCGGCGCAGCCGTACCCCTGGAGGTGCATGCCGAGGAGGCCGAGCGATCCCAGGGCCGGGGCGAGTTCGCGGGCGGGGAACGTGCCCTGCTCGAACCACTCGCCGACATGGGGAAGGACCTTGCCGGAGACGAGTTCCCTTACGGAGTCCCTGACCATGCGGTGCTCAGGGTCGAGCTGGTCGTCGAGCGCGAGGAGGTCGTCCATGGCGTCAGGGTATCCGGGCGCTCTCGGGGTAGGGCCAGGGGGAATCCCGATGTGCGCCCATCCCCCGGAGAGGCACTGTGGAGGTATGAACGAGATGAACACCAACGGTTCGGTCAAGCAGCTCCGCCGCACTCGGAACGGCAGGATCGTCGCCGGGGTGTGCTCGGGCGTCTCCGAGTACACCGGCATCGACGCCAACATCCTGCGCCTCGGGCTCGCCGTCGCGAGCTTCTTCGGCGGCCTCGGCGTCGGCGTCTACGCCGTCGCCTGGCTTCTCCTCCCCGAGGAGGGCAAGAACACCTCCATCGTCCAGGACCTCATCGACAAGAACAAGGACGGCCACGTCTGGCAGGACGCCAAGGCCAAGTGGGACAACGTCCAGCAGGGCTGGAACCAGGGCGGCCGCCCCACCGGCACTCCCTACCCGCCGCAGGCCCCTCAGGCCCCGCAGGCCTCCGGCTACGAGCAGCACCCGTACGGCCGGCCCTCCGACGGCGACTCCCAGAACCAGGGTCCGCAGGCCTGACTCAGGTGGTGGCGGCCCGGACCTTGGCGATGATCTCCCTGCGCGACTCGGTCCAGAGCATGGCGAGCACGGCCGCGGCGCACAGCCCGGCCACTCCCGCCAGTGTCACGACAGCCTCTGGGCCGAGCCGCTGGGCGGCGGCGCCTCCGACGAGGATGCCGACGCCCTGGACGGCCAGCAGGCCCGACTGCACCAGCCCGAACGCCGCGGCCCGCCCCGACGCCGGAACGCACTGGACGAAGGCCGCGTTGGCCGCGAGCTGGTAGGCCGCGCCGACGCCGGACAGCACCCACAGGGCGAGCACACCCTCCAGCGGTGGCCGCATCACGCACAGCACGAGCGGCGCGCAGGTCAGCATGGCCAGCCAGCCCATGCTCCGCAGCCGTCCGGACGGTGTGACGAACCGTCCGAAGAAGAACGCGCCGATAACCATGCCCATCGGCATCGCCGCCATCAGCAGGCCCGTGATCACCGGGACGGGCAGCCTCCCGTCGGCGAGCGCCGCGGCGTACGGAACCGCGAGGCCCTCGGGGATCACATAGAACCCGCACAGCCAGGCGAACAGCACGAGCGTGCGCAGCCGCCGCTCGCCGAACACCAGGCGTGTGCCGGACAGCGTCATCCGCCAGATGGACGGACGCTCGCCGTCCTCCCGCAATGGCGCGGGGCGGTGCCGCACCCCCGCGACGATCACCAGGGCCGATCCGAGGAACGTCGCGCAGTCCAGCGCCAGCGCCCGATAGGGCCCGAGCACCGCGATCGCCGCGCCCCCGGCGGCGAACCCGAGCATCTGCACGGCCTGGTTGGTCACGTTCTGCAGGGCCGACCCCACGACGTACCGATCGCGTTCAAGGACCTCCGGCAGCAGCGCCGCGCGGGCGGCCGAGAACGGCGCGCCGAGCAGCACCACGCAGAAGACCAGCGCGCACAGCACGGGGAACGGTGTGGCGGGCAGGGCCATCGCGGCGAGCATCAGGGCGCGCAGCACGTCGCACCAGAGCATGACCCGCCTGCGCGGGTACCGGTCGGCGAGCCCGGCCAGCAGGGGCCCGCCGAGGATGGGCGGCAGGTAGGTCAGCGCGTAGACGGCGGCCGTCGCCAGCGGCGACGCGGTCCGGCTGTAGACCAGCACCGCGAGCGCCACCTGGGCGAGCTGGTCGCCGAGCAGTGACATGCCCTGTCCGAGCCACAGGGCCCGGAACTCGGGGATCGCGGCGACCTCCCGATAGGTGGTCCGCACCTCTGGGGAACGGCGGTGCCGGCCGGACAGCCTGCCGGGCTTGGTGGCCGCCATCTCACTCCGCAGTGGTCGCTCCGCCGGCCATGTCCGCCGGTGTACGCCGCGGCGACTGGATCTGACAATCCGTGGTCAACATGTCACTTACAGTGCCCGCCGGATGCGAGTTTTGCAACCCGCTGACGGTCCCATTTCGCGGCCCGTGAACGTGTATCGCCGTCCTGACGAGGGGAAACACCGACGAGGGGAAAACGCGGACGAGGGAAACGTCGACGAGGGGAGACGTCGACGAGTGGAGGCGCCAGGAGACACGGCCGTCACCAGCCGAGCTCGTGCAGTCGTTCGTCGTCGATGCCGAAGTGGTGCGCGATCTCGTGGACGACGGTGACGCGGACCTCCTCGACCACGTCGTCCTCGGTCTCGCAGATCTCCAGCGTGGGGTTTCGGTAGATCTCGATGCGATCCGGGAGAACCCCTGCATACCAGTCGCCCCGCTCGGTCAGCGGAATGCCGGTGTAGAGCCCCAGCAGACCGGGCTCGGGCGGGTCGTCCACCACCACGAGCACGACGTTGTCCATGACCTTGGCCAGATCCGGGGGGATCGTGTCGAGCGCCTCGGCCACGAGCTCTTCGAACCTCTTCAGCGGGACGTCGATCACCGTCTCATCGTGTCATCGCGAGGCGGCCGTGCGGTAGCGCCGTACGGCGAGCGGTGCGAACACGGCGATGATCAGCAGCGACCAGCACAGCGCCGCCGTCACCGGGTGCTGGAGAGGCCAGGAGGCGGCGGCCGAGCCGGGGTTGCCGAACAGCTCCCGGGCGGCCGAGACGACGGCGCTCATCGGGTTCCAGTCCGCGATCGCCCGCAGCCACCCGGGCAGGCCCTCCAGTGGCACGAACGCGTTGGCCAGGAAGGTCATCGGGAACAGCCAGCCGAACGTCGCGGCGTCCGCCTGCGCGCCGTTCTTCACGAACAGCCCGATGTACGTGCCCAGCCAGATCATCGCGTACCCGAACAGGGCGAGCAGCGCGAAGCCGGCGAGTGTCCCCAGAGGGGTGCCGTGCGGACGCCATCCCGCGATCAGCAGGCCGCACACGCTCATGGTGGCGAGCGACAGCCAGTCCTTGGACAGGTCCGCCAAGCTCCGCCCGGCCAGTACGGCGGCGCGCGCGATGGGCTGGGCGCGGAAGCGGTCGATGATGCCGCGCGCCATGTCCTCGGCGACCGACGTGGCGGCGGCGACCGCGGACAGTGCCATGACCTGCATGAAGATTCCGGGCATCAGGTAGTTCCGGTAGTCGCCCCCGCCGGGCAGGCGGATCGCGCTGCCGAAGACGTATCCGAACAGGATGGTCATGATGACCGGAGCGACCAGCTCGGCGGCGATCTGGCCGGGCTGGGTGCGCAGCTGGGAGTAGCTGCGGCCCGCGATGACGAACGTGTCGCTCAGGGCCCAGCGCAGCCGTTGCGCCCTCGTCGCGGGGGGTTCCAGGGTGATCATGCGGCCTCCTTCTCCTTGGTGGGCTCTTTGGCGGGCGCGTCCGTGAGCGCCAGGAACACCTCGTCCAGCGTCGGCCGGCGCAGCCCCAGGTCCTCCACGCCGACCCCGGCGGCGCCGAGGGCCGCGGCGACCCTGACCAGAGAGGCGGCGCCGTCCGAGACGGGCACGACGAGTCGCCGCTCGGCGGCGTCGATCTCGGGCTCGCCCGGGAGCACTCCGCGCACGGCCTCGACGCCGGGAGCCAGGTCCGCGGCGTCGCGGAAGGCGATGCTCACCCGGTCGCCCCCCACCTTCGCCTTGAGTGCGGACGGCGACCCGGCCGCGACCACCCGCCCGGCGTCCATGACGGCGATGCGGTCGGCCAGGTGGTCGGCCTCGTCGAGGTACTGCGTGGTGAGCAGCAGGGTCGTTCCCTCGGCGACGAGCGCGCGCAGCTCGTCCCACAGCGCGAGACGGCTGCGGGGGTCGAGGCCGGTGGTCGGCTCGTCCATGAACAGCACCGGCGGGGAGACGATCAGGCTGGCGGCCAGGTCGAGCCTGCGCCGCATGCCGCCGGAATACGTCCGCACCGGACGGTTCGCCGCCTCGGTCAGGCCGAACCGGTCCAGCAGCTCCTCGGCCCTGCGGCGGGCCGTACGGCGGGGCAGGTGGTAGAGCCGGCCGAACAGCTCCAGGTTGCGGCGCCCGGTAAGCAGCTCGTCCAGCGCCGCGTGCTGTCCGGCGAGGCCGATGCGGTAGCGGAGCCGTTCTGCGTCCCCGACCACGTCGCAGCCGGCCACCCGGGCCGAGCCGCTGTCGGGGCGCAGCAGCGTCGTCAGGACGCGCACCATCGTCGTCTTGCCTGCGCCGTTGGGCCCGAGCAGGCCGCACACCGAGCCGCGCGGCACGTCGAGGTCGACGCCCCGCAGCGCCTCGGTCGTGCCGAACCGCTTGCGTACTCCTTCCGCATGGATCACGGCATCTCCTTAACGGGGTTAAATTTAACAACGTTAAGGATGCATTGAACGGCGTTAAGCTGTCAACCGTGGCACTGGAACGGGACACGATCGTCAGGACCGCCATCCGGCTCCTGGACGAGGTGGGGCTGGAGAAGCTGACCCTGCGCAGACTCGCGACCGAGCTGGGCGTGCAGGCCCCCGCCCTCTATTGGCACTTCAAGAACAAGCAGGAACTGCTGGACGAGATGGCCGAGGCGATCTCCGTACAGGAGCCGTTGCGGCCGCTCGCCGAGGGGGAGTCATGGGAGGAGTGGCTGGCGGAGTGGTGCAGGGGCCAGCGCCGCGCGTTCAAGTCGCACCGCGACACCGCGCGCCTCGCCGCCGGCACCCACCCCGGCACGGCCACGCTGCAGACCGTCGAGACCATCCTGGAATCGCTGCTGCGGGCCGGATTCCCCCGTACGGACGCGATGTGGGGTCTCGGCACGCTCGCGAGCTTCCTCGGCGGATTCGTCCTTGAGGAGCAGTCCGACCAGGAGCGGGGAACGAGCGACCCGGCCCTGTTCGAGGAGGCGCTGGAGAGCCTCGCGCCGTACCCGAACGTGCGCGCGGTCATGGCCGAGACCAAAGGCCCGCAGACGGACGCGTCCTTCGAGCACGGTTTAGCGCTGATTTTGTCCGGAATGCGGGCACGTCTGGAGGCCCAGCCCGACGGCTGGTAACCGGAACACCGGGTGCCGGTAACCACAGAGGTCGCATCTTCGGGTAGTCAGGAAGGGATGGAGAACTCGCGGTTGAGGACGTTCGCCCATAGGACGGTCGGCAGTCGGCCCGCCCGTCTGTCCGCTCGCGTGCTCGCGGTCGTGCTGGCGGCGGGGGTCGGCGGATGGCTCGGGATGGCATTCGGCGCCCAGGTGGAGACGCCGGTCGGGCCAGCCGACATCGGGATGTCCCTGGCCCCGTCCTGGAGCGGGGAGACCGTCATCGACGTACGGCCCCTCGGGACGCTCAGCTTCGACAGCCACCACGGCCCGCTGCGGCTCGACATGACGATCGAGGCGGTCCACCCGGAGGTCGCCGAGGAGATACTCAAGAACCCCCGGTGGGCCGACCGGCTGCCGACGACCATCGAGGCCGACGTCATCACCGGGCTGCGGAATCTCGCCCTGCGCGCGGCGCTGTTCGCCGTCGTCGCCGGGTTCCTCACCGGCCTGGTCGCCTTCCGGCGGCTGTCACGGGCGGCCTGGACCGCGGCGGGCTCGCTGGCGATGGTCGTCGTCCTCGGCGGCGTCTCCGCGCTGACGTTCAACCCCCGTTCGATCGCCGAGCCCCGGTACACCGGCCTGCTCACGGGCGTGCCGTCCCTGGTCGGCAGCGCGCAGTCGATCGTGACCAAGTTCTCCGAATATCGCGGTCAGCTCGCCAAGCTGGTGACCAATGTGTCGCAGCTGTACGAGGCGGGGTCCAGCCTGCCGATCTTCGACCCGGATCCGGGCACCATCCGCGTGCTGCACGTCTCCGACCTGCACATCAACCCGCTGGGCTGGAACGTGATCAAGTCGCTGAAGGATCAGTTCAAGGTCGACTTCATCATCGACACCGGCGACATCAGCGACCATGGGACGAAGGCCGAGAACGAGTTCGTCAAGGAGATCGGCTCGCTCGACGTGCCGTACGTCTACGTGCGCGGCAACCACGACTCCCTGACGACCCAGCGAGCGGTCGGGAAGCAGAAGAACGCGGTCGTGCTGGACGGCGCCGCCGCCACGGTCAAGGGGCTGAGCATCTACGGCATCGGCGACCCGAGGTTCACCCCCGACAAATCCGTGCAGGCGGAGGGCGACGAGAGCAAGAGCCTCCTCGACCTCGGCCGGGCCAACGCGGCCAGGCTGACGCCGCGCGAGTGGCCCAGGTCCGCCTCCACCTCGGCCCCGGACAAGATCGCTGCTGACATCGTGGCCGTCCACGACCCGACCGTCGGCCGGGGCCTGTCCGGGTATGCGCCGCTGGTGCTGAGCGGGCACGTCCACGCGCGGTCCACCGAGCTGCTGCCCTCTGGCACCCGCCTGATGATCCAGGGGTCCACCGGAGGCGCCGGCCTGCGCGGCCTGGAACACGACGAGCCGACCCCGCTGACCGCCTCGGTGCTCTACTTCGGCAAGAGCAGCCACCGCCTGGAGGCCTGGGACGACATCACCGTCGGCGGCCTCGGCGAACAGTGGATCCAGTGTGAGCGTCATATCGAGCCGGACCCTGGCCGTACAATTTTTCCCGAGTCGCCGCTGGCGCCGTCGCCGACGGCAACCGGCAGCGGCTCGCCGTCGCCGGTCGCTTTGGCATCAGGGGCAAACGTCCCCTATGCTTCAGAGGTCTCCGACGGAAGGCGTCACGGAACAGGGCGAAAGCCTTGAGCCCCCATCGTCTAGCGGCCTAGGACACCGCCCTTTCAAGGCGGCGGCACGGGTTCGAATCCCGTTGGGGGCACGTGGAGCGCGTCGAGCGCACCGGATGACGGAAGGTCGAAGACCTCCCGGAAGCTGGTAAGCTAGGCAAGCCGAACAACACGGGGAGCGAAAGCCCCTCGGACATAAAGGTCCTGTAGAGCAGTTTGGAGTGCTCGCCACCCTGTCAAGGTGGAGGTCGCGGGTTCAAGTCCCGTCAGGACCGCGTACGGCGGCAGCCGCCGAGGTCAGGTAGCTCAGTTGGTACGAGCGTCCGCCTGAAAAGCGGAAGGTCGGCAGTTCGACCCTGCCCCTGACCACCATCATTGAACAGACCAAACGCCCCGAGCGATTATGCTCCGGGGCGTTTTCGTTGTTCTGACGACAGCGATGACGACAATGCGCCGTCCAACGGTGAGCCATCTGTGAGGTCAAGGCGTGGACGAGTACGTGTGGCCGCACATCGGACCAGAGGCGGCTAAGAAGATCCAGGAGGCCTGGCCTGCCACGTGCCAGGTACTCCCGGTAGGTAAGCGCATCACCGCGACGGTCATCGGCCGGCAACCGTTCGGCATCTTCGTGAGGATCTACGGCGTCCGTGATGCTGTGGGCCTGGCGGAGGTGGTCGGCATGCCTCAGGATTTCGAGCTTCCGCAGCTTGGCGCGCAGGTGGAAGGTCATGTCGCCGACCATGTTGAGCGCAACCACCAGGTGCGGATAACACTCGACGGATGGACGCCTCCATGGAACGACAGCAGCGCCTCAAGGCTGCAGCTGCTCCCCGAGAGACAGGCCCTGTCCGGCGTACTGCCAGTGGGCGATGACGAGGACGGCGTCCTCCTGAGGAGCGGGAGTCGTCAAGAGCGGGAGTCGTCCGGTGGTGATCTATTCGGTGCGCATGTGTTCTTCGCGGGCGGCGCGGAGGGCGCCGCGGGTGGTGGAGTAGCGGCGGCTTTTGGTGGAGAAGTGGCCCGCGGAAGCCGAGCATGTGGGCCCATGGGATGAGCCGGGATCGGCCAGGTCGGGATCGTTGCCCAGGCGCATGCAGGCGGCGATCAGTCGGCGGGCGTGCTCGCGGATGGGCAGGATTTGTGCCGGGCCGTTGCTCAGCCGTGGGCGGGGCCGAGGTCGTGGATCGTCTGGGCGAGTGCTCGGATCAGGTCGGTTTCGGCCTCGGTCTGCCATATCAGGGCGTAGGTCAGGCGTGGCATGTCCGGCATGGGTAGCCACTGCAGGTGCGCCATCGCCCAATATCGGGTGACGTGGGCGGGGAAGTTGTGGACGATCTCGCCGGTGCTGACCAGGTTGATCAGCTCGTCGGGGTTGGTGATGGGTTCGATCCGTTCGATGGTCTGGCCACGCGGGGTGTGGAAGGGGAGGTAGCTGTTCTCCCAGTAGTCCGGCATGTGGGGGGCGGTGGCGTGTCGGAAGCCGCCGAGCGCTTCCAGGGGTACGGAGGACCGGCCGGCCAATTCATGCTCGGCGGAGACGGCGAGGACTCGTGGGTCGGTGAACAGGATCGGGCCCACGGTGAGATCGGGTTCTTCCACGGGTAGCCAGGCGATCAGTACGTCCATGTCGCCGTTGCGGAGCCCGGCGAACGGGTCGATGAAGGGGGTTCGGCGCAACTGCAGTTCCCATTGCGGGTGCCGGTCGCGGAATGCCCGCCAGTAGGGATGGAGGTCGTGGACGTTGAAGGGCAGCATGCCCACCCGCAGCCGCGCGTTGATGCCGCGGGATGCCATCCGGGCGCGTTCGAGGCTTTCGTGTAGGCCCGCGTAAACCGGGAGCAGGTCGTCGCGCAACTGTCGGCCGACCGGGGTCAGGCGGACCTGGCGGCGGTTGGAGCGGTCGAACAACGGGGTCCCGATACGGCGTTCCTGCTGGCTGATCGCCTGGCTGACCCGCGCCTGGGACACGTGGAGCCGGGCGGCCGTCCGGCCGAAGTGCAGCTCCTCGGCCAGGGTCAGAAAGATCTCGATGTCCCTAAGTTCCATGTTGTTCCTAGTTGCGTTATAAGCGCCAAGTTATCGGATCGCTCGCAACCTCACGTTGATGCTGGCACGCCGCCACTCCACAGTGGGAGACGTCCAAGACCGCAAGTGGTGGCCCCGTCGAAGGAGTTGGCCGTGAGCGACGCGCTCGACACGACGGCGATGTATGCGATGCATGACGCGCTGCGCCGGGAAGCCGAGCACCTGGCCAGAGTCACCACCCTGGTCGGCGCCGACCCGGGCGCCGTCCTGCGCACAGCCGCCGGCTGGGAGCTGTTCAAGACCTCCCTGCACATCCACCACACCACCGAGGACGACGTGCTGTGGCCCATGCTGCGCCAGATCCTGGCCGACCGGCCGGCCGACCTGACGCTGCTGGAGGCGATGGAGGCAGAACACGCCGCCATCGGCCAGGTCATCGAGGCGATCGATGAGGTACTGGCCGCGTCCGGGGACGGGTTGGACCGGCTCGGGGATCTCACCGATTCCCTGGTCACCGGCCTCGCCGGACACCTCAGGCACGAGGAGGACCAGGCGCTTCCGCTGATTCAGGCGGCCGTCACCCCCGAGCAGTGGAATCGCTTCGGGCGGATCCACGCCCAGCGGATCGGTCCCGCCGTACCCACAATCCTGCCGTGGCTCCTGGACGGCGCGAGCGCCCAGACCGTCGCCGCAATGCTGGCGCAACTTACCGAACCGGCGCGCCAGGCCTACCAGCACCAGTGGCGACCCGCCTATGTGGCCCTCGACCGCTGGCATCAACGGAAGGAGCGATCATCACCGGCGGCATCGGTCAGGTTTGAAGAAGCACCGGTCGGGCTGCCGCTTCTACCGTCAAGTGACACACGCGCCGGGGTGGCGTCCGGGGCCTGCCTGGGTGCCCGGCCGGCACATGACCACCCCTGCACCGCATAACCATCTTTGTATAGGAGTAAGGCATGAAGGCACACGTGAGCTCGATCCTTCTTGGCGTCCGGGACATGGATCGGGCCAAGCAGTTCTACACCGAGGGGCTCGGCTGGAAGATCCAGAGCGACTTCGGGATCTCGGTGTTCTTCGAATCGGACGGAGCCTCGCCTGTCGGCTTCTATGGCCGTGACGGCCTGGCCGCTCAGGTGGGTACGGACCAGGAAGGCAGCGGCTTCAGTGGATTGGTCCTGACTTATGTCGTCCGCAGCGAGACGCGGGTCGACGAGGTCATGGCGGAGGCCGAGAAGGCCGGCGCCACGGTCCTCAAGCCCGCCGGCGCTCTGCCGTGGGGCGGGTACGGCGGCACCTTCGCCGACCCGGACGGCTACATCTGGAGTCTCGGCTACAGCGCCCAGGCAGAAGATCAGCCCTACGCGGAGTAGCCGCGAACTTTGTCACACAACCGTCCGGGACGGTGGGGCGCGCTGTCGCTGCCGTCCCGGACGGTTGTGACCCCGAGTGCCGGTGAACCGGCAGGACGAGCAGGAGAAGATCATGAAGTTTCGGGCCCACGTTGAGCCACCTGAGCCCATGCGGGGCCTAGAAGTTCCGTCCGAGGTGATAGCAGCGCTCGGCGGGGGCCCGCGGCCGCCCGTGACGATCACAGTCAACGGGCACTCCTGGAAGAGCCGGGTCGCCCTCCTGCGCGGCCGCCGCCTGCTCGGTCTCAGCAATGCCAACCGGCAGGCCGCAGGTGTTGCGATCGGCGACGAGGTTGAGGTCGAATTGGAGCTCGACACCGAGCCGCGCGTCGTCGTCGAGCCAGAGGACTTCGCACAGGCTCTGGACGCCGACCCCGTCACCCGCGCCGCGTACGACGATCTCGCGTACAGCCGCAAACGTGAGCATGTACGCGCCATCGAGAGCGCGAAGAAGCCCGAGACGCGCCGGCGGCGTATCGAGAAGGCCATCACCACCCTGCGGGGCTGACCCCCGAAGGTAAGACTCCGGCGGCAATGCAATCACCGTGCGGAGGCATCACCCTGCCCGACTCTTCCCGAAACAACAGATATAGCCGGCAGCCGGGTCCGGCTCACGGTCGGGCCGACCCGCGACGTGGTCCTGATCGAAGGATCCGCGGTCGTCGCCGACGGGATCACCGACGAGGTCGCCGACGCGTTCGCGGCCAAGACCGGGTTCGACCCCCGCGAGCAGCGCGACTACTCGTACTTCCACATCCTGCCGGAACTGATCCAGGCCTGGCGCGAGGTCGACGAGATCGCAGGACGGGATCTGATGGTCAACGGCAAGTGGCAGACGTAGCGTCGATGGCGGTTTCCATCTCGCGTTTCACCGTGCTGATCTGGTCGTCCACGTCGCGGATCTCTACGGGAGGCATGAACTCCCGGGTGAACGGCGGATCAGAGCCGTACTCGGTGCGCCAGTGCGCCTGGAAGAACGGGGAGCCGATCAGCAGTTCGCCTTGGGCTCGTTGGCCGAGGAACAGCAGGAGCTGTCCGAAGAGGATCGCGGGCCGGTCGCCGACAGCGGTCGGCCGAGCGTCGGGCTGGTTTGCCGATCTTGATGAGCCAGCTGCCCTTCCCCGCGGAGCCGCCGCGAGTGTAGTCCGGGCTCTACAAGTGGGAGCAGATAGCGAACGTCGTGGCCGAGCGCATCGCGACCGGTACCTATCCGTCTCGCACTGTGATCTCTGAGGTGCAGCTACAAGAAGAGTTCGACGTTGCGCGCGTCACGGTCCGCAAGGCGATGGAGCAACTCCGCGCTCAGGGCCTCATCACCACCAAGCCCGGCAAGGGCTCTATCGTCTGCCCGCCCAATGGGGCCGGTGACTAACTCAGGCGTGGGGCGCTCCTGCGGTCAATTCTCGACTGCCCAAGAATCTCGGGGAAAGCGAGATCACGTACCAGTGGCTGGCCGGCCAGTGACATCCTCCCCGAACCCTTGCCGGTGACGTGGACGATGGGGGTCTGGCCGCGGCGGGCCCAGGTGCGTCCCCGCGGTGGTCTAAGGCTTTGGCCGGACTCGTCGAGGAAGCAGATCCACGCTTTCTGCTCGCGGGCGACCCTTTTATATGGGGCCAGGTCTCCTTCACCCACGTGGTGATCGCTTCCTCGTTGCGTTCGGCGGCGCGGCGGATGGGGTGCTGGGGCGACCAGCCGATGCGGTGCAGCAGGTAACAGGTGCCGCGCAGGGTGTAGGAGACGCCGAACAGCTCCTTGATCACGGTGGTGATGCGGGCCAGGGTCCAGCGCTGGTCGTCGCTCCAGCCGTGGGCGGCGGGGCCGGCGTCCAGCGCGGCTTGCAGTTCGCGCAGTTGCTCGTCGGACAGGCGGCAGGTGGATCCGCCGGGGCCTTTGGAGGCCAGTGCCTGCTTGCCCCCTGCCGTCCAGGCGCGGTGCCACTCGCAGGCCGATTTACGGGTGACGCGCAGCCGGTGGGCGACCTGGGGCGGGGTGAGTCCTTGCTCGAACATGTCGGCGGCGGCGAAGCGGATCTGCTCGCGCTTGGCTCGTGCCTGTGCCGACAGTCCGCCTCTGTCGGGGTACCTCATGACCCGGCTGTACGGCCGCAAAGTACCTAGACGGGGACGTAACGTAACGCTAGCCATTCAGGATCAGTAGCATACGAATACCTAATATCGATCAGGGAAACGTGATGACCTGGCGGGCTGTGGTTTTTGACCTGTTTGGCACGCTCGTGCCGCCCTTCCGTAAAGCGGAGCACAGTTCTGCGATCCGCGAATGTGCGCTGACACTCGGCCTGGACTTCGAACTGTGCCATGGCTTGTGGGTCGAGTCCTTCCCATATCGCGTCTCTGGTGACTTCGAGTCCGTTGCAGCGAATTTCGCGTGGATCGGCGAGCGAGCCGGGATCACGCTCGGCCAGGAGAACTGCCGTGCCGCCGCCGAGCAGTACGCCGATTTCACTCAGGCCAGTCTGCAACCGCTCGACGGTGTCGAGCGGACACTGGCTACGCTGAAGGAAGCCGGACTTCGCATGGGTCTACTCACGAACTGCGCCCCAGATGTTCCGGAGGTCTTGCCCCGGACCCCGCTCGGTGCGTACTTCGACACCACAGTGTTCAGTTGTTCGGCCCGTGTTCGCAAGCCTGAGCGCCTCTCCTATGAACTCGTTCTCGAGCAGATCAGGACACAACCGGTTCGAACGCTTTACATCGGTGACGGGAGTGATGAGGAGTTGCGCGGTGCGGCAGAGGCGGGACTGCATCCCGTTCTTGTAACCCCTAGCCTCGCCAACACCTACGATAGTCGCCGTCCCGAGGTCGAAAATTGGACGGGTTCCCGGGTCGCGACGATCCCCGACGTACTGACCTTTCTGGATGCTCGGTAAAGGCGACAGTGTCCGCTGCGCCGGGCGACATCCGCTGCGTTCAGGTCGCTGACCCGTACTGGAGGCGTCCCACGAGGCCATCGTCCGCGTCGTAGCAGCTGGCATCTGCGGCAGCGATCTGTGGGTGTTCAAAGGCGTGGCAGCCCGGCCCGCGATGCAACTCATCGGTCACGAGTTTGTAGGCGAGGTGGTTGCTGCGCTCCGAGGTAGCTGCAGTACGAGTCGGCGATGAAGTGGCGGTTTTGTTCTCCTGGAACTGCGCCGCCACCTTGGGCACACACTGGCGACCGATGAGCACCCTCTGGCCTTGTGTCAGTGGAGCCCAACAGGGACATTGGTCCGTCTGAAAAGCGGAGGGTCGGCAGTTCGACCCTGCCCCTGACCACCTTCATTGAACAGCCCAAACGCCCCGAGCGATTATGCTCCGCCAGTGACAGCAACGCTGACAGCAACGGTCTCGTGGATGCCATGGAGGAATGCGATGTTGCGACGTGTGGAGATCAGCGCCGCTCTGTTGATCGATCCCGTCCATCGGTCCATCGCTCACAACCTGTATTGGAACGACAAGGTTGAGCTGAGCTTGGACTGTTTCATTTGCGAACGCACTCGCCGTACGACCATCCTCCAGCGCGGTGCCGAGCGAGCCGTATGCACCGCGGACGAGGAGCATGGGGAGCACTATTCCGCCGTCCAGATCACGGCGTTCGATCACACTCAGGGACCGCAGTGCCTATCGCTCAGGGTTCTCGTCGATTTCTGGTGGGCACCCTTTCACGATACGAAGCGGGATCAGAGGGCGATGGCGCCGAGCACGATCCCGTGGGTGCGTCTGCATCTGGGCTCCTATTGTCCTGAAGCTGGGCAAGCTGGGCAGAACTCGATCCAGACCAACTTGGTGCGTCCGGCGGGGCTGGTCTGCGAACGCTGTGACCAGACGCTGGCTGTCAGCGCCGAAGCGCCGCGGATTCACGTGCTCAACTGAGCCGCATCTCAGCACGGGCCGGCGATACGAAGGTGCGGACGAGAAGGCCGTGCCTCAGACTCTCGCATCATGGACATCGCGAAGGATGAGTTACACCGCATCGAGTTCGGGCCGCCAAGCGATGATGAGCCAGCCTTTATCGTGGTGCGCGTGTTCTTCGCGGCGGAGAACCGGTTCATCGCAGAAGAGAGTGTAGTCGGGGTCTGTCGGTTTCCGAGGTCGCCTGCAGGGATTTCATGCTCGGCTGCAGTCCTATCCGGGCGGGACGAGACGTGCGCCGGGGAACGAGCTATGCACCGTCGTTGCCATCGCGCAGGGAACGGATCATGCTCTGCAGGATCCGGAACGCGTCGGACTGCTCGGTCTCGGTCATGCCGGCCAGCATTCTGACCTCGACGGACCGGACCGCTATGGTCGCCTTCTCGAGGCTCCGTCGGCCGCGAGGCGTGAGCCGCGTGGGAAGAACCTTCCCGACGGGTGCCTCCGCAGGCCTGGTCACGTAGCCGTCTCGTTCCAGGGCCTGGAGCAGCACGTTCATCGTCTGCCGGGTCACGAACGCGCCCCGTGCGAGCTCGGAGTTCGACAAGCCCGGTCGTTGAGCCAGCAGCTCGAGGCAGGAGTAGTGCGTCACGCTCATCCCGAGCGGCCGCAGCACCTCCTCCATGGCTGCGCGAAGCGCGCTCGACGCCTCTTTCAGCAGGTAACCCAGTGACGTCTCCAGGTCGACGCCGACACCGTTTTGACTCATGTCAGTATTCTGACATAGATTAGCCCATGTCAGAAAACTGACACGAAGAGAAGGAGCATCATCATGCCCGCCACCGGCCCCGACTTCATCTCGCTCCAAGCGCGCGACCTCGACGCATCGCAGGCGTTCTACGAGCAGTACCTCGGCCTCGTCCGCTCGCAGGCCGGACCTCCGCACGCCGTCGTCTTCGAGACGAAGCCGATCGCGTTCGCACTCCGCGACATCGTTCCCGGCACCGATCTCGCATCCGCTGCTCAGCCCGGCATCGGTGCCGCGATCTGGCTCCACGCCACAGACGTCCAGGCCATTCACGATGCTCTCGTCGCCGACGGTCACACCATCGTCTCCGCACCGATCGACGGCCCCTTCGGTCGGACATTCACCTTCGCCGACCCCGACGGCTACCAGATCACTCTCCACGACCGCGCCTGACAGGCCAAACGCCACCGGACGATCACCGGCCCCCAAAGACCGCGGTTGCGCCCGAGGCTCGATAATCCGGGCGACGTTTGTTCACCCGCGGTGATCACCTTCCCGGCTCTTCACACTTGGGGTGGGCGGAGTGTGACGTCGAGCCGGGCGGTCATGGTTCAGCGCGTCGAGAGCCGGATATCGGTCGAGGTCTCTCAAGGATGGGGTTCCTACGCCGCCCATCCGGAAAACCTCGACGTGCCCGACGCTACCGTCGGCGCGGGCTTCGCCTGCGCTGATCTGACCACCTTCTGCCGACTCGACGAACTCGGACTCGATGTCACCGGCCAACGACTCGACCCCGACCGTGCCGTCCTAGCCTGCCGTGTCGTTGAACCTGACCAGTGCGGATGATCGCCGCCTACCGCGAACCTGACCGCAAGCTCGGCAAGGAGTTAATGGATAAGCTGATCGACTCCCTCAGCGCCGGCGTCCCGGCTGCCCTCACCGAGCTCGTCACGCTCGGCCGGACACTGAAGAAGCGGACCGACGACGTGCTCGCCTACTTCGACCGCCCCGGCAACCTCACCAACTACATCGCCAGGTCCCTGTTCGAGACCGGCGGCTTCAGGCCGCGACTACACCCTCGTCTGTGAAGAGCCGGAGAACCTCGTGGATGTTGTCGCGCGTGCGGGGGAGGTCCTCACCCGCGTTGTCGAGCGGGTGCCGTCGTGTCCGCCGGAGGATGTAGCTGGTGGTGGAACGCCGGAAACGATGAGCCGGAGCGGGGCTGGATTGACGTGGCCACGACGGGATGGCCGTTCGGCACCGGCTCCTTGTGCTGGCTGATCGAGGCGTGTGGAGGTACGGACCCTCATTACTGAAGGGGCACGGCCGGCACGTCCGCGGCGCCCTGTGCTCCGAGTAACGCGAGCACCCGCGCTCCCAAACCGGGCCATGCGGGCCGATCCGGTTGCTATCGGTTGATATTTGACAACTGAGGGTAACCACTGGTCGGGGAGGGAGCATGGACGCGGACGAAGGGGATAAGCCCGGCGATCTGGGCCACCTGCTTGTCATCGGGGGCGCCGAGTGCCGCGGTTCCGGCTTGCTTGAGCGGTTCGTGGAGCTGTCTGGCGGTGAGGCGGCCAGGATCGTGCTGGTCACTACGGCCACCGGGGTGCCCGAGGAGGTGCACGCCGACTACGAGCGGGTGTTCCGCAAGCTCGGCGTGGGCACCAGGGAACTTCGGCTGCGCGGGCGCTCCGACGCCGACGGCGAAGCCGCGGCCAAGCTCCTCGACGACGCCACGGGCGTGTTCTTCTCCGGCGGCGACCAGTCGCGGCTGCGCGCCCTGGTCGGCACGCGGGCCAACGAGATCCTGCGCGGCCGGCTGCGCGCAGGCGGCGCGGTCATCGCCGGGACCAGCGCCGGCGCCACCGCCATGGGCCGCACGATGATCCTCGGCGGCGAAGGCCCCGGCGTGTCCGCCGCCACGGTCCGCACCGGCCCCGGGCTCGGCCTGCTCCCGAAGGCGCTCATCATCGACACGCACTTCAGCGAGCGCGCCCGGCTTCCCCGGCTGCTCAGCGCCATGGCGCTCGACCTGGAGTACCTGGGCGTCGGCATCGGCGAGAACACCGGGATCCTGGTCGACGGCACCCGCTTCGAGGTGCTCGGCACCGGCGTGGCCACGGTGGCTGACGGGCGGAACGCCACGGTCATCCACGCCGCCGGGGACGAAGACCCGATCGCCCTGTCCGGCGTCCGGCTGCACCTGCTGCCCGCCGGGTGCGTCTTCGACATCGCGACCCGCGAGGCCACCATCGGGCCCGCGCACGACCGGTACTGACCACCGCCGGCCCGCCCATCCGCCCAACCCTTGGGGAGTGTCACGTGCGTCTCGACGACCTGCGTCACCTGAGCGGACCTAACTCATTCAGCACCCGGCCGGTCACCGTCGCGCGGCTCGAGCTCGAGGAGCTGACCGACCGGAAGACCACCGAGTACCCGGGCTTCGCCGGCCGGCTGACCGCGGCCCTGCCCGGGCTGGCCGAGCACCACTGCGCGGCCGGGCGTCCGGGCGGGTTCCTGGAGGCGATGGCCGGGGGCACCTACTTCGGCCACGTCACCGAGCACGTGGCGCTGGAGCTGTCCAGCCTGGTGGGCCGCGACGTGTACCTGGGCCGGACCATGTGGGCCGGCGCCGACGGCCGCTACGACGTGATGACCGAGTGCCCGCAGGACGAGCCCGCGCAGTCCTCGGTGCCTGCCGAGCTGCTGGAACTGGCCATCACCACGGTCAAGCACATTCTTCTTGAACGTATGCCCGACCTGCCGCTCGAACTGGCCAGGATCGCTCGGGTCGTGGAGCGGGAGCGCCTCGGCGTGAGTACGGCCGCGCTCGCGGGCGCGGCCCGTAGCCGGGGAATACCGGTCCGCCGGGTCGGTCAGCTGAGCATGCTGCGGCTCGGCTACGGGCGCTATCGCCGGCTGGTGTGGGCCGCGCTGACCGAGCAGACGTCGGTGATCGGTGTGGACATCGCGGCCGACAAGATGCTGGCCAAGCAGCTGCTGACGGGCGCGGGCATCCCGGTGCCCGATGGTGTGGTGGCCTGGAGCGCGGCCGACGCCGCCGGGGCGCTGGGCCGGCTCGGCGGGCCGGTCGTGATCAAGCCGCTCCACGGCAACCACGGTGCCAATGTGACCGTCGGCGTGACCACCACCGCGGCCGCGGTCGCCGCATACGCCCAGGCGGCGGCCGACGGCGAGGGCGCGATCGTGGAGAAGTTCGTGCCCGGCACCGACTACCGGGTGCTGGTGGTCGACGGCCAGGTGGTGGCCGCGGCCGAGCTGCGGCCGGCGTCGGTGACCGGGGATGGTGTCTCGGACATCGCCCAACTCGTCGACGTGGTGAATGCCGATCCCCGCCGGGGCGAGGGCCACTCCCGAGAGCTGACCAAGATAAAACTGGACGAGCGCGCGCTCGCGCACCTGGAGACCCAGGGCCTGGGCCCGGCGTCGGTCCCGGCCCGCGGCCGGCTCGTGACCCTGCGCCGGAACGCGAACCTGTCCACCGGCGGAACCAGCCGCGACGTGACCGACCTGGTGCACGAGGACGTGGCCGACGTGTGCCGCCGGGCCGCGGCCGCGGTCGGCCTGGACATCTGTGGCATCGACATGCGGCTGGCCGACATCGCGGCACCGATGCGGTGCGGCGGGGCCGGTCACGGTGAAGCTGAGCTCGGGGCCGTGATCGAGATCAACGCGTGCCCGGGGCTGCGGATGCACCTGTCCCCCGTGGAGGGCGCGCCGCGGGACGTGGCCGGCGCGGTGATCGACAGCCTGTACCCACCCGGCGCTCCATCTCGGGTCCCGGTCGTCGCGGTCACCGGGACCAACGGGAAGACCACGACGGTCCGCATGATCGGCCACATCCTGAGCAAGGCCGGGATGCGGGTGGGGATGTCCACCACGGACGGGGTCTACTCCGGCGGCCGGCTGGTCTACGACGCCGACGCCTCGGGCCCGCGGTCCGCGGACATGGTGCTCGACGACACCAGCATCGATGCCGCGGTGCTGGAGACGGCGCGCGGCGGGATCATCCGCGGTGGGCTCGGCTACGACCAGGCCGACGTGGCCGTGGTCACCAACATCACCGCCGACCACCTGGGCGCGGACGGCGTGGAAGATCTCGGTGAGCTGGTCGAGGTAAAGGCGCTGGTCGCCGAGGAGGTTCGCGAGGGCGGGACCGTGGTGCTGAACGCCGACGACCCGGTGGTCGCCGCGCTCGCCGACCGGCCGCGGGTGCACAGGCACGCGTCCGTGATCAGGTATTTCAGCCTGGTGAACGGCAACCCGGTCATCGAACGGCACCGGCAGGCGGGCGGCCTGGCCTACGAGCTTCGCAACGGCGAGCTGGTCGAGTTCGATACGGACCGGGAGCGGGCGCTGCTCACCGTGGCCGAGCTGCCCGGCGCGTTCGGCGGGCTCGCCCCGCACGTGATCGCGAACGCGCTGGCCGCGGTGGCGGCCTGCCGTGGGCTCGGGGTCAGCGTCAAGGACATCCGGCGCGCGCTGGGCACGTTCACGCCGGGCGAGTCGAACCCGGGGCGCGGCAACGTCTACCTGGCCGGCGGCGGCCCGGTGATCCTGGACTACGGCCACAACGCCGCAGCGCTCGACGCGACCGGCCGCATGATCAACGATGTCTGGGGCGGCGAGCCCGTTGCCGCGATCACGCTGCCCGGCGACCGCCGCGACGACCTGGTGGCTCGCTCGGCCGAGGCCGTCGCCGCGTGGTTCGGCCGGGTCGTCGTCTACGAGGACGCCGACAAGCGCGGCCGCCGGCCCGGTGAGATGACCGGCCTGATCACCGCGGCCATGCGCCGGGCCCGGCCCGGCATTGGCCTCGCCACCGCCGAAGGACCGCAGGCCGCCCTGCGCATCGCGGTCACGATGGCCGCCGGCCACCCGGTCCTGTTCGTCTACGAGAAGCTAGCCATGGCCCGCCAGGCCCTCGAGGCCCTGAACGCCCGCCCCTGGCCCGCCGACGCAGTCCCGCCCGCACCCACCGACGCGGCCCCGCCTGCTCCTTCTATCGAGACGCCGCAATCTCGGATGGCTGGAAGCCCCCTCCGGGGGATGAAGGCCAAGGGGTGATCTGCTTTGTCACGCATTCGGCCTTGGCGCGGAAGTCGGGGTCCGCGATGAAGATCCAGGAGCGGTGCTGCCAGGGGTTGATCGAATCCTGGGCCCGCCGGCGACGCACAGTGGAGGCTGACACGAACGTGGCGATGCCCCGCTCCATGGTGCCCGTCTCACGGGCGACGCGAGCGTTGGAGCGCCGCGCGCCGCGCGCAGGACGCCCTGCGCGTGCAAGCGCAACCGATACTCGGTCTTGTGCCTGTAGGCCATCTTCTTCAGCCGCTTGCGCTCGGCGGCGGTCGGCGCTGTCGGGCGGGCCGGGGCAACGGGCATGAGACGAGGGCCGATCGAGAGGTAGCCGGTAGTCGGACGGTGTCCTGTCCGTTGCTGCGCGGGTGGTCGGGCTTGCCGGGCCTGATCGCGGCTGCTGGCTCAGCTCTCGGCGAGTCGTGCCTTCTTGACCTTGTTGCCGCAAGTGTTCATGGAACACCAACGGCGGTTGGCTCCGCGGCTGGTGTCAAGGAAGAGCCCCGCGCATCCGGGGCCCTCGCAGTTCTTGATGCGGCTGCGGTGGGGGCCCCCGAGGATGTGGATGGCATCTGTGGCCAGGACCCCGAGGGCGTCACCGACAGGCGTCGTCTCGGTCAGGCGCCATCCTGCGAGATCGCCTTTGAGCGCGGCCTTCGCGTGCCCAGCGGCCGCGACCGTGTTGAGAGTGCGGACGTCCTTCGCATCGGGCTGTTCACCTGCGGCGACCGCCGACCCGATGCGGTAGATCGCCTCGCGCAGCTCGACGGCGTCCTTCAGATCGGTCGGCGACACGTCCGTGGCGTCTAGCCCTGTCGCCTGCAGCCACATCTTCAGCCGTGCGGGGTCAGTCAGCCGCTCTCGCGGCGCCATGCCGGCTCGATCGCTGACGGTGGCGGTGAACCGGAACGCCAGGACCTCGTTGTCCATTCGGAACACACGACGTACGTCCTCGGTCATTCCGGCCTCCGCGGCGAGCGACAACACCTCGCGAACCACCTTAGCCGGTTCGACACGACCGTATCCCGCGTGACATCGTGGAACTGCCTCAGGTGGTTCACAGAGAGGGTTCTCATGAGTGACATCGCGGTCATCGGTCTGGGAGCAATGGGGCGGCCCATCGCACGCAACCTCCTGAGGGCCGGGTACGACGTCGTGGTGTGGAACCGCTCCGACAGGCCCGCGGACGAGCTTGTCGCGGCGGGTGCCCGTCGAGCCGCCTCGGTCGCAGAGGCCATGCACTCGCCGGTGGTCTTCTCGGTCCTGGCCGATGACCGGGCCGTCGCCGAGACGTTCATCGACTCCGGTGTTCTCGCTCAGGCCCCGGGCGGGACCGTTCACGTCAACCTCGCGACGGTGAGCGCCGGCCTGGCTCGCCGGGCCGGCGCAGCGCACGCTGAGCATGGTGTCGGGTACGTCGCGGCACCGGTCTTCGGCCGTGTTCCGGTCGCCGAAGCCGGAGCACTCAACATCCTCGCGGCGGGCGAGCAGGGGCTGATCGACCGCGTGCAGCCGCTCTTCGACGTGATCGGCTCGCGGACCTGGCGACTCGGCGATCGTCCGGAGCAGGCCAACATCGTGAAGATCCTGGGGAACTACCTGATCGCCTGTGCGATCCAGTCGCTGGGCGAGGCTGTCAGCCTCGCGGAAGGCGCCGGTGTCGACTCGGGGCAGTTCGTCGAACTGCTGACCTCGACACTCTTCCCGGGAGCCGTCTACGCCGGCTACGGGTCGATGATTGCCGAACGGCGCTACCAGCCGCCCGGATTCACCACAGTCCTGGGCCGCAAGGACCTCCACCTCGCGCTCGACGCAGCGAACGACCACAACATTTCGCTCCCGATCGGTGAACTCCTGCGGACTGTCTTCGATCAGGCCATCGCCGACGGTCGCGGGGCGGACGACTGGGCGGTCATCGCGGAACAGCAGCCGCGGTGACCGCCGTGGGCCGATGACCGTGGCCGCGGCCTGGCGATCGCGCCACGAGGCGGCTCTTCGCGTTCTCTTGGTGCCGTTGACGCTGCTCGCGGGTGGGCTCATCGCCACCCCTGACAGCTGACGTGGCGACACGCACACCGTTTATGTGATCCCATTCCGACGGCTGGGGCGTTGATCTCCAGCGGGGCCAGAACTTCGACGGGAGTGCGGCGGTTTGCTGCATTCCGTTCGGGGCGGCCGCGTTTGAGGCCGCCCCGGGAGAATGCGGGGGACTTACTCCGCTGGCCGCGGTGCCGTGACTGTTGCGCCCACGACCGTCCGGTGCGCTTCTGAGCCGAGGAACAGGGCGATCCCTACGGCGAGGAGCAGCAGGTTGGTTGCCAGGTCGACGATGTTGGTGAGCAGGTCGTGGCGGTCGCTCTGGGCGAAGGTGAGTACAAAACCTCCGACGCCGTAGACGAGGGGCGCCCATCGGCGGCCGCGCGGCAGGTCGGCCCTTCGGGCGATGAGGACCCCCGCCACGAGCGCCACGAGCGTCGACCCGAGACCGCCTATCGGCAGGAGCACGTTGTCCTGGCCGGTCGTGAGCATGACGATCCCGCCGATGCCCAGCAGCACCCAGCCGACCGGCCACAGAGCCAGCGTGATCCGGGACGGCAGGCCAGACCCGGCTTCCTGCAATAGGGCGAGCCCGGCGGTGAGCACGGCGACCGCGAAGCAGGCGATGTCGCCGAGCGTGTTTCCGACGTACCAGGAGGTCGTCTTGTCCGCTGGATCGCCGAGCACGACGGCCCACCCGGCGAGGAAGAACAGGCCCCCGGCGATGCCGGCGGCGCCGAAGACACGGGCGCGGGAGAAGTGGTGCATGTCGGTCCTTTTTACGGCGGCCACGGCGGGCCGGTGGGTGGCGTGACGAAGGGCGGTGTCAGGTGATCGGGTGGGTCGTGAGCAGCAGCGCCGCGACGACCAGGGCGACGACGAGCCGTGCGGCGGAGATGATCACGTCGAGCGGAGGGACCGCGGGGAGTACGAACGCCGGCACGCCGGTCGCCGCCGTCAGCGCCTGGGCGGACACGACCGTGTTGCGGGCCCAGACCACCTCGCGCCACGCTGGCGGAATCGCCGTGAGGGTGAGAAGAGCGAATCCGAGAACCACCGACGCCACCAGGGGGTCCGGCGGCAGCCGATGGACGGATACGGCGATGTCCGAACCGGCGCACATCGCCGCGATGACCAACCCCCACCGTGCGGTAGGCGGGATCAGCGCCTTGCCGGGGCCGGCGTCGCGCATCGCATGGCTCCTTCCGGGTGACGTGGAACATCAGTCTGCGAAGACGGGTGCCGCGCGTGGATGAGTCGGCCTTCCTGAGAGGGGCCGCCGGAGCGGGAGAGATTCCCGGCGGAATCGGGAACACCGCCCTACGGCGGCCGTGATCGTGCGCCTTACCGCGCCACCCCGAGATCGTCATACTGTGCGCATGGAGACGGATCGCGACACTCGCGGCGCATTACGGGTACTCCTCGCCGACGATCACCCGGCGCTGCGGCGTGGACTCGCGCTTCTGCTCGACACCCTTCCTGGCATCGAGGTCGTGGCCCAAGCCGGGGACGGCGAGGCGACGCTGCGGGAGATTGCGCTGTATCGCCCGGATGTGGTCGTCATGGATCTGCACATGCCCGTGATGGACGGTGTGGAGACGACCGCGCGGGTGGTGCGCGACTATCCGGGTACGGCGGTCCTGGTCCTGACGATGGTCAGCGAGGACTCGATGGTGTCCGAGGCGCTCCGGGCGGGCGCCCGCGGCTACCTGCTGAAGACTGCAGAGTCGGATGAGATCGAGCGCGCGATCCGGGCGGTGGCCGCAGGTGATGCGATCTTCTCGCAGGCGGTCGCCGGACGGCTCATCGACCGGCTGTCGGCGCGGGAGCAGCCTCTCCCGCAGTTGTCCCCCCGTGAGCGCGAGGTTCTGGACGAGGTGGCCACAGGAGCGACCAACGGCGCCATCGCGCTGCGGTTGCACCTTTCGCACAAGACGGTCGCCAACCACGTTTCGACGATCTTGATGAAACTCGGCGTCGCCACCCGCGGCCAGGCCATCGTGATCGCCAAGGACGCCGGGCTGGGACGCCGTGGCTGACAGGCGCGCCCGCGCCGGTGTCATCGTGGCGGGAGTCGCGGGCCTCGTCCTGACCGGCGTCGCGATCGTCTTCGCCCACCTGTCCGGCGTCTCCTGGCGGGAGTGGGTGGACACCTACGCGATCACCAACATCGTGTTCGGCGTCGGGTTCGTCCTGCCCGCCTCGGTCATCGGGTGGTACCGGCCGGGGCACCTGGTCGGCACCTTGTTCATGATCAGCGGCCTGGGGCATCTGGTCACCGCGGCCGGCGGCATGCTGCTGACGTACTGGCTCCAGCACGGCTGGCCACTGCCACTGGAGCGCACGCTGGTCACCTTCTACTTCGCGGGCTGGCAGCTGGGCATCGGCTTCCTCGCCAACATCGCGTTGTTGGTCTTTCCTGACGGCCGGCTGCCGTCACGCCGCTGGCTCCCCGTCCTGTGGCTGACGATCGTCGCCGGTCTGTACGAAACCGTCAGCAGCGTCCTGTCGGACGGCACGTTCTTCGACCATCCCGGCGTCACGTCGATTCTCACCGTGGGAATCGTGCAGCCCAACCTCGCCGACGCGGTCTTCGACCTTTTGTTCATCCCCCTGAACATCGCGTGGGTCGCGGCGCTCGTCGTCCGGTACCTGCGCGGCGACGAGCGGACGAAGCGGCAGCTGCTGTGGCTCATCCTCGCGCTGATCGCCATGATCCTGCTCAACACACAGCGCTGGATCACCGGCAACGGACCGATCCTCCTGCTGCTGTCCTTCGTGATGATCCCCCTGGCCGTGGGCGTGGCGATC
This sequence comes from Microbispora bryophytorum, assembly GCF_043197435.1. Taxonomy (NCBI): domain Bacteria; kingdom Bacillati; phylum Actinomycetota; class Actinomycetes; order Streptosporangiales; family Streptosporangiaceae; genus Microbispora; species Microbispora bryophytorum. Next base: position 128,634 of record NZ_JBICTF010000007.1, on the reverse strand, counting down.
GTGCGTCACCAGTTGTTCGACATCCGGCTGGTGTTGTCCCGCACGCTGCTGTACGGCCTGACGCTGACCGTGATCGTCGCCTTGTACGCCGGCCTCGTCGCCACGTTCTCCATGCTCGTTCCCCCCACCGTCGAGCGGGGCGCCCAAGCCGGTGCCGCGATCGTGGTGTCGATCGCGTTCACGCCCGTACTGCTGCTGATGCGGCGCCTCACCGATCGCGCCTTCTACGGCGGCCGGTCCGACCCCGCCCGCACCGCGCAGCAGATCGGGCAGACGCTGCATCACGAGGACGATCTCGGTGGTGTGCTCGACCGCACCCGCACCGCCCTGCGCATCCCGTGGATCGAGTTGTCCACGGCGGACGGCGCTCTCCTCGCTCAGGCGGGCACATCGCAGGAGGGCCCGACCGTCGAGGTTCCGCTGCGGTACCGCGGCGACCACGTCGGGACGGTCCGCGTCGAGCTGCGCCGCGGCGAACGGAGCCTGCACACCGCCGACCGCGACACGCTCGGTCTGATCGGCACCCCTCTCGCGGTCGCACTGCACGCGCTCCAGCTGACCGAGCAGGTGCGCCAGGCCCGCGTCGCCACCGTGGAAGCCGCGGGAGCGGAGCGCGTGCGCTTACAGCGCGAGCTTCACGACGGCCTCGGCCCTTCACTGACCAGCGTGGCATTCCGTGCTGATGCGGCGTCCAACCTGCTTCGGTCCGATGTCGAAGCCGCCGGTCGGCTGATCGGCGAGGTGCGCGCCGACCTTCGAACGGTCATCAACGACGTACGGACCATCGTTTACGGCCTGCGCCCCATAGAACTCGATCAACTCGGGCTCGACGGTGCCCTTCGCGAACACGTGGCAGCCGTCCCCAGGCAGGCGGAACGGGAGATCGCCGTCGAGGTCGAGGTGCCCCATCCCATGCCCGCCCTGTCCCCGGCGGTCGAACTCGCGGCATACCGGATCGCGAAGGAGGCACTGACGAACGTGTTACGCCACTCCAGTGCCCGCAACTGCTGCATATCCCTGCGCATCGACGACCACCTGCACATCGACGTGAGCGACGATGGAAGCAAGCCCACCAGGTGGCGCCCCGGCGTCGGGCTTCGATCAATCGCCGAACGCGCGGAAGAACTCGGTGGAACAGCCACAGCGGGACCGGCCGCCAACGGGTGGCGGGTCACCGCTCGCATTCCGATCCACGGCAACAAGGCATAACCGCTCCGGACTCTCTTCGCAGGAGCCGGATACGCGCATGCAAGAGCAGGACGGCCGTCGCCCCAGGCATGACGCGGGCGGGTCCTGCGAACACCGGTCCCGACGGGACGGTGAAGTCCGCGATGATCAGCCCGCATCGGGTTGGAAATCCTTGAATCTGTCCATGTCACCAGCCACAAGGTCGAAGAAGCTGCGATGACGCTCGACGCCCGGCAGCCACGCGGCCGCGAAGCACGCTTCCCATTCTCCCGCCGGGCTGACGACGTGCGGGTTGAGGAAGAAGTCGCCGTCGTCGAACTGTCCGATCAGGATGGAATCGGGGAGGTATTCGGGGCGGTAGAACACGGAATCCTGCTCGTCGCCGTAGACGAAGTAGTCCTCATCTGACGCACTGTCGATCGGGTAGAGGGGATCGGGGTCCGCCAGTTCGGCCAGCCATGGGGCGAGGGCTCGCACCCGCCCGATCTCGTGGACGGGCCGGAAGATGCCCTCCCCCCATCCGTTGGCGACGCGGAGGAAGGCGCGATAACTCGGCGGGAGGCGTATCCCGAGACGTTCCTCCTGCTCGGCGATATCAGCCTCGCTCGTGCCTATCGTCGTGAACCCCGGTGCCTGCCCGAGAAGTTCACGCCATGCGTTGTCGGTGTCACTCATGGCGGTGACCTTAGCGATCACATCTGACATGTCATCTGATGTACGGCAGGTCGGTTCCGTCTGGGCTCGCCGAGCCGTGTTGGCCGGATCCGCCGCGGTCGCGACCGGCGCCCCGCTGGGAACGTCCGAGGCGCAGGCGCATCCCCGAACGGGAGCCAAGCCCAAACCCACGGTGGGGCGGGTGCCTGTCCGCACCGCCCGTAGCACGACCGACCTGCTGTGCTGGTCCGCCGGCGACGACACGTGATCAGGCTCTACGGCCGGAGCACTGGCCGGCAGCGGGGTCCCGAGCTACGGCTGGAGTATCAGGCAGCATTTCCCTCTCGAAGGATTCGCGTCCCGACTCGTCGAAGCGCGCGCAGAGCTCCTGTATTTCGTCCTTGAGAAGCACGACCTGAGAGAAACCGACCAGTTCGCCATCGACCCGGATCGGTGAGACCGTGACCAGGATCGTGGTTCTTCCGTAGGGCCTGGCGACGTAACGTACCGGCTCGACGCGGCCTTCCTCGAAAAGCCGGAGCATGGCGTCGAAACGGGGATTGGTCACCGCTCGGCGATGTCGCTTCCGGACGTCGTTTCCGATGTATTCGGGCTTCCGGTCGAGGTGCTCCGAAGCCCACTTGTTGTAATACATCACCGTTCCGTGGCGGTCGAGGACGGTGACTCCGAATCCAGCCTGATCGATCAGCCGGTCCGCCCACTGGTCCAGGCTCCAGTCCGTGGCGATGCGGCTCTCGGCGACTTCGGCCGGCTCGACCTGAGATGACATCGATACCTCCGAAGAGGGGAGTGATGGATATCCGCCGTTCAAAGTCTGGGCGTTCGGGCCCGAGTTCACAATGAGTCTTTTTGGGAGTGAGCCTTCGGCCCAGCCGGAGGCTCCTCGGGATGGGACTGATGGGAGTAGCGTCTCGGCCATGGCGTACGACCTGACCGATCTCCAGCTGTTCCTGCAGGTGGTGGACCAGGGCAGCATCACCGGGGGTGCGGACCGGTCGCACCTGTCGCTGGCCTCGGCCAGCGCGAGGATCAATGCGATGGAGAAGGCTCTGGGGGCGCCGCTTCTGATCCGGCATCGCCGTGGCGTTGTGCCGTCACCGGCAGGGTGGCTGCTGGTGGCCCATGCCCGTGAGGTCGTTGGGCAGATTGCTCGAATGCGTTCTGAATTGTCCCGATATTCCGACGGCCTGCGGTCCACATTGGTGATCTCGGCGAACACTTCGGCGACCGAAACGCTCGTGTCGTCGGTGATAGTCGACTTCCTGGCCGACAATCCCGACATCGATCTGGAACTGGAGGAGCGGCCGAGCCATGAGATAGTCGCCGCCGTCACCGACGGCCGGGCGGAACTGGGGATCATCGCCGATACCGTGGACTCGGGCCGGCTGGAACGGGCGGTGCTGCGTCCCGACCCGCTGGTCGTCATCACCCGGCCAGGCCATGCTCTGGCCGCGCGTGCTCATGTCGCGTTCAGCGAGTGCCTCGGCCACCCGTTCGTCGGCTACACCGAGGGGAACCCGTTGCAGGAGCATCTGAGCGGGCAGACCCAGCCGCTCGGGCTCCGGCCTCGCTACCGGGCGCATCTGCCGACCACGGAGGCGATCTGCGGCGCGGTAGCGGCCGGCGTCGGCATCGCCGTGGTTCCCGCGCGCGCGGTCGTCCGTTGGCGGCGTACCTACGACCTGCGGATCGTGGACCTGACGAATCCCTGGGCGAAGCGCAACCTGCTGTTGTGCGGCCGGCGCTGGTCCGGGCTCTCCGAAGCCGCGGCGGCGCTCGCCGCCCGCCTCAGAGCGCACGGGGCGCCCGCCGCCACACCGGGTGACGGCGGCGCCGAGGGCGCGTAGACGTCTTGTCAGCGGAGGGGCGGGATGTTGTGGTTGATCCGGAACAGGTTCGCTGGGTCGTACCGCCCCTTGATCTCGCGTAGCCGCGGATATGCCTCCTCCGACCAGGCCAGCGCCGCGGTCCGCGGATCCGCGTCGCCCCCGAACATGAAGTTCAGATACCGGCGGCCGGTCGACCACGGTGCCAGGGCGTCGATCAGCGTCTGCTCGTAGCCGTGCAGAGCCGTGGCGTCGGGCGGGCCGCCCGCCGCCACGAGGAAGACGTTGTAGAGCGTCGCGTCGCGGTTTCCGACCGCGTTCGGCACCGCCGGCGACCGGGCCAGCGCCCCGCCCATGTGACGGATCTCCGCCAGAACCAACGGCGAGGCCGCGTCCGGGCCGGCCAGCCGGAGGAACTCCTCCACCGCCTTGGCCGGCAACTCGCTCAGGAGGGCGCCATGCTCGAACAACGGCAGCGGGTCGATCGGGTCGTTGTGCACCGCCGCGACCGCCGAGTACGGCATCTCGCCGACCGCGTCGATGATCGGCTCGCCCAGTGCCCGGAACGGCGCGACCAGCCGTTCGCCTTCCGCCGGGTCTCCGAGGTACGTGATCCGCAGATGGGCCACCAGCCGGTCGCGCAGCGGTTCCGGCACGAACGGCAACGCGGGGAGGTGCAGCAACCCGACCGAGCCTGACATCTCCTCCGGCACGTCGGCCGTCCACTCCCGGAACAGGTGCAGCACCTTCCCCGACAACTCGCCGGGAAAGAAGATGCCGCCGCCGTAGAAGCCGCGGATCGGGAACAGGTCGAACTCGATCGCCACCACGACCCCGAAGTTGCCCTTCCCGCCGCGCAGCGCCCAGAACAGGTCGGGCTCGGATTCCGCGGTGACGCGTCGCAACCGGCCGTCCGCGGTCACCACTTCCACAGCGGTGACGTGGTCGGCGGCGTACCCGTGTTTGCGGCCGAACGGCCCGAGACCTCCGCCCAGGGTGTAGGAGACGACCGTCACCGTCGGCGACGAGCCGTTCAGACCCGCCAGACCCACCTTGGCTGCCTGCTCGATGAAGTCGCCCCACCGGACGCCCGCCTCGACCCGGGCCGTGCGAGCGCCCGCGTCGATCGCCAGCCCGCTCAGGCGCCGCGTCGTGATCAGGACCGAGCCCGTCGACGGCACGGAACTGCCGTGACCCGCGCCCAGCACCGCGACCGGCAGGTCATGAGCCGCGGCGAACTTCACCGCGGCCTGTACGTCGGCCGCGTTCTCGGCGCCGACCACGACGGACGGCGCATGCACCGTTGTCAGGTTGTAGGTGCGAAGCTCCTCCGCGTAGCCCTCGTCCTCCGGTAGGAGAACGGTGCCGGTCACGTTCGCTCGAAGGTCGCCAATGGACAGTCGCGTACTCACGGGGAAGTGGCCTTTCTGGTTACTTGAAGAAGGTGAGCAGGCGCTGGGTCATCTCGTCGGGATGCTCTTCGTAGATCCAGTGGCCGGAATCGGGGACGACGACGCCGGTGACGTTCTTCGCGTACCGCTTCACCTGGTCCGCTACGGCGGAGCCGAGGCTCGCGGAAGCGCCGATCGCGAGGACGGGCATGGTGAGCTTGTGCTTGCGGTAGACGGCGTTGTCCTTAATGTCCTGCGGCAGTGTGCGGAACCACGCGAAGCTCGCTTCGAGGTGCGCCTTGTCCCGCAGGTAGCCGGCGAAGACCGAAATCTCGTCCGGAGTGACGGCGCCCCGCTTGACCTCGAGGTTCTCGATGAATTTGCCGGTCCACGACGTCTCGCGGCCGGTGATGAGGTCTTCGGGCAGGCCGTTGGTGAGCGCGAAGAAGCCGAAGTGCCACAAGCCGGGACCGTCCGCGGTCAGTGACGGGTAGGAGTAGATGCCGGGGTCGGGGATCGGCGCCTCGCTGAGCACCAGTTTCCGCACGTCCGCCGGATGCGCGGCGGCATACGAGTACGCGACCATGGTGCCGATGTCGTGCCCGACGATGCGGAGATCCTTGTCGCGTCCGAGTCGCACCAGCAGCGCGTGCAGTTCCGCGGCCATCGTCTTCTTGTCGTAGCCGGCCGCCGGGGCGTCGCTGCGTCCGGCGCCGGGCAGGTCGGGGGCGATGACCGTGTAATGCTCGGCCAGCGCCGGCATGATGTGCCGCCACTCGTACCAGGTCTGCGGGTATCCGTGGATCAGGACCAGAGTCGGTCCGTGGCCGCCGATCACGTAGTTGATGGCGAGCGAGCCGGCCTGCACCTTGTGTTCGGAGAATCCAGCGGGCATCTCCTCTTTCACGGAGTGGGCGGTCGTCGGCGAGGCGGCGCTCACCGGACCGGTGACGACGACGGATGTCAGTCCGACCGCCGCGGCCATGGCGAGCAGTCCCAGACTGCGCAGTTTGAACAAGCTGAGGGAAGGTCTCATCGATGGCTCCAGGGGGAAGAGAGGAACGGTCCTACAGGGACTGCCGGCGCAGCCAGGTCAGCGCGGTGTCGGCGACCTCTCGCCAGCCCGCGTCGATGGTCAGCGAGTGACCCCGGTCGGGGAACGCGGTGATGTCGGTGACGGCGTCAGAGTGCCGGTACTGCTTGAGCGTCGCGCGGACGACCGTCTCCGGGACGGTGTGGTCCTTGCCGCCGGTCATCAGCAGCAGCGGGCCGCGTGCCTGGTTGGCGGTGTCGACCTTGGCCGGTGAGTGCGGGTTGAAGTTGGCGGCGGCCGCCTCGAACAGCGGCTTGCCGGGCGCGGGGATCGTCCATCGCTCATACAGCGCGTCCGACTCGGCCTCGGAGATGGCGTTGCCGAACGCGAACCGGAACTGCTCGGCGGTCAGCGAGACCGCACGGTGCTTGTTGGCGGGGTTCTTGAACACCGGCAGCGTGGCGCGCAGCGCGGACAGCGGGAGCGGCAGGACGCCCTTGATCTGCGCGGCGTCGATCGCGACGGCGGCGCGGGCCAGGTCCTGTCCGAGCAGCTTCTGCGCGATCATTCCGCCGAAGGAGTGGCCGACGAGGATCGGCGGGGTGTCCAGGGTGCGGATGATCCCGGCGAAGTGCTCGACGACGTCGTCGATGCCATGGTCGGCGATGCTTTCGGGGTTCTCGCGCGCCTCGGCCACGGTGTCGGGGTCGCCGGGCCAGCCGGGGGCGGACGGCGCGTAGCCCGCGTCGCCGAACATCTCGATCCAGGGGGTCCACGACGTGGCGTGCAGCCACAGGCCGTGAATGAAGATGACGGGGATCGGTGTCGTCATGGTGCCTCCACATGTGTTCTTGTCTTCGAAGCAGGAGAACACCGGCGCCGGAGGCTTCGTAACAGGGAAAGTCCACAGTCCCCCCGCGTCGCATGCCACAGGCGGTGTGATTTTCTGACTTCGTAGCGCATGAGACCTTCCGCTCGTTTTCCGGCGAGAATGTTCATGTCGGAGGTGACAAAGGCGCTCCGCCACGACTGGCACTGGGAGGGTTCGGGCACGTGGACCCTGATGTGGCGGACGAGTCGTTCGTCGGCCGTGCGCGTGAGTCCGACCGGCTTCGGTACTGTGCGGACAAGGTCAGGGCAGGTGACTCCTGGCTGGCCGTCATCGAGGGTGAGGCCGGGATCGGCAAGAGTGCCCTCGTACGCAGGTTCGCCGCGGCGCTGGACGACTTCACCGTCCTCCGGGCGATCGGGGACCCGTCGGAGGCCGACCTGCCGTACGGCGTGATCGGACAGCTGGCCCGGCATGTGGACCGAGCGGTGCTGAAACAGTTCCCCCTGCTGGCCGAGAGCCCGCCCGCGGGGACGAATCCGCACGTGGTCGGCGGTCAGTTGCTGCTCCTGCTGGGCGCGTTGCAGGAGTCCGGGAACCCCGTCGCCGTGATCGTGGACGACGTCCAGTGGGCGGACCGGTTGTCGGTCCAGATGCTGGGCTTCGTTCTGCGCCGTCTCTGGGCGGACCGGGTCCTGACGATTCTGGCCACCCGGCCGGAAGCCGAAGCGGCCGGCGAAATCCTGGAGAGGCTGCTGCGCTCGTCGGAGCGGACGGTGAAGGTCGACCTGGGCGGGCTCGGCCGCGACGAGATCGCGCAGCTGGCGCAGGCCCTGATCGAAGGCCGGTTGGCGCCGGGCCTGGCCGACCGGCTGCACGCCTACACCCGGGGACACCCGCTGTACGTCCGGACCGTGCTGGCGGAGATCCCCGCCGAGGTGCTGCGAGACGGCATGTTGGAGCGCTGGCCCGTCCCGCGATCGCTTCAGGTCGGGATCAGGGCGCAACTGGACCGTCTCCCACAGGAGTCCCGCGACCTCCTGGAGGCGATGGCGGTGCTGGACGCGCAGGTTCCGCTGTCGGCGGCCGGCCGGCTCGCCGGCCTCCCGGACCCGACGCGCGCACTCGGGCCTGCTCTGGCCGCCGGGCTCGCGCTGTGGTGGCCCAAGGAACCTCAGAGCCCCGTCGCCCTGGTGCACGCGCTCCAGCGCGACACGATCTACGACTCGCTCACCCCAGAACGGCGTCGCCTTCTGCACGCCGGCGCGGCTGCGCTCGTGGGCACGGCCGCCAGCTGGGCCCATCGGGTCGCGGCTGCCACGACCACCGACGCCCGGCTCTCCGACGAGCTCGACCGGTCCGGAATGGAAGAGGCGGCGAGCGGGCGCAACGCCGTGGCCGCCACCCGCCTCCTGTGGGCATCGTCTCTGTCGGCCGACCGCGCGGATCGCGAACGACGGCTCCTCACCGCCTGTGCCCAGTCGCTGCTCACCATGCAGCCCGGCTGGGCCGCGAACCTGCGGCAGCAGGTGGAGGACTGCTCGCCGGGGCCGCTGCGCAGCTGCGTCCTGGGGACCCTGGACATGATGGCGGGCCGGTTCGCCACCGCCGAGGCGCACCTCACCCAGGCATGGCAGGAGGCTCTGTCGCTCCCGAAGCCCGGCTGGGTGGCGGTACTGGCCGGCACCTTCCTGACCAACATCATGCTCTGGCGCGGGCGGGGCGCCGAGACGGTGGAGATCGCCCGCCGCACCCTGGCGACAGGCGATCTCGACCCCGCGACGACCGACTTCACCCGCGCGGCCCTGGCGACCGGCCGGCTCTGGCACGAAGGTCCGCGCGCGGCACTGCGGGACCTCGCGCATCTGCCGGTCCAGGGCACCACGGTGGGCAACCACAGTCTCGACACGCTGGCCACGCGCGGCGTCCTGCGTCTGTTCCTGGGCGAGCTCTCCGCGGCGCGCGCCGATCTTCAGATCGTGGCGCAACGCGACCAGCAGGGGGCGGGATCCAAGTTCGGCCCCCTGACGATCTCCCTTCTGTCCGTCGTCCACTACGTCGCCGGTGACTGGGACGAGAGCGAGTCCACCGCGGAGCGGGCCCTGGCCGTCGCGTCGTCCCAGGACCAGCTAGTGGGTGAGGCCCCGGCCGGTTTCGCGGCCGTCTGCGTCAAGGCCGGCCGGGGCGAGTGGGACATCGCGCAGCGGCACCTCGACGACCTGGCGCGGATCGCGCAGTCCCTCGACTCGGCAGGCGAGATCGTCTACTCGGCCCTGGCGGCCGCGACCGTGGCCCAGGCCAGGGGCGACCACACGGCCATGCTGCGCTCGCTCCGGCCGCTGCTCGACGGAACGGCCGAAGACGGCCGGTTCCGCCTGCGGTACAAGCCCTTCTGGCTGTGGCAGCAGTCGCTGCTCGTCGAGGCGCTGACCGGCACCGGACGGGTGGACGCCGCAGCGGTGGCACTGCGTGAACTGCGGGCGGCCTACGACGGCGACGGCTATCTCGGGGTCGTCATCGCCGGACTCGGCGGTCGGCTCGCCGAAGCCCAGGGCCGTCCGCACGACGCCCTCGCGATCTATGAGCGGGCCGTCGCCGCCGACGCGGACGGTGACACCGGGCCCCTTCACCGGGCCATCGTGGAACAGGCCTACGGAAGGCTTCTCCTGGCCACCGGTTCCACGTCGCGCCGGGAGGCGGCAGCGTGGCTCCACAAGGCTCACGGCCGTTTCAGCACGTTGCGCGCCGTGCCGTTCGCCCGGCGGTGCGAGGCCGATCTGTCCGCGAGCGGGCTCACGGCGTTCGAGAAGGATCCCGGCCGGCTGTCGGCGCTGACGGAACGCGAGCTGTCCGTGGCACACCTCATCGCGAGCGGACGGACGAACCAGGCGGCCGCGGCGGAGCTCTACGTCAGCCAGAAGACCGTCGAATACCACCTGTCCCGCATCTACGCCAAGCTCGGCATCTCCTCCCGCCGCCAGCTCGCCGAGGCCCTTCGCTCCGCGTGAGCCTCGCCCGGCCCGACCCTGGGATCGACGACTAGGGGGCGTCCCTAGTGTCCCGGCCGGGCACTGAGTGCTTCCCTCTTCTAGTGGTGCCCGCTCAGGCGCGGGTTGATCGACGCCTCCGTGAGGGCCTTCGGGGGTCATGGACCCACCGCTGAGAAGGAGTGGTCCCCATCGCCGATCCACTCAGCTTCGCGGAGGTGCTGCGCCGCCATCGGCACGCGGCGCGTCTCACGCTGGAACAGCTCGCCGAGGCCTCAGGGGTGAGCGCCCGAAGCCTGTCCAACATGGAGCGGGGACGCAGCAGAGGACCTCAGCACCGGACCGTCACCGCTCTCGCGGACGCGCTCGCTCTCGATGAGAGCGCCCGCAGGCAGCTCGTCGAACTGGCGCGGGACGGCCGCCTGCGGGATCACTGGACCCGCCCGACCGGTCTGTGCGCGCTGCCGCGATCCGTCGGCGACTTCACCGGCCGGGCTCCGGAGCTGGCCTGGACGAACGATCTGGTGCACGCCGACGCCTCGCCGGGGGTGGCCGGCGTCGGACTGATCACCGGCCCTGCCGGTCTGGGGAAGACCACGTTCGCCGTTCGCGCCGCCCATGCCCTGCGACCCGATTTTCCGGACGGGGTGTACTTCCTCGATCTGTTCGGCATGTCCCCGCACCCCGTCGCCGCCGGTGAGGCTCTGGCGCTGCTGCTTCGCGCGCTCGGCGTCGAGGACCGGGATATGCCCGGTGACGTCCCCGATCGCGCCTCCTTGTATCGGTCGCTGCTTGAGGGGAAGCGCGTTCTGGTCGTGCTCGACAACGCCGCCTCCGAGGAGCAGATCCGGCCACTGCTGCCGGGCGGCAGCCACGGCCGGGTCCTGATCACCAGCCGCCGGCTGCTGGCGGGCCTGGAGGGGGTACGCCGGCTCAGCCTGGGACCCCTGCCCCTGGCGGAGGCCACCGAACTGCTGACCGGAATTCTGGGCGACCGCTCCGCATCGGACGGCGAGCGGGCGCTGACGCAGCTCGCGCAGGTGTCCGGCGGCCTGCCTCTCGCGCTGCGGATCATCGGGAACCGGCTGGTCAGCCGTCCCGGCTGGAGCGCCGCCGAGCTCGTCGCCCGGCTGGCGAACGAGGAACGCCGGCTTGAGCAGCTCAGTGCCGGTGACCTCAAGATCGCCAATGCGTTCGGGATGTCGTACGAGCAGCTCGCGGGGTCCGCGCGGCAGCTCTTCCGCCGGCTCGCCCTGGTGCCGGGCCGGGACTTCGACGCCGCTCTGGCCGCGGTCGCCGGCGGGATTTCGGCCGAGGATGCCTGGGACGCCCTCGACGAGCTGGTCGACCTCGGCCTGCTGCAGGACGGCGCGTCGGGCCGGTATCGCTTCCACGACCTGGTCCGGCTGTTCGCCCGCGACAGGCTTCAGGCGGAGGACACCGCGGCCGAGCGCGACGCTCTGATCGAGACGGTGGCGTCGTGGCTGTTGCGGATGGCCACCACCACCGCGGGGCGGTGGTTCGAACCTGCCTACAGGTGCCCCGCCGGGCCCGACGCGGATCTCACCGAACTGTCCTCCCCGGAACAGGCCGACCGCTGGCTGCGGGTGAACGTGGACAACTGGCTGGGCGCGCTGCGCCACGCGGCGAGCAGTGGCCTGCACTCCGCCGTCCTCGACTGTGCCGAGTCGATGAACTGGTTCTCCGACCGGTGGATGCACGCGCCGCACTGGTACGAGGTGTTCACCCTCGGCGCCGAGGCCGCCGCTGTACTGGGGGATCCCGCCCGGCAGGCCAAACAGCTGAACATGCTGGCCTGGGTCCATCTGGTGCCGCGGGACGACCTGGAGACCACACTGCGCTACACCGCGCAGGCGATCGACCTGGCGACCCGCAGTGGCGCCACGGTGCAGATCGCCCTGGCCCACCACCACGCGGGAGGCGCCCTCCGGCGGCTCGGGCGGCTCGATGAGGCCATCGCGGCGGAAACCCAGGCGGCGGGGATCCACAAGGCCAACGGGGACATGGATCGGTACTGCCAGTGTCTCGGCGCCCTCGGCACCTGCCTTCGCGACGCCGGACGCCACACCGAGGCGCTGGAGCAGTACCTCGATCTGCTGGCCCTGCTGAACGACGACCGGTCGGGGGTGACGCCGAGCGTCGCGGTGTTCACCCGGCCGATCGCGCTTGCCCGCGTCGGCGAGTGTCTGGGACTGCTCGGCCGCCGGGCCGAAGCGATCATCACGCTCACCGAGGCGACCGGTCTCATGGAGCAGGTCCAGTTGCCTGTTCTGCAGGCCCGCTCCCTGGAGACACTGGCGGCCCTGCTGGCCGAGGAGGGCCGGACCGGGGAGAGCCGCCATGCCTACGCGCGGGCGGCCGAGGTGTACGAGGACGTCGGCGACACCGCGGAGGGCGACCGCTGCCGCGACCTCGCGGCCGCTTCTTGTTAGCCGCCGAGAGCCGGTTGAGCGCGAACTTCTTCGTGCTGTTGTGCGTGGTCCGGTTCCTTCCGCGCGACTTGGATTGGACGTACAGGACAGGCGTCGAGCCTGTCCGTTCATCCAGGTCAGGAGCGACCATGACGACAACCGAGAACGTCGTGCTCGTGCACGGCGCCTTCGTGGACGGATCCGGCTGGCACGGCGTCTACGACGACCTCGTGAGAGACGGTTTCCGCGTCCGGATCGTGCAGAACCCGACGGTGTCGCTCGACGACGACGTCGCCGCGACCCGCCGGGTCCTGGACGCGCTCGACGGTCCGGCCGTCCTGGTCGGCCACTCCTATGGCGGGGTCGTCATCAGTGAGATCGGCACGCACGCCAATGTGGCGGCGTTGGTGTATGTCGCCGCGTTCGCCCCTGACAAGGGCGAGTCGGCCGGCACGCTCATCGCCGACCCGCAACCCGGGGCGCCGGCGCCGCCGATCCTGCCCGCGCGCGAGGGATTCCTCTGTCTCGACCGTGACAGGTTCCACGCCGCGTTCGCCGCCGACATGTCCGCGCGGTCGGCCGCGTTCATGGCCGACGCGCAGGTCCCCTGGGGTGTGGGAGCCCGCGCCGGGGTGGTCACCGAGCCGGCCTGGCGGCACAGGCCCAGCTGGTATCTCGTCGCCACCGAGGACCGGATGATCCCGCCGCCGGCCCAGCGCGCCATGGCCGAACGCGCCGGATCGTTCGTCGTCGAGGCGATCGGCAGCCATGCCGTCCACGTCTCCCAGCCCGCCGCGGTCGCCCAGCTCATCCGCCAGTCCGCCGTCCGATGACGGCAGTCACGCGCGACGTGCTCGCGCTTCTCCCGGAGGACCTGTCCGGCCGCGCCGGCGACCGTGCCGCTGACCGTGCCGCCGACCGGCCGCTCATCGGCCGCGTCGAGGAACAGCGCGTCCTGGCCGGTCTTGTGGCCGGCGTCCAGGAAGGGCTGAGCGGCGTGCTGGTGCTGGTCGGCGAGCCCGGGACCGGCAAGACCCGACTCCTTGACCAGGCCGCGACGGGATGCCCGGACGTGCGCGTCGCCAGGATCGTCGGTGTGGAGTCCGAGGCACATCTCGGCTTCGCCGCGCTGCACCGCCTGCTGCGCCCGTGGTCGTCTCGTATCGAGAGCCTTCCCACCCCGCAGCGCGACGCGTTGCGCTCGGCGTTCGGCCAGGAGGCCGCGGTCGCGGCCGACCGGTACCTCGTCGGCATGGCGGCTCTCACGCTTCTCGCCGACGCCGCCTCGGTCCAGCCCCTGTTGTGCGTGGTGGAAGACGTGCAATGGCTGGACCGGGAGTCGGCCGAAGCCCTGGCGTTCGTCGCCCGCCGCCTCCATGCCGAAGCCGTGGGGCTCCTGTTCGCCATCCGCCCGCGCTCCGACGGTCTGGCCCTCTTCGACGGGCTGCCCGTCATGACGGTGTCCGGGCTGCCCGTACGCGATGCCCGCAGGCTGCTGTCGACGAGCGCTGCCGGACGTCTCGACGACGCCGTGGCCGCGAAGATCGTCACCGGCACCGGCGGCAACCCGCTGGCGTTGATCGAGCTCGCCCGCACGCTCACCGCCGAGCAGTTGTCGGGCCGCGCCCCCCTGCCCAGCCCCCTCCCGGTCGGCCGGCTCCTCGAAACGCACTTCCTGCAGCAGATCCAGGCCCTCCCCGCGGACACCCGGACGCTGCTCCTCGTCGTCGCCGCCGCGCCGCCCGGAGACCAGTCGCTGCTCTGGCGGGCCGCCGGTCACCTGGGGATCGCCGCGAGCGCGGCGGACACCGCGCTGTCCGCGGGCGTTCTCACCCACCATGGCTCGCTGGACTTCCGGCATCCGTTGATCCGCTCGGCCGTCTACCGGGGCGCCGACGCGGTGGAACGGCGCAGCGTCCACGCCGCCCTCGCCGCCGTGAGCGATCCGGATCGCGACCGGGACCGCCGTGCGTGGCATCGCGCGCACGCCACCATCGGCCTCGACGAAGAGGTCGCGGCGGAGCTCGAAAGAGCCTCGGAGCACGCACGTTCCCGCGGCGGCCACGCGGAGCAGGCCGCCTTCCTGTCCCGCGCGGCGGAGCTCACTCCCGACGTCCGCGACGAGGCCGCACGGCTCGTCGCGGCGGCACAGGCCTACGTCATGGTCGGGGACTCGGCCGCGGCGCGGAAGATGCTCGGACGTGCCGAGCTCGGCCTGGACCGTCCCGTGCTGCGCGCCCGTGCGCGGCAGATAAGGGCGACGGCCGAGCTGTACCTCGGCCAGGTCGCCGCCACCCCCGCGATTCTCCTGGAGGCCGCTGAGTCGATCGCCGACCAGGATCCCCGCCTGTCGCGAAAAATGATGTTCGAAGCGCTCCAGGTGGCCCTGATCACCTACGACCACTCCGTCGGAGTCACCCCGCAGGGCCTCGCTCGCGCGGTGCTGGCCTCACCCGCGATGGAGTCGACGGAATCGACCTTCTCCGACCTGCTGCTCAACGCCTATGCCACACGCATCGCCGTCGGCCACCGGCCCGCCGTGCCGTTGCTGCGCGGCGCGCTGGAGGCCCTGCACACGGACGGAAGCCTCGCCGAGGACGGTCTGCCGCTGGCGGTCGTCAGCATGTTCGCGTCCGAAGACGTGTGGGACGACGAGGGAGGATGGCGGGCGTGGAAGCGGCTCGAAGCTTTCGACCGCGAGAACGGAGCGCTGGGCGCGCTGCGGACCACACTCATGGTCGGGTCCATGTGGGAGCTGCGCGCGGGCCGGTTCTCGGCGGCGGGTGCGCTCCAGGACGAGCTCGCCGATCTGTCCAGCATGATCGGGCAACCGTCCTCCGGAGACATCCAGCGGATCGAGCTCCTGGCATGGAGCGGCAGACAGGCCGAGACACGGGCGCTGGCGGCCGCCGCGCGGGCCGGCTCGACCGCCGGTCTCGTCGACTTCGCCGGGAACAGCCTTGCGGTGCTGGAGCTGAGCCTGGGCCGCTACGCCGAAGCACTGGCCTGCGTCCTTCCGTCGTTTGAAGCCGACAGGCCGGGCACGGGCACCAGATCGTTGCACGAGATCGTCGAGGCGGGAGTACGGAGCGGCGACCACGTGGCCGCGAAGGCGGCCCTCACCCGTCTGGAGGAGCGCGCTCTGGCCGCCGGCACCGCCTGGGGTCTCGGCCTGCTCACCCGCTGCAGGGCGCTGATGGTCGACGACGAGCACGCCGAGCGGCTCTACCAGGAGTCGATCGAGCTGCTCGGCCACACGCGGATCACGACCGAAGTCGCGCGAAGCCACCTCCTGTTCGGCGAATGGCTCCTGCGGCACAAGCGCCGCAGCGACGCGCGCTTCGAGCTCCGAACGGCCTACGAGATGTTCACGGGAATGGGCGCCGCGGCGTTCGCCGAACGAGCCCGAGCCGAACTGTCGGCGACCGGCGAGCACCCCCGCAAGCGAACCGCCCCCGACGCCGATGCCCTGACCCCCCGCGAAAAGCAGATCGCGACCTTCGCCGCTTCCGGAGCCACCAACAGCGAAATCGCCGCCCGCCTGTTCCTCAGCACCTCGACCATCGAATACCACCTCAACAAGATCTTCCGGAAGCTCGACATCACCTCCCGCCGCAAGCTCGCCCCGCTCCTCGAAGGCGCGTCCAGACCCGCCTGAACCCCCCATGGACACACTGGGGTTTTTCCCTGATTCGGCGACCCGCCCCGGCGCGGTTCCATGAGGACGACCGGTCAACACGCCACCTGCTCGGCTTCCTCGACTGAGAGCGGTATTCAACGATGACGAACCGACCCCTCCGCCGGCGCGGTGCGATGATCGCGCTGGCCGCCCTCGCCCTGTTCACACTCGCCGCCCCGGCGTCGGCCGCCGGCCGCCCCGATCACCCCAAACCGACCATCGTTCTCGTGCACGGCGCCTGGGCCGACGCGTCGAGCTGGTCGGACGTGACCGGCCGGCTGCAACGGCTCGGGTACACCGTGCTCGCCGCGCCCAACCCGCTGCGCGGGCTCGGCGCCGACGCCGCCTACCTGTCGGCGTTCCTCGCCCAGCGGACCGGCGGCCCGGTCGTCCTGGTCGGCCACTCCTACGGCGGCGCGGTCGTGACCAACGCGGCCGGCACGGACCCCGACGTGAAGGCGCTCGTCTACGTCGACGCGTTCGCGCCCGACGAGGGCGAGACGGTCCTCGGGCTGCAGGGCGGCGGCGACCCCAGCGCGTTGTTCGACGGCGTGGCCTACCCCGGGGCGTCGGCCGGAGACGTCGACCTCTACATCAAGCCGGCGGTGTTCCCGCAGGCGTTCGCGGGGGATCTGCCGGCCGCCACGGCCGTCCGGCTGGCCGCCGAGCAACGCCCGATCGCGCTGAGCGCGCTGCAGGAGCCGTCCGGGCCGCCCGCCTGGAAGAAGCTGCCGAGTTGGTACCTGATAGGCACGAAGGACGGCATCCTGCCGCCGTCTCTGCAGGCCACCATGGCGAACCGGGCGCACAGCCAGGTCACCAAGGTCGCCGCGTCGCACCTGTCGATGCTGTCCCGGCCGCAGGCCGTGGTGGACGTCATCGTCGCCGCCGCCAAGTCCGTCCGCTGAACCCGCACGCGGCCCCCTGGGGGCGGGGCCGCGTCCCGCAGAAAGGCCCGTCGTGGAGCTGCATCTGACAGGCAAGACCGCCGTGGTCACCGGCGCGAGCAAGGGCATCGGGCTGGCGATCACCCGGGCGCTCGCCGCGGAGGGCGTCAGCGTCACCGCCGGAGCGCGGCACATCAGCGCCGAGCTGTCCGCGCTGGCGGCGGAGGGCCGCGTACGCCCGGTCGCGGTGGACCTCGCCACCCCGGACGGCCCGGCCGAACTGGTCGAGGCCGCCGGCGCGGCCTTCGGCGGCCTGGACATCCTGGTCAACAACGTCGGCGCGGTACGCCCGCGCACCGGCGGCTTCGCGTCCGTCACCGACGCGGACTGGCTCGCCACCCTGACCGTCAACTTCCTGTCCGCGGTGCGCGCCACCCGCGAGGCGCTGCCGCTCATGCTCGGCCGGGGCTCCGGCGCGATCGTGTCCGTCAGCTCGGTCAACGCGTCGCTGCCGGACCCGTTGGTGATCGACTACAGCGCCGCGAAGGCGGCCCTGGCCAGTTTCAGCAAGTCTCTGTCGAAGGAGCTGGGCCCGCACGGGATCCGGGTCAATACCGTCAGCCCCGGGCCGGTCTCCACCGACCTGTGGCTCGGCCCGGACGGCGTCGCCGCCACGCTCGCCCGCCGCGACGGCGGCGAGTCGCAGGCGGTCGCGAAGCAGGCCGCCGCGGACTCGGTCACCGGCCGGTTCACCCGCCCGGACGAGGTCGCCGACCTCGTCGTCCTGCTCGCCGGCGAGCGCGCCGGCAACGTCACCGGCGCGGACTTCGTCATCGACGGCGGCCTGATCGGTACCTTGTGACCTGGGCGGACGGCGGCGGGAGTGCCCATCGCCGGCGTCCGTCACACCCGCACCCCGCACGACTTCATGATGCTCAACCCCGCCCGCTCGACGGCGGCCGGCGCCGCCGTCACCCAGGCCATCGAAGTACGGAAAGGCGAACTTATGACCACCGCAGAACAGCCCGTCGTCGTCCTCGTCCACGGCGCCTTCGCCGAGTCGGCGAGCTGGAACCGCGTCATTCAGCGTCTGCACGACCGCGGGCTGACCGCCGTCGCGGCGGCCAACCCGCTGCGGAGCGTGGAGGGCGACGCCGCCTACGTGCGCGACGTCATCGCCGGCATCGGACGGCCGGTCGTCCTGGTCGGCCACTCCTATGGCGGCATGGTGATCACCCAGGCGGCGGCCGGCGACGACGCCGTGCAGGCCCTCGTGTACGTCGCCGCCTTCGCACCCGAGCCCGGAGAGAGCGCGCTGGCACTGTCCGGAAAGTTCGAGGGCAGCAGCCTGGGCGGTGCGCTGGTCGCCTACCCGGTCTCCTCCGGCGGCAACGAGTTCCGGATCGCCGAGGACACCTTCCACCACCAGTTCTGCGCCGACCTCGACGCCGACGAGGCCGCTCTGATGGCGGCGACCCAGCGCCCGGTCACCGAACAGGCGCTCACCGACGGGCTGTCAGTGAGCGAGCCGGGCTGGCGTACCAAGCCGTCCTGGTTCGTCCACGGCGACCGCGACCTCAGTATTCCGGCCACGGCGCTGAGGTTCATGGCCGAACGCGCCGGATCGCGCGGAACCCGTGAGATCGCGGGCGCCTCCCACGCCGTCGGGGCGTCCCAGCCCGACGCGGTGGCCGCAGCCGTCTTCGACGCCGTCGGCCACGTACAGGGCTGAACGAGCGTGTCGGCCCCGCGCAGCCGGGTGAGTCAGGTCAGCACCCGGATCGGGGCTCCGTCGAGGTAGGCGCCGATGTCTTCCACGGCCTCACGGAAGAACGTCGCGTAGTTCAGCTCGCTGACGTAGCCGAGGTGTGGCGTGGCCAGCACGTTCGGCAGCGTACGGAACTCGTGTCCCGTGGGCAGCGGCTCCTCCTCGAACACGTCGAGACCGGCTCCTGCGATGCGCCCCTCGCGCAGCGCGGACGCCAGGGCGGTCTGGTCGACGATCGCCGCCCGCGAGGTGTTGACCAGGTAGGCGGTGGGTTTCATCAGCGCCAGTTCCCGCGCGCCGACGAGTCCGCGCGTCCGGTCGCCGAGCACGAGATGGATGGAGAAGACGTCGGAGTCGGCGAGCAGGGCGTCCAGGCCGGGGGCCGGCCGCGCGCCGCACTCCTCGGCCCGCTCGCGCGTCAGGTTCTGGCTCCAGGCCAGCACGTCCATGCCGAACGCCCGCCCGATCTCCGCCACCTGCGACCCGATCCGGCCGAGGCCGAGCAGCCCGAGGGTGCGTCCGTGCAGGTCGGTGCCGAGGGTGTGCTGCCAGGGGCCGCCGGCGCGCAGCGCGGTCGCCTCGGGCAGCAGGTGGCGGGCCAGGCCGAGGATCAGGGCCCATGTCAGCTCGACCGTCGAGGTCGAGCCGCCGCCCGTGCCGCACACGGTGACGCCGTGCGCCCGCGCCGCCTCCAGGTCGATGGCGGCGTTGCGCATGCCGGTGGTGACGAGCAGCCGCAGGTGGGGCAGGCGGTCGAACACCTCGGCGGGGAACGGCGTGCGCTCCCGCATGGCGACCACGATCTCGCAGTCGTGGATGGCCGCCACGAGCTCGTCGCTGCTTGTGAAGTGCTCGTGGAAGCTGGTGGCCCGGACCCGGGACCAGTCGGCCAGCCCGAGTGCCACCCTCTGGTAGTCGTCCAGCACGGCGCAGCGGAAATCAGTTGGCATGACGAAATCCTCAGCTCGGGAAGGAACGGTGTCGGTCGGAGTTCATGGGGGGTGATGCCGTCCGCGCGCGAACGGCATGGGCGCGTTCGTGTGGTCACAACTTGGGCCCGGTCAACGCTCCAGCGTACGCATGCCGGCTTCGTCGTGGGTGTCGCCGATGGCCGGGGGAAGGTCGTCGAGCTTCTTGATCTGTTCGGCGGTCAGTTCCACGGCGTCGGCGGCGGAGTTCTCCTCGACGCGTGCCACGCGCTTGGTGCCGGGGATGGGGGCGATGTCGTCGCCCCGGGTCAGCAGCCAGGCCAGGGCGATCTGCGCCGAAGTGGCACCCGCGTCGGCCGCGATGGCCTGGACCTCGTCGGCGATGCGCAGGTTGTGCTGGAAGTTCTCGCCGGTGAAGCGTGGGTTGTTCTTGCGCAGGTCGGTGTCGTCGAAGTGGACGGTGGAACGGATCTGCCCGGTCAGGAAGCCGCGGCCCAGCGGCGAGTAGGGCACGAAGCCGATGTTCAGCTCGCGCAGCAGCGGCAGCACCCGTGCCTCCGGTTCCCGAGTCCACAGGGAATACTCCGACTGGACGGCAGCGATGGGGTGCACAGCGTGGGCACGGCGGATCGTCTCCGGCCCAGCCTCGGACAGGCCGATGTGGCGGACCTTGCCCTCGGTGACCAGTTCGGCCAGCGTCCCGACGGTGTCCTCGATGGGCGTGTTCGGGTCGACCCGGTGCTGGTAGTACAGGTCGATGTAGTCGGTGCCCAGCCGCTTGAGCGAGCCCTCGACGGCGGTGCGGATGTTGGCCGGGCTGCTGTCGAGATGTCCCGGCCCGCCGTGCGCATGGGAGATCATGCCGAACTTCGTCGCCACCACGGCCTGGTCGCGGCGGCCCTTGAGCGCCTTGCCGAGAAGTTCCTCGTTGACGTACGGGCCGTAGACCTCGGCGGTGTCGAGGAAGGTGACACCCAGCTCCAGGGCCCGGTGGATGGTGCGGATCGACTCGGCGTCGTCCGTGCCGGCTCCTGTGTAGGCGTAGGACATCGATACCAAGCCCAGACCGATACGGGAGACGTCCAGGTCCCCCAGCTTGATGTGCTTCATACCAGTTCTCTGTTTCTCTAGCGCGTGGTGGCGCGGCCCGTTCCAGGGAGCGCACCACTGGATGGCGGACGGTCAGGCGACGGGGACCCAGGTGAACCGGCCGTCGGGGCGGCGCTCGGCGCGTCCGAAGACCACGTCGGCGAAGTGATTGCCGTAGCCGATGGTGTCGGGGCGGCTCAGCTCCTCGACCAGGCGGCGGCGCTGCTCGGTGGCTTCGGCGGGGTCGTGATCGAGCACGCAGCCCCATTCGGGGTGGGTGACCTGGATCGGCGCGTGCATCGCGTCGCCGAACGCGATGAGCCGGCGGTCGCCGCCGGTGATGGTGTACGTGGTGTGGCCGAAGGTGTGTCCGGCAGAGTACGAGACCCGCACGCCTGGGAAGATCTCCTCGCCGTCCTCGGCCGTACGGACGCGGGGTGCGAAGGCGGCCAGACGTTCCTCGGTCGCCCCGCCCTCGGCGGCCAGGTCGCGCCGCTCCCACTCGGGTGCCGCGACGAAGTGGGTGGCGTGCGCGAACGGCGGCGCGTCGGTGCCAGGCTCGGCGCTCCAGGCCCAGCCCAGGTGGTCGAGGTGCAGGTGGGTGATGGCGACGGCCTCGATCTGGCGCGGCTCGCGGCCCAGCCGCCGCAGCCCGTCCGGCATCTCACCGCCGTAGATGCTTCCGATGACCGGGTTGGCCGGGTCGTCGGGGTGGGACTCGGGTCCGAACCCGGTGTCGATGAGCAGGGCCCGGTCGCCCCGCTCGACCAGCAGCCCGCCGATGGCCGCGGGCAGGAAGCCGTCGTGGTCGAGATGATCGCGGTTGGCCGCCCAGTCCGCGTCGGTGGCGCCGGTCAGCCAGCCGCGCGGTTTACACAGGCACAGCCCGTCCGGAACATAGGTGATCTTCAGTTCGCCCAGGCGGAGCGAACGAACCCGCGGTGCGCTGGTCAGCCGTGCGCGGTCGAAATCGGTTGTCATGGCCATGTGGTCCTACCTCGTGCGTGAAGAGGTGTCGCCGGGGTGGCGCTACGAGCCAGAAGTTACAACTCGAATAGCTCTAACTGCAACTATTCGAACTGTAGTAGACTCGTGCGGTGGCCACCGAGCGCGAGACCCAAGCCCCGACCGACCGCGAGCTGTGCGGGCTGGTCAAGGTCCTGGCCAATCAGATCGAAGCCAACATCCGGGGCCGGGCGGCCACTCTCGGTCTGACCGCCTCACAGGGCACCGCGCTGTGCGAGCTGACCCGCCCCATGACCCTCCGCGAACTCGCCGAACGGATGGGCTGCGAGCCCTCCAACGCCACCTTCGTCGCCGATCGCCTCGAAGAGCAGGGCTACCTCGAACGGCATCCGCACCCCGACGACCGTCGCGCCAAGCAGCTCGTCCTGACCCCCAAGGGCGCCGAGCTCCGCCGACGCCTCCTCGAGTTGCTCTCCGAAAACTCCCCCCTGGCCCCTCTGGCCCCCGAGGAGCAGGACGTCCTGCAGCAGCTCCTCACCCGCGCCCTCATCCGCTGACCCGCTCCGCCGGGCCGTGAAGGGGTGAGGCGTCAGTGAAGGTCTGCCGCCCCGAACGACCGGCGCAACCCGCATGACAAAGCCCCGGACTCCGTGAGGAGCCCGGGGCTGGATGTCGTCGGATGACGGGCCACTATGTGCCCGGCATCGGCGGTGAAGCGTCGCTTAGAGCGGACGGACCTGCTCGGCCTGCGGGCCCTTGGCGCCCTGGCCCGCGGTGTACTCGACCCGCTGGTTCTCCTCCAGCGAGCGGTAGCCGCCGGCGTCGATGGCCGAGAAGTGGACGAAGACGTCCGGAGTGCCGTCGTCGGGAGCGATGAAGCCGAAGCCCTTTTCGGCGTTGAACCACTTGACGGTTCCCTGAGCCATGTTGCTTTCTCCTTGATAAGACGATCTCGAGGACCACGGGTGCGATCCCCGGGCTGCTGCGACCGACCGCCTTGGGAAAGCCTCGGCTCCGTACGGTAACGCCCGCTGTCATAGCTCCGCAGGCGCTGTTACGCAAACTGGGACTTCGACACAACCTGTTTCTCCGAACACTACACGGCGCGACGTCGTTCCCGCGCCACTGTCTCGCAAAACCCCGCCCGCGCCCCCGAAGAGCCCTGCCCGCCGACCGCACGAGAAGCCGGCCGGCGACTCCTCCCCACGGGCGGTCCTGTGTAGTTGCGGAGTCGGATGAACCAAGGTGAGAGTGCTTACGTGGTGGAGGCATGAGACTACGAATGATCCTGCTCGTGGCGGTGACGGCGCTGACCGCGGCCTGTGGAGGAGTGGAATCGGACACATCGGCGGCCGCGGTCGCCGACGTGCCGGCGGAGCCGGTCGCCTTGTGGGGCGCGGAAGGCGGGTTCGTGACCGCGACCACGAACGTGCTGCGTCCGCCCAGGGTGGTGCTGTACGGCGACGGCCTGGTGATCGTCGATGCGAGCAAGCAGATGACGCTCACCGATGCCGAGGCCGGCGAGGTGGTCGCGCGGATGGAGAAATACCTGACCGGGCAGCCGCCGACCGCGGCGCCGAAGCCGGGCGCACCGTCGGTGACGGACCTGCCCGACACCGTCCTCGGCGTACGAGGCAAGGACGGGAAGTCGCTGGAGGTGCGGGTCCCGGCCCTGGAACAGCTTGCGGACTTCTACCCGAAGCAGCTGGTGGACGCCAAGAAGCTGATGGAGGGCCTGGCGACCCGGGCCGCCGCGGAGGGCGCCGACTATGTCGCCACCCGTGTCCGGATGGTCGCCGAAGGGGCCGAGTCGGCGGAGGGCAAGCCGTCGCCGTGGCCCGAGGGCGTTCCTGAGCCTTCCGGCGTGGTGGACCCGGTCTGGCAGGAGGACGTCGAGGGGGCGGCGGCGAGTGCGCTCACCAAGGCGGTTCCCGCCGGGCAGCAGTCCGACCGGCCGCTCTTCAGGACCGGCTCGGGGACGACCTATGTGCTCTCCTGGCGGTTCCTGCTGCCCCACGAGCAGTCACCGGCCTCCCCGGCGTCATGACTGTAACGGATTAGTCACCTACTGTATATGGTCACCCAAAGTGACTCATTGGCAACATGGAGTCTTCCCCGAAGAGCGGAGGCAGATGTGGCCAGTGAGTTCCAGCGGAAGAAGGTCGGCGGAGTTTTCCGGGCGATGGATGTGGACGGAGACGGCCGGCTGACCGAGGCCGACTTCCAGGCGCTCGCCCGCCGATGGACGGCCGTCGCCGGATCCGTCGACCCGGAGCGACTCGCAGCCGTCATGACCGGCTGGTGGCCGGTGCTCCAGACCGCCTCGGGCCCCGACGGCGACGACGCCGTCACCCTCGACGAGGTGCTCCTCGTCGTGGAAGGACTCGGCGACAGGGCGGACGCCGTCTCCGCCACCGCCGACGCGATGTTCGAGGCCGTCGACCTCGACGGGGACGGCTTCATCTCCCGCTCCGAGTACGGCGTGCTCGTCGAGACGTGGAACGGGACGCCGGCGGCGACCGACGAGATCTTCCCGCGCCTGGACCTGGACGGCGACGGCCACCTCACCCGCGACGAGTTCCGCACCCACTGGACGGAGTTCTGGGCGGGCGACAACCCGAGCGCTCCCGGGAGCTACGTGTTCGGCGCGCTGGTGGAATGACCCAGAGGCGGCGTCACGCGCCAGGCGGGGTGCGCAGGAACGAGCGGATGACCGGGACGAGATCGGCGTGGGCGTCTTCCAGCAGGTAGTGGCCCGCGCCGTGATAAAGGCGAGTCCGGGCGGCGGGAAAGCGCCGCTGCCATTCACCCAGCACGGCGCGGTCGAAGACCGGGTCGCCCAGTCCCCAGGCGATCAGCATGGGCCGGTCGGCGAACTGCGCCAGCGACGTGCCGGTGCCGTGCAGCACCGGCCATGAAGGGTCGTCGGGGCGCAGCGGGATGTCCTGGACGAAGCGCTGGATGGCCACGCGGTGCTCGGGCCGGTCGTAGGGGGCCAGGAACGCCGAGCGCACCGCGGCGGGCATCCGGCGCCGGACGCCCAGCGGCCGCCAGGTGGCGCCGCGCGCGAAGAGGTTGTGGCGCAGGAACAGGCGGGTTCCCAGCCGGGTGTCGCGCAACACCCGGAACGGCAGCCGCAGCAGGGGACGTACGCGTTCGCCGTGCGGGTTGGGGAAGGCCGCGGTGTTGAGCAGGACCAGGCGGGCGACCCGGCCGGGGTGGCGGCAGGCCCAGGTCATGCCGATCGGCCCGCCCCAGTCGTGCAGCACGAGTGTCCACCCGTGCTCGGGGGCGCCTCGGGCGGTGACGAGGTGTTCGATCAAGGCGTCCAGGTCGTCCACGCGGGCGGCCAGGTCGTAGGGGTAACGGTCGGCTCCGGGCTTGTCCGACAGTCCCATGCCGATGTGGTCGGGGGCGACGCAGCGGAACTCCTCACGCAGGGCGAGGATCGGCCGCCGCCACAGGTAACTCCAGGAAGGGTTGCCGTGCAGGAACAGCACCGGCTGTCCCGCCCCTTCGTCCAGGTAGTGCTGGCGCAGGCCGTCACGGCGCGGGTGGGCGAACCACCGGGAGGCGAACGGGTAGTCCGGGAACCCGGTCACCGGGTGTTCCCCGCGGACAGGTGGGCGGTGAGCCGGGCCAGTCCTTCCGCCATGCTCACCCGGGGCCGGTAGCCGAGATCGCGGCGGGCCGCGGAGATGTCGAACCAGTGCGCCGTCGATGCCTGCTCCACCAGGAACAACAGCGGTGGCAGGTGCGGCGTCCACGGGAGCCGGCGAGCCCGCTCCAGCAGCCGGGCCGCCCGCAGGACCGGTCCGAGCGGTGCCCGCCGTGTCACGGGGGGCAACCCGGCGGCGCGCAGCAGCAGGTTGAGCCACTCCCCGAAACCGCAGGGCTCGCCCTGCGTGATGAAGTAGGCCCGGCCCGCCTGTGGTGATCCGGGACATAACCGTTCGAGCGCGAGCAGGTGGGCGTCGGCGGCGTTGTCGATGTAGACGGTGTCGATGCTCTTGTCGGTCGTGCCCGGCAGCCACAGCAGGCGGTGGTGTGCGACCAGCCTGGGCAGGAAGTGCGGATCTCCCGGCCCCCAGATGAGATGCGGACGCAACGCGACCGCCGTGACCCGTCCGGCGGCGGCAGCGGCGAGGACGAGCCGCTCGGCCTCGGCCTTGGTCCGCGGATAGGCGGCGGGAAAACGGCGGGGGTAGGGCACGGACTCGTCCACTCCCTCAAGGTCCCGCCCGTCGTGGACGACGCTCGGTGAGGACGTGTGGACCAGGCGTGCCCCGTGGCGCGCGCAGGCGTCCAGCACGTTCCGCGTCCCCGACACGTTGATCTCCTCGTAGTCCCGGTCCCGACCGTGTACGCCGGCCTTCGCGGCGCAGTGCACGACCGCCTCGCATGCCTCGACGGCGGCCAGCACCGCCGCGCGGTCGCGGACGTCGGCCAGGTGCTGGGTGACCCCGAGAGCCGCCAGCGCGGGGCTGCGGTGACGCTGAAGAGCGTGAACGGTGTCACCGCGGGCGGCCAGCCGCCGGCAGACGGCCTCTCCCAGGAAGCCGCCGCCCCCGGTCACCAGGACTGTCGTCATCGGCCCGCCCGGACGCGTCGCGAGGCCCACCGGGCGAGCTCGTGCCGGCGGATCTTGCTGTTGTGCCGGGCGTCGACCGGGAATCCGGGGTGGAACAGCACCTCCCGAAGCTCCTCGGTGTGCGGATGACGGGCCGCCATATCGAGGATGTCCTCCTTCATTCGGGTGTTGTCCCGGGACCCCGGTTCGCACTCCACGATCAGGACCGCTCGCTGCGCGCCGGCGGGACCGACGCCGACCAGTGCGGTGCGGCGGACCCCCGGCACGGCGGCGAAGACGGGTTCGACCTGGTCGGTGTGCAGGTCGCCGCCGACGGTGCGGACCCGCTCCGACTTGCGTCCGGCGAACCAGAGCCGTCCGTGCCCGTCGAACCGGCCGACGTCGCCCATCCGGTGCCAGACGCGGTCTCCATCGCGGATCCGGGCCAGCGCGGTGGCCCCCGGATCGTCCAGGTAGGGATCGCTGACGGTGGGGGCGGCCACGGTGATCTCCCCGACCGTGCCGGACGGCACGACCAGATCCTCACTCCACCGTTCGATGGGGTCGTCGGTGACGGCGATGACGCGCACCTCGGCGCCCGGAAGCGGAGGACCCAGGCAGGTGCCCGCCCCGGCGGCGGTGGCCGCGGCGTGCTCGGCGAGCAGCCGGCTCTCGATCGCGGCCACCGGCATGCACTCGGTGGCGCCGTACACCGACAGCACCCGCGCTTCGTCACGCAGGCAGCCGCGCAGGCGCTCCATCACCGGCATCGGCAGCGGCGCCCCGGCGGACACCACGTCGCCGAGTGTGTCCAGCACCAGGCCGCGGGCGGCGCAGTGCCGCGCGAGCCGGTCCAGCAGCGCGGGAGGGGCGAACATCCCGGCCACGCGATACCGCTGGATGTCGGCGACCAGAGCGGCCGGGTCGGCCCGCACCGGATGCCGCGGGTCCATGTCCGGGATCACCACGGTCGCCCCGAACGCCGCCGCTCCCAAAGCGAACGGCGCGAACGTCGACAACACCGGCGTGCCCGGTCGCACCGTGCCCAGCGCGCCCAGCAGGTCGAGTTGCGCGGTCAGGTGCCGGTGACGCAGCGGTACGCCCTTGGGCGGGCCGGTGGATCCGGAGGTGTAGGCGATCAGCGCCAGGTCGTCGGGGCCGGCGGGGGGCCACCGTACCGGTCCGCGTGACGTCCATGCCGAGCCGCGCCGCCGCCGCGCGGGGACCGTGATGGAAACGCGGACGTCGGGGGTCCAGCCCAGCAGCCTCCTGGCCAGCTGAACGGCGGGAATCGCGATGAACGCCTCGGGCGCCGCCTGACGCAGACAGCGCCTGATCGCGTCGAGCGGCAGCCCGGGATCGACCAGCACCGGCACCGCGCGGAGCCGTACCAGGGCGACGACCAGCGCGCCCAGCTCCGGGCCCGGCGGCACCAGCAGGCCGGTACGCATGCCCGGGCGGATCCCGGCCTCGGCGAGGGCCGCGACGGCATGGTCCACCGACCGCGACAACTGCCCGTAGGTGGTGGCCGCCGGGGTGCGGCCACCGAGTTGGCAGGCGATGACGTCGGGCTGCTCGCGGAACCAGCGCTCGGCGCGGACGATCAGCTCACTGATCGGCGCGGGCGGCTCGGCGGGGCCGGAGCCGGGAGGGGTCGCCTGTGTGGTCACGGGATCACCACCGCACGACGACGATTCCGGCACTGGCCCCGCTGGCCAGGCCGACCAGGGCGACCAGGTCGCCGCGCCGCACCCGTCCCGAGCCGACCACCCGCGCCAGTTGCACGAGCAGGGTCGACGCCACGAGGTTGCCGTGCTGGGCGATGGTGACGACGACCTTGCCCTGCGGAATGCGCACCTGGTCGCAGAACCACCACAGCGTCGCCAGCGACGCCTGGTGCACGCAGATGGCCGCGAAGTCGTCCCAGGTCAGCCCGAGATCGGCGAGGGGTTTGTGGAAGACGGCGTAGTCGATCTCCTCGAAGCCGCGCGCCAGCCGGGCCGCGTCGACGATGAGCGGCCCGATGGTGGGCCGGTCCGCCCACGGGTCGCTGGTGAGGTTGTCCACGGCGGAGACCGCCGCCGGCCACCCGGCGGAGTACGCGGAGAACCGGTGGGCGAGCACCCCCGGTTCGGCGCCGGCCTCCAGCAGCACCGCGGCGCCGGCGTCGGAGACGGTGTAGGACGCGGCGACGGTGACGTACTCCTCGGCGCTGGACAGGGTCCACGGTGTGCCGGCGGTGGGCAGCTCTCCGCAGCAGATGAGGACCCGCCGATGACGGCCGCCGGAGATCAGCGCGTCGGCCACCTGGATGGCGTTCAGCACGCTGTTGCAGGCGTTGCGTACGTCGAAGACCGGACAGCAGGCCCCGATCTTGGCCGCGACCATGTGCCCGGTGGCCGGCTCGACGGCGTCGGACGACACCCCCGCGTAGATGAGCAGGTCGAGGTCGGCGGCCTGAAGGTCGCACTCCTCCAGGACCCGGCGGGCGGCGTGCGCCGCCAGGTCGGACGGCTTCTCGTGGGGAGGGGCGATGTGCCGGCGCCGGACGCCGCTGTGGTCGTGGATCAGCCCCCGGGGCAGGTCCAGTGCCGGATTGCGGTCGGCGAGCCGGTCTTCCAGCTCGGCCGTGCTCAGTGTGGTCTCGGGCAGGTGGGCGGCCACCCCGGCCAGCCGGGTGTGCAGGGTCAACGCAGGCCTCTCTTCTGTGCCGTGCCGGCGGGCTGCCGGTCGTCGCGCAGCCCGAGACGGATGAGCAGGCTCCGGGCGATGTCGGCGACGGTCCCGCCGCTGCGCATCAGCTCCATGGGCGGGATGTCGATGCCGAACCGGTTCCGGATCGAGGTCAGCAGTTCGGCGGCCATGAGGGAGTCCAGTCCGTACTCGTCCAGCCGCCGGTCGTCGGCGATCCGGTCGGCGGGGACGAGCAGGACGGCGGACAGCAGGCCGGTGATCTGCTCGGAGAGGTACGCGTACGCCTGCTCGTAGGTCGCCCCGGCCAGCAGCGCCTGCAGGTCGGGCGCCTGCTGTTCCGCACCCGGCGGCAGCACCAGGGACAGCCACGGACGCTGCAGGCTGGGCAGGACCTGCCGCAACCGGCCCCAGTCGCAGCGGCCCACCACGGCCACGTCGGCCTGCTCGCCGAGCATGTGCTCCACGGCGTCCAGCGCCTGGCCGGCAGGCATCGGCGGGATCCCGGCCTTGGCCAGCACCTCGCCTTGTGTGCCCCGGGTCAGCACCCCGGTGTCCGCGAGCGCGCCCAGGCAGGCCGCGAGTGCCGGCAGGCCCTGCCGGCGCCGCCGCCGGGCCAGCGCCTCCAGGAACAGGTTCGCGGCGACGTACGACGTCTGACCGATGTTGCCGACGGTGGTGAGGGAGGAGTACATGACGAACAGGTCGAGGGGCCGATCCCGGGTCAGCTCGTCCAGCACCACCGCGCCGGCGACCTTGGGGTGGAGCACGGCCCGGATCCGGTCGTCGCCGAGGTCGGTGAGCGGGCCGTCGTCAAGGTGCATGGCCGCGTGCACGACGCCACGCAGCGGGCGGCCCCCGGCGTCCAGGTCCTGCAGGATCCGCCGCATGGCGTCGCGGTCGGCCACGTCGGCCGCGTACGCGCGGACCTCCACCCCCGAGCTCTGCAGTTCCGCAAGCAGGGCGGGGGCTTCGGGCGACTCGGCGCCCCGGCGGCCGACCAGGGCCAGGTGGCGGGCGCCCCGCCGGGCGAGGCGGCGAGCGGTCGCCGCACCGAACCCGCCCAGGCCGCCGGTGACCAGGTAGGTCCCCTCGGGATCCAGGCGTGGCGCCGTCGGCCGGGGCCGGACGGCGACGGGTTCGTCACGTGGATCGAAGGACACCACGACCTTTCCGATGTGCCGGGAATGGCGCATCATGGCGAAGGCGTCCGCGACGCGTGCGGCCGGATACACCGTGTGCGGCAGCGGCCGGAACTCCCCGGACCGGTAGAGGGGCGCCGCCTGCGCCGTGCTGTCCGCCATCAGCTCGGGCGCCTTCCACATGAGGGTGCCGACGTCCACGCCGTAGAACGCGATGTTGTCGGAGAACGGGCGCAGCAGCAGGGACCCGTTCTGGTAGATGTCCCGCTTGCCGAGCTCGATGAACCGGCCGCCGTGCCGCAGACATTCCACGCCCCGGGTGATGGCCTCCCCGGCCAGCGAGTTGAGCACGATGTCCACGCCCCGGCCCCCGGTCAGTTCCTTGACCTGATCGGCGAAGTGCAGGCTGCGCGAGTCCAGGGCGTGGTCGGCGCCCATGGCGAGCAGCAGGTCGCGTTTGGCGGCGGTGCCGGCGGTCGCGATCACGCGGGCTCCGTGGAACCGGGCGTACTGCAGCGCGGCCAGGCCGACCCCACCGGCGCCACCGTGGACCAGGATCGTCTCACCGGCTTTGATCCGTGCGCAGTGCCCCAGCGAATGGTGCACGGTGGAGAACGCCATCGGCATGGTGGCGGCCTCGGTGAAGGTCATCCCCTCGGGGACGGCGACGGCCGCCCACGCCTTGACCCTGGCGTGACTGGCGAATCCGACGGGTCCCGCGGCCATGACCCGGTCACCGGGCTTCGTCCCGGTGACGGCGGCGCCGACGGCGGTGACGATCCCGGCGCATTCCAGGCCCAGCTCGTGGCCGCCGAAGACCGCTTCGACGGCCTCGGCGGGCAGCAGGTTCACCGCGCGCATGACGTCGCGGTAGTTCAGCCCGATCGCCCGCACCTCGACCACGATCTCGTCAGGATCGGGCTGCGGCATCGGGATCTCCTCCCAGGCCAGCGTGTACGACAGCCCGGGATCGCACACCCTGAGCCGGTAGGCGTCGCCCGAACCGACGGGCAGGTCGCGGGTGTGCTCGCCCGGCTCGATCAGCCGCGGCACGAAACGTCCACGACGGGTGAGCAGGATCTCGTCCTCCTCGCCCGGGTCGAGCAGTTCCGCCGCCAGGCGGCCGGCGTCCTGCGCGGCGTCACCGGTGGGGTGCAGGCAGAGCCTGCGTATCACCGGCCGTGGCTGCTCGTTGCCCAGGGAACGCGTCGTCCCCCAGGTCGCCGCGTCCTCGGGGTGGAGCCGGACGTCGGCGACGTGGGGTTCCGGCAGCGCGGCGCAGGGGCGGGCCACCAGCCACAACGTGGTCGCGACGTGCTCGGGCAGTTGCTCGCAGGCCAGCGCGACGGCCCGCAGCGCCGCGGCCCGCCGGGTGATCCGCTCGACGGCCGCCTCCGGATCCGTGTCGTCCGCTCCGCCCAGGACGATCGCGATGGTGATCGTCTGGGCGGTGGGCGGGACGTGGTCGGTCCAGTGGTCGGGATCGTCGCTGAGCGGCGAGTGGAGCACGTCGCCGCCGCGGGTTCGCAGCAGAGCCCCCAGCTCGGTGGTCAGAGCGTCGGTGCCGTCCTCGCCGGCGAGGATCCACGTGCCGTCGGCGTCCGGCAAGGGGTGCGTGGTGGCCGGAGCCGGAGCGGTGGCGGGAGCGGCGGCCAGCATCACCGAAAAGTCGCCGGATGCGAGTGCGTCGTCGTCGCCGACCTGGACGACCTCCGTGTAGCCGGCCCCCGCCAGCGCCTCCGGCCATTGCTCCCGCGACAGCAGCGGCGAGGCCGGGCGCAGGTGCCGGTCGGTGAAGTCCCAGAACTCCTCCTGCATGCCGACGAACGGCAGCAGGGTCCCCACCCGGTGAGGCTCGGCGATGAGCAGGTGGCCGCCGGGAACCAGAAGGGTGGACAGATGGCGCAGCGCAGCGGGCAGGTCACGGGCCAGGTGCAGGCTGTTCGCCGCGATCACGAGATCGAATCCGCCCGCGGTCAGTCCCTGTTCAACCGGATTCGCGTCCAGGTCGAGGACGGCGTAGTCGACGAAGTCGAAGCCGGCGAAGCGCTGCCGCAGCCGGGTCAGCGCCGTCTCGGCGAGGTCGGTGACCAGGTATCGGGTGCGGTCGGCGGGCAGGACGGGCAGCAGCATGGCGGTGGTGCCGCCCGTCCCCGCACCGGCTTCCAGGACACGCAGCGGCCGGTCGGCCGGCCATCTCCTCACGATCTGCTCGACGAGCGCCCGGGCGATCCGGTTGGTGAACAGGTTGACCGGCCCGACGTCGTGGAACTGCTCCATCAGCTCATGACCGCCGCCGGAATCCAGGACGTCGGAGCCGGCCCGCCGGCCTGCGAGCAGCTCGGGCAGGCACCGGCCGACCCGGACGGACAGGGCGCTCTGCGCGGCGAAGGCGGCTCCCCGGGCGAGGAGGTCCCTGTGTGGATCACGGTGGGGATCACTGTGTAGCTCGCGCGAGTCCGGGCTTGTCGGCTTCAGGCGCTCCAGCAGCCCGTGCTGTTCCAGCAGGGGCAGGGCCGCGCGGAGCATCCGCCGGTGGTGCGCCCCCGGGCACGCTTCGATCAGTTCCTCGATGTCGCTCGGCCGCTCGGCGGTCAGCTCGCCGAGTGCGCCGGCCAGCGTGTGAGCGAAGACCTCTTCGAGCCGTGCCGCGTACCGCGGGTAGTCCAGCTCGTGCCACGCCGAACGCAGCCGGTCGATCCGCTCGGCCGCGCCGGACAGGATCTGCCCGGGGCGGGGGGCCGGCCACGGCTCGGCGGGCGCGCCGGCCCGGGGTGCGGCCCGCAGCGCCACCTCGTAACGGGTGACCGGGGTGATGTGGACGCCGGGCATCCGGCGTAGCCGGCAGCCCTCCACTTCGGCGGCGATCCGGCCGTCGTGGCCGGCGACCACGATGTCCCAGCAGACCTCCTCGGCACTGCTGGAACGTTCCCGCACGTGCACCAGCCCCTGTGCCGGGGGCGTTCCCCACAGGCGGACGGAGCCGATGGCGGCGGGCATGTACCCGCGGCCCGATCGCAGCGACTCCACCAGCCACAGCACGCCGGCCTGCAGCGCGCTGTCCAGCACCACCGGATGCATCTGGTAGCGCCCCTGCCCCTGCTCCGGGCACGAGTAGGCGCCCAGCACCTCTCCCTCGCCCGCCCACAGCTCGGTCAGGACCTGGAACTCCGGCCCCCACACCATGTGCCCTTCGGCGGCCCGCGCGTAGTAGCCGGGCACGTCCACAGGCGTGCGGATGCGAGCGCGCAGCGCGGCCACGTCCAGCGGCGGCGGGATCCGGCGCAGCAGGGGCCGCACCCGGGCCCGGAAGTGCTCGCGGGGCTGCTCCGCCTGCCGGTCGGCGCTGGCCACGGTGACCACCCCGGTCTCGGCGTGGAGCGACGTCTGCGCGTACACCGGAGCGGCGGCGGCCTGTGAGGGCACCACCATGGCCCGGCTGATGTCGACCCTGTCCACCTCCACCGCCTCGGCGGCGTCCGGCATGGTCAGCCGGGCGGCGGCGATGGCCATCTCCACGTATCCGGTGGCCGGCATGACGGCGGCGCCGCCGGCCCGGTGGTCGGCCACCCAGGGCACCCGCACCCGGTCGATCTCCCCCTGCCAGGTGGGGTCCAGCACCGGCATCCGCTGTCCCAGCAGCGGATGCCGGATCGTCGTGTCGATGTTGGTCCGCACCCAGGTGTGCGGGCCGCCGATCCAGTGCCGCTCGCGCTGCCAGGGATAGGCCGGCAGCGACCGCACCGCGCCGGGGCGGGGAAAGTACCGGTCCCAGTCGAGCCGCGCACCGGCTGCGACGAGTTCGGCGACCGCGCGGCGGACGAGCGCCGGGCCCGGCTCGTCGCGGCGCAGGGTGGTCACGACGGCCGTGCGTACCCGCGCCGTGCCGCTGATGCGACGCAGGTACGAGCGCAGCACCGGATGCGGGCCGATCTCCAGCAGCACGTCGAAGCCGTCGCCGAGCACCCGCTCGACCGCCGCCGCGAACCGGACCGGTTCCCGGACGTTCCGCCACCAGTACGCCGCGTCCAGCTCCGAACCCCGGATCAGGTCGCCCGTCACCGTGGACACCAGAGGGATGTGCGCCGGGCAGGGCCGCAGCCCGGCGAGTCCCTCCGCCAGGGGCTGCCGCACCGGATCCATGGCGCCGCTGTGGAAGGCGTAGTCCAGGTCCAGCTCCCGGAAGAAGGTCTCGCGCGCGGAGAGGTCCTCGCACAGTGACTTCAACGATCCGTCCGGTCCGGCGATCGTGACGTCGCGGTCGGAGTTGACCGCCGCGATCTCCAGTTGCGGATAGCCGGCCAGGATCTGCCTGGCCGCGGCCTCGGGCAGCCCGAGCGCGGCCATCCGGCCCTGCCCCCGGGTGGCCGACTGCGCCATGCCGCGCTCGGCGATCACCTGCGCCGCCTGGGCCAGTGACAGGGCGCCGGCGGTGTAGGCGGCGGCCACCTCGCCCACGCTGTGGCCGAGAACCACTCCCGGCCGTACGCCCGCGGCCTTGAGCATCTCGACCAGGCCGACCTGGACGGCGAACAGCAACGGCTGCGCCACTTCGGTCGCCGACAGCCGTGACTGATCGGCGGGCAGGGACAGCTCCTCGAGCACCGACCAGCCGAGCCGAGCGGACAATTCGGCGTCGACCGCTTCCACGGCCGAGCGGAAGGTCTGGTCGGACAGCAGGTCGGCGCCCATCCCGGCCCACTGCGAGCCGTTGCCGGAGAACACGAACGCCACCCGTCCCTGCTCCACCGCCTCCGCCAGCGCCGTGTCCGCCGGGCTCGCCAGCGCCCGAGCCGCCGCGGCGGCGGAATCGGCGAGGACCACGGCGCGGTGCCGGTGGGCGCCACGCCGGCGGGCCGCGGTGTAGGCCACGTCGTAGAAATCCCGTTCGTCGAGGGACGCCAGGTGCGTGGCCGTTCGTTCCACGGCCTGCTGGAGCGCGGTCCGGCTGCGCGCGGACACGACGACGGGCACTGTCCGGGCGGGCGGGGGCGTCATCGCCTGAGGGAGGGGCGGTGCGGCCAACGCCACGTGTGCGTTGGCGCCGCCGAAGCCGAAGGAGTTGACTCCGGCCACGGGCCGCCCGCCTGCCTCGTCCAGCGGTCGCGGCTCGACGGTGACGCTCAGCCCCAGGGCGTCGAAGTCGATGCGAGGGTTGAGCGTGGCGGCGTGCAACGAGGGCGGGATCATCCGGTGCCGGAGCACCAGCAGGGCCTTGAACAGTCCCGGCATGCCGGAGGCGGGCTCCAGGTGCCCCAGGTTGGACTTCACTGAGCCGATGGGCAGGACTCCGCGCGTACGCCGGCTGCCCAGCGCCCGCCCCAGCGCCTGGCATTCGGCCGGATCCCCGGCCTGGGTGCCGGTGCCGTGCGCCTCCACGTAAACGATCTCGTCGGGGCTGATGCCCGCCGTGGCGTACACCTGCCGTAACAGGGCTTCCTGCGCTTCGGCGTTCGGCAACGCCAGCCCCATGGTGTGGCCGTCGTTGTTGGTGGCGGCGCCGACGATGACGCCGTGGACACGGTCGCCGTCGGCGATCGCGTCGGCCAGGCGCTTGAGCACCACCACACCGCCGCCCTCCGCGCGTACGAACCCGTCGGCGTCGGCGGAGAACGCCCGGCACCGGCCGGTCGGCGACAGCATCGACGCCTGGCTGAAACCGATGAAGGGGCCGGGGCTGAGCAGCAGGTTGACGCCGCCGGCCAGTGCCACCCGGCTGGATCCCTCCGCGAGGGACCGCCAGGCCCGCTCCACGGCCGTCAACGCGGAGGAGCACGCCGTGTCGATGCTCATGCTCGGCCCGCGCAGGTCGAAGAAGTGCGACAGCCGGTTGGCCGCGATGGACAGGGTTCCCCCCGACATCGAGTACGGCCCCATGGCCCCCGGCTCCAACGCCTGCATCGTGCCGTAGGCCGGATCGGAGATGCCGATGAACACCCCGGTGTCCGTGCCCGCCAGCACCGCCGGATCGATGCCCGCGTCGTCCAGGGCCTCGACCGCCATCTCCAGGAGCAACCGCTGCTGCGGGTCCATCGAGGCGGCCTCTTTTGGGGAGATGCCGAAGTAGGCGGCGTCGAACGCGGTGACGTCCTCGTCGAGGAAGCCTCCGGCCCGGGTGTAGCTCCTGTCCGGCCTCGGCATGGTGTCGTCGACGAACCGATCGGCGTCGAACCTGCTCGGCGGGATCCGGCCGACCAGATCGGCGCCCTGCCGCAACGCCTGCCAGAGCCCGTCCAGATTCACGATCCCACCAGGCAGTCGGCATCCCACGCCCACCACCGCCGCCGCGTGCTCCGGCCATGCCTGTTCCGCTGTCAGGTCCGCTGTCGGGTCCGCTGTCGGGTCGTCCGCGCTCATGTCGC
Source organism: Microbispora bryophytorum (assembly GCF_043197435.1). Taxonomy (NCBI): domain Bacteria; kingdom Bacillati; phylum Actinomycetota; class Actinomycetes; order Streptosporangiales; family Streptosporangiaceae; genus Microbispora; species Microbispora bryophytorum. The sequence continues at coordinate 92,190 of NZ_JBICTF010000007.1, read as the reverse complement.
CCTTCCTGCTCAGGTCCACTACGTCTCGGCATTTCGCCGTCGGCTTGCTGTCCCGGCCGGGGTCCACCTGGCGCGCCCGGCGCAGGGCCGGGCGGTCGGCCACCATGTCATCACAACTCTGGGTAAATGCCTAGATACTTTCTGTATTTGCCCAAGAGGGTGATGTTATGCGAAGTATGGGAAAGCGGTGCCTGGTGCGACGGCAGTGAAAGCGGGCGGCAACCGGAGCGCTCCGTGACCTCCAGCCGCTGATCGGCGGCCCGTGCGTGTCACAGACGGGGACCCTGTCCTGTCTTGTCGGCAGACCGAAACTCTCTGTTGACCAGGAGGTTTGCTGTGGATGCCGAAAATGTGCCCGATCTGACCGGCAAGCTGGCCGTGGTGACGGGCGGCAGCGACGGTCTCGGTCTCGGCTTGGCGATCCGCCTGGCCGGGGCCGGGGCCGAGGTCGTGCTGCCGGTCCGCAATCCCGCCAAGGGAGCCGCCGCCGTCCAGAAGATCCTTGCGGCGGTGCCGGAGGCCGCCGTCTCCACCCGTGAGCTCGACCTGGCCTCGCTGGAATCGATCGCGGCGCTCGCCGCCACCCTTCGACACGAGGCCCGCCCGATCGACATCCTGATCAACAACGCGGGCGTGATGGCCCCCGCCACCCGGCAGACCACCACGGACGGCCTGGAGCTGCAGTTCGGCACCAACCACATCGGCCACGTGGCGCTGGTGGCACGACTCCTGCCGCTGCTGCGCCTCAGAGGGGCGCGAGTCACCACGATGTCCAGCAGCGCCGCCCGCTCCGCCGCGATCGACTGGGACGACCTGCAGAGCGAACGGAAGTATTCGCCGGTCCGCTCGTACGGTCAGTCGAAGCTGGCCAACCTGCTCTTCGGGCTCGAACTGGACCGGCGCAGCAAGGCCGGCGGATGGGGCGTCGTCAGCACCGTCGCACATCCCGGCACGACTCTGACCAATCTCTACGCGTCCGGCCCGAACATGGGGCGCACCCGCTCCGCACCCTACGAGAGGATCATGAAGCTGCTCCTCCGGTGGGGTCTGTTCGTGCAGACGGTCGACGCCGGGCTGCGGCCGGCCCTGTACGCGGCCACCAGCCCACAGGCGCAGGGCGGCCGCTTCTACGGCCCCGACGGCATCGGCCAGTTCACCGGTGGGCCGACGGAGTTGTCCCTCTACAAATCCGTCCGGCCCGAGCGCGACGCGGCCCGGTTGTGGACCGTCTCCGAGCGGCTCGCCCAGGTCGAGTTCCCCGTCTGAGGGAGGGAGCCGGCTTCGGGCGGGCCGGCCGCCACCCGGCGCGCGACGGCGTCAGCCCGCGGCGGACAGTGCGGCGAGTGCGGCGATCTTGGCGGGGTTCATCATCCACAGCACCTGGTCGATGCCGTCGTCGGAGGCGTTGACGGTGAGGACCGCGAACAGCTCGCCGTCGTGGCGCAGCAGAGCGGCCGCCTGCCCGTTCACGTCGGCCCATTCCACCTCGACCCCGGCCCAGAACCGGTCCGCGAACGCTCTGAGGTATTTCGCGACCCGGAACGCGCCGAACACGGGGATGCGCGAGGCTCGTACGGCGCCGCCGCCGTCGGAGTAACTGATGACGTCCGCGGCGAGGAGCTCTTCCAGCGCGGCAAGGTCGCCCGAGCGGGCGGCGGCGACGAAGGCGGTGAGCAGTCTGCGCTGGTGGGCCCGGTTCACCGGTGCCCGGCGCTCGGAGGCGATGTGCCTGCGTGCCCTGCTGACGAGCTGCCGCACCGCGACCTCGCTCGCCTCGATGATCTCGGCGATCTCCCGGTAGGGATAGTCGAACGCTTCCCGCAGCACGTAGGCCGCGCGTTCGGTGGGCGAGAGCTTCTCCAGCAGGAGCAGGACCGCGAAGCTGAGGGCCTCGCCTCGCTCGGCGCCGAGGTGAGGGTCGTTACCGGTGTCGACGGGTTCGGGAAGCCACGGGCCGACGTACGTCTCGCGGCGGACCCGCGCGGACTGGAGGGCGTTGATGGCCAGGCGCGTGGTCACCGTCGCCAGGAACGCCCCCGGGTCGGCCACGATGCCGCGGTCGTATGCCTGCCAGCGCAGCCAGACGTCCTGTAACAGGTCTTCCGCTTCGGTGGAACTGCTCAGGATCCGGTACGCGATTCCGAACAGGCGCGGCCGCACGCTCTCGAACGTGGCAGCCGCCTGGTCGAGGTCCTCGGTCCCGCTGTGCTGGCTCCTCGCGCCGATGTCCCCCATGGTGATGGCCCCGTTCCGCCGGCGATGGACCCGTCCAGCCTTTCACCCGCCCGCCCGGTGCTCCGGCCGGGGACCGCGGTTCGGCGCCGGTGCTGCCGATCCGGCCGCGTCCCACGCCCGTCGGCCCGGGATCTACCGCGGAAGACTCCGAACTGCCGTCGTAGGAGATTGATCTCCAGTGGCATTCCCGTACGCCATCGTTTCTTTCGGTGAATTTAACGGGAGTGTGATTGACGGCTTTTCGCCGCACGGTCGGTCGAGGAGCCGGAGGCGGCGCCCGAGTTTATCGATCCCGGGCGCGGGGACGGTTCGCCTCGTAATCGCCCATAATGGGTGAGCCGAACGGATCCAGGAGGCTGATATGACTGGATACCTGCCGTATCGCGATTCCACTCCCGCTGCCCGCGTCGGCGGCGTACGCGGCTGGCAGGCGGACATTCTCCGCGGCGAGTCGTAGCCGAGTGAATCGAGGTGCTGCGGCTGCGGGCCGCAGTGCCTCGACCCGTTACGGCGCACCTATCGGAGGCGGGGGACCTTCATGCCGCGATTGTTCTACCCTGCCGCCTGGCGCGGCGATGTGGTGGAGGATCTGTTCGGATTCCCGGTTTCCGATCCTTATCGATGGTTGGAAGACAGCGATGACGCGCGCGTGCGGGACTGGGCCGCGGCCCAGGATCGCCTCTTCCTCGCCTGCCGCGAACAATGGCGTGAGAAGGAATTCTGGGCGTCTTCGGTCGACCAGGTGTCCTCCTTCGGCGTGCCGGAGCCGCCGACGGTGCGGGGCTCGCTCATGTTCCTCGCCGAGCAACTCTGCGGGGACGAGCAGCGGCGCCTGATCGTCGTCGACGCCGAGGGCGACAGGCGGGTGCTGGTCGATCCGATGGAGATCGATCCGTCCGGGCACACGGGGCTCTACGCCTGGTGGCCGTCGCGCGAGGGCGGACGTGTGGCCGTCCAGATGGAGGTCGCCGAGCAGCCCGGCAGCGACATCGTGGTGCTCGACGCGCGCACCGGCGAGGTGGTGGACGGGCCGCTGCCGCGCGCCCGCAACACCTCGGTCGCCTGGCTGCCCGGAGGAGACGCGTTCTACTACGTCAGCCGGGTCCCCGGCGAGGAACTGGCCCCGGACGACATGCGGCTGCACCGGCGGGTGCGGTTGCACCGGATCGGCACGCCCTGGCAGGACGACACCGTGGTGTTCGGCGGCGAGGACGCCCCGGACCACTATTACGGGCTCACCGTCGGCGCGGACGGCCGTCGTCTCGCCGTCACCGCCGTGGCCGGGCCCACCGCGCAGAACGACGTGTACGTGGCAGAGCTCGGCGATCCGGAAGCCCCGCGCTTCGTCAAGGTCGTGGACGGGGCGGCCGTCGGCGCCCGCGTCCTGCCGCGCTTCCTCGCGGACGGCGCCCTGCTGCTCGTCACCGACCACCAGGCTCCGTGCGGCCGGGTCTGCGTGGCGGACCGGCACGATGCCGGCCCGGCCGCCTGGCGCACGCTGATCGCCGAAGATCCTCAGGCTCCTCTGGACGAGTGCCTGGTCCTGGACGGCCCGGCGCTTACGCGGCCCCTCCTGCTGGTGGCACGCGCCCGCCACGGCACCTCCGCCCTGACGCTGCACGACCTGGCCGACGGCCGGCTGCTCACCGCGCTGCCCCTTCCCGGCGCGGGCGTCGTGTCCTGCCTGCGCGCGAGCGTCCCGCACGGGCACCAGGCCTGGTTCAGTTACTGCGACGCGACCACCCCTCCCACCGTCTACCGCTACGACGCGGCGCTCGGCACGATGGAGCGGGAAGCCGGCGCCGCCACAGCGGGGCACGCTCCGCGGATCCGCAGCCGCGCCGTCCGCTGTCGCGCCGGTGACGGCACCGAGATCACGCTGTTCCTGTTCACTCCGGACGAGGAGCACCAGGGGCCGCGCCCCACCCTCCTGTACGGCTACGGCAGTTTCGGCATGCCGATGCGCCCCTGGTTCTTCCCCCCGGCGGCCGCGTGGGTCGGCGCCGGCGGCACCTACGCGGTCGCCTGCGTACGCGGAGGCGGCGAGGAGGGGCAGCACTGGCACGACGCCGGCCGCGGGCCGAACAAACACCGCGCGATCAGCGACTTCAACGACGCCGCGGCCTGGCTCGTCGAGACCGGCACGACCACCCGCGACCAACTCGCGATATACGGCCAGTCAGCCGGCGGTCTCCTGGTCGTCGCCGCCGCCGTACGGCGACCGGACCTGTACGCCGCGGTCGTCGCCGAAGGCCCGCTGTGCGACATGGTGCGCTACGAACGATTCGGCCTGGGATGCACGTGGACCGACGAATTCGGCAGCGCCTGCCGGCCCGAACAACTCCGGTGGCTGCTGACGTACTCCCCGTACCACAACGTCACGCCCGGGACCCCCTATCCGGCCTTCCTGTTCACCGGCGCGGTGACCGACCTGCAGACCGGACAGGCCCATGTCACCAAGATGTGCGCGGCACTCCAGCACGCCACCGCCGGTGACCGTCCGATCCTCATGCGCCGGGAACCCGGCACCGCCCACGCCGCCTCGCCCGCGAGCAAGGAACGGGCCCTGACCGCGGACATCCTGGCCTTCGCCGCCGAACACACCGGCCTGGCGTCGAAGACGACGTGCGGTTCCGGGAGCGCGTGACATCACCGGCGCCGGGAGGCCAGAGCCGCGACGAGGAGCCCGCAGAGGACGACGAGGACAAGCAGCGGCGCCCAGGGGAGGGTCCACGCGTGCGCGGTGCCGTCGACGGCGGCGAGCGGGGCGACCGAGCCCGCCGCGTCGGTGAGCAGCGGGACGAGCGTGACCGTTCCCGTCAGTCTCAGCGCGGGAGTCACTCCGCGCACCGGTACGGAGACCTTCCAGGTGTCGCCCGGGAGCAGCGGGGGCGAGTCGTCGATGTGTCCCGCGCGGGCGTCCCAGTGCCCGAACGGTCCGGACAGGGCCACCGCCTGACGAGCGCTGAGAATGCTGTCGCCGTCGTTGCGGACCGTGTAGGTGACGGTGGCCTCGCCCGTTCCGAGAGGATTGGGCGTGCCGGAATAGCGCACCCGCAGGTCCTCCACCGACAGGCTCGGCTTCAGCTCCCCGCCCACGCGCAGGCGGATCCGGATGCCGAGACGCCGTCCGTCGTCCGGCGCGCCGGACGGGGCCGGCGAGGTGACGATGCCGCCCATGTACTCGCCGGGTGCGGCGTCGCCGGGAAGCGCGACCGTGAAGGGCACCTCGGCCGACTCGCCGGGCTGGACCGTCACGTCGGACCGGTCCGGATGGACCCAGGCGCCCACCGCGGCCGGCTTCGTCTCCTGGCCGCGCAGGTCGAGCCGGCCCTGCTCGGTGGTGAACGCGTCCGCGGCGTAGACGCTCAGGTGGAGCGGCGTCGTGCCGTGGTTGGCGACCACGAGACCGTCCTCGATCCGCCCGCCCGGGTCCAGCGTGTAGCTGTAGTTCGGCCGGTCGGACCCGAAGTCGCCGGGCGCCGTCGCGACCGTCCAGGAGACCTCGCCGTCCGCCGCCACGGCGGGGGCAGTCGCCGCTCCGCACAGGCCGAACGCGGCGAGCAGCGCCACGACGACGGCGCGGGTGAGGGAGCCGGCTGCGGCTGCCGTACGGGGTCTCGGCGGGTGCATCTGCATGATCCTCGGGTGGTTTCGGGGGAGAGTGGGGCCGGATCGGCTGATCGCTACGGCCCCACTCGCCCTCGGTCGTCTACTGGAGCCAGTCGGACTCGGGCTTGCCGGGCTCGCCAGGCTTACCGGGTCCGCCGGGCTTACCGGGTCCACCGGGCTCGCCGGGCTTACCGGGTCCACCGGGCTTGCCGGGCCCGCCTTCGTTCGTGTGGATCACGACCTGGTCGACGAGGGAGCCGACCGGCTGAGCGGCGCTCGCCCCGCTGTCCGGGCCGCACCAGTCCTCCTGGCCCAGCTCCACCGCGGCGTTGGGGGCGGCGCAGGTGCCGCTGCGGATGTTCTGGACGACGAGCTTGTCGCCGCGCACCTGGACGCGCACGTACGTGCGGACGTGCTCCTGGTTCTCGACCGAGTTGGCCCAGTGGTTCTTGGGGTTCAGCGGGTCGGGACCGTAGTTCGGGTCCTTGGCCGTGTTGGGAGCGGTGAGGTTGTAGTACTTCGAACCCGACGCGGAGTTGGCCGTCACGTAGATGACGCCGCCCGGGCCCTTGAACACCTCGGTGGCGCCGGGCTGCTCGTCCTTGTTCGCCTTCTGGCCGTTCTTGATCACGTAGCTACGGGAGTAGCTGTGGTCGTGACCCTGAAGGACCAGGTCGACGCCGAGATTCGAGAAGGCCGTCGGGAAGTCCTGGCGGCGCACCTGGTTGTCGCCGTCGTTCGCGTGGCTGGCCGGCGAGTAGATCGAGTGGTGGTAGATCAGCACGGTGTGCTTGGCGTCGCGGCCGTGCTTGTTGACGACGTCGGTGACGTAGTTGATGTGCGCGGCGTCCGACCCGTTGGCGTACGCGTTGCTGTTGAGGTCGATGAACAGGATGTTCTTGTACGTGAACCAGTAGTCGCCGCCCGACCGGGTGGCCGCGTCGCCGTTGTAGTACGGCGTGGAGCGGTCGGTGTTCGGCGTCCAGAAGTGCTGCTCGTACGCCTTGCCGCCGACGTCGTGGTTGCCGATGGTGGCGGCCCACGGGTACTGGCGCAGCTTGTCGGACGCGAGGAACGCGTTCCACTGCGTCTCGTTGTTGGCGCTCTCGATCTGGTCGCCGCCGGACACCAGCAGCTCGGCCTTCGGGTTGGCGGCGAGGGCGACGTTCAGGGTGTCCGCCCACCCGGCGCCGTCCTTCGCCACGTCGCCGGACGAGCCGATCTGCGGGTCGCCGAAGAACAGGAAGTCGAGGTCGTTGCCCTTGAAGTTCTGGGTCGTGAAGGAGTACGTCGGGGACCAGGCGCCCTCGGCGCCGACGCGGTAGGAGTACTCAGTGTTCTGCTTGAGGCCGTCGATCGTGGCGTGCGCGTTGTAGCCGCCGTTGACGGTGTTCGCCGTCACGGTGGCGGGGAAGGTGACGGAGTCCTTCGGGAAGTCGCCGTGCACGAGCTTCTTGGCCGGCGCGACCTGCACCACCTGCGCGGTGCCCGCCGAGGAGTACCACGACAGGACACGCTGCGTCTCGTCGGCGCCCACACCGAGGACGACGCCGGTGAGCGTCGCGCTGTCGGCGTGGGCCGCGGTCGCCAGGCCGCCGCCGAACACGGCGCCGGCGCTGAGGGCCGCCGCGGTGGCGCTCATGGCCACCCGGCGCAGGACGAGCCCGGGGCCCTGAGTCCCCTTGTCGAGCTTCATGGCTTTCCATCCATTTGGGGGTTATTGGAGCGTTCTGCACGCTTTCGGTATTCGGTGTCAGGGAGATGAACGCGAAGCAGGCGGACCGTTGCGCTTGCCGGAAGTGTGAGGTGATCTCAGAGCCCGAGCACTCTCTGCACGAACCACACCAGGCCCATCGCGGAAACACCCGCCGCGATCGCCCCGGTCGTCCACAGCCCCGCGATCGACCGGCGGTGACGCAGCAGGGCGAGCAGCGGGAAGACCGCGACGATGATCGTCAACTGGACGACCTCGATGCCCACGTTGAAGACGAGCAGCGACCACAGGAGCGTCCACGACCAGGCCTGGTCGATCCCCAGCGCCGAGGCGAAGCCGAGTCCGTGCACGAGGCCGAAGCAGAAGACCACCGCGAGCCGCGTCCAGCCCGCGCGGTCCAGGCTCAGGTGACCGTGACCGGCCGTTTCGAGATCCGTGGCGTGCGAGCGACGTCGCCAGATGCGCCACAGATGCCAGCCCGCGACGACCGCGATCGACAGGGCGATGACGGGCTCGACGAACGACGCGGGCACCTCGACGAGGCCGAGGGCGGCGAGGACGAACGTCACCGAGTGGGCCAGCGTGAAGGTCGTCGCCGCCAGCACGATCTCACGCAGGCGGCGCGACCCCGCGATGAGCGCCAGCAGGAACAGGATGTGGTCGAGCCCGCCGAGCAGGTGCTCGGCTCCGAGCCGGAAGAACTCCCAGAACCGCTCGAACCAGGACTGGTGCGTGGAGAACGACCGATGCTGAGCGTCGAGGGCGGTGCTTCCGGTCTTCAGGTCGAGGTCGTAGGTGACGATCGTCTTGCTGTCGCGCACGTACCCCTCGGAGCCGGCGAACAGCGCGCTGCGCACCTCGTGGGCTTCGGCGGCCCCCGGGCACCGGTAGTCGAGGGTCAGCCGCGCGTACGGGACGCCCTCGCGTGGCCCGATCGTGAAGCCGCCGTCCCTGACCGGGGTGCACGCCTTGCCCCCGGCGGTGACGCCGAAGCGTTCGGTGACGTACGCGACGACCGAGTCGGCGTGGGCGTCCAGCGCGGCGGCCTGCTGTGCCGCGTCACCGGCCTCGAACGCCGCGGTGCCCGCTTTGAAGAGCGGGTCGTCCTTCTCGTAGTCGGCCGCGGAGACGACGAGCAGGTCGTACTCCAACTGGAGCTCGGTGCGGACGTGCCCGGCCTGCGGTGAGGCGAGGCTGGCGTAGACCGTCGAGGTGAACCCGTGAGCGAGGGCGGGCAGGGCCCCCAGGAGGGTGGACAGGGCGCTGAACAGGACGGCCACGGCTGCGGCGGCGATGACAGCACGGATACGACGCCGAGCGGCGGGGGACATATGACTCCTTTTGGCTATGGCGTACGAAATCTGCTCGACTGGGATGAACGAGCGGTGTCTCGTACGAGAACCGTCGAGGAACCACGTCCGGCGGCGACGGCCTGGGGCGCCGGAGGCCGCAGATCATGCGGTAGGAAGTAGGCGCACTTCCCGGCGCCTCGAAGGACGATCCCCATGCGCTCTCGGCTTCTGCCTGCCTGCACACTGGCCGGGGCAGTCGCGACCGCCCTGCTGGCCGGCGGATGCGGCTCCGGCGACGACTGGTCCCGGCCGCACGCGAAGCCCACCGCCGTCGGCACCCTCGGCCCGGGATTCTTCCCGGCCGTGTCACCCGCCCCGGAGGCGACGATCACACCCCGGTCCGGCTCCTGGAACGGGGTCCGCCCGCCGGAGGGCTACCGCGTGGTGTTGCTCACCGCGGGGGACGACCCCCAGACGACGACGCTGGTGAGCGCGGTGACGGCGTGGGCCGAGGAGGAGCGCGTCAGCCTCAGGACCCTCACGGCCACGCGGTCCGACCAGTTCGTGCCGACCATCGGCAGGGCGCTCGGCATGAGGCCCGACCTCATCGTCAGCGCCGGCGACGCCCTCGTCGACCCCCTGGCCCTGGTCACCCCCAACCACCTGGACCAGCAGTTCCTAGTGGTCGGCGCGGAGCTGGCCGAGCCCACGGAGAACGTCACCGCCGCCGACTGGACCGGTGCGTCGTTCCGCGGCGAGGGTCTCGGCATGTCCTCGGCGTACGATCCCGGCAGCTTCACCCCCGAGCGCGCCGCCCGTGCGGTCCGGGCGGGTGCCGCGGCCGTGCTCAACGGCATGACCGGCATCGTGCTCTGGCTCGATTAGTGTCCTGAGACCGCCGATCTTTGCCCCATATCCGGCATCGTGCTCGGGCTCGACCACAGAGGATCAAAGGCCAAGGTTATCGACCGGGCAAGTGTTTGAGCAGGTGAGCGGCCCAGTCGGGCCGGCACCCTGGCACTTCATTTTCTGTAGTGTCCCGAGGCCGCCGATCTTTGCCCCGTCGCGTCGCCTAGAAGCGGACCTCGCTTCGGTGTCGCCCCCCCCCGCGGATTCTCGCAAGCTCGGAAAGCCGCGGGGCCCGGAGTCGCCGTCGCTCGTAGCTCCGCTACGAGTTCCTCCTCCGCCTTCGATGCGCCACTCTCACCACTCTGGACACCGCTCCGTCCAGGTAACCGTGGCGGTCACGGCACTTGATGCTGACGACGCGTCGCAGGCGGGGGTGTCCGTGTTGCGGGTTGCGCCAGGCGTTGGCGGGGTTGCCATGCGCTGTGTGTGCCCGGCGGTCAGCTGGTCTGTGTCCTTCCCGTGGCGAGCGACCCGGATGTCTTCGCCGTAGCCGTCAGGACCTTGGTCCTGACCTCACCCTCGCCCCCGCTCCTTTCCTGCGAGCTCGCCCGTCCAGCTCGGTATCCGCGCCCGTAACCCGCAGACCGTTCAACGCGGCTGCGAGAGGAGCACCCCGGACAGCCGACCCCTTCCGGGCCTCAAGCACACGAGAACAACCGGCGACTCAACCTGCTGTTCCAACTATTCGCTTCTGTCGGTTGCTCAGAGTGACGAGCAGATGAAAGAATTCACACAAGAGTTCGAATCGAGCGAGGAGGGCGCAGTGGATCTGTTAGATCTGGATTCCGGCCACCGTCGTCGTTCGAACGATGCCGACAGGGACTGGTGGGATCGGCTGACCGCCGATTCCCCTCTGTGGTCGTCGGAAGGTTCGCTCGCCCGCGAGCACTTTCCGATCGCCGACCCCCAGCCGGCGCAGCACCCGAGCCGCACCAAGGCTGACAGCAGCACCAAGAGCACCGGCAGCAGTGCCAGCAGCACCGACAGCGGGCTCACCGACGGTGAGCACACCGGCGACGACGCGCCCGGTGCCGCGAGCGGCGACAGCGCCGACAGCGCCGACAGCGCTGGTGGTGCCCGTGCCGGTGCCGGGAGCGCCCGTGGTGCGGGCGGTGGCGGGAGTGCTGCCGGTGCCGGTGCCGGTGCCGGTGCCGGGAGCGCCGGTGGTGGTCAGGCCGGTCCCGGTCAGGGCAAGGGCCGGTCGTCGTGGGTGCTCGTGAGTTCGTTGCGTGAGTCGGCGCAGGCGTTGGCGCTGGCGGCGTTGCCGGACGATGCGGACATCTGCGTGGCCGAGGCTGAGGATTTGCTGTTCGCGCGGGATCGGATCACGTGTGCGTTGGCGGATCGGGTGGGGCGGGTGCATCGGGCGGGGCAGGCCAAGCAGCATGGGCATGCCTCCACCCGCAGCTGGTTGCGCACCGCCGCCGGGATGAGCGTGGCGGGGGCGGGCCGTCTGCTGACTTTGGCGGTGGAGCTGGCCCGTCTGCCGAGGGTGCGGGAGAAGTTCGCCGCCGGGGTGTTGTCGGCGGGGGTGGTGGAGGCGATCTGCACGGCCACCGCGCGGTTGAGTGATGAGCACGCGGGGCTGGCTGAGCCGATCCTGCTGGAGTTGGCGGGTAAGGCGGGGCCGGCGGAGGTGGCTAAGGCGGGGCGGTATCTGCGGGCGGTGTTGGACCCTGATGGTGAGGAGCGGGACGAGCGGGCCGATTACGGGCGGCGGTTTCTGCGGGTCCGCCCCACTGCGGGTGGCGGGTTGGAGGGGGAGTTTTATCTGCCGCGTGAGGCGGCGGCGCGGTTGCGGGCGCTGTTGGATGCTTATGCCAAGCCGCGTGCGGAGGACGATGACCGGCCGTTGCGGGTCCGCCAGGTGGATGCGTTCATCGCGTTGATGGAGCAGAAGATCGTCGCTGAGCTCCTGGTCCTGGTCAACGCCGAATCCCTCCCCACCGACCCCGAACCCGACCACCCCGAAGACCCCGCCCCCGGCCCCGACCACCCCGAAACCACCGAAGACGCCCAGGACGCCCAGAGTGCCGAGGACGCGCAGGTCGGCGAGAACGCTGAGGGCCCGCAGGGTGCCGAGGACACCGAGGACGGCCGGAACGCCCAGGGCGCGGACGGCCAGGACGGCCAGGACGGCGAGAGCGGTGAGGGCATCGAGGGTGCGCAGGGTGGCGAGGGTGCTGGCGATGATCAGGACGCTCAGGGCGCCGAGGGCGCGGCCAGTGCCGAGGACGCCTGGGACAGTGAGGACACCGGCCTCTGCGGCGGCACCAGAAGCGCTGACGGGCCTTGCCCTGTGGAAGACGGTGACGTCGAAGACGCCATCCCCACCGACGAGGCCCCCGGCAACCTCGGCGACGATGAGGCCGACAGCCTCGGCGACGCGGACCCCGGCGACGTGGGCATGACCGGTGCTGCCGCACCTGCTCAGGGTGAGGGCCCCTACCGGCCACGTCACCCCGGCACCGCCGAAGCCGAGACAGCAGCCGCTCCGGCAGCCGAAGCCGAGGCGGCAGCCGGTCCGGCAGCCGATGCCGATGCCGGGGCAGCCGCGGACGCCGCTGCCGGGAGCACCGAGCTTGACCTTGCGTCTGCCGAGGACGACGACACCGCACCGCCCAGGGGCGCAGACCGCGACCATGCCGCGGCCCACGCTGAAACAGACCCCGAGCCCGCAGCGGCATGGCCCGCCTACGGCGGAAGCACGCCCCCACACACAGCGCCACCAGACGCGGTGCCACCACATGTGGCGCGTCCCCGCGCGGCGCACTCCCGCGCGGAGGAATGGCCGGATCCTCCTCCCGAGGACGCCGCTGCGCATCACACTCACGCCGGGCACCAGCCTGCGGGGGACTACCGGCATGCGCAGGGCACGCATGACAACCAGAGCGACATGCGCTGTGAGCAGCGCCGCCACGAGCCGGACCGCCGTCGTGAGCCAGGCCGTCCTGAGCCAGGCCGTCCTGAGCCCGGCTTCGATGAGCCAGGCAGTGATGAGCAGGGCTGGGCGCAGCAGGATTCGGCACATGGGCAGAGCGCGTGCGGGTGCGGCGGCGCGGCCCGGTGCTCCTGCACGTCGGGGACAACGGGAACAGCACCGGGCGCAGTGCCGGAAGGAGCGCCGGGCGAGCCGGGGCTGGGGACACCACCGGGCAAGCCACTGGGAGCAGCGCCGGGGAGGCCGCCGGGGAGGCCATCGGGAACAGTGTCAGGGACGCTGCCGGGAACAGCGCCGGGCGAGCCGGGGCCGAGGGCAGCGCTGGGGGCGGGGCCGGGAGCTCTGTTGGGCACCGCGCCGGGGTTGTTGCTGGCGACCGGGCAGATGCTGCCCCTCGCCAGCGTGCATCGCCTGGCCCGCACCTCTGCTCTGGTGCGGTTGGTGATGGATGCCGAGGGGCAGGTGCTGGACATGGGCCGCAAGGTCCGCCTGGCCACCCCCGCCCAGCGGCGGGCCGTTTACGCCCGCTACGCCACCTGCTGGATCGACGGCTGTCCGCTGCCCGCCACCATGTGCCAGATCGACCACGCGGACAACTGGAGCACCGGCGGCCTCACCGACCTGAAACTCCTCGGCCCGGCCTGCCAGTTCCACAACCGCGACCGCTACCAGCACCCCGACCGCTACACCCGCCACAAGACCGGCACCGACCGCTGGGCCTTCACCTACCAGCCGACCCGTCCGGGCAAACCTTGGCGGACGCGGCACCAGGCAGAGCAAGGCCCCCCACAGCGGCAGGATCCGGGCGCGGACTGACGACGGCCACGGCGGTGACGACCGCCGCGCGGCTTCCGTGGGCCGGTCGGGTCAGGGCCGGACGGCCAGCACCCGGAAGCTGATCCCGCGGGTCGTCCGCGTTACCGACTCGATCGCGAAGCCGGCCTGCTCCAGGTAGGGCCGGGGATCGCGGGTGAGGTAGTCGGCTTCGAACCGCACCGACAGCGGTTCGAGCAGCCGCATTCCGGCCCGGATGACCGGGTTGCTCGACGGCCCGTGCTCGGCCAGCACGAACCGCCCGCCCGGCTTGAGCACGCGGTAGGCCTCGCGTGCCGCGGCCAGCGGATCCGGGATTGTGCACATCGTGAACGTGGACAGCACCGTGTCGGCGACGCCGTCGGGAACGTCCAGGCGCTGCACGTCGCCCTGCCGCAAGTCGACCCGCTCGCCGAGGCCGGCCTGCGCCACCCGCCGCCGCGCCAGTTCCAGCATGGGCTCGGACAGCTCGATCCCGACGACCGTGGTGCCGGCGTCGTACAGCGGGAGGTTGAGCCCCGTGCCGACCGCCAGCTCCACCACGTGGCCGCGCGCCTGCTCGACGGCCCACTCCCGGCTGCCCGGAAACAGGCGGCGCTCCCAGGCCAGCATCTGGCTGTCATACCGGTCCGCCAGCCGGTCGAAAACCCGGCGTACGTCGGCATTCGTGATAGCCCGCATCGAACGCCCCTTCGGAACGGAAGACTCCGCACATGGTGTCACGTGACGAGGCTCCGGGCCATGGTCACCAGGTGCCAGGCTCCGACGAGGTCAGTAGGCGACGGTGAAACGGGTCTGGTGGTGGCGCGGCCGTTCGGCCTCGTCCAGCAATGCCACCGCGAGGTCCTCCATCGAGATCCGGGACTCGCCCTCGGCGTCTACCACCAGCTCGTCGCCGCCCACTCGATAGCGGCCGGTCCGCTCGCCGGGGACGAGCAGGTCGGCCGGGCTTAGGTAGGCCCAGTCCACGATGGTGTTGGCCCGGCAGGCCGCCAGCTGCTCGACGCACGCCGTCGCGATCGGCTGCAGGAAGGACGGGTAGCCCGCCCGGTCCATCAGGCGGCCGCCGTCCTCGACGGTCAGGCTGCCCGCGCCGCCGACGAGAAGCAGGCGTGTGCCGGTCTTGGCGCACGCGGCGAGCAGTGTGGTGGCGACCGTGACCAGCTGGCTCTCGTCGCCGGGCGCCGGACAGGTCGCGGTGATCACCAGGTCCTGTCCGGCGGACAGCGCGATGACGTCGTTCACGTCGGTCGCGTCGCCGACCCGGGCACGTGCTTCGCCGGGCAGTCCGGCGAGCCGCACCGGATTGCGGGCCACGCCGGTCACCTCGTGTCCGCGGGACACGGCCTCGGCGACGACGCGCCTGCCCACGTTCCCGGTCGCCCCGAACACTGCGATGCGCATGCTGCTACTTCCTCTCGATTTGGGGGGTGCCGCGGGCGGTACCCTTGCCGTGTGCCGGATCATGTGGACCGTGTCCTGCAGCAGTGGGCCGACGCCCGCCCTGACCTGGACGTGACTCCGATGGCGGTCTTCGGCCGGTTGTCGAGGCTGACGCAGCTCGTCAACAACGAGCTGCGCCGCACGTTCGCCGAACACGACCTGGACCCCTCGTCGTTCGACGTCCTGGCCACCCTCCGCCGCGGCGGCCGGCAGGCCCCGGCCGAGCTCATGCGCTCCGCGATGATCACCTCTGGGGCGGTCACCCAGCGCCTCGACCGGCTGGAGGCGCGGGGCCTGGTGACGCGGACGCCCAGCGACGTCGACGGCCGTGGTGTCCACGTCGATCTGACCGACGCCGGTCGCGAGCTCATCGACCGGGCGCTTCCCGACCACGTGGACACCGAACGGCGCCTGCTCGCCGGGCTCACCCCCGACCAGCGGGAGATCCTGGCCGAGACCCTCAGGCAACTGCTGATGTCGCTGGACGACCAGCCGGACCCTAGACCCGCTTGACGCCCGACACCACCAGCGACGTCAGGACCACGAGCCCCGCCGCGACCCACAGCACACCGGTCACCGCGACCGCCCCGACGATGAGGCTGGCGAACAGCGCTCCCAGCGCGATCGCCAGGTTGAACATGCAGGTGTTGAGCCCGGTGGCGGCCTCGATGCCCTGCGGCGCCGCCTTGATGATCCAGGTCTGCACGCTCACCGGCAGGCCGCCGAACGCGAAACCCCACGCGATCAACAGGATCGACCCGGTGACCGCGTTGCCGCCGAGGAACGGGAACGCAGCAAGGATGATCGCGAGCGCGACGCTCACCACGACGATCGTGCCGCGGACGTTGCGGCCCGCCCACGAGCCGGCGATGAGGTTGCCGGCCATCCCCGCCACGCCGTACGCCAGCAGCAGCGGGCCGATGAAGGCCGCGCCGACCCCGGAGACGTCCTGCAGGATCGGGCTGACGAAGGTGAAGGCGCCGTAGTGCCCGGACACCAGCAGGAAGGTGGCGACGACACCGACCCGGACGGCGGGCGTGCGCAGCTGCTCGCCCAGCGTGCGCAGCCGGACGGGCTCGGTCGCCGGCATCTTCGGCAGCAGCACGGACAGCGCGATCACCAGCAGGAGCGCGACCGCGGCGACGGCGCCGAACGCGATGCGCCAGCCGGTGAGCTCGCCGACGAGCGTGCCGGCGGGGACGCCGAGGACGTTGGCGGCCATGGCGCCGAAGAAGATCAACGAGGTGGCCCTGGCGACGTGCGTCTCGGGGACCAGCCGGACGCCGAGACCCGCGGCGAGCGACCAGAACCCGCCGATGCTGACGCCCACGAACAGCCGGGCCACCATCAGCACGGCGTACGAAGGGGTCAGCGCGGACACGACGTTGGCCACCAGGGCCAGCAGGATCAGGCCGAGCAGGACCACCCGCCGGTCCAGCCCGCGGATCGCCACGGGGAGCAGCGGCGCGGTGACGGCGGCGACCAGGCCGGACACGGTCACCATCAGGCCGACCTCGCCGTCGGAGACGTGCAGGCCGTCGCCGATGGCCGTGAGCAGGCCCATGGGCAGGTTCTCGACGGTCACCACCAGGAAGGTCCCCAGCGCGACGGCGATCACCGCGATCCAGTTCTTCAGGGGGACGCGATCTGGCCTGTCGGTTCCGGCGGAGACGGACTCGATGACTGTCATCTGGTTCCTCCTGTGCGCGTGGGCCCGGTCCGGGCAGGCGAGATCGAGCGTCGTGCGTCGGTTGGGTCGAGCTGTCGTGCCGATCGGCCCCGGCGGCCGTGGATCAGTGGCAGGCGAGTTCGCTTAGCACTAAGGGACATTACCTTAGTGCTAAGAGATTGGCCAGACGGGTGGCCGTCCGGGTTCGAGGTGCGCGGGCCGATGGCGGCGCCCGGTGCCCGGGAGCCGCGCCGGCGAATGATCCGGGGAAAGCGCTTGCCTGTGGTGCATTCTCACCACCGCCGTTTCTCGCGCATGCTCGTCGGGGCACTCCGAAACGGAGGCTAGTTCCGCGTTTCCCGCCGGGTCAACGAGAACCGGACGCTACTCGGGACGGGCCGTTTCTCGATAGGGGTCGTAAGGGGTTGCCGGCCGTCTCTTCCGCGTCCCGCCCAGGGCCACCCGAAAAGTCCAAAGGTGTCACGGATCGTCCTGACATGCTGTGGGGCCGCTAGGGGTTGTGGGAGAAGCCCGCCACCGCGAATTCTGAATGAGCCGCGCAGGCCGAAGTATTCGCGCCGTTGCGAATTCCATCTTAAAAGGCCGCACTGTCGCAGGCTGCTCAATGCCATTTCGTGGCCGATTGCAATTCGTTTCCGACCGAGGCCGCTCAGGCCGGTTCGAAAGGCGGGTCAACATGCAGGGACTGATTCAGGTGGCAGGGGTCATCGACCAGGCCGAGGCGGATCTGATCCGCGAGGAGGGCGCTGACTGGCTGGGCTTCGCCCTGCGGTTGCCGGCGAAGAACGAGGACCTGTCCGAGGCGGACGCCGCGGCGATCGTCAAGGAGATCCAGCCGGAGCACAGGGGCGTCGTGATCACCTACCTGACCGACGCCGAGGAGATCAAGACCTTCTGCGAGGAGCTGGGCGTCACCGCGATCCAGCTGCACGGCGACGTGACGGGCGAGGAGCTGCGGAAGCTGCGGCGGATCGCCCCCGACCTGTACGTGCTCAAGAGCCTCGTGGTCAAGCAGGACAACCTCGACGAGCTGACCACGATCGTGGACGAGGCGGCCGAGTGGGTCGACATGTTCATCACCGACACCTTCAACCCGGCCACCGGTGCCAAGGGCGCCACCGGACTGCTGCACGACTGGTCGATCAGCGCGGAGCTGGTCCGGATCTCGCCCAAGCCGCTGATGCTCGCCGGTGGGCTGAACCCGGACAACGTCGCCGCCGCCATCACCGAGGTCCGGCCGGCCGCGGTCGACGCGCACACAGGCCTTGAGGACCCGGTGACCCGCCGCAAGGACCGGACGAAGGTGCGCAAGTTCGTCCAGGAGGCCCGAAGGGCCTTCGCCGAGCTGGAGCGGGGTGCGAAGGCATGACCATCACGGCGACGCCGCCGGCCGGCATCACGAACGAGACCACGAACGGCACCGTGCATCTGCTGCCGCAGACCCGGCAGCTGCGGGCGCTGCACACGATCATCCGCGATCGGAACTGCGACCTGGAGCGCTTCGTCACCACGTCGGGCCGGATCATCCGCCAGCTCGTCGAAACGGCCCTGGACCTCCTGCCCTTCGAGCCGTCCGGCGTGCAGACCCCGGTGGGGCAGACCTACCACGGCCTGCGGCCGGCCAAGCCGATCTGCGGGGTGCCCGTCGTGCGCGCCGGAGAGAGCATGGAGCACGAGCTGCGGGCGATGTCGCCGGGAGTGCGGATCGGCAAGATCCTCATCCAGCGGGACAAGGTCACGAAACTGCCACGGCTGTACTACTCCGCGCTGCCCGCGGACATCGACCGGCACAGCGTGCTGCTGCTGGACCCGATGCTGGCCACCGGCGGGACCGCGCTGGCCGCCATCGAGGTGCTGCTCGCCCACGGGGTCGCGGAGGACGACATCGTCTTCGTCACCCTGCTGTCGGCGCCGGAGGGCATCGACGCGGTCCACGCGCGTCACCCGAACCTGCGGATCGTGACCTCGGCAATCGAGGAACGGCTGAACGAGAACGCCTACATGATCCCCGGCATCGGCGACTTCGGCGACCGCTACTTCGGCACGGACGTCCCGCGTTGACGCCTCCCCTCCCTGCGGGGAGGGGACTCCAACCGTCGCCGGCCAGATCTTTCTTTCCTGTTCCACCGGCGACAGCCCCGGGACGACAGGCTTCACGTCCCGTCGGCCCGGCGGGCCCGACCGGCCTGCGGCTCAGCCCAGGCCGGTCACCCCGCGGGTGAGCGCGGGAAACGGATGACGGCGTCCGAGGGCCGTGGCTTCCCAGTAACCCTTGTCCGTCCATCGCAGGGGGAGGAAATGATCACCACTCCAGTCTCTGAAGCGAGGCGGGAATCACCCGAGGACACCTGTCTTCCCGATCTGCTCGACGCCCAGGCCCGGTCGCGCCCCGACGACACGGCGGTCGTCTGCGGAGAGCGGCGGCTGACCTTCCGCGAGCTCGCGGAGGGCGGCGCGGCCCTCGGCGGGCATCTGCGGGAGCTCGGCGTGGACCTCGACGAATGTGTGGGGCTCTTCGTGGAGCCGTCGATCGACCTCATGGTCGGCGTGTGGGGAATCCTGCGGGCCGGCGGCGCCTACCTGCCGCTGTCCCCCGAATACCCGGAAGAGCGCCTCCGCTACATGATCGAGGACGCCGGCGTGCGCGTCGTCGTCACCCAGGACGAGCTCGTGGACAGGCTGACCGGGCTGGCGCCCGCCGGGACGCGGATCGTCACCCTGAAGGACGCGGAAGGGTTCGCGGGGTCGCCCGGAGGCGACCGCCACTCCGATCGCCACCCGGGCCTGCGCCCCGGCAACCTCGCGTACGTCATCTACACCTCCGGCAGCACCGGCAAGCCGAAGGGAGTGATGATCGAGCACCGCAGCATCGTCAGCCAGATGCGGTGGCTGCACGCCGGCTACGGGATCGACCAGGACAAGGTCATCGTGCAGAAGACGCCGATGAGCTTCGACGCGGCGCAGTGGGAGATCCTCGCGCCGGTCTGCGGCTCAGTGGTCGTCGTGGGCCCGCCCGGGGTCTACCGGGACGCCGAGCGGCTGATCGACGTCATCAGGACCCACGGGGTCACCACGCTGCAGTGCGTTCCGACGCTGCTGACGGCGCTGCTGGACACCGAGGAACTGCAGAGCTGCGCCTCGCTCACGCAGGTCTTCACCGGCGGCGAGGTCCTGTCCAAGGTGCTGGCGACGAGCTTCTTCGACAGCATGCCCGGGTGCGCGCTGATCAACCTGTACGGCCCCACCGAGTGCACGATCAACTCGTCGGCGTACACCGTGGACCCGGCGACCGTCGACGAGGGCCCGAACGCGATCTCGATCGGGGCGCCGGTCGACCACACCGACTACCACATCCTCGACCTGGCCGGGACGCCGGCGGCCGTCGGCGAGATCGGCGAGCTGTTCATCGGAGGCGTCCAGGTCGCCCGCGGCTACCTGCACAGGCCCGAGCTGACCGCCGAGCGGTTCGTCGGCAGTCCGCTCGGCGAGGGCAGGCTGTTCAAGACCGGCGACCTCGCGTACTGGAACGCCGACGGCACCGTCCAGTTCGTGGGCCGCGCGGACAACCAGGTCAAGCTGCGGGGGTTCCGGGTCGAGCTGGACGAGATCAAGCTGGCCATCGAGACCCACGAGTGGGTCAAGCACGCGGCGGTCATCGTCAAGGACGACCCGCGCACAGGGTTCCAGAACCTGATCGCCTGCGTGGAGCTGAATCCCAAGGAAGCGGCGCTGATGGACCAGGGCAACCACGGCGCCCACCACCAGTCCAAGACGAGCCGGCTCCAGGTCAGGGCGCAGCTGTCCAACGCCGGGGTCCGCGACGCCGCGGAGCTCGACGGCAGGCCGGTGATCGACCTGCCCGGCACGCAGGCGACCGCGCGGCAGCGCGGGCTGGCGTTCGCCCGCAAGACCTACCGGTTCTACGAGGGCGGGGAGGTCGGCCGGGGCGACATCCTGAAGCTGCTGGCCAGGAAGGCCGAGGGCGCGCACTCCCGCGGTCTCGACGCCGTCGGCCTGGAGGATCTCGGCGAGATCCTGCGCTACCTCGGTCCGCACCTCAGCGAGGAACGCCTGCTGCCGAAGTACGCCTACGCCTCGCCGGGGGCGCTGTACGCGACGCAGCTCTACCTGGAGATCGACGGGATCGGCGACCTCCGGCCGGGTTTCTACTACCACCACCCCGTGCATCACCGGCTCGTGCTGGTCGGGCCGGCCGCCGGGGGAGCGGAGCCTCGGGTGAGGCTGCACTTCGTCGGCAAGAAGCGGGCGATCGAACCGGTCTACAAGAACAACATCCGCGAGGTCCTGGAGATCGAGACCGGTCACATGGTCGGCCTTTTCGAGGAGGTGCTGCCCGACTACGGCCTGGACATCAGGCCGGTGGAGTACGCACCGGCCACGAAGGACCACCTGGACTGCGCCGCCGAGGACTACTACCTCGGCACCTTCGAGCTGATCCCGTACGCGGGGCCGCGCCAGGACGAGGTCGACCTCTACGTCCAGTCGCATCCCGGAAAGATCGCCGACCTGCGGGCCGGCCAGTACGCCTACGAGAACGGGCGGCTGCGGCTGATCTCCGACGAGCTCATCCTCAAGAAACATGTCATCGCGATCAACCAGCAGGTCTACGACCGGTCGAGCCTCGGGATCTCGGTGGTCAGCAGGAACACCGAGGACTGGCTGCACTACATCGACCTGGGCCGCACGCTGCAGCACCTGTCGATGAACGACGTCAACATCGGGTTCATGTCGTCCGGATACAGCTCCAAGTCCGGCGACGACCTGCCCTCGGCCCGCCGGATCGACGGCATCCTCCGCTCCAACGGCCGGCCCACCGGCCCGTCCTACTTCTTCATCGGCGGCCGCGTGAGCGACGAGCAGCGGCTGAGCGAGGGGATGAAGGAGGACTCGGTCCACATGAAGGGACCGGCGGAGATGATCAGGGACGACCTGATCAACTTCCTGCCGGACTACATGATCCCGAACAAGGTCGTCGTGCTGGACCGGCTCCCGTTCACGGCGAACGGGAAGATCGACGTCAGAGGACTGGCCGAGTCCGACGCGACGAACGTGGACAACGCCGACCGGCCGTACATCGCGCCGCGGACGACGACCGAGCGCCGGATCGCCGAGCTGTGGAAGAAGGCGATGAAGCGGGAGACCGTCTCGGTGGAGGACGACTTCTTCGCCTCCGGCGGCAACTCGCTCATCGCCGTCGGGCTGATCAACAAGATCAACCGGGAGTTCTGCGCCTCGCTGCCCCTCCAGGTGCTGTTCGAGTGCCCCACGATCGACAAGCTCGCCCGGCGGGTGGACGGAACCGAGTCCGAGGCGTGCTCCCGGCTCGTGCCGCTGCAGCGGGAGGGCGCGGGCCGGCCCGTCTACTGCTGGCCTGGCCTCGGCGGCTACACGATGAACCTGCGCACGCTGGCCGCGAGAATGGGCACCACCCAGCCCTTCTACGGGGTCCAGGCGTACGGGATCAACCCCGAGGAGGTGCCGTACGCGACCATCGGCGAGATGGCGGCCGAGGACGTCAAGGCGATCCGGCGGCTGCAGCCGTCCGGCCCCTACACGCTGTGGGGATACTCGTTCGGCGCGCGCGTCGCGTTCGAAGCCGCCTACCAGCTGGAGCGGGCCGGTGAGCGGGTGGAGCACCTCTTCCTGATCGCACCGGGCTCGCCGAAGGTCCATCAGGAGGGCACGTCCGAGCACGAGCGCGAGGCCGGTTTCGGCAACAGGGCGTACGTGACGATCCTCTTCTCGGTCTTCGCCGGCACGATCACGGGGCCGCTGCTCGAACGGTGCCTGGCCGAGGCCGTGGACGAGGAGAGTTTCGCCGCCTTCATCCACCGCAACTTCCCCGACCTGGACATCGACCTCGTACGCCGGATCATGCGGGTGGTGGGCGAGACCTTCGAGTTCAGCTACACCTTCCGCGAGCTGGCCCGGCGGCGGATCCAGGCGCCGATCACCATCTTCAAGGCCAGGGGCGACGACTACTCGTTCCTGGAGAACAGCGGCGGCTACTCGGCGACGGCCCCCGTCGTCGCCGACCTGGAAGCCGATCACTACGGCCTGCTCAGGGAACCGGAGATCGACGAGCTGGTCGCAGCCATCAGGGATCGTCTCGGGACGCACAGTAAGGAGATCATCATGCCGCACGTCAGCATCAAGCACTTCCCGGTCCCCCTCACCGAGCAGCAGCACTCCGACCTGGTCGCCGCGGTGACCAAGGCGATGACGAGCGCCTTCGGCTGCGAGGAGGGCTCGGTGTCGATCATCCTGGAGCCGGTCGCGAAGGAGCAGTGGGACGAGAAGGTCTACATCCCGGAGATCCTCAACCAGAAGCACAAGCTGAACAAGCTGCCGAACTACGGCCCGGCTGCGAACTGAGGGGCGACGATGACCCGGGAGCATGGGCGCGTCCCGCTGGTTTACAGCGAGGAGGTCGCGGACGCACTCGCCGAGGGGCGGCCGGTGGTGGCACTGGAGTCGAACGTCATCACCCACGGCCTGCCCTATCCGGACAACGCCGCGACCGCGCGGAAGGTCGAGGACGCGGTCCGGGCGGGCGGCGCGATCCCGGCCACGATCTGCGTCGAGGGCGGTCAGATCAAGGTCGGGATGACGGACGAGGACGTCGAGCGGTTCGCCTCGACGTCCGGCATCCCCAAGGTCAGCAGCCGGGACCTGCCGGTGGTCCTGGCCCAGGGCGGGCTCGGCGCGCTGACGGTGGCCAGCTCGGTGGTGGCGGCCGAGCTGGCCGGAATCCCGTTCTTCTCGTCGGCCGGCATCGGCGGCGTCCACCGGGGCGCGGAGAAGACGATGGACGTCTCCTCCGACCTGATCCAGTTCACCCGGTCGAAGGTGGCCGTCGTCTGCGCCGGGGCCAAGAGCATCCTCGACCTGAACCTGACGATGGAGTATCTGGAGACCCACTGCGTGCCGGTGGTGTCGTACCGGTCGGACGACTTCCCCGCGTTCTACTGCGTCTCCAGCGGCATCCGCAGCCCGCAGCGGCTGGACGACGAGCAGGTGATCGCGCGGGCGGTGGACAACCACTGGGCGCTCGGCAACAACAGCTCGTTCCTGATCACCACGCCGGTGCGGGAGGAGGACGCGATCGACGCGTCCGAGGTGGACGCGGCCATCACCGGCGCGATGGCCGCCGCCGAGCGGGACGGCGTTCGCGGCAACGCGATCACCAAGTATCTGATGCGCGCCGTGGACGCGGCCACCGAGGGCCGCTCGTCCAGGGCGAACATGTCCGTGCTCGTCAGCACGGCGGAGGTCGGGGGGCGTCTGGCCGCCGCCTACGCGCGGTATGTCAGGGAGACCGCCTGATCCGAGCGCTGCACCGCCCCGGAGCCCGTCCGCTCCGGGGCGGTTCGGCGTTCCGAGGGAGCCTTATCCCGAAATCCCGAAAAATCAAGGGATAGCGCCGGCGCGGTTCGCGCGATACAAACAAGCCACCGTGTGAGAGCGCTCTCTCGGCCGGGTACGCAGCGGAAAGGACGAACCGTATGACGATCCAGGCTCCTGGCTCTGGGAGTCCCCCGAGGCGGCGCTCCGGCCGCCGGTTGATCGGCCGGGCGTTCACGTTCGGTCTCGTGCTGACGACCGCCGTCCTGACGGCGGGAACGACGGCCGCCACCGCCGCACCGCCCCCCGCCCACGGGAACCCTGGAAATCCCGGAAACCCCGGAAACCCCGACCTCGGGCCCGGCGTCACCGTCTTCGACCCGAGCATGCCGGTCGACCAGATCCAGGCCACTCTCGACGCGGCGCACACGGCGCAGGTCGACAACGAGATGGGCGCCGAGCGGCACGCCTACCTCTTCAAGCCCGGCACGTACGGCACCGCCGAGCACCCGCTGCAGATCAAGGTCGGCTACTACACCGAGATCGCCGGTCTCGGCGCCTCGCCCACCGACGTCGTCATCAACGGCAAGGTCGAGGTCTACAACCGCTGCCTGGAGAACGACGGCACCGGCAACTGCCTGGCGCTCGTCAACTTCTGGCGCACGCTGTCGAACCTGTCGATCGACATCGACGCCGCGGGCCAGGACGGCTGCCGCCAGACGGCGAACTTCTGGGCCGTCTCCCAGGCGGTCTCCATGCGCCGCCTCAACGTCACCGGCGGCACCCTGTCGCTGATGGACTACTGCACCGCCGGCCCGCAGTACGCGAGCGGGGGCTTCATCGCCGACTCCCGCCTGCCGTCCGTCACCAACGGTTCGCAGCAGCAGTGGCTGACCCGCAACACCGAGGTCGCCGGGTGGTCCAACGCCGTGTGGAACCAGGTCTTCTCGGGCGTCGTCGGCGCGCCGGACGAGTCCGGGTTCCCGAACCCGCCCTACACCACGGTGGAGAACACCCCCGTCAGCCGGGAGAAGCCCTACCTGTACGCCGACGCGCAGGGCAGGCTCAACGTCCGCGTGCCCGCCGCGAGGAAGAACACGCGCGGCGTCTCGTGGGCGGACGGCATGACGCCGGGCCGCACGGTGCCGCTGTCGGACTTCTACGTCGCGAAGCCGTCCGACTCGGTGCAGGCCATAAACAGCCAGCTCGCGCGGGGCAGGAATCTGCTGCTCACGCCCGGCGTGTACGACATCGCGCGGAGCATCGAGGTCAAGCGGCCGGACACGGTGGTGCTCGGTCTCGGGCACGCCACGCTCACCGCCGTAGGCGGCACGATCCCGCTCGACGTCGCCGACGTCCCCGGCGTGGTCGTCGCGGGAGTCAGCGTGGACGCGGGTCTCCAGACGTCCCCCGTCCTGCTGCGGGTGGGCAAGGAGCACGGCGAGCACGGCGAGCACGGTCACCGGACCCCGGCGGACAACCCGACGACCCTGTCCGACGTGTACTTCCGGGTCGGCGGCCCGCACGTCGGCAAGACCGAGACCGCTCTCGAGGTCAACAGCGACAACGTGCTCATCGACCACACCTGGGTGTGGCGCGCCGAC
This sequence comes from Microbispora bryophytorum, assembly GCF_043197435.1. Classification (NCBI taxonomy): domain Bacteria; kingdom Bacillati; phylum Actinomycetota; class Actinomycetes; order Streptosporangiales; family Streptosporangiaceae; genus Microbispora; species Microbispora bryophytorum. Next base: position 66,572 of record NZ_JBICTF010000007.1, on the reverse strand, counting down.
CACGGCGTCGAGGGCTTCACCGACACGCAGCGCTGGAACACCAACGTCGGCCGTTACGGCGTCATCGTCAACGGCGACCACGTGACGGCGACCGGCCTGTTCGTCGAGCACTTCCAGCGCTACAACACGGTCTGGAACGGCGAGGACGGCACGACGATCCTCTACCAGAACGAGCTGCCGTACGACCCGCCGACGCAGGCCGACTGGATGAACGGATCCGTGGAGGGCTACGCCGGCTACAAGGTCGGCGACCGCGTGAACAGGCACAACCTCTACGGCGCGGGCGTCTACGTCTTCAACCGGAACAACCCGCAGATCCACACCGAGAACGGCTTCGAGGTGCCGCAGGCCCCGGGCGTGCGGCTGCACCACATCATGACGGTCAACCTCGACGCCGGGACGATCGACCACGTCGTCAACGGCGTCGGCGACGCGGCCGACACGACCAAGGTCGGCGCGCCGCAGTTCGTCACGGACTACCCGGCCGAGTAGTCACCCGCGTGCGCCGGGATCCCCGGATTCCGGCGCACGGCGGCGGTCGCCGCCGCGACGGCGGGCACCAGGATGACCGCCGCCGCGACGTTGACCGCGTGGAAGCCGCCGGCGGCGAGGATCGGCCCGGCCAGCGCGGCCGCGGCGGCGCCCGCGTAGTTCATGCCGGCGTCGGTGGCGCCCTGCAGCGGCACCCGGACATGGTCGGCGGCGGTGCCCGCGAGCAGCGCGGACGCGGAGATCACCGACGCCGACCAGCCCAGGCCGAGGACGGTCAGCGCGAGCGCGGTGAGGGCGCTGCCCTCCGCGGCGGAGGCGGCCACGAACCCGAGCGCGACGGCCGTCGCGAGCATCAGCATCCCGGCGCACGCCATGCGGACCGCGCCGAGCCGGTCGGTCAGCCAGCCGAAGACCGGGCTGAGGGCGTACATGCCGAGCACGTGCACGCTGATCACCACGCCCACCAGCTGCAGTGACATGCCGTGGTGCTGCATGTGCAGCGGCGTCATCACCATAACCATGACCATCATCGCGTGCGCCACCGCGACGAGCACGACCGCGAACCGCGCCGCCGGGTCGGCCGCCGCCCAGCGCAGCGCCGCCACCGCTCCCACCGCCTGGCCTGTGTCCACATCGCCGGTAACCGGCGCGGACGACCGTGCGCCGGGCCGGAGGAACACCGCCACCACCACGCCCGCCAGGGCGAAGGACACGACCGACAGCACGTAGGGACCGGTGAGGCCGGGCAGCCCGAGCCACCGGCCGAACCGGTCGGCCACCTCGCTGAGGTTGGGCCCGGCCACGGACCCGATCGTGGTGGCCCAGATGACGATGGACATCGCCCTGGCCCGGGCGCCGGGAGCCGCGCCGTCCGCGGCGGCGTACCGGGACTGCAGGTTCACCGCCTGCCCGACGCCGAACAAGGCAAGCCCGGCCAGCAGCACGACGAGCTGTGCGACGACGGCGGCCCCGACGATCAACGCCCCGCCGAGCACGGCGATCGCGTACCCGAGGGCGAGTGAACGGCGCCGTCCGTGCCGGGCCGCGACGCCGGCCAGCGGCACCGCGGCGACCGCCGCGCCGAGCACGCTCGCGGCCTGTCCGAGCCCCGCGAGGGACGTGCCGCCGAAGCGCTCCAGGAGCAGCCCGCCCACCGCGATGCCGGAGGCGACCGCGACGCCGCCGAGCAGGTTGCCGACGACGAGGGCGCCGACGATCCCACCGCGCTTCACACTCCGCTCGGACAGCACAGCCGCAACCACCTTCGCGTCACGCCCGGTCCGGAGTGATCCGGAAAACGACACCTGATGATATGTCCGGCGTCAGGTGCTGCGTCTCCCTATTTGAAGCCGGGGCGTGCGGCCCTGATACAAGGGAGATACGGGCGCGCGGAGGGGGTCCTATGCCTGGTGACCGGTGGCAGTTCTGGGTGGACCGCGGCGGGACGTTCACCGACGTCGTCGCCCGGCGCCCGGACGGGCGGCTGGTGACGCGCAAGCTCCTGTCGGAGAACCCGGCCCGCTACCCCGACGCGGCGGTGGCGGGCATCCGCTCCCTGCTGGAGGTCCCCGCGGGCGAGCCGATCCCGGTCGAGCGGATCGAGTCGGTGCGGATGGGCACCACGGTCGCCACCAACGCCCTGCTGGAGCGCCGGGGCGAGCGCACGGCGCTGGTGATCACCAAGGGGTTCGGCGACGCGCTGCGCATCGGCTACCAGAACCGCCCGCGCATCTTCGACCGGCGGATCGTGCTGCCGGAGATGCTGTACGAGCGTGTGGCCGAGGTGGACGAGCGGATCACCGCCGACGGCACGGTGCTCCGGCCGCCCGACCTCGAAGGGCTCGCGCCGCGGCTGCGGCGGCTGCGCGAGGACGGCGTCCGGGCGGTCGCGGTGGTCTGCCTGCACAGCCACCTGCACCCGGCGCACGAACGGGCGATCGGGAGCCTGGCCAGGCGCACGGGCTTCACGCAGGTGTCCTGCTCCAGCGAGGTCAGCCCGCTGATGAAGCTGGTGCCGCGCGCGGACACCACCGTGGCCGACGCCTACCTCTCTCCCGTCCTGCGCCGGTACGTCGAGGCGGTGGCCGGGCAACTGCCCGGCGTACGGCTGATGTTCATGCAGTCGAACGGCGGGCTGGCGGAGGCCGGGCGCTTCCGCGGCAAGGACGCGGTCCTGTCCGGCCCGGCCGGCGGCATCGTCGGCATGGCGCGCATGTCCCGGCTGGCCGGTCTCGACAAGGTGATCGGCTTCGACATGGGCGGCACCTCGACCGACGTGTCCCACTACGCGGGCGCGTACGAGCGGGTGGTCCAGACGCAGGTGGCGGGCGTACGGCTGTCCGCGCCGATGATCGCCGTCCACACGGTGGCGGCGGGCGGCGGGTCCGTCCTGCGTTTCGACGGCGGGCGATACCGGGTCGGCCCGGACTCCGCGGGCGCCGACCCCGGCCCGGCCTGTTACCGCAACGGCGGCCCGCTGTGCCTCACGGACGCCAACGTGATGCTCGGCCGCATCCAGCCCGGCCACTTTCCCGAGGTCTTCGGCCCGGACGGCGACCTGCCGCTGGCCGTGGACGAGGTGCGGCGGCGGTTCGCGGAGACGGCCGCGGACATCCGCGGGCGCACCGGCGACCAGCGCGGTCCCGAGCAGGTCGCCGAGGGCTACCTGCGGGTCGCGGTCGAGAACATCGCGAACGCGATCAAGCAGATCTCCGTGCGGAAGGGCCGTGACGTCACCGAATACGCCCTCACCACGTTCGGCGGGGCCGGCGGGCAGCACGCCTGCGCGGTGGCCGACGCGCTCGGCGTCCGCACCGTGCTGGTGCCGCCGATGGCGGGCGTGCTGTCCGCGCTGGGCATCGGGCTGGCCGACACGACCGTGCTGCGGGAGCAGTCGGTCGAGGCCCGGCTGGAGCCCGCCACGACGCGGCGCCTGACCGGCCTCGCCGACTCCCTGGAGGCGGCGGCCCGCCGCGCCCTGCTGGACGAGGGGGTGCAGGACGAGGGGGTAGCGGACAGGCGGATCCGGGTGACCCGGCGGGTGCGGCTGCGTTACGACGGCACCGACACGTCGCTGCAGGTGGACCTGGCCGCGACGGACGCGATGGTGACGGCGTTCGAGACCGCCCACCTGCGGACGTACTCCTTCCTCATGGACCGGCCGCTGGTCGCGGAGGCGGTCTCCGTTGAGGCGGTGGGCCTGACCGAGCAGCCCGACCTTTCCGGCCTCGCCTCCGGATCCGCTGGCGAGGCGCGGACGGCGATCACCGTGCCGATGTACACCGTGCCGATGTACACCGTGCGGATGTACACCGGCGGCGCGTGGCGCGAGGTGCCGCTCTACCGGCGGGAACGGCTGCGCCCCGGCGACACGCTCGGCGGCCCGGCGATCGTGGCAGAGGCCGACGCGACCACCGTCGTCGACGACGGCTGGCGGGCCGGGGTGACCGCGTACGGGCACCTGCTCCTGGAACGGGTGCGGGAACGTCCCCGGGCCGCCGGCGTGACCACCGAGGCCGATCCCGTGCTGCTGGAGGTCTTCAACAACCTCTTCATGTCCGTCGCCGAACAGATGGGCGCCCGGCTGGAGGCCACCGCGCAGTCGGTGAACATCCGGGAGCGGCTCGACTTCTCCTGCGCGCTGTTCGACTCCGGCGGCGACCTCGTCGCCAACGCGCCGCACATCCCGGTGCACCTCGGGTCGATGGGCGCGAGCGTCAAGGAGGTGATCCGCCGCCGGGGCGACGGGATGCGGCCCGGCGACGTGTACGCGATCAACGACCCCTACCACGGCGGCACCCACCTGCCGGACATCACGGTCGTCACGCCCGTCTTCGACGGCGCGGGCCGGGAGATCCTGTTCTTCGTGGCCTCGCGCGGACACCACGCGGAGATCGGCGGGCTGACGCCCGGCTCGATGCCCGCGGGGAGCCGGAGCGTACGGGAGGAGGGCGTGCTGTTCGACTGCCGGCTGCTGGCGGACCGTGACGGCCTGCGCGAGAAGGAGACGCTGCGGCTGCTCACCGAGGGGCCGTACCCGTCCAGGGACCCCGCGACGAACCTGGCCGACCTGCGCGCGCAGATCGCCGCGAACGTCAAGGGCGTCGAGGAGGCCGGCGCGATGATCGGTCACTTCGGCCTCGACGTCGTGCGGGCCTACATGCGGCACGTGCAGGACAACGCCGAGAGCGCGGTCCGCGCGGTGATCGACGCCCTCGGAGAGGGCCGCTACCGCTACGAGATGGACTCCGGCGCCGTGATCTCGGTGGGCGTCTCGGCGGACCGCACCCGCCGCACCGCGACGATCGACTTCACCGGCACCTCGCCCCAGCTCGGCACCAACCTCAACGCGCCGTCCGCCGTGGTCACCGCCGCCGTGCTGTACGTCTTCCGCACCCTGGTGGCCGACGAGATCCCGCTCAACGACGGCTGCCTGCGGCCCCTGCGCATCGTCGTGCCGGAGGGGTCGATGCTGGCCCCGGCGTACCCCGCGGCCGTGGTCGCCGGCAACGTCGAGACCTCGCAGGCGATCACCGGGGCGATCTACGCGGCGCTGGGCGTGCAGGCCGAGGGGTCGGGGACGATGAACAACGTCAGCTTCGGCGACGAACGGCGGCAGTACTACGAGACCGTCGCCTCGGGGTCCGGCGCGGGAGACGGCTTCGACGGGGCGGCGGCGGTGCAGACCCACATGACGAACTCCCGGCTGACCGACCCCGAGGTGCTGGAATGGCGGTTCCCCGTGCTGCTTGAGGAGTTCGCCGTCCGGCGCGGCAGCGGAGGAGCCGGACGGTGGCGCGGCGGGGACGGGGCCGTGCGCCGCATCCGGTTCCGTGCGCCGATGACGGTCAGCGTGCTGTCCGGCCACCGCCGGGTGCCGCCGTACGGCATGGCCGGCGGCGCCCCCGGCGCGCTGGGCGTCAACCGGGTGCGGCGCGCGGACGGAAACGTCGTCCACCTGGCGGGATGCGACTCGGTCGAGGTCGAGCCGGGCGACGTGCTGGAGATCGAGACGCCCGGCGGCGGGGGCTACGGGCCCCCGGAGGGCGGCCACTCCTGACGCGCTCCCTCGATGTGGGCTCCGCCCTCCTCGGCCTTCGCGGCGAGGAGGGCGGGCTTCCAGCGCATTCGCCGTTACCACACCGGGCGGCTTTTTCTGGCGATGAGCCGCGGGGTTCGCGCCTGACGCGGCAGGCGCTTGCTCAGGAGTCTTTCATCCGGCCCGCACGGCCGGGTGCAAGGCGGTTCCATGACCGCTCCAAGAATCGCCGGCCACAGCGTCAGCCGACCGTGCCGTTCAGGCGGAACACGGTGGGAGAGGGGTGGCCCGACCGCCGAGGGTCGAATGAAAAGCGTCCGCAATTGCGCGGGTGAGACAGAAGCCGATACCAACTCGGCGAGCGCCCTGACAGCGTGCGGTCCGAGTTCTATCCTTGACGGCGTCACTGACAAGATTCTCGCGATTGCGGGAGAAGAAGTGCCCAAGACCACGCGTACGCCGCTAAGGGAGAAAGCGCGAAGCGAGGGCGCGCGAGTGGACGGGCTTCGTGATCCGGATGTCGAGACCTTCGTCGGCGCGATGGGGACGCGCATGCGCGCGGACGCCGAGACGGTCGGAGTCGGCCTCCGGACCCTGGAGATCCAGGTAAGACTGCACCTGCCCCGGTTGAGCAGGCCGGCCGTCGCCGGCTGGTCTCCGGACAAGGTGTACGAGGAGATACGGCTGCAGGCCGTCGTCCGGGCGGCCCAGGTGCGCCAGTCCGCGGAGGACGCCGCCCACCAAGCCCACGCATCCGTCCTCCTCAACGTGAACAAGGCGCACCGGGATCTGAGCCTGTCGTTCGGCGACGGCTACCGCACCCGCCTGCGCTTCGCCGAGGTCAGGCCGAGCGTCGGCCATCTGGTCCAGTCGAGGCTGCACTACCTGCACAGTGAGAGGGCCGACACCGTCCTCCAGTTCGGGCTCTTCCTGCCGGGCGCGACGATGCCGATCACGTACGCCGCCTTCTCCCGATGCGACCGTCAGTACGTCATGGACGCGCTCACCGGGCACGCGCTCGATGTGAATCCCGACCGGATAATGGTCCTGACAAGAATGCACGGGCTGGCGGGAATTCCGGCGAATCTCATGAGCCTGACGATCGCCCGTGCGGTCCGGGAGATCAGGGCGGTAAACGCCGGGGACTATGTCATCACGGCATACAATCCCATGCTCGGTTTCGGCGGCACCTCGTTTCTCGCGTCGGGATTCAGGCCGATCGCCCTGTCACCCGTGGCGTACCGCTACGACGACAAAGGCCTTTTTCAGACCCGCCGGATAGCGGGGGCGTCGGTGCCGCAACTCCTGGACACGCCGGACAACGTGCTCATGGTCCTCGGGGCCACCTCGGCCGCGAAGCGGAGCGTCGCCGGGATCGAGAGCCTGATCAGGGTGCCGCGCCGCACCCACTCGGGCGGCGGCCACGTGCGGCCCGTCCCGGCCGACTTCACCTCGCCGCAGTGGACCGAGCGCCTGCTCGGCTACCGCCGCATGCTGGAGTCCTGCTGGTCGGACCGCACGGTCCATCCGCGCTATCAGGAGCCGCCGGTCGCCGCGGGCGACCCCCGGGGCCAGTGCGGGGTCACCTCCGTCTGGCTCGCCCGCAGGCTCCGCGCCGACCTGCTGCTCGAACCCGTCTACTGCTACGGGCGGCTGCGGGTGGGCCGCAACTCCGGCCGCGACGACGCCGAGGACGTGAGCCACCACTGCTGGGTCGAGATCGGCCCGGCCGACGATCCGCGGCGGTTCGTCATCGACCTGACCGGCGACCAGTCGGACGCCGTACGCGAGCCGATCATCCTGGGCGAGCACCGGGCGCTGGCGGACCGGGGGCTGCGATACGAGACCGCGGCCAGCCTGCGCCTCGACGAACTGCCGAAGGACCGGGTGTGGCCGCGCTTCCTCGCGCTCGACGACCGCCTGCGCGACCTGGAAGAGCCCCGGAGGCAGCAATGAACGCAGCCATGAGCACGGGCATGAGCACGGGTATGACCGGAGTCCGGCCCTCGGTGCTGCTGCTGTCGTCCGACAGCAGGCGGCGGTACGCGGAGGACGTCCTGAGGGCGCTGGCCCTGCCCAGAGGGGCGATCATCCAGTTCCGGTACGAGACCGACTACGTGGCGGGCGCCCTGCAACAGGCGATCGCGAACGGCTCCGCCGTCGGCAGGCGGTGCCTCGTGGCCTTCCTCGCGGACCGGGAGTCGCCCGAGACCGAGCCGTTCGTCGTGCCCGTGCGCTTCGCGACGGTGGTGGCGACCGCCTGCGTGGCCGACATGGCCGTGTTCCGGCTCAGGGTGGACGACTACGCGAACCTGGAGGACTTCCCGCTGGCCGAGGCGGACATCAGGGCCAGGGGCGGCTGGTTCGTGGACAGACTCGCGGAGGCCAACGGCGGGCGGTGGTATCCGGCCACCACCCGCTTCCCCGACCTCCACCTGCACGAGCGGCCGGGTGACGACCCCGTCGCGTGGCTCGGGGTGGCCCGCCGGCTCGCCCGGCATCCCACCTACAGGTCTTCCTACTTCGTCCGCACCGAGGAACCGCTGCTGGGCGGGGACAGGACGGGCGGGCTCGACGACGAGGGCCGGCTGCACCTGAGCGACGGCGACTCGGTGAGGATGCGGGTCAGCTTCTACTCCGACGGCTACACGCCCACCGCGAAGCGGCTCGTCTGCACGACCGACGGCACCTTCCTCAAGATCGCGTCCGACGACTCCTACGACGTGGCGTCGCGATACGACACCGTGGAGTTCTGGCTGCGGCCCGAGATGCTGGGCTTCGACGCGCTCGCGCGGGTCGGGATCACGCTGGCGGCCGACACCCGGGCGGACCCGCTGCCGGGAGGCGACTCACTGACGACGAGCGCCGGGTTTCCCGTGGTCGTGCGCCGCTCGCGGTCGCGCCTGTTCACGCGGGTGTCGGCCGGCGCGGCCGGAGCCGTCCTCGTCGCCCTGCCCGCCGTGCTCGGGCCGGGAGCCGACCTGCCCGTGAGGGTGCTGTGCGCCGTCTGCGGGGCGACCCTGCTCGCCGTCGCGAACATCGTCATCTCCCACGCCAGGTGACACCCCGCCGGAGAACAGGTGCGGGCGCCGCGCGAACTCCCGGCACAGCTCGTCGAACAACGGCAGCAGTGCCGGGCAGCTCAGGCGTATCTTCCGCCTGGCCGTGATCTCGGTGTGCTTGTACGCCGCCCAGGTCGGCCGCAGCGGGTGATGGCCGGCCAGCAGCACGTTGACGTGGGGGAGCAGCTTGTCCAGGGCGTAGACGAATCTGCTCTCCGCGTCGCGTTGCGCCTTGTAGCCGTACAGGTCCTCCACCAGCCAGGGGAACGTCCCGCCGAAGTCACGGGTGATGATCTCCCGTGCCTCCTCCTCGCGTACGGCCTTCTTCTCCCGTTCCGCCGGGTCGGCGTAGACCGAGACGTCCCCCGCGTGGACCTCCGGCAGGTCGTGGACCAGCGCGTACCTGGCGATCCTGCCCGGGTTCAGGGCCGGGTCGATCAGCGGGGCGAGGCAGACCGCGACCAGGCCCAGGGCGAAGGAGTGCTCCGCGTCGTTCTCGCGCCGGGTGACGTCCTGCGGCACCACCGAGGACCGTTCGATCGCGCAGGGCGGGAAGACCAGTTCGCGCATGAGGGTCAGCAAAGTGTCCGCGCCGACCGGGGAGCCGGTGTTTTCCGCGTCGTCCCTCGCCATCGGGCCGCCCTCGCATTTCGCCCGTACGCGGCCACGGCGTTTCGCGCACGGCCTGATTCCCAGCGTAGCCGACCATTCATCGGCGCCGTGAGAAGTGTTTCCGGTGTGAATGGCGGCGACAGCCGAATACCTGTTCGGTAATCGGCATTTCCGCATTTCAGGCCGCATAGTCCCTGAGTGTTATCGAGGTGGCCGCCTTGGTGCTCAGCTTGTCGAGCACGCGCATCAGCGGCCCGGCCGTGAGCACCCGGTAGGTCAGATTTCGCCGCCGGATCGCGCCCGGAGTCACCGGGGCGAGGAAGGAGCCCGCGTTGCCCGCGACCCGCTGGCACGCCTTGGCGAACCCTCTGATCAGTCGCTCGTACTCGGCGAACGCGACGCGGTGGTCGCCCCGGGCGGCGGCGAGCTCGCCCGCCAGCACGTACGCGGCCACGACGGCCATGCCGGCCCCCATGCCGCCGCAGGTGGCGCCGTAGCCGGCGTCGCCGAGCAGCGCGATCCGCCCGCTCGTGTAGTGGTCCATGCGGACGATGCTGATCGAGTCGAAGTAGAAGTCGGACGCGTCCGGGACGGCCTCGATCAGCCGGGGGACCTCCCAGCCCGCGCCCGCGTAGGCATCCATGACGATCCTCTTCTGCCGAGCCACGTCGCGATGGTCGAACTCCAGCCCCGGGGCGTGGAAGACGCACATCACCCCGGCGGTCGCCCCGTCCCTGGCGCCCGAGACCCCCACGCCGCGGCCGGGCTCGTTGTAGAGCACCGTGTCGCGGCCGAGCCCCAGGTGGTCGGGGGCGCTCCGCGCTCGAAGGTCACCTCCACGCCGTCCGGGGTCTCGGTCATGGACGCGATGGAGTCGCCGAAGACGTACTCCACGTCGTCCCTGGTCCGGTCGTACAGCACCCGGGCGAGGTCGCCGCGCAGGATCTCCACGTCGCCGCCGGCGAACTCCACGGGCAGTCCGACGACCTGGTCGCCGCGCGCGTCGACCACCCGCCACGGGCCGGGGTCGGTGCGCAGGCGGCGGATCTCGTCCAGGACGCCCATCCGCCGCAGCACACTCATGTGCACCGCCCCCCGGAAGTCGACCGCCTGGCCGCCCTCGCGCAGGGCGGGGGCCCGCTCGACCACGGTGGGGGCGAAGCCGTGCCGGCGCAGCCAGTAGGCGAGGGCGGGGCCGGCGATGCTCGCGCCGGAGATCAGAACCGATCGGGTCGTCATGTCGCGCTCCTGTGATCCGAGGCCGCGCTGGTGCGCGGCCATGGGAGGAGCGTCACCCCCGGCGCTGACGGGCCGCCCACCGGCGGCTGACCGGACCTTACGACCCCTGACCTGATCACATGTTGATCATGTGTCCGGCCAGGCCGTGGATCGCCTCCTTCACCGCCTCGCCCAGGGTCGGGTGGGCGTGGACGTTGCGCGCCACCTCGTGCACGGTGAGGTCCCACTGCTGGGCCAGGGTCAGCTCGGGCAGCAACTCGGTCACCTCGGGCCCGATGAGGTGGGCGCCGAGGATCTCGCCGTGCTTCGCGTCGCTGAGGACCTTGACGAACCCGTTCGGGTCGCCCAGGCCGTGCGCCTTGCCGTTGGCCGTGAAGGGGAACTTGACCACCTTCACGTCGAAGCCCTGCTCACGCGCCTGGGCCTCGGTGTAGCCGAAGCTCGCGATCTGCGGCTGGCAGTAGGTGGCCCGGGGGATCATCACGTAGTCGAGCTCCATCGTCTCCGCGTCCGCGATCGTCTCGGCGGCGATGATGCCCATCGACTCGGCGGCGTGCGCCAGCATGAGCTTCGCGGTGACGTCCCCGATGGCGAAGATGTGCGGCACGTTCGTGCGGCAGCGGCCGTCCACGGCGATCGCGCCGCGCTCGGTCAGCCGTACGCCGGTGCGCTCTAGGCCGTATCCCTCGACACGCGGCTGGAAGCCGATGGCCTGCAGCACCTTGCCGGCCTCCAGCACGGAGGTCTCGCCGTTCCTGGAGACCGTGACCCGCACCTTGTCGCCGCTGTCGTCGATCGACTCGACCCGGGTGGAGGTCAGCACCTCGATGCCGAGCCGCCGGTAGCGCCGCGCCAGCTCCGCCGAGACCTCCTGGTCCTCCAGCGGGACCATCCGGTCGAGGAACTCGACGATCGTGACCTTCACGCCGTAGTTGTGCAGGACGTACGCGAACTCGACGCCGATCGCCCCGGCGCCGGCGATGATCACGCTGTCCGGCAGCGCCTCGCTGAGGATCTGCTCCTCGTACGTCACCACGCGCTCGGACAGGGACGTCCCCGGCAGCAGGCGGGTCGTCGCCCCGGCGGCGATGATGCAGTGGTCGAACGTCACCGTGCGCACCGAGCCGTCGGCGCCGCGCACCTCCACGGAGTTCGGGCCGGTGAAGGTGCCGCGGCCGTCGTACTCCGTGATGCCGTTCTTCTTCATGAGGTAGTGGACGCCCTTGACGCGCCCGTCCGCCACCTGGCGGCTGCGGCGGAAGGCCGCGCCGTAGTCGAGCGTGATGGGGCCGTCCGCCTGGATGCCGAACGTCTTGGTCTCGTTCGTCAGGATGTGGGCGAGTTCGGCGTTGCGCAGCAGCGCCTTGGAGGGGATGCAGCCGACGTTGAGGCAGACACCGCCCCAGTAACGCTCCTCGACGACCGCTGTGCTGAGCCCGAGCTGGGCCGAACGGACCGCGGCGGTGTAGCCGCCGGGCCCGGCGCCGAGGACCACGACATCGTAATGATCGGTCATGGACGGACCCTACGCCGTCGCGCGCATCCGTCTCCGGGGAGGGGGTGCGGAGGATGGACCGGACCGCGGCGGGTAGGGGCTGCCTACGTCGTCAGAGGGAGGAGTGACGGATCATGACCGAGTTCGAACGGTCCCGCAGGATGCCCGCGCCGGCCGACCAGGTGTTCCGCCAGGCGTGCGACGTCGGCAAACTCGATCTCTGGATGCCCCGGGAGCTGCACGTACACGCGGAGGAGCCGCCCGCGGTCACCGTCCACGAGGACGAGACGGGACAGGACGAACGCGCGCTGCTGCGGGCCGAGCAGGACCAGCTGCGGATGGAGTGGGGCACGCGCGATGTGGACCGGTACGCCGGATGGCTGCAGGTCGCCGGCATCGACGACGACAGCAGCGACGTGACGGTCCACCTGTCCTTCTTCGACGAGCGGCACGCGCCCCCGGCCGAGGCGGTGGAGCAGGCGCTGAACGACAGCCTCGAACGGCTGGCCGAGCAGGTGCGTCAGGCGGCCTGACCGGCTGCCCGCGCTACTCGGCTACTTGGCTACTCGGCTACTCGGCCCGCCCGTCGGGGTCCGGGCCGGCGGATGGGGCGGTCGGCAGGGGCGGTGCGGTCGGCAGGGGCGGGGCGAACGCGGAGGCCCGTGCGCCCGCCAGGCCGAGCACCTGACGTATCCACGCCTCCAGGCCCGTCGGGTCCGGCGGGGTCAGCCGGTCCTGCCCGCCGTGCCCGCCCTGCTCTCCGCGCCCCCGCCCGGGAGCCGCCGCGGTCACGCCGTCACCGCAGAAGGGCGGGGGCCAGCAGCCGCAGGTGCTCGATCTGCGTGCCGACGGAGTCGGCCAGAGGCTGGACGCACACGTGGTCGGCCCCGGCGTCGTGGTGGGCGCGTACCCGCTCGGCGATCGTCTCCGGCTCGCCCCAGACCACGATCGCGTCGATGAGCCGGTCGCTGCCGCCGCCCGCGAGGTCGTCGTCGGAGAAGCCGAGTTCGCGCAGGTTGTTGGTGTAGTTGGGCAGGGAGAGGTACAGGGCGGCGTACTCGCGGGCGATCTCCCGTGCGCGGTCCGCGTCCGCCTCGACCACGACGGCCTGCTCGGGGGCGAGGACCGGGTCCGGTCCGAGGATCTCGCGGGCCTTCGCGGTGTGCTCGGGCGGCACGAAGTAGGTGTGGGCGCCCTGGGTGCGCCGCGCGGCGAGTTCGAGCATCCGGCGCCGGAGCGCCGCGAGCATCCGGGGCGGCGTCTGCGCCTGCGGCAGCTCGATCGACGCCTGGTCCATCGCGTCGAGATAGTCCCGCATGTAGGCGAGCGGTGCGGAGTAGTCGTGGCCGCGAGGGACGACCAGGGGCTTGTGGCTGACGCCGAGGCCGAGCACGAACCGCTGGTCCCACGCCTCGGCGAGGGTCGCGGCGCCGTTGGCGGCGGCGACGGGGTCGCGGCCGTAGGCGTTGGCGATGCCCGTGGCCACGTGCAGCCGCCTGGTGGCCGACAGCAGCAGCGCGGCGTGCGTGAACGCCTCGCGTCCGGTCGGGGTCTCACCGATCCACAGCGCCGGGTATCCGAGCTCCTCGATCTCCGCCGCGGCCTTCCTGGCCTCTGCCGCCGGGGTCGCCGCAAGAGAGGACAGCCACACTCCGGTACGGCCGAGGCCACGCCTCAGCTGGGACGGTTCCGCGGTGGGCGGTTGCGTGCGCTCGGCCATCCGGACGCTCCTTGTCTGTCACGGTCTGTCACGGTCTGTCACGCGAGATCGGGCGGTAGGGGCGGTCCGCCAGGGAGGCCGCCCCGCGGGGCCGGACGGCCGCGTCGGCGGGCGTCACAGCATCAGCATCGCATCGCACGCGCCGGTGACCTCGGCACCTCCCCGCGATCGCTTCACGTGTCGGGGCGCACCGCCGTGCCCGTACGGCTTACCCCGATTTCCCGAATTCAGCGGTTCATCCGCATCGATCGCTGATTCACCCCGAGGGCGGCGAGAGATCCATGAGGCGCAACCCACGAAACCGCAAAGGCCTGTCCTGGATCTTCCCGTCCGGGCGGCGGGGCCGCCGTCGCCGCGTGTCTCCTGGGAGCCGACTCGCTCACTTCCCAGGAGGCCGAACATGAGGAAACTGCTGTATGCCGGCGCGGTCGCGATCAGCCTGCTGGCCGCCGGATGCGGCGGTGCCGGCGACGACGCCAGCCGCGTCGCCAACGACCAGCTCAACGAGTCGCAGACGCCCGAGCCCTCCGAGTACCCCTCGGGGACGACGCCGTCCGCCACCGGATCCGCGTCGCCGACATCTCCCGTCCAGGCGTCCCCCACGGGGCCCGCGCGCATCGACGCGGCGCCCACCTCGCTCGGCAGCGTGCTGGTCGGCGTGGAGGGCCGCACGGTGTATCTGTTCACCAAGGACAAGGGCGGCGCGTCCGCCTGCACCCAGGCGTGCGCCGCCGCGTGGCCGCCCGTGCTGACCGTCGGCGCGCCCCAGGCGGGTACGGGCGTGCGCCCGAACCTGCTCGGGACGCTCCATCGGGAGGACGGCACCACGCAGGTGACCTACAACAAGCACCCGCTCTACTACTACATCAAGGACCAGAAGGCGGGCGACGTGCTCGGCCAGGACCTGAAGGACTTCGGCGCCGAGTGGTACGCCGTCACTCCCGAGGGCAAGAAGGCCAAGCGCTAGTCCGGAGCACGGCCATGCTGCGCGGCAGCCGGGCGAGCAGAGCCGACAACTGCTCGCGCTCGTCCGGCGTTCCGTTTCCGATCCGCCTTCCCCGCAGGAGGGCGGATTTCTCATGTCCTCTCCAGCTCTGCCGGCCAACCCTTCCGGCAACCCTGGGGATCACCTGGCTACCACTGCTCGGAGCCCACTAGGCTTAGGGGCACTCCGCCCTGTGTCCGCGGCCGCTTCATCATTGAAAGTGGGCTCGCGATGGCATCGGACGCGCCGTCTGTTCTCGAGAACATCCTTACCGGCATGGCCGACCTCGCCGGGGTCGACGGCGCCGCGTTGATGCTGCTCGACGGCCAGGATCGCCTCCGTGCGATCGGGGCGACCGACGACGACGGCGTACTGCTGGAGTCCGCCCAGGAGTCCGTGGGTGACGGGCCCGCCATCGAGAGCGCCGCCAGCGGCGGCCTCGTCGCGATTCCCGATCTGCACGCCGCGAGGCCCGTGGGGTTCCCGAACGTGGCCGTCCACGCCCCGCCGGTCCGGGCCGTCCTCTCCGTACCGCTCATCGAGGATCGCGAACTCATCGGCGTCCTCGACTTCTACGCCCGTGACGGGCGCGTCTGGGACCGAACGGAGGCGGAGGCCGGAGCACGCCTCGGCGAGCTGATGGTCATCGTTCTTCAGGTCCTGGCAGAGATCAGGACTGATCGGGCCCCCTCCGGGCAGTTGTGATGGCCGAATCGGCACCTCTCCCCCAGGCCACGGCGGTGCGAGGTGAGGTTCACGAGAGGATACGGAATGACCCATATCGATCCTGAGGCTCTTGTCGCCAGCCTGCGACGTCTGCAGAAGGACAGGGCGGCGACCGGGATCGTGCACCACCTTGAGCGCATCGTCCAAGTGGTCGACCGGCTTTTCGGATACTCCGGCGCCGGTCTGATGTTCGCCGAGGAGGACCGCACGCTTCGCTACCTCTTCGCCACCGACGAGCGTGGCCGCAGCCTCGAGCGCGCTCAGGCGGTGACGGGCCAGGGCCCGTGTGTGGCGGCGTACGCGGGCGACACCGCGGTGACGACGGCCGACGTGCGGGCCGACCGGCGGTGGCCGGCCCTGCGTGAGCTGCTGCACCCCGAGGTGCGCGGGGTGGCGGGAGTGCCGATCCGGCTCGGCGGCGTGCCCGTGGGCACTCTCAACGTCTACCAGGACGCGCCGCACGAGTGGCAGGAGAGCGACGCCCAGGCCCTCCACGCGTACGCCCACGTGATCGAGCAGGTCCTCGTGGCGTCGATGGAGGCGGACGAGAAGGCGGTGCTCGCCGACCAGCTCCAGTACGCCCTGGACTACCGGGTCGTGATCGAGCGGGCCATCGGTTATCTCATGGGCAAGCACGATCTGACGGCCTCGCAGGCGTTCACCGGGCTGCGCAAGCAGGCCAGGGACAGCAGACGGAAGGTGTCCGAGCTCGCGGCGGAACTACTGGGCGAGCAGGGCCAGAGGAATGTTGCGAATCCAGACCACGTCGTCTGAGGCCGGCATCCGGATGGCAGTGAACGGCGACCTCGACGTGTCGGGGGTGCCGGAGTTCCATGCCTGCCTGCGACAGGTGCTGGGGACCTACCCGCCCGGAAACGTCGAGGTCGGCCTCGCCGGGGTCGGCTTCCTCGACTGCGCGGGCGCGCGGAGCCTCCTGTGGGCCGACGCGCGCGTGCGGGAGTGGGGCGGCGGCGTGACCTTCGTCCGCCCCGCCCCGCAGGTGCTGCGGCTGCTGCGGCTGCTGGGCTTCGACTCCGCGCTGTCCATCCGTACGGCGTCGCGCGTGCCGCTGCCCCAGCCCACGGCCGAGGCCCGCCCCCGGCCCAACTGACCGGACGTACGCGCGGCGGGGCGAGAGGTGGACCGAGGTGGACCGAGGTGGGCCGTGACCGGGCGATAGTCTTTGCCGTGATGTATCGACTCGTGTTCACGCAGGTCCTGAGCCGCCTCGACGCGGAGGCCGTCCACCACCTCACGATCAGGCTGCTCCGCCTGCTCGGGATGTTCCCGTTCCTCGTGCGGCTGCTGCATCGGCTGCTCGCGCCGCGGGCGGAGTCGCTGCGCGTCCAGGCGTTCGGCGTCCACTTCGCCTCGCCGTTCGGGCTCGCCGCCGGGTTCGACAAGGACGCCGGATGCGCCGAGCCGCTGGCGGCGCTCGGATTCGGGTACGTCGAGGTCGGCACGATCACCGCGCACGCCCAGCCCGGCAACCCCCGGCCGCGGCTGTTCCGCCTGATCGAGAGCCGGGCGATCATCAACCGGATGGGCTTCAACAACGCCGGGGCGGCGGCCGCCGCCAAGCGGCTGCGCAGGGTGCGCCACATCCCGGCCGTGGTCGGCGTCAACATCGGCAAGACCAAGGTCGTGCCCGAGTCCGAGGCCGTGCGCGACTACGTGGACAGCGCCCGCAGGCTCGCGCCGCTCGCCGACTACCTCGTGGTCAACGTGAGCTCGCCCAACACTCCGGGCCTGCGCGATCTGCAGGCGGTGGACCGCCTGCGGCCGCTGCTGTCGGCGGTGAAGGAGGCGGCCGGGCGCACCCCGCTGCTCGTGAAGATCGCGCCGGACCTGGCGGACGAGGACGTGGACGCCGTGGCCGAGCTCGCCGCCGAGCTCGGGCTGGCGGGCGTCATCGCGACCAACACCACGATCAGCCGCGAGGGCGTCGCGAGCACCGAGGCGGGAGGCCTGTCCGGACAGCCGCTGAAGGCCCGCTCGCTGGAGGTGCTGCGCCGGCTGCGTCAGAAGGCCGGCGACCGGCTCACGCTCGTCTCCGTCGGCGGCGTGGAGGACGTCGACGACGTCTGGGAGCGGCTGCTGGCCGGCGCCACCCTCGTGCAGGGATACACCGGCCTGATCTACGAAGGCCCCTTCTGGCCGTCCCGGATCAACCGCCAGCTCGCCCGCCGGCTGCGGCGGCACGGCTACGGTTCGGTCCGCGAGATCGTCGGCCGCACCGCATGAATCCCCTTCTCCCGAGAATGGAGAGCGCCATGAGCGTCAAGACCTACACCGTGCAGGGCATGACCTGCGGCCACTGCGTGAGCTCGGTCAAGGAGGAGGTCGGCGAGATCGCCGGCGTCACCGGCGTCGAGGTGGACCTCGACAGCGGCCGCCTCGACGTCTCCGGCGACGTCGCGGACGACGCCGTGCGCAAGGCCGTCGAGGAGGCCGGCTACACCCTCGTCTGAACGTCGGCCGGGCCCTTGTCATGATCGATAAGGTGTCCGGCATGGGCGTTCTGGTCGACTACTTCACCGCCGATTCCGAGCAATCCGCCCGGCGTGCCCTCTCCGCCGGGCCGGGGGCGGCCGACCTGCCGTACGTCGACTGCAAGGGATGGCTCGACGAGCTCGACACGCTGGTCGCCGAGCTCAGCGAACGCGACCTCAGCGAGTTCGGCGGCACCGAGACGATCGTGGGGGACGACGAGGGACCGGCCATGGAACGCATGGCGTCCGACACCGTCGAGGCGCTCGCCGCCGTGGACGACGCGCGGCTGCGCGAGTACGCCGAGGAGGAACTGCTCGACGAGTTCGAGGTCGAGCGCGTCACGGAGCTGCGCGACCTTGCCCGCACCGCCGTACGGCTCAACCAGGGGATGTATCGCTGGTTGTGCCCCTGAGCGCCCCGAACAGCTCCTCGCGGAGGGCGGGCGGCAGCCTGCGGCCCATGTCCAGCGGGCTCACCACCGCATGGTCGTCGTTGCGCTCCACGGCCTTGCCGGCGAGGAACTCCAGGCTGAAGCGGGCCTCCTCCCGGTGCTTGTCGTCCGGCCAGGTCTCCACGAGCGGCAGCACCGCCCGCACCCGCGCGGTCACGTGGTCGAGGAGCGCGTAGCCGGGCGGCCCGGGCCAGCGCTGCGCGTGCAGGTCGATGTGCTTGAAGGCGACGTAGTCCAGCTCGGCGGCGGTGAAGTCGTTTCCGGTGAACGCGTTGCGCTCCCTGCCCAGCGCCGCCTGGTCACCCGTGGGGCGCCCCCAGAAGTTGATCTCGCGGAGCCGCCCGGAGAACACGCAGCCGACGAACTCGGCCTCCGTCGTGGCCGTCTGCCCCCTCAGCCGGGACCGGTCGAACACGCACCTCTCGAACCTGACGTTGCCGAAGAACGTGAGCGGCGCGAAGCGCGTACGCCGGAACACGCAGTCGCGGAAGACCGACTGCGGCCGCTTGTCGCCCCTCCACGTCCGCCGGTGACCGGCGCCCATCGACAGGGTGTCGAAGGCGGCGCCGGAGAAGTCGCATCCCTCGAACTCGGAGGCATGAGAGCGGAAGTCGGCGAACCGCATCCCGGAGAAGTCGACGTTCACCAGCCGTGCCCGCTCGAAGATCACGCTCGACACTCCGGGCGGCAGTTCGAACCGCTGGTCGCGCAGCTCACCGCGGCCGATCCAGTCTTGCCGCCACTCCTCCGGGCTCGGCCGCAGGCTGAACCGCTTGGACCTGCTCACGCGGCCCGCCCGCCGAGGCCTTGGCCGGGGGAGAGGCGAATCACGATCATGCGCTCCGAAAGTACGAGATCATGCATGGGCGGAGTCTCGCAGCCCGCCCCGACAAAGCTAAGCGAGCGACCCCTCATGAGCGCCATCTACGACCAGGCCGACGGCGAGCGGATCGCCGTGGCCGACAGCGGTGATTCCGTGAGCATCATCAACCGCTCCGGGAGGATCGTCGTCGCGAAGAAGGACGTGCGCAGGCTCGCCGAGCGGGTCCTCGCCGCGGCGGGCCGGATGGCCGTCGTCCTGTTCCCGCCGGCCCTGCGGAAGGACACGCTGTCGGTCTCCGGCCCGTCCGGACGGTGGAAGGTCCGCGTCTCGCCGAAGAACGGCGCACGCGTCCTCGTCGAGGTCGATCCGCAGGGTCTCGGGCCGGCCGAGGCCTACGAGCTCGCCGCCGCGGTCGCGGTGGCCGGGCGCCACATCGGCGACGCGGAACAGGCAGACCTGCGCCTGACCGCGAGGATCCGCGACGTGATCGACACCTACCAGGGCCTCGACCCGGAGAAGCTCGCGGCCGCCATCGTCGCCGAGGTCCTCGACGGAGCCTGACACCCCGCCCAGGGAAAACCGGCGACGCGGGGAAAAGCCGTTGCCTCGCGGGACGGAGCCCGCGGAGGATGTCGGCCATGGGAGACGGGCACGTGCGCGGGCTTGAGCTGTCGCGGCGGTTCTACCTGGAGGCGGTGGCGCCGCTGCTGGCGCGGCGTTTCGGCGGTCTCACGCACACGGCGGCCCTTCTCGGCCCGGGCTCGGAGGTGCTCGGGTACGACACCGAGCGGTCCACCGACCACGACTGGGGCCCACGGCTGCAGCTGTTCCTGAGCCCCGAGGACGTAGCCGCCGACGGCGAGGCCGTGGACGCGATGCTCGCGGGGAGCCTGCCGCCGTGGTTCCTCGGCTATCCCACGAACTTCGGCCCGGCCGGGGGGAACGGCACCCGGCACATGGAGCCGGCGGACGGGCCGGGCCGGCACGGGGTGGTGCGGCACGGGGTTGTGCGGCACGGGGTGGTGGTGGCCGAGCCGACCGCATGGCTCACCGGGCACCTCGGCTTCGACCCGACCGCGGGCGTCGGCCTGTCCGACTGGCTGGCGACGCCCACCCAGACGCTCGCGGAGATCACGGCGGGGGAGGTCTTCCACGACGGCCTGGGCGTGCTCCTGCCGGTCCGGCGGCGCCTCGCCTGGTATCCCGGCGACGTCTGGCGCTACGTCCTGGCCTGCCAATGGCGGCGGATATGCCAGGAGGAGGCGTTCGTGGGCCGCGCCGGCGAAGCCGGTGACGAACTGGGCTCGGCCGTCACCTGCGCCCGCCTGGTGCGGGACCTCATCCGGCTCGCCCTGCTCATGCACCGCCGCTACCCGCCGTACGGCAAGTGGCTGGGCAGCGCCTTCGCCGCTCTGCCGTGCGGCCCGGCCCTGGCGCCCGTGCTCAGGGCGGCCCTGTCGGCCACCGGCTGGCAGGAGCGCGAGCGCCACCTCGCCACCGCCTACGAGGCTCTCGCGGCGCTGCACAACGACCTCGGCCTCACCGCGCCCGTCGATCCGCGCACCCGGTCCTACCACAGCCGCCCCTTCCGGGTGCTGCACGCCGAGCGCTTCACCGAGGCGCTGCTGGAGAGCATCGCCGATCCGGAGGTGCGGCGGCTGCCCCTGACCGGCGCGGTGGACCAGTACGTCGACAGCACCGACGCGCTGTACGAGCGTTCCCGCGTGCGGCGCGTCGCCGGGGCGGTGCGGGGTTAGCGGTGCGGGGTTAGCGGTTCGGGGTCAGAGGCTGGGCCGGGTGGAGTCGGCCGAAAGGCTGAGCTCGTGCAGGTGGCGCATCACGTCGTGCACGGCGACGGCGCCCGGGCGGTGGCGACGCCACCCGGTGCCGCCCCGCTGCCAGGGCCGCGGCCCGGACAGCGGGCGGTAGTCCACGCCGAACGCGTCCAGCCGGGCGAGGTGGGCGTCGAGGCGGCGGAAGAAGTCCTCGGGGCCGGCCGGCCCGCCGGTCCACGCGATCTCGGCCGCCGCGCAGCCCCGGGGCCAGGCGCGGTAGTCGAGCGTTCGGCCGTCCGGGATGCGCTCGCTCCACAGCTGGAACTGGACGCCGGCCACCCGGGCACGCTCCTGCTCCGGCCACTCGGACGGCGCGGGCGCGAAGGCCGCCACGTCGGCCACGGTGATCGCGTCTCCGAGGCCGGCCGGTTCCTCGGGCGAGGCCGCCTCGGCGTAGTCGAAGTACATCGGGAAGACCGGCGTCGCCACCACGTCGTGTCCCGCCGCCGCGGCCCGGCGGGCGACGTGCTCGCCGCGCCAGGGCATCACGATCGTGTCCGGCCTCAGCCTGCCGCTGACGAACGCCTCGTCCCACACCACCGTACGGCTGCCGCGTTCGGCCAGCGCGTCGGCGAGCCGCCGCAGGAACCACGCGTGCAGGTCACCCGTGCTCTCCAGGCCCAGCGAGGCCTGGTACGCCGAGATCTCGGCCGACGCCGCCCAGTCGTCGAGCACGCACTCGTCGCCGCCGATGTGGAAGTAGGGCACGTCGCCCAGGGCGTCGGCGATCTCGGCGAACACGGTGGTCAGGAAGTCGACGGTCGCCGGGAGCGGGGACAGGATCGCCGGCGAGATGCCCCACCGGTCCAGCACCTCGTAGCGCTCCTGCGGCCGGGACGCCAGCGCGGGATAGGCGGCCAGCACGGCGCAGGCGTGCCCCGGCACGTCGATCTCCGGCACGACGGCGACCGCCCGGGCCCGGGCGTATGCCGCGATCTCCGTCAGGTCGGCGAGCGTGTAGTAGCCGCCGTGGGGGACGCCGTCGAAGGCGAGTTCCTCCCCCTTGCGACTGGTGATCGTCCGCGGGCGGTGCGAGCCCACCTCGTGCAGCAGCGGGAACGCCCTGCTCTCCACCCGCCAGCCCTGGTCGTCGGCCAGGTGGAGATGCAGCCGGTTCAGCTTGTGCAGCGCCATCAGGTCGATCATCCGCAGCACCTCCCGCTTCGGCAGGAAGTTGCGGGCCACGTCGACGTGCGCGCCGCGCCAGGAGAACCCGGGCGCGTCCTCCACCCGCCCGCAGGGGAGCGTCCAGGACGTCCCGGGCGCGAGGGCCGACCGGAACGCCTCGGCCGGCAGGAGCTGCCGCAGCGTCTGCCCGGCGTAGAAGGCGCCCGCCCGGTCCCCGGCCGTGATGTCCACGCCGTCGCCCGCGATCGTCATCGCGTACGCCTCCGGCCCGAGCCGGGGATCCTCCTCCACCCGCACGGCCGCCACGGCGGCGTCGCCATGACTGAGGTCGAGCCCCTTGAGGTCGAGCACGGGAAGCGCGAGCCGTACGGCGTCGGCGAGCGGGGCCGGGCCCGACACGGCGGACCCGGGGGCGATCTCGGCCGACCCCGAGCCCGTCGCGGCGTGCCTCGGTGCGGGGAGGAGATGCTTCATGTCGCCGATGATGCCAAACCCCACCAAAGCCTCCTGAGAACCCGCTGCGAGCCGCCGAGAGCCGCTCAGGACCCCTGAGGCGCGGTCAGCGGGCCGAGGTGAGGTAGTTCTCCAGGCCCTTCGCCAGCGACCGCGCCATCTTCGCCCGGAACGCGGAGTCCTTGAACCTGGCGGCGTCCTTGGCGTTGCGCATGTTGCCGCACTCGATGAAGATCTTCGGCACCGTCGACAGGTTGAGCCCGCCGAGGTCGCTGCGGTAGTTCAGCGCCTGCTTGCCGATGTAGTTCGAGTACGGGAGGCCGGTGCCGCTGTGGAAGGCGTCCCGCACGTTCGCGCCGAGCCGCGCCGAGTCCTTCACGACCGGATCGACCGGCCCGCCGATCTTCTTCGGCATGATGATGTGGAACCCGCGGAGGTTGGCCGCCGCGCCGTCGCCGTGGACGGAGATCGCCGCGTCCGCCTTGGCCTTGTTTCCGACGGCGGCCCGCTGGTTGATGCAGGGCCCCCACTCGGTGCTGCGCGTCCGGGTGAGTTTGACCGTGGCCCCTTCGGCTTTCAGGAGCTTCGCGAGCCTGTTGGACACGTCCCAGGTGAAGGCCGCCTCGGTGTAGCCGTCGTTCGTCGACGTGCCGGTCGTGTCGCAGGCCTTCTTCTGGTTGGAGATGCCGACCAGCTGGTTGATCTCCTTGGTGTGGCGGAAGTTGCCGCCGTTGTGGCCCGGGTCGATCACCACGACCTTCCCGGCCAGCGGCAGGGCCTCCGTCTCGGAGGCGGCCGCCGTACGCGTGGTCGGGACGGCCGTCTCCGAGGGGGCCGTGCCCGCGGCCCCGTCCTGGGTCGCGGCCGGCCGGCCGAGCCGGGTCGCGGAGCCGGAGGCCGCGGCCTTCGAATCGGAGACCTCAGCGCCGCCGCAGGCGACGGCTCCGACCCCGCACAGGGCCAGGGCTGCGGCGGCGAGTGGTCGTCTGATCACGATCGAAATCCCTTCCCGGGGGTGTGGTCTCCCCAACCTAACCGGAACGGACTCGTGATCAGACCGTTATGCCGGAAACCTGCCCACCCACGCCGGCTCGGGGACCTCCTGCTGATGCAGGAGAGCGGCCAGCTCACGGGCGTCCTCGGCGTCGAGGCCCAGCACCACGCGGGGCCGTCCCCAGGGGTGGTCGATCGAGTGGGCGACGTAGCTCGCCACCGACTCGGCGACGTCCTCGCTGCCCAGCCCCCGGCTCTCCCTCCAGTGAGCCCAGGCCCGCTCCAGCTCGCCGGCGGCCCGCTGAGCGCAGGAGACCAACTCAGGATCACGCATGAATCCCCCCGATTCCCGGTCGCCGGCCCGCGGGCAGCCCTTCCGCGACCCGCCGGGGGCCGGCGCCACGGCTGAAGTCAACACCGGCCGCGAGGGGACACGTCGGTGATTGACCTAGCCTTGGCCGGCGCTTGGAGCGGGCCCGGTGCTGCGCCGTACGACGAGCTGCGGGCTGACCTGCCGCAGCCGGGCGGTCTTGCCCGGCTCGGTGATGCGGTCGCTCAGCAGCGCCGCCGCCGAGCGGCCCATAGCCCGCCGGGGCTGGTCCACGCTGGTCAGCGAGATGTGGGTGACGGCCGCGAGGTGGGTGTTGTCATATCCGACGACGGACAGGTCCTCGGGCACCCGCAGCCCCAGCTCGCTCGCCGCGGTCAGCGCCCCCATGGCCACGATGTCGTTCGCCGCGAAGATCGCCGTCGGCCGGGGGTCGCGCTTCAGCAGCGCCAGCGCCGCGCGCCGGCCGCCCTCCTCGCTGAAGTCGCCGTGCTCGACCATGATGTACGGTGCCAGCGCGTGGCGGCGCATGGCCACCAGGTAGCCCTCGCATCGGCAGCGGGCGGCCGACGACGGAGCGCCCTCGATGTGGGCGATGCGCCGGTGGCCCAGCTCCACGAGGTGGTCCACGGCGAAGCGGGCGCCGAGCTGGTCGTCGTCGACGACGATGTCCACGCCCTCGAGTTCGACGTCGCGCTCGCCGACCACCACGGTGGGCGTGTAGGCCGAGGCCTCGGCCAGCGTGTCGCTGGACGGCGCGACCCCGAGCAGGACCAGGCCGTCCACCCGCAGTTCGAGGAACGCCTCGACAGCCTCGTCCTCGAACGCCGGGTCCCAGCGGCCGCTGCCGATCAGCAGTCGCAGCCCGTCGCCGTGCAGGCTCTCCTGCAGGCCGTCGAGGAACTCGGCGTAGAAGGGGTTGTGCAGGTCGGCCACGAGCGCGCCCACCAGGTGGGTGCGCCCCTCGACCAGGCTTCGGGCGACCGCGTTCGGGCGGTAGCCGAGCTCGCGGGCGGCCTGGAGGACCGCCTCTCTGCGGTGCTCGCTCACGTGTGGAGAGCCTCGCAGCACGAGAGACACCAGCGACTTGGAGACTCCTGCCCGCTCGGCCACGTTGCGGATCGTCGGGCGTGGCCGCGGGCTGAACCCATCGGACAGTCCGCCGGTGGGGATCGCGACCCCGACGTCTTTCCGGGCAGTGGTCTGCATGGACGGTCCTGACATGGTTCTCCCCACGATGCGTGGACGTGCACCTGACACACCAAACGATCGAGTTGCCCTGAGGGTACGGGTTGATCGCGGTTAGACAGGATCCTTCCTCTAATCGGGCGTTGGGAAGGTTAGCCGCAGCACGGGTAGGACGGCGGAGCCGGGAGGGGGTTCCAGGGGGAACCCTTGATCTGGCCGATCCCCCTCTCCGGGGGCCGATTCGCTAGGGTGCGGGGTGTGAGTGCCACACGCCAGGCGGAAGACGGGGCACGTCCGGCGCGCCGCAGGCTCAGCGTGGACCGGCGGCGTGAAGAGCTCATCGCCGCCGCGCTCGAACTGTTCGGCAGGCACGACGCCGAAGACGTCTCGATCGACGACGTGGCGGCCTCCGCGGGCGCGTCGAGGGCGCTCGTGTACCACTACTTCGGCGGTAAGCAGGAGCTCTACGTGGCGGCTCTGCGCAGCGCGGCCGCCGAGCTGCGGGCGCGGTTACAGCCGCAGGGCGAGGGCGGGCCGCTGGAGCAGCTCAGTTCGGGCCTGACGCGTTACTTCGACTTCGTCGAGGAGCACGCGGCCGGCTACGCGGCGTTGCTGAGGGGAGGGCCGGCCAACCGCGCCGGAGAGATCGGCGAGATCGTCGACGAGGTGCGGCAGCGCATGCTGCGCATGGTCGTCCATCAGATGGGGGTCGACGCGCCCGGTCCGGCGTTGCGCGTCACGCTGAGGTCGTGGATCGCCTCGGTGGAGACGGCCGGCCTCGACTGGCTGGAGCACCGCGACATGGAGCGGGCCGAGCTGGAGCGCCTCCTGGTGGACCAGATGGTCGCGCTCCTGCGCGCGGCGAGCGGGCACGATCCCGGCATGCGGGTGCTGCTGGAGACCCTGCTGCCCATGCACGCGATACCTGAGAACGCGGCACCTATGAACGCGGCACCTGCGAACTGTGAGGCCGTTCCCTGAACCCCTCACCGCGCGTACGCGTGGGAGAGCGGGGGAACCACCGGGGGTGAACGGACCGTGTACGCGGGGAGGCGCCGGGCGGGCGGCGCCGACCCCAGATCCCCTCCCATGACCCGTAGTGGTCACGGGAGTGTGGTGGACGCGCTCACATCCCCGACGCGAGCGCGCCGTCGTTCCCCCGTGGCGTGACGGCCACGTCCTACTCGGACCGCTGCTGCGGAATCCCCGCGAGCAGTGCCCGGACCTCGGTCTCCCGATACCGCCGGTGACCGCCGAGGGTGCGGATGGACGTCAACTTGCCCGCCTTCGCCCACCGGGTGACGGTCTTGGGGTCGACGCGGAACATCGTGGCGACCTCCGCCGGGGTGAGCAGTGGCTCGGCCTCGGGTGTACGAGCTGACATTTGTGCGGCCTCTCCTCCGTGTGGACCGCCGGCAGCGATCCTGCGACTTGTCTGGCGCAAGTGCCCCTTCCCGCCAATCCCTGACCCGTCGCGTCGGCCGGAGCGGCGTCGTCCGCCTCGCCCGCGAGAACTTCTCGCAGGCGCGGACCTTCCGCGGGCCCGGAGTCGTCGCCGGCAGCACTGTGTCGGCTCCTCCTCCGCCTTGCGATGCACCACACTGGACACCGCTGCGTTCGGGCAAATCTTGTCGGTCGCGGCACTGTCACGGATGTCCTTCAATGATCCAAAAACGTGCGGTTTCTAAGACCATTTACGGCATCACCCGATGTGACCATACAGCCACGTAGTGCGATTGGCGAGCCCTCTGGGCACAACGTCTCGACCACGGGTTGATGTCACGCTCGGTGATTCTAGCGACACGTTTCGTGGTATCGCAGTGAAAACGGCAAACTACTCAGGTCGTAGATGTGAGATCGACTATGCCATGACCAGAATCGGCAGGTCAGAACACGTTGATGACTATCAGTTTGCCGATTCCAAAGCCCGGATCGACCTCCAGCGGAGGATCACCCGCTGATACATCGCGAAGGCAAGTTCTTCCTGACCGTTGTCCAAACCCGCGAGGGCGGTCGCCACCTCGGCGACGGACTGGTCGCCCTGAAGGGTCCGGTCGTCCATCAGGTGGACGAGGCCGCCGTAGTCGAGCTCCACCAGCGAGTGGGGATGGAACTCCTCCAGCCAGCGGCCCACCTCCTCGACCTCGGTGAGGGCCGCCACCTGCCCGACGTGCCTGCGGATCACCACCAGCGCCCGGGCCACCCGGCGCCGGGCCTGCGCCATCGAGGTGACGTACAGCATGTTCCTGGGCGGCGCGGCGGTGGTCTGCGCGCCCGCCTCGGCCGGCTGCTCCGAGCCCAGCACGAGCCAGCGCTCGGCCGAGTCGAACGGCACGAACCACGCGATCGGCACATGCCACGTGCTCGCGCGGATGTGCGTACGCAGGGACTGCTCTCCCCGCTTGAACCGGTCGAAGTCGTCGGCGGTCTGCTCCGCGATGGCCTGGGGCACGAAGCGGGAGGCGAGCTTGACCGGGACGCTTCCCCGGAACGACGCGAACGCCAGCCACGACCGCAGCCTGCTCTGCCAGGGGCAGACGTACAGCGTCTCCTCCACCCGGCGCAGATACGCGTTGGGGCTCTCCCGCTCGGGCGCCGGGAGCGGCGGGACCGGCAGCAGGCGGCGGACCGCCTCGCCGTGTTCGACCTCCAGCGCACCCGCCCGGCGAGGCCGGTCGCGCGACTCGGCGTACCGGGCCCACCGAGCCTGATCCCGCGGGGCGAAAGCGGTCAGCGGCTCGTACACACGGAGATAGGCGGCGTAGGGGAGCACACCAGAATCGTGCCACGTGGCCGAGCGTCTGTGCAGCACCGTCTCGGGCTTTCATGATCGTTTTGTTGGGGGTGTCGGATAAGCTGAAGGCCGATCGCCGCAACGAGGCGGCGTACACGATCAGGAGTCACTACCGTGACCGACGTTTTCGGGCTGTCCCACAAGGATCCCAGCTCCGGCGGCGACGCGAACCCCGCCCAGCCGGTGCGACACGAACAGGTCGTCTTCTGCTCCGACGAGCGCAGCGGCCTGTACGCGATCATCGCGATTTACAGCACCGCCCTCGGACCGGGGCTCGGCGGCACCCGGTTCTATCCCTACGAGAGCGAGCAGGCCGCGCTCGCCGACGTGCTCAACCTCTCCCGGGCCATGGCGTACAAGAACGCGCTGGCCGGCCTCGACCTCGGCGGCGCCAAGGCCGTCATCATCGGCGACCCCTCGGCCGACAAGAGCGAGGCCCTGCTGCGGGCCTACGGCAGGTTCGTCCAGTCGCTCGGCGGCCGCTACTACACGGCCTGCGACGTGGGCACCTACAGCGAGGACATGGACGTCGTGGCGCGGGAGTGTTCCTACGTCACCGGCCGCACCCAGGCGCACGGCGGCGCCGGTGACTCCTCCATTCTCACCGCCTTCGGCGTGTTCCAGGGCATGCGGGCCGCCGCCGACCACGCGTACGGCGCGTCCTCCCTGCGCGGCAGGCGAGTCGGCGTCGAGGGGGTCGGCAAGGTCGGCCACCGCCTGGTCGACCACCTGATCGAGGACGGGGCCGAGGTCGTGGTCTGCGACGTCGACGAGCAGGCCGTCGCGCGAGTGCGGCAGCGCCACCCCGCCGTCGAGACCGTGTCCGACGCCGCCGCGCTCGCGGCCTCCGACATCGACGTGTACGCGCCCTGCGCCCTCGGCGGCGCGCTGGACGACGAGACCGTCCCCCGGCTCAAGGCGAAGATCGTCTGTGGCGGGGCCAACAACCAGCTCGCCCATCCCGGTGTCGAGAAGCAACTCGCCGAGCGGGGTGTGCTGTACGCCCCGGACTACGTGGTGAACTCCGGGGGAGTGATCCAGGTGGCCGACGAGATCGAGGGCTTCGACATGGGCCGGGCCCGCGCCCGGGCGGCGAAGATCTTCGACACGACCTTGAGAATCTTCCGCTCGGCCGAGGAGGAAGGCGTCCCTCCCGCCGTCGCAGCGGATAGGCTGGCAGAGCGGAGAATGTCAGAAATCGGTCGGCTAAGGGGTATTTGGCTCCGGCGCTGACCGCCGCCGCTCGTACGACGTACCGAGCGGCGCACAAACCAGGTACGGTAATAGGCGAACGAGAGACTGACGCCTGAAGTCAGGTGGCGTCGGTGCGCGGTGCGTTAGTGACGAGGGGTCGGGCACGGCCCCGCATGAGGGGGTCGAGCCAATGGGGCGCGGCCGAGCCAAGGCCAAGCAGGTCAAGGTCGCCCGTCAGCTGAAGTACAACAGCGGCGGTACGGATCTTGAGCGCCTGCGCGCGGAGCTCGGAGTCGTGGACGCCGACGATTCCGGCCACAGTGACGAGCATGACCCTTACGACGAGTTGGCTGATCGCTACGCCGATTACGCGGCCGTCGACGACGACGACGGCGACGATGATCGCCGTGGGCGGCGTTGACCCGGTTCTGATCGCCAGTTGAGTGACCCGGCGGGGACCTTCCCGCCGGGTTCTCTCACTGTCCGCGAGTCGCTCTCCCGTCAGCCCCCCACCCCAGCTACGGGGACGGGTGCGGGGCGAGATTCTGGTGACGCGTTCCGGTGACGCGGTGTTGTGATGCCAGGGCGTTGCGGTCGGCCCCATATGTGGCCGGACACGGTCACGGCCGGTCGGTGTGATCGGCGTATCTCCTCGGCGCATCTCCTCAGTGCCGAGTCGCCGCCGGGCCGTCGTGCTCGGCTTCGCGGCGGCGAACACGGGAGAGTCCGTCGTGGCCGCCCGGGCCGGCTGTCACCGGCCGGACGGCCCGGATGTCACTGACGGAAACGGGCCCGTCCCTCGCCCGCGACGACCTCACCCAGCACCCAGGCGGGCAGACCCCGGCCGGTCAGCAGAGCGAGCGCCTTGTCGGCCTCCGCCGCCGGGACGATCGCGCACATGCCCACGCCGAGGTTGAACGTCTTGTCCATCTCCTCCTGGGGCACGCCGCCGCGCCCGGCCAGCACGTCGAAGATCGCGGGCGGGGTCCAGGAGTTCCGGTCGAGAAGGGCGTCCACCGTGCCGGGCAGTGACCTGGACAGGTTCGCCGCCAGCCCGCCGCCGGTGATGTGGGACAGGGCGTGCACCTCGGTCTCCCGGATGAGCGCCAGGCAGTCGAGCGAATAGATGCGGGTGGGCTCCAGCAGCTCCTCACCGAGCGTGCGGCCCAGCTCGGGCAGGTCCTGCTCCAGGCCCAGCCCGGCGGTCCTGATCACGTGCCTGACCAGCGAGTAGCCGTTGGAGTGGACGCCGCTGGAGGCCAGCCCGAGCACGACGTCACCCGGCACGACCCGGTCGGGCCCGAGCATCTCGTCCGCCTCGACGACCCCGGTGCCGGCGCCGGCCAGGTCGTACTCGTCGGGGCCCATCGCGCCGGGGTGCTCGGCGGTCTCCCCGCCGACCAGCGCGCAGCCCGCGAGCCGGCATCCCTCGGCCACGCCGCCCACGATGTCGGCGATCCGCTCGGGGACGACCTTGCCGCACGCGATGTAGTCGGTCATGAACAGCGGCTCGGCCCCGCAGACCACGAGGTCGTCCACGACCATGCCGACGAGGTCGATGCCGATCGTGTCGTGCTTGCCGAGCCGCTGGGCCAGCATGACCTTGGTGCCCACGCCGTCGGTGGACGTGGCCAGCAGCGGCCTGCGGTAGCGCAGGAACGCCGAGGCGTCGAAGAGGCCGGCGAAGCCGCTGGCGTCGTCCACGACCTCGGGACGCCGCGAGCGCGCCACCCGCGACTTCATCAGCTCGACCGCGCGGTCGCCGGCCTCGATGTCGACGCCGGCGGCGGCGTAGCTGGTCATCGCTGAGCCTCCAGCACGAACTTGCCCACCCGGTCGTCCTCGATCGGGATGGGGTACTCACCGGTGAAGCACGCGCGGCAGAGCCGGTCGGCCGGCAGCGTCGTCGCCCGGGTGAGCCCCTCCAGGGAGATGTACCCGAGGGAGTCGGCGCCCAGCGAGGAGCGGATCTCCTCGACCGACAGCGACCCGGCGATCAGCTCCGCGCGGGTGGCGAAGTCGATGCCGTAGAAGCACGGCCAGGAGACCGGGGGCGAGGAGATCCGCACGTGGACCTCGCTGGCCCCGGCCTCGCGCAGCATCTTCACGATGGCCCGCTGGGTGTTGCCGCGGACGATCGAGTCGTCCACGACCACCAGGCGCTTGCCCTCGATGACCTCGCGCAGCGGGTTGAGCTTGAGGCGGATGCCGAGCTGGCGGATGGTCTGCGACGGCTGGATGAACGTCCGGCCGACGTAGGAGTTCTTCACCAGGCCCTGGCCGTACGGGATGCCGCTCTGCTCGGCGTAGCCGATGGCGGCGGGGGTGCCGGACTCGGGCGTGGGGATCACGAGGTCGGCGTTCACCGGGTGTTCGCGGGCCAGCACGCGGCCGACCTCGACCCGGGTGGACTGCACGCCGCGCCCGGCGATGGTGGTGTCGGGGCGGGCGAGGTAGACGTACTCGAACAGGCAGCCCTTGGGCTCGGCCGACGCGAAGCGCCGCGAGCGGACCCCGCGCTCGTCGATGGTCAGCAGTTCGCCGGGCTCGATCTCGCGGATGAACGACGCGCCGACGATGTCGAGGGCGGCGGTCTCGGACGCGACCACCCAGCCGCGCTCCAACCGGCCCAGCACGAGCGGGCGGATGCCCTGCGGGTCGCGGGCGGCGAACAGCGTCGTCTCGTTCATCCAGACGAGCGAGTAGGCGCCCTTGACCTCCGGGAGCAGCTCGGCCGCCACATCCTCGACCGGGCGCGAGGAGTCCTGCGCCAGGAGAGCGGTGAGGACCTCGGTGTCGGTCGTCGCCCGGGTGGAGCCCGGCGGGAGCCGTTCGGCGAGGTAGGCGGTGTTGATCAGGTTGCCGTTGTGAACGAGCGCCAGCCCCTTGCCATCGCTGGAGTTCAGCGTGGGCTGCGCGTTCTCCCAGACGCTCGATCCGGTAGTCGAGTAACGGCAGTGTCCGATGGACAGATGTCCCCGAAGGGTGCCCAGGATCGACTCGTCGAAGACCTGGGCCACCAGGCCCATGTCCTTGTAGACGAGGATGCGGTTGCCTTCGCTGACCGCGATGCCCGCAGACTCCTGCCCGCGGTGCTGCAGCGCGTAGAGGCCGTAGTAGGTGAGTTTGGACACGTCCTCCCCGGGGGCCCATACACCGAAGACGCCACAGGCGTCCTTCGGAGCACGGTCCTGGGGGTCGAGGTCATGGCCCAGCCGGCCGTCGCCCTTCAACACGTAGTCGAGTCTATTTGGGCGTTGGCGCTGCTCAAACCCGGGCATGCCCGTCCGGCGCCGTAAGCATCACCCGCCCTTTGCCGTGTCGGCCCTGCTCACACGCGGATTTCGGGGCAGCCTGGGCTTTCGGGCAGGCCCTGAGAATCGGATATGGCCCACAAGCCGGTACGGGGAGGGATGATCGTGGCGACACCCGACGACCCCGGGCGCCCGCGGGAGCCGTACGGGCCGGGGACCCCGGAGGAACGGGAGCCGTCGGCGGAAGGACCCGCAGGCCCGCCCTCCGGCCAGCCGTCCTACGGAGGCCCGCCCTCGCCCTACGGACAGCCGCCCCCCTACGGCCAGCCTCCTTACGGACAGCCTCCTTACGGGCAGCCGTCCTATGGGGGGCCGCTGCCACCGCCGCCGGGGCCCGGCGGACCTCCCGGTGGCCCCTGGGGGCCGCAGCCGGGTGGCGGGCTCGGGACGGCCGCGCTGGTGCTCGGGATCTGCTCGATCGTCCTGCTGCTGGTCTGCGGCGTCGGCACGCTCGTGGCGATCGTCGGGCTCGTCCTCGGCATCGTGGCGATCGCCAGGAACTCCAACCGGGGCCGGGCGGTCGGAGGGGTGGTGCTGAGCACGCTGACCCTGCTGATCGGCCTGATCGTGGGTGTGGCGCTCTACAACTGGTTCACGACCAGTAACGTCGGCGAGTGCTTCGACCGCCGGGTCTACCCCACCCAGGAGGATGCGCAGCGCTGCGTGCAGGACAAGATCTCCGAGTTCCAGTGACCCTTGGCCGGGTTCACCA
Source organism: Microbispora bryophytorum (assembly GCF_043197435.1). Lineage (NCBI taxonomy): Bacteria > Bacillati > Actinomycetota > Actinomycetes > Streptosporangiales > Streptosporangiaceae > Microbispora > Microbispora bryophytorum. Next base: position 33,497 of record NZ_JBICTF010000007.1, on the reverse strand, counting down.
GAGGGGGAGCAGCGCGGACAGGTCGGCCCGGGCGCCGCTGGCCGCGATCTTCCCGGCGGCGGTGGCGTCGGCCCACGACAGCCGGCCGGTGGCCAGTTCGAGCCAGGTGCGGGGGTCGGTCTCGATGACGTTGGGCGGGGTGCCCCGCGTGTGCCGGGGCCCCTCCACGCACTGCACCGCCGCGTGCGGGGGGACCCGCACCTCCACCGACCGTCCCGGCGCCCGCGCGGCCAGGTCCTCCAGCAGGTGCCGTACGGCGGCGCGGGCGGCGGTTCTCACCGGTGTGAGCCTGGCCTCGTAGGCGTCGAGCACGGCCAGCACGCACGCGTTGCCGGCTGCGCTCTCGGGACCGTCGAACGGTGGCCGCCCGAGATCGGCGAGCTGGGCGTCGAGCGCCTCTCTGATCTTCCCTGGGTCGAGTCTGCGTGCCGGCACCGGCTCATTGTCCCCGATCCCGCGCCGGAGCCGGAGTCGATCGTTTCGCGCTCTGGCGGGCGCCCGCACTCCGGAGTCAGGCGACCGGCTCGGCCACGGCGGGTTCGCTGGGCTCGGCCGAGGCGGAGGCGGAGGCGGCCTGGGTGCGGCGCAGGGAGTAGACGCTGACCGGAACGCCGACCAGCACGATCGCGGCCGCGATCAGCAGCGTGAACCGGTACGCCTCCAGGAACGCGTGCAGCGGAGCGCCGCCGATCGCGCTCTGCCGGGCGCTGAGGATCGCGCCGAGGATCGTGATGCCGAGCAGGCCGAAGACCTCGCGGGAGACGTTGAGCACGCCCGAGGCCACGCCCGCCCTCGCGGGGGGCATCGCGTTCAGCACCACGTTGGTCAGCGGGACGAGCAGGCCGGCGCCCGCGCCGTACAGCAGGAACCAGGGGAGCAGGTCGCCGTAGTGCGAGCCCTCACCCGCGCTCGACAGCCCGCCGATGGCCACCGCCATCAGGCCGAGACCGACGGCGACCGTGCCCGCGCTGCCGAAACGCTCGGCGATCCGCGGCGAGACGCTCGCGAGCACCGCCATGAGCAGCGCCATGGGCACGAAGCCCGCGCCCGCCGCCGTGGGGGAGAACCCGAGCGCGCTCTGCAGGTAGAGCGCGGTGAAGAAGTAAATGCCGAACACGCCGAACGACCACAGGCCCATCGACAGCAGGCCGCCGCTGAAGACCCGCTCGCGGAACAGGCTGAGGTCGATCATCGGCTGCGCCGTACGGGACTCGACGACCAGGAACGTGACGGCGGCCACGGCGAAGACCGCGAACGCCCCGAGGATCGGGGCCGAGGTCCACCCACGCGACTCGCCCTCGATGAGCGCGTAGGTGAGGGCGAACAGCGCCACGGCGGAGGCGGCCAGGCCCGGCAGGTCGAGGGTCGCACGCCCGGACGAGGCCCGCTCGACCTTGATCGAACGCAGGCCGATCACGGCCGCGACCACGCCGATCGGCAGGTTGATCAGGAAGATCCAGCCCCAGTCGGCGTTCTCGCTGAGAAACCCGCCGGTGAGCGGGCCGATCGCGAGGGCCAGGGCGCCGACCGCGCTCCAGATGCCGACGGCCGTCGCCCGCTCGCGCGGATTGGGGAAGATCCGCGGCAGCAGGGCCAGCGTCGACGGCGTCACCATCGCTGCGCCGAGCCCCTGCACCGCCCGTGCCGCGATCAGCGTCTCCTGGCTCCCGGAGAGGCCCGCCGCGACCGACGCGAGCGTGAAGACCGCCAGGCCGCCGAAGAAGGCCGTCCTGGGGCCGAAGACGTCCGCCAGGCGTCCGCCGGCGAGCAGCAGGCCCGCGAACACCAGGATGTACGCGCTCACGATCCACTCCAGGCCGGAGATCGTCAGCGCCAGGTCCCGCTGGATCGTCGGCAGGGCCACGTTGACCACGTTGTTGTCCAAATAGGTCATGAAGGTCGCGAGGGACACCGCGACGAGCGCCCACCACCGTCCGGACATGTGTCCTCCTCTTGTACGAGGTACATGTACGGCGTACATGTACGGTGCATAGGAGACCTTGTACGGCGTATAGTTGTCAAGTGCCGAGGAGGTAGGGAGGCTGCGGACCATGGCGAACGCGGAGCGGCTGAGCCGCCTGAGTCTGGTCGAGAAGGCCGTCGAGCTGGCCGACGCCGAGAGCCTGGAGTCGGTCACGGTGCGACGGCTTGCCCAGGAGCTCGGGGTGACCCCGATGGCTCTCTACTGGCACGTCAAGAGCAAGGACCAGTTGCTCGTGTGCGTCGCCGACCACCTGCTGGCCGAGGTCACCGCCGAGTTCGATCCGGTCGCGCCGTGGAACGCACGGCTGCGGGTGATGGTGGAGGCGCTGATCGGGGTGATGCGGCGGCACCGGTACATGCCGGGGCTGGTCGCGATGGTCGAGAAGCAGGAGCTCCCGAGCTTCAGCCGCGCGACCGACACCGCGCTCGACCTGCTCTCCCAGGCGGGTTTCACGCTGCGCGAGGGCTACGCCGTCTCCACCTATCTGCTGCACGGCGCGATGGCCCTGGTCGACAACGAGCCCGGCTGCCCCGGCGCGTTCACCGCCGCGGAGGCGACCGAGTTGCGCCGGCAGAAGCGGCTGGCCCTGGAACGGCTCCCCGCCGACGAGTTCCCCCGCATCGTCGAGTACGCCAAGACGATGGAGGATGAGCCCGACCTCGACGCCTACTACGCGTTCGGCCTGGATCTCCTGATGTCCGGCGTCGAGGCCACGGCCGCGAAGAGGAAGTAGAGCCCGGCGAGCAGGATCAGTGACGAGCGCGCCCCCGCCGGCGGCCGAATCGACCGGCAACCCATTGGAACGTTCTTGACCGCCCGGGCTTACCGATAGCGGAGATGCGCATACGTGATGTGCGGCATGACAACCTACGTATCCCTTGAAGCGTGAATCACGTGCGTAACTTCGGTATTCCGCGCACTCTGTGTGCCTGAGACAAGGGAAGTCCCGTGGCTATCAAGTTGCCGGGCGGACGCACCATCGGCCTGATGACGGCTGGTGCTCTGGCTGGATCGGTCCTGGTTCTGGGTGGCGCGGCCACCGCTTCGTCGGCGAGTGACGCCGCCTTCTACGCGTGTGTGAACAAGAGCACGCGGTATATGCGCCTGGTCAACGCCACGACGAGGTGTAAGGCGACCGAGACGAAGGTGTCGTGGAACAAGACCGGTCCGCAGGGTCCGGTGGGTATCGGCGGCACCGGCGCGAAGGGTGACACCGGGGAGCAGGGCCCGCGCGGTCTGCGCGGTCCTCAGGGTCTGCGGGGTCCGCAGGGCCTGCGCGGCCCGGCCGGTCCGCAGGGCCTCAAGGGCGAGCCCGGCGCCCCGGGCAAGGACGGCGCCCCCGGCAAGGACGGCGCCCCGGGCAAGGACGGCAAGGACGGCGACCGCGGCCCCGCCGGTCCGCAGGGCGAGCGCGGCCCCGCGGGTCCCCAGGGCGCGAAGGGCGACCGCGGTCTCACCGGCCCCGAGGGCGACCGCGGCCCCGCCGGCCCGGCGGGCGCGAAGGGCGACCGTGGCCTCAACGGCGACGACGGCAAGAGCGCCTGCGACATCTGGAAGGGGCACGCCTGCAGTTCCAAGGACGAGGCCGACTTCCTCAAGTGGCTCAAGGGCCAGGGCGGCAGCGGAGGCGACGCGCTCGCCCTGAGCACGCGGACGTCGAGCCAGACCATCTCCGGAAACAGCGCGACCGCCTCCTGCGCGGCCGACGAGCGGGTCACCGGCGGCGGCTTCAAGACCAGCTCGAGCAGGACCGTCACGGGCAGCTACATGAGCGGCAACGGCTGGACCGTCGAGCTGACGGGCAACGGCGGCGGGAACGGCAGCAACGGCCTCGTCTACGCCGTCTGCGCGAAGATCTCGTAAGCCTGATCTCGTAAGTTCGCCGGAGCCTGGTGGAGTCCGGGAGCGTGGTGGAGTCCGTGGGGGCTCCACCAGACGCGCCCTCCCCTGCTTGCCGTACGCGATGAGGCGTTGGCGTGCGGCACGGCGAAGGCCCTTCCGGAGGGGTTACCGGAAGGGCCTTCGTTCCGGCGGTTCTCGGTCAGGATCGACCCTCCGAATGCGGACCTTGCTGACCTTGGTGCCCGGGCCACTTCACGTGCTTTCGGCCTCGGCGGGCAGGGGGGAGGGGCGGTAGCGGCCGGAGAGGCGGGCGAGCTTGAGACTGAGATGCAGGCTCAGCCGCTCCTCGCCGTCCCTGAGGTCGGTCTCCGCCAGCTCCTCGACCCGGCGGAGGCGATAGTAGAGCGACGTACGGTGCAGGCGCAGGCGGCGGGAGACGGCCTGGGCGTTGCCGGCGAGGTCGAGGTAGATCTCCAGGGTCTCCAGCAGCGGCTGGTGCTGGGCCTCGTCCAGCAGCCGTGCCAGCCCCGGATGGAGGTTGCCGTGCGGCACTCCGGACAGCATGCGATAGGCGCCGAGGCGGCTCCACTCCGCCGAGCGCCCGAACTCCGGCACCTTCGCGATGACCTCGGCGGCGTGCAGCGCCTCCTCGTAGGACTCGGCCGTGCGGGAGAGCGAGGGGCGCGGCGAGCCGATCCCGACCAGGACCGGCGTCCCGAGGGCCGCGTGCATCTCCTCGGGAAAGGCGCGGGTGCCCGCGGTGAGCAGCACGGCGTGGTCGTAGCGCACCAGGTGCAGGGGATGGTGCCTGGCCAGGCGCCGCCGCAGGGCCAGCAGCCCGCGCTCCATCGTCAACCGCAGGGTCTCGTCGGACCCGCCGCCGACCGGCCTGGCGACCGCCACGGTCACGGGCGCGCCGTCAGGGAACGCGCCCGCCTCGATCAGGGTCCTGTCGGCGTCGGGCTCGCGGAGCAGCAGTCCGGTGACGGCCTCCAGCTCGCGGCGCGAGGCGAGCTCGGAGGCCAGACTCTCGTGGAAGAGGGTCAGGGCGAGGGTGGGCGCGGCCTCCGCCGCGGCCGCGATCTCCGGCTCGGTCATGGCCGGAGCCGTGTCGATGAACCACAGGAAGCCGAGCGGCAGGCCGTCGTGCCGTACGGGGACGCAGATCCGCGGCAGCAGCCCCAGCTCCGGGGCGCCGGGCGTGCGCAGCGGCTCGGTCGCCTCGTGGATGCCCGCGGCGCGCAGGAAGTCGCGCACGTCGGGGGTGGTGTGGCGGCGCAGGATCGAGTGGCGGCGGACGTCGTCCATCGGCCCGTCCTGCTCGCTGTAGGCGACGACGCGCTGGCGGCCGTCCTCAAGCAGGAGGGGTCTTTCGAGACGAAGGGCGAGGTCGTCCACGATGCGCTGCAAATCCACCACTCGCCCTCCACCTGGACGCTTCGACACCTGTAGGAGACGGGCCCGTCAGTCTTCCCTACAAGTGACCGATGATCTCCCTCAATAGTCTCTATAGCGTCATAATTCGTGAAACTCTCAAAAACGCTGTTCCCGGGCGTGGTGGCGGCCATCGCGCTCGTCCCGCTCGCGCTGACGGCGGCTCCCGCCTCCGCGGCCCCCGGCGGAGACCCCGATCTGCCCTGGCGTCGTGACCACTGGCCCCAGGTCCAGCCCTGGCAGCGCGACCAGCCGGACGAGGCGCAGGCCCTGCGTGGCCGCGCGTCGCGGGTCGTCGCGCCGATCGACCCGCAGAACTGGAAGAACCCCGACCACATGACGTGGACGGACTACAAGAAGATCCCGGGCACCGACTGGGCGAACCCCGCCGTGAAGGGCTCGGCGCGCACCTTCAAGGGCGCGCTCGTGCTGGTGGACTACCCCAACCAGCCGTTCGTGGTCACCCAGCCGCAGAACTCGACCGTCTTCGGCAACCCCAGCTCCCAGGCCCACGACATCCCCCGTGACCAGGTCGCCAAGTTCTACCAGGACTTCCTCAACACCCCCGGCCAGCTCAACCAGGGCCACACCCTGCACGAGTACTGGATGGAGGACTCCGGCGGCCGGTACGGCGTCGACCTCACCGCGTTCGGCCCCTACACCATGCCGGGCAAGTCGCACGAGTACGCGATGGAGTACCAGCGCGACGCCTGCCCGGCGGGGGACAACTGCAACAGGAACCTGCGCACGGACGGCAAGGCCGCCTGGCTCGCCGACGTCGGCCAGGACGTCGCCTCCCAGTTCGACTTCGTCTTCTACCTGAGCGCCGGCCAGGACGAGTCGTCGACCTGGCAGGAGTTCGGCATGATGAAGTTCCCCACCAAGGAGGACGTCACCGACGACTTCGGGCCGCCGGACCCGAACCTGCCCAACTGGTCCAAGACCCGCTATGTGGACTGGACGTCCTGGGCCGCCGGCTCGACGTTCTGGCCCAACGCGAACATCGGCGTCGACTCCGTCCAGGCCGAGAGCTCCGGCCAGGGGGTCTTCGCCCACGAGTTCAGCCACATCCTTGGCGTCCTGGACAACTACAACAACCCGTACGGCAACCCGCCGGTCCGGTCCTACACCGGCATCTGGGAGATGCTCAGCCGCGGCAGCTTCAACGGTCCCGGCGGCCCGCACAGCCGCTGGCTGATCCCACCCACGGCGGGCGCGTCGATGGGCGCTCAGCACATGCTGCGCAACAAGATCAAGCTGAACATGGTGGACGAGCAGAACGTCCTGCGCCTGTCGCGTGAGGCGCTGCGCGACTCCGGCATGGTCGTCGCCAAGGTGACCGCGCGCGAGATCCAGCCGGGCAAGAACGGCCTGACGGGCGTCAACGTCTCCTTCGACACCGGAGACAAGTCCACCGGGTCGTGCAACCAGCGGACCGACCCGCTCTGCGACGGCGGCGGCTACGACAACTACACCGTGGAGGTCGTCGACCGGATCGGCAGCGACTCCTTCACTCCCGACTCCGGCGTGCTCCTGGCCAAGACCAAGGACCAGGACCGGGCGCCGTTCGAGTGGGTGATCGACGCCAACCCGCAGGACATCGACATGACCGACTACGTGCTGCCCGACGGCACCGAGGTCCCGATCACGATCGGCGACTACCGGCAGCTCGCCGACGCCCTCTTCCACGCGGGCACCGACTCGGGCAGCGAGTACGAGTACGTGGACCAGGCCAACCGCCTGCACTTCTACGTCACCGACGTGGAGCGCGACGCCAAGGGGATCCTGTCGTACACGGTGGCGATCAAGTCCCTCGACGGCGCGGGCCCGCAGAAGCGGGGCGTGAAGCTGCTCCCGGGCGCGGGCGTCCCCGCCGCGCAGAAGGGCGTGTCGATGTGCAGCTTCCCGCTGTCCAACACCGGCAAGGCCGCCTCCGTTCAGGGGCAGCACCCCGAGGACGTCAGGACGTACCTTAACGGTGACGTCTACCGGCTGAAGGCCGAGGCCGAAGGGAACGGCTGGACCACGATCACGCCCAACGCCCTCGCGGCCGTCGACTTCGGCGGCAAGAAGACCGTCACCGTCTTCGCCCAGCAGTCCGCGGGCGGCAGCCGGCACGCCACGGTGAAGCTCACGGCCACCTCCGAGAGCGACCCGACCAAGACGATGACCGCCACCTGCCACGTCAACGCCGTCTGACGTCCCGCACGAGGAAGGCCCTTCCGGACGACCCGTCCGGAAGGGCCCGCACTCGATCGGAATCAGCCGAAGACGCGCGGAAGCGCGGAGGTGTGCACCTCGCGAAGCTCCTCCACCGGGACGTCGAGGACGCCCTCGACCGTGAGCGCGGAGCCGCCGGTGAGGCCGAGCCCGGAGCAGGGCACCTCGTGGCGGACGCACAGGTCGGCGAAGGCGTCGAACGCCTCGGGCCGCACGCACACCAGCGCCCGCGCGGCCGACTCGCTGAACAACTCGACGAAGGCGTCCTCGCCCGGCAGGGTCACCGTGCAGCCGACGCCCTGAGCCAGGCACGACTCCGCCAGGGCGACCGCGAGGCCGCCGTCGGACAGGTCGTGGGAGCCCTCCAGCAGCCCGCGGGCCGCCGCCTCGGTCAGCACCGCGGCCAGGCCGCGCTCGGCCTCCAGGTCCGCCTGCGGCGGCAGGCCGCCCAGGTGGCCGTGGACGACGTGCGCCCACTCCGAGCCGCCGAACTCCTCGCGGGTCTCGCCCAGCAGGAGGACCCGCAGGCCCGCGGCCGTGAAGCCGGACCTGACCCGCTGCGCCACGTCGTCGATCACGCCGAGCACGCCGATCACCGGCGTCGGGTTGATCGCGGTCGAGCCCGTCTGGTTGTAGAACGACACGTTGCCGCCGGTCACCGGCACCCCCAGGGTCCGGCAGGCGTCGGCGAGCCCGCGTACGGCCTCGGAGAACTGCCACATGACCTCGGGGTCCTCGGGCGAGCCGAAGTTGAGGCAGTTGGTGACGGCGAGCGGCGTCGCGCCGGTCACCGCCACGTTGCGGTACGCCTCCGCCAGCGCGAGCTGGGCCCCCGTGTACGGGTCGAGCTTCGCGTAGCGGCCGTTGCCGTCGGTGGCGAGCGCGATGCCCCGGGTGGTCTCCTGCGCGCCCGGCATGACCTCGGAGATGCGCAGCATGCCGGCGTCGGCGGGCTGGGCCAGGACCGTGTTGCCCCGGACATACCGGTCGTACTGGGAGGTCACCCACTCCTTGGACCCGAGGTTGGGCGAGCCGAGCAGGGTGAGCAGGGTCTCCCGCAGGTCCTCGGGCCTCGGCAGGCGCTCGGGACCGTCGACGTTGAGCGCGGCCTGCCCGGCGGGCTCGTGGAACGGGCGCTCGTAGACCGGGCCCTCGTCGGCGGCCGTGCCCGGCGGGATGTCGACGATGACCTCGCCGTCCCACGTCATGACGAGCCTGCCGGTGTCGGTGACCTCGCCGATCACGGTCGCCGGCACGTCCCACTTGTCGCAGATGGCCATGAAGGCGGGGATGTCGTCGGGGGTGACGACCGCCATCATGCGCTCCTGCGACTCGCTCATGAGGATCTCCTCGGGCCGCAGCGTGGGATCGCGCAGCGGGACGAGGTTGAGGTTCACCTCCATGCCGCCGGTGCCCTTGGCGGCCAGCTCGGTCGTGGCGCAGGACACCCCGGCCGCGCCGAGGTCCTGGATGCCGACGACCACGTCCGCCTGGTAGAGCTCCAGGCAGCACTCGATCAGCAGCTTCTCCATGAACGGGTCGCCGACCTGCACGGCGGGCCGCTTGGCCTGCGACTCGTCCTCGAAGGTGGCCGAGGCCAGCACCGAGGCGCCGCCGATGCCGTCCGCGCCGGTCCTGGCGCCGAAGAGCACGACCTTGTTGCCGGGGCCGGGCGCGGTGGCGAGCTTGATCTGGTCCTTGCGCAACAGGCCGACGCACAGGGCGTTGACCAGCGGGTTGCCGATGTAGCAGGGGTCGAAGACGACCTCCCCGCCGATGTTGGGCAGGCCGAGGCAGTTGCCGTAGTGGCTGATGCCCTCGACCACCCCGGGCAGCACCCGGCGCGTGTCGGGCTGGTCGGCCCCGCCGAAGCGCAGCGCGTCCATGACCGCGACCGGCCGGGCGCCCATCGACATGATGTCGCGCACGATGCCGCCGACGCCGGTCGCGGCGCCCTGGTGCGGCTCGACGTACGACGGGTGGTTGTGCGACTCGATCTTGAAGGTGGCGGCCCAGCCGTCGCCGATGTCGACCACGCCGGCGTTCTCACCCATGCCGACGAGCAGGGCCTCCGACTCGGGCGCCTTGGTCCCGAACTGCCGCAGGTGCACCTTCGACGACTTGTAGGAGCAGTGCTCGCTCCACATGACCGAGTAGATCGCCAGCTCGGAGCCGGTCGGGCGGCGGCCGAGGATGTCGCGTACGCGCTGGTACTCGTCGTCCTTCATGCCCAGCTCGGCGTACGGCTGGCGCTCGTCCGGCGTCTCCAGCGCACGGCTCACACTGTCGGTGTTCATAGGTCGCTCACCGCTCCCCATCACGCGTTCACCAGCCGCTTCAAGATAGAGGTGAAGAAGTGCCGGCCGTCCACGCTCGGCGCGCCGGTCAGGTCCTCGACCGCGTGCTCGGGGTGGGGCATGAGGCCGACGACGTTCCCGGCCTCGTTGGTGATCCCGGCGATGTCGTTGAGCGAGCCGTTGGGGTTGCCGCCCGCGTAGCGGAAGACCACCCGGCCCTCGCTCTCCAGCGCCGCGAGTGTTTCCGCGTCGGCCACGTAACGGCCCTCGCCGTGCTTGATCGGCAGCACGATCTCCTGGCCGTCCGCGAAGTCCGCCGTCCACGCCGTACGCGTGCTCTCCACGCGGATGCGCTGGTCGCGGCAGATGTAGTGGAGGCCCTCGTTGCGGGTCAGCGCGCCCGGCAGCAGGTGCGCCTCGCAGAGGATCTGGAAGCCGTTGCAGGTGCCGAGCACGGGCAGCCCGGACCGGGCGGCCGGGATCAGCTCGGTCATGAGAGGGGAGAACCGGGAGATCGCCCCGCAGCGAAGATAGTCGCCGTAGGAGAACCCACCGGGAAGGAAGACGGCGTCGACTCCCTTGAGGTCGTGGTCGGCGTGCCACAGGGGCACCGCCTCCGCTCCGGCCAGCCGTACGGCTCGCGCGGCGTCCTGGTCGTCGAGTGTTCCGGGGAAGGTGACGACGCCCACCCGGGCAGCGCTCATGACAGTTTTCCCTCCAAGGGTCCCCGCCAAGCCGTACGCCACCGTCATCTGGCCGGACGGCGGTCTGTGGCGGTACACCACAGGGTATCGGAGCCGCCAAACCGGATCCCCTGCGGAGGCTCACATCCGATCACACGTCACGCCGGGCTCCCCGAGCCCGGCGTGGTGCGGAGCCGGGGTGCTCAGACCCCGGCGAGATGACGGTCGAGAGTGAGGTGACGGGCGATGGAGTCCTCGTCCCAGTCGAGTTCCTTGCTCAGGCGCACGGTCGTGCCGCGCCCGGGCGTGATGTCGAACGACAGATCGTCCACGACGGCGCGCATTATCAAAATGCCCCGGCCGTTCTCGGTCTCCGCCGGCGGGTACTGGCGGGGAATCATGTGCAGCCCCTCGCCTTCGTCGGCGACGCGCAGCTCGCAGCGGCCGTTGCCTATGGTCGCCATGACCTCGTAGCGGTTGGCTGGGCCACCGTGGCGCACCGCGTTGGCGCACGCCTCGGAGGTCGCCAGGAGTATGTCGGACACGCACTCTTCGGTCACCCCGAGAGACCGCAGCGCGTCGCCCACCACTCGACGGACCATCGGGATGCCGATGGCATCCCGTGGCATCGCCAGTGAAAACTCAATATCCACCGGACCCCTCCCCGGTGTCGAAGGTCACCAAGGTAGGCTTCCCCGATGAATCAGGGCTAACCGCAAAATCACGTCCGCGTTATTCAGGACGCACGGGATAGGTGGGTTCGAGACGGACCGATGCCTGATTAGGGGTAGACAAGCCGCGGAAACAGTGGTGTGAAATGCGCCACTTCACCCCTCGACGCGGATCGTGAAGTCCTCGATGACCGTGTTCGCGAGCAGGGTTTCGGCCATCTTTCGGACATCCGAAAGTGCGGCCTCGTCGGCCGGGCCGTCCAACTCCAGCTCGAACCGCTTGCCCTGCCGCACCCCGGAGACCCCGGAGAAGCCGAGTCGCGGCAGCGCCCGGGCGATCGCCTGGCCCTGCGGGTCGAGGATCTCCGGCTTGAGCATGACGTCGACGATGACGCGCGCCACGATGTTCCTCCAATTCGAATGAGGGCCCGCCGATTCGGGGAGGTCCGCCCGTTCGGGGGTCCGTTTGGGCCAAGCCTAGTGCCGCCTCGCCGGCTCGTCCCCGACGGGCCGGGATGCCGCGCCGGGCGGGTGTCCCGCCGCTCCCGGGACGCGGCGCCCGGGTGTGGCGTCTCACAGTCCGGGAATCGGAAGAGGTATGGACGGGCGGGCGGGGCCTTGCGCCAAGGGGCGTGACTTCTGCCACGATGTCCACATATGCGCCCGGTCGCCCACCCCAGCGGCCGTACGCCCGACGACCCGGCCGTCCTGCGGGGGTGACCCCACCCGCGGGGGCCCGACACGCACAGGAGTGGCACGTGACAGCCGACGCCCCTCGTGGTGTAGACGCACCCCCGGAACTCGTCCAACTGCTCACCCCGGAAGGGGAGCGGGTCGAGCATCCCGACTACGACATCGAGCTGACCGCCGAGGAGGTCCGCTCCCTCTACCGTGACCTGGTCCTCGTCCGCCGCGTCGACCTGGAGGCCGTCGCGCTCCAGCGACAGGGAGAGCTCGGCATCTGGGCGTCCCTGCTCGGGCAGGAGGCGGCCCAGATCGGCTCAGGCCGGGCGCTCACGGACGCCGACATGGCCTTCCCCACCTACCGCGAGCACGGCGTGGCCTGGTGCCGCGACGTCGACCCGGTCAAGCTGCTCGGCCTGTTCCGCGGCGTGAGCAACGGCGGGTGGGACCCGGCGGAGCACAACTTCCACCTCTACACGATCGTCATCGGCTCCCAGGCCCTGCACGCGGTCGGCTACGCCATGGGCATCCAGCGCGACGGCGCCGAGGCGGCCACCATCGTCTACTTCGGCGACGGCGCGACCTCCCAGGGCGACGTGAACGAGGCCTTCATCTGGGCCTCGGTGTTCAACGCCCCCATCGTGTTCTTCTGCCAGAACAACCAGTGGGCCATCTCCGAGCCGCTGGAGAAGCAGTCGAAGATCCCGCTCTACAAGAGGGCGTCCGGCTTCGGCTTCCCCGGGATCCGCGTGGACGGCAACGACGTGTTCGCCTGCCTCGCCGCGACCCGCCGCGCGCTGCAGAACGCCCGCGACGGGCAGGGGCCGACGCTGATCGAGGCGTTCACCTACCGGATGGGCGCGCACACCACCTCCGACGACCCCACCCGCTACCGGCTCGCCCACGAGCTGGAGGCGTGGAAGCTGAAGGACCCCATCGAGCGGGTCAAGGCGTACCTGTTCAAGAACCAGCTCGCCGACCAGGAGTTCTTCGAGAAGATCGACGCCGAGGCCGACGCGCTCGGCAAGGACGTGCGAAGCCGGTGCCTGGCGCTGCCCGACCCACCACCCCGGGCTATCTTTGATCACGTGTACGCCGGAGCCCATGCACTCCTCGACGAGGAACGCGAGCAGTACCTGACCTACCTGGCGGGGTTCGAACGATGACCACACTCACTCTCGCCAAGGCATTGAACGAGGGCCTCCGCCGCTCGATGGAGGACGACCCCAAGGTCCTCGTGATGGGAGAGGACGTCGGCAAGCTCGGCGGCGTCTTCCGCGTCACCGACGGCCTCCAGAAAGACTTCGGCGAGGACCGCGTGATCGACACGCCGCTCGCCGAGTCGGGCATCATCGGGACGGCGATCGGCCTGGCCCTGCGCGGCTACCGGCCGGTCTGCGAGATCCAGTTCGACGGGTTCGTGTTCCCGGCCGCCGACCAGATCATCACCCAGCTGGCCAAGATGCCGCTGCGGTCGCTCGGCACGCTCAAGCTGCCGGTCGTCGTACGCATCCCCTTTGGCGGCGGCATCGGGGCGGTCGAGCACCACTCGGAGTCGCCCGAGGCGTACTTCACCCACACGGCGGGCCTGCGGGTGGTGGCGTGCTCCAACCCGGTGGACGCCTACACGATGATCCAGGACGCCGTCCGCTGCGACGACCCGATCATCTTCTTCGAGCCCAAGCGCCGTTACTGGGACAAGGCCGACATCGACCTCGCCGCCCCCGGCCTGGCGCTCGACCGCGCCCGCACCGTACGGCAGGGCCGCGACATCACGCTGATCGCGTACGGGCCGATGGTGAAGACCTGCCTGGAGGCCGCCGCGGCGGCGGAGGAGGACGGGCGGGACATCGAGGTCATCGACCTGCGCTCGCTCAACCCTCTCGACGTGGACGTCCTGACCGAGTCCGTGACGCGGACCGGGCGGTGCGTCGTCGCCCACGAGGCCCCCGTCTTCACCGGCTTCGGGGCCGAGCTGGCGGCGCGGATCACCGAGCGCTGCTTCTACAGTCTGGAGGCGCCCGTGCTGCGGGTCGGCGGGTTCTCCACGCCCTACCCGCCGTCGCGGCTGGAGGACCACTACCTGCCCGACCTGGACCGCGTGCTCGACGCCGTGGACCGCTCGTTCGCGTACTGAGGGGGAGGGACTTCTCATGCTCCGTGAGTTCAGACTCCCCGACGTGGGCGAGGGGCTGACCGAGGCCGAGATCGTCAGGTGGCACGTGGCCCCGGGCGACTCGGTGAAGATCAACCAGACGATCGTGGAGATCGAGACGGCCAAGGCCGTCGTCGAGCTGCCGTGCCCCTACGAGGGCACCGTCTCCGCCCTGATGGCCGGCGAGGGTCAGACCGTCGACGTCGGCGCCCCGATCATCGCGGTCGAGGACGGCGCGGGCGGTGACGGCGCGGGTGGTGGTGGCGCCGTCGCGGGCCGGGAGGCGCTGGCGGACGACATGGTGCCGGACGCGCGCAACGGCGCTCCGGCGAAGGAGCAGCGCCAGCCGGTGCTGGTCGGCTACGGCGTCAAGACGAGCGCCACCCGCCGCCGTCCCCGCAAGCCGGCCGCTTCTGCTGGTGTCGACGCAGGTGTTCGTGCCGCGGAAGATGTTCCTGCGACGCAGGACAACGGCTCCGCCGTGTCCACACGGGCGCGCGCCCTGGCCAAGCCGCCGGTCCGCAAGCTCGCCAAGGACCTGGGCGTCGACCTGACGACCCTCACCGGCACCGGCCCCCAGGGATCGATCACCCGGGCCGACGTGGAGACCGCGGTCGCGGCGCCCGCGCCCGTTCCGGCCGCCGCGCGCCGGGAGTCCGGGGCGCGGGAGGAGCGCATCCCGGTCAAGGGGGTCAGGAAGGCGACCGCGCAGGCGATGGTGACCAGCGCGTTCTCGGCCCCGCACGTGACCGAGTGGCTGCAGGTCGACGTGACCGAGACGATGGAGGCGGTCCGGCGGCTGCGTACGCTGCCCGAATTCGCCGAGGTCAAGGTCTCCCCGCTGCTTCTCGTGGCGAAGGCCCTGATCACCGCGGTGAAACGGCACCCGATGGCCAACGCCACGTGGACCGGCGAGGAGATCGTGGTCAAGCACTACGTGAACCTCGGCATCGCCGCCGCCACCGATCGCGGCTTGATCGTGCCGAACGTCAAGGACGCCGACGTGATGTCGCTGCCCGAGCTCGCCAGAGCACTGGGCGAGCTCACCGAGCGGGCGCGGGCCGGCAAGTGCCAGCCCGCCGAGCTGAGCGGCGGCACGATCACGATCACCAACGTGGGTGTCTTCGGCGTCGATGCCGGCACGCCGATCCTCAACCCCGGGGAGGTGGCGATCCTCGCCGTGGGCCAGATCAGGGACATGCCCTGGGTGGTGGACGGACAGCTCGCGGTCCGCAAGGTCACCACCCTGGCGTTGTCGTTCGACCACCGCGTGGTCGACGGCGAGCTGGGGTCGTACGTCCTGCGTGACGTCGGCGCCATGCTGGAAGACCCTCTCCGCATGCTCGCCTGGAGCTGAGCGGGGACCGCTCAAGTCGGATGCGAGATCCGAACCAGTGAG
Source organism: Microbispora bryophytorum (assembly GCF_043197435.1). Classification (NCBI taxonomy): domain Bacteria; kingdom Bacillati; phylum Actinomycetota; class Actinomycetes; order Streptosporangiales; family Streptosporangiaceae; genus Microbispora; species Microbispora bryophytorum. The sequence continues at coordinate 18,128 of NZ_JBICTF010000007.1, read as the reverse complement.
GCGCAAGCTCGGCTTTCTACCGTTCGCGTGTGATCCTCATACTGAGCGACCGGGAGGACACCACCGTGCGCCGTGTCCTCCCGGAGGTCGATCCGGACGGCGCGCCGGCGCCGGTGGAGAAGCGCGCCGGGCCGCTGGTCAGAGACGCCGCCGCCTGGGCGGCGGCATGACCGCCGTGCCGGTGACGGCGTTCGCCGCGGTCCTCACGGTCGACCGCGTGCGCCTGCGCGTCGCCGAGGCGCTCATGCTGCTGCTCCGGCGCAGACGGGCCTCCATCGAGTGGCACTGGCTGTGAGGACCTGACTGAGCGCGGGCGACGGCCGGACGCCGGGCATCGGCGGGCGGGCCGGCCGTCGCCGCGTCCCGGGTCCGGGGAGGACCCGGGGACCTCCCGTCAGGCGGCGTCGAGAGCTTCGGTGATCTTGCGGGCCATGTCGGCCATGGTGGGGCCGGGCTCGCCCTTCTGGGCCCGGGCGGCCGCTTCGACGGCGACGAGGACGGTGCTGCGGAAGTTGTCGGCCTCGGTCGGCGCCTGCCGCTTGAGCAGGTGCACGGACGCCGTCAGGGCCGGCAGCACACGGTCGGCGAGTTCGGCGACGGACTTGCCGCTCAGGTCCATACCCGTCGACTTGTCGGCGAGCACGTGCCCGACGAGGCCGGTCGCGGAGGCCAGGGCGATGGAGCCCTGGGTGGCGACCTTGTGGGGCGAGCCGGTGGCGCCGGCGGCGGCCAGCAGCGAGACGGCGCCGTAGGCGGCGGTCCGCAGGGTGATCTTGTCCTGGTCGGTGAGGGTGACGGACATGGTCGCGTGGTCCTTTACATCTGATGTACGGATGGGGGAAGGGGCCCGCCGATGCCCGGGAAAGGGCTCGGGGCGGGCATGAGGGGGCTGAGGGGCTGAGGGGGGCTGAGGGCGGGTCTGCCGGGACGCGGGCCCGGTGTCAGTCGTCGATCGCCTGGTAGAGCGTGGTCCAGAAGTCGTGGACGAGCTGCATCGAGTCCGGGGTGGACGCGCCGACCTGGGTGAGCAGGAGTCCGGTGAGCTGGTTGGCCGGGTCGGCGTAGGCCGCGGTGCCGCTTCCGCCGTCCCAGCCGAACTGGCCGACGGGGGCGTAGTCGCCGCGGTAGGTGCGCACCGCCATCCCGAAGCCCCAGCCGCCGTGCTGTCCTTGGCCGTGCGAAATGTGGACGTTGTCGATGGCCATGGCGGTGCGGGCGGCGTTCTGCTCGGGCGTGAGACGGTTGGTGGTCATCAGCTCGACGGCGGGCCGGGACAGGATGCGCTTCCCCTGGTGCGTCCCGCCGTTGAGCAGCATGCGGAAGTAGGCGTGGTAGTCGTCGACGGTGGAGACCAGCCCGCCGCCCCCACCTTGGAACGCCGGAGGCTCGCTCCACCGTCCGCCCTTGGCCTCGTCCCATACGAGGAACTCGCCGGTCCGCGGGTCGGGGGCGTAGAGGGCCGGCAGCCGGTCGATCTTTTCGGCGGGCACGTGGAAACCGGTGTCGGTCATCCCCAGCGGATCGAAGATGCGCTCGCGCAGGAACTCCTCGAACGACTGGCCGGTGACCCTGGACACCAGCACGCCGAGCAGGTCGCTGCTGATGTGGTACTGCCAGCGCTGTCCGGGCTGGTACATCAGCGGGAGCTCGCCGAGGCGGCGCATCCACTCGTCCTGCTCGGGCATCGGCACCGGCAGGTTGGGCGTGAGCCCCTGCTCGAAGACCGCGTTCATGATCGGGGTGCCCAGCGAGGTCATGTCCATGCCGAGTCCGAAGGTGGAGGTCAGCACGTCCCGCACGGTGATCGGTCGCCGCGCCGGCACGGTGTCGTCCAGCGGACCGTCGATCCGCTTCAGCACCCGGCGGCCGGCCAGTTCCGGCAGCCACGGATCCACCGGGTCGTCCAATCGCAGCCTGCACTCGTCCAGCAGGACCATCGCCGCCGCGACCGAGACCGGCTTGGAGGTCGAGGCCATCCGGAAGATCGTGTCCCGGCGCATCGGCGCGCCACCGTCATGACGCATCGTCCCGATCGCTTCCACATGTGTCCGGCCGCTCCGGCTGACCAGGGCGACAAGCCCGGGAATCCGCCCCGAGTCGACATATCGCGTCAAGACCTCGCGCACCCTGCGCAGCCCGGTCGCGGAGAAGCCGCTGTCGCCGATTTCCATCCTGAATCTCCTCATACACATGGTCGATCTGCCATCGAGGCTCCCTCTGCGCTGCCGCCGGCACCCGCAAGTGTTCGGGAATCTCTGAACGTCTGCGACGCTACATTGCATTCACTATTTGGTCAATCATTAAGAGGGTTGGTACCTCCCGTTGTGCTGTGCTGTCTGAGTGTCTATTGCAATGACTCTGGGGCTGAACGCAATGAGCGGTCAGGCATGCATTGCAATGGCCTCCGAGTGAATGCATACTGTGCGGCACGCGGGCGCCGAGCTCCGCGCACGTCGGCAGACAGGAGACGAGCACCGATGCCCGGAGGCAGACTCACCGACGAGGACCGTCAGCACATCGCCGCGGGGCTGGCCGAGGGGCTCGGATACGCAGAGATCGGCCGGCGTCTGGGGCGGCCCGCCTCGACGATCATGCGAGAGGTCACCCGCAACGGCGGACCCGACGATTACGGGGCGGAGCGGGCGCACGAGGCCACGCGGCACCGCGCGCGACGGCACAAGCGGGCTCGGCCACCGGCGCCGCCGATCTCCGACGGCGGCCATGGGCGTGACCCCCAGGCGGTGCAGAACTTCACGGAGTCCTTCATCGCCCTTCTCGTGCAGCAGGGGCTGCCCCGGATGGAGGCCAGGGTGCTGGCCTGCCTGTACGTCACGGACTCCGGCACTCTCACCGCCGCCGACCTGGTCCAGCGGCTTCACGTCAGCCCTGCCTCGATCTCGCACGCCGTCGCCTTCCTCGAACAGCAGGGGATGCTCAGGCGGGAACGGGTTCCCGGGGCGCGGCGCGAACGCTATGTCATCGACGACGAGATCTGGCTCCGGTCGATCCTCGCGTCCCTGCGGATGAACGAGGCCCTGGCGGCCGCATCCCAGCGCGGAGCCGACATCCTCGGGGCCGCGACCCCGGCGGGCGCCCGCTTCGAGTCCTCCGCCGAACTTCTGTCCCTCGTGAGCGCGGCGTTCCGGCAGGTCGTGGAGCAGTGGCAGGGCCGGAGTGCTCGCCGGTCGGTCCACCCGCCCGGTGATTGACGCGGGCTCCGGCTGATGGCCGGCGCCTGAACACCCACCGCGCCTACGCCTCCGTCATCGATGATGAGAGGATGGGCGCCGCGAAGAACGCGGCCGCCCGGCCGCGTGCGTCTCATCCCAGGGGGAGTGCATGTTCCGCCACGTCGTGCTGCTGCAGTGGACCGAGGACGCCACCGAGGAGCAGCGGGCCGAGGTGGCAAGGCGGCTGAGCGGGCTGCCGGATGCCATCCCCGAGGTGCGCTCCTACCGGATCGGTCACGACGCGGGCGTCAACGAGGACAACTACTCCTTCGCCGTGGTCGCCGATTTCGACTCCCCCGAGGACTACGTCGTCTACCGTGACCACCCGGTCCACCTGGCGGTGGTCGACGAGTGCATCGCGCCGATCCTCGCCGCCCGCGCGGCGGTGCAGTACGTCCTCTAGGGTCCCGCAGGCGTGCCTCCGGCGGCGTCCGGGGTCACCCCTGCACGTGCAGTGATTCGACCGCTTCGACCAGAGGGGCGAGCCGGGGGTTCCGGGCTGCCTGGTCAAGGGCTTCCCGCAGGGCGGCGTCGTTCGTGGGCCGGGCCTCGGCGAGCAGCGCCAGGCCCGCGGGGCTGACGTCGGTGTAGATCCCGCGGCGGTCGGTGGGGCACAGGTAGCGGGTGAGCAGTCCCCGCTCTTCGAGCCGGGTCACCAGGCGCGTCGTCGCGCTCTGGCTGAGCACCACGGCGTCGGCGACCTGCTTCATCTGCAGGTGTCCGCCGGGGCCGTCGTGCTGCCGGCTGAGCGTCTCCAGCAAGGAGTACTCCCGCACGCTAAGGCCGTGCTCGCTCTGCAGGGCGCGCTCGATGCGCGCCTCGATCTTCTCGTGCAACAGGGAGAGGGCGCACCAGCCCTGTGCGAGAGCGGTGAGGGCAGGATCCGTGGCCGTCATCGGCTCTCCCTCCGTTCGCGTGTGATTCAGTCGAGGATACTCCACTCCTGCAATTGCCCGCGCTTGCAAGTATTAAGCGCCTGCAACTATTGTCGGCGCGTGTTACTCGCTCGTGCAATCGCTGGGGGACGTTCATGCCGCTCGCACTCGTAGCCCTCGCCATCGGGGCCTTCGGGATCGGGACCACCGAATTCGTGATCACTGGGTTGCTCCCGCAGGTGGCGTCCGACCTCGGCGTCTCCATCCCGACCGTCGGTCTGCTCGTCACCGGGTACGCCCTGGGCGTGGTGGTCGGCGCCCCGCCGATGACCGTGCTGGGGACGGTCATGTCCCGCAAGCGCGTGCTGATGCTGCTGATGGCGCTGTTCGTCGCCGGCAACCTGCTCTCGGCCCTCGCGCCGGGCTTCGGGGTGATGCTGGCCGGCCGGGTGATCGCCTCGCTCGCGCACGGCGCGTTCTTCGGCATCGGCTCCGTGGTCGCGGCCGAACTGGTCGCCCCGCACCGGAGGGCCGGCGCGATCGCCCTGATGTTCACCGGTCTGACCGTGGCCAACGTCGTCGGCGTGCCCCTGGGCACCCTGGTCGGCCAGGTCGCCGGCTGGCGGACGACCTTCGCCATCGTCGCCGGGCTCGGCGTCGTCGGCCTGATCGGCATCGTCGTGCTCGTACCCGAGATGCCGCGGCCCGAGGGCGTGCGCCTGCGTCACGAAGTGGCCGCACTCCGCGACGTCCAGGTGTTGCTCGCGATGGGCATGACCGTGCTCGGGTTCGGCGGCGTCTTCGCGGCCATCACGTACATCGCACCGATGATGGTCCGGGTCACGGGCTACCCCGAAGGGGCGGTGACCTGGCTGCTGGTCCTCTTCGGTCTCGGCATGGTGGCCGGCAATCTCATCGGGGGAAGGTTCGCCGACCGCGCGCTGATGCCGATGCTGTACGTCTCGCTGGGCGCCCTCGCGGTCGTCCTCGCCGCCTTCACGCTGACCGCGCACAGCAAGATCCTCGCCCCGGTGACCGTGGCCTTGGTGGGGGCGCTCGGCTTCGCCACCGTGCCGCCGCTGCAGAAGCGCGTGCTCGATCTCGCCCACGGCGCGCCGACGCTGGCCTCGGCGGTCAACATCGGCGCCTTCAACCTCGGCAACGCCCTGAGCTCCTGGCTCGGCGGCCTCGTCATCGCGGCGGGCCTGGGCTACACCTCGCCCAACTGGGTGGGCGCCCTCCTCGCCGCTTCCGCGCTCGTGCTCGCCGTCCTCTCGGCCGCCCTCGAACGCCGCTCCGCCGCGCCCGCGCCCGCCTAACCTCCCCGCGTGATCTTGTAGTTTGTCGCACGTAAGCCTTCGACCTCGGGCGATACCGTCTGTGATCATGCAGTGATCCCCGCTGCACGCCCGCGACCTGCTCGTACATCATTCGTGATCTTGCAATTGAAAGGTCACGCAGATGGAACTCGCAGGTGGTGCGTGGTGCTGACGGAAACTCTGCATGATCACCGACGGTACTTGCCCAGGCGGGAGCGGGTCGCTGCGACAAACTCCAAGATCACGGCCGGGGTTAGAAGGAGTTTTCGGGCAGCTCCATGATGTCCTGGCCGGTGGCGGCGAGTACGCGGCGCTCGGCGGCCAGGCGGGGCAGCACGGTCTGGGCGAAGAACGAGGCCGCCGCGACCTTGCCCGTGTAGAACGCCTTGTCCTCCTCCGAGGCGGAAAGGGCGTTCAGCGCGATCTCGGCTTGGCGCAGCAGCAGCCAGCCCAGCACCAGGTCGCCCAGAGCCATGAGGAACCGGGTGGTGTTGAGGCCGACCTTGTAGACCTCCTGCGGCGTCTCCATGGAGGCGATCGCCCAGCCGGCCATCGTGTCGGCCATGGCCTTGACCTCACCGGCCGCCTCGTCGAGCAGGCCGCGCTCGACCTTCAGCCGCCCGTTGCCCGCCTCGGAGCCGGCGAACGTCCTGATCTCGCCGAGCAGCGACCCCAGGGCGGCGCCCTGGTTCCTCAGGACCTTGCGGAAGAACAGGTCCTGGCCCTGGATCGCGGTCGTGCCCTCGTACAGCGAGTCGATCTTCGAGTCGCGGATGTACTGCTCGATCGGGTAGTCCTGCAGGAAGCCCGAGCCGCCGAGCGTCTGCAGCGAACGGGCCAGCAGCTCGTACGACCGCTCGGAGCCGACGCCCTTGACCAGCGGGAGCAGCAGGTCGTTGAGCGCCTCGGCGGCCTGGTCGCGGCGGCCCTCGAACTCCGCGATCTGGATCTGGTCCTGGATCGTCGCCGTGTAGATGACCAGCGCCCGCATCGCCTCGGTGTACGACTTCTGCAGCATGAGCTCGCGGCGCACGTCGGGGTGGTGGGTGATCGCCACGCGCGGGGCGGTCTTGTCGCCCGAGCGGGTGAGGTCGGCGCCCTGGAGGCGGTTCTTCGCGTAGTCCAGCGCGTTGAGATAGCCGGTGGACAGCGTGGCGATGGCCTTGGCGCCCACCATCATGCGGGCGTGCTCGATCACCATGAACATCTGCCGGATCCCGTCGTGCGCGTCACCGACGAGGTAACCGATGGCGGGGTGCTTCTCGCCGAGGGTGAGCTCGCAGGTCGTGGAGACCTTCAGGCCCATCTTCTTCTCGACGTTGGTGACGTACACGCCGTTGCGCTCGCCCAGCTCGCCGGTCTCCACGTCCACCAGGTACTTCGGCACGAGGAACATCGACAGGCCCTTGGTGCCGGGCTTGGCCCCCTCGGGCCGGGCGAGCACGAGGTGGAAGATGTTCTCGGCCATGTCGTGCTCGGCGCTGGTGATGAAGCGCTTGACGCCCTCGATGTGCCAGGTGCCGTCGGGCTGCTGGATCGCCTTGGTCCGGCCGGCGCCGACGTCGGAGCCGGCGTCGGGCTCGGTCAGCACCATGGTCGCGCCCCAGCGCCGCTCGACGGCCATCTCGGCGAACCGCTTCTGCTCCGGGGTGCCGAGCTCGAACAGCAGGTGGGCGAAGGCCGGGCCGCAGGCGAACATCCACACGGCGGGGTTGGCGCCGAGCACCATCTCGGCCATGGCCCACACCAGGCTGCGCGGGGCGAGTGTGCCGCCGAGCTCCGGCTGCAGCTCCAGGCGCCACCACTCGGCGTCCACCCAGGCCTGGTAGGAGCGCTTGAAGCTCTCCGGCATGGTCACGCTGTGGGTGGCGGGGTCGAAGACGGGCGGGTGGCGGTCGGCGTCCTCGAACGAGTCGGCGATGGGACCGGTGGCGAGCCGGTTCACCTCTTCCAGCACGCTTCGCGCGGTGTCCTCGTCCACCTCGGCGAACGGGCCGGTGCCGAGGATCTCCTTGCGCCCGAACACCTCGAAGAGGTTGAACTCCAGGTCGCGGAGGTTGCTCTTGTAGTGACCCATCTGTGTGCGCTCCTAGAACCGAACCCGGGGGTAACGTACTGGTCGGTAACTCTAAACGTATGCTACCCGCGAGTAACCGGCAGTATCCATGGTCTGCGCCACAGATCGCGCGGTTTGGTGACGCACAACAGGTATGGTCCCGTTGTGAGAAGGCCGCGATCCGCGGTCTTCCCGGACGAGGTGCCCGCCGTACCCGGACCAGCGAAGACGGTGGGCGGAAGGACATGGACCAAGCCCTGCAGATCGTCGGCGCCGTGCTCATCCTCGGCGCGTTCCTGCTCTCCCAGATGAACGTCCTGGACAACCGCTCGAAGGTCTATCTCACGCTCAACCTCGTCGGCTCCGCGGTGCTCGCGTGGCTCGCGTACGCGGACGACGACTGGGGATTCCTGCTGCTGGAGGGGGTCTGGGCCGTCGTGTCCGCGGTGGGCCTCGTCCAGTCCCTGCGGCCGCGGCGGACCGCGACATAACCGGCTTGACACATTTTCCGGTGTCGCGCTTGGCTGGGCGCATGATTGAGATCAGCACGATGACGATCGACTGCGCCCAGCCGTACGAGCTGGCCCAGTGGTGGAGCGAGGCCCTGGGCTGGCCGCTCGTCGACTCCGAGCCGGAGGACGACGAGGTCGTGCTGGACCGCCCGGGCGGCCCGCCGCACCTGCTTTTCATCCGGGTGCCCGACGGCAAGACGGTCAAGAACCGTCTGCACTTCGACGTCGTCCCCTCGGGTGACGGCACCCGTGACCAGGAGGTGGAGCGGCTGCTCGCCCTCGGGGCCACGTCGTACGAGGACCACCGGACGCCGGACGGCGCCGGCTGGGTCACCCTCCTCGACCCCGAGGGCAACGAGTTCTGCGTCTGCCGCAGCGCGGCGGAGCGAGCGGCCTAGCCAGGGTCAGACGCCCTTGGCCCGGCCGCGCATCGACAACGTGAGCACGGCGGTGATCAGCAGCACGAGCGCGCCGCCCCACAGCGCGTCCCAGGCCGAGCCGAAGAGGCCCTCGTGGTCGATCACGAGCTGCACCGGGTACATGAGGGCCGCCGCACCGAGGCCCGGGTAGAGCGAGAAGCGCCAGGGGTGGCGCAGCGCCCAGAGACGGGCCTGCCGGGTCACCCGGTCGCCGGTGTCGGGCTTGGAGATCGCGCCGATCGCCGCGACGAGGGCGAACACGGTGATCCCCGCGCACAGGGCCCAGGTCAGGTCGGCCGGGCCGGGCAGGATGACGCCCAGCAGGAAGCTCGTGGCCGCGACCGCCCCACCGGACGTCGCCGCAGCCCGCCAGGGCGCGCCGCGCAGGGCCGCGCCGGCCAAGGACATCTCGTCCATACGGGTCAGTTCGTTCATGACTACAGCGTGCCTTTTCGGGTGTTTCCCCGGTATCGGGGAAGTCCCTGAGCCGCCCCTGACACCCCCCGGTTAGGCTCCCCGGTATGGATCTGCACTACCGTACGGCCCGGCGCGAGGACGTCCCCGTCCTCGTGGCGATGATCAACGAGGACCCGATCACCGCCGCCCGTTCGTCCTCCGGGGAGCCGGACTACGACGCCGCCTTCGAGGCGGTGGACGCCGACCCGCGCAACGAGTTGATCGTCGTGGAGTCGGACGGCGACGTGGTGGGGACCATGCAGCTCACCTACATTCCCGGGCTGTCGCGGCGGGGCGGCGAGCGCGCGCAGATCGAGGCGGTCAGGGTCGCCGTGCCGCACCGCAACCGGGGGATCGGCCGGGAGATGATGCGGTGGGCGGTCGAGCGGGCCCGGGAGCGCGGCTGCGCGCTGGTGCAGCTCACCTCCGACAAGGCCCGCACCGAGGCCCACCGCTTCTACGGCTCGCTCGGCTTCACCGCCTCACACGAGGGGTTCAAGCTCGCTCTGTGACAGCGGGGCGACGTCGACGAAGTTGTCGTGGTAGACCGCTCCCCGGCCCATGTCGGCGTCCCTCTCGTCCACCAGCGCGTTGGGGTTGGCGCCGTCCGACAGCTTCGGCCAGTGGCCCTTCGGCGCCGCCACCACCCCCTGCGCCACCCGGTCGCTGACCTCCACGTACGCCCTGAACTCGCCGTTGCCGTTGAAGACCCGGGCGGCCTGCCCGTCCACGAGGCCCCGGGACGCGGCGTCGGCCGGGTTGACCAGCACCCGCGGGCCCTTCGACCGCTTGCGCAGCTCCGGGTTGTTGGCGAACTGCGTGTTCAGGAACGTGTGCGCGGCCGGTGTGATCATCACGAGCGGGTGCGGCCGGTCGGCGGGAGCCGTACGGGCGGTGAGTGAGGGGACGTAACCCGCGACCCGCGGCAGCCCGTCGCCCTCGGCCTTCGCGGAGGCGAACTCCAGCCGCCCGCTCGGCGTCGGGAAGCCCTCGGTGAACGGCACGAACGGGTCGGCCACCGGAAGCCGGGCCCACCCCTGCTTGCGGCACTCCTCCAGCGGGATCCCCGCCTGGGCGAGCGTCTGCCCGGCCAGTTCGAGGTCGCTGTTGTAGAGGGACGGCTCGGTCAGGCCCATCAGCCGGGCGAGCCGGCGGAAGGTCTCGGTCGTGGACAGGCACTCGCCCGGCGGCTCGACGGCGGGCTCGTTCCACACCATGTACATGTGCCCGTAGCCGTGGTGCACGTCCAGGTGCTCGATCTGCATGGTCGCGGGCAGCACATAATCGGCGTAGTCGGCGGTGTCGGTCGGGAACTGCTCCATCACCACCGTGAACAGGTCCTCCCGCTCCAGCGCCGCCCTGATCCGGTTCTGGTCCGAGGTCGAGCCGAGCGGGTTGGCCGCGTAGACCCACAGGCACTTGACCGACTCGTCCAGTCCGTCGGCCAGCCGCGTCATCGTGAGCGTACGCACGGGGTGGGGGAGCAGGTCGTCGCGCGGGTCGGGGCCCGTGGGGGCGTATCCCGAGGTGGAGTAGGCCACGCCGCCGCCCGGGTGGCGCCAGTCGCCGGTGACGCCCGGGATGCAGGCGATCACCCGCATCGCGGCCCCGCCGCCCGCGTGCCGCTGGATGCCCATCGTGGCCCGGATGCCGGTCGGCCGCGTGTGCGCGAGCCGTACGCCGAGGGCGCGGATCCGCTCCTCGGGCAGGCCGGTGATCTCCGCCACCAGCGCCGGAGGGTGCCTGCGGATCTCGGCCTCGAACTCGTCCCAGCCGGTCGTGTGCTCCTCGATGTACGCGCGGTCCTCCGTGCCCTCCTCCAGCACGACGTGCAGCAGGCCGAGGGCGAGCGCCGCGTCGGTGCCCGGCCGGATCGGCAGGTGCTCGTCCGCCTGGTCGGCCGTACGCGTGCGGATGGGGTCGATCGCCACGACGTACGCCCCGGCGGCGCGGGCGTCCTGGACGAACTTCCACATGTGGTGGCCGCTGGTCAGCGTGTTGGTCCCCCACAGCAGGATGAGCCGCGACAACGCGAACGTCTCCGGGTCCATGCCGCCGGGAGTCCCGTTGACATACCGCAGCCCGTCGTTGCCGGCCCGCGCGCAGATGTTGAGGTCGTGCCGGGACGCGCCGAGGGTGTTCCAGAACCGCCGACCGGCCTGACCCGACTCGCCCTGGACGTAGCCGAGCGTCCCGGTGCCCTGGTAGGGCCAGATCGACTCGCCGCCGTGCTCCTCGACGATCGACGTCAGCTTGGCGGCGATCTCCGACAGCGCCTGGTCCAGGCTGATCCGCTCGAACCGGCCGGAGCCCTTCGGCCCCACCCTCTTCAAGGGGTGGAGAACGCGGTCGGCCGACCGCACCTGCTCCAGGTAGCGGTTGACCTTCACGCACAGGGCCCCGCGCGTGTAGGGATGGTCGTGGTTGCCGCGCAACCCGACGGCCTCGCCGTCGCGTACGGTGACCACCCAGGAACAGGTGTCGGGGCAGTCGAGCGGGCAGGCACCGAGGACGGGTAGCGACGTGCTCATGGCATCGACGGTAGCGCGCCGCTCCCCGCCGTCCCACGGGCGGTCTCTACCGGATTTCCCGCACGTACGCGACGTTCGCGGCGTCCTCGGGGTCCGTGCTGGGCGTTTCCGAGAACCAGGCGTCCAGAATCTCCGTCAGAACCTGCGGGGAGGTGAGGCGGAGGCTGAGCGCGAGCGCGTTGGCGTCGTTCCACTTGCGGGCGCCCGCGGCGGTGGCGGCGTCGGTGCACAGCGCCGCCCGCACTCCCGCTACCTTGTTTGCCGCTATGGATGCGCCGGTGCCGGTCCAGCAACAGACCACGGCCTGGTCCGCGCGGCCCTCCGCGACGTCCCTCGCCGCGGCGGAGCAGCACCAGGCCCAATCGGCACGGTCGCCGGGGGCCAGTGCTCCATAGAGTGTGACTGAATGGCCGCGCCGTTCCACCTCGGTCACAAGCATCGACGCGATCCCGTCGAGGCTGTCCGAGGCCAGGGATATACGCATGCCGTCAATTGTGGACGTCAATTGTGGACACCGAGTGCGAAGATCGCACAGAATCGCTGGTGGTGAGAGGCATCAAGGAGCAGGACCTAACGCTGGACACTCCTGGCCAAGGAGCTGTCCTCGTCGTCGAGCCTCTGCTGCCGCAGCGGATCCGCCGTCCTTCCGACGCGCTGCGGTTCCTGCTCACGCTGCTGGCCCTCGTCGCCGTCACCCTGATGGCCCTGGCCCTGCAGCGCACGCTGAACGGCCTGGAGACCGACGTCCAGGCGGGCACCGGCCGCGCCCCCGAGGTGCTGTCGGCCGCCGCCGGGCTGCTGGGCGGCGTCGCCGTGCTGATCGTCCCGGTCGCGTTCGCCGTCGAGCGGGTCTTCCACCGCGACGGCATGCGCGTCACCCAGGGGCTGATCGCCGCGATCCTCGCCCTGCTGGTGTCGTACGCGCTGGACGAGTGGCTGGTCGAGGCAGGCCCCGCCGACCTGGTGCAGCTGCTCACCGGCGGCAGGGACGTTGAGCCGCTCAACACCGTCCTCACCCCCGCCATCGCGTACGCCACGGCCGTGCGGATGAGCCGGCGCCCGCACTGGCGGGCACTCATGTGGGTCGCGCTGGCCCTCGACGTGTTCGCGCTGTTCACCGCCACCAAGGTCACCGCGCTCGGCGTGATCATGACGTACGTCGTCGGCCTCGCCGTCGGGTTCGGCACGCTCTACGGCATCGGCAGCGCGAACACCCGGCCGCCCGGCAGCGCCGTGCTGGCGGCACTGCGCAGGCTCGGTTTCACGCCGGTCGGCGCCAGGCGGGTGGAGGACGACAGCTCGGGCAGCCGCCGCTATCTGGTCGGCCTCGCCGACGAGCGGCGGATCGACGTGACCGTGCTCGATCGCGACCGGCAGGTGGCGGGCGTCGTCTACCGGCTGTGGCGGCGTTTCCTGCTCAACAACGAGACCCGGCGCAGGGCCATCCGCTCGCTGCGGGCCGAGCTGGAGCGCGAGGCACTGATGGCGTACGCCGCGCAGGCCGCCGGGGTGCGGCTGCCGCGTCTGCTCGGCACGAGCGAGGTCGGCACCGAGGCCGCGCTGCTCGCCTACGAGCACGTGGACACCCGGCCGGTGAGCGACCTCCTCGACGAGGACTTCGACGACGAGCTGCTGGAGCGGATGTGGGAGCAGGTCCGGCTGCTGCACGCGCAGCGCCTGGCCCACCGTCATCTCACCGGCGAGAGCATCCACGTCGACGCCCATCGGAACGTCTACCTCGTGGACGCCCGAAGCGGCGAGATCGCGGCAGGCGACCTGCTGCTGCGGCTCGACATCGCCCAGCTCCTCGCCTACCTCGGCACCCGCGTGGGAGCCGAGCGCTCCGTCGGGTCGGCGGCGAAGGTCCTGGGGGAGAACACGCTGGCCGGGGCGATGCCGCTGCTCCAGCGGATCGCGCTGAGCCGGGACACCCGGACGGCCGCGCGGCGGGACAGGAAGCTCCTACCCGCCATCCGCGAGCAGATCACCGCGCTGAAGCCGCAGGTCGAGGTCGAGGAGGTGCGGCTCGAACGGTTCCGTCCCCGGACGCTGGTGACGATCCTCGTCAGCACGCTCGGCGCCTACCTGCTGCTCACTCAGCTCAGCCGGGTCAACCTGATCAGTGTGATCACCACGGCGAACTGGGCGTGGAGCGGCGTCGCGCTGGTCGCCGGCGCCTTCAGCTACGTCGCGGCGGCGATCATGCTGCGTGGGTTCGTGCCCGAGCCGCTGCCACTCGGCCGCACGGTCCTGGCCCAGCTCGCCGCGTCGTTCGTGAAGCTCGTCGCGCCCGCCGCGGTCGGCGGCGTCGCCCTCAACACCCGCTACCTGCAGAAACGAGGCGTCCCGCCGGCGGCGGCGGTGACCAGTGTGGGGGCTTCGCAGCTCATCGGCCTGGCCATGCACATCATGCTGCTGCTGCTATTCGGCTACCTCACCGGAACGCAGGCCGCTCCGTCCCTCACCCCGTCTCGGGGCCTGCTCGTCGTGTTACTCGGCATCGCGGTGCTCTTCCTGATCGTGCTGGCCGTGGGGCCGCTGCGCCGCTTGCTGACCACCCGCCTGCGTGCCATGTTCTCCGGGGTGATCCCGCGGCTGCTCGACGTCGTGCAGTCACCCAAGAAGATGGTCGAGGCCGTGGGCGGAACGCTGCTGCTCACTCTTAGTTTCGTGATCTGCCTTGAGGCGTGCGTCCAGGCGTTCGGCGGCAAGGCCAGCTACACGGCCGTCGCCGTGGTGTTCCTGGCCGGCAACGCCATCGGCTCGGCCGCTCCGACCCCTGGCGGCCTCGGCGCGGTGGAGTACGCCCTGTCGCTCGGCCTCCAGGTCGCCGGGGTGCCGGGTCCCATCGCCACCTCGGCCGTGCTGCTGTTCCGGCTGATGACGTTCTGGCTTCCCGTCCTGCCCGGCTGGGCCTCCTTCGCCTACCTCCAGCGGCAGAACGCCCTCTGAGCCGCGTGGTGGGACCGGCCTGCGGTGGGGACCGGGTGCCTGTGCGCCGGAGCACAGGCACAGGAGCCACACGCCGCGACGCCGGCGCACCGGCCGGTGCGCCGGGGCGTGTGGGCACTCATTCCGCGCTGGAAGCGGCCCAGAGATTGATCCCGCACTCGACCGCGTCCTTGTCGATCGCATTCAGCTCGTCCTGGGTGAAGTCGAGCCGGTTGATCGCGTCGAGGCTGTCGTCGAGTTGCTCGACGCTGCTCGCGCCGATCAGGACCGATGTCACCCGCGGATCGCGAAGCGCCCAGGCCAGGGCCATCTGCGCCAGCGACTGCCCGCGTTGCCCGGCGATCTCGTCGAGCCGCCGGACATGGCGCAGGCTCTCCTCCCTCAGCAGGGACGGATCGAGCGACTTGCCCTGGGCCGCCCGCGAGTCCTTCGGAATGCCGGCCAGATAGCGATTGGTCAGCATGCCCTGTGCCAGCGGGGAGAACGCGATACAGCCGGCGCCCTCCTCCTCCAGCACGTCGAGCAGCCCGCTTTCGATCCACCGGTTGAGCATCGAGTAGGAGGGCTGGTGGATGAGCAGCGGCGTGCCCATGTCCCGCAGGATCGCCGCGGCCTGCCGGGTCCGCTCCGGGGAGTAGGACGAGATGCCCGCGTAGAGCGCCTTGCCCGCGCGGACCGCGTGGGCGAGCGCCCCCATGGTCTCCTCCAGGGGCGTCTCCGGATCGAAGCGGTGGCTGTAGAAGATGTCCACGTGGTCGAGGCCCATCCGCTTCAGCGACTGGTCAAGGCTGGCGAGCAGATACTTGCGCGATCCCCAGTTGCCGTACGGACCGGGCCACATGTCGTACCCCGCCTTGGTGGAGATCACCAGCTCGTCACGGTACCTGGCGAAGTCCTGCTGGTAGAGGTGCCCGAAGTTGATCTCCGCGGACCCGTACGGCGGGCCGTAGTTGTTGGCGAGGTCGAAGTGGGTGACCCCGCGGTCGAAGGCTCGGCGGAGGATGGCCCGCTGCGTTTCGATCGGCTTGTCGTCGCCGAAGTTGTGCCACAGCCCGAGGGACACCGCGGGCAGCCTCAGCCCGCTCCGTCCGGTCCGGTTGTACGGCATGCGCCCGTATCGGCCCTCGGCAGCCACGTAGCTCACTCGGTCACTCCAACTCGGTCGAGGATCCAGGAGAGCGCGAACGCCTCCTCACGCCAGGCGTCGTAACGGCCGCTGCGGCCTCCGTGTCCTGCGCCCATCTCGGTCTTCAACAGGAACGGGCCGCCCTGCGCGACGGCGCGGAGCCGGGCCATCCACTTGGCCGGCTCGTGGTAGAGCACCCGCGTGTCGTTGAGGCTGGTGGTCGCCAGGATCGGCGGGTATGGCCGGCCGTCGACGTTCTCGTAGGGCGAGTAGGTCTTCATGTACGCGTAGACCTCGGGGTCGTGCAGCGGGTCGCCCCACTCGTCCCACTCGGTCACCGTGAGCGGCAGCGACGGGTCGAGGATCGTGTTCAGCGCGTCCACGAACGGGACCTCGGCGACGATCCCCGCGAACTCCTCCGGCGCCAGGTTGGCGACCGCGCCCACGAGCAGACCACCGGCCGAACCGCCCCTGGCGATGATCTCGCCGGACCATCCCCCGGCCTTCAGGTGCCGCGCGGACGCCACGAAGTCGGTGAAGCTGTTCTTCTTCCTGGTCAGCTTGCCGTCCTCGTACCACCGGCGGCCCATCTCGCCGCCCCCGCGCACGTGGGCGATCGCGAACACGAACCCGCGGTCCAGCAGCGAGAGCCGGGCCACCGAGAAGTAGGGGTCGATGGACGACTCGTAGCTGCCGTAGCCGTAAAGCAGGGTGGGAGCGGGCCGGTTCGTGTCCTTCCGGACCACGATCGAGATCGGGACCCTGGTGCCGTCCGGGGCGGTGGCCCACTCGCGGAACTGCTCGTAGTCGGCCGGGTCGTAACCGCCGAGGACCGCCCTCTGTTTGAGCAGGATCAGCTCGCGCGAGCGCAGGTCGTAGTCGTACACCGACGGCGGAGTGACCATGGACGTGTAGCTGAGACGCAGCCGGCCGGTCTCGAACTCCGCGTTGCCGGTCGGCGCGACGTCGTACAGCGGCTCGGGGAAGGAGATCTCGTACGGCTCGCCGCCGTCGCCCGGCAGGATCCGGACACCCGTGAGACCGTCACGGCGGAAGTGGACGCTGATGTAGTCCTTGAACGCGTCCACGTCGAGCAGGCGCGTGTCGTCCCGGTGCGCGATCAGCGGAGTCCAGCTCCCCGGATCGTCGATGGGGGCGGTGGCGAGCTCGAAGTTCACCGCGCCGTCGTTGTGGAGGATGAGGAAGCGGTCGCCCGCGTGCTCCAGCCCGTACTCCACGCCGCTCTGCCGGGGCCGCACGACTGCGAACTCGCCTTCAGGGGTGCCCGCGTCGAGAACCCGGACCTCGCTGGTGATCTTGCTACCCGAGGTCAGCACCAGATAGCGCTGGCTGCGAGTCAACCCGATGCCGACCCAGAAGCGCTCGTCGTCCTCCTGGTGAACGACGACGTCATCGGTCGAGCCGAGCGTGTGCCGGTGAATCCGGTACGGACGCCACGCCTCGTCCACCGTCGTGTAGAAGAACGTGGAGCCGTCGGCCGACCAGGCGCCGCCGTAGAAGACCCCCGGAATCTCGTCCGGGAGCAGTTCGCCCGTCTCCAGGTCCTTGAACCGGAGAGTGAAGCGCTCGTCTCCGGAGAAGTCGGTCGAGTAGGCGAGCCTCGTGCCGTCGGGGCTGATCGAGCTGGTGCCCATGGAGAAGAAGGGGCTGTCGCCGGCGAGCTGGTTGCCGTCCAGAATCACCTGCTCGCCCGGGAGAGACGTGCCCGGCTCCAGTTGCGGCGGGCTGTCGCCGTCGGCGGCCACGCGGCACTGGATGCCGTACTGCTTGCCCTCTTCGGTCCGCGAGTAGTACCACCAGGCGCCCTTGCGGGTGGGCACCGACAGGTCGGTCTCCAGCGTCCTGCCCTTGATCTCCTTGAAGATGCTCTCCTGGAGGTCCTGCAGGTGACCGGTCATCTCCTGGGTGTAGGCGTTCTCCGCCTCCAGGTACGCGATCGTGTCGGGGTCGTCCTTCTTGAGCAGCCACGCATACTCGTCGACCACGGTGTCACCGTGATGCGCGCGCTCCAGGGGAACCTTCTTCGCCACAGGCGGCATGTCGCTCACCCGCCAAAGTCTATGTTCGCCATGGTCCCGCCCAGCCTCCTCACCGAGGCCTGTGGATAACCGGGCTGGGGGACAAGGGAGCCGTGGCCGGCGACTCGCGAGCCCACCTGCCCCGGGCGCGAGGTGGCGGAATACATCCGGGGCTCCAGGCGTTCGTTTCGAGTCGGGTCATGGCGGTGCCGGACCCTGGTAATCTTCTGGTGTCGGCGCGGTTCGGCGCACTTCTCTTCGATCACTTCGGTGGTTGTCTTGCGTGTGCGGGCTTGTTGCCGGTGGCTTCTCGTGCTTTTCGATCTTTCTGGTTCGGTGGTTTTGCGTCGGGCTGGGGGTTCGGGTAAGTTAGAGGGGTTGCCCCGGAAACGGGGTGGTCGAATTCCTGTCGGTTGGCGGGTTTCGGGTCAAATTAGGTCCCGGTGGGGCGGATTTGACACGGAAGAGCCGGTCGGGAAGAATTAAGACCAGCAGGGCAAAAGAAAAACAAAAAAACAAAACGGTGAAACGCCCCGGAGTGCGGGACCTGTTAAAGGGTTTCGGGTGATGGTGGTCGCGTCCGTTTCTTGAGAACTCAACAGTGTGCTAAAAG
>NZ_JBICTF010000006.1:607500-741826 GCF_043197435.1 Microbispora bryophytorum | reverse complement strand
GCTGTGATCATCGGTGGGACGTTGCTGACCGGTGGCCGGGGCACGATCATCGGTTCGATCCTCGGTCTGATGATCTTCACGGTGATCACCAATCTTTTCATTCTCAACGGCCTCAACACGGCCGACCAGCTCGTCGCCAAGGGCGCGATCATCGTCGTCGCGGTGCTCCTGCAGCGGCGAAGCCTCGCCTCACACACCTGACCCCCGGCACCCCCGGCTCCTTTCCCGATCTTCCAGGTCCGCCGCTCTACGGCCGCGGTCCCGGCGGCACACGCCCCTTTTCCTCGCTTTCCTGCTTTTCCACCCCCCATTGCAAGGGAGAACGACATGACCC
Organism: Microbispora bryophytorum; assembly: GCF_043197435.1. Taxonomy (NCBI): domain Bacteria; kingdom Bacillati; phylum Actinomycetota; class Actinomycetes; order Streptosporangiales; family Streptosporangiaceae; genus Microbispora; species Microbispora bryophytorum. The sequence goes on along the minus strand of NZ_JBICTF010000006.1, from coordinate 741,492 downwards.
AGAATCCCGGCCGCCGAGGCTTCCTCCTCGGCGGAGCCGTCCTCGGCGCGGGCGCCCTCGTCACGGCCTGCACCAGCAACGAGCCGGCGGCGCAGGCGAGCGCGCCGGCCGCCGCTGCCGCCACCGCCGCGGCCACGGGCGGGAACGAGGCCCCGGGCGACAAGGTCGTCATCGGCTTTTCGGCCCCGGCCGCCGACCACGGCTGGATCGCCGCCATCGCCAAGAACGCGGCGGACGCGGCCAAGCAGTACTCCGATGTGGAGTTGAAGGCGGTCGAGCCGACCAACGACATCAACCAGCAGATCTCCGCGGTGGAGTCGCTGATCCAGGCCAAGGTCAACGTGCTGGTGATCCTGCCCAACGACGGTGAGCAGCTCAACCAGGTCGCCCGGCAGGCCATGGACGCGGGCATCCCGGTGGTCAACGTGGACCGGGTGTTCCCCGACAAGCTGTCCTACCGTGCCTGGATCGGCGGCGACAACTACGGCATGGGAGTAGCGGCCGGTCACTTCATCGGCAAGACGCTGAAGGACAAGGGCGTCTCCAACCCGGTAATCCTGGAGATCCAGGGCATCGCCACGCTGCCGCTGACCCAGGACCGCAGCAAGGGCTTCGCCGACGCGCTGAAGACCTACGGTTTCACGGTGACCGCGCAGCAGGACGCCAAGTTCACGGTGGAGTCGGGCACCCAGGTGGCCAGCAATCTGCTGCAGGCGCACAAGAAGATCGACGCGATCTGGAACCACGACGACGACCAGGGCATCGGCGTGATGGCGGCGATCAAGGAGGCCGGTCGCGACGAGTTCTTCATGGTCGGCGGTGCGGGTTCTGCCAACGCGATGCGTGACATCCAGGCCGACAGCGGCGTGCTGAAGGCGACGGTCACCTACCCCGCGACGATGGCCGGCTCGGCGATCAAGATCGCCCGGCTCATCGCCCAGGGCAAGGGCATGAGCGACCTGCTGGAGCAGGAGGTGCCGCAGTCGATCACACTGTCCTCGGAGACCATCAGCAAGGACAACGTGGACAAGTATCTGCCGTTCGGCTTCGAATCCTGATTCGGGGGATGATCTAGTGACAGAAAGCAGGCCGACGCTCGGTGTCGGCATGGTGGGGTACGCGTTCATGGGACGCGTGCACTCGCAGGCATGGCGGAACGTCGCCTCGGTTTTCGACCTGCCGGTAAGGCCCGCCATGGCGGCCCTGTCCGGCCGGTCGCCCGGTGCCACGGCCGAAGCCGCGGACAAGCTCGGCTGGGCGGCGGTGGAGACCGACTGGAAGCGGCTCGTCGAGCGTGACGACGTGCAGATCGTCGACATCTGCACGCCGGGCGACAGCCACGCCGAGATCGCCATCGCGGCGCTGGCGGCGGGCAAGCACGTCCTGTGCGAGAAGCCGCTGGCCAACACCGTGGCCGAGGCCGAGGCCATGGCCGCGGCGGCGAAGGAGGCGGCGGCGCGCGGGGTGCGCAGCATGGTCGCCTTCAACTACCGCCGCGTGCCCGCGGTCGCGCTGGCCCGGCGGTTCGTCGAGGAGGGCAGGCTCGGGGAGATCCGGCACGTGCGGGCGCAGTACCTGCAGGACTGGATCGTCGACCCGGAGTTCCCCCTCGTCTGGCGGCTCCAGAAGGACAAGGCGGGGTCCGGCGCTCTCGGCGACATCGGCGCGCACATCATCGACACCGCGCAGTTCATCGTCGGCCGGTCGCTGACGGGGGTGAGCGCGCTCACCGAGACCTTCATCAAGGAGCGTCCGCTCGCCGAAGGGTCGAGCGGCCTGGCCGCCGAGGGCGGCGCCGGTGAGATGGGCGAGGTGACGGTGGACGACGCGGCGTTGTTCATCGGCCGCTTCGACGGCGGGGCGCTGGCCTCGTTCGAGGCCACCCGGTTCGCCACCGGGCGTAAGAACGCGCTGCGCATCGAGGTCAACGGGTCGCTGGGCAGCCTGTCCTTCGACTTCGAGGCGATGAACGAGCTGTGGTTCCACGACCACACCATCGACAGCGCCGAGCAGGGCTTCCGGCGGATCCTCGTCACCGAGCCGGACCACCCGTACGCCGGGGCGTGGTGGCCGCCGGGTCACGGCCTCGGCTACGAGCACACCTTCGTCCACGAGGCGAAGGACTTCCTGGAGGCGATCGCCGCCGGCACCGACCCGGCGCCGTCCTTCGAGGACGGGCTGCGGGTGCAACGGGTGCTGGCGGCCGTCGAGCAGAGCGCGGCTGAGGGCAGCCGCTTCACGACTGTGGAGGATTCATGACCAGGCCGGTCACGTTGTTCACCGGGCAGTGGGCGGACCTGCCGTTCGAGGAAGTCTGCCGCCTGGCCTCCGAATGGGGCTACGACGGCCTGGAGCTCGCCTGCTGGGGCGACCACTTCGAGGTCGACAAGGCTCTGGCCGACGACTCCTACGTCGAGCGCAAGAAGGAGACCCTGGCCAAGTACAACCTCGGGGTGTGGACGATCTCCAACCACCTCCTCAGCCAGGCCGTCTGCGACCACCCCATCGATGAGCGCCACAAGGGCATCCTGCCCGCCCGCATCTGGGGCGACGGCGAACCCGAAGGCGTCCGGCAGCGCGCCGCCGAGGAACTCAAGGACACCGCCCGCGCGGCGGCCAAGCTCGGCGTCTCGACCGTGGTGGGCTTCACCGGCTCCTCCATCTGGCACACCCTGGCGATGTTCCCGCCGGTGCCGCCGTCGATGATCGAGGCGGGCTACGCCGACTTCGCCGACCGCTTCAACCCGATCCTCGACGTCTTCGACGAGGTGGGGGTGCGGTTCGCGCACGAGGTGCACCCCAGCGAGATCGCCTACGACTACCACACCACGGTGCGGACGCTGGAGGCCATCGGTCACCGGCCGGCCTTCGGGCTGAACTGGGACCCCTCGCACATGGTGTGGCAGGGCCTTGACCCGGCGAACTTCATCCTCGACTTCGCCGACAAGATCTACCACGTCGACTGCAAGGACGCCCGGGTCGCCACCCGCGACGGCCGCCGCGGTCGCCTGGCCTCGCACCTGGCCTGGGCCGATCCCCGCCGTGGGTGGGACTTCGTGTCCACCGGCCGGGGCGACGTGCCGTGGGAGGAGTGCTTCCGGGCGCTCAACCACATCGGTTACGACGGCCCGATCTCCGTCGAGTGGGAGGACGCGGGCATGGACCGGCTGCACGGCGCACCCGAGGCCCTCGCCTACATCCGCTCGCTCAACGCGATCACCCCGCCGGACGCCGCCTTCGACGCCGCCTTCTCCTCCGAGAGCTGACCTCTCTTCCCAGCTCTCGTGAGGTCCGGGGCCGGGTGGCGTCTTCGCCACCCGGCCCTCCGGCGCGGCCTCACCCCCACGCCGCGAGCACGTCGTCGGCGCCCCACACTAGGCCGACGCCTTCCACCGAGGGATGGACCCCGGACAGCGACACCACCGCGAGTCCGCCCGCCTCCGCGTCGAAGCCCGGCACCTGTACGGCGTCGCGGCGCAGCGCGGCAAGATCGTGGCCGTCGAACGGCGTGCCGAGCCACTTGATCGAGCCCGCGAACAGCACCCGCCGTGCCACCGGTGCCCGGTCCGCTCCGACCAGGTCCACTTCCGGGGAGAATCGGCGGTTCCACCATCCGCCGACGGCCTCCGTGTCCGGCCAGGGCAGTTCTCCCGCCGCGGCGGCCATGCCCAGCGCCTGTCTGACGATCGGTTCGACGGCCCGCTCCCGCAGGCTCGCCCAGCGTCGCCGTACGAGTCCGAAGGCGAGATCGGGCCGTCCCCGATGCGAGTGTTCCGCCGCGGCGCGCAGGACGCCCAGGTACATCCGCAGGTTGTGATCGCGGATGCGGTAGAGCGCCGGTTTCCCGGGCTGGACGGACAACGGCTCGTCCATCGCCAGGACGCGCTTCTCGTCGGTGAGCCTGCGGAGGAGAGGCGAGAGCGACCCGGACTGCAGCGGTCCCTCGCGCCCGCCCGCCGTCGCGGCGACGGCGGCGTGCGTCCTGTCGCCGCTGCCGACCGCTTCCAGCACCCGGCGGGCCTGGTCGGGCGCGGGAAATTCCGCGAGCAGGACGGATTCGGGCACGCCGAACAGGGGGGACGCCGGATCCTCGCACTCCTGCCGGATGAACTCGAGTGGGGGAGTGCCGTGCGGCCAGGCGCGCAGGATCCCGGGCAGCCCTCCACTGGCGAGGTACGCGTCGATCGCGTCCCCTCCGGTCAGGCCCAGCGCCCCGGCCGTCTCCGCGGGATCCAGCGGGTCGAGCGCCATGGTGTCGGCGCGCCCGTAGAACGGCCGGTCGTAGGCGGTCAGCCGTTCCATCATGTGAAGGTCGCTGCCGAGCAGGAGCAGGAGAACGGGCTTGGCCGCCAGGAGCCGGTCCCAGGCCGTCTGCAGCGCGCCGTCGAACAGGTCGTCCTGTTCCGCCAGCCAGGGCATCTCGTCGACGACGACGATCGAGGGGGTCGGCGGGATCGCCGAGTGCAGCACGCGGAACGCCTCCGGCCAGCTTCCGCTGGTGACACGGACGACCTGCTCGGGATCGGCGGGCAGGCACGACTCCTTGAGCTCGGCGCAGAACGCCTCGACCGCCTCGACCGGCGACATCCCCTTGGTCGCGGTGAAGAAGAGGTACGGCGTCTCGGCCTTGTCGCAGAACTCCTGCACGAGCCGGGACTTGCCGACCTGGCGGCGTCCCCTGATGGCCATGGCGGAGCCGGCACCCGACCGCCGGACCCGGTCGAGGCGCTTGGTCAGGGCGGCCAGCTCCCGCCGCCGGCCGATGAAAGGAACCACGCTCACCATGCCTCTTAGGTAGATGACATCTACGTAGATGCAATCTACACACTCACGGTGCGGACAGGGCCGTACGAGCAGGGCTACATGCTCCGGCGGGGTGGGAGCAGGGCGTTGACGCGGTCGGAGTCGGGCCAGACGTAGGGGAGGTCGTCGGGGTCTCCGGGGAACTTCGGGCCGTAGAACTCCGGGTTCTTGCGCAGCAGGGCCGAGCGGTGGCTGAGGTGGAGGGCGGGATCGCCGAGCCACGGCGGCAGTTCGCCCGCCGCCGCGAGGGCCTCCTGGGCGCGGGGCGTGTCGATACCCCGGCAGCCGAGCAGTTCCGTGGTCATCGTCTTGGCGCAGGTGTCGGCGCGGCCCAGGTCGCACCAGGCCGTCACGATCTCCAGGCCGTAGCGGACCAGCGCCTCCTCGTACCCGGCCCACATGTGCGCCACGGGGTGGTGCCGCCAGCCGTAACCGGGAACGGTGAGCGTGCGCAGGACCTGCAGGGCCTCGACCCGCTGCTTGCCGAGGCGGAGCGGGTCGAGGACGCGGGCGGTGGCCGCGAAGTCCGGGTAGGGCAGGAACGTCTGCATGTCGCCGCTCGGGTTACCCCGGCCCGCCGGAGATATCCCCCGCGCCGGGGAGATCTCCGGCGGGGCGGTGTCAGTCGAACAGCACGATCTGCCGGAGCACCTCGCCGCCGCGCAGGGCGTCGACGGCGTCGTTGAGGTCGCCGATCCTGATGCGGGAGCTGATCATGCTGTCCAGGTCGAGCTTGCCCGCCTTGTAGAGGTTCACGAAGCGCGGGAAGTCCCTGCGGACGTCGGCGTCGCCGTACAGCGAGCTGAGGATGTTCTTGCCCTCGAACAGCAGGTTGAAGGCGGTCAGCGGCACGTGGTCGTCCATGGCGCCCGCGCCGACGACGATGACGTCGCCGCCGCGCCGCGTCGCCTGCCAGGCCGTCATGATGGCGGCCGACTTGCCCACCACCTCGAAGCCGTGGTCGAAGCCCCGGCCGCCGGTCAGCGTGCCGATGGCGTCCATGAGCTGGTCGGGGGTGCAGGCGTGGGTGGCGCCGACTTTCTTCGCGAGCGCGTGCTTGGACTCCAGCGGGTCGATCGCGAGGATCGTGGTCGCGCCGGAGATGCGGGCGCCCTGGATCACGGACAGGCCGACGCCGCCACAGCCGACGACCGCGACGGTCGCGCCGGGGCGCACCTTCGCGGTGTTGAGCACCGCGCCGACACCCGTCGTGATGCCGCAGCCGATCAGCGCCGCCACCTCGTACGGCACGTCGGGGTCGACCCTGATCGCGCCCTGCCACGGGACGATGATCTCCTCGGCCCAGGTGCCGCACCCGGCCATGCCGAACGCCGGGGTCTGCCCGCCGAACAGGAACCGCGGCTCGGTGAAGCTCCTCATCATGTACGTCATGCAGAGGTTCGGCTGGCCGTCCACGCAGCTCGGGCAGTCGCCGCAGGCCGGCGTCCAGTTGATGATGACGTGGTCGCCCGGCTGCACGGCGGTCACGCCGTCGCCCACCTCGACGACCTCGCCCGCGCCCTCGTGACCAGGGATGATCGGGAGCGGCATGGGGAGCACGCCGGTGAGCACCGAGAGGTCGGAGTGGCAGACGCCGGTGGCCCTCACCCGCACCCGGACGTCACCCGGGCCGACCGGCGTCAGCGTGAAGTCGTCTCTGATGTCGAGCTTTTCGTCGCCGACCGCGTGGAGAAGCGCGCCGCGCATGAGGACCTCCCGGTCTTTCAGGCTGGTCTTTCAGGGGTGGGTGCCGCGCGTCACTCGTCCTCGAGCGACAGCGCGGCCTTGGGGCAGGACCGGACCGCGTGGCGGACCCGGTCGAGCAGTTCGGCGGGCGGTTCGGGCATCAGCACGTGGAGGTTGTCCTCGTCGTCGACCTCGAAGACCTCGGGCGCCAGGCCCATGCAGACGGCGTTGGCCTCACACACGTCGTAGTCGACCTTGATCTTCATGGTGGGTCCTCCTCCTGTGCGTCACGTCGCGCTGGAGTTCACGCTATCGCCGCCGAGATCACCGCCGAGCCTGCGGTGGTCCCAGGAAACGACGCGGGCCGACTCGACCAGGTAGGCCACGCGCTTGCGCGCGGTGTGCTCGACGTGCGCCCGCGCCTCGGGGCCCTCGACGGGCATGCCGGTCATCCGCCGGGTGACGCCCAGGCCGACCTCCAGGACGGCCGCCGGGTCGTCGATCAGCCGCGCCCTGCCGTAGAGGAGCACGCCGCGTAGCCGCGCGTACTCGTCCCCGGTCTCGATCAGGCAGCTCACCCGCGGGTCGCGCTCGATGTTGCGGGCCTTCTGCGACTTGGCGTACGTCCAGAACGTGACGCGGCCGTCGTCGAGTCCGTGGAACATCGTGACCAGGTGGGGCGTGCCGTCGGGATTGATCGTGCCGAGCTGGAGTTTGCGGGCGTCCCGCAGGAGCTCAGCGATCTCTTCCTCGCTCATCGCGATGCGGGCGCGCTGGTTCACGAAGCAAAGTAGAACATGTTGCATCAGGGGGGACAAGGGGCAGTTCCGAACATGATTCGGCCTGTTGGGTAGGGTGCCCGGCATGGTGACCCCGATGCCCGACGACCTGCGCCGCACCGCCGAACAGGCGCGCGGGTTCATGCCGCCCGCCGAGGGCCAGGCTCTGTACGAGATCGCCTGCGCGTACGGCTCCCGCGGGCCGATCTGCGAGGTCGGCACGTACTGCGGCAAGTCGGCGATCTACCTGGGCGCCGGGGCGCGGCGGGCGGGCACGGTGGTCTTCACGGTGGACCACCACCGCGGCTCCGAGGAGATCCAGCCGGGCTGGCCGCACCACGACCCGGACCTGGTGGACCCGAAGACCGGGCGGATGGACTCGCTGCCATTCTTCCGCGACACGATCGCCGCCGCCGGCCTGGAGGACGAGGTGATCGCGATCGTGGGCGCGTCGGCCACGGTCGCACGCCACTGGTCCACCCCGCTGTCGGTGCTGTTCATCGACGGCGGCCACTCGGAGGAGCCGGTGACGGCCGACTACGAGGGATGGGCGCCCCATCTCATGCGGGGCGGCGCGCTGGTCTTCCACGACATCTACCCCGACCCGGCCGACGGCGGGCAGGCGCCCTATCGCGTCTACCTGCGCGCCCTGGAGTCGGGCGACTTCCGCGAGGCGCGCGTGACCGGGTCGCTGCGCGTGCTGGAGCGCGTCTGACGGTGAACCCGGCCGGGAGCCCGGCTCGGCCGTGCGCGCCGTCCGGTCAGGCGCGGGCGCGCTCGCAGCCGCACTCGCCGGTGATGCGGGCCTCCCGGCCGCCGGCGTCACGGAAGATCCCCGAGCCGGGGGTCGCGCGGGCGAGGGTGTCCGCGGCGAGCACCACCGCGGCGGCCGTGTATCCCGACCGCTCGTCGGGGAAGTGCCGCTCGTTCACGAACTGCCAGCCGGTCCAGTAGGAGCCGTCCTCGTGGCGCAGGTGCTGCATGTCGGCGAACACCGCCAGCGCGCGGTCCCGCTGCCCGGCGGCGTCGAGCGCGAGCACCAGTTCGCACGACTCCGCGCCGGTCACCCAGGGCTGGTCGCTGACGCAGCGCGCGCCGAGGCCGGGCACGACGAAGGTGTCCCACTCCTGGTCGAACCGCCGGGCCGCCGCGTCCCCGCGCACGGCGCCGCCGAGCACGGGGTAGTACCAGTCCATCGAGAACCGGCTCTTGTCGGCGAACGCCTCCGGGTGATCGGCGATCACGTGGCCGAGCTGGTCGGCGGCGAGCTCCCAGTCGGGCTGCGGGTCGCCCAGCCGCTCGGCGAGCAGCGCCCCGCACCGCAGGCCCTGGTGGATGGACGAGCACCCGGTGAGAAGGGCGTAGTCCGCCGGACGCCCTTCGGCGTCGCGCTGCCAGACGATCTCGCCGCGCGCGGTCTGCAGGCCGACGACGAAGTCGAGGGCCCGCGCCACCACCGGCCACATCGCCCGGGCGAAGTCCTCGTCGCCGGTCACCAGCAGGTGGTGCCAGACCCCCACCGCGATGTACGCCGCGTGGTTCGACTCGCCGGCCGCCTCGGCGGGCTCGCCGTCGCGGACCTTCATCGGCCAGGAGCCGTCCGGGCGCTGGTGCCGTACGAGCCAGTCGTAGCCCTTGCGGGCTTCGGCGCGCAGCCCGGCCACGGTCAGCGCCATCAGGCACTCGATGTGGTTCCACGCGTCGATGTGGCCCTCGGGCCAGGGGACGCCGCCCTGGTCGTCCTGGATCGCGGCGATGCTCCCGGCCGTACGGACGACCTGCTCTGCGGTGATGATCCCCGGAAGGTCCGGCACCCGCGTCATGCGGGTTTCCGGACGTAGACCACGACGCTCTTGCCGATCAGGGGGTTGAGCACGGCCTCGGCCAGCCGGGTGGCGAGGGGACGCTTCATGATGTCCCAGACGAGAAGCTCGTGGTAGGCCTTGGCCAGCGGATGCCGGTCGTCGTTCACCCCGACCGCGCACTTGATCCACCAGTACGGCGAGTGCAGGCCGTGGGCGTAGTGGTGGCCGCCGACCTCAAGCCCGGAGGCCTTCAGCTTCGCCTGGAGCTCCGCCAACGTATAAATCCGGATATGTCCGCCGGGGGCGGTGTGGTAGTCCTCCGACAGGGCCCAGCAGATCCGCTCCGGCAGGAAGCTCGGCACCGTGATCGCGGCCCGGCCGCCCGGCTTCAGCACGCGTACGATCTCGCGCATCGCGGCCATGTCGTCGGGGATGTGCTCAAGCACCTCGGCGGCGATGACGCGGTCGAACGACGCGTCGGGGAAGGGCATGTCGAGGGCGTCGCCGACGACGGTGTCCCCGGTCGCGCCCGCCGGCACCTCGCCCTCCTTGCCCATGGCCGCGAACATGGCCGCCACGCTCTCCATCTCGGTGGCGTCCATGTCGAAGGCGACCACGTCGGCGCCCCGGCGCAGCACCTCGAAGGCGTGCCGGCCACCGCCGGCCCCGAGGTCGAGGACGCGGTCGCCCGGTCCGACGGGCAGCCGGTTGAAGTCGACGGTCAGCACGCGGTGCCTGCCTTTCGTGATTTCTGGGGAGTCACCGGGAGACGTTCAGCGGGAGGCGCGCCGGGCGGCGATGGCCTCGTGGTAGGCCTCGACCGTGCGGCGGGCGACGACCGGCCACGCGTACCGCTCCATCACGCGGTCGTAGCCGCGCCGGCCGAACTCGGCGCGCTCCTCGGGGGAGTCGAGCAGGCGGCGCAGCACGGCGGCCAGCTCCTCGGGGTCTCCCGGAGCGACCTGCACGGCAGCGTCGCCGACGACCTCGGGCAGGGCGCCCGTACGCGAGGCGACCAGCGGCGTGCCGCACGCCATGTGCTCGACGGCCGGCAGCGAGAACCCCTCGTAGAGCGAGGGGACCACCGCGACCTCGGAGGTGGCGATCAGCTCGGCCAGCTCCTCGTCGGGGATGCCGTGCACGAACCGCACACGCTCGTGCAGCGACAGCTCGTTGACGAGCTGTTCGGTGGGGCCTCCGGGGGTGGGCCTGCTCACCACGGTGAGGTTGACCTCGCGCTCGGTGGCGAGCTTGGCGACCGCCCGCAGCAGGGTCGCCACGCCCTTCATGGGCGAGTCGGCGCTGGCCACGGCGACGATCGAGTTCTCCCGCTTCGGCGACGCCGGCCGGGGGTGGAAGAACCGCGTGTCGACGCCGAGTGGGATCAGCCGCATGTTGGACTGCGGCACGTTGAAGTCGCGGTGGATGTCGGCGAGCGACGACTCGCTGACGGTCAGGATCGGGCTCAGCCGGGGCGCGACGATGCTCTGCATGCGCACGAAGCCGTACCAGCGGCGCATCGACAGCCGCTTCCAGCCCTTGGCGGCCTTCAGCTCGATCCGCCGGTCCACGCTGATGGGGTGGTGGATGGTGCCGACCACGGGGAACAGCCGCTGGATGCCGAGCAGGCCGTAGCCCAGCGTCTGGTTGTCCTGGACGACGTCGAAGTCGCCCCGCCGCCTCTTCAGCTCCCGGTAGGCCCGCAGGCTGAACGTCAGGGGCTCGGGGAAGCCGGCCGTCCACATCGTGGCGACTTCGAGCGCGTCGATCCAGTCGCGGTATTCGTCGCGCTTCGGCGTGCGGAACGGATCCTCGTCGCGGTAGAGGTCCAGGCTCGGCACCTTGTTGAGGATCACGCCGTCGTCCAGCTCGGGGTAGGGCTGGCCGGAGAAGACCTCGACGTGGTGGCCCAGAGCGACGAGCTCGCGGCTTATGTGGCGCAGGTACACCCCCTGGCCGCCGCAGGTGGGCTTGCTGCGGTAGGACAGCAGCGCGACTCGCAGCCTCTCCGCCAAGAGGCACCCCTTTCCAGCCGGTTTCCCGCCGTGCCCCCGTGGGGCTGCTGCCAGGAACACTACCATTTGCCGTTATGTGGGGTAGCTGAGGTGGAAAGGGTCCTCGATCGACTCTCACCCTGCCCGACCTGGGGCGTTGGCTTACTCGAACGAGATTCGGTGTAACGCGTTCTAGGAGCGCGTATGTAGTCGCGGGCGGGCAGGGCGGTACATTCGCCTCTCATAGGCCAAGTTGGGCGCTACGAGGAGGATCCGTTGGCCAGGCGTGCGCTGATCACCGGCATCACCGGTCAGGACGGCTCCTATCTCGCAGAGCACCTGCTGAGCGAGGGATACGAGGTCTGGGGCCTGGTCCGCGGGCAGGCCAACCCCCGCGTCCCGCGCGTGCGCCGGCTCCTGCAGGACGTACGGCTGGTCCGCGGCGACCTGCTCGACCAGGGTTCGCTGATCTCGGCGGTGGAGAAGGTGCAGCCGGACGAGGTCTACAACCTGGGCGCCATCTCCTTCGTGCCCATGTCGTGGGAGCAGGCCGAGCTGACCGCCGAGGTGACCGGCATGGGCGTGCTCCGCGTGCTGGAGGCCATCCGCGTCTGCTCGGGGATCACCGCCTCGCGCGGCTCGTCGGCCGGGCAGATCCGCTTCTACCAGGCGTCGTCCTCGGAGATGTTCGGCCAGGTCAGGGAGACGCCGCAGACCGAACGCACCCCCTTCCACCCCAGGTCGCCGTACGGCGTGGCCAAGGCGTACGGGCACTTCCTCACGCAGAACTACCGCGAGTCGTACGGGATGTTCGCGGTGTCGGGCATCCTGTTCAACCACGAGTCGCCCCGGCGGGGGGCCGAGTTCGTCACCCGCAAGGTCTCGCTCGGGGTCGCGCGGATCAAGCTCGGCATGGCCGCGGAACTGCGTCTGGGCAACCTGGAGGCGCGGCGCGACTGGGGGTACGCCGGCGACTTCGTCCGGGCCATGCACATGATGCTGTCGGCCGCCGACCCCGAGGACTACGTCATCGGCACCGGGCGCACGCACTCCGTGCGCGAGCTGGTCGAGGCGGCGTTCGCCGCCGCCGATCTGGACTGGGAGCGGCACGTCGTCTGCGACACGTCCCTGCACCGTCCGGCGGAGGTCGATCTGCTGTGCGCGGACCCGAAGAAGGCCCGCACCCAGCTCGGCTGGGAGCCGACGGTGTCGTTCGAGGAACTCGTGGCGACGATGGTCGAGGCCGACCTGCGCCTGCTCGCCGACGGCGGCGACCCCGAACAAGACTCCTCCTGGACATAACTCCCCCGTCCTCCCCAGCCCTCACCCGCCGTGATCTTGTAGTTTGTCGCAGGCGGCGGCGCAGGCCTGGGCTTCCGCCCTCCGTGATCATGCAGTTTTCGGCCTAATGTGCCGCTGACGTGCGCCGATTCCGCTCGTGATCTTGCATCGGTTTTGGGCATGACTGTGCCCGCGTACGAGGCCAGCCGTACGCGGGCGGCGGTCAGGTCAGGCGGGGATCAAGCCGCGTACCGCCGATAGCGTGCCTCGGGGCTGCCGAGCAGGCGAAGCTGGCGCTGCAGTTGCAGGGACTCTCCCGGAGTCGGCCGCCAGCCACTCTCCCACAGCCGTTCCGCGACGCGTTCGAGGAAGGTCGCGGGGCTGCCGAACAGCTCGTTCTTCCGGACGATCACCAGCCGCCACCCCAGGCGGCGGATCTGCGCTCGCCTCCACTCGTCGTGAGCCCTGTCCTCGACGCTGCTGTGGTGGTCGTGGCCGTCGTACTCGATGCCGACGCGGTACCGTTCGACGCCCATGTCCAGGTAGGCGACGCGCTTCTCCGGTAGCTCCACGCGGACCTGCGGCCGCGGGCGGGGAAGCCCGGCGTCGACGACGAGGACTCTGACCCAGCTCTCCGGCGGGCTCTGCGCACCGGCATCACCGAGGGCGATGGCCTCGCGCAGTCGCCTCGCGTTCCGTCGTCCGCTGAGCTCCGCCGCTCGCGCACGCAGCCGCTCCCTCGCCACCCCGCGCGCGAGGAACTGGTCGAGCGCCGCGACGGCCTCCAGACGCGGCAGCCAGCGGGCGCAGTCGAGCGCCGTACGCTCCTGCGTCGTCACCGTGACTCCACCGACCGAGGTGACGTCGCCGGGCGGCAGCCGATCGCTCTGCCGTCCGATCACGTGTGCTCTGCGCGGGGGCGTACGGGCGCCTCCCGGTACGACGACCTCGACGGGCCACTCGTCCTGTCGTTTTCCGGGCGGCAGCACGTCGAGCCCCCAGAGCCAGGCGGCCGTCCTGCGGCACGCGACGACGTCCCGGGACGTGATGCCGAGCGCGTGTGCGCGTACGGCGAGGGCTCGGGGGTCGGGGCCCGCGTAATAGCCCCCACGAGTGGGCCGCCAGAACCTGCCGCTGGCGACCAGTCGCGACAGGTCGTGCCGGCCCAGGCCGTACGCGGGGGCGAGTGGCGACGAAAGATACTCCTCCATGGCTCAGATCGTGCGCGCGCGTGTCGCTCCTCGACGCCGGTTCCCCGTGCCCTGTGGATAACTCACTGCAAGGTCAAGTGCGGCATTTGTGCAGGTCAGGGGAGTGTGGCGGGAGGATGTGCAAGATCACGCCAACCGAAGCGCCAGGTCAGCGCCACCACGTGCGACAAACTACAAGATCACGCGGGGTGGGGGGTGATGGGGAGGGTTTTGATGCCGTTGATGAAGTTGGACCTCAGCCGCCTCGCCTCGCCGTTCTGCCGGATGCCGGGCAGACGCTGGGCCAGCACCTCGAACAGCACCCGAAGCTCCAGCTTGGCCAGGTGGTTGCCGAGGCAGAAGTGCGCCCCGCCGCCGCCGAAGCCGATCTGCGGGTTGGGGGAGCGGCCGATGTCGAACTCGTCGGGCCGCTCGAAGACCTCCTCGTCCCGGTTGGCCGAGGCGTAGAAGACCACCACCTTGTCGCCCTCGGCGATCTTCTGACCGCGGATCTCGGTGTCCGCCGTGGCCGTACGCCGGAAGATGTTGATCGGGGACACCCAGCGCACGATCTCGTCGGCGGCCGTCCCGGCGAGGGAGGGGTCGTCCACCAGCCGCTTCCACTGGTCCGGGTGCTCGAAGAGGGTCAGCATGCCCCCGGAGGCCGCGTTCCTGGTGGTCTCGTTGCCCGCCACGATCAGCAGCAGGACGAACAGGTCGAACTCGTCCTCGGTCAGCGTCTGCCCGTCCTCGTCGGGCTGCAGGAGTTTGGTGACGATGTCGTCGCGCGGGTCCTGCCTGCGCGCCGCGGCCAGCGTGTGGGCGTACGAGTAGACCTCGAGGGCGGCGTCCCGCCCCTGATCCGGACTGGTGGAGTAGTCGGGATCGTCGCTGCCGATCATGCGGTTGGACCACTCGAAGATCTTGTCCCGGTCCTCGACCGGCGCGCCGAGCAGCTCGCAGATCACATACAGCGGGAGCGGCGCGGCGATGTCCCGCACGAAGTCGACCCCGGGCTTGTCCTGGACCTCGTCCATCAGGGCGTGGCAGATGTCCCGGATGTGCCCCTCAAGCCGCCCGATCTGGCGCGGGGTGAAGCCGCGGTTGACCAGCGAGCGGCGCCGGGTGTGGTCGGGCGGGTCCTGGTTGAGCATCATCAGCCGCTGGACCTCGCGCTGCTCCTCGGGCATCTCGTCGAACAGCGCCAGTTTCCGTGCCGATGAGAACAGGTCGGAGTTACGGGAGACGTGGACGACGTCCGCGTGCTTGGTGACCGCCCAGAATCCGGGCCAGTCGCCCTGCCCCTCGTGCCGGTAGACGGGCGCGTTGTCCCTGAGCCAGCGGAGCTGGTCGTACGGCACCCCGCTCTGCGCGTAGCGGTCCTTGTCGACGAGGTTGATTTCCATGGCACCTACCTAATCGGGTTCGGCTGCCCTTGGTAAGAGGGACGATCGCTCTACCGGCGCTCGGCGAGTGGTTCGGTCACTCGTTCGTCCGCATGCTTTCTGGAACGTGTTCTATTACGGACGCGACGGTCCGTCAAGCGGCCCGGAGGTGACGGATCGCCGCCGCCGCATTGTCGGGGGGCTCTGGTACGACTGGGCGCATGGGTGTGAGCGTTGAGGGGTTTCTCGCCATGCTGGACCGGTTGCCCGAGGTGAGCAAGGGCGAGGGCGGCGACTGGATCTCGTTCAAGGTGCGTGGCAAGGGTTTCGGCTATCTGTGGGAGCGCACCGAGACGGTGGGCCTCAAGGCGACGATCGAGGAGCAGATCGCGCTGGTGGCCGAGCGGCCCGAGGTGTTCGAGCCGCAGTTCACCGCCGGACGTTTCGGCTGGGTCGTGGTCCATCTCGCGAAGATCGACGCTGATGAGCTGTTCGAGCTGGTCACCGAGGCGTGGTGCCTCACCGCGCCGAAGTCCCTCGTCGAAGCGCACGAATCCCGCGCCTAGCGTCCTGTCGGCACACGTTCACCGGGCGCGAGGGCAGCGGGCTTCGCGAGGACCGGGGGTGCCTTCGGGCGCAGTGACCAGGCCCGGCCGAGGCCGGTGGACCTCCCGCCCTCCGTCACAGCGCGCGGCGCAGCCACTCCTCGACGCCCGCGATGTGGACGGCGGCCCAGGCCTGGGCGATCTCCGGCCGGCGGCCCGCGATGGCCTCGAAGATGGCGGCGTGCTGCGCCCGCGTCGTCTCGGCCGCGCCCTCCTGGGTGAGGCCGCGCCAGATGCGGGCCCGCGCGGTCGGGCCGGAGATGCTCTCGATGAGCGAGCTGAGCACAGGGTTGCCGGCGCCCTCGGCGATCCGCTGGTGGAACCGCAGGTCGTTGGCGACGAAATCCTCCGTGCTCGGCTGCTCGGGGAACGTGTCGAGGATGCCGCGCAGCTCGGCGATGTCCTCGTCGGTCATCCGGGTCGCGGCCATCGCGGTGGCCGCGGGTTCGAGGATGCGCCGCACCTCGAAGAACTGCAGGACGGTGTCGTCCTGGTGGAAGCCGACCACGAACGACAGGGCGTCCAGCAGCAGGCCCGGCTCCAGGCTGGTGACATAGGTGCCGTCGCCCTGCCGCACGTCGAGCACGTTGATCAGGGCCAGCGCGCGGACCGCCTCCCGAAGCGAGTTGCGCGACAGCCCCAGCCGCTCGGCCAGGTCCGCCTCCCGGGGTAGCCGGTCGCCCGGACCCAGCTCACCCGAGAGGATCATGTCCTTGATGCTGCTGATCGCCGCGTCGGTGACCGCCATGCCCCGTCCCCCTGCCGCGCGCCTTCGCCCGGGGCCGCGCTCAGCCCGCCCCCGGGGAATTGTACGGCGAGGTCCTGATCGCCCATCAGGGCATGGGCCGCTGGCCCGCTGGAAGGAGATCCAACAGAGCTGGAACATGTTCTAGCCGCATGGGGACGAATGCGCGAACGAGGCCAATCCGGCTCGGCGATCTCACTGATCGTTATTCGACGGTCGACGCCGAGATGCGGGAAAACGTGCTCACCAATAGAAGGAAAATCTAGAAACCTGTCAGCAGTCGCTCGGCGGCGATCTCGATGCGGTGCTGGATCTGCTCGTGAGTGCGTCGCCCCCGCAGCATCTCCAGCAATTCCTGCACCCAGACTCCCGTCAGGGAGCCGGTGAGCGCGAGCTGGTCCTCGGCGGGAAGGCTCACGGTGCGGCCGTCGGTGGCCACGCGCAGCAGCAGGCTCGCCATCCGGTCGCCGAACGGCGCCTCCACCTCCGCCATGATCAGGGAGCGGATCAGCGCGTCGGCGAGCTCCGGCTCGCGCATCAGACCACGGGTGGCCCGCATCAGCACGTCGACCGCGCGGCCGGCGGGATGGGCGGCATGTGGCGGTCGCCGCTCGATGCTGGACTCCAGCAGGTCGATCTCCTCGCCGACCACCGCCACGACCAGGTCCATCTTGGAGGGGAAGTAGCGGTAAAGCGTTCCCAGGGCGACCCCCGCGCGCTCGGCGACCGTGCGCATCTGCATCGCCTCGACGCCTCCGCGGGAGGCGAGAGCGGCCGCCGCCTGGACGATGCGCCGGCGCCGTTGGTGCTGGCTCCGGGTGCGAACCCCGGGGGTGGCCGGGGCCGGATGGCTGCCCGCGGTGGAGGGGCCTTCGGGGAGCGGCGGCGTGGCGTCGGCGACTGCACGCGAAGTGCGCATAGGAACACGTTATCTGATTTGCACTCCTTCCGGATGGTTACCCATCAGTCACAGAAGTGCTGGCGGCTGTACGACTTGTCTGTTCAGCCGCGCGTCGTCGCCGGTCCCGGAGTATCCCTCCGGACGGGCATTGAAATCCGTTCTAGTTTGCGGTTCTGGGCGCGTTTTCAGCCCGCAGGCAGGTCCCTGACGAACTGCTGAACCGGCAGGTCGCGGGCGTCGACGGATCTCGGCCGGCCGGGCGTGCCCGACGCGCCGGCCGCCGCCCGGACCGTCACGATGAACACGCGCGTGGCGGAAGGGGCGCTCCGGGGTCAGGGGGTGAAGACCGTCGGCACGTAGAAGAAGACGATCAGTGCGATGATCAGGCAGATCACGATGCCGACGGTCTCCCACAGCCAGTCGTAGTGCCGGTCGCCCTTGCCCCGCCGGCCCTTGCGCATGCTCTTGCTCGCGCTCTTGCTCGCGCTCTTGCTTGCGGCCTTGCTTGCGCCGTTGCCGCCACCGGACGACTTGCCGGCGTGCTTGCTGCCCGTGCTCCTGCCCGCCGTGCTCTTGCCTGCCGCGCCCCTGCCTGCCGTGTGCGTGCGGTCCGTACGGCGGGAGGCGGCGATCTGAGGGGCGAGGGCCGCCGCGACGGGGTGGACCGGGGTGTCGATCGCCATCGCGGGCGTCTCGGCCGCACGCGCGCCACCCGTCTCCGCCGGCGGCTCCTCGGCCGCGTGGAAAGGCTCGGCCGCGCGGAGAGGCTCGCCTGCGTCGAAGGGCTTGGCCGGGAGGAACGGCTCGGCTGCGAGGAAAGGCCCGGCCGGTCGCTCGGCCTCCTGCGGCGCGGATGTGAACGCCTCCACGGGGGGAGCGGCCGGGAAAAGCGCCTCGGAGGGCGGCGTCACCGGAGATTCTTCGGACGGCTCCTCGGTCCGGGGGAAGGCGCCGGTGTGCTCGGCCTGCCGAGCAGTTTCGGCCGTCTCCACCGCCTCGACCGCACGGAACGCGTCGAAGGGCACGGCGAAGCGGAGCGTGTCGAACAACGTGTCCAGCGGCTCCGCCGGGCGGGGCGTGCCGGCAACCTCGAAGGCGTCGAACGGATCCGCCGGGCGCGAGGCGCTGCCGAGGGCCTCGAACGGTTCTGTGGGGGGCGAGGCGGTCCCGAAGGCGTCGAACGGTTCTGTGGGGGGCGAGGCGGTCCCGAAGGCGTCGAACGGTTCTGCCGGGGGTGAGGCGCTGCCGAAGGCGTCGAACGGTTCTGTGGGGGGCGAGGCGGTCCCGAAGGCGTCGAACGGCTCCGCCGGGCGCGAGGCGCTGCCGAAGGCGTCGAACGGTTCCGTAGGGGGCGAGCCGGCCCCGAAGGCGTCGAACGGATCGACACGGTGGGAGGAAGCGGTGGTGCCGAAGGCGTCGAACGGTTCGGCGGTGATCTTCGCGACGTCCGGGGCAGGTGGCGGCATGGCGGGCGCGGTCCGCGCGGACTCCTGCGGCTGCATGCGCGCGGCAGGGGGCACGGGAGCGGCAGGGTGCACGGGCACGGCCGGGGACGCCTGCGGCTGCACGGGCGTGGCCGGGGAGCCCGGTGGCTCCAGGGGCGCGGCCGGAGACCCCTGCTGCTTCACGGGCGTGGGACGCCCGGCGCGCTTCCTGCGCAGCCGGCCCTCGCCGAGCGAGTTCAGCAGCGCCCCGCGCAACCGGGGCATGGGCTCGGTCGTCGCCTCGTGCTTGGCCCTGCGCCGGGGGCCCTGCGGCTGCGCGATGGCGTCGGTCTTGACCACGCACGTGTTGGTGACCTGGTCGGGGTCGCTCAGCGGCAGCGGCCAGGTCGGAGTGGTCGGCCACAGCCTCTTAGTCATCAGCCCGGACGACGGTTCCCCGCCCGTCGTGGCGCTCCCCGGCTCCTCGTACGGCAGCGCCGCCAGCACCCGGTCGCGCACGGACGCGGCCGGTCGGCGCCAGGGCAGCCGGGCCAGCACGTCGCCGACGGGGGAGACGCCGATGGCGTCGTAGACCTCCGTGACGGAGGCGGGCACGAACGGCGCCGACCTCGCGGCGGTGACCGCGGTCTCCAGCGTCTGGGCGAAGCGGCGCGTCGCCGCCGCGATCAGCTCCTCGGCGGTGTCGGCCGCCACGTCGAGGACCTGCGCCAGCTCGGGCGCCGTCAGGCCGCATATCTCCGGCAGGAGCAGGACCTCACGCTGGTGCGGCCGGATGTCCCGGAACACCCGCTCGATCAAGGCGGTGGCGGGGTCGGCGATGGAGTCGACGGCGGGCAGCGCGTAGCTGACGTCCCGGCGGTAGATCTCCCGGCGTGCCAGCGAGTACAGCGCGGCGCGCGAGGACGGCTCGGCGGTCGGAGCGGCGGTGAAGACGGCCACCACGGCGTCGGCGGCGGACGTGGTCTCGCCGAGCTGGTCGTGGCAGTACGCGAACAGACCCGCCGCGTGACGCTCGTAGAGCTCGGCGATCAGCTCGCTCCTGGAGCGCTGACCGGTGAGCGGTGCAGTCACGACCGGGCTCCTCTGAGTTTCGTGGCTGGTCCTTGTCTGAGGGACGCGGCGGAGGGACGGGAGAGACGTGAGAGTAATCATGCCAACACATCGCCACGCCCCGCATCATGAGATGCCCTATTGATAGATATCTAGGCCCGGATATCGGAGCATCCCACCGTAGGCTGGCCGCCGGGGGGAGTGTCCGGAACGGGTCACGTTGGATATCCGGGGGGTTAACGGGGAAGAGCGAATGGCCCCCTTGGTGTTGACTTGATCGCACACTCTTTCGAAGGGCGAGATGGCGTGATCACGTTCGAAGACGTCACCAAGCGCTACCGGGACGGAACGGTGGCCGTTGACGGCCTCAGCCTGGAGGCGTCCACGGGTGCGATCACCGTGTTCGTCGGCCCCTCCGGCTGCGGCAAGACCACGTCGCTGCGGATGATCAACCGCATGATCGACGCCACCTCCGGCCGGATCACGCTGGACGGTCAGGACGTGCGCGAGATCGACCCGCCGACGCTCCGCCGCGGCATCGGGTACGTGATCCAGCAGGCGGGCCTGTTCCCGCACCGCAAGATCGTGGACAACGTGGCGACGGTGCCGTATCTGCTGGGCTGGAGCAAGAAGAAGGCCCGCAGTCGCGCGATGGAGCTGCTCGAACTGGTCGGGCTCGACCCCGCCCTGGCCGGCCGCTTCCCCTTCCAGCTCTCCGGAGGGCAGCAGCAGCGCGTCGGCGTCGCGCGGGCGCTCGCGGCGGACCCGCCGGTGCTGCTCATGGACGAGCCGTTCAGCGCCGTCGACCCGATCGTGCGGGCCAGCCTCCAGGACGAGTTACTGCGGCTGCAGTCGGAGCTGCGCAAGACGATCGTGTTCGTCACCCACGACATCGACGAGGCGGTCAAGCTCGGTGACACGGTGGCCGTCATGCGCGTCGGCGGGCGGCTGGCCCAGATGGCCGGCCCGGCCACGCTGCTCACCGAGCCCGCCGACGACTTCGTCCGCGAGTTCCTCGGCCGCGACCGCGGCATCCGGCGGCTGTCGTTCATCTCGGCCAAGGAGATGCGGCTGAGCCCGTCGCCGTCCGATCTGGTGATCGACGAGGACGGCAGGGCGCTCGGCTGGCGGACCGCGGACGGGCTCGCGGCGTACGGCACCTTCAATCCCGAGACCGACTCGCTGCGCGTGGCGCTCGACGCGGCGTTGCTGTCGCCCAACGGCACCGCGGTCGCGGTGGACGAGGAGGGCCGCGTGCGCGGCGTGGCCGGCCGGGACTCGATCGACAAGCTGCTCGGCGAGTACGCGCCGCCCGCCACGGGCCCCGCCCCGGGAGGATCGGGCGGATCGGGCGGCGGCTCCTCCTCCGGCGCCGGCGACTCCGAGGGGGCGCCGGCGTGACCGACGAGCCCTTGGTCCGCTGGGACTGGATCGCGCGCAACTGGGCCAACGGAGGCCCCACCGCGATCAGCGCCCTGCTGGAGAACCACATCGTGATGGCCTTCCTGCCCGTGCTGTTCGGGCTGGTCGTGGCTCTGCCGCTGGGCCTGGCCTGTGTGCGCTGGCGCTGGCTCTACCAGCCGACGGCCGCGCTGATGAACGTCACCTACTCGCTGCCGTCCCTGGTGTTGTTCTCGGTCTTCCTGTCGGTCACCGGGCTCACCCGGTCGACCGTCGTCATCCCGCTGACGTTCTTCGCGCTCGCGGTCCTGATCCCCGCCGTGGTGGACGGCCTGGCCTCGGTGCCCGACCCCGTGCGGCAGTCGGCGGTGGCGATGGGGTTCCGGCCCGCGCGCCGGCTGCTCAGGGTCGAGTTGCCGGTCGCGGTGCCGGTGGTCCTGGCCGGGCTGCGGGTCGCGACCGTCTCCAGCATCAGCCTGGTCAGCGTGGGCGCGCTCATCGGACAGGGCGGGCTGGGCAACCTGTTCATCGACGGCTGGCAGCGGCAGTTCTACACGCCGATCGTGGTCGGGATCGCGCTCATCGTCCTGCTCGCCGTGCTCGCCGACGGGCTGCTCGTGCTCGCCCAGCGGCTGCTGACCCCCTGGTCCCGGGCGAGGAGGACGGCGTGAACTGGCTGGCCGGCTTCTTCGGCGACGCGGCGCACTGGTCGGGCCCGGACGGCATCCCGGCCCGGCTGCTCGAGCACCTGGAGTTCTCGGCGGCGGCCTTCCTCATCGCGGCGCTGATCGCCGTGCCGCTCGGCATGCTCATCGGCCACACCGGCCGCGGCGCGCTGCTCGTCGTGATCGCGGCGAACGCCGCCCGGGCGTTGCCGACGCTCGGCCTGCTCGTGCTTGTGGTGCTGCTGGCGGGCGTGGGCACCGTGCTGCCGGTGCTGATCCCGCTGGTCGTGCTGGCGATCCCGCCCATCCTGGTCAACACGTACGAGGGCGTGCGGGGGGTGGACGCCGACCTGCGCGACGCCGCCTACGGCATGGGTCTGCGGGGACGTCAGGTGCTGTTCCAGACGCTGACCCCGGTCGCGCTGCCGCTGATCCTGCTGGGCCTGCGCCTCGCCGCCGTCCAGGTCGTCTCGACCGCCACCGTCGCGGCGTTCGTCGGGCTGGGCGGGCTCGGCCGGTTCATCATCGACGGCCTGGCCACCAAGACCTATGCGGACGTGATCGGGGGAGCGGTCCTGGTGGCCGCGCTCGCCCTGGCCGTCCAGTTCGCCTTCCTCCTGCTCGACCGGGTGGCCGTCTCGCCCGGTGTCCGTCAGATCCGCTAATCTCGATATTACCGCCCTATAATGAAGGGATTTTCTCGTATGAGACGAATCTTCGGCGTCGCGGTGGTCGCCCTGACCGCGGCGTTCACGTTATCGGCCTGCGGGGGCTCCGACCCCCTCTCCACGACCGCCTCCGCCGCCCCGTCCGCGTCGGGCGCGGGCGACGCCGCCGCCGCGAAGGTCGTCGTCGGCTCCTTCAACTTCCCCGAGAGCGTCCTGCTCGCCTCGATGTACGCCCAGGCCCTCCAGGCCAAGGGGGTCACGGTCGAGGAGAAGCCCAACATCGGCAGCCGCGAGGTCGTCTACGACCAGGTCAAGAGCGGCGGCCTGACCGTGCTGCCCGAATACGCCGGGTCGCTGCTGGCGTTCGTCGACAAGTCGAGCACGGCCAGGACCCAGGACGAGATCCTCGCGGGCCTGAAAGCCAAGCTGCCCGCGGAGCTGGAGGTGCTGGAGCCCGCGGCGGCCGAGGACAACAACTCGCTCACGATCACCAAGGCCACGGCCGACAAGTACAAGCTCAGCACCATCGAGGACCTCGCCAAGGTGGGCAAGGACTTCGTCGTCGGCGGTCCGCCGGAGTTCAAGGAGCGTCAGGAGGAGAACTTCAAGAACGTCTACGGCCTGGAGTTCAAGCAGTGGAAGCCCACCGGGGACACCACCGCTGACGCGATCAAGAGCGGCACGGTCCAGGTGGGCAACGTGTTCACCACCGACCCCAAGATCGTGCTGAACGACCTCGTGCCGCTGCAGGACAACAAGAACGCCTTCGGCTCGGAGAACGTGACGCCCCTCGTCTACAAGGCCGGGGTCAACGACACCGTGACCTCCACGCTGAACGCGGTCTCCGCCAAGCTGGACACCGAGACGCTGGTCGGTCTCATGAAGCGGATCTCCGTCGACAAGGACGACCCGCCCGTGGTGGCCAAGGACTGGCTCACGCAGAACGGCCTGCTCTGAGCGGAGCGAGCATGTGAACGCTGCTCCGACACGGAGCATGTAGACGAACGCCTCCCGGTGGAGCATGGCTCACGCTCCGAACCGGGGGGCGTTCGTCTGCGCGCACCGCACGGCGACCAGTCCGATGCGGTGTCACGCCGGCGGCGGGTCATGTGAGCGGCGGGTCGTGTCAGCGGCGGCGTCAGCACCGTGACGGCCCGATGTCAGCGCGGCCGGCGATGGTGGGTGCCATGAACGGATCAGCGATCGCGGCCCCGGGGCCGCGAAAGGCTTCCGGAGACGACGCCGTGCCCGGCGGCTGATGAGGGGAATGGCCATGGAACACACCGTCACCACGCTGCCGGCCGCGCGTAAGCCCGGCTGTCCCTTCGACCCGCCGGCGGAGCTGATCGACGCCCGCCG
The DNA here is from genome assembly GCF_043197435.1 of Microbispora bryophytorum. Classification (NCBI taxonomy): domain Bacteria; kingdom Bacillati; phylum Actinomycetota; class Actinomycetes; order Streptosporangiales; family Streptosporangiaceae; genus Microbispora; species Microbispora bryophytorum. The sequence goes on along the minus strand of NZ_JBICTF010000006.1, from coordinate 717,730 downwards.
GCACGGCCCGATCAGCCGCTACCGCTTCCCGGACGGACACGAGGGCTGGCTGATCACCGGATACGACCTTGTCCGGTCGGTCCTGGCCGACCCCCGGTTCAGCTCACGCAAGGAGCTCATGCGCCACCACCCGCTGATCGACTTCGGCGAAATCGAGGTCCCCCCGGCGCCGCCCGGCGAGTTCCTCCTCATGGACGACCCGCAGCACAGCCGCTATCGCAAACCGCTGGTGGGCAAGTTCACCGTACGCCGGATGCGGCTGCTCACCGAGCGCGTCGAGCAGGTCACCGCCGACCACCTGGACGCCATGGAGAAGGCGGGGCCGCCGGCGGACCTGGTGACCGCGTTCGCCAGGCCCATCCCCGCCGTCATCATCTGCGAGCTGCTGGGCGTGCCGTACGAGGACCGGGGCTCCTTCCAGGACAACATCGACAAGTTCCTCGGTGGGGAGGCCGGCGACGAGGAACTGTTCGCGGCCTACACCGCGACCCAGCGGTACCTCGCGGAGCTGGTGGCCGCCAAGCGTGCCAACCCGACCGACGACGTGCTCAGCGACCTCACCGACAGCGACCTGACCGATGAGGAGCTGCAGGGGATCGCCCTCATCCTGCTGTCGGCCGGGTTCGACACCACCGCGAACATGCTGGCGCTGGGCACCTTCGCGCTGCTGCGTCACCCGGAGCAACCGGCCGCGTGGCGGGCCGATCCCGCGCTCACCGACCGGGCCGTGGAGGAGCTGCTGCGCTATCTGAGCGTCGCCAAGACGTTCATGCGGACGGCGTTGGAGGACGTCGAGCTGGGCGGCCGGACCATCGCGGCCGGGACGGCGGTCATCCTGTCCTACAACACCGCCAACCGCGACCCCGGACGCTTCGCCGATCCCCACGTGCTCGACCTCGGCAGGCAGGACGGCGGGCACCTGGCCTTCGGCCACGGCATCCACCAGTGCCTGGGCCAGCAACTGGCCCGCGTCGAGATGCGGGTCGCCTTCCCCGCGCTGCTCAACCGCTTTCCCACGCTGCGCCTGGCCGTACCGGCCGAAGAGGTCGATCTGCGGCCGGAGACCGCGGACGTCTACGGAGTGAAGAGCCTCCCGGTCACCTGGGACGTATGACCGCGAGAGACGGCTGACCGCGCCTGCGACCCCGCGCCTGGCCCGTGCCCGACCCCGTGCCGACTCGCGGCAGGATCGGGACGGTGCGCAGGGCAGGTGGGCGACATTTCGCGATAGTTGCCGTCCGGGCACGTGGACGGTGTGTGCGGTGGCGGTTAGCCGATGTCGCCACGGCTCGGCACAATTGCTGACGTGCGAGTCGAACTGCTCGGACCGTTCGAGGTCCGCGACCACGACGGGGCCGTGGTGGATGTTCCCGGGATTCGGCTGCGCGCACTGCTCGCCGCGCTCGCCCTCGAACCCGGCCGGATCGTCCCGCGGGCGAGGCTGGTGGACTGGATCTGGGGGCGACGGCCGCCCGCGGACGAGGCCAACGCCCTGCAGGCGCTGGTGTCCCGGCTGCGCAGAGTGATACCGCCCGGTGTGATCGAGGCGGACTCCGGCGGCTACCGGCTGGCCGTGCCTCCCGACGCCGTGGACGTGTGCCGGTTCGAGCAGCTGGTCGGTCAGGCGCGTGCCGCCGGGCCCGCGGCACGGGCCGATCTGCTGCGCTCGGCCCTGGCCCTGTGGCGCGGCACGGCCATGGCGGACATCGCGCTGCGCGACAGCGACGCGTTCGACGCCGCGGTCGCGCGGCTGGACGAACTCCACGTCGCCGCGCTCGGGGACCGGGTGGACGCGGACATCCGCCTCGGCCGAGGCGCCGAGCTGGTCTCCGAGCTGACCGAGCTGGTCGCCGCCCACCCGCTGCGGGAGGGGTTCGTCGCGGCTCTGATGCGGGCGCTCGCCGAAGCGGGGCGTACGGCCGAGGCGCTGACCGTGTATCAGCGGACCCGGGAGCGGCTCGCCGAGGAGCTGGGCGCCGATCCGTCGGCCGAGCTGTCCGCGCTGCACACGGCGGTGCTGCGGGGCGAGCTGGGCCGGCGGGCGGACGACCACAGGACGAACCTGCGCGCCGAGCTGACGAGTTTCGTCGGCAAGGACGACGACGTGTCCGCGGTCGCCGATCTGGTCGTCAGGCACCGGCTGGTCACCTTGGCGGGGGCGGGCGGCTCCGGCAAGACGCGGCTGGCCACGGAGACCGCGCGGACGATGCTCGCCGGGCTGCCGGACGGGGCGTGGCTGGTGGAGCTGGCCCCGGTGCGGGCGGGCGGCGACCTGGCACAGGCCGCCCTCACCGCGATCGGACTGCGTGACCAGGCGCTGCTCGGCGCCGCGCGGGCCGGGGAACCGATGGACCAGCTGATCGCCGCGGTCCGGGAGCGCGCGATCCTGCTGATCCTGGACAACTGCGAGCACGTGATCGAGGCGGCCGCCGCTTTCGCCGATCGGCTGCTGGGAGAGTGCCGGAGCCTGCGGATTCTGGCCACGAGCAGGGAGCCGCTCGGCATCACCGGGGAGGTCCTGTGGCAGGTCGAGCCGCTCGCGCTGCCCGCGCAGGGAGCCGGCCCCGCCGAGGCCGGGTCCTCGCCCGCGGTGCGGCTGTTGCGCGACCGCGCGGCTCTGGTGCGCAAGGACGTCGGCTCCGACGCGGGCACCCTGTCGGCCATGGCGCGGATCTGCCGGGCGCTCGACGGGATCCCGCTGGCGATCGAACTGGCCGCGGCGCGGCTGCGCACCATGTCCGTCGACCAGCTGGCCCGCCGGCTCGACGACCGGTTCCTTCTGCTGACCGGCGGCAGCCGTACGGCGCTGCCCCGGCACAAGACCCTGCGCGCGGTCGTGGACTGGAGCTGGGATCTGCTGTCCGATGCCGAACGCCGCGTGCTCCGGCGGCTGTCGGTGTTCTCCGGCGGGGCGAGCCTGGAGGCGGCCGAGCGGGTGTGCGGGGACGAGACGTTCGCCGGCGAGCAGGTGCTCGACGTGCTGACCGCGTTGATCGAGAAATCGCTGCTGCTCGCCGACGGCGAGGGCACGCCGCGTTACCGGATGCTCGGCACCATCAGGGAGTACGCGGCGCACCGGCTCGCCGAAGCCGGGGAGACCGAGCGCACGCGCCGGGCGCACCTCGCCTACTTCGCCGAGCTGGCTGAGACGGCCGATCCGCACCTGCGCCGGGCCGGGCAGCTGGAATGGCTGGCCAGGCTCGAGGCCGAGCACGACAACATCGGCGCGGCCGTGCGGGGGGCGATCGCCGAGGGATGGGCCCAGGAAGCGATGCGGCTGGTCGGGGCCGCGGGCTGGTACTGGTTCCTCAGCGGGCACAGGGCCGAGGGCACCGAGTTGAGCACCGCGGCGGCCTCGATGCCCGGTGAGATGCCCGGTGAGATGCCCAGTGAGGTGCGCGGTGAGATGCCCGGTGGGATACGCGCTGAGGTGTCCGACGAGGTGCGGGCGATGGCGTACACCATCGTGGCGATGTTCGTGACCTCCAGGGTCGGCGGCGACCAGTACCAGGCGCGGGAGTGGATCCAGGGGGCGTACCGGCTCACCCGGGGCAGCGGGTATCGCAACCCGCTGCTCGGGTTCGTCGCTCCGCTGGAGCGGATGCTGCGCGAGCCGACGGAATTCCTGCCCGCGTTCGAGCCGCTCATCGCCGGCGACGACCCGTGGGTGCGCGCGCAGGCCAGGCTCGCTCGTGGCCGGCTGCGGCTCACGCTCGGCGGCGACGAGACCGACGTGGACACCGACGCCGAGATCGCCCTCGGCGAGTTCCGCGCGCTGGGCGACCGGTGGGGGACCTCGCTGGCGCTGGCCTTCCTGGCCGATCGGCTCGCCATGCGCGGCGAGTTCGCACGCGCGTGCGAGCACTACGAAGAGGCGGTCGTGGCGCTGACCGAGGTGGGCGCGACCGAGGACGTGGTCGGCCTGCGGGCGCGGCAGGCGCAGCTCTACTGGCTGCTCGGCGACGAGCGGTCCAGCGCTCGCGCGATGGCGGAGGCGCAGCGGTGCGCGGGCGGGATCACCTGGCCGGGCGTGCTGGGTGAACTGGCGTTCTCGCAGGCGCAGCTGGCGCGCTGGCGTGGCGAGCCGGATCAGGCGCGCCGGCATCTGACCACGGTGGGAGTGGGGCCGGACAGTACGGTGGAGGACCACTCCGCCCACGCCGCGATCATGAACCTGTACGGCTACCTCACTGAGGATCTCGGCAAGGCCCGCGCCTATCGGACCGAGGCCTTCCGCGCGGTCATGGAGTACGGGTATCCGCCGACGATCGCCGAGGTGCTGGTCGGGATCGCGGATCTCGCCCTGCGCCGGGGAGACCACGAGCAGGCCGTGCGGCTGCTCGCGGCGAGCGACGCCGTGCGCGGCACGCCGGACCGTTCGCACCCGGACGCGTCCAGGATCGCCGCGGACGCGAGGAACCGCCTCGGCGAAACCGTGTTCACCGAGGCGATCCGTGACGGCCGGGGGCGGGACTGGCGCGAGCTGGCCGAGATCACGCTCGCTTGTTGAACGACGCGCGCGCCCACAGGTAGCCGATCAGCGCCAGCCCCACACACCAGGCGATCGCCGTGATGGCCGGGCCCGCCGACGGAGCGCCGGTCAGCAACCCGCGCAGGGTTTCGATGATCGGAGTGAACGGCTGATACTCGGCGAACTGCCGGGCACCGGGACCCATCGCGTCGGCCGGGACGAACGCGCTGCTCAAGAAGGGCAGGAGCATCAGCGGGACGGCGGCGAAGCCCGCGCTCTCCGGCGTCTTCGCCGCGAGACCGAACGCGACGGTCAGCCAGCCGATCGCCAGCACCGTCAGCACGACGATGCCGATCACGCCGAGCCATTCCGTGAGACCCGCCGACGGCCGGAATCCCATCAGGAACGCGACCCCGGTGACGAACGCGATGGCCACCAGGCTCCGCAGCATGGTGACGATCACGTGCGCGTTGAGCACCGCCGCCCGGGACACGTCCATGACGCGAAGCCGGTTGATGAACCCGGTCGTCATGTCGGAGTTCACCGCGATCGCGGTGGCGCCGATGCCGTAGCAGATGGTCGTCAGCATCAACCCCGGCGTCGCGTAGTCGGCGTAGTCGACGCCGACGCTGAACGCGCCGCCGAACACGTAGACCATCAGGAACATCAGGAAGACCGGCATGACGACGCCGTTGAACAGCGCCACCGGATTGCGCATCGTGTGCCGGAGGTTGCGCCGCAGCATGGTCGTGGAATCCGCGAAGACGTTCATCGGGCGTTGACCTCCTTGTTCGCGGTGCCGGTAAGGGCGAGGAAGACGTCGTCCAGGTCCGGGGTGTGCACCGACAACTCCTCGACCTCGACGGAGTGCGCGTCGAGGTGTTCGAGCAGCGCGCGGAGCGACCTCACCCCGCCGTCGCCGGGCACCCGCAAGGTCAGCTCTTCGTCGTCCCTCGTGGACTCGGGCAGGATCCGTGCCGCGGCGTCGAGTTCGTGCCGGCCGGTGAACCGCAGCCGGACGTGGCTGCCGGGAACCCGGCGCTTGAGCTCGCCGGCGGTGCCCTCCGCGACCAGCCGGCCCTGATCGAGCACCGCGATGCGGTCGGCGAGCTGGTCGGCCTCCTCCAGATACTGGGTGGTGAGGAAGATGGTCGTGCCGCCGGCGACCAGTTCCCGGATGATCTCCCACATGGTGCGCCGGCTGCGCGGGTCGAGTCCCGTCGTGGGCTCGTCGAGGAAGATGATCCGCGGCTCGCCGACCAGCGTCATGGCGAGGTCCAGCTTGCGGCGCATGCCGCCGGAGTAGGACGCCGCCGGCTTGCTCGCCGCTTCGGCCAGATCGAACCGGTCGAGCAACCGGCCGGCGATCCGTCTGCCCTCCGCCTTGGGCACGTGCAGGAGATCCGCCATCAGCAGCAGGTTCTCCTCGCCGGTGAGCAGGTCGTCCACCGACGCGAACTGCCCGGTGACCCCGATCGCCGCGCGCACCGCCTTGGTCTCCGTCGCCACGTCGTGCCCGGCGACGACCACCGTGCCGGCGTCGGGGGTCAGCAGCGTGGTCAGCACGTTCACCGTCGTGGTCTTGCCGGCGCCGTTGGGCCCGAGCAGGGCGAAGATCGTGCCGGCCTTGACGTCCAGGTCGATGCCGTCGAGCACGACCTTGTCCTTGTATGCCTTTCGCAGTCCCGAGGCCGCGATCGCTGATCCGTTCATGGCATTCACGATCGCCGACCGCTCTGATACCGGGCCGTCGCCGTGCTGACGCGGCCGCTGACACGAGGCCGTCCCGAGGGGGCCGGGGAACGCGAGCGTCCACCCGGTCAGAGGTAGGGCCGCTGCTCCCGCTTGGCCTCGTCGTAGCGCTCGCGCGCGGCGCGCGCCTCGGCGAGGCCGGACACCTCGGCCACCGGCACGTCCCACCACGCCTCGGCGGCGGGTGCGGGGCCGGGGACCGTCTCGACGTGGACCACGGTCGTGCGGGGGGACGCGACGGCCCTGAGGAGCGCGGCCCGCAGGGTGCGCGGATCGGCCGCCGTCAGCACGCCGGCCCCGAGGCTGGCGGCGTTGGCGGCGAGGTCCACCGGCAGCCGCTCCCCGTCGAGCCGGCCGTCCGGGCCGCGCGTGCGGTAGGCGGTGCCGAGCCGGAGCGCGCCGACCGACTCGCTCAGCGCGCCGATCGAGGCGAAGCCGTGGTTGTCCACCAGGACGATGACGAGCTTCACGTCCTCCTGCACGGCGGTGGCGATCTCCTGGGCCATCATCAGGTAGGACCCGTCGCCGACGAGCACGAACACCTCACGCTCCGGGGCGGCGAGCTTCACCCCCAGACCGCCGGCGATCTCGTAGCCCATGCAGGAGTAGCCGTACTCGACGTGATACTGCCCGGGGCCGGAGGCCCGCCAGAGCCGGTGCAGGTCGCCCGGCATCGACCCGGCCGCGTTGACCACCACCCCGCCCGCGGCGACCGCGTTGAGGACGCCGAGCACCACCGGCTGGGTCAGCTCCGTCCCGCCGTAGAACCGGTCGGTCTCGGCCTGCCACGAGGCCGCCAGCTCGGCCGCCCGGGCCGTCCAGCGGGGGTCGGCCCGCCAGTCCACGTCGTCGAGCGCCCTCAGGGCCTCCCGCGCGTCCGCGACGAGCGTCTCGGCCGCGTGCTTGGCCGCGTCGAACGCCGCCACGTTGACGTTGAGGAACCCGGCCTGCCGGAACAGCGTCCGCGAGGCGGTGGTGAAGTCGCTGTAGCGGGTGCCGACCCCGATGACCAGGTCGGCCTCGCGGGCCAGGGTGTCGGCCGCGCGGGTCCCGGTGTGCCCGATCGCGCCGACCGCGCACGGATGGTCGTACGGCACCGCGCCCTTGCCGGCCTGGGTCTCGGCCACGGGCACGCCGTGGCGGCGGGCGAATCGGGCCAGCTCGGCGCAGGCGCCGCTGTACCTGACCCCGCCCCCGGCGACGATCAGCGGGCGGCGCGAGCCGCGCAGCAGCCCGGCGGCCCTGGCCAGGGCGGCGGGTTCGGGAACCGGCCGGGTCACGTGCCAGACCCTGCGGGCGAACAGCTCCTCGGGCCAGTCGTACGCCTCGGCCTGCACGTCCTGCGGCAGCGCCAGCGTCACCGCCCCGGTCTCGGCGGGGTCGGTGAGCACCCGCATGGCCCCCAGCAGCGCCGCCGGAAGCTGCTCGGGCCGGTTGACCCTGTCCCAGAAGCGGCTGACGGGCTTGAGGCAGTCGTTGACGCTCACGTCGTACGACCGGGGGTCCTCCAGCTCCTGCAGCACCGGCGAGGAGACCCGGGTGGCGAACAGGTCGCCGGGCAGCAGCAGCACCGGCAGCCGGTCGATCGTGGCCAGCGCGGCCCCGGTGACCATGTTGGTCGCGCCCGGCCCGATCGAGCTGGTGCAGGCGAGCGTGGACAGCCGGTCGGACTGCCGGGCGTAGCCGACGGCCGTGTGCACCATGGCCTGCTCGTTGCGGGCCGGGTAGTAGGGCAGCGGATCGCGGGTGCCCGCGCCCTGCTCGGCCAGGGCCTGGCCGATACCCGCGACGTTGCCGTGCCCGAAGATGCCCATGCACCCGGCGATCAGCCGACGCTCCACACCGTCGCGCTCGGTCCACTGCCGCGCCAGGAACCGCACCAGCGCCTGGGCCACCGTGAGCCTCGTCGTGTTCCTCATGAGACACCTCCCAGCCCGCCTCGCCACGAGGGCGTCCTCCCGGATGACATTCCCGGGGTTCGAGGGGGAGTCCCCGAACAGGCGTGTTCGAGCGCCCGCGCGTGGGGTGGCCGTCGCCTCTCCTGGCGGACGGTGGGCAGGGACAGCCCCCGTACGCGCGGTCAGGAGATCGGTTGCGCGTCCCGGCCACCGGTGGCACAGTCGCACGCCGGAGGGGAAGGAGCCGGGTGTGGGACCTGGGCAGGGACTGTTCACCGAGGCCATGGGGCAGCTCGCCGCGGGCGTGGCGGTCGTGACGGTCAAGGACGACCGCGACGACCTGGGCACGACCGTCGCGACCCTGCTGTCGGTGTCGCTCGACCCGCCGCTCGTGCTGATCAGCCTCGACTCGGCCGGCTATCTCGCCGAGGTGCTGCTGCGCAGGGACCGCTGGGCCGCGAGCGTCCTCACGGACGGCCAGCAGGCGGTCGCCTCCAGGTTCGCCGCGGCCGGACGGCCGGGCGCCCGGCTCCTGCTGGCCGGGGTGGCCCACCACCGCGGCGCGCACAGCGAGGCGCTGGTCGTGGAGCGCGGAGCGGCGGCGATCGAGGCCGAGACGATCCAGGTCGTCCCGGCCGGCGATCACACGCTGTTCATCGGGGAGGTCCTCGGGGTCGACTACGTCGACGCCTCCAGGGCCCCGCTCGTACGGCTGCGCTCCCGCTACCGGCTCGTCCAGAGTTGACCGGGCCGGCAGAGAGCGTGCACGACCGGGGACCGCGTCAGCGGATCGTCCAGTGGCCCGGCAGCACGAGCGGTCCGTACGCCGGGAGGCCGAGCTGCCCGGCCATCCGCGCCAGCGGCCCCCACGCCTCCAGGCGCACCCGGGCGAGCGCGGCCGACTTGTCCTCGCTGGACTCCGGCGGGCGCAGCCGCTCCAGGGGGTGCATGCGGGGATAGGTCCGTACGGGGGTGTCGTCGGGCAGCCCGGCCCGGCGGCGGGCCAGCGAGAGGGCGTCCTCCAGGCCGCCGAGCTCGTCGGCGAGGCCGGCCGCCCTGGCGTCGGCGCCGGTCCACACCCGGCCCCTGGCCAGCTCGTGCGCCCGCTCCTTGGTGAGGTCGCGGCCCTGCGCCACCTTGCCCACGAAGTCGTCGTAGATGCGGTCGAGCCAGGCGTTCACCCGCTCCCACTGGTCGTCGGAGAACGCGGTGGACGGCGAGAACATCCCGGCGTTGGCGCCCTCGGCGACCGACTCGGTCACCACGCCGAGCTTGCCGAGCAGCTCGCCGACGACGGGCTTGCCGCCGAACACGCCGATCGAGCCGGTCAGCGTGCCCGGCTGGGCCACGATCACGTCGGCGGCCATCGACACGAAGTAGCCGCCGGAGGCCGCCACGTCGCCCATCGACACGATGACCGGCTTGCCCGCCCGGCGCGCCAGCACGACCTCCCGCCAGATCGCGTCGGAGGCGACGTACGACCCGCCGGGGCTGTCCACGCGGAACACGATGGCCTTGACCTTCTCGTCCCGGCGGGCCGAGCGCAGGGCGGCGCAGATGGTGTCGGAGCCCATGGCGCCCCCGCCGCCCAGCGGCGAGCGTCCGCTGCGCCCGAGACGGATCATGCCGCTGCCGTGCACCAGGGCGACCGTGGCCGCCCCGGGGTGGGGGAGCCGGCCGGACAGCGCGCTCTTGGCGTAGCGCGACACGTAGAGCAGGTGCGCGCCGTCGTCGACGGTCTCGGCGTAGACCTCGTCGCGATACTTCAGCCCGTCCACGAGCCCGGCCTCGACGGCCTCCGACCCGATGAACGGGCCCTGGTCGATCAGCTCGCGCACCCGCTCGGGGTCGAGGCCGCGGCCTTCGGCGACGCCGGCGACGATCTGCTCGGTGACCGACTCGGCGATGCGCCCGGCCGACTCGCGGTGGGCGTCGGTCATGTGGTTCTGGGTGAAGGTGTTGGCCGCGGTCTTGTACTCGTGCCGCTGGCCGATCTGATACTCCACCCCGGCCTTGGCGAGCGCGTCGCGCAGGAACCGCTGCTCCAGCGCCACCCCGGTCAGGCCCACGTCGCCGGAGGGCTGGAGGTAGACCCGCTCGAAGGCGCTGGCCAGGTAGTAGGGCACCGTGCCGGCGCCGAACTCGCCGAACGTCTCGGCGAACGCGACGGTCCGCTTGCCCGCGGCGCGCAGCTTGACCACGGCCGTGCGCAGCTCCTGCACCGTGCCGAGGCCGAGGGGGTTGCCGCCGATCCTGACGATCAGCGCGGTGACACGAGGGTCCTTGCGGGCGCGACGCAGGCCCGACAGCACCTCGGCGAGGCGCGTCTTGCGCATGGACAGCAGGGCGGAGACGGGGTCGGCGGGCGGGCCTTCCGACAGCCCTTCGGTCAGGTCCAGTTCCAGCACGAGCGGCGCCGTGCGGCGCTGCCGCAGCTTGCCGACCGTTTCTACGATCGTCCTCGTCGCGTCCATAAATGCCACCATAAGCGAAGGTTTAGCCGGGATGGCCGGATCATCAGGGCCCCCACGCGAGACGCGTGGGGGCCCCGATCGGGTCGAAGCGGTTACTTGGGTCCGTCGGGCCGCGTCACCTGAGGCCGCCGGCCATGGCCGTGATCAGCTCACCGTTGGAGGTGTCGCCGCTGAACTCCCAGAAGAAGGCCCCGCCGAGACCCTGGTTCTTGGCGTAGGTCATCTTGCCGCCGATCGTGGCGGGGGTGTCGTAGCTCCACCAGTTCGAGCCGCACTTGGCGTAGGCGGTGCCGGCGACCGTGCCGGTGGCCGGGCAGCTCGTCTTGAGGACCTTGTAGTCCTCGATGCCCGCCTCGTACGTGCCGGGCGCGGCGCCGGTGGCGGTGCCGCCGGGCGCGCTCTGGGTGACGCCGGTCCAGCCGCGGCCGTAGAAGCCGATGCCCAGCAGGAGCTTGCTCGCCGGCACGCCCTTGCTCTTGAGCTTCTGGATGGCCGCGTCGGAGTAGAACCCGGCGGTGGGGATGCCGGAGTAGGAGGTGAGCGGCGAATGCGGCGCCGTCGGGCCCTGCGCGGCGAAGGCGCCGAAGTAGTCGTAGGTCATGACGTTGTACCAGTCGAGGTACTGCGCCGCACCGCCGTAGTCGGCGGCGTCGATCTTGCCGCCGCTCGTGCCGTCCGCGGTGATCGCGGCGGTGACGAGGTAGTTGGAGCCGAACCTGGCCCGCAGGGCCGCCATCAGGTTCTTGAACGCCGCCGGGCCGCTGCTGTCACAGCTCAGGCCGCAGGCGTTCGGGTACTCCCAGTCGATGTCGATGCCGTCGAACACGTCCGCCCAGCGTGGGTCCTCGACCAGGTTGTAGCAGGAGTTCGCGAACGCGGTGGGGTTGGCCGCCGCCTGCCCGAAGCCGCCCGACCAGGTCCAGCCGCCGAAGGAGTAGAGGACCTTGATGTTCGGGTACATCGCCTTGAGCTTGCGCAGCTGGTTGAACGCGCCGCGCAGCGCGTTGGGGTTGTCCCAGGTGTCGGCCTTGCCGTCCACGCTGTTGGCCGTGGTGTAGGCCATGTCGTAGTCGGCGTAGGAGTCGCCGATCGCGCACTGGCCGTTGGTCACGTTGCCGAAGGCGAAGTTGATGTGGGTGAGCTTGGCGGCCGAGCCGCTGCTCACGATGTTCTTCACGAAATACTGCCGGCCGTAGACGCCCCACTCGGCGAAGTAGCCCAGCACCTTCTTGCCGCCGGGCGGCGGGGGCGTGCTCGGGCTCGCCGAGGGCGACGCCGAGGGAGACGCCGAGGGGGACGCGGACGGCGAGGCCGAGGGCGAGGCGGACGGGCTGGGGCTCGGGCTCTTACTCGGGCTGGCCGAGGGGGAGGCGGTCGGCCCGCCGGTGCAGGGCGCGCCGTTCAGCGTGCAGTTCAGCGGGGTCGAGCCGCCGGGCGCTCCGATGAAGCCGAAGCTCGCCGACGCGCCCGCCGCGAGGCCGACGCTCCAGGAGGGGTTCTTGAACGTGTAGTGGTTGCCGCTCCTGGTCATGGTGGCGTCCCAGGCCGAGCTGATCGTCGCGCCCGAGGGCATGTCGACCTCGACGGTCCAGCTCGGCAGGGCGTCCGACCCGGCTTTCACGGTGAACTTGCCCTGGAAGCCGGAGCCCCAGTCGGAGTCGACGGTGTAGGCGGCGGTGGCGGGGGTGGCGGCGGTCGCGGTTCCGAGCGCGAGCGGGGCGAGTAACGCGGCGCCCGCGATCACTGACCCTAGGAGGATCTTTCGCAACGGAGCTCCTGCTCTTGGGGGGTAAAGGACAGGAAAGTTTCCTATTAGTCAGGAGAGTAAGCACGGACCGCCAAGGGGTCAACGCCCTCGTCGCCCTCTAATCGTCGTTTAAGCCTCCGCTAAGGTCGCCCCGGGTCGGGGCGACAGGACAGTCTCCACACGGGGGCGGCGCGGCGGGCGCCGGCTCTCGTACCATGATTCGGTGCACGGCTTCGTCCGCTCCGTGTGGTCCGAGCCCCGTCCCCCCGATGCACCTGTACGCGTGTGGCGGGACTGGGCGCTCGTCGGGGTGCTCGTGCCGCTCGCGGTGCTCGAAGGGGTGCTGCGGCCGGACCTTCCGTGGCGGCTTCTCGAGGTCGCCGTCGCCGCCGGGCTGGTCCCCACCCTGCTGTGGCGGCGGACCCGGCCGCTGGCGATGCTCGCGATCTGCTTCGTCGCGACGGATGTGATCCCGGTCCTCGCGACCGGCGCGACCCTCGACGTGTACACGCTGGGATACATGCTGATCCTGCCGTACGCGCTGTTCCGGTGGGGGTCGGGCGGGGAGATCGTGACCGGCTCGGGGATCATGCTCGTCGCCGCCGGTCTGTCCGTGCTCGTCAATCACGCCGCCCTGCCCGACGTGGTCGGGCCGTTCGCCGTCATGCTCGCGACCACCAGCCTGGGCGGCGTCTTCCGCTATCGGGCCGGGGCGAGGATGCGCGAGCTGGACCAGGTCAAGCTGCTGATGCGCGAGCAGCTCGCCCGCGACCTGCACGACACGGTCGCGCACCACGTCTCCGCCATGGCCATCCGCGCACAGGCGGGGCTCGCCACGGCGGCGTCGCGGCCGGACGCCGCGGCCGAGGCCCTCCGCGTGATCGAGTCCGAGGCGGCACGGGCTCTCGACGAGATGCGCGCCATCGTCCGCGTCCTGCGCCGTGACCGGCCGGCGGAGCTGACCCCCGGCCGGCGCATCGCCGAGCTCGAACGGCTCGCGAGCCGGGGCGGCTCCCACCACCCGGCGGTCGAGGTGGAGATGTCGGGCGACCTGGACGGCCTGTCGCCGTCGGTCCAGTCGGCGGTCTACCGCATCGCCCAGGAGGCGGTGACCAACGCCGTACGGCACGCGCGTCGCGCCACCAGGGTCGAGGTGCGCGTCGCCGCCGACGAGACGGCGGTGCGCCTGTGCGTGCGCGACGACGGCGACGGGGGCTCCACCCGTCCCGGCGCGCCGCCGGGATACGGGATCATCGGCATGAGCGAGCGCGCGAACCTGCTCGGCGGCACGTGCGTGGCCGGCCCGGACCGCGATCGGGGGTGGACGGTGACCGCAGTGCTTCCCCGGGCCGGGGCCGCATGAGCGAGCGGAGCGAGCGAGCCGGCGGGCACGGCGTCCGGGTGCTGATCGCCGACGACCAGGAGATCGTCCGCACCGGGCTCTCCATGATCCTCGACGCTCAGCCGGACATCGAGGTCGTGGCCACGGCCCCCGACGGGCGGCGGGCCGTCGAGCTCGCGCGGCGGCTGCGCCCCGACGTGTGCCTGTTCGACATCCGCATGCCGGGAACGGACGGCATCGAGGCGACCCGGTCCCTCGCCGGACCGGACGTCGCCGACCCCCTCGCCGTCGTCGTCATCACCACGTTCGACCTCGACGAGTACGTCTACGCGGCGCTGAGAGCGGGGGCCCGGGGGTTCCTGTTGAAGAACGCCGGCGCCGACATGCTCGCGCAGGCCGTGCACGCCGCCGCCGGCGGCGACGCGCTCATCGCCCCGAGCGTCACCGCGCGGCTGCTCGGGGCCTTCGCCCGCACCGGTCCCGCCGCGTCGGCGGCGCGGCCCATCGAGGCGCTCACCTACCGGGAGGAGCAGATCCTCGCCGCCGTGGCGCGCGGCCGGACCAACGTGGAGATCTCCGCCGAGCTGCACATCTCGCTCAGCACGGTCAAGACCCACATCGCCAGCCTCATGGCCAAGCTCGGCGCCCGCAACCGCGTGGAGATCGCCATCTGGGCCTACGAGACCGGCCGGGTCAGGAGCTGACCGGGGGCCCGGCTCCGGCGCGAGGCGGCGGCGTTCCGCGCGAGACCGCGGCGTTCAGCGCGAGATCGCCCAGCCCGGCGCCCAGGTCCCGGCGGCGTCGTGGCCTCCCGCCGCGGCGGCGAGGTGGGCGCGGAGGGTGGCCAGCGCGGGGTGGGGGTTGTCGCGGTGCCACAGGAGCGAGTGCGGATAGACGGGCACGGGGTCGGTGACCGGGATGCGGCGCAGGCCGTGTCCGGCGGGCCAGACGAGGCGGGTCTGCGCGCCCATGAAGGTGGCCAGGGCCGGGGTGTCGGCGATGGTGTCGAGGAGCGCGTCGGAGCCGAAGTTGGGGCCGGTCGCCTCGATGGTGAGGCCGAACTCGGCGTAGAGGTCGTCGTAGTAGGCGGCCCACTCGGTGCCGGGGACGATGCTGGGCATCCAGATCCGGTGCCCGGCGAGTTGGGCGAGCGTCACCGACCGGGCGGACGCCAGCGCGTGGGCGGGGCCGGTGAGGAGCTGGAGCGCCTCGTCGAGCACCCGGACGGCCTCGATGTCCTCGGGAAGGGGCCGGCCGGGCACGGCGACGGCGCGGAAGGACGCGTCGATCGCACCGGACCGGATGGCGGCGACGGCCCGCTCGATTTCGAACAGCATCACCACGTCGAGGTCGATCTCGGGGTGCGCGCGGTGGAAGCCGCGCATGAGGCCCGACGGCCCGCCGCGCGAGTTGAGGACGTCGACGCGCAGCGCACGGCTGCCGGCGCGCACGGACGCGACAGCCCGGTCGGCGGCGCGCAGGAGCTCGCGGGCGTGGGGCAGGAACGCCTGCCCGTCGATGGTGAGCTCGGCGCCGCGCGGGGTGCGGGTGAACAGCCGCACACCGAGGTCGCGCTCCAGCGCGGCGATGCGCTTGGAGACGGCCTGCTGGGTGACCGCCAGATCGGCGGCGGCCTCCTGGAACTGCCCCGCGTCGGCGGCGGCGACGAAGGTCCGGACGGTGTCGAGGTCCATGCGGACACCCTAGGGATACAACCGTTGGTTGTGGCCGGGCGGCCTCGCGTTGTTTGATGCCTGGCCATAGTGCTCGCTTTGATGCTTCCGATCGCGAATCGGTTGTGCGAGTGAGGGACGAGGGGCGCCGGACATGCGGAACGGGCACCGGTTGGGGCGGCGGTTCGGGTGGCTCTGGGCAGCGTACGGGACCAGCGCGCTCGGCACGTGGCTCGCCTTCGGCGCGTTCCCGCTGATCGCGGTCCAGGTGCTGCACGCCGGGCCGGCGGAGGTCGCGGCGCTGGCCTCCGTGGGGGCCGCGGTGGGCGCGGCCGTGGCGGTGCCGCTGGGCCCGTGGGTGGAGTTCCGCCGCAAGCGGCCGGTGCTGATCGGGACGGACCTGGCGCGGTTCGCGGCGCTGCTGACGATCCCCGCCGCGTTCGCGCTCGGCGCGCTCTCCTTCGTCCAGCTCCTGTTGGTCTCGGTCGTCGCCGCGGCGGCCGACATCACCTTCCGCGCGGCCTCCGGCGCCTACCTGAAGACGCTGGTGCCGGCCGAGCATCTGCTGGTCGCCAACGCCCGATTCGAGTCCACGGCCTGGACGACCACGATCGTCGGACCTCCGCTGGGCGGTGCCCTGATCGGGCTCCTCGGCCCGGTGGCGACGGTGGTGGCCGACGCCGTCAGCTACCTGCTGTCGGCCGTGGGTATCCGCGCGACGGGCGGCCGGGAGCCGCGGCCCGAGCGGGGGGAGGCCGCGCGCCCGCGGGCCGGGGACCTGCTGGACGGCTGGCGGTACATCCTCGCCGACGCGACGCTGCGTCCGCTGTTCTTCAACACCGCCGTGTTCAACGGCCTGGTGATGGCCGCCGACGCGCTGCTGGCCGTCCTGATGCTCGGCCGGCTCGGGTTCGCGCCGTGGCAGTACGGCCTCGCCTTCGCCGCGCCCTCGATCGGCGGGCTGCTGGGTGCGCGGCTGGCCCGGCCGCTCGTCACCCGGTTCGGGCAGCACCGGGTCCTGGTCGTTTCCGGGGCGCTGCGCGCGCTCTGGCTCGTCGGCCTGGCCTTCGTGGGGCCGGGCACCGGAGGGCTGCTGCTGGTGATGGGCGTCGAGCTCGGGCTCATCTTCTGCTGCGGGGTCTTCAACCCCGTCTGCGCGACCTACCGCCTCGGACGCACCGCGACCGGCCGGATCGCCCGCACACTGTCCGCCTGGACGGTGACGACCAAGGCCTCGACCGCGCTCCTGACGGCCGTCTGGGGCGTGCTGGGCGGCCTGCTCGGCCCGCGTACGGCCATCGGCCTGGCCGGCGTGCTCCTGCTGGCGACCCCGCTGCTGCTTCCCCGGCATGCCGCGGCGAGTATGAGCCGCTCACCTCGCCCCTCGGGACGGAGCCGGAAGCGTGGGGCCTCTGCGGACGGCCCACTCCGCGACGACGAGGTTGATCACCCACCCGGCGCCCATCAGCAGCGCCCGGGGGAGCGGGCCGGGCTCGCCGGCCAGCGCCATCCAGGGACCGACGGTCAGCAACTGGGTGCCCGCGCCCATGCCGATCGCGTAGCCCCGCGTCATCCACGCGCGGTGACGGGCGACGTCCCGGCGCCGGATCGCCGCGAAGCCCAGGACGAGAGACACGATCATGAGGGTGCCGAACACCAGCCGCAGGCCCACGAGGAGGGCGCTGTCGTTGGCCAGGTGGGGATAGAACAACGTCATCCACAGACCTGAGAACGCGCTGACGAGGCCGGACGGAACCACGAGCCGCCCGGCGGCGCGATGCCAGGCGGGCCTGCGGCGGCGTAGTCCGTGGGCGAACTGGAGGGCCCCCAGGACGCTGAAGAGGGTGACGGAGACGATGTGCGCGACGACGGGCGCGGGCGTCGCGAAATACCTGACGCTGTCCTGGGTGATCGGCCCGCCGCCGGCCAGTTGCCCCAGCCGGGTGGAGCCGGCGATCGCCGGGACGGCGCTGAGCGCGATCAGCGCGGCGGGCACGAGCCACCCCGCCCTGCGGTTGCGGCCCGACGCGCCGCTCCGCGCGAGCGTGGGCCGTTGTGTCGATTCGGTCATGCGCCGATCGTGGCCCCCGAGGGGGCGGCGGTTCATCGGCGGAACGGCCTGATCCGCCCCGCCCGATCGGCTGCCGATCGGGCGTACTTTCGGCTGATACGCCCTGCGCGCCGCGCTTCTTACGCTGGCACTCCCCACCGCCGAGGTGACGAGGAGAATCCCATGAAGGCCTACGTCCTGCGCTCGTACGGTCCCCCCGACGTCCTGGAGCTCACCGACGTCGGCACCCCCGTGCCCGGCCCCGGCGAGGTGCTGGTCCGGGTGCGCGCCACCTCCGTCCAGCCGTACGACTGGCACCACATGCGAGGCGAGCCGTACGCCGCGCGGCTGATGGGCGGCACGCTCGGCCCGCGCGGGCCGCGAATCGGCATCCTGGGCGCCGACGTCGCGGGACAGGTCGAGGCGGTCGGCGCGGGAGTCACGGGGTTCCGCCCGGGCGACGAGGTGTTCGCGCTGCTCACCCAGGGCGGCTTCGCCGAGTACGTGTGCGTGCCGGAGAGCGCGCTGGCCCGCAAGCCGGAGAACCTGTCGTTCGAGCAGGCGGCCGCGGTGCCGCTGGCGGCCGTCACCGCGCTGATGGCGCTCG
Source organism: Microbispora bryophytorum (assembly GCF_043197435.1). NCBI lineage: Bacteria > Bacillati > Actinomycetota > Actinomycetes > Streptosporangiales > Streptosporangiaceae > Microbispora > Microbispora bryophytorum. Next base: position 699,716 of record NZ_JBICTF010000006.1, on the reverse strand, counting down.
ACCAGGGAGGGGTCCAGGCGGGCCACGCCGTTCTCGTGAACGGGGCCTCGGGCGGTGTGGGGACGTTCGCCGTGCAGCTCGCCAAGGCGTTCGGCGCCGAGGTCACCGGTGTGTGCAGCGGGCGGAACGCCGACCTGGTGCGGTCGATCGGCGCGGACGAGGTCGTCGACTACACGAAGGAGGACTTCACCCGGCGCGGGCCGCGCCATGACCTGCTGCTCGACATCGCGGGCACCCGCTCGCTGCGGGCCTGCGCGCGGGTGCTGAAGCCCCGGGGGACGCACGTCGTCGTCGGCGGGCCGGCCGGACGGTGGCTGCAACCCGTCGGCCACACTCTCGCGACGCTCGCGGTGTCGCCGTTCGTGTCCCAGCGCGTGGTCATGACCCAGGTGGTCGGCGCCGGGAACATCCGGGGCGACCTGATGCGGCTGACCGAACTCATCGAGGACGGCAAGGTCACCCCGGTGGTCCACCGCAGTTATTCGTTCGGCGAGATCCCGGCGGCCGTCGCGTACGTGGAGCAGGGGCACGCCCCCGGAAAGGTCGTCGTCACGGTATGAGCCGCCCGTCGGGCCCTCCACCGGCCGCAGCCAGACGACGCCGAGCGGCGGCAGGCACCCGATACTGCCGCCGCGTCATCACACAGGGGAGAGGCGCCCGTCACTTCCCGGGGGCGAGGGCGGCGAAGGTCTCCTTCGCCTGAAGGCGCATCTGCGGCACGAACTGCTGGAGCGGCCCGGGCAGCCGGGACAACAGGATCTCGACCTCCTCCGCGGTGCCGACCTGGTCAAGGAAGCCGACCATGAGGTGGGCGCCGACGGGCGGGGTGGTGGCGATCACCTGCTCGGAGAACGCGTCCCACGTCTCGGGGGACATCTCGCGCAGCGCCGGGAACAGGAGGGGCTCCTCATGGGCGAGGTGGCGATCAACGATGTCACGCACCGCGCTCGCGGCCTTCGCCAGGGCGTCCCGGCCGGCGCCGTCCTCGACCGGCATGGAACCGAGGGCGTCGAGGGCCGCGTCGAGCTCCTCGTGCTCGGTGCTGAGCGCGGCCAGTCCCCCGGCGCGCTCCGAGGAGGCGGCGATGACCAGGGGCCACAGCTCCCGGTCTTCGCTCTCGTGGTGGTGGTGCAGGTTGGCCACCAGGAAGTCGCGCAGCTCGGTGAGGGCCGCGCCGGGGACCGAGGGCCGCTCGGCGGCGTCGGCCAGCAGTGCCGAGGCGGCGCGGTGGGTGTCGTGGGCGAGGCGGGTTTCGATGACCGCTACGGGCTCATTAGTTGAATTTTGCACGACCGGCACACTATTGATTAGAGGCAGCTCCAGTCAACAGACACTTCTACTATTGCGGGGTGAACAGGTATCACTCTCCGCGTCGCGCCGACGCCGCCGCCGACACCCGCCGTGCCATCGTCGGCGCCGCCCGGGACCTCTTCACCGCGCACGGGTACACCGCCGTGACGGTGTCGCAGATCGCCAAAGCGGCGCAGGTGGCGGTGCAGACGGTGTACAGCAGCGCGGGCGGCAAGGCGGCCATCCTGGCGGAGATCCTGGCCCCGGCGGTGCACGACCGGCGCGTTACCGACACCCTCGAGGCGGCGGTCGCGGCGACGGATCCCCGTGAGATCGTCGACATCACCGCGGCCGGCACCCGCGCCACCCACGAACGGCACTGGGACGTCCTGTTCGGGCTGCTCCACGGCGGTCTGGGAGAGGCGTCCGGCGTCGAGGTGACCGAGAAGGCCAACGGCGAATATCTGAACGCGCTCGCCGTGGTGGCCGACCGGCTGGTGAAGCTGGACGCTCTCCGTCCTGAACTGGACCGCGCCTCGGCCCTCGACGTCCTCTGGTTCTACCTGGGGCAGCGCTCCTGGTTCCTTCTCGTCGGCGAACGCGGCTGGGACTTCGAACGCGCGGAGAGATGGCTCGCCGCCTCGGCCAAGGAGGCGCTGCTGAAAGAGCCGTGAGCCTCACCTCCCGCCGCGCGATCCGGCCGCGCGAACGGCCGCTCGGCCCGAGCGGGCCGAGCGGGCCGCGAATCGGCGGTGGTCGGCACGGTCTGACCGGCCTTTCCCGGGCCCGCCTCGTCCACTTAGGCCGAGCGTCAGAGGCCGAGCGTCAGAGGCCGAGCGTCAGAGCTCGGCGACCAGGCCCTCGGGTTCGGGCTCGACGCCCGCCGCGGCCTCCGGCTTCTCCGCCGTCTCCTCCATCTCCGGGCTCACGGCCGTGGGGCTCTCCACCGGCCGCAGCCAGACGACGCCGAGCGGCGGCACGCGCAGCCGGGCCGAGCAGGGCAGCCCGTGCCGCGGCTCCTCGACCGACTCGACCGCGCCCATGTTGCCGACGCCGCTCCCGGCGTACTCGTACGCGTCGGTGTTGAGGATCTCCTCCCAGCGCCCGGGGGTGGGCAGGCCGAGGTGGTAGTCGTCGTGCGGGGCGCCGGAGAAGTTGGCGACGCAGGCCAGCACCGAGCCGTCCGCGCCGTAGCGCAGGAACGACAGCACGTTGCCCGGGGCGTCGTCGGCGTCGATCCAGCGGAAGCCCTCGTGGGTGTTGTCGCGCGAGTACAGCGCGGGCGAGTCCCGGTAGACGCGGTTCAGGTCCTTCACCAGGCGGCGTACGCCCTGGTGGTAGTCGAAGTCCAGCACCCACCAGTCGAGGCCGTTCGCCTCCGACCACTCGGCCCCCTGGCCGAACTCGCCGCCCATGAACAGCAGCTGCTTGCCGGGGTGGGCCCACATGAAGCCGTACAGCGCGCGCAGGTTGGCGAAGCGCTGCCACTCGTCGCCCGGCATCTTGCCCAGCAGCGACCCCTTGAGGTGGACGACCTCGTCGTGCGACAGCGGCAGCACGAAGTTCTCCGAGAAGGCGTACATCAGGGAGAACGTCACCTGGTGGTGGTGATACTGCCGGTAGACCGGCTCACGGGACATGTAGCTGAGCGAGTCGTGCATCCAGCCCATGTTCCATTTGAATCCGAAGCCGAGCCCGCCGAGGTGGACGGGCCGCGACACGCCGGGCCAGGCGGTCGACTCCTCCGCGATCGTCACGATGCCCGGCTCCTCGCGGTAGACGACGGAGTTCATCTCCTTGAGGAACTCGATCGCGTCGAGGTTCTCCCTGCCGCCGTGCACGTTGGGGGTCCACTCGCCCTCGCGCCGCGAGTAGTCGAGGTAGAGCATCGAGGCCACGGCGTCCACCCGCAGGCCGTCGACGTGGAACTCCTTGAGCCAGTAGAGCGCGTTGGCCACGAGGAAGTTGCGCACCTCGTTGCGGCCGAAGTCGAAGACGTAGGTGCCCCAGTCGGGGTGGGTGCCGCGGGCGGGGTCGGCGTGCTCGTAGAGCGGCGTGCCGTCGAAGCGGGCCAGCGCCCACTCGTCCATCGGGAAGTGCGCCGGCACCCAGTCCACGACGACGCCGACGCCGGCGCGGTGCAGCTCGTCAACGAGGTGGCGGAAGTCGTCGGGGGAGCCGAATCGCGAGGTCGGGGCGTAGTAGGAGGTCACCTGGTAGCCCCACGAGCCGCCGAAGGGGTGCTCGGCGACCGGCATGAACTCCACGTGGGTGAACCCCATGTCCGTGACATAGCCGACCAGCTCGCGGGCGAGGTCGCGGTAGGACAGGCCGGGCCGCCACGAGCCCAGGTGCACCTCGTAGGTGCTCATCGGCTCAGCGAGGGCGTCGCGGGAGGGCCGGGCGGCCATCCACTCCTCGTCGCGCCACTCGTACGCGGACCTCTCGACGATGCTGGCGGTCGCCGGGGGCACCTCGGTGCGGCGGGCCATCGGGTCGGCCTTCTCCCGCCAGATCCCGTCGAGGCCGAGGATCTGGAACTTGTACCGCGTGCCCTCGCCGATCTCCGGGAGGAACAGCTCCCACACGCCCGTCCGGCCGAGCGAGCGCATGGGGTGGGCGGCCCCGTTCCAGTGGTTGAAGTCGCCGATCACCCGCACGCCCTGCGCGTTCGGCGCCCAGACCGAGAAGGCCGTCCCGTCCACGTCCTCGTGGCGTGTCACCCGCGCCCCGAGCACCTCCCACAGCCGCTCGTGCCGGCCCTCACCGATCAGGTGGAGGTCCAGCTCGCCCAGCGTCGGCCAGTGCCGGTACGGATCGTCCGTCTCGTACGACGGCGCGTCGGGATAGGTGATGCGCAGACGATAGTCGGGGACCTTGTCGACGCCGGGCAGCGTCACCTCGAACACCCCGAACGCCAGATGGCTCATCTCGTGCGCCGACCCGTCGGCCAGCACCTCGACCTTCTCGGCGAAAGGGCGCAGGGCCCTGATCGTGACGCCGTCGGGCCCGGGATGGGCCCCCAATATGGAGTGGGGGTCGTGGTGAGCGCCCCCCGCCAGCCGGTCCAAGTCCATGTCGCCCAACCTGCCCTAGATGTACCCCTCCGAACACCCCGATCTTGTCAGCGAAAAGCCGCGAGCGGGATGGGCAGCCACGAGGGGCGGTTGCGCGCCTCGTAGACGACCTCGTACACGGCCTTGCTCAGTTCGAGCGCGCGCAGCAGCACCGCGTCGTCGCCGCGGATGCGCCCGCCGCCCTCCGAGTAGCCGGCCAGGAACGCGGCCCGGTTGCGCTCCGCCCACTCCCCGGCCCGGTTTTCCAGGTTCTCGGCGTCGGGGCGGCCGGCCAGCAGGTGCCGTGCGGCGTATTCGAACGAGCGCAGCATGCCCGCCACGTCGCGCAGCGGCGAGTCGGGCGCCCGCCGCTCGGCCAGCGGCTGGCCCGGCTCGCCCTCGAAGTCGAGCACCACCCAGTCGGTCATGGTCCGCATGACCTGGCCGAGGTGGTAGTCGCCGTGCACCCGTTGCACCGGGATGTCGTGACCGAGATCGGCCAGCCGGTCGAACGCCTCGGCGGCCACGGCGGCGTGCTCGCCGAGGTCCGGCACCTCGCTGACCGCCCTGTCCAGGCGGCGGCGGAACCGCTCGGTCATCCGTTTGATCTCGGGCGGCTCGATCGTCCCCGTGGGGAAGGCCCGCGCGAGCTCGCGGTGCACCTGTGCGGTGGCCAGCCCGAGCCGCCGCGCCTCGGCGGCGAAGTCGCCTCCGGCGTCCTGCGCCGGCATGCCCTCGGGGCACGCGTAGAGGTCGCGCACGCTCGTCAGCGCCATCGACCAGCCCTCGTTGGCGTTCTGCAGGTACTCCTGCATGATCGCCAAGGTGGTCGGCTCGCCCTGGAGCTCGGTCTCGATCCAGCCGTACGGCTTGGCCACATGGGCCGAGCCCGCGTCCGCGAGCGCCGTAATGATCTCCAGCTCGGGGTTGACCCCTGGGTTCAGCTGGCGGAACAGCTTGAATATGTACGCGTCGCCGTACACCAGCGAGGTGTTCGACTGCTCGGCGGTCAGCACGAGGCTGCGTTGCGAGGTGTCGATCTGCACCTCGTGCGCGGGGTGGAAGCCGAGGCCGTCGAATCGGCGGCCGGCGGCCATCCCCTCCAGCAGGTGCCCCGTCAGGGCGGAGTCGTGCAGCGCGTCGTACACCTCGACCTCACGGCCGGCCCGGCGGCAGGTGCCGATCCGGACGTGAGCGAGCCGGTCGGGCAGCTGCTCGCGCAGCCCGACCAGGATCTGGTAGCGCGTGCGGCGCTCCCCCTGCCGCACGCACACGATCAGATGGAGCAGCGCCGGGTCACCGGAGGCGATCTCGATCTCGGAGTCGATGGACAGGTCGTCGATGGCGCGCCCCTTGCCGGCGAACCACCGTTGTCCGGTGATCCAGCCGGCCAGGAGTCCCTGAAGTGAAGTCGTCACTCCTCCTTCGTGCCGGCCGTCCGTTGCGTGTCGGTCCGTTGGGTGTCCGGCCGATGCGTGACGGGCAGTGTGAACCAATAGAACCCATGCCCAGGGAGCGTCAAAAGATACGGAAGCTCACCGATCGGCGGGAAAGGAACTCCGCCCATGCACTCGACCGGCGTGGATCCCTCGAACCTGCGCAGGTCGAGCTCGACCGGCTGGGGGAAGCGCGACAGGTTGTTGACGCACAGGACCCGGTCGTCGCCCAGCTCGCGCACGAACGCGAGCACACTCGGGTTGGACGAGTTCAGCTCGGTGAACTCACCGAGGCCGAACACCGGGTGACGCTTGCGGATCTCGATCATCCGCTTGGTGAAGTGGAGGAGCGAGCTGGCGCTCTTCTGCTGCGCCTCGACGTTGATCGCCTGGTAGCCGTAGATCGGGTCCATGATCACCGGCAGGTAGAGCCGGCCGGGGTCGCAGCTGGAGAAGCCCGCGTTGCGGTCGGGCGTCCACTGCATCGGCGTGCGGACGCCGTCCCGGTCGCCGAGCCAGATGTTGTCGCCCATGCCGATCTCGTCGCCGTAGTACATCACCGGTGAGCCCGGCAGGCTGAGCAGCAGCGCGGTGAACAGCTCGATCTGGTTGCGGTCGTTGTCCAGGAGCGTCGCCAGCCGGCGGCGGATGCCGACGTTGGCCCGCATGCGCGGGTCCTTGGCGTACTCGGAGTACATGTAGTCGCGCTCTTCGTCGGTCACCATCTCGAGCGTGAGCTCGTCGTGGTTGCGCAGGAAGATGCCCCACTGGCAGTTCTCGGGGATCTTCGGCGTCTGGGCCAGGATCTCCGAGATCGGGTAGCGCGACTCCCGCCGCACCGCCATGAAGATGCGCGGCATCAGCGGGAAGTGGAAGGCCATGTGGCACTCGTCGCCGCCGGTGACCGGGTCGCCGAAGTACTCCACCACGTCGGCCGGCCACTGGTTGGCCTCGGCCAGCAGCACCCGGTCGGGGTAGATCCGGTCGACATCGGCCCGCACCCGCTGCAGGTACGCGTGGGTCGCCGGCAGGTTCTCGCAGTTGGTGTCCTCCTGCTCGAACAGGTAGGGGATCGCGTCGAGCCGGAACCCGTCGATGCCGAGGTCGAGCCAGAAGCGGATGACCTCCATCATCGCGTCCTGCACCGCCGGGTTCTCGAAGTTGAGGTCCGGCTGGTGGTGGAAGAACCGGTGCCAGTAGTACTGCCCGCGGACCGGGTCGTAGGTCCAGTTGGACGCCTCGGTGTCGATGAAGATGATCCGGGCGTCCTTGTACTGCTCGTCGGTGTCGCTCCAGACGTAGAAGTCGCCGTACGGGCCCTCGGGGTCGTGGCGGGACGCCTGGAACCACGGGTGCTGGTCGCTGGTGTGGTTCATGACCAGGTCGGCGATGACGCGGATGCCCCGCTTGTGCGCCTCGTCGACCAGCCTGATGAAGTCCCCCAGATCACCGAAATCCGGAAGGATCTTCATGTAGTCGGAGATGTCGTACCCGCCGTCCTTGAGGGGGGACTCGTACAGCGGGAGCAGCCAGAGGCAGTCGATGCCGAGCCACTGGAGGTAGTCCAGCTTGCCGATGAGGCCGCGGATGTCGCCGGTGCCGTCGCCGTTCGAGTCGGCGAAGCCCCGGATCAGCACCTCGTAGAAGACGGCCCGCTTGTACCAGTACTTGTCCCGTGGTTCCTCTTCGGTGAAGGTGTTCGGGACGGGCTGGGTATGGCTGGGCTGCGTGTGGCTGGGCTGGGCATGGCTGGGCTGAGGTGTCGTCGAGCTCACCTTTTGACTCCCCGGATGTGCCGAGCTGCGCTCACGGGCGGTGCGCTGACCCGTGGCGGAGCGTGAGGATGTGTGCGGGATGGACGTGCGGGTCGAGGCGCACGTAGTTCGCCTGCCCCCAGCGGTACGACTCGCCCGACAGTTGGTCGTCCACGACGAACTCGGCATGCCAGTCGAGACCGAGGGCGGGCATGTCGAGCCGAACCGTCGCCTCATGTGTGTTGTGTGGATCCAGATTGACGACGGCCAGCACGACATCGCCTAGTCCGTGCCGTCGTGAGGCCGTGTCATAGGCGCCGGGCAGCCGCTTGGAGAAGCAGATCACGTTCGGCTGGTCGACGTTGTGAAACCGTAGGTTACGCAATTCCTGGAGCGCCGGGTGTGCTCTTCTCAACAAATTGAGCTGGGTAATGAACGGGGCAAGGCTGCGGCCCTCACGCTCCGCGCCGGCCCAGTCGCGCGGTCTGTACTGGTACTTCTCGCTGTCGAGATACTCCTCGCTGCCTGGGCGAACGGGGACGTTCTCGGCCAGCTCATACCCAGAGTAGACCCCCCAGGTGGGTGCCATCAGCGCGGCCAGGACCGCCCGGATCTTGAAGGCCGGCATGCCCCCGTGCTGGAGGTACTCGTGCAGGATGTCGGGCGTGTTGACGAACAGGTTGGGCCGCAGGTAGTGCGAGGTCTCGTGGGACAGCTCCCGCAGATACTCCTCCACCTCGGGCTTGGAGTTGCGCCAGGTGAAGTACGTGTACGACTGGTGGAACCCGACCTTGGCGAGCGCGCGCAGCATGGGCGGGCGGGTGAACGCCTCGGCGAGGAACAGCACGTCGGGGTCGGTCGCCCCGATGTCGGACAGCAGCCGCTCCCAGAACCGGACCGGCTTGGTGTGCGGGTTGTCCACCCGGAAGATCCGCACGCCGTGGTCCATCCAGTGCCGGATCACCCGCTTGATCTCCGCGTAGATCCCCTCGGGGTCCTTGTCGAAGTTCAGGGGGTAGATGTCCTGGTATTTCTTCGGCGGGTTCTCGGCGTACGCGATCGAGCCGTCGGCCCGGATGTTGAACCACTCCGGGTGTTCCTTGACCCAGGGGTGGTCGGGGGAGCACTGCAGCGCGAGGTCGAGGGCGACCTCCATGCCCAGCTCGCGCGCCTTGGCGACGAACTCGTCGAAGTCCTCGATCGTGCCCAGGTCGGGGTGGATCGCGTCGTGCCCGCCCTCCTGCGCGCCGATGGCCCAGGGCGACCCGGGGTCGTACTGGTCGGGGGTCAGGGTGTTGTTGCGGCCCTTGCGGAACTGCGTACCGATCGGGTGGATCGGTGGCAGGTAGACCACGTCGAAGCCCATCTGGGCGATCGCCGGGAGCCGCTTGGCCGACGTCATGAACGTCCCCGGCTTGGGCGCGACGCCCTCCTGCCCCACCATGGCGCCCTCGGAGCGGGGGAAGAACTCGTACCAGGAGCCGAACAGCGCCCGCCGCCGGTCCACCCGCACGCGGTTGCGGCCCGACCGGGTGAGCAGGTCGCGCAGCGGGTGCGCGGCGATCAGCGCGGCCGTCTCGGGCAGCTGGGTCACCGCGAAGCGCGCCCTGGGGTCCACCGCCTCGTCCCGCAGGCGGGCCGCGAGGGCCAGCAGCGCGGCCCGGTGCCCGCAGGCGCCGCCCGCCTCCGCCGCCGCGCAGTCCGCCGCCCGCACGCCCTTGGCCGCCCGCTCGAACAGCCGGGCGCCCTCCTCGCACATCAGGTCGGCGTCCAGATCGCGCGGGATCTTGATGCCCGCGTCGTGTATCCAGGTGGCGATCGGATCACTCCAGGCCTCCACGCGGAACTGCCAGAGGCCCTCGGCGGGCAGCGTCACCTCCACGCTCCACCGGTCGGTGCCGGGCGCGACCTCGCGCATGGGCAGCATCCGGCCCGGCGTGCCGCCCGGGTCGATCAGCACCACGCCGGCGGCGACCGCGTCGTGCCCTTCGCGGAACACCGTCGCGCCGATCTCGAAGGTCTCTCCCGCGGCGGCCTTTGCGGGCCACTGGCCGCAGTCGACGACGGGCTGGATGTCCTGGATGGGAATGCGTCCGATCATCGTCACTTCGTACTCGGGGGCGGCACACCGGGTGCCGCCGGGGTTTGCGGGGCGGGAACTGCTGTGGTCGGGCGGGCGGCACGAGAGGCCGGATCCGGCTGGCGGCGGGCCTTCCTCGTCCCTAGAGGGGTTGCCCTAATAGTCCAGTCTTACCCCTGCCGGACGAAAGACCGCCGCCGTGTTTGGGACGGCGTCTCCGGGAGATCGATCATTGCGTGCCGGTCACCGCTGTCCGGCGCTGACATCACCAGGTCAAGGGTACTTTGGTGAGGTTTGAACCAGTCTGATGGTGGTGAGAGCGTTCGAGAACTGGCATCGCAGTACGACAAGTCTGATTCGGTCGCGCGTCGTGGCGCTGAGTAATTAGGGTCTGGCCCCGTGAGAGCTATCCGCAGGTTCACTGTCCGAACCGTTCTTCCCTCACAGCTCGCACCCCTGAGCGAGTTGGTCGAGAATCTCCGATGGTCGTGGCACCCCGAGACCATGGACCTGTTCGCCGAGGTGGATCCCGAGGTCTGGGACCGTGTCGATCACGACCCTGTCGCGCTGCTCGGCGCGGTCGACGCCGACAGGCTGCGCGAGCTCGCCCAGGACCGGCGCTTCCTGCGCCGCCTGGCCGACGCCGCCGACGACCTGCGTGAGTACATGACCGCCCCCAGGTGGTACCAGTCGCTGGAGGGCGCGCCGAAGGCGATCGGCTACTTCTCGCCCGAGTACGGCATCTCCGCCGCGCTGCCGCAGTATTCCGGCGGCCTCGGCATCCTGGCCGGCGACCACCTGAAGGCCGCCAGCGACCTCGGCGTGCCGATCCTCGGCGTCGGCCTGCTCTACCGGCACGGCTACTTCACCCAGTCGCTGTCCGCCGAGGGCTGGCAGCTTGAGCACTACCCCTCCCTCGACCCCGGCGGCCTGCCGCTCACCCTGCTCAAGGAGGAGGACGGCGCCCCGGCCCGCATCAAGATCGGTCTGCCGGAGGGGCGCACCCTGCACGCCCAGATCTGGGTGGCCCAGGTCGGCCGGGTGCCGCTGCTCCTGCTCGACTCCGACGTCGCGGAGAACGACACGGTCGCCAGGGACGTGACCGACCGCCTGTACGGCGGAGGCGGCGACCACCGCCTGATGCAGGAACTGCTGCTCGGCATCGGCGGCGTGCGGGCCATCCGCGCCTACTGCCGGATCACCGGCCACCCCGACCCCGAGGTGTTCCACACCAACGAGGGCCACGCCGGCTTCCTCGGCCTTGAGCGCATCCGCGAGCTCACCGAGGCCCGGCTGTCGTTCGAGGAGGCCCTGGAGGCCGTACGCGCCGGGACCGTGTTCACCACGCACACGCCGGTCCCCGCGGGCATCGACCGGTTCCCGGCCGAGATGATCGCCCGGCAGTTCGGCGGGTCCAACGCCTGGCCGACGGTGTCGGTGGACCGCATCCTCGAACTCGGCGCCGAGCCGGACGGCCCCGAGGCCGACAGGTCGGTCTTCAACATGGCCGTCATGGGCATGCGGCTGGCCCAGCGGGTCAACGGCGTGTCCGAGCTGCACGGCCACGTCAGCCGGGAGATGTTCCAGGGCCTGTGGCCGGGCTTCGACGTGGAAGAGGTGCCGATCGGCTCGATCACCAACGGCGTCCACGCCCCCACGTGGGTCGGCCGGGAGATGATGGAGCTCGCCGGCAGGGAACTGCCCTCACTGATCGACAAGGCCCAGGGCTGGGAGAGCGTGCACAAGCTCTCCGAGGCCGACATCTGGGGCATCCGCGCCAAGCTGCGCGCCCGCCTGGTCGAGGAGGCGCGGCGGCGGCTGCGCAAGTCGTGGCGGCAGCGCGGCGCCAGCGAGGCCGAGCTGGGCTGGGTGGACGAGGCGCTCGACCCGGACGTGCTGACGATCGGCTTCGCCCGCCGGGTGCCCTCCTACAAGCGGCTGACCCTCATGCTCTGCCATCCCGACCGGCTCCGCAGGCTGCTGCTCGACCCGGACAAGCCGGTGCAGATCGTTATCGCGGGCAAGGCGCACCCGGCCGACGAGGGCGGCAAGAAGCTCATCCAGCAGATCGTCCGCTTCGCCGACTCCGAGGACGTGCGGCACCGCATCGTCTTCCTGCCCGACTACGACATGGCGCTCGGTCAGCTCATGGTGACGGGCTCCGACGTGTGGATGAACAACCCGCTGCGCCCGCTGGAGGCGTGCGGCACGTCCGGCATGAAGGCGGCGCTCAACGGCGGCCTCAACCTGTCCATCCGCGACGGATGGTGGGACGAGTGGTACGACGGCAACAACGGCTGGGCGATCCCCAGCGCCGACGGCGTGGACGACCCCGATCGCCGCGACGAGCTGGAGGCCACGGCGCTGTACGACCTCATCGAGCGTGAGGTCGCCGACCGTTTCTACGACCGGGCGGCCGACGGCCTGCCGCGGCGTTGGCTGGAGATGGTCAAGCACACGCTGGGCTCGCTCGGGCCGAAGGTGCTCGCCGGGCGCATGCTGAACGACTACGTCACCGACCTGTACACCCCGGCGGCGGCCTCCGCCCGGTCGCTCGCGGCCGACGGATACGGCGACGCCCGGCTGTTCGCCGCCTGGAAGCTGCGTGTGGTCAAGGCGTGGCCGGGCGTACGGGTCGAGCACGTCGAGGCGACCGGCGTGGGGGACACCCCCGAGCTGGGGGCCCGGCTGGAGCTGCGGGCCACGATCGCCCTGGGCGAGCTGGCGCCCGAGGACGTCCAGGTCCAGGCCGCCTACGGCCGCGTGGGCGCGCACGACGAGCTGCTGTCACCCGGCTACGTCACGCTGAAGGTCGACTCGGCGGGCGACGACGGCCGGGCGTACTACACCGGCGTCGTGCCGCTGGACCGCACCGGCGCGTTCGGCTACAGCGTGCGCGTGGTCCCGTTCCACCCGCTGATGGCGTCGGCGGCGGAGCTCGGCCTCATCGCCGTCCCGGAGGAGCCGGTCGGCATGACCAACGGCACCCTGCGCTAGGACTGCCCGGCCCGGTCACCCCTCTCGCCCGCTTCCCTCGCAGGTGAGAGGGGTAGACCAGCACCATGGCACAGGCCCTGCACATCGCGATGGTCGCCCCGCCGTGGTACGACGTGCCGCCCCGCACGTACGGCGGCATCGAGGCGGTGACCGCCGCCCTGGTCCACGGTCTGCGGGCGCGAGGGCACCGGGTCACCGTCATCGGGGCCGGGCGCGAGGTGGATCTGCGGACCTACGACGAGCCGCCCTCGGCGCGGATCGGCGAGCCGTTCCCCGAGGTGGTGCACGCGGCCGAGGCGGCCCGCCTCCTGCGCGGCCTGGACGTGGACGTCGTCCACGACCACTCGCTGGCCGGGCCGCTCACCGCCGCGGGGCGGCTCGTGCCGACGGTCGTCACCTGTCACAACGATGTGAGCGGGGAGCTCGGGGACTACTACCGGAGCCTCGGCGCGGACGTGTCCCTGGTGGCCATCTCCGCGTCCCAGCGCGCCGCCGCGCCCGGCCTGAACTGGGTGGGGCGGGTGCACAACGCGGTGGACGTCGCGGCGTGGCCGTTCCTGGAGCGCAAGGACGACTGGGTGCTGTGGCTGGGACGGCTCAGCCCGGACAAGGGCGCCCACCTCGCGATCGAGGCGGCGCGGGCGGCGGGGCGCCGCATCCTGCTGGTCGGCAGGCGAGCCGAGCGGGCGGAGCACGCCTACTTCCGCGAGCGGGTGGAGCCGCTGCTCGGGCCCGACGCCGAATACCTGGGGGAGGCCGACGGCCCGCTCAAGAACGAGCTGTTCTCCCGGGCCCGGTGCCTGGTGCTCCCGCTGCTGTGGGACGAGCCCTTCGGCATGGTCATGATCGAGGCGATGGCCTGCGGCACGCCGGTGGTGGCGCTGCGGCGGGGCGCGGTGCCCGAGATCGTGGCGGACGGGGTGACCGGCTACGTCCGCGACACGCCCGACGAGCTTCCCGCCGCGATCGAGGCGGTCTCCGCGCTCGACCCGCACGCGGTGCGCGACCGCGTGGCCCGGCACTTCGACGTGCCCGTGATGGTCGAGGGATACGAGCGGGTCTACCACGGCATCGTGGCCGCGACGCCGGCCGCCTCCCGGCGGCCTCTCCCGCTCGGTCGCTGATCTCGCCCTTATCGTGGGGGCCATGGGTGAATTCGTCAGGGTGGAGATCTCCGAGCACATCGCCACGATCCGGCTCGACCGGCCGAAGATGAACGCGCTGAACCGGCAGGTCCAGGAGGAGATCGCGGAGGCCGCGCGACTCGTGGACGCCGATCCGGGCACGCACGCGGTCATCGTCTACGGCGGCGAACGCGTCTTCGCGGCCGGCGCCGACGTCAAGGAGATGGCGGTCATGTCCTACGCCGACATGGCCGTGCACTCGCGCACCCTGCAGGACTGCTTCACCGCCGTCGCCCGGATCGGCAAGCCGGTGATCGCGGCGATCACGGGGTACGCCCTGGGCGGCGGCTGCGAGCTCGCGCTGTGCGCCGACTTCCGGGTGGCGGGAAAGAGCGCCAAGCTCGGCCAGCCGGAGATCACCCTCGGGATCATCCCCGGCGCGGGCGGGACCCAGCGCCTGCCCCGGCTCGTCGGGCCCGCGAAAGCCAAGGAGCTGATCTTCACCGGGCGGCACGTTGACGCCGCCGAGGCGCTCGCCATCGGCCTGGTCGACCGCGTGGTGCCCGACGGCGAGGTCTACACCGCGGCGCTCGAACTCGCCGCGACCTTCGCCAAGGGGCCGGTCGCCGCGGTCCGGGCGGCCAAGTTCGCGATCGACCACGGCCTCGAGACCGACCTCGACACCGGCCTGGAGATCGAGCGGCTCCAGTTCTCCGGCCTGTTCGCCACCCAGGATGCCCGGGAGGGCATGACGGCCTTCGCCGAGAAGCGCCGCCCCGATTTCACGGGCCACTAACCCCCCACCCCCCGTGATCTTGTAGTTTGTCGCAGCCGTCCCCGCTGACCTGCGGCGACCATCTCCGTGATCTTGGAGTGACTTGCCGGACATCCTCGCTGACCTGGGCGGACCACATTCGCGATCATGCAGAGTGCAAGGGCGCCTGTCGTGCCGGAGGCGCGCCATGGGTCGTGCCGGAGGTGCGCCATGGGTCGTGCCGGAGGTGCGCGGTGGGCAGGGTCGTGCCGGAGGCGCGCCATGGGTCGTGCCGGAGGTGCGCGGTGGGCAGGTCGTGCCGGAGGTGCGCGGTGGGCAGGTCGTGCCGGAGGCGCGCCATGGGCGGGGTCGTGCCGGTGGGTCAGGACGTGTGGGCGAGGATGGCGCCGGCGAGTTCCTCGTGCACCTCGGGCGGCAGGGTGTGACCCATGCCCGCGACCGTCATCAGGCGGGCGCCGGGAATCCCCTCGGCGATGAGGGCGCCGTGGCCCGGCTTGGCCGGCTCGTGCGTGCCCTCGACGACCAGGGTGGGCGCCGTGATCCGGTGCAGGACGCCCACCGGCTCGAAATCCGGCTTCGCCGCCGCGGCCAGCCGGTGGTTGGCCGCCGCGTCGAGGTCCCGCGCCCGGTCGTACAGGCGTTCGGCGAGCCTGCGCGAGGCGTCCTCGTCGAACGGCAGGCCGGTGCCGTGCAGCACGCGGTCCTCCGCGATCATGCGCTCGATCCGCTCGCGGCGGTCGCGCGGCGGCGGCGCGGCGATCAGCTCGCGGTAGAACGCGACGAACTCCGGCGTCGGCTCGGGCAGGCTGCCCTCGGGCTGCGGCTCGCCCATCAGCGCCCGCATGAGCACCGCGCCCTCACCGCCGCCGAGCGGCGACGAGCCGATGACGGTGAGCGTCCGCACGCGCTCCGGCCCCTCCACCGCGATCAGCTGCCCGAGCAGCCCGCCCGCCGAGTGGCAGACCAGATGCGCGCTGTCCAGCCCGTGCGCGTCCATCACCCGCAGCACGTCGTCCTTGATGTCGTCCCATGTGTACGGATCCTTCTCGAAGTCGACGACGTCGGACATCCCGGTGTCGCGATGGTCGTAGCGGATGACGCGCCGGCCGCCGGCGGCGAGCCGGCCCACGAACTCGTCGGGCCACAGGATCCCCTGCGACATCGAACCCATCACCAGCACGATCGGCGCGTCGGCCGCGGCCCCGAACTCTTCACTCCAGATGTTTGGCATGGACTAAAGCATGCTGTGCTGGGCCGTCGGCGCCTTCCGTAGAACTACTAGCCGCGCCAGCTCAGTACGTGAGGTGATGCCGAGCTTCGGATAGATCTTGTACAGGTGGTATTCGACCGTGCGAGGGCTGAGGAACAGCCGGGCGGCGATCTCCTTGCTGGTCGCGCCGTCCGCCACCAGGGTGGCGATGCGCAGCTCCTGCGGGGTGAGCGCGTCCAGCGCCATGCCCCGCACGTCCGGCACCACCTCGGGAGCCGGCGGTGCGTCCTTCCCGGCGTGGACGCTCTCGCCCGCCGCGCGCAGCTCGCCGTACGCGCGCCGTGCCCAGGGCGCTGCGCCCGCGCGCTGGAATGTCTCGAACGCCGCGCGCAGGTGCGCCCTGGCCTCTCCCGGCCGGTGCGTACGGCGCAGCCGCTCGCCCAGCAGCAGCCCCGTTCTGGCCGCCTCGAACGGGTTGACGTGCAGTCGTGAGGCCTCGCCGAGCGCCTCGACCGCCTGGTCGTCCGGCAGGACCAGGCCGCGGCACCGGGCGAGCAGCGCCCTGGACTCGGCCGTCCCCGCGTGGGCCGACCAACGCTCGTACGCCTGCAGGGCCGCCAGGGCGGCGTCGCCGTCGCCCGCGCCGGCGGCGGCCTCGATCCGATCGGGCGTGCTCCGCCAGACCACGGTCGGATGACCGGCTCCCGGGCCGGCGGCGACGATCGCGGTGAACCTGTCGTGCGCGGCGGCGAACCGGCCGAGGCAGAGGTCGAGCATGGCCAGGGCGTACGCCGCGAGCCCGGCGCGCAGGCCAACCCGGTGTGGGACGGCGATGGCCAGCGCCTCCCCGGCATACCGGGCGCAGGCCCCCTCCTCGCCGCGCAGGGCCGCCACGGCCGCGAGGTTGGCCAGGTGCGCGGCCACGGTGTTGGCGTATCCGGCCTCGCGAGCCAGCTCCAGGCCCTCCTCCGAGACGGCCCGGCTCTCGGCGAGGCGCCCGGCGTGCCGTTCCGCGGTGGCGACGAACTCCAGCACTACGGGGAGCTGCCCGGTCATCCCGGAGACCCTGGCCACGCGGCCGGCCCGCTCGGCCAGCTCGGAGGACAGGTCCACCTCGCCCAGGTGGCTGGCCGCCGCCGTCGCCCACAGGAACTCGGCCGCCTCGCGCAGCTCACCCGTACGGCCGAGCGCCCGCCTGAGCAGGTCGTGCCCGCCGCTGCCCGCGAGCGTCGCGCCGATGCCGGCTACCACGTCACGCAGGAACCCTTCGCGGAAGGCCGCCGCCCGCCGCCCGATCTCGATCATGGCCGCCGTGTCGCCCACGTACGACGCCGCCTCCGAGGCGTCGGCCAGCATGTCCAGGGTGCCGCCCGCCGCGAGGATCCGTACGGCCTCGGCGGCGTTGCCCGAGTTCAGCTCGAACCGTCCGCGTAGCCGGGCGATCTCCATGGTCAGCGCGGGGTCCGCCCCGGCGAGCTCGCGCGCCTCGGCCAGCAGGGACTCCGCCTGGCCGGGACGGCCGCCGAGCCATGCGGCCACGGCGGCGTCCTTGAGCCGCCCGGCGCGGACGAGCGGTTCTGGGGTGAGTTCGGCGGCCCTGGTCAGGGCGGTGGCGGCGGCGCCGTACCCGCCTCGGTCGCGGGCCCGTTCGGCGGCCAGCGCGAGCGCGGCGGCGACCGGTTCGTCCTGGCCGAGCGCGGCCCCGGCCAGATGCCAGGCCCGCCGGTCCCCGCCGGACACCTCGGCAAGCGCCGCGTGCGCCTCGCGGCGTGCGGCGGGGGAGGCCGCCTCGTACACCGCCGACCGGATCAGCGGATGGCGGAACCGCACGTGCGTCCCGGACACGCCCGCGAGCCCGGCGGACTCGATCTCGGGCAGCGTCGCATCGCCCGCGCCCAGCCGCTCGGCGGCCCGCAGCACCAGGCCGAGATCGCTCTCGACCGCCGCGAGCAGGGCGGTCAGCCGCGCCCCCGGGGACAGCGCGGCCACCCGGTCGCCGAAGAGCCGGCTCCCGCCGGGAAGGGGGTCGGGCAACGGTTCCCGCCCGGCCCGCTGGGCGGCGGTGAGCAGCCGTGCCGTCTCGTGCAGTGCCAGCGGATTGCCCCCGGTCAGCGCCACGAGGTCGCGCCTGACCGGCGGGGCGAGCGCGAAACCGGCGTCGAGCAGTTCGGCGGCCGCCGGTTCGGCCAGCCCGGCGATCTCCAGCGAGGGCAGGCCCTTCACCGGCGCGTCGCCGCGTATGGCCAGCGGCATCGCGATCGGCTCGGTGCGCAGCCGCCTGGCGGTGAACAGCAGGGCGTCGGCCGACGGCCGGTCCACCCACTGGAGGTCGTCGACCACGCAGATCAGCCCGTTCGGCGCGGCGGCCTCGGCCAGCAGCGACAGCACCCCGGCCGCCAGCAGGAACCGGTCGCCGGAACCGGCGGGGGCCAGCCCGAGCGCACCGCGTACGGCCTCGGCCTGCGGTTCCGGCAGCGCGTCGAGCAGCCCGGCCACCGGCAGCAGCAACTGGTGCAGGGCGGCGAACGCCAGGTCGGCCTCCGCCTCGACCCCCGTGGTCCGCAGCACGCGCATGGGACCGCCGCGGGAGGCCGCCAGGTCGAGTAGCGCCGTCTTGCCGGCACCGGCCTCGCCGCGCAGCACGAGCGCGCCGCCGTGACCTTTCCCGGCCCGATCGATCAGGTCGTCGATCGCGGCCGTTTCCGCCGATCTGCCGTAGAGCACAACCGCAGACTGTATTGGGTGGCGGAGAACGGAGGATTCCCAGCCACTTCTGAGCGACTCCACATTTTGCATCAAGAAACGATCCAAAATGCCGCTATCGTGGCGGCTCATGATGCGGTTGCGAGTGCTGGGCCCGTCACGGCTGCGCCGGGCGCTGCTGTCCCGGCTCGACTCTCGGTACGTCACCAAGCCCGGCCACCGGCAGGACCTGAAGGACGCCCTCTGGGAGGTGCAGATGCTGCGCCGGGAGGTCGTGGCGCTGCGCGACGAGGTCGACCGGCTGCGCCGGATCGCCGCGGCGCCCGTGAAGCCGGCCGCGGCGCCCAGGGCGGCCGCCGACCCCAAGGCGGCCGAGGCGCACCGGCTGGCGACCGAGACCGCCGAGGCGGTGGACACGCTGCTGCAGAGTGAGATGCGCATCTGGCAGGCGATCGACGACCTGTCGGCGCGGGTGGGCGCTCCCGGACGGGCGGGGTAGCCGGTCGTGCGGGTTCGGTGGACGCGTGACGCGGAGGTCTGGCGGCTGGTCTTCCTGCTCGACGCGGAGGACGAGACCACGGGAGCCTGCACCGACGGCCATCCGGTCGAGCTGCGGACCAACTCCTGTCACGTGCGCACCGGGGCCGCCGGCGCGTCCCCGCATCCCGACCTGCTCGCCGTCGCCGCGTGGACCGTCGTCGCGCCGTGGACCAGGCGGCGGGTGGCCTTCGACCGGCCGATCTCCCCGGGGCTCGCCGAGGCGCTGCGTACGGGATGGGGCGTGGACGCCGGGCCGGTCGGGGCGGATCCGCGGACCGGCGCCCGGCTCGCGATCTCCTACAGCGGGGGCGCGGACTCGATGGCGGTGGCCACGATGTTCCCCGACGCGCCGTTCGTGCACTTCCAGCGGGTGAGCCACCCCCGGGTGCCCAACCGGTGGACGCACTACCGCTCCGAGGTGCTGGCACAGCTCGTCCACAAGGCCGGGCGGGAGGCGCACGTCGTCCAGTCGGACCTCGAGTTCGTGCTGAGCCGGCCCCGGCCCGGGTTCCCCGAGCACCACGCGGTGACGGCGGGCGCGCTGCTGCTGGCCGACGACCTCGACCTCGGTGGCGTCGCCTTCGGCCACGAACTTGGATCGCGCTGGCTGGGCGGTGAGCGGTACACGCACCGCTACAGCCCGGACAACCCCATGTGGGCGGCCGACGGCCCGTGGGGCCGTCTGTACGCCGCGGCCGGGCTCGCGATGGTCCTTCCGGCCGGCGGCCTGAGCGAGCCCGTGACCATGCGGATGGCGATGGAGTCCGACCTCGCGCATCTGGTCCGCTGGTGCCTGCGCGGCAACATGGACGGCCCCTGCGCCGTGTGCTCCAAGTGCCTGCGCAAGGAGTTGATCCTCGCGGCCGTGGAACGGCGGCCGCTCGACACGCCGGTCACCATCGCGATGGCCGCCGCGCGCAAGTGGCAGGAGCCGCCGCCGTACGGTGGCCAGGAGACCATCGAATACGGATGCGCGCACGTCCCGGGCATCGAGAAGACCCCCTTCGCCAGGGCGGCCGAGTTCCTCGGGGCGACCCCGGAGTCCGTACGGTGGCTGGAGCACTGCTATCCGCCCGCGCTCCGGGAGATCCCGGAGCCCTGGCGCGCCACCGTGGAGGCGTACGCCGGTGAGCACATCGGGCTGATGACGCAGGACGAGGCGCGCCGGGTGGAGACATGGGGGGAGCGATGAGGATCTACCTGTCGATGGACATGGAGGGGGTCACCGGGCTGACCGATCCCGAGGAGATGCACCTCGGAGGCCGGGGGTACGAGCGCGGCTGCGAGCTGATGACCGGGGACGCCAACGCGGTGATCCAGGGCGCCTTCGACGCGGGCGCCGCGTCCGTGCTGGTGAACGACGCCCACGGGTCCACCAAGAACCTCAGGATCGACCTGCTGGACGAGCGGGCGACGCTGATCAGGGGTCCGGGCAAGCCGCACCGCATGGGGCAGGGACTCGTCCCCGGCATGGCCGCCGCCTGCTTCGCGGGATACCACGCACGCGCGGGAGTGCCGCACGGGGTGCTCAACCACACGTGGATGGGCAAGGAGATCCACAACGTCTACCTGAACGGCGAGGTCTGCGGCGAGACCCGGCTCGTGGCGGGCTTCGCGGGCTCGATGGGCGTGCCGGTCGTGCTCGTCACCGGAGACGAGGCGGTGTGCGAGGAGGCCGGGGAGCTGCTCGGCGACGTCGAGACCGTGGCCGTGAAGAAGGGCATCGACAGGTTCTCCGCCGAGCTGCTGCCCCCGGCGGTCGCCTGGCGGCGCATCCGCGAGGCCGCGGCGCGCGCCCTGGGCCGGCTGCCGGAGTTCCGGCCTTACGTGGTCGAGCCGCCGTACACGCTGGGTGTGGAGTGGAACTCCACCGCCATCGCCGCGGCCTGCTCGATCGTGCCCGGCGTGCGGCTCGCCGGGCCCCGGCACACCGAGTTCACCACGGACGACTACCACGAGATCATGGCGTTGTTCGGTATCTTCTCCATGATCGGCGGTCAGGTGGCCTGCGGCAGCGGCCGGTACGGCTGACGCCGGATCCCCCCCGATCCGGTTTCCCCCCAGAAGAAAGAGCAGCAGAGTGGGCAGCGACGGCGTGACCCGTGACCGTACGGGTGCGCTGACGCGGCGCGCCTTCCTGGTGGGCGTCGGCGCGGCCGGAGGCGCCGGAGCGATGTACGCGGCGATGGGCGCGCTCGGGCTCGCCCCCGAAGACCAGCAGAAGGACTACACGCCGCCGAGCCGCTCCGACTTCGCGCTCAGCGGCAGGGGCGCCGGATCCGTGGTGATCCTCGGCGCGGGGATCGCCGGCCTGGCCACCGCCTACGAACTCGGCAAGGCGGGGTACGACTGCACGATCCTGGAGGCCAGGGACCGCGTCGGCGGGCGCAGCCTCACACTGCGCGGCGGCGACCGGCTGCCCGAGCTGCCCGGTCCTCACCAGGAGGGTGCGACGCAGCAGGCGCGGTTCGGGGAGGGCGTCTACTTCAACGCGGGCCCGGCCCGCATCGCCCAGTGGATGGTCACCCTGGACTACTGCCGTGAGCTGGGCGTTCCCATCGAGCTGTTCGTCAACGAGAACTCCGGCGCGTACGTCTTCAACCAGGGGATGAAGGCCCCGGTGCGGGCCCGGGTCGCGCGCGCCGACACCTACGGTTACATCAGCGAGTTACTGGCCAAGGCCACGAGGACCGGCGCGCTGGACCGGCGGCTGACGGCGGCGGACAAGGACCGCCTGCTCCACTTCCTGTCGGAGTTCGGCGACATCGGCAGGAGCTACGTCTACTCGGGGTCGGAGCGCAGGGGCTTCGCGACCTACCCCGGCACCGGCGCGGGGGTGCCGCTCGGCGGCCCGCCGGCCCTGTCGGAGGTGCTCGGCTACGGGCTCGGCCGGTCGATCGCGTTCCCGTTCGGTTTCGAGCAGGCCATGCCGATGTTCCAGCCGGTCGGCGGCATGGACGCCATCGCGGTCGCGCTGGCGGGCGCCGTCGGCCGCGACCGCATCCACACCTCGGCCGAGGTGAAGAGGATCACGGATCTGCCCGACGGCGTGGAGGTCGAGCACACGGGTGGGCGCACCCGCGCGGACTACTGCGTCGCGGCCCTGCCGCCGCACGTGCTCGCGCGGATCCCCGGAAACCTGGACGCCCGGGTCGTCGCGGCCCTGCGGACGCCCACCCCGGTGTCGGCCGGGAAGATCGGGCTGGAGTACGGCCGCCGCTGGTGGGAGACCGACGAACGCATCTACGGCGGCATCACCGAGACCGACCTGGACATCGCCCACATCTGGTACCCCTCGTACGGTTTCCACGGCACGCGTGGGCTGGTGGTCGGCTACTACAACCTCGACGAGGACGCCGAGGCGTACGCCCGTCTCACCCACGCGGAGCGGCAGCGGCGGGCGCTCACCCAGGGCAAGAAGATCCACGGCGAGAAGTACCGGTCGGAGCTGCTGTCGAGCGTCTCGATCGCCTGGCGGCGGCAGCCGCACATCGAGGGCGCGTGGGTCGCCTGGCCCTCCTACGAGGGCGCCTTCGCGCTCCTGCAGCGGCCGGCCGGCCGGGTGTACTTCGCGGGCGACTGGCTCACGCATCTCATCGCCTGGCAGGCGGGGGCGCTGGAGTCGGCCCGTAAGGTGGTCACCCAACTGCACCAGCGTGCCGTCAAGGAGGGCTGAATGCCGCTCGAATGGAGTCCCGCGTCCGACCGGCCGGACCTGCTCGCCGATCCCGTCGCCAAGGCCGTGGCCGGTCTCGACGTGAAGGTGGAGGTCGCCGAGATCGATCCCGAGCTGTCCGACACCGCCGCGTTCTGCGAGCGGTACGGCGTGGCGATGGAGGACTCGGCCAACTGCGTCGTCGTCGCCGCCAAACGGGGCGGGGAGACGAGGTACGCCGCCGTCATGGTGCTCGCCACCGCACGGGCCGACGTCAACGGAATCGTGCGCCGCCATCTGGACGCGCGGAAGGCGTCCTTCGCGCCGCAGGCGGAGGCCGTCGAACTGACCGGAATGGAGTACGGCGGCATCACTCCGATCGGCCTTCCCGAGGGCTGGCCGGTGCTCGTTGACGAAAACGTGACCCGGCGGCCATTCGTGGTGATCGGCAGCGGCGTACGCCGCTCCAAGCTGGCGCTTTCCGGCGAGGCGCTGGTCGCGGCGACGCGGGGGGAGGTCCTCGCGCTCACCATTTGACCGCTTGCCCGGAAACCGTTCGCGTCTTTCCTCCGTTGTGCTGAGCGGAGATGTGGCGCGATGGTTCACTCATGGGCGTTCTTTTAGTCGGTATGGTGCTTAGGCAATGAATCAGGACGACCGACTGGGGCCGTACCGGCTGCTGAGGCGGCTCGGTGAGGGCGGCATGGGCGTGGTTCACCTCGCCCACGATCCGCAGGGCAGGCAGGTGGCCGTCAAGGTCCTGCGCTCGGAGGTGGCGGGCGACGACGTCGCGCGCAGGCGTCTGTCGCGCGAGGTCGAGACCATGCGGCGGGTGCGCGGGCCGAACATCGCGGAGGTCGTCGACGCCGACGTCACGGGGCGCAGGCCGTACATCGTCACCCGCTACGTGCCGGGGCGGCCGCTCGACGAGATCGTCAAGAACGACGGCCCGCTGCCCCTCGACGCCCTGCTCAAGGTCGCCGTCGGGGTGGCCGAGGCCCTCACCGCCGTGCACGCCGCCGGCGTGATCCATCGCGACCTGAAGCCGGGCAACGTGCTGATGCTGGACGGCCAGCCGGTGCTGATCGACTTCGGCATCGCCCAGGCGGTCGACGCCACGAGGCTCACCCAGACCGGCATGTTCATCGGCACCCCCGGCTACCTCGCCCCGGAGATCATCGAGGGCCACGAGGCCGGGCCGCAGGTGGACGTGCACGCCTGGGCCGGCACCGTGCTGTACGCCGCCACCGGCCAGCCGCCGTTCGGCAAGGGCACGCTGGAGATGATCTTTTTCAACATCACCTCCGGCCGGGCCAACGTCGAGGCCGCCCCCACGCCGATCCAGCCGATGCTGCGCGCCGCGTTCAACCGCGACCCGGCCAGGCGGCCGACCGCGGCCGAGCTCGTACGGCAGTTCGCGCGGCTCCTGCCCCAGTCGCCGGGCGGCAGGCGCCGCGTGCCCGACGAGATCACGACGGTGCCCAACGTCGACGACACCGGGAGTCAGCAGGCATCCGGCTTCGGCCCTCAGGGCGGGCCGCGCACCGGCGGCTCACCGGTGGGCGGCCCGCCTGCCCCGGGCCGGCCGGTCGCCGGTGCGCCGTCCACCGGATCGCCGGTCGCCGGTGCGCCGTCCACCGGGTCGCTGGTGCCGCCGGTTACGCCGTCCCAGCCGGGCGGCCGTGCCGGGGAGCCGGACGGCCGCGCCGAGGAGTTCGTCTCACTGCTGCGCGAGACGCCCGCGACGGGCCAGGGCGGCGACCCCTTCCCGACCGTGCGCGTGACCGGAGAGGACCTGCACCGGGCGGGCCTCGGCCCGGCCGCGCCGGCGAACAGTCCGGCGAACGGTCCGGCGAAGGGCCCAGGGAACGGCCCGAACGGCCCGGCGGGCCCAGGGAACGGCCCGGCGGCACGCCCGGCCGAGGGCGACATCCCCACCAGGATGGCTCCGCCCCGCACCCCGCCGTCCGGTCCATCTGGTCCGTCCGGCCCGTCCGCGTTCCCGGGCTCGCCCGCACCCGGGCCGGCTCCCGCGACCGGTGGGTCGCCGGCCCCGCCACGCGGCCGGTCCGACGAGTGGCCCACGCCGATGCTGCGCCAGGAAGGCGACATCCCCACCCGGCGGGTGACCTCCGAAGAGGTGCGCCAGGCCGTCAGCGGCGATCCCACGGGACCACGCGGGGCGTCCCCGGGGTCCCCACAGCACGGGTCCCCCCAGCACGGGTCCCCCCAGCACGGGTCCCCCCAGCACGGGTCCCCCCAGCACGGGTCCCCCCAGCACGGGTCCCCCCAGCACGGGTCCGCACAGCACGGGGCCTACGAGCAGGGAGACGTGGCGGCGCGCGACCACGCGCTCTTCGGGCACGCGCCCGAGCTCTACGAGCGGACTCCGCACGTCCACCAGCCGAACCCCGTGCCGTTCATGCCGACGGTGCGGGTGCCGCCGCCGACCGCGCCGCCCATGCCGTTCCCGCCCGGGGGGCTGTTCCAGCGCTCCAAGGCGTACGACGCGGCGAGCGCGTTGCTGCTCGTCGTGATGACGTCGCTCGCGGTCGTGGCGCCGCTGCTGGTGTGCCTGGTGGCCGTGCCGGCCGTGGTGCTGCTGCGCGCGGCGGACCTGGCCCAGCCGCACCTCAACTCCCGGCGTCCCACGGGGGCCGCGGCGGGCGACGTGCTGCGGGTGCTGAGCCGTCCGGCGGAGCTCGCGAAGTCGATCGGCGTCACGATCGCGCTCGTGCCGTACGCGCTGATCCTGGGGCTGCCGGTGACACTGCTGCTCACCGTCCTGTTCGGCGACACGTCCGCGCTCCGGCTCGCGGCGCTGAGCTGGGGGATCGCGACGGCGTTGTGGACGATCTGCGCGGGGCCAGGAGTCGTGGGCCCGGGCAGGCAGATGCGGCGGACGCTGGCCTCGCTGGTGCCGGGCGAGGGAGCGGCGAAGGGGCTCGCCTGGGGGATCGGCGCTTTCGCGGTGCTGACGACGGTGCTCGCGCTCTCCAGTCTTCTGGGTAAACAGACAGCAGGGCACTTCTGGGGCCCAATCGACGTTGTGTCAGTACTGGAACGACTGAAAGACCTGCGTAACCAGGCGGGGAACGGGTGACGGGGGACGAGATGTCGGCTACTGAGGCTCCAGAGAGGATCGGGCCCTACCGGCTGCTCCGGCAGCTCGGCGAGGGCGGCATGGGGGTGGTCCATCTCGGTTTGGACGCGGAGGGGCGCGAGGTCGCGGTCAAGGTTCTGCACCCGCACGTCGCCACCGATCTCAAGGCGCGCGATCGGCTCACCCGCGAGGTCGAGACCATGCGGCGGGTGCGCAGCAAGCGCGTCGCCGAGATCCTCGACGCCGACCTGACCGGCGCCGCGCCCTACATCGTGACGCGGTACGCCCCGGGGCGGACCTTAGAGCAGACGGTGCTGGAGGACGGGCCGCTCACCGACGACGGCGTGATCCGGCTCGCGGCGGGCATGTGCGAGGCCCTGGTGGCCATCCACGCGGCCGACGTCATCCACCGCGACCTCAAGCCGGCCAACGTGATGCTCGTGGACGGCGAGCCGCTCGTGATCGACTTCGGCATCGCCCACCTGGTCAACGCCACCCGGCTGACCCAGACGGGCATGTTCGTCGGCACGCCCGGCTACCTCGCCCCGGAGATCATCCGGGACACCGAGATCACCCAGGCCGCCGACGTGCACGCGCTGGCGGCCACGGTCTTCTTCGCGGCCACCGGAAAGGCGCCGTTCGGCTCGGGCACGTTCGAGTCGATCTGTTACAACATCCTCGAAGGCAAGGCGCAGGTGGAGCTCGCGCCGGCCTGGCTGCGGGGCTGGCTCCGCAGCGCGCTGGCGCCCGAGGCCACGACGCGTCCCACGGCCGGGTCGCTGCTCCGGCTCACCCGTTCGCTCGATCCCTCGGTCACCGTGCTCCAGGAGACCGCCCACGAGCCGCCCCGCGACGGCGGCACCCGGATCCTGGACGGCACGCGCGTGCTCGACGACATGGCGCGGGGGAACGCGGGCGGTCCGATGACCGGGGCCGGGCCGGTGAACGGCGCCAACGGGAGCCGGACCGGCATGCTGCCGACCGGCGACGACAGCTACTCCGACCTGCTGCCGCCGGTCAACTACGTGGAACCCGAGCGCCCCCGCCGCGAGCCCCGGGCGCCCAGGCAGCGCCGCCCCGTGTCCGCGACGCCTCCGGCACATCCACAGGCCCCGTTCTACGGGCAGGCGGGCCCGCCGCCGTACCAGCCGGCCGTGTCTCAACCGCCGATGTCTCAACCGCCGATGTCTCAACCGCCGATGTCTCAGCCACCCGTGTACCAGCCGTACACCGACCAGCGGGTGGCGGGCTACCCGGAGCCCCGGGTCGCGCCGCCGGCTCCCGCCGCGCCGTACGAGCCCAAGCCGAGGCGGGCCCCCTACCGGGCCCCGCACCCGGTGCTCGCGGCCCTGCTGCTGGCCACGCTCGTGGCGCTGGCCTGCCTGCTGCCGGTCGTGGTGAGCCTGTTCGCCGTCGTGGCGGCGCTGTGCCTGCGGGTGGGGCAGTACCTGCTCGGCGACCTCGCCGACCGCCGGGCCGCGCGCGGCAGCAGCGGGGCCGACCCGCTCCTCGCGGTGCTCGGCACGCCGTGGGCGCTGATCAAGGCCGGGCTGGCGACGGTGGTGCAGGTGCCGCTGGCCGTGATGTTCGCGATGTGCGTGTGGGGCGGGTTCCACTACCTCGGCGGGGTCAGGCCCGATCCCGCCGCGGCCTACGCCGCGGCAGCCTTCGTGGCCGGGCTGTTCCTCCTCCCGGGCGGGAAGGCCCCGCGCAAGGCGGTGTCGCGCACGCTGAGCACGGTGATCCGGAGCCCCGGAGCGGGAATGATCGTGACGATCACGGTCGGCACGGTCGCGCTGTTCGCGATCATGACGGCGCTGTCCGCGGACGCCTCGTGGGTCCCCTGGCGGCCGCCGTCGGTGGCGGTGGACCACATCGTCGCGGAACTCAAACAGAAGGGTCAGGACACGGTCGTCAACCTGATCGGCGGCGTGATCGGGGACATCATGGACAGGATCGGCCTGGGCTTCCTGACCTTCTGGACCTGACCGCCCCGGTCCCACGGTGAACCGGGAGGCACCTATTGGGAACGCCGGAACAGCTTGGTCCCTACCGTCTGGTCTCCGCTCTCGGCTCCGGGGGGTTCGGCGAGGTCCACCTCGCGCTCGATCCCGCCGGGCGCACGGTGGCGGTGAAGGTCCTGCATCCCCACGTCGCCTCCGACGGGTTCGCCATCACCCGCCTCGTCCGCGAGGTGGAGACCATGCGCCGGGTTCGCGGGGCCCACGTCGCCGAGGTGCTGGACGCCTCCCTGTCGGGGGATCGGCCCTACATCGTCACGCGGTACGTCCAGGGCAGGCCGCTGAGCGCGGTCGTGGCCGACGGCGGGCCGGTCGCGGGGGCCGACCTGCTGCGGCTCGCCCTGGGGCTGGCGGAGGCGCTGGAGTCGGTCCACGCGGCCGAGGTCGTCCACCGCGACCTCAAGCCGGCCAATGTGATCGTCTCCGAGCGCGAGCCGTACGTGATCGACTTCGGCATCGCCTGCGCGTTGGAGTCGGCCTCGGTCACCGCCTCGGGCGCGGTCGTCGGCACGCCGGGCTACCTGGCCCCCGAGGTGCTGGAAGGCCGCGAGGCCGGGCCGGAGGCCGACGTGTTCGCCTGGGGGGCGACGCTGGCCTACGCCGCGTCGGGGCGGCAGCCGTACGGGACCGGGCCGGCCGCGGCGATCGCCTACCGGGTCGTCCACCGTGAGCCCGACCTGTCGGGCGTGCCGTCCTGGCTCGTCCCGATCGTGGAGCGGTGCCTGAGCGCCGATCCGGCGGACCGCCCGGCGACGGCCGAGCTGGCCGGGCTCCTCAAGGAGGCCGCGCCGGTGCTGGACGGCATCGAGCCGTCGCGGCCCGCGCTGTCGGAGGCGCCCACCCAGCAGTGGCGGCCCGGCGATCGGCGGCAGAGCCGGCCCGCGCGCGGGACCCGGCGGGGAGAGGTGGACGACCCGCGTGCCGCGCATCGAGAGAAGCTGCACCGCCGCTGGGTGATCGGGTCGGCGGTGGTCGTCGGCCTGTTCGCCGCCGCGGCGCGCGCCAACCTGCCCGAGGTGTCGCTTCTCCTGCTGGTGCTCTACGGCATCGCCCTGCTCGTGGACGCGGGGTTCGGGCTGCTGGGGAAGTCGAGGCGGCGGCTCGTGGTGGACCTCGCGGGCGGCGTCGGGGCCGTCGCGGTGTGGGCGCTGCTCAGCTCGCTGTTCAGCACGGCGACGCTCCTCATGGCCGTCGGCACCGTCCTGTTCCTGCTCGTCATGCTCGTGTTCGCGAGCTGATCTTCGGCGGGAAGGCGATCTAGGAGAACCAGTCGGCGCCGAGCTCCTGGATGGTCCTGCTGCCCTGAGGCACCAGCAGCGCTTCGCTCAGCACCTGGTTGACGTGCTTGGGGTCGTTGACCATGCCGAACAGGAAGAACGAGCCGCCGTCCGCGGTGCGGAAGCCGAAGATCGAACCGTGGCCGGCGAACGCGACGTACGCCCCCTTGTGCACGGCGGGGAACGCCTTGCGGCTGTAGCTGTCCTTGGCCAGGCGGTAGCCGGAGGCGCCCTCCTTCTTCTCGTTGTTCCAGAAGTTCTGGTACTCGTGGGCCACGGCGCCCGCCGCGAGGGTGTCCATGCCGGTGATGTAGCCGTCGGCGTCGAGCCGCGGCTTCGGCATTCGCCGGCCCCGGTGCATCGGGGCCGCGACGGCCAGCTTGAACGGCTGCCCGGGGGTGCGGATGAACGCGAGCACGTGCGGGCGGGCATGGCCTTCGGTGTCCTTGTAGGTCGCCTGCGCGATGAACCATTCGCCGATCGACCATCTACCTGCTCCGGCCGGAGCAGGTAGATGGTCGGGGTGCCGGTCACCTTGATGGGCTGGTGCCCCGGCTTCGACCCGAAGATCTCATGGTTGCGTTCGATCACGCCCTCGTGCAGCGCCGCCTCGACGAACAGCGCGTCGAGCAGGCCGTTCTGATTCCACCACTTGCGCTTTCGCAGCGTCGCGTTGTATCTGCCCACCCACTCCCGCAGGGCCTGCCTCGCCTGGGCGATGGTCGGCCCCATCTCGGCCGCGGGGGGAGTGGGCGCGGCGCTCGACGTCGGCCGTGGCGATGCGACCGGGCTCGGCGCGTCGGCGCGGTGGGCGACCCTGTCGATGACCACACCACAGCCGGACAGGCTCACGACTAGAACCCCGATCAGCCACGTCCCACGCACCGGCGACATCCCCCAAGATCGACCGTAGAAATGCCAACATATCGGGATATTGGAGCACGGTGAGTGCCATACGGCCCCAGCCCGCCGGCTGTCACGGTGTGATCGCCGTGGGCGGCGACGGCCGTAGCGGATTCCGGCCACGGGGACCTCCGCGATGCTTCCGGAACATAGTTCGGTAGGGTGGCAGTGGGCGCGGCCGGGTTGTGGGTGATTCCTCAACCGAAGGACGCGGCCGTTAAAAACCTGGAGGTTTGCACCTAAGCTACCGATGGGTAACATACCCCGGGAGGTCAGGGTCAGCTCGACACCCTGGCCACCCGCGCAGGCGCGCCCGTCAGCACCTGGCAGTCTGCATCACGTGCGCGTACCCCGCGCCACGTACCGAAAACCGCGGCGTCAGCCGTACGGAAAGGGGAGGTCGGCCACCGGCCATGAACATCGTCGTCTGCGTGAAGCAGGTCCCCGACACGGCGACCGAGCGCAAGCTGAGGTCCGATGACAAGACGCTCGACCGCGACGCCGCCGACGGCGTCGTGAACGAGCTCGACGAGTACGCGGTCGAGGAGGCGCTGCGGCTCAAAGAGGCCCATGGAGGCGAGGTCACCGTCCTCAGCATGGGTCCCGCCAAGGCGACCGAGACCATCCGCAAGGCCCTGGCGATGGGCGCCGACAAGGCGGTGCACCTGCACGACGACGCGCTGCACGGCTCGGACGCCCTCGGCACCTCCCACGCCATCTCCCAGGCCCTGAAGAAGATCGGTTTCGACCTGGTGATCCTGGGTTCGGAGTCGACCGACGCCCGCACGGGCATGCTCGCCGCGATGCTGGCCGAGCGGCTCGGCGCCCCGCAGCTCACGCTCGCCTCCAAGGTCGAGGTCGAGGGCACGGCCATCCGGGTCGAGCGGATCACCGACTACGGCTACGACAAGGTCGAGGCGTCGCTGCCCGCCGTCGTGTCGGTGGTCGAGAAGATCAACGAGCCGCGCTACCCGTCGTTCAAGGGCATCATGTCCGCCAAGAAGAAGCCGGTCGAGACGCTCGGCGTCGCCGACGCGGACATCGCGGCCGACCAGGTGGGCCTGGCGAACGCCTGGAGCGAGGTCGTCGACTTCGCCACCGCCCCGCCGCGTGCCGCGGGCACCGTGATCAAGGATGAGGGCGACGGCGGAGCCAAGGCCGCCGAGTTCCTCACGTCGAAGAAGTTCATCTGAGGGGCCCCGTGATGAGTGAGATTCTGGTTCTCGTCGAGCACGCCGACGGCGATGTCAAGAAGGTCACCCTCGAACTGCTGACCCTGGCGCGGTCGCTGGGCACGCCGGCCGCGGTGTGGGCCGGTCCCGGCTACTCCGAGGCCGTGAAGGCCAGGCTCGCCGAGTACGGCGCCGAGAAGATCTACGTGGCGGCGGCCGACGAGATCGGCGACTACGTGGTGGCGCCCAAGGCCGAGGTGCTGGCGCAGCTGGTGGCCGAGCGGTCCCCGGCCGCGGTCTTCGTCGCCGCGACCGGAGAGGGCAAGGAGATCGCCGGCCGTCTGGCGGTCAAGACGGACTCCGGTGTGATCTCGGACGCGGTGGGCGTCGGCGAGGGCTTCGTCGCCGAGCAGTCGATCTTCGGCGGCGGCGTCAACGTCCACAGCCGCGTGACCAGGGGCACGCCGATCATCACGGTCCGCCCGAACAGCACCACCCCCGTCGCCGCCGCCGCGGCCGGCGCCGAGGAGAAGGTGGAGGTCGCGCTGTCGGACGCCGCCCGCGCGGCCAGGATCGTCGAGCGGGTCGTGCAGGAGAAGGGCGCCCGTCCGGAGCTGACCGAGGCCGCGATCGTGGTCTCCGGCGGCCGGGGCGTGGGCTCGGGTGAGAACTTCTCGATCATCGAGAAGCTCGCCGACGCACTCGGCGCGGCCGTGGGCGCCTCGCGGGCCGCGACCGACGCCGGCTGGTATCCGCACCAGTTCCAGGTCGGGCAGACGGGCAAGACCGTGTCCCCACAGCTCTACATCGCGGCGGGCATCTCCGGCGCCATCCAGCACCGGGCCGGCATGCAGACCTCCAAGACCATCGTCGTGATCAACAAGGACGCCGAGGCGCCCCTGTTCGAGATCGCCGACTTCGGTGTCGTGGGTGACCTGTTCCAGGTCGTCCCGCAGCTCACGGAGGAGATCGACAAGCGCAGGTGACGGGTCCGGCCCGTGCCGTGTGTCCACACGGCACGGGCCGGACGCCGGCGCCCCGCACATCGGAGGCGGGCCTGATCCGGGATCAGGTCGGCCTCCGGCATGCCGGGGGTAGTGACCAGCGCGCCGCCGGCCCGGCAGGCGTCAGGCCGCCGTGCGGAGGCGGGCCTCCTCCTCTGCCGGCCGGACCGGCAGCGGGATGATCTCCGCACGGGACGCGGGCAGCAGCCGGGCGGCCACGGTGATGACGACGCCGAGCACGACCGCCACGCCCATCGCGAGCCGCAGCGAGGCCGCGGCGGACAGGAAGCCGATGACCACGGGCCCGAGCAGCAGGCCCGCGTAGCCCATCGTGCTCGCCTGCGCGATCGCCGGGCCGGGCTCGCGCGTCGCGGTTCCGGCCAGCGACAGTGCCATCGGCGAGATCGTCGCCACCGACAGTCCGATGAAGAACAGCCCGGCCACGGCGGCCACGGTCACCGGCGCGGCGATGACCACGAGGAACGCGAGCGCGGTGGCGGCCCCGGAGAACATGATCAGCCCGCGGGCACCGTAGCGGCCGCGCAGCCGGTCGCCCGCCAGCCGGGCGAGCAGCATGCCCGCCTCGAACACCGGGTAGCCGAGCGCGGCGACCGCCTCGGAGGCGTGCAGCGTGCCGATCAGATACAGGCCGTTCCAGTCGGCGACGACGCCCTCCACCATGAACGCGGCGAAGGTGACCGCGCCGAGCAGGTAGACGACCCCGGGCAGCCTGCGCCGGGCACGCGCCGACGCCCGGCCCGCCTCGTCCGTCTCATCCGTCTCGGGCGCGGGGTCGGGCAGGTGCAGACGGCTGAGGGCCAGCGCCGCCGGCACCGACACCAGGGCGACGACCAGGATGTGGGCGGTGAGGGACAGGCCCAGGGCGATGGCCCCCGTGCCGAGCAGGCCCGCCGAGATCGCGCCGACGCACCATCCCGCGTGCAGGCCGCTCATGATCGGCCGGCCGTACGCGCGCTCGACGGCCGAGCCCTGGGCGTTCATGCCGACGTCGACCGCGCCGAACGCCATGCCGAACAGCGCGGCGGACACGGCCAGCGCCGGGAAGGACGGCGCGAACGCGACGAGGACCAGTGACGCCGCGCACAGGGGAGCGGCCGCGCGCAGGACGCCGCGGCTGCCGATCCTCGCCAGGACCACGCGCATGAGCTGCATGGTGAGCAGCGCGCCGATCCCCCAGCTGAGCAGGGTGAGCCCGACCGACGACTCCGGTAGGCGGAGTCGCTCGGCCAGAGCCGGGAGGCGCACGGTGAAGGTTCCACACATCAGGCCGGCCAGGACGAAGGTGAGGACTGCCCCCCGATGGGCCTTCCTCAAAGCGCGGGTCATCACAGCTTCCTTTCCAGGTGAGTCAAGTGGGTTTCCAGGCCCGGATTTACGGGCAGACACGAGCAGGTCGCCCTTCCACGGCAGAGCCGGAAGGAAGGGCGACCACCAGGTGTAGGTCAGGGGTTCACGCAGCGGTGCGCTACAACAGGGCGAGCAGCCTGGCGCGGATCGCGGCGTAGTCGATGATCGCCGCACAGTGGGTGGCGACCTCCCAGACGCCCTCACAGGCCAGCCGTACGACTTGGGAGGTCAGGGGGTCGGGCTCGTCGTCCAGACCCTGCCGCATCCAGCGGTCCATCGCCCCGCGCAGCGGCGCGAGCAGCTCGGGATCGCCGGCCGCACCCGTGACCACGGCCCATCGTCGCAGCCGGCCGGTCTCCACGGCCTCGAACGTCGCGGCGACGTACGCCCGGGTGTAGGTGCTCTCCGCCTGCGCCTCGATGAGCGCGTCGAAGTCGGCGATCAGGCGCTCGATCATGCCTTTGACGAGCGCTTCCTTGTTCGCGAAGTGATAGAGGAGACCGCCCTTGCTGACGCCGGCGCGCTCGGCCACCGCAGCCAGGGTCAGGGCCTGGGTGCCCTGATCCTGCAGCAGGCCCTCGGCCGCGTCCAGCAGTTCGTCCCTCCTCATGCCCCCTACTGTACCGTCTGGACGGTTAAGTTGCGACATGTGCCGCCGCCCTTTGCTCACCCGGATACGCTTGGTGGGCTGAATACCTGTCAGGGAGGGGCCGTGGGAGCTGCATATCTGGACCATGCCTCGACCACGCCGATGCTTCCCGAGGCGATCGAGGCGATGACCGCCCAGCTCAGGGAGGTCGGCAACCCCTCGTCCCTGCATGCGGCGGGCCGCCGTGCCCGCCGGGTCGTCGAGGAGTCGCGCGAGACGATCGCCTGCGCGCTCGGCGCCCGTCCGAGCGAGGTCGTGTTCACGGCCGGCGGCACCGAGGCCGACAACCTCGCCATCAAGGGCCTGTTCTGGGCGAGGAGGCGGCCCAGGATCCTGATCAGCGCGGTCGAGCACCACGCCGCCCTCGACCCCGCCCACTGGCTCGGCGACCACCATGGCGCCCGGGTCGAGCTGCTGGACGTGGACGAGCGGGGCCGGGTGCATCCGGAGACGCTGCGCGAGGCCATCGCCCGCGACCCGGACGACGTGGCGCTGGTGAGCGTCATGTGGGCCAACAACGAGGTGGGCACCGTGCAGCCGGTGCGCGTGCTGGCCGCCATCGCGCACGAATACGGCATCCCCTTCCACACCGACGCGGTGCAGGCGGTCGGCCAGCTCCCGGTCTCGTTCGCCGAGTCCGGCGTGGACGCCATGACCGTGTCCGGCCACAAGGTCGGCGGTCCCGTGGGCGTCGGTGCGCTGCTGCTGGCCCGAGGCGTCGATCCGGTGCCCGTCCTGCACGGGGGCGGGCAGGAGCGCGACATCCGCTCCGGCACCCTCGACGCGCCGGCCATCGCCGGGTTCGCGGCGGCGGTCGAGACGGCCGTGGCCCGGCAGCCCGCCACGGCCGGGCGGTTGTCGGCGTTGCGCGACGACCTGATCGAGCGCGTACGGCGGGCCGTGCCCGACGTCGTGCTGAACGGCGACCCGGTGAACCGGCTGCCCGGCAACGCCCACTTCTCGTTCCCCGGGTGCGAGGGGGACGCCCTGCTCATGCTCCTCGACGCCAAGGGCGTGGAGTGCTCCACGGGCTCGGCCTGCTCGGCCGGGGTCGCCCAGCCGTCCCACGTGCTGCTCGCCATGGGCCAGGACGGCGCCCGCGCCCGCGGCTCGCTGCGTTTCTCCCTCGGTCACACCTCCGTGGAAGAGGACGTCGACCGGGTCGCGGAGGTCATCGGGCATGTCGTCGAGCGCGCTCGTCGTGCTGGTCTGTCGTAACTTGCCCCGGTTGTCCCTGTAGGGCGCGGGCATAGACCCCGCCGGATCCGGTGACGGCCGTCGCCGCGCCTATCGGGCCGTACGGCGCAGCAGCGCGCGCTGCAGGCGATGGACCGCCCGGAGGCGCCGCGACGAGCGCAGCCGCCCGAGGCGGGCCTGGAGCCGGTCGCCCAGCTCGATCAGCTGCTCCTCATCCGCGAAGCGCTCGATCTCGGGGAACATCTGCCGCTCCTCGTCGAGATGGGCGTGCGACTCCAGCGCGTCGTGCATCACCCTCAGCTCCCGGTCGAACCGGCCGGTCCGGGGGTCGGCGCGCACCAGCGCCGCGAGCTGGTCGCTGAGCTGGCGGTGCTCGGACCAGGCGGCGCCGACGGCCGGGGTGACGTCCCGCATCGCGGGATAGAAGATCTCCTCCTCGATCAGCTCGTGCATCCGCAGCTCGTCGAACAGCTCGTCGGCGAGCGCGCGCCGTCGTCCGGGCTCCGAGCGCGGCGTCTCCAGCAGGCGCCGTATGAGCCCCCGCAGCACCTCGTGGTGCTCCACGAGCACCCGCGTCGCCCTCTTGCGCTCCTGCGGGGGCGGCGCCTCCCGCAGCTCCGTGAGCGCCTGTGGCCTTCTCCTCATGGCCGCACCTCCTGCTGGTGGACCAGCGCGCTGCCGGGAGGCGAGCTCGTCGGCTTCGGCGCCCGGCGCACCTCGATCCACCCGTCGCGTACGCGGGTCTGGAAGCACGGCACGGGGGCGGTGGCCGGGCCGTTCAGACTCTCGCCGCTGCGCAGCTCGAACTGCGAACCGTGCCAGGGGCAGGTGATGGACCCGTCGCGGAGCCAGCCCTGGGACAGCGGGCCGCCCAGGTGCGGGCAGGCGTTCTCCAGGGCGTGGATGCGGCCGTCCGCGCGGACCAGGACGACGTCCACGTCGCCCGCCCGCACCCGGTGGAGCCGGTCGCCGGTCAGGTCGCGCTCGGCCAGCACAGGGGTGAAGTGGCGGGGATCGAGCTGCCCGCCGGTCTGGTCGACCCCGATCCGGTGGCGGTGGACGAGCGTGCCGCCCAGAAAGCCGCCGGCCATGATCACGGGATA
Organism: Microbispora bryophytorum; assembly: GCF_043197435.1. Classification (NCBI taxonomy): domain Bacteria; kingdom Bacillati; phylum Actinomycetota; class Actinomycetes; order Streptosporangiales; family Streptosporangiaceae; genus Microbispora; species Microbispora bryophytorum. The sequence continues at coordinate 663,299 of NZ_JBICTF010000006.1, read as the reverse complement.
GCCGAGCAGGGCGGCGAGCCGCCCCCGCAGGTGGTGTCCCCGGCCCCGCTGCCACCACGACCAGCCGTACAGGGCGACGGCGAGCGTGTTGAGCGTGCCGTGGACCATGCCGACGCGCCGGGCGTTGTCGTGCGTGTGCTGCCAGTCGTGCAGGCCGGTCACCGCCGCGGCCAGTGCCCCGGCGAGGCCGACTCCCACGGCTGCGCGCGCCGCGCGCTTCTGCCCCGTGAGGTCCAGGACCAGCGCCGTCGTCCAGGAGCCGATCGGGAGGTCGGTGAGCACCGGGTGGAGAGGGTGCCCCAGCCAGACGCCGTGCAGGAAACCGCGGGCACGGCCTCCGGTGACCCCGGCGAGGTTCTCGGCGAAGGCGAGTCCCTGTTCGAGCCGATGACCCGGCCGGTCGAGGCGGGCATCGCCTTCGATCGCGTTCAGCAACCGGTCCAGTGCGCGCTGAGCCATGTCCGATCCCAATCCCATCGCCGGATCGGCCCGCAGCCTGCGGGAGCGGGCGGAACGCGGGCCCCCGCCCGCGCGTTGCGTCTATCGCGACGTGCCCGTGCTCAAATGTGATGAAACGCGCTGAATGGGCGATTCAGGTCAGGAAGGCGGCGACCGCGCTCCATGAGGGGTCCTCGGCCACGTCGACGCGGGCCTGCCCCTCCTTCCACTCGGCCGCGGCCTCCTCGACCACGGGCGGCACGGCCGCCGCGGGGTCGGCGTAGACGTGCAGCACCCGGCTGCGGTCGGCGGTCAGGTGGGCCGTCAGCACGGCGGAGCCGAGCGCGGCCAGTCGCTCGGTCAGCCGCTCCTCGAAGTCGCGCAGCGCGTCCAGGGAGGCCCCGGCGGGCAGCCCGTCGCCGTCGGCCTCCCGGTAGGGCAGCGTGACGGCGATGTGCTGGTCGAACAGCGGGAAGTCGACCGGCCGGAGGGGATAGCGGGCGGCGGCGGTCAGCCGGCCGCCGGTGGCGGTGTTGCCTTCGAGGAGCGCCCACTGCTCCTCCGCGAAACCCTCCGCCACGTCGGCGACGACGGCGGGCAGATGGATCGCGGGGAGGGCGTCGATCGGCTCGAACTCCGCGGCCACGATCTCGCCCACCCAGCGGGCCACCTCGTCCTCGCCCAGCAGCCAGTCGAGCGCGAGGAAGGCCGCCTCCGTCCGCGTGTCGTCGTCGACGTCGGGGAAGATCGGGTGGAATGCGGTGACGTCCACGCGCGGCGCGCCGGGCGGCACGCGCAGCGCCACCACCAGCCGGTCGAGCCCGAACTCGCGACCGCCGACGTCGACCGTCAGATCCGCGGCCTGCGGGTTCGCCTGGCGCGACGGATGGAACTCCCACATCGCGTCCGCCGGCGGCGCCGCCAGGGCCCACCGGTGGGCGAACGGCCGCAGCTCCGGGTCGTTCGACGCGCTGACGACCAGGGCGTTCACGGCCATGCGGCCCGGAGCGATCTCCCAGACGAGGGACGGATGAAGGGCGGTGACGGCGGGGCCGATCAGCTCGAACAGGGCCTCGGGGTCCTCCGCCTCGACGCCCGCGTCGATCTGGGGCCGTGCCTGATCCCACCAGGTCCAGAATGCCGCGATGGCCTCGGCGGGGTCGGCGGACTCGCTCTTGCGCCCGAACACTCGCATGACCCCGCATCCTGGCAGCCCGCCCGCCCCGATGCCAACGCGGGCGCGGCTCCGCGGGCGGTAACCTCGAACTGTTATGGGTCCCACAAGAAAGCTCCGCGTCCTCGCCGCCATGTCCGGCGGGGTCGACTCCGCGGTGGCCGCCGCCCGGATCGCCGAGGCGGGGCACGACGTCACCGGCGTCCATCTGGCGCTGTCGTCCAATCCGCAGTCCTACCGCACCGGCGCGCGCGGGTGCTGCACCCTGGAGGACGCCCGCGACGCGCGCCGGGCGGCCGACGTCATCGGCATCCCCTTCTACGTGTGGGACATGGCGGAACGGTTCCATCGTGACGTGGTCGAGGACTTCGTCAGCGAGTACGCCGCCGGGCGCACCCCCAATCCCTGCCTGCGCTGCAACGAGAAGATCAAGTTCGAGGCGGTGCTCGACCGGGCGCTCGCGCTCGGCTTCGACGCCGTCGCCACCGGCCACCACGCACGGCTGGAGGACGGCGTGCTGCGGCGCAGCGTCGACGAGGCCAAGGACCAGTCGTACGTGCTGGGCGTGCTCACCCGCGCGCAGCTCGCGCACGCGATCTTCCCGCTGGGCGGTTCGACCAAGGCGCAGGTGCGCGAGGAGGCGGCGCGGCGCGGGCTGACCGTCGCCGACAAGCCCGACAGCCACGACATCTGCTTCATCGCCGACGGCGACACCCGGGCGTTCCTCGCCGACCGGCTCGGCGCGTCCGAGGGGCCGATCGTCGACGCGCTCACCGGCCGGGTGGTCGGCAGCCACCAGGGGGCGTACGGCTTCACGGTCGGGCAGCGCAAGGGCCTGCACATCGACCGGCCTGCCGCCGACGGCAGGCCGCGCTACGTGCTGTCGATCGAGCCGGTGTCCAACACGGTCACGGTCGGTCCCCGCACCTCCCTGGAGGTCCGCAGCATCGTGAGCGAGCGGCCGGTGTGGAACGGCCCGCTGACGGAGCCGTACGAGCCGATCACGTGCACGGTCCAGTTGCGCGCCCACGGCGAGGTGTACGGCTGCCGCGCCCAGGTCTCCGGCGGCGAGCTGCACATCGAGCTCGACCGCCCGGCGACCGGCGTCGCGGCGGGTCAGGGCGCCGTCCTCTACGACGGGGACGTCGTCATCGGCTCCGCCACGATCGCGTCGGCCGTCTGAGATCCGGCTCTGAGATTCCAGCCGTCTGAGAGCCCAGCCGTCCGGGATTCCAGCCGGCCGGGATCCCGGCCGCCCGAGATCCCGGCCGTCGACATCAGGAGATGTCGACGGACTCCCCGGCCGGGATGCGGCGGAAGTCGGCCTTCTGCTTGTCGGCCTCCATGCCGAGCCAGTTGTCGATCAGCGTCGCGCCGATCTCGTTGACCAGCCCGTCGTGGGTCGAGTAGGCCCGGGCGGGCCGGACGTAGCGCAGATACATGATCATCTCGGCTCCTTTGAGCCACGGCGCGTTGGTCGGCACGAGCAGCGTGGGCACGTCGCGCCCGGGCGGCGTGAGGGCGTCGCCGGGGTAGAACACCTCGTCGTCCACGAAGAAGCCGACGTTCTGCACGGGCGGGACGTCGGGGAGGTTGAGCGCGTGCCACTCGCCGACCGCCTGCACGTGGAAGCCCGCCGTGTCGAAGGCGTCCCCGTGGTCGACGACCTGGACCTTCGCCGGGATCTGGCCGAGCTGGTCGGCGACCGCCTGGCAGGTGAAGATTTCCAGGTCCGGGCTCGCGTTCTTGAGCAGACTCGCGTCCACGTGGTCGAAGTGCTCATGGGTGACGAGCACCGCGTCCGCGGCGTCGAGGATTCCCTCGCCGCTGAACGAGCCCGGGTCGATGACGAGCGTCCGGCCGTTCTTCTCCAGCCGCCAGCACGCGTGTCCGAGTTTGGTGAGTTTCATAAACCCTAAGCTAATGAACGTGAGCGACTATCCATGGCCTCGGGCCACGGCCACCGGGGTGGGGTCCTACCCGGGCGAGGACCATCTGGAGGCGGTCAGGACGGCCTTCGGCGAACTGCCCATGCCCTACCTGCCCGAGCTGCCCGGCCGGGGCGTCGGCGCGGACATGATCGGCCGTACGGCGTCCCTCCTGGTCGAGCTGCCGGTGGAGGTGCAGCCGTCCGGCTGGCGGCTCGCCGACCGGCCGGGACGGGACTTCAGGCGGGCCAGGGACCACCTCACCCGTGACCTCGACGGCCTGGAGGAGGTCTCCCAGGGTTACCAGGGGCCGTTCAAGATCCAGGCATGTGGGCCGTGGACGCTCGCCGGAGCGATCGAGCTCAGGTACGGCGACAAGGTGCTCGCCGACACGGGAGCCGTACGCGACCTGACCGAGTCGCTGGCCGAGGGGCTCGCGCGGCACGTGGAGGAGGTCCGGCGCCGGATTCCCGGAGCCGACCTCGTCGTCCAGATCGACGAGCCGGGGCTGCCCGGGGTGCTGGCGGGCACGGTGCCGACCGCGTCCGGCTTCGGGCGGCTGGCCGCCGTCGACTCCCCGATCGCGGCCGAACGGTTGAGGACCGTGCTGTCCGCGCTCGCACCCGCCTTCCCGGTCGTCCACTGCTGCGCGCCGGGCGTGCCGTACGAGGTGATCCGTACGGCGGGCGCGCGGGGCGCGTCGGTGGACGCGGCGCTGCTGCGCCGCCGTGACGAGGACGCCATCGGGGAGACGATCGAGAAGGGGCTCGCGCTGTTCCTCGGCGTCGTGCCGGGGACCGACACCCGGCTGGCGGACGTCGGGGTGGTGGCCAAGCCGGCGGTCGAGCTGTGGCGGCGCCTCGGCTTCCCGCCCGCCCGGCTCGCCGAGCAGGTCGTGCTCACCCCCTCCTGCGGCCTGGCCGGGGCCTCGCCCGCGTACGCCAAGGCGGCGCTGGCCCGGTGCAGGGAGGCGGCCCGGGTGCTGAGTGAGGACCCCGGCGAGTAAGGCCGCCGTAGTCCGCGGCCGACCGGCCGATGCGAGCGTGGCGAGGGCACACGGCGTGCCGCCCGTAACCGAGGGCCACAGACGAGGGCACGGTGGGCGAGGGGACGGCGGACGAGGGCACGGTGGACGAGGGCACTGGGAACGGGTCTGGACCCAGGGAGGCCGACCCTCGGGCCGGTCCCTCTCCATCCGCGGCGACCGGCCCGAGTCGCCCAGGCAAAAAGGAATGAAAGTGGGCGACAAGCGGTCTACCGTGATTCTCGATCGCTCCTGAAGCGAGGGGCCGCGCTGGTCTGGAGCGGCCTTCCCGCCGAGTGATCCGGCGGGGGCCGCCCACGTCCTCGGCGCGGCCCCCGCCCCGTCCTTCGCTAACTGTCAGTGGCCGGAGATACGGTTGCCCTGGGTGTCTGACGAGGGGAGACGGGCGACGTGACCGACAGGGCTGACGAGACTGACGGGCTCGACCGCACCGGGCTCGATGACGCTGGGCCTGACGACACCGGGCTGGATGACACCGGGCTGGATGACACCGGGCTGGATGACACCGGGCTAAATGACACCGGGTCGGATGACACGGTGCTCGCCGATGAGGCGAACGGCCACGCGGAGGCCCTGAGCGAGGTCGAAAGCGTGACGGGCGCCGCCGAGACCACCGGGAGCGTCAGCGGGGGAGCACAAAGCGCCAGCGGGGAAGTGCAGAGCGCGCCTGGCGAGGCGCGGGAGCGGCACGCCGAGCTTTCGGAACTGCTCGGTGACGCCAACTGGCGTTACTACGTGCTCGACTCGCCCACCGTGAGCGACGCCGAGTACGACAGCTGGATGCGGGAGATCCTCGCGCTGGAGGAGGCGCATCCCGACCTGCGTACGCCGGACTCGCCCACCCAGAAGGTGGGGGCGCCTATCTCCACCGAGTTCACCGCCGTCGCCCATCTCCAGCGCCTGGAGAGCCTCGACAACGCCTTCAACGACGCCGACCTCGCCGGCTGGCAGGCCAGGGCCGAGCGGCTGATCGAGGCCGACCCCGGGCCCTACCTGTGCGAGCTGAAGATCGACGGCCTGGCCGTGGCGCTCGTGTACGAGAAGGGCCGCCTGGTGCGGGGCGCGACCCGGGGCGACGGGCGCACCGGCGACGACATCACCCCCAACATCCGCACGCTCGGCGACGTGCCGCATCGGCTGGACGGGGACGACGTGCCCGACCTGCTGGAGGTCCGTGGCGAGGTCTTCCTGCCGGTCGAGGGCTTCAAGAAGCTCAACGAGCAGCTCATGGACGCGGGCAAGACGCCCTTCAGGAACCCGCGCAACTCGGCCGCCGGCTCGCTGCGGCAGAAGGATCCTCGCGTCACCGCGCAGCGGCCACTGCGGATGATCGTCCACGGCGTCGGCAAGTGGGAGGGCGGTGGCCCGCTGCCCGCCACCCAGTCGGCCGTCTACGAGCGGCTGCGTGACTTCGGCCTCCCGGTCAGCGACCGCTACAAGGTGGTCGAGAGCCTCGACGAGATCCGCGAGTTCGTCACCTACTACAACGACCACCGCCACGACCCGGAGTACGAGATCGACGGCGTCGTGGTCAAGATCGACCGGATTCCGGTGCAGCGGCAGCTCGGTTCGACCAGCCGGGCCCCCCGCTGGGCCATCGCGTTCAAGTACCCGCCGGAGGAGGTCACCACCAAGCTCCTCGACATCCAGGTCGGCGTGGGCAGGACGGGCCGGGTCACGCCGTTCGGCGTGATGAAGCCCGTGGTGGTGGCGGGGTCCACGGTGGAGCGCGCGACGCTGCACAACGCCTCGGAGGTCGTGCGCAAAGGGGTGCTGATCGGCGACACCGTGGTGCTGCGCAAGGCGGGCGACGTCATCCCCGAGATCGTCGGCCCGGTGGTGGACCTGCGGCAGGGCGGCGAGCGGGAGTTCGTCATGCCCACGCACTGCCCGGAGTGCGGCACCGAGCTGGCCTACGAGCGGGAGGGCGACGCCGACCTGCGCTGCCCGAACGCCCGGTCCTGCCCCGCGCAACTGCGTGAGCGGATCTACTTCGCGGCCGGGCGCAACGCGTTCGACATCGACGGGCTGGGCTACGTCGCGGCGACCGCGCTGACCCAGCCGCTACCGCCGCAGGAGCCGCCGGTCCGCACGGAGGCCGACCTGTTCGACCTGACCATCGAGAAGCTGCTGCCGATCAGGTCGGTGGTCCGCGACCCCGAGACCGGCCAGCCGAAGACCGATCCGGAGACCGGTGAGCCGAAGGTCGTCTCGTTCTTCGCCAACATCTCGGGTGAGCCGAGCAAGAACGCCGAGCTGATCCTCCAGCAGTTGAAGGAGAAGAAGGACCAGCCGCTGTGGCGGGTGCTCGTGGCGCTGACGATCCGGCACATCGGGCCGCCCACGGCCCGCGCGCTCGCCGCGGAGTTCCGCTCGATCGACGCCATCGCCGAGGCGTCGGAGGAGGAACTGGCGGCCGTGGAGGGCATCGGCCCGAGGGTCGCCACGACGATCAAGGAGTGGTTCGCGGTCGACTGGCACCAGGAGATCATCGAGAGATGGCGGGCCGCCGGTGTCCGGATGGCCGACGAGTCACCCGCCGACGAGGGGCCGCGTCCGTTGGAAGGGCTAACCTTCGTCGTCACCGGGACGCTGGCCGACTTCAGCCGCGACGAGGCCGGCGAGGCCATCGGATCCAGGGGAGGCAAGGTCACCTCGTCGGTGTCGAAGAAGACGAGCTTCCTGGTGGTGGGGGACAACCCCGGTTCGAAGTACGACAAGGCGGTCAAGGCCGGCGTCCCGATTCTCAACGAGGAAGGCTTCCACACGTTGCTGAGCGAGGGCCCCGACGCCGCCCGCGCCGTCGCCGTCACCCCCGAGGAGTGACCCCGGCCGCTCAGCCGGCCGGTTCACCCCCACGGCGCGCATGATCGCGGCGGCTCCGGTCCCGTAGAAGCGGGGAATACGCCGATGCCGTCAGCGCCAGGCGGCCAGCAGATCTTCGGGACCCCAGTGCGCGGCGAGCGGCAGGCCGTCGTCGACACCGGAGCGGGAGACGGCCACCAGCGGAGTGCCGGTGCCGGCGCCCGGAACGGCGAGCATGTCGCGCACCAGGCTTTCGTACTCATGGCGGCCGAACGACCCGTTCTCCAGCCATTTGATCGAGCCGAGGAAGTGGACGTGCCGCGCGACCGGCTCGCGGTCCGCCCCGACGAGATCGATCTCGGGATTGTTCTGCCGGTTCCACCATCCGCCGATGGCATCGGTCTCGGGCCATCGATCGTCAGGAAGAAGCCGCAACAGTGCCTGACGAACGATAGGCTCGACGGCGCGGCCACGCCAGGAGGTCCAGGAGCGTTCGATGGTGGCCAGGACACGTTCGCCCCGGCCGCGCTCGACCAGCGGAATGCCGCGGTCGAGGAAGGCGAGCCAGAAGCGCAGATACGGATCGGCGATGCGATAGCGCGTGTTCTTCGTGTCCGGCTTTGTCGACAGCGGGGTGTCGACGGCCAGCACCCGCTTGCCGATAAGGGTGGACAGCAGCGGCGAAAGAGTGCCGGAGGCCAGGGGGGAGGCGCCACCCGCCTCGGTGGCGATGGCGGAGAACGTGCGCTCCCCGCTCCCCACCGCCGACAGGACCGCACGCGAGTGGGAGGTCTCGGGGAACTCCCCGAGCAATGACAGCTCACCGGCCATCAGCAGCGCGGACAGCGAATTGCTCAACGACTCCCGCAGGTAGTCGATGCGGCTCATGCCCGGCTGCCATGCCTGGACCACCTCGGGAAAACCCCCGGTGATCAGAAAGGCGTCGATGGCGTCGGCGGCGTCCAGCCCGGTCATGACGGCCACATCCGCGGGGTGGAGCGGCTGGACGGTCATCTTCGCGGCGCGGCCGAAGAAGGGGCGGCCATAGGACTGCAACGCCTCCATCACCGACAGGTCACTGCCGACCAGGATGAGGAGCACCGGCTTGGCGGACAGATGCCGATCCCAGACCGTCTGCAACGCCCCTTCGAACTCGCGGTCCTGTTCCACCAGCCACGGCACCTCGTCGATGACCGCGATGCTCGGCGTCTGGTCGGGCACGGCCACCGCCAGAGCACGGAGTGCCTGGTTCCAGTCTCCGGCCTGCACCCCGGCGATCAATTCGGCACCCGGCAGCGCGGACTGCGCGAGCATGCCGATGAATTCGGCACGCTCGGCCACCGGGTTACGGCCCCTGGTGGCCTGGAAGACCACGTACGGCACGCCGGCGCGGTCGCAGAACTCCTGAACCAGTCGCGATTTTCCCACCCGTCGCCGGCCGGTCATGATCATGGCGCGCCCGCGAGTGCCGCCCGATCCCTCCGTCACCTGCCGCAACTGCCGATCAAGTAGCTCGAGATCGGCGGCTCTCCCCTTGAATTCCACAGATCGCCTCGATCATACGTAGAACCAATCTAACGTAGATGCGATCTTACATTGATGGAGGAGCCGGCAGAGGAAGCGCGGGTCGCCGACAACCCCTGAACATCGCGGACGCGCTCTCGCGCCCGGGGAACAGAGGCATCTGCTCTCCTGTTCCTTCGAATGTGGCGACTTCTGCTGATCCGATAGCCCACGTCCTGCACTACGCGGCCTTCACCACCGATCCCGCCGGCGGCAACATGGCCGGGGTGGTGCTCGACGCCGCCGGGCTGGACGAGGCGGCCATGCTCGCCGTCGCCGAGGAGGTGGGTCATCCGGAGACGGCATTCCTGAGCGCGGCTCCTGAGCACCCTGCCGAGACCGGCCGGACGTTCACCGTCCGATATTTCAGTCCGAAGATGGAGGTGCCGTTCTGCGGGCACGCCACCGTGGCCTCGGCGGTCGCCCTCGCCGAACGGATCGGTCCGGGTGGCCTGGTCTTCGAGACGCAGGCCGGAACGGTACCGGTCGAGGTGACGGCGGACGACGATGGCGTGCTGTGGGCGACCCTGACCAGCGTCGAGCCGTACGTGGAGCCGGTCGGCGACCTCGACCTGGCGCGGGCGCTCGACGCGCTGAATTGGCGGCTCGACGAGCTTGATCCCGGACTGCCCCCGCGGATCGCCTTCGCGGGATCGCGCCACCTGGTCCTGGCCGCCGCCACCCGTGAGCGCCTGGCCGATCTGGACTACGACTTCTCAGGGCTGGCGCAGTACATGACCGACCGGGATCTGATCACCCTGCAACTGGTGTGGCGAGAGTCGGCGGACGTCTTCCAGGTGCGTGATCCGTTCCCCGTGGGCGGGATCGTGGAGGACCCGGCCACCGGGGCCGCCGCAGCCGCGTTCGGGGCGTATCTGCGGGACCTCGGCGAGGCCGGTCCCGCTGCGGTGCTGACCCTGCACCAGGGTGTCGACATGGGACGGCCCGGTCTGCTGCGAGTGGAGCTGCGGGCCGGGGATACCAGGGTCCGGGTGTCCGGCGCGGCGGTCCGTGCTCCTGCCGGGGGACGACGCGGTCCTGCCGGGGGATGACGCGGTCCTACCGGCCAAGCCAGGAGTCGAGCCGATCCAGCAACGCGGGTTCGGCCTTCAACCCGGCGGCGGTGCCGGTGAACACGGCCTGGCAGGGGGTGCGCCAGATCCGCGTCTCGGCGACGGCACCCGTCGTGTCGGCCGCCCACACGACGTCCAGACGGCTGACCGGCGTCGCGGCCCTCGTCCGGCTCGGCCTGCCGCAGTCGACGCGGTTGACGAAGTCGGTGGTGCCCCGGTCGTCGGTCACGCTCTGTATGGTGGCCGCGCTGTTGAGAAGTGCCCGGACGGGTTCGAGACCGTCTCGGACGACCCGGTGGGCGCGCAGCCGCAGATCGTCTCCGTCCGCGCGATAGCGGCAGGCGGTGACCACGGCGAGCGGGCTGGGCAGGAACCGGTCCGTACGGCCCCGGTTGCGGGCCATGCCGTCCTCGGGGAACTCCGGGTCCGGCCGATTGTCGATCTCCGCCACGGCCACCTTGCCCGGGCACGTGGGCGCCGGGACCGCGTCGGAGTCCCTCGCGATCTGGTCCCGGTAGAAGGAGAGGAAGCGGTCCACGGGTTGTCCGCGCAGAAACCGGGTCCGGCCCGCGCTGTGGACCAGACCGCAGTTGCGGTCGAGCACGAGCAGCACGGGCGGGCGGTCGCGGTAGCGCACCGCGAACGACAACTGTTCGCCGTACCCGACGTCCACACAGACCTCGCCGAGGTGCAGATCATCGGGTGGCGTCCGGCCCTCGGTGGCCATCTCGGCCCGCGCCTCCGCCTCCGCCTCATCTCGTGCGGGCAGCGCGTTGAGGATGGCGATCATCTCGGCCACATGGGTGCTGAGGCTACGGTCTCGCCCCGGCCGTGGTGACGGCAGCGGCCCGGGACCATACCTCAACGGCGTGATCAGCTCGCACAGCGTCACCAAGACGGCGCCCTCGCCGGGCACCAGAGGCCCCGGCCGATCGGCGGTCCCTCGCACATCCATCACCGCGGTCGGGCAGCCGTCCGCCTCCAGGAACCACGCGGCCGGCATCTCGACGGGATACGAGGCGGTCGCGGCGAGAAGCAGAACAATCACGACGCCGCCGGCCAGGCCGCGCCCGATCCGTTCCCGCCACAAGATCATGAACCGACTGTACGCCAGCCCTCTCCGGCGGATCCCGAACCCGAGCAGATGCCGGGACCCGCGGCGAAAGGGCGCACCGTACGGCAAAGGGCGTGCCGTACGGCAAAGGCCGTACGGCACGCCTGAACTGTGCGGTGGGGATCAGGAGGTGGTGCAGACCAGCGGAGACGGGGTGGACGGGGTCCCGCTGGAGTTGCCGAGGAAGCCGAACGAGGTGCTGGAGCCGGGGGCGAGGCTGCCGTTCCAGCTCACGTTCGAGGCGGAGATGCTGCCGCTGCTGCCGGTGAGGTTGGCGTTCCACGACTGGGTGATGGACTGCCCGCTGGGCATCGTCCAGTTCACGGTCCAGTTGTTGATCGCCGAGGTGCCCGCGCCGGTCACGGTGATCTCACCCTGGAAGCCGCCCTGCCACGAGCTGACGACCTTGTAGACCGCCGTGCAGCCGCGGTTGCCGGTGAACGTCGGCGAGGCCGACGGGGACGGCGAGGGGGAGGGGGACGCCGACGGCGAGGCCGAGGGGGACGGCGAAGGAGACCGGGACGGAGAGGGAGACGGAGACGGCGACGGCGACCGGGTCGGAGACGGGGACGGGGACGGGGACGGGGACGGCGAGGGGGTGTACGGCGCGGCGATCGCCAGGTCGTAGGCCCGCTGCGGCACGAACTGGCCCGCGGGGGCGATGCAGCCGTCGGACTCGCCCGGAGGCTTGACCCACAGGAAGGCGGCGATCGCCGAGTCACCGGTGTTCGTGGTGCTCCAGGCGCCGGTGGCGCGGCCGGCCGGGTCGCACCACTCGCTGCCCACCGGGCCGTTGCCGTTGCGGCTGGTGTCGATCACGGCCTTCAGCCAGGACAGGCCGGTGGCCGCGATGACGTTCTTGGCGTAGGAGATCGTGGCGGTGGTGAACCGGTAGTTGGAGACGTTGAGCGCGATGCCGTCCGCGCTGTTGGCGATGTCGGCGCCCCGCAGCCGGTTGGCCATGTCGGAGGCGCCCACCCAGGCCTCGTTGCCCGCGTCGAAGAAGACCTTGACGTTCGAGGAGGTGGCCTTGAACTTCTTCCCGGCGTACGCCATGGAGGCCTGGACCTCGGCCTGCTGGGAGGAGTTCATGCAGTTCGGCATGATCGACAGGGCGTCGGGCTCCAGGACGATGTAGGCGGGCCGCCCGCCGAGACCGGCGGCGACCTGGTCGATCCACGCGCGGTAGGAGGAGTGGTCGGGCGCACCGCCGGCGCTCGCTCCGCCGCAGTCGCGGTTCGGCATCTCGTACACGACCATGATCGGGATCTTGCCGGCGGAGGCGGCGGCTCCGACGTACGCGTCGACCTGGCTGCGCACGGTCGAGGGGTTGTAGCTGGCGAACCAGCGGCCCTGCGGGACGGCGGCGATGCGGTCCCTGATCACCGAGGCCTTGCTGTCACCGGGGTTGGCCGCCACCCACTTGGCGGCGTTCGTCGTCGGATCCACGTAGAAGGCGGAGTCGGCGGCCTGCGCGGCGGAGGAGGTGAGTACGGTCGCTCCCACCGCGGCCGTGGCGACCGCTGTGAGCACAGCCGCCGTCAATCTGCGAGACATGGAATACTCCGTCCGATAATGTGGGAGCGCTCCCACAGGTGTCTCGGATGGTAAGGAGCCGACGGCAGTCCAAGAAGGGCCACCTAGGGTTCGTTGGGACGATCAACCTAATAGGTGCAGGCGGGCGGGGGATCGGACCTGTGGAGCAATTGAAACTTTCACCGCAGGTCGGGTCAGACCGTGATATCTCCAGAAATCATGGTGACGGAGTGTGCCCAAGCGGTTTCGCGAAGTGGCCCAGAGGCCGTACCCTCCCATAGTGACCTCTTGGGGGGTTTCTTACCGATGACGCTTTCACGCGGTCTTATGCCGTTCGCCGGGGTGCCACGCGTTCTCCTGCCCGTCGTCGACCTGGGCGAAATGTCCGCGCCCGTCGACACCCGGGACACCGGACCGCGCCCCGGCTCGCCCCTGTGGGCCTACCTCACGGCGGTCACCGCCGTCGGTGTCACCGCGTTGGTGATCACGCAGGTACGGCTCGGCTTCGGCGAGTTGGGCGAGGCGGCCCGCACTCCGCTGTTCTGGATGCTGACCGTCCTGGTGGTGCTGGGCGAGCTGCGCCCGGTCACGTTCAGCTCCTCGACGCTGGTCGGGGGCACGCCGACCTCCACGATGTTCACCTTCGCCGTGCTGATGTACCAGGGCCTGCCGACGGCGGTGCTGATGCAGGCGGTCGCCGTGGTGGTCAGCGGCCTGGTGCATCGCAGGGCCTGGCACCGGGTGCTGTTCAACCTCGCCCAGGTGACCCTGGCCTGCACGGCGGCCGCGGCCGCCTTCGCCGCGTTCGGCGTGCATCCGGCGCCCCGCGTGCCCTGGACGCCCGACGGCGCGGACATCCCGGCGATCGTGCTGGCCGCGGCGGCGTACTTCGCGGTTCGCGCGATCCTGGTCTGCCAGGCGGTGGCGCTGCACGAGCGCCGGCCGCTCGCCAGGGTGATGAAGGCGTCGGTCGGCCCGCAGTCCCTCGTCTACGGCGCGCTGCTCGGGCTCGCGCCGCTCGTCGTGGTCGTGATGGCGCACTCCACGGCCCTGGTGCCGCTGTTCGTCGCGCCGCTGACCGCGGTCTACTTCACCGCGACGCTCTCCCTGCGCCGCGACCACCAGGCCACCCACGACGGGCTCACCGGCCTGCCGAACCGCAAGATGCTCATCCTGCGCACCGAGGAGGCTCTGACCGAGGCGCGCGAGCGCGAGCGGGTGGGGCTGCTCCTGCTCGACCTCGACCGCTTCAAGGAGGTCAACGACACGCTCGGCCACCCGGTCGGCGACCGGCTGCTGCAGATCGTGGCCCACCGGCTCACCCACAGCGTGCGGCCCGGCGACGTGGTGGCCCGCCTCGGCGGGGACGAGTTCGCGGTGCTGCTGCCGTCGATCAGGGACGCCCAGGCGGCCAAGGAGGTCGCCTCGCGGCTGCGGGTCGCCGTGACCGAGCCCGTACGCCTCGAAGGCATGACCTTCGACCTCGACGCGTCGATCGGCATCGCGCTCTATCCCGACCACGCGCCGGACTTCGAGCTGCTCATGCAACGCTCCGACGTGGCGATGTATCTGGCCAAGGAGGGCCGCACCGGCGTCGAGTTCTACCTGCCGTGCAAGGACCGCAACTCGCCGGAACGGCTGAGCCTTCTCGGCGACCTGCGCCGGGCGATCGACGCCGACGAGCTGGAGCTTCACTATCAGCCCAAGGTGAGCCTGGAGGACGGCAGGGTCGAGAGCATCGAGGCGCTGCTGCGCTGGTGGCACCCGGTGCGGGGGCCGATCTCGCCCACCGAGTTCATCCCGCTCGCCGAGCAGTCGTACCTGATGCGCGAGCTCACCCAGCACGTCATCGGCCACGCGCTGCGGCAGGCGGCCCGGTGGTGGCACGCGGGCGTCGAGGTGCCGGTCTCGGTCAACGTGTCGGCCCGCGACCTGCTGGATTCGAGCCTGCCCGAGCAACTGGAGTCCGGGCTGGAGAAGCTGGACCTGCCTCCCGAGGCCATCCGCCTGGAGGTCACCGAGCGCATCCTCATGACCGACCAGGCCTACAGCGCCGAGACGATCCGCACCCTGGCCGGTCTCGGCATCCAGCTGGCCCTCGACGATTTCGGCACCGGCTACTCCTCGCTCGTCCGGCTCCAGAGGCTCCCGGTCTCCGAGGTCAAGATCGACGCGTCGTTCGTCCGGCGGCTCGGGGACTCGCCGGACGACGAGCGGATCGTCCGCTCGATCATCGACCTCGTACGGTCCCTCGGGCTGAGGTCGGTCGCCGAGGGGGTCGAGTCGCCGGAGGTCGCGACGCTGCTGCGCGAGATGGGCTGCCAGGCGGGCCAGGGATGGTGGCTGGCAAAGCCCATGCCCGCGAGCGAGGCGACCACCTGGTTACGCGGCCGGCTCGGCGCGGCCTTCCGGGACCGCGAGAGCGGCGGTGCCCGTCTCGCGCCGCACTGACCCGTCACGAAGGGCCGCGGCGCATTAAGACCATGTGACGCGGCCTCGTCGGGTCGGTCGCGCTCGGTGGCGAGCCCTAGGATGGGGAGGTCCAATCTCCATCATGAAACGGGTTCGACGACTTATGTCCGCCATAACCCGCGATGAGGTCGCTCACCTCGCCCGGCTGTCCCGGCTGGCACTGGCCGACGACGAGCTCGACCACTTCGCCGCCCAGCTCGACCAGATCGTCGGCGCCGTCGCCCGCGTCGCGGAGGTGGCGGCCGACGACATTCCGCCGTCCTCGCACGCGCTTCCGCTGACCAACGTGTTCCGGCCCGACGACGTGCGGCCCGGCCTCACGCCCGAGGCCGCGCTGTCCGGCGCGCCCGCGGTGGAGGACGACCGCTTCCGCGTGCCGCGGATCCTCGGGGAGGAAGAATGAGCTTGATTCGCAAGACCGCCGCCGAGCTCGGCGCGCTGGTCGCCTCCCGAGAGGTCAGCGCCGTCGAGGTCGCCCAGGCCCACCTCGACCGGATCGCCGAGGTCGACGGCCGGGTCAACGCCTTCCTGCACGTGGACGCGGAGTCCGCGCTGACGCAGGCCCGCGCGGTCGACGAGCGCATCGCCGCCGGTGAGACGCTCGGCCCGCTCGCCGGGGTGCCGATCGCGCACAAGGACGTGTTCACCACGACCGGCATGCCGACGACCGCCGGCTCGAAGATCCTCGAAGGCTGGCTCCCGCCGTACGACGCGACCGTGACCCGCCGCCTGCGCGAGGCCGGTCTGGTGATCCTCGGCAAGACGAACCTGGACGAGTTCGCCATGGGGTCGTCCACGGAGAACTCGGCGTACGGCGCGACGCACAACCCGTGGGACCTTTCCCGGATTCCCGGTGGTTCCTCCGGCGGCTCGTCGGCCGCGGTGTCCGCCTACGAGGCGCCGCTGTCCACCGGCACCGACACCGGCGGCTCGATCCGCCAGCCCGCCGCGGTGACCGGCATCGTCGGCATGAAGCCGACCTACGGCGGCTCGTCCCGCTACGGGCTGATCGCGTTCGCGTCCTCGCTCGACACGCCCGGCCCGTTCGCCCGCAACGTGCTCGACGCGGCGCTGCTGCACGAGGCGTTCTCCGGGCACGACCCGCTCGACTCGACCTCGATCGACGCGCCGGTCCCGGCGGTCGTCGAGGCCGCGCGGCACGCCGACGTGGCCGGCATGCGGGTCGGCGTGGTCAAGGAGTTCGGCGGGGAGGGCTACCAGCCCGGCGTGCTCGCCCGGTTCAACGAGGCCGTCGAACTGCTGGAGTCGCTCGGGGCCAAGGTCGTCGAGGTCTCCTGCCCGACCTTCTCCTACGCGCTGCCCGCGTACTACCTGATCGCGCCGTCGGAGTGCTCGTCCAACCTGGCCCGCTTCGACGCCATGCGGTACGGCCTGCGCGTCGGCGACGACGGCACCCGCAGCGCCGAGGAGGTCATGGCCCTGACCCGGGCGGCCGGTTTCGGCCCCGAGGTCAAGCGGCGCATCATGCTCGGCACGTACGCCCTGTCGTCCGGCTACTACGACGCCTACTACGGGCAGGCCCAGAAGGTCCGCACGCTGATCATGCGTGACTTCGAGGCGGCCTTCCATCAGGTGGACGTGCTGGTCTCGCCGACCACGCCGACCACCGCGTTCCCGATCGGGGAGCGGGCCGACGATCCGATGGCGATGTACCTCGCCGACCTGTGCACGATCCCGACCAACCTGGCCGGCAACGCGGCGATCTCGGTGCCGTGCGGCCTCGCCGACGAGGACGGCCTGCCGGTCGGCCTGCAGGTCATGGCCCCGACCCTGGCCGACGACCGCTGCTACCGGGTCGGCGCCGCCGTGGAGAAGGCCTTCGAGAGCCGGTGGGGCGGCCCGCTGCTGTCCCGCGCGCCCGCGCTCTAGTCGCCGAGGGGAGGGGAACGGCGGCATGATCACCCGCATCGAGATCGACGGCTTCAAGTCCTTCCTGGACTTCCAGCTCGACATCCCGCCGTTCCTCGCCCTCGTCGGCCCCAACTCCAGCGGCAAGTCCAACCTCTTCGACGCCCTGGATTACCTGAGCCTTGCCGGCTGGGAATTCAAGGATCCGCTCCTGGCATCCCGACGTGGACGGCCGCACGAGTTGTTTCACCGGGTCAGCAAAGGGCAACCGGTGGCTCGGTTCGATATCCGGGCTCGCGTTCTGGGACAGTTCGGACACGGCCTCTTCGTAGAAGTATTCGAGAGCGGCGCTGAACTAGACGACGAGGGCGTACCGGAAGCGCGCGGGATTCTTGCGACCCCCGGAGGTGCTTCTGCCGGGCTGCCGGGCTGGGTGAACAACCAGCTGACCAAGGGGCGAGAAGCGAGGGACCAGGCGTTGCAGGCCCTCGCGGGGGAGAAGGCCGACGCTCCGCGCTACATGAAGTTGTTGAACAGGGAACTTGGCGGTTGGCGTCTGCACCGGCCCGACCCGGATCGCCTCCGCTCCTGGTCGTCGGCGGCAGATCATGGACCGCTGCGGGCGGACGGGAGCAACCTCGCCACTGTCCTCGGACGACTCAAGGCGGAGGGGGCGATCGAGGAACTCCTCGTCGACATGGTGGCGCTGATCCCGGACATCGCCGGGATCGAGCCGATTCTGGACGACCGGCGTCAGGAGTGGACGTTCGACGTGCTTGTGGACGGCCAGGGCGCCGTACCCAGCACTCTGCTGTCCGATGGCACGCTCAGGGTCATCGCGTTGCTCGCCGCGCTGCACGATCCGGACCATGCCGGAGTGCTGCTCATCGAGGAGATCGAGAACGGGCTGCATCCCAGCCGGTTGGCGGAGCTGCTGCGCAGGATCCAGGGCAGGGTCACCGATCTCGACGATCCGGAGTGCGTCAACCGGCCGTTGCGCCAGGTGATCCTCACCACGCACTCGCCGGTGGTCGTCTCCGAGCTGTACCGCCTCCGGCCGGACGCGCTGGTCTTCCTCGACACCGCCGTACGCGTCGACCCCGAAAGGGACAGGATCTCCAGGGTCACGGTGGCCAAGCCGGTGCGGGCGGAGGGCGAGCCCGGCACGTTCGTCTCTCCCCGCCAGGTGCGCAAGTATCTGAGCGCCGTGGGCGAGGTCCCATGAGCAGGCCGCTGGTGCCCGGACTGATCGCCGAGGGCGAGACCGACGAGGTCTTCCTCGGCGTGGTGATCTCGCGGCAGCTTCGGGAGCTCACCGCGCAGTCCTCTCGCTGCGCCGTCGACGTGGAGAGCACCGAGATCGGCGCCTGCCGGTCGATCTACGAGCACGGCAGGACGACCGGCGCGCTGCGCGAGCTGGCGAGCGACTGCCACCTGCTCTTCGTCCACAACGATCACAGGGAGCGGGACAAGGCGAACCGGGTCGTGCGCGACTCGGGACTGCCCACACCGGTGATCGCGCTGGTGCCGGTTCAGGAGACCGAGGCGTGGCTCCTCGCGGACGCCGGCGTGTGGCGCCGGTTGAGCGGGAGCGACCAGGGACGGCTGCCCGCCCGGCCGCGGGATGTCGAGAGGATCGCGGATCCCAAGCGGGTCCTTGCCGAGGTGGCGCCGCGCCGCGGGAAACCCGTTCGTGACTACTTCGAATACATCGCTCGTAACATCGACCTCGACGTCCTCGCCCAGGTGCCCGCGTACGCGGACTGGGTCTCCGACGCGAGGAACGCATTGAAGGGACTTGGTTACCTGTGAGCAGCACTGAGACGCTCATGCCGTACGACGAGGCGCTGGAGCGCTTCGAGCCGGTGCTGGGGCTGGAGACGCACGTCGAGCTTGGCACCGCCTCGAAGATGTTCTGCGGCTGCCCGACGGCCTTCGGCGCGCCGCCGAACACGCACGTCTGTCCGGTGTGCCTGGCGCTGCCCGGCTCGCTGCCGACGGCCAACGAGAAGGCGATCGAGTCGACGATCCGGATCGGCCTCGCGCTCAACTGCACCATCGCGACGTGGTGCCGGATGGCCCGGAAGAACTACTTCTATCCGGACATGCCGAAGAACTACCAGATCAGCCAGTACGACGAGCCGCTGTGCACGGACGGCTACCTGGACGTCGAGGTGGACGGGAAGACCGTCCGCGTGGAGATCGAGCGGGTGCACCTGGAGGAGGACACCGGCAAGTCCACCCACGTGGGAGGCGCGACCGGGCGGATCCACGGCGCTGACTACTCGATCGTCGACTACAACCGGGCCGGCATCCCGCTCGTCGAGATCGTGACCAAGCCGATCGAGGGCACCGACCGGCTCGCCCCGGAGGTCGCCCGCGCATACGTCACCGAGTTGCGCGAGGTGATGCGCTCGCTCGGCGTGTCCGACGTGCGGATGGAGCAGGGCTCGCTGCGCTGCGACGTCAACGTCTCGCTGATGCCGCGCGGCACCACCGAGTGGGGCACCCGTACGGAGACCAAGAACGTCAACTCGCTGCGCAGCGTCGAGCGGGCGGTCCGCGGGGAGATCGAGCGCCAGGCGGCCATCCTCGCCGGGGGCGGCCGGATCGTGCAGGAGACCCGCCACTTCCACGAGGACACCGGGCAGACGACCTCGGGACGGTCGAAGGAGGAGGCGCAGGACTACCGCTACTTCCCCGAGCCCGACCTGCTGCCGATCGCGCCCGACCCGGCCTGGGTCGAGTCGCTGAAGGCGGCGCTGCCCGAGCTTCCGTCGGCGCGGCGCACGCGGCTCCAGCAGGAGTGGGGCGTGTCCGACCTGGACATGGCCGCCATGCACAACGCCGACGCGATCGACCTGGTCGAGGCGACGGTGGCCGCGGGCGCTCCCGCCGCCGACGCGCGCAAGTGGTGGATGGGCGAGCTGGCCCGGCGGGCCAACGAGTCGGCCACGGTGCTCGCCGACCTGCCCATCACCCCGGCTCAGGTCGCCCGGGTGGCCGAGCTGGTCGCCTCCGGCGCGCTGAACGACAAGCTGGCCCGCCAGGTGCTGGAGGGCGTGCTCGCCGGCGAGGGCGGCCCGGACGAGGTCGTGGACAAGCGCGGTCTGCAGGTGGTCAGCGACGAGGGCGAGCTGTCGGCGATCATCGACCAGGTGCTGGCGGACAACGCCGACGCCGCGGAGAAGGTGCGCGGCGGGAAGATCGCCGCCGTGGGCGCGCTGGTCGGCGGCGTCATGAAGGCCAGCCGGGGCAAGGCGGACGCGGGCCGGGCCCGTGAGCTGATCCTGGAGAAGCTCGGCGTCCAGGGCTGAGGGAGCCCTGACGAACGCCGCCTCGCCGTGCGAATCCGCCGAGGCGGCGTCTGGGCCGCCCGCGGCAGGGCGTGAGAACGGCCGGTCACGATTCCGTGTGGCCGGCCGTCGGCGTTGCGTCAGGACGTATCCAGCAGAGGGTGTTTTAGGGTTAACTGATCGTTGTTGACCTTGAGCTGGAGGAGACCGAGGCGTGCGCAACGCCGGAGCGTCCGTCGACCCGCCCACGGATCCGTCCGGGGCGGCGTCCGCTCCTCCGCACAAACCGTCCGCTCCTCCGCACAAACACCCGGTGCGCGGCGTCACCTCGCTGCCTCGCGGGGTATCGGCCCTCCCCCCGGGAGTCTCGGCCGACATCTTCGCCGAACCTTCCGCTCCCGCCGTGCCGGCGGCCAAGCCGTCCGGTAACGGAAACCTCCCGCCGCCGGCTCCGCCGGTCGAACCGTGGCGCGTCCCGGAGCGCCTGATACGCGAGGAACCCGCCGTCGGCCCGTCGCCGGACCTCGAACGGCTGGACCCCGTTTCCCAGAGCCGTACGCTCCGGCGTGCGCTGATCGGCCTGGCGGCGTTGCTCCTGATGCTCTATCTCGTGCCGGCCGTCTCCATGATGGGGAAGGTCCTTCCCGGCACCACGGTGCTCGGCGTGGACATCGGCGGACAGAGCAGGACCGAGGCCGTCGCCACGTTGGGTGAACGGCTGTACGCCCAGGTCAGAACGCCCATGATCGTACGGCAGGGTACGCGCCGGTTGACCGTGGACCCGCAGCAGGCCGGTCTGATGCTCGACGCCGAGGCCACGGTCTACGCCGCGCCGGGGGGCTTCCCCAGCCCACCGGAGGTGTGGAGCGGGCTGACCGGCACCCGTGAGGTGAAGCCGGTCGTGTCCGTGGACCGCCGCAAACTCGACGAGGCGGTGGCCAGGGTCATCGCCGCGCCACTGGAGCGCCCCGGGCGCGAGGGCGACGTCACCTTCGACGGGGTCACCCCGGTCCCGGCGTATCCGCGGGTGGGCCGTCTCATCGACAGGAGAGCGACGGCCGACCAGATCGTCAGGGGGTACCTCGACCCGGAGGCGGTCGTGGTGGTGCCCACGGTGCGGGATCTGCCGCACATCACCCGTGCCGAGGTGCGGCGCGCCCTGCGCTGGGCGAGACGCGCGGTGGCCGCGCCGCTCACGCTGACCAACGGGACCGCGGCCGTCAGCCTGTCGCCGGCCACGCTGGCGCGGCACCTGACGTTCGCGCCCGACGGAGCGGTCCTGCGGCCGCGCTTCGACGCCGAGGCGGCGATCGCCGGCGTCGAGCCCACGCTGGTCGGCTCCGCGCGGGTCGCCCGCGACGCCGATCTCACGATCGAGGACGGCCGGCCGGTCCTGGTGCCCGGCAGGCCGGGTGACCGGGTGGACACCGACCGCCTCGCCGCGGACGTGCTGACCGCTCTCGACGGCGGCGGCCGTACGGTGGCCGTGCCGGTCGTGAACGGGCCGCCGCGGATCACCGACGACGCGGTGCAGCGGATGGGGGTCCGGGAGGAGGCCGGCCGTTTCACCACCTCCTACGCCTGCTGTCCCCAGAGCGCGGGCAACATCCGCAGGGCCGCCGCACTCCTCGACGGCCACCTGGTGAGACCGGGGGAGACGTTCTCGTTCAACGAGGTCGTCGGCCCGCGCACCGCGGCGGCGGGCTTCGACGGCATCGGCCCCACCATGATCCACGGCCGGGCCGGTACGGAGGCGGCGGGGATGACCCAGGTCGCGACCACCCTGATGAACGCCGTGATCCGGGCCGGGCTCCGGGTCTCCGAGCACACGCCGCCCGAGGTCCACGCCGCACACCTGCCGGTCGGCGTCGAGGCCGCCGTGTCCTTCCCCGGCCCCGACCTGCGCTGGAGGAACGACTCGCCGTACGGAGTGCTCGTCCAGGCCTCCGCCTCCGGCACCTCGCTGACCGTGACGCTGTGGAGCACCAAGCGGTACGACGTGGGCCTGGAGGGGCCGGTCGTCGGGCAGCAGGTCTCCCTGCCCCCTGTGACCGGTTACGGGCCCGGCTGCGTGGCGACGCGGGGGCAGCCCGGTTTCACCGCCGTGGTGACGTGGGTGCTGCGGGAGGACGGCGAGGCGGTCTCCCGGCAGACCTTCCGCACCTCCTACCGCGCCCAGGCCGAGGTCGTCTGCCGCTGATCAGAGACGCCGATCAGCGGCCCTGATCAGTGGCGCTGATTGGAGGCGCTGATCGGAAGGCGCTGATCAGGAGGGCCGCACCACCAGGATCCGGTCGTCGCCGTCCCGGGGGGATCCGCGCCCGTCCTGGTTGCTGGTGCTCACCCACAGCGTGCCGCCGGGCGCGGCGGCCACCGCGCGCAGCCTGCCGTACTCGCCCGTGTAGAGCGCGGCGGGACGGCCGACGCGCCCCGAAGCGTCCACGGGCACGCGCCAGAGGCGCTCGCCGCGCAGCGCCCCGGCCCACAGCGCCCCCCGGGCGTACGCGAGGCCGGACGGCGACGCCTCGGCGGTCGACCAGGTGAGCAGCGGGTCGGTGTATCCGGGCCGGCCGCTCACCCCCTCGACCTCCGGCCAGCCGTAGTTGTGGCCCTTCTCGATGAGGTTGATCTCGTCGTAGGTGTTCTGGCCGAACTCGGTGGCGTACATGTGCCCCCGGTCGTCCCAGGCCAGGCCCTGCACGTTGCGGTGCCCGTAGGTCCACACCAGGGTGCCGAAGGGGTTGCCCGGGGCGGGCCGGCCGTCCACCGTCATGCGCAGGATCTTGCCGCCCAGCGAGCTCCTGTCCTGGGCCATGCCGCGTTCGCCGGTCTCCCCGGTCGAGGCGTACAGGTAGCCGTCGGGGCCGAAGGCGAGGCGGCCCCCGTTGTGGATGGCCCCCTTCGGGATGCCGCTGACGATCACCCGGCGGTCGGAGAGCCGTCCGTCGTAGCGGTAGCGGACGATCCGGTTGTCGTTCTGGGCGGTGAAGTAGACGAAGACGAAGTGGTCGGCGGCGTAGCGGGGCGAGACGGCCACGCCCAGCAGGCCGCCCTCGCCGCTCGCGGACACCCCTTCGATCACGCCGGCCTCGTGGACCTGGCCGCGTGGTGTGACCCGCAGCAGCCGCGCGGACTCGCGCTCGGTCACCAGCGCGTCGCCGCCGGGCAGGAACGCGATCGCCCACGGCACCGCCAGACCGGTGACCAGTGTGCGCGGCGCCGCCGGTGTGACATTCGTCTCACCGTCGCCGGTAGAAGCGCCCGTAGAAGCGCCGGTAGAAGCGCCCGTGGAGGCGCCCGAAGCGCCCGGAGCGGCACCCGCGGTGACACCCCCGGTGGCGCCCGTGTCGCTCGCGGTGGGCAGCGGCGGGGGAGTCCTGCCCCCGCCCTCCTCACCCGCCCCGCACGCCACAGTCGCCGTCATAAGGGCCGCCCCCAGAAGCGCCGCGCCCACGCCGTGCCTGTTCGCCATTCCCGATGACCTCCTCACGTACCCATACTCGCTGGCGGGGGCGATGGTTCCCTAGGTTGTTCATCGTGAAGATCTGGGTCGCATCACATGACATCGCCGCCGCACTCACGGAGCTTCCCGAGGGGCTCCCCGCCACCGACTGCGCCGTGTACGACGGGAGGACGCCGCCGCCCGGCCCGCCCGAGGAGGTGGAGATCTGGGTGCCTCCGCTGGTCCCGGTGCCGGACATCCCCGGCCTTCTGGGCCGCATGACCGGCCTCCGCCTGCTGCAGACCGTGACGGCGGGGGTCGAGCCCTACCTGCCGCACGTGCCGCCGAAGGCGGTCCTGTGCAACGCGCGGGGGGTCCACGACGCGGGCACGGCCGAGTGGGCGGTGGGCGCGATGATCGCCATGCTGCGGGAGTTCCCCGGATTCGCTGCCGCCCAGGCCAGACGCGAGTGGGCCTACCGCCACACCGGCGTCCTCGCCGACTCCACCGTGCTGATCGTCGGGTACGGCTCGATCGGCGAGGCGCTCGAGCGGCGTCTGGCCGGATTCGAGGTGGACATCGTCCGGGTGGCGCGCACGGCCAGGGACAACGTCCACGGCCAGGACGAGCTGCCCGCGCTGCTGCCCGCCGCGGACGTGGTCGTGCTGCTGGTGCCCGCCACGGCGGGGACGGCCGGTCTCGTGGACGCCGAGTTCCTCGCCCGGATGAAGGACGGCGCGCTGCTGGTGAACGCCGCACGCGGCTCGGTCGTGGACGCCGACGCGCTGCTGGCCGAGTTGCGGACCGGCAGGCTGCTGGCGGCGCTCGACGTCACCCCCGTCGAACCGCTGCCGTCCGATCACCCGCTCTGGACCGCGCCGGGGGTCTTCATCACCCCGCACATCGCCGGCAGCACGCCCGCGTCCATCCGGCGTACGCGGCGGCTGGTGCGGGAACAGGTGATTCGGCATCTGACGGGCCGTCCACTCGATAACATGATCACCGGCCATTACTGACCGCTCCATTAAGGATTCCGGAACGTGGCTGCCCCGTGACCTGGGGTGCGTACGGTGGAGCTCAGCGTGCGCGGCTGGTTATCAGATCGGTGACGACTCGCCCGTTGTCCCCCTCTCGATCAGCGGCAGTGCGCACACTGGCCATGTGACAGGGAGAGTAAAGCCGAGTCGAGAACGGGAGGGGCAGCCATGACACACCCCACCGAACCCGGCGACGCTTACGCGACTCCGGCCTCCGCCGAAACCCCGGAGGCCATGACGCCCGGCGGTGAAGCGGCGACAGGTGCAGAGGCGACGCGCGTGAAAGCCAGGCGTGACCCCCGGGTCCCACTCACCACCGCGGCCGGTCTCGGCGCGGTGGCGGTCGTCGTGGCCCTGGTCACCGGAGGCTCGGCGCCGGTCGTGACCGCGATCGCGGGGGTCGTCACCGGCCTGCTCGCCGCGATCTCGCTGATCATGGCCGCCTCCCGCGTCGTCCCCGCCCACCGCAGGCAGTCCGGCGCCTGGCGGTGGATGGCCGCCGGGTCGCTGACCTGGCTCCTCGGCGTCGGCGTGCGTCCCGTGGCCGACGGCACGCCGTTCGTGCTCACGTTCGCCGACCTGCTCATGCTCGTCGGATCGGTGCTGCTCGCCATCGGCTGCGGCATGTCGGTGAAACCACCCGCGTTCACGCGCGGGGTGATACGCCAGGCGGCCGACGCCTACCTGGGCGCGGCGTCGGTCTTCGCCGTGGCCTGGGTCGCCGTGCTCGGCCCGGCGTTCAGGAAGGCGGAGGACACCGGAGCGTTCTTCGTCGCGCTCGCGCTGCCCGTGGTCTGCCTGCTCGCGACCTGCGCGGTGACACCGGCCGTGGCGGCCTCCCGGTCGGGCAACCGGGTGGTCGGGCTCACCGGCGTGGGGGTGCTCACCGCGATAACGGTGGCCGAGATGGCCACGGCCCTCGCCCGTCTCGACGGCGACACCCCGCCGCTCGCGGCAGGGCTCGTGGTCCCGGCCATGCTGCTGGTCCTCGCCGTCGCCCCGTGGGTGCAGGAGGACCGGCCGGCCAGGCCACTGGCCGCCGCGCTGACGGCCGCCACGCCGCTCGTGCTGGTCGCCGTGGCCACGCTCGTCGCCACCCTGTACGCGATCGGCGGCAGCCGCGACGCCGCCCTGGTGGTCGTGGCCGCCTCGGTCGTCCTCGTCCTGCTCGGCCGGCTGTTCGTGCTCCTGGTCGAGACCGCGGGCATGCGCCGGCTCGTCGACGTCGGCGAGCAGCAACTGCGCAGGCTGGCCGAGAACACCGGCGACGTCGTGCTCGTGTGCGACCCCGCAGGCGTCATCCAGGAGGCAGGCCCCGGTCTGGAGACGACCTACGGCTACTGCCCCGAGGACCTCGCCTTTCGGTCGATCTTCGACTACATCCACCCCGAGGACCTGCCGGCCGTACAGGCCCTGCTCGACCGCATGACGGACGAGGACGGCGACGGGCCCGAGCAGGAGGGCGGCACCCGCATCTCCTGCCGGTTCCGGGCCTCCGACGGCACCTGGCGTCCCACCGAGTCCGTCGCCGCCCGGCACGTACGCGACGACGACCTCGTCCTGGTCACGATCCGCGACCTCAGCGACCAGGTGGCCCTGCGCAACCAGGTCACCCACCTGACCTTCCACGACGGGGTCACCGGGCTGCCCAACCGGGCCTACTTCGAGGAACGCGCCCGGGACGTGCTCAGCCGGCGCGGCGCCGGCGGGACCGCGGTGATCTTCCTGGACCTCGACGGCTTCACCTCCGTCAACGACTCCGTGGGCCACGCCAGCGGCGACCACCTCCTCGGTCAGGCCGCCCGCCGCCTGCGCTCGGCCGTACGGGCCGACGACACGCTCGCCCGGTGGGGCGGAGACGAGTTCGCGGTGCTGCTGGAGGGCGGCGGGTCCGGCGGCGCCGACGCGCAGACCGCCATCGACCTGGCCGAGCGGCTCGTCCGCGCGGTCTCGAACGAGCCGTTCCGGGTCGCGGACCGGGACGTCGCGCTGACGGCCAGCGTCGGTGTGGCGTTCGCCGAGGAGGACCTGCCGCCCGGAGATCTGCTGCGCAACGCCGACGTGGCGATGTCGCGGGCCAAGGAGCTCGGCGGGCGCCGGATGGAGGTCTTCGCCACCCACATGCACGCCGACGTCCTGCGCCGCCTGGAGATCGCCTCCGACCTGCAGCGGGCGCTGCTGGAGAACCAGTTCGCGATCGAGTATCAGCCCGTGGTCGACCTTGCGACGTCGCGGGTGACCGCCGTCGAGGCGCTGGTGCGCTGGTGGAGGGGCAGCACGTTCGTGCCGCCGGAGCAGTTCCTCGGGCCCGCCGAGGACACCGGGATCATCGTGCCGCTCAGCGAGTGGATCCTGCGCGAGGCGTGCCGCGAGGTGGCGGCCTGGCGCGCGTCGTCCTGGGACATCGGGCTGGCGCTGAACCTGTCCACCCGGCAGATCATGGCCCCGCGCTTCGTGGAGACCGTGGCGGAGGCGCTGAGCGAGAGCGGGCTGCCCGCCAGCGCGCTGACCCTTGAGGTCATCGAGGAGATGCTGGTCGAGGACGCGGGGGAGACGATCAGCAGGCTGTCGGAGCTGAGGACCCTCGGCGTACGGCTGGCCATCGACGACTTCGGCACCGGCTATGCGTCGCTCGCGTTCCTGCGCCAGTTGCCGGTCGACATGATCAAGATCGATCCGTCGTTCGTCTCCGGGCTCGGCCGCGACGACACGCTGACCCTGCTGACGAAGACGATCGTGCAACTCGGCAACGACCTCGGCCTGATCGTCGTCGCCGAGGGCATCGAGCGTCCCGAGCAACTCGACCTGCTGCGCAAGATGGGCTGCACACGCGGCCAGGGCTATCTGGTGGCCCGTCCCATGACCGCACGCGGCCTCGACTCCCTGAGGCCCACCACCACCCTCCAGAACACCGCCTAACCCCCACCCCCCCACCCCACCGCCGTGATCTTGTAGTTTGTCGCACGCGAGGCCGTTACCAGGCCGTTGGGTTTGGTGATCTTGCAGTTTTATGACGTACGGTCATCCTGACCTGGGCGTTTCCTGTTTGTGATCATGCAGGTGGGACACGTCGGGTCGAATGCCTCGCGGGCTGCAAGATCAGATTTGGCGTTCGTGCTGGCTGTTGTTCCTTCTTGGGCGTTCGTGCATGATCACGAAGGTGGATTCCGCAGCTCGTCCCCGTCGCCTGCGACAAACTGCAAGATCACGAAGGGGGTCCGCCCAGTTCGTCGGCCCTTCGTGCGACAAACTCCAAGATCACGGCGGGTGGGGTGTCTTGGATGGCGAGACGGGCGTCCCAGATGATTTGACGTGGGGGCGCTCCATCGGACATCGTGTAGCCATGCATAGCGGTGGGATTCTCGTAGTACTTCGCAGGCGCGCAGCCTGACGAAGCCCTCGGTCCTGCGCGCGCCCCAGCTCCGCCCAGCGGATGGGGCATTTTTTATGCCAGGAGTCACGCCAAGCAGCCCAGCAGAAGCAAGCTCAGCCACAAGGAACGAGCCGATGACCGAGAAAATGACAGGTGCCCAGGCCCTCGTGCGGGCGCTGGAGCAGGTCGGGGTCGACACGGTGTTCGGGATCCCGGGCGGGGCCATTCTCCCCGCCTACGACCCCCTCTACGACTCGACCAAGGTCCGGCACGTGCTTGTACGGCACGAGCAGGGTGCGGGCCACGCGGCCGAGGGGTATGCGCAGGCGACCGGCAGGGTCGGGGTGTGCATGGCCACCAGCGGCCCAGGAGCGACCAACCTGGTCACCCCGATCGCCGACGCCTACATGGACTCGGTGCCGATCGTGGCGATCACCGGGCAGGTGGCTTCGCCGCTGATCGGGACCGACGCCTTCCAGGAGGCCGACATCTCCGGCATCACGATGCCGATCACCAAGCACAACTTCCTGGTCACCAGCGCCGATGACATCCCGCGGACCATCGCCGAGGCGTTCCACGTCGCCTCCACCGGGCGCCCGGGGCCGGTGCTGGTGGACATCTCCAAGGACGCCCTGCAGTCCACGACCACCTTCTCCTGGCCGCCGGTCATGCAGCTGCCCGGCTACCGGCCGGTGACCCGGCCGCACTCCAAGCAGATCCGCGAGGCCGCCCGGCTGATGACCGAGGCGAAGCGGCCGGTGTTCTACGTCGGCGGCGGCGTGCACAAGGCGCACGCCTCGACCGAGCTGCTGGAGCTGGCCGAGCTGACCGGCATCCCGGTGGTCACCACGCTGATGGCCCGGGGCACCTTCCCCGACAGCCACCCCCAGCACATGGGCATGCCCGGCATGCACGGCAGCGTCTCGGCCGTCGGTGCGCTGCAGCGCGCCGACCTGTTGATCGCGCTCGGCACCCGGTTCGACGATCGGGTCACCGGCCAGCTGTCCAGCTTCGCGCCGCACGCCAAGGTCATCCACGCCGACATCGACCCGGCGGAGATCTCCAAGAACCGCCACGCCGATGTGCCGATCGTGGGCGACTGCCGCGAGGTGATCGGGGACCTGATCACCGCCGTGCGGGCCGAGCAGGCCGACGGCCGCAAGGGCGACTACAGCGAGTGGTGGCGGCTGCTCAACGGCTACAAGGAGACCTACCCGCTGGGCTACGAGGAGTTCGCCGACGGCTCGCTCGCCCCGCAGTACGTCATGGAGCGGCTGAGCGCGCTGGTCGGGGCGGACGCGATCTACGCGGCGGGCGTCGGCCAGCACCAGATGTGGGCCGCCCAGTTCATCAAGTATGAGAACCCCGGCACCTTCCTCAACTCCGGCGGCGCGGGCACGATGGGGTACGCCGTGCCGGCCGCCATGGGCGCCAAGATGGGCCGCCCGGACAAGGTCGTGTGGGCGGTCGACGGCGACGGCTGCTTCCAGATGACCAACCAGGAGCTGGCGACCTGCGCGATCGAGGGTGTGCCGATCAAGGTGGCCGTCATCAACAACGGCAACCTCGGCATGGTCCGTCAGTGGCAGACGCTGTTCTACGACGAGCGGTATTCCAACACCGATCTGCAGCGGGTCAAGCGGATCCCCGACTTCGTGAAGCTCGCCGAGGCCTACGGTTGTGTCGGCCTGCGGTGTGAGCGCCCGGAGGACGTGGACGAGACGATCCGTAAGGCCATGGAGATCAACGACGTGCCGGTGGTGGTCGACTTCGTCGTGCACCAGGACGCGATGGTCTGGCCGATGGTCGCCGCCGGCACCAGCAACGACGACATCAACTACGCCCGCGACATGGCGCCGAACTGGGAGGGTGGAGAATGAGCCCCGCCACGGCCCGGCGCGACAACGACCAGCAGTGCGAGGAGCAGGCATGAGCGAGAGCAGCGCCTGGCGAGGCACTGAATCGCGCGCCTTCGGCACGACCGAGCTCCGAGCCGAAGCCGAGGAGATGGCATGAGCCGCCACACGCTGTCCGTCCTGGTGGAGAACAAGCCGGGCGTGCTGGCCCGGGTCGCCGCCCTGTTCAGCCGCCGCGGGTTCAACATCGACTCGCTGGCGGTCGGGCCCACGGAGCACGACGACATCTCCCGGATGACCATCGTCGTCAACGTGGAGGACCTCCCGCTGGAGCAGGTCACCAAGCAGCTCAACAAGCTTGTCAACGTCATCAAGATCGTCGAGCTCGACAACAGCCAGTCGGTGCAGCGCGAGCTGATGTTGATTAAGGTGCGGACCGACTCCGAGAGCCGGTCGCACGTCCTCGAACTCGTCAACCTCTTCCGGGCGCGTTGTGTAGACGTGGCCCCGGACGCGGTCACGATCGAGGTCACCGGGACGACCGACAAGCTGGAGGCGTTCGTCCGGGTCCTTGAGCCGTACGGCATCAAGGAGCTCGTGCAATCGGGCATGGTGGCCATCGGCCGCGGCGCCCGTTCCATCACCGACCGCTCGCTTCGCGCCCTCGACCGCAGCGCATAGCTCCTATGGCAGGCACGTCGCGACGGACAACCCGTGAAAGGCAAGCAAGTGACTGAGATCTTCTACGACGACGACGCCGACCTGTCGATCATCCAGGGCCGCCATGTCGCGGTGCTGGGTTACGGCAGCCAGGGCCACGCGCACGCGCTGAGCCTGCGTGACTCGGGCGTGGACGTCCGGGTCGGCCTGCCCGAGGGCTCCAAGAGCCGGGAGAAGGCCGAGGCCGACGGGCTGCGCGTGCTGTCGCCGGGCGAGGCCGTCGAAGAGGCCGACCTCACGATGATCCTCGCGCCGGACCACATCCAGCGGCACCTGTACGCCGAGCACGTCGCGCCGAACCTCGTCGAGGGCGACGCGCTGTTCTTCGGCCACGGCCTCAACATCCGCTACGGCCTCATCGAGGCCCCGGAGGGTGTCGACGTCGCGATGGTGGCGCCGAAGGGCCCGGGCCACCTGGTCCGCCGCCAGTACTCCGCCGGCCGCGGCGTGCCCTGCCTGGTCGCCGTCGAGCGCGACGCCACCGGAAGCGCCTGGCCGCTCGTGCTGTCGTACGCCAAGGGCATCGGCGGCACCCGCGCCGGCGCGCTGAAGACGACCTTCACCGAGGAGACCGAGACCGACCTGTTCGGTGAGCAGGCCGTGCTGTGCGGCGGCGTCTCCGAGCTGATCAAGGCCGGGTTCGAGACGCTGATCGAGGCCGGCTACCAGCCGGAGGTCGCCTACTTCGAGTGCCTCCACGAGATGAAGCTGATCGTGGACCTGATGTACGAGGGCGGCGTCTCCAAGATGTACTGGTCGGTGTCCGACACCGCCGAGTACGGCGGCTACACCCGTGGCCCGCGCGTGGTCAACGAGGAGACCAAGAAGGAGATGCGCCGCATCCTGGACGAGATCCAGGACGGCCGCTTCGCCCGCGAGCTGGTCGAGGAGTTCGACTCCGGCCAGACCAACTTCAAGCGCTACCGCGAGGAGCTGGCGGGCCACGCCATCGAGCAGACCGGCGCCAAGCTCCGCCCGATGATGAGCTGGCTCAAGGGCGAGCAGGCCTGAAGCTCGCGCACGCTGGCGTGACCGCGGCGTCGCGCCCCACCGGCGAGGTGGGGGGCGGCGCCGCGTCGCGTTTCACGGCCCCCGTGCAAGCGGCCGGCTGCCGGGGTCCGGGCGATCTCGGCGGCAGTCGATCTGGCACACGGTGATCTCGGCACGGAGTGATCTCGGCACGGAGTGATCTCGCACAGGGCGATCTCGGCACCAGTCGATCTCGGCACCAGTCGATCTCGGCACCAGTCGATCTCGCACAGGGTGATCTCGGCACAGGGCGGGCTTGAGCCGCACATACGGCGATCAGGCCGGCATCGAGACCAGGAACACGGAGTCGCCGAAGGCCACCTCGTCGCCGGCCCGCACGGAGGCGGGGCCGACCAGGCGCCAGCCGTTCAGCCGGGTGCCGTTCATCGAGCTGAGGTCGACGAGCAGCCAGGAGTCGTGCTCGCGCCGCAACTCGGCGTGCACCCGTGAGACGGTCAGGTCGGCGAGGACGAGGTCGCAGGAGGAGCCGCGGCCGACCAGGTAGCGGGCCCTGCCGTCGGCGGGGAGGGCCAGCCGGGGCAGCCGGGGACGCCGCCAGGCGGACTCGATCCGGTTGCTCAGCTCCGACACGGAGGCGACGGCGTCGGTGATCCTTCTGCGCCAGCGCCCGCGGTCCGGGAGGTCCGCGACCAGCTCGTCCAACTCGTTGCGGCTGCGAGCACGGAGCGCCTGGTCCACCCGGCCGACGAAGGTCTCCATGGACAGGCGTCCTTCGGCGGCCCGGTCGCGGAGCTCGCTGAGCGCGCGTTCGCGGTCCCCGTCCGAGGCGCGAACCGGGGGAGAGCTCATGATTGGAGTATCCGCCGCAGTGGTCCGAGGTGTCCAGAAGACCGCCGTATTCGCCGTCACGTCCGGGGTGGGAGCGGGGACGCCGGGCGTGGCGTCCCCGCGCCCACCCCGGGCCGGTGGGCGCGTTTCTACTGCCGGCCGAAGTCCTGGGTCCAGTACGGGCCGCCGGCGGCGACGTACCCGACCCCGATGTCGGTGTAGTTGCAGTTGAGGATGTTCTGCCGGTGTCCGGGGCTGTTCATCCAGCCCTGGACCACCGCCTGGGCCGTGCCGTAGCCCTTGGCGATGTTCTCCGCCGCCGCGCGCCAGGTGTATCCGGTGGCCGTGATGCGGTCGGCGAAGGAGCGGCCGTCCTTCGAGGTGTGGTCGAAGTAGTTCTTCGCGGACATGTCGGCCGAGTGGGAGTACGCGGCGGAGCGCAGGCGCGCGTCGTGCTTCAGCGGGCCGCAGCCCGCCTTCTCCCGCTCGACGTTGGTGAGGCGCACCACCTCGTTCTCGATGGCGGTGCCCACGGCCGAGCCACTCGTGGGAGAGGCGCTCGCGGAGGGACTCGCGGCGGGGGCGGTGCTCGGCACCGTGCTCGGCACCGTGCTCGGAACCGCGGTGGGCCTGGTGCTGGGGACGGCGGTGGGGCTCGGGGAAGAGGTGGCCGTGGGAAGCGGGGTGGGGACGTCGCAGTCGAGGCGCACCGGCCTCGATCGCGACACGTGGCCGCGGTAGTCGGTGACGACGCTGTAGTACGCACCGTCCGCACAGGTCAGCGCGACGACGACGCGCGCGTTCCTGACCACCTTCGAGCCGCTCTTGACCACGCGGTCGGGGCCCGGCGTGCTGTTCACGATCCGGACCCGGAAACGGGCGTTGTCGATGCAACCGGCCCGCGAGCCCGCCGCGCGGATCTTGCCGTCCACGCTGACGTAGGGCTTCGCGGCGGCGACCCGGCAGCCCGCGTGCTGGGCCTCGGCCTGAGCGGGGCCGGCCGCCATGCCGACGGCCGCGACGCTCCCGAGGCACAGGACCGCTCCGAGCGCTCTGTTCACGATCATTCCTCCAGTGGGGGTTAGACGCTGGGGAAGTCGTCATTATGGTCGGATGCAGACCGACATGTGGTGATAAATCGGTCCAATCCCGAAAGTATCTACCTTCTCTTAAACTTCCTTTATCCTGTGTTAGGCGTGAGATGTCCGATAATCCGCAGGTCAGCGGCCGGATCGGCGCCGGGATCGCCCTGAGGGGCGCTTAAGGTCGTGGCCGGCCTTCCGCGCCCCGCGTTCCAGCTCCTCGCGGGTAGCCGTCCCACCACGACAAGATCGCCGTCCCGGCACCCGGTGCCGCCGTCGATCGGCTCGCCGACGATGCCGGCGGCCGACTCCGGCGGCCGACTCCAACGCCAGTGCCGCGATCGCCGTCCCGACCCTGCGGATGTGACGTCAGTCCTCGGCGCGGAGCGCTTCGCCGGGTTCCGACTGCCCGCCGTGCTGCTCGTCGCTCCCGGAGACGGCGGCCGCCGAGGCCGTGCTGCCGGACGCGACGGTGGCGAGACGGTCGGCGGTCAGGCTGTATTTGAAGGTCATCAGCACGCCCGCGAACGTGATCAGAGCGGGCACCACGGTCACGCCGATCATCACGGCGACGTGGGCGCTGCCCGGCTGGGTCACCGGATGCTCGGGATCGGAGGAGACGAACCCCCCCGCGCTCAGCACCCACCCGTACGCGGTCGCCCCGAGCGCCGTGACCGCGTTCTCCACCGCGGTCCACAGGCCGGTGAAGACCCCGCCCCTGCGCTCGCCGCTCACCGCGCCGTCGTGGGCGATGACGTCGGCGAGCATGGAGAACTGCAGCAGTTGCAGGCCCGCATAGCCGACGCCCACGATCATCACGCACAGGTGCGCGTACAGCTCGCCGAGCGCGGGCGTCGCGAGGATCAGCAGCGCTCCGCCCGTGAACAGCGAGCCCGAAAGGATCATCGCGCCGCGCTTGTCGAGTTTGCGGGCCAGCCACACCCACAGGGGCATCGTGACCAGCATCGGCCCCACGAGCGCCGCGAAGAGCGTGGTGGTGGCGGAGGTGTCGTCGAGAGAGTACGCGGCGAAGTAGGGCGCCCCCGCGAGCATCACGCCGGCCCCGAGCGTCTGCGCGGAGCTGAGCCCGAGAAGCCACAGGAACTGCTTGCTCGTGCGGGCGGCGGCAAGCTGCTCCCGAAGCGTTCCCTCGGACTTCTGCGGGGCCGTGAAGGGCGCGCGGGCGGTGCCGAAGAACGAGGCCAGCATCGCGACGAGCAGGATCACGCCGAAGCTGATGCCCATGGTGCGATACCCGTCGGCCGTGTCGCCGGCGATCGCCGGAGCGAGGATGCCGCTCATCGCGATCCCGACCGCGATGAGGACCATGCGCCACTGCAGCAGTGAGGTCCGCTCGTGGTAGTCGGTCGTCATCTCCGCCGGCATGGCCTTGTACGGCACCTCGTACAGCGCGTATCCGGTGGTGGCCAGCAGGAACGTGAGGCCGACGTAGGCGGCGGCGGGCGCGCCGGTGAGCGGCGGCCCGGCGAACACCAGCGCGAACGACACCGGCAGCACCGCGGCCCCGGCGAGCAGCCACGGACGGCGTGGTCCCCAGCGCGAGACGGTGCGGTCCGACCAGCGGCCGACCATCGTGTTGGCGATCAGGTCCCAGGCCTTGGGCAGGAAGAGCACGACGCCCGCGAGCCCGGCGGGGACCGCGAGCACGTTGGTCATGTAGAAGAGCAGCAGCAGCCCGGGGATCGTGGCGAAGTTGGCCGTGCAGAACGAGCCGACGGCATACCCGAGGCGAACCCCGAGGGAGACCTTCGACGGGGAGGGCGTCGCCGCCGTGGAGACCATGGCGACATTCAAGCCGAGCAAGCGACCGTTCGGAAGGACTCTCCCGCAACTGTTCGGCCGCTGCCCGGTGTCTCGCCGATCTCCGCCGAGTGCGACGGGCGGAGATCGGCGACGGGGTTCCGGGTCAGTCGCGCACGTCGGGGCAGACGACGTGCGCGCCGATCTCGATCAGACGGCGTTCGGTGTGTGCGTCGGCGACCCGGGCCATGAGCACCGGGGCCTCGCTGGCCGCGAGCTGCGGCAGCCGGGCGCGCACCCGCCGGTGCAGTTCCTTCACGATGTCGTCGGCGGCGAGGGTGTGCACCTTGACGTGCAGCATGATCCCCCACAACCCGGCGGCGGTGCGCGCCTCGGAGATCCAGATGTGGTGGACGTAGGGATACTCCGGCAGCAGTTCGGCGACCGCCACCCGCAGGGCCGGGAGGATCGGATGACGAGTCCTGCGGTAGCCGGGATCCACGACCTGCATGGCCCCCGACAGGTGCTGGCGGGGGGCGGGGATCCACTGCGAGGGAAGCGGGGAGGGCGCCGCCGCGGCCGGGGCGGGCACGACCGGTGCGGACATGGGCGGTGCGGACATGGGCGGCGCGGGCATGGGCGAGGTGGGTACGGGCGGCGGGGGAGCCTGTCGCGTGACCTGCGCGCGGGTCACGGTCGCCATCGCGCCCGTGGCGTACGCGGTCGGGGCGGCCGAGCCCATGGCCGACAGTGCGGGAGCGGGACCGGTGCGGGTCTCCTCCAGGTAGCGCCGGAGATCTTCGATCGGCACGGCGGCGGCAGCGGGGCCGGCCGCGTCGATCACGATCTCGCGCACGCCTGTGACGCGCTGGATGTCGAGCATGGTGTCGACGTCGCATGCAGACAGCGTGTGGCTGCCACGGTGCCGGGCATAGGTCGCCGGCCCCGTGTAGCCGAGCAGAACGCGTTCGCCGTTCTGCGTCGTGCCGAGCACCACGGAGCGGTCGGGGCGGACCGCCACCAGGATGCCCCACTCCGCGAGGGCCGCAAGGAGTTGCCGGGGGCTGCCATGCCGCGCGAGAACGTCGCCCAGGGAGGGGTTCCCGATGCTCATAGCCTGAACGATAGGGACTGGACCATGGCGAATCAGGCTAATCCCCAATATTAGGTGCGATCAATACCGAGATGGGTGGCAGTCCGTATGGATCAGGCGTAGACGGGGTACATCGACCGGCTGTGCCAGTAGGTGAGCACGTCTCATGAACCCCGCCGGTCCCAGCAGAACCTTCCGGACGGCCGGGCCGCGGCGGCGCCGAAGCCGCACCGAGCGAGAATCTGAGACCGGGTCGTCGTGCCGCCGCGATGCCGCCGAGACCTTGGATATCTCGCATGCCGGGCGCTCGTGAGAGCTTTCACAAGGCCCGGATAGACTCACGTCGTCCGCGCTGTCGCACTTCACGAAGGACTCAGCCCAGTGAACAAGCCCGTCGTACTTGTCGCAGAAGAGCTCTCAGAAGCGGGTCTCGCCGTGCTCGGCGCGGATTTCGAGGTCCGGCACACCGACGGCGCCGACCGGTCGCAGCTGCTGCCCGCTCTCGCCGACGTGGACGCCCTGATCGTACGCAGCGCCACCCAGGTGGACGCGGAGGCCATCGCGGCGGCGTCCAGGCTGCGCGTCGTCGCCCGCGCCGGTGTGGGTCTGGACAACGTCGACGTCGAGGCCGCGACCAAGGCCGGCGTCATGGTCGTGAACGCCCCGACCTCCAACATCACCAGCGCCGCCGAGCACACGGTCGCGCTGATCCTCGCCAGCGCCCGCAACGTCGCCCAGGCGCACTCCGCGCTCAAGGACGGCGAGTGGAAGCGCTCGAAGTACACCGGCGTCGAGCTCGACGAGAAGGTCATCGGCATCCTCGGCCTCGGCAAGATCGGCCAGCTCGTCGCGCAGCGCCTGCAGCCGTTCGGCGTCGAGATCATCGCCTACGACCCCTACCTGCAGCCGGCCCGCGCGGCGGCGATGGGCGTGCGGCTGGCGTCCCTGGAGGAGGTGCTCCAGCAGGCCGACTTCATCACGGTCCACCTGCCGAAGTCGAAGGAGACCCTCGGCCTCATCGGCGACCGCGAGCTGCACATGGTCAAGCCGAGCGTCCGGCTGATCAACGTCGCCCGCGGCGGGATCATCGACGAGAACGCCCTCTACTCCGCCCTCAAGGAGGGCCGGGTCGCGGGCGCGGGCATCGACGTGTTCGCCAAGGAGCCCTGCACCGACAGCCCGCTGTTCGAGCTCGACCAGGTCGTGGTGACCCCGCACCTCGGCGCCTCCACCCACGAGGCGCAGGAGAAGGCCGGCACGCAGGTCGCCCGCAGCGTCAAGCTGGCCCTCGCCGGCGAGTTCGTGCCCGACGCGGTGAACGTCCAGGGCGGCGCGGTCGCCGAGGACGTCAAGCCGGGCCTGCCCCTCACCGAGAAGCTGGGCCGCATCTTCACCGCGCTCGCGGGCGAGGTGGCCACCCGCCTGGTCGTCGAGGTCCGCGGCGAGATCTCCGCCCAGGACGTCCGGGTCCTGGAGCTGGCCGCGCTCAAGGGCGTCTTCACCGGCGTCGTCGAGGACGCGGTGACCTACGTCAACGCGCCGCTGCTGGCCAAGGACCGCGGCGTCGGGGTCGAGCTGGTCACCAGCGCGGACAGCCCCGACTGGCGCAACGTCATCACGGTGCGCGGCGTGCTGGCCGACGGCCGCACGGTCTCGGTCTCCGGCACCCTGTCCGGCCCCCGGCAGATCACGAAGATCGTCGAGGTCAACGGTTACGCGATGGAGATCGAGCCGACCGAGCACCTGGCGTTCTTCACCTACGCCGACCGCCCCGGCATCGTCGGCATCGTCGGCCGGCTGCTCGGCGAGCACGGCGTGAACATCGCCTCCATGCAGGTCTCCCGGGACGTGAAGGGCGGCAAGGCGCTCATCGCGCTGACGGTCGACACCGCGATCCCGTCCGAGGTCGTCGAGCAGATCGCGGGGGAGATCGGCGCCGACAGCGGCCGTACGGTCGACCTGGAGGACTGACCCTCCGGCATCAGCCCATCGGACGGCCCGGCGCGCAGTGCGCCGGGCCGTTCGCGTGTCTCCGGCCCGATGCGGTCCGTCATACGGTCCACGTGCCACGCGCCTCGTCTCACCAAGTGAGATACTAGGTCGTCCTACGAGATTGTGGGGTAGTCTTGCGATGACGAGGCGCCCCGCACTTCCACCTGCCGCGACGGGGCCTGATCAGGGCAGGCCGGCCCGTCGCGGAGCGCCGAGCCGCAGGCCTTTCGGTTCGCCCGTGACGCGTGACCCGCGTTCCACCGGCGGCCGGCGTTCGGATCCGCGACAGGCGGATTCGCTCAGCATTTCTCCGTCGAAGAGAGAATCGCCATGTACGAGATGTATCCCTGGGGCCGTTCCGAGGACGCTGAGGACGAGGCGGCGGCGGCCCTGCAGATCGCGCTCGACCGTCGCGACAACGGGGGCGCGCCGCAGCGCTGACCCGACCGGGATCGGCGGGACCGGCAGGACCGGGCCACCCTCCGGATGCGCCGATCGTGATCCCCGGGGCGCCGGCGGGGTGTCCACGGCACGGGACCTCACTGCCGGCGTTCCGTCGCGGCGGGACCCGCCTGACGGGCGGATACGCCCGTCTGACCGAATGCTGAGATCGTGTTTCGATCTCCGAGACAACCGGTAAGGTACACGCATGGAGTCGAGCAACATCCGCCTGGCAGTGATCCCCGGTGACGGTATCGGCACGGAGGTCGTCGCCGAAGGCCTCAAGGTCCTCAACGCCGCAGGCGTCAAGTCCGAGACCACCGAATACGATCTCGGTGCCAAGCGCTACCACGCGACCGGGCAGACGCTTCCCGACGAGGTGCTCGACGAGCTGCGCGGCTACGACGCGATCCTGCTGGGCGCCGTCGGCGACCCGAGCGTGCCGCCCGGCGTCCTGGAGCGCGAGCTGCTGCTGCGCCTGCGCTTCGAGCTCGACCACTACGTGAACCTCCGCCCGGTCAAGCTGTTCCCCGGCGTGACGACTCCGCTGGGAGAGGCCCGCCCCGAGGACATCGACATGATCGTCGTCCGTGAGGGCACCGAGGGCCCGTACGCGGGCGCCGGCGGCGCGATGCGCCGCGGCACCCCGCAGGAGATCGCCACCCAGGAGTCCCTCAACACGGCCTACGGCGTCGAGCGCGTCGTGCGCTACGCCTTCGAGAAGGCCCTGGCCCGGCCCCGCCGCAAGCTGACGCTGGTCCACAAGACCAACGTCCTGACGTACGCGGGCGACCTGTGGGCGCGCACCGTCGACCGGCTCAGCATGGAGTTCGCCGAGGTCGAGACCGACTACTGCCACGTCGACGCGGCCTCCATGTTCTTCATCACCCAGCCGCAGCGGTTCGACGTGATCGTCACCGACAACCTGTTCGGCGACATCCTGACCGACATCGGCGCGGCGGTCGCCGGCGGCATCGGCCTGGCGGCCAGCGGCAACGTCAACCCGGCCCGCACGGCGCCGTCCATGTTCGAGCCCGTCCACGGCAGCGCGCCCGACATCGCGGGCCAGGGCAAGGCCGACCCGACCGCGACGATCCTGTCGGTCGCCATGCTTCTCGACCACCTCGGCCACGCCCAGGCGTCGGCCCGGGTCGAGCAGGCCGTGGCCGACGACCTGATCGAGCGCCAGAGCGCGTGGACGGCGCGCTCCACCCGCGAGATCGGCGACGACATCGCCGCCCGAGTAGCCGGCTGATCCCGGCCGCTCATCCCGACATCATGCGCATGGCGGCCCGGTATGGGCCGCCATGCGCTTTTTCATACCTGCGAAATGCCCTAGTTTTCCCTTAGCCGACTCGTCGCACAATTACTACGACGACGTAGAGAGAAGGACCTCGCATGACCACCCACCTCAGGTTCGACGTGCAGCTCAATCCGCAGGCCCGCAGTGCGGCCGAACGCGAGCAGGTGCTGGCGAGCCCCGGCTTCGGTCAGGTCTTCACCGACCACATGATCTCCATCGACTGGAGCGAGGGGGAGGGCTGGAGCGAGGCGAAGCTTCAGCCGTACGGTCCGCTCGTCCTCGACCCCGCCACGTCGGTGTTCCACTACGCCCAGGAGTTGTTCGAGGGGCTCAAGGCGTACCGGCAGCCGAACGGCTCGATCGTCGCCTTCCGGCCGTACGCGAACGCGGCGCGGTTCAACCAGTCCGCGCTGCGGATGGCGATGCCGGAGCTTCCCGAGGAGACGTTCGTCGAGTCGCTCGAACTCCTTGTGCAGACCGACCGCGACTGGGTGCCGACCACCGAGGGCCACAGCCTCTATCTGCGGCCCTTCATGATCGCCACGCAGCCCGCCCTCGGGGTGAACCACCCCTCGCGGAACTACAAGTACATGGTGATCGCCTCGCCCGCGGCGTCGTACTTCACCGGCGGCCTCAAGCCGGTCTCGGTCTGGCTGTCCACGGAGTACACCCGCGCGGCGCCCGGCGGCACCGGGTTCGCCAAGTGCGGCGGAAACTACGCGGCGGCGTTCGTGGCCCAGCGGCAGGCCGTCGAGGAGGGCTGCGACCAGGTCGTCTGGCTCGACGCCTTCGAGCACCGGTGGGTCGAGGAGATGGGCGGGATGAACCTGTTCTTCGTCTTCGGCGACCGTCTCGTCACCCCGGCGCTCACCGGGACACTGCTGCCCGGCATCACCCGTGACTCGATCCTCAGTCTGGCGGCCGAGCTGGGATACACGGCGGAGGAGGGCAAGATCTCCATCGAGGAGTGGCAGGCGGGCTGCGAGTCCGGCGAGCTCACCGAGGTCTTCGCCTGCGGCACCGCCGCCGTTGTCACCCCCGTCGGGTCGGTCAAGGGCGTCGACCGGAGCTGGACCGTCGGCGACGGCACTCCCGGGCCGGTCACGATGAAGATCCGTGAAGAGCTCGTGGGGATCCAGTACGGTAGCCGCCCCGACGCCCACCACTGGATCCACAAGATCTGCTGACGGTCCGGCCCCCGGGCCGGGGCTCAGCCGGTCGCGCCCGGGCAGGCCGTGCCGACGGGGAGGACGGACAGCGACACCAGCCCTCCGAGCAGGCCGGTTCCCCCGCCGGCCCTGCCTGCCCCGGCGTCGATCCCGGCGTCGACCCTGCCGACGACCCTGAGCAGGGGCCGCGGGGCAGGGCA
Source organism: Microbispora bryophytorum (assembly GCF_043197435.1). Lineage (NCBI taxonomy): Bacteria > Bacillati > Actinomycetota > Actinomycetes > Streptosporangiales > Streptosporangiaceae > Microbispora > Microbispora bryophytorum. The sequence goes on along the minus strand of NZ_JBICTF010000006.1, from coordinate 621,699 downwards.
CGGCGGCGGCTCCGGCGGAGCGGCGAGCGGGGGCGCCGCGGTCACCGTGACGGTGACGGTGGGCACCGGAGTGGGCCTGGCGCCGGGCGCCTTCGCCGGCGCGGGAGGCGCCGGGCTCTCGGTCACACGCGGGCCGACGACGGTCACGTGCTGGGTGACGTTGCAGACCCGGGCGCGCCGGCACAGCGCGTTCTGCACGTTCGAGGAGCCGCCGGCGGTGTTGGTGGACGTGTGCTGGTAGCCGCGGTTGCGCGTGGCGCCGGACACCGACAGCTTGGTCCCGGGCCGGTGCTGCGGGTCCTTCCCCTGGGCGACGTTTCGCACCGCGCGGTCGGCGCGGCCGTGCCCGTTGTCGGCGGCGGCCCCGAGCGGGGCGACGCCGGTGATGAACGCGGTCGAAGCCGAAGCTCCGGCGAGAAGGAGACCGGCGATCCTGCCGGTGAGAAACGCCCCGCCGCCGCGCCGACAAGTCATTCGCCGCCCCCTGTTCGGATCAGACGCCTGGTCGCACCAGACGTCGCGTATAAAACGTGCTCTGGGCAAAGTGATCCGCCGAGCGAATCGCTTCGCGAGCGTACTCATCGCGGGGGCGCCGATCGTGTGTCCCGCGCCCGCATGGCGGGTTATTACGCCATCATTGCCCGACGTCCATTGAGATCCCGGGTTCGGTTCCTCCTGATGAGCGCGAGCCCCTAGCGACGGCCGGTGCGATGGAACGAGATCATGACGGCTCTGACCTGCGCTGACACTCTCTCGCATCTCGTACTATGAGATCGATGTGCCAGAGGGTGACCGGCTGTGGCAAACTGCTCAGCACCATGCACTACGGTCTGCTCATTATCGGCAGGCGCGCCGGCTGAAGGACATCGCCGGCGCGCAGACCTCTCACGTCCGTGAGGGGTCTTTTTGTTTGGGCCGGTGCATGGACCGGTCGGCGCGTGCGGCGAGATATGAACCCCGCAAGGAGACACAGAGATGGCCGACGATCGTTTCCACGTGTACGACACGACGCTCCGCGACGGCGCCCAGCAGGAGGGGCTGAACCTCACCGTCGCCGACAAGCTGGCCATCGCGCGCCACCTCGACGATCTCGGCGTCGGCTTCATCGAGGGTGGCTGGCCGGGGGCGAATCCCAAGGACACCGAGTTCTTCCGGCGGGCTCAGACCGAGCTCGACCTGAAGCACGCGCAGCTCGCCGCGTTCGGCGCGACCCGCCGGGCGGGCGTGAAGGCCGCCGACGACCCCCTGGTGGCCGCCCTGCGCGAATCCGGCGCGCCGATCGTGACGCTCGTGGCCAAGAGCCACTCCCGCCACGTGGAGCTGGCCCTCCGCGCCACGCTGGAGGAGAACCTCGCGATGATCCGCGACACGGTCTCCCATCTGACGGCGGAGGGCCGGCGCGTCTTCCTCGACGCCGAGCACTTCTTCGACGGTTACCGCTCCGACCCCGCGTACGCGCTGGAGGTGCTGCGGACCGCCGCGGAGGCCGGGGCGTCGGTGATCGCCCTGTGCGACACCAACGGCGGCATGCTCCCCGACGAGCTGGCCGACGTGGTGCACGAGGCGGCCGGCACCGGGGCCCGCATCGGCATCCACTGCCACGACGACACCGGCTGCGCGGTCGCCAACACCCTGGCCGCGGTGAAGGCGGGCGCCACGCACGTGCAGGGCTGCGCCAACGGGTACGGCGAGCGCTCGGGCAACGCCAACCTGTTCACGGTGGTGGCCAACCTCCAGCTCAAGCGGGGATTCGACCTCGTGCCGCCCCAGTCGCTGGGCGAGATGACCCGCATCGCCCACGCGATCACCGAGGTCACCAATGTGACGCCGAACTCCCACCAGCCGTACGTCGGGACGTCGGCCTTCGCGCACAAGGCGGGCCTGCACGCGTCGGCGATCAAGGTGGACCCGAACCTCTACCAGCACATCGACCCCGCCGAGGTCGGCAACGACATGCGCATGCTGGTCTCCGACATGGCGGGCCGCGCCTCGGTCGAGCTGAAGGGCCGCGAGCTGGGCTACGAGCTCACCGGCGAGGAGTCCAGGCGGCTGGTCGAGCGGGTCAAGGACCTGGAGGCCAAGGGGCACACGTTCGAGGCGGCCGACGCGTCGTTCGAGCTGTTGCTGCGCGACACGGTCGACGGCGAGCGGCGGCGCTACTTCACGGTCGAGTCGTGGCGCGTGATCGTCGAGCGCCGTCCCGGCGGCGACGTGGTCAGCGAGGCGACCGTCAAGCTGCACGCGAAGGGCGAGCGGATCATCGCCACGGGCGAGGGCAACGGCCCGGTCAACGCGCTCGACAGGGCGGTGCGGCTGGCGCTGGAGAAGCTCTATCCGGAGCTGGCGGCCGTCGAACTGATCGACTTCAAGGTCCGCATCCTGGAGGGCACGCACGGCACGGACGCGGTGACCCGGGTGCTGGTCACCTCCAGCGACGCGACCGGCGAGTGGGCCACGGTCGGCGTGGCCGAGAACGTCATCGAGGCCTCGTGGCAGGCGCTGGAGCAGGCGGTGACATACGGCCTGCTGCGGGCGGGACATAGCGCCTGACCAGCCCGTTAGCCCTTCCACCGGCATGGTGCGAGTGGTGTTCACGTTGCGCTGGTGAATGTAGCGGTTTTAGTGACATTTAGTCTAGTTGGTGCTTAGATAGGCGAAGCTCCTGAGGCGGTCTTCGCCACGATCGGCGGTCCCGACCGCGGTTCCAGCCTCAGCGTCCTGCTCAGGCTCTACGGAGGGTGAACGCAAGAAGCAGCTGCGCACTGAACTCCGCGCTGTCGCGGTGCCTGTCGTCGGCTTCTGATCGTCTGCCAAAGCGACCGGCGCCGTGAGAGCTGAGCGACCGACTGTCACCATGACCAGCCACGTGACTGCGTCCGGTTCGAAAATTTTCGGCGCATAGTCATCCCCTCGCTGGTGCACCCCGAATGGGAGGGTCTGTGATCACTTCGCCGTCTTACTACGACCAGATCGGCGGCGCGCCGGTAGTGCGCGACGTCGTCGAGCGCTTCTACGAGCGCGTGGTCGGCGACGACGATCTGAAGCCGTACTTCGTCGGTGTCGACATGCCCAGGCTGAAGCGGCACATGGTCATGCTGCTGTGCTCGGTCCTGGGCGGTCCCGATCCGTACGAGGGCCGTGACCTGGGTGAGGCCCACACGGGCATGGGCATCACGTCGCGGCACTACGACAAGGTGGGCGAGCACCTCACCGGCGTGCTGCAGGACAGCGGCGTCGGTGAGGACATCCTGCGCGACGTCGGCCTCGTCCTCGCCAAGGTGAAGTCGTCCATCGTCGCCGAGCCCGCGGAAACGGCCGACTGAGTGGATACGCAAGCTCTCAAGGACAGCTGGCACCTCGTTTCCCGATCGGGCGACCAGGTGCCGCTGTACTTCTACTCGGTTCTCTTCCTGATGAACCCGGACGTGCGGGACATGTTCCCGGTGTCGATGGCGCGCCAGCGCGACAAGCTCGTGGGCGCGCTGGGAAGCGTCATCAGCAACGTCGACCGGCTGGACGAGGTCGTGCCGGTCCTGCAGCAGCTCGGCCGCGACCACCGCAAGTTCGCGGTGACCGCGACGCACTACCCCGCCGTCGGCCAGGCGCTGCTCGCCACGCTGGAGCACTTCCTGGGCGACCGCTGGACTCCTCAGCTCGCGCACGACTGGACGCAGGCGTACAACCTGGTCGCCCAGGTGATGGTCGAGGCCGCCAACGACGCTTCGAAGACCACCCCGCCCTGGTGGGAGGCCGAGATCGTCAGTCACGAGACGCGCACCCTCGGGATCGCCGTCATCCGCGCCCGGCTGAACTACCAGTACCCCTTCCGTCCGGGCCAGTCGGCGTCGATCTCCTACGCCATGCGCCCGCGCATCTGGCGGTTCTACTCGTTCGCCAACGCGCCCCGCCAGGACAACACCATCGACCTGCACGTACGCATGGTCGACGGCGGCGTGCTCAGCTCCGCGCTGGTCATGGGCGCGCGGCGGGGCGAGGTGCTGCGCGTGGGCGCGGCGGTGGGCGAACGGCTGACGCTCACCCCGGAGGTCCAGGGCGACCTGCTCATGATCGCGGGCGGCACCGGCCTCGCGCCGATGAAGGCGTTGGTGGAGCAGATCGCCTACGAGGGCCCGACCCGCAGGGTGGACCTCGTCGTCGGCGCCCGGAACTCCAGAGAGCTGTACGACTACGAGACGCTGGCCAAGATGGCCGCCGAGCATCCCTGGCTCAACGTCGTGCCGGTCGTCTCCCACGACCCCTTCTACCAGGGCACCCGCGGCTATGCCGTGGACGTCGCGCTGCAGGGATGGCGTGGTCAGCACGTCTACGTCTGCGGCTCGGAGGAGATGGCGCAGGCCACCGTCGGACGGCTGCTGGATGCCGGCGTGCCCACCGACCAGATCCACTTCGACGAGTTCACGAGCGACAGAGGTCGGGAATCATGACGGCAGAGATGCCTTGGGGAAGCCCGGCGGCCGAGCGCCAGCCCCTCACCCCGGATCGGATACGCAAGCAGGAGTTCACGCGCACATCGCTCGGGCGCCGCGGCTACAGCGAGGACGAGGTGCGCACGTTCCTCTACCGCGTCGCCGAGGACATGGCGACCAGCGACAAGGAGAAGGCGGACCTGCGGGCGCACATCGACCGCATGAAGCAGTGGTACAAGGAACACGGCATGAACCCGGACCAGGCCGCCGCGTCCCAGACCCTGAACGTCGACGCCATCAACATCCTGTCCCGCGCCCAGCAGACCGCCGACGCCCAGATCGCCGAGGCGGAGGACTACGCGCGGCGCATCGTGGGCCAGGCCCGCCGGCAGTACGAGGAACTCCTGATGGAGGCGCAGCGGCAGGCCGAGGAGGCCGCCAACCGGGCGGTCGGCGCCTACCGCGCCTCGGGCGACGGGCTGCAGAGCGCCGAGGCCGAGGAACTGGAGCGCAGGATCGCCTACCTGCGTACGTTCGCGGACGTCACGCAGGTGCAGTTGCGGGCGGTCCTGGAGGGGCTGGCCCATGAGGTCGACAAGCTCAGCACCGTGCCGGCCCAGGCCAAGCAACTGGCAGGCGGCCCCCTGGCGGGCGGCTCTCCGTCGGTGTACGGATAACCGCCCGCCACCCCTCCTGTCGGGGGAGGAGGTCTACGACAGCGTGCCGGAGGAGCTCGCGCGAAGCGTGACCGAACCGGCCGGGGTGTGAACGGTCAGAGTGCGTCCCGAGCAGCTGACCTCCGGCCGGTCGGTCCCGGGCACCACCACGGTCAGCAACGACGTCGCGACGGGCGAGACGATCACCGGAGCCGGCTCCTTGCGCATGTAAGCCGGCGAGATCCAGCCCTGGTAGGGCGAGGTCTGCCCGCGCACCACCCGCTGGCCGCCGACGGGCTTGCACGACGGCATCGCGAGCTGGACGATCGACGCCTTCCACTCGGCGTCGCCCACCACGACCCGCCCGCCTGAGTTGGACACGACCTTCAGCGCGGGATCGAGGTGCCAGAGGTTCTGCAGCTTCCCGCCGCCGCTGTCGAGCACCGCCATCACGTCCTCGCGGTGGTTCACCAGCACCGACCGCTTGCGCGGCACGCCGTACGCCCTGTCGGTGAACGTGAACGCCTGCCGGTCCGTGCGCACGGACTTGGACACCAGCGCCGTGGGGGTGTGGCCGCGGAACTTCCTGCCCACGAGGATCGGCACGTTGTGGGCCTCCGGGCCCAGCGTCCACCGCCGATAGGGCGTGTTCTCGTAGGAGACGAAGCCCGCCTCGGTGAGGATCGAGCGGCCCTGGGCGTAGTAGGTCACGCCCATGTGGTCCTCGTGGCCGTGGAACTTCAGCGCCGGCCCGAAGCGGATCGAGTAGTAGGCCGACTTGGGGTCGTTCCAGGCGGTGCGGCCGAAGACGTATCCGGCGTTGAAGACCTGCACGGTCGACTTGGCGTGGTCGAAGGCGGTCGGCTGGACGTCGGCCGGCCCGTCGCCGATCGGCACCATGTAGCCGTTCGGCTGGGTGGCGGCGCTGATGTGCCGCGGCAGGCTCTCCCAGCGGGTGGCCAGCGCCGAGGGGACCTTCATCCCGCAGTCCTTGATCGTGTCGACCGCCACCCTGAGCCGGTCGTGCACGTAGATGGCGTAACGCGGCGCCTGCTCGCGCAGCGCGCCCTGCCCGTCGATGTCGAGCTTCATCGACTTCACCATGCGGCTGACGGCGAGGTTCTTCCACTTCGGGTTCCCGTAGCGGCAGCCGATGCGCAGCAGGCCGATGTCCTGGTCGAGCCCGTGGTTGTGGCCGAGCTCGTAGTTCTTGGGGTCCGACAGCAGCTTCGCGTGCAGGGCCAGGCTGTTGGTCAGCCAACCGGCCTTCACGTACCTGCTCAGGCACACCAGGGCCGGGGCGCGCAGCGCGATCGGGTGCTCGGCCCAGGCGTACGGGCTGGTCGTGCGCCCGCCGTACGGGTTGTCCGCGACCCAGTCCTTGGCGATCTCCTCGGCCCGGCCGAGGTAGGCCTCCTCGCCGGTCGCCTCGTAGTCGGCCACGAGCCGGCCCATCCACCGCAGCGACTGGAACACCATCTGCCAGGACCTGTTCTTGTACGGGTCCAGGCGCCAGTTGACGTCCTTGCCGACCGTGACCGCGGGCAGGTCGAGGAAGGACAGCTTGCCGCTCATGACGTCACCGGAGGTGGGGGTGGCGGGCAGCCAGTCCCCCTGGCACTCCGGCGTGCGGTGCGGGGCCCGCGCCTGGGCGGGCGCGGCCAGGGTGAGCGCGGTCAGCGGGACGACGGCCACCAGGGAGAGGGCTGAGAAGCGGCGGAACACGCCGGATTCCTTCCGAGATCGATTAGGAGCCGCTCATGCTGTCCGAATTCTGACGATCTGGTCAAGTCACTCTGGTTACAAGTGCACAACTGCTCACAAACACCGCTCAGCGCCGGGCCGGCCGGGAATCGTCAGGTGCCGGCGGTCAACCCGGCGACGAGATCGTCGACCACGCCGAAAGCGATCACGCTGTCGAGCGGATTGGAATAGTTGCGCGACCAGGTGATCAGTCCGTCGCGGACCCTGGCGACCATGACGACCTGCGAGGTGAACTGCTTGCCCGTCGCGGTGACCCGGCCCTGCAGCCGGTATTCGGCTATCACCGTCTCGGGGTCGGTCGTCCGGTGGATCTCGATGTCGTCCACGGACTCGAACCTCTGGAGCTGAGCACCTGCGTTGAGATGGGCGCGGAAGGTCTCCCGGTCCTGCTCTTCCTGCGCTCTGCCGGGCAGTTGGAACGGGAACTCGAAGACGGCGTCCTCGGCGAACAGATCGGCCATCTCCTCGCAGGGCCCGGAGGCGGTCAGGCGGAGAAGCCGGGCGACGACGTCGTACGGGGTGAGAACAGGCATGGCATACTCCTGAGATATCCGGGGCGGTCGCCCCGGTTCTTGAAGATACGGGGCGATCGCCCCGGTTGTCCATGCGGAAGGAAGCGGCATGCGGGCCGATGCGCGAAGGAACAGAGCGCGGATCCTGGAAGCGGCGGGCCAGGCCTTCGCTGCCGAGGGCCTGGGTGTGTCGCTCGATGAGATAGCGCGCCGGGCGGAGGTGGGCCCGGGCACCGTTCACCGGCATTTCCCCACGAAGGAGGCGCTCTATGAGGCCGTCATCGCCAACCACCTGGAGCAACTGATCGTTCAAGCACGCGAGGCGCTGGCGGCCGACCGAGCCGGGTCGGGGTTCTTCCCCTTCCTCCGGCGGTTGATCGATGAGGCCCGCGCCAAGCAGGACCTCACGGACGCGCTCGCCGGGGCGGGTGTGAACCTGACCGACGCCACCCGGCAGGCGGCCGTCCAACTGCGACAGATCTTCGCAGAGCTTCTGGCCTCTGCTCAGAAGGCAGGCGTGGTGCGCGCCGATGTAGACGGTGAAGATGTGCAAGCCATCGTCCTGGCCGCGGTAACCGGTGAACGCCACCGCGCCGACCACACCCGCCCCGGCCGCCTTGGCGACCTCGTACTGGACGGCCTGCGCCCGTAGCTCTGGCCTGAATCGTGTGGGAATTGGCCGTACGGCCGCTCGCGCCCGGCCGGCCCGCTCCGCCAGCCTGGGGCCATGCCGGTCCCGTTCTCAGAGACGTTCCCCGAGACACCCGCCGCGGCGGCCGCGCTCGCCGTCGCCACCCGCTTCTGCCCGCCCGCGCTGCTCAACCACTCGATCAGGTCCTACCTGTGGGGCGCCGGGTACGCCCGGGCGCACGGGATCGGCTTCGACGACGAGCTGTACTACGTGTCCTCCCTGCTCCACGACATCGGGCTGACCGAGACCTTCGACAGCCACACGGTGCCGTTCGAGGAGGCGGGGGGACGTCTCGCCTGGGTCTTCGGCATGGCCGCCGGATGGTCGCCGGACAGATCCGCGCGAGCCGAGGAGATCATCGTCGTCCACATGCGCGACCCGGTCGCCGCGTCCGAGGACCCCGAGTCGCACCTGCTGCAGGTGGCCACGTCGTGGGACGTGTCGGGACGGCGGCCCGAGGAGTTCCCGGCGGACGCCCGGGCCGCCGTGCTGGCGCTTCATCCCCGGCTCGGCTTCGGCGCGGAGTTCCTCGCCGCCTTCGAGGAGCAGACCCGGCGCAAGCCGGGCTGCGCGGCGGCATGCTCCGTCGAGGCCGGCATCGCCGCCCGGCTCGCCGCCCACCCGCTCGACGCCTGAACGACCGTATGGACCGAACGCTGCTCACTGAACGGTGCTCACTGAACGCTGCTCACCGAACGCTGCTCACTGAACGGCCCTCTCGGACTGAAGGGCCCTGTCTGGCTGAACGGCCCTCTCCGGACTGAACGGCCCCGGACGTCTGAACGCCCCCGGCGGCGGCGTGACCGGGGGCGTTCAGGGCGTCGACGGACCCGGCTCAGTCGTCCTGTTTGGGGCCGGCGCTCTCCACGACCTCGAAGGTCCACAACTCGGAGTCGGTCGCGGCCGGGCCGCCGTGTCCGTGCCCCTGTCCATGTCCGTGGCCCTGCCCCTGCCCCTGCCCCTGCCCGTGACCCTGGCCCTGCGCGGCGGCCTCGGCGGCGGCCCGCGCGTGCCCCGCCTGGAACGCCCGGCTCTCCTGCCAGCGCCGGAAGTCCTCCTCGCTGCGCCAGCGGGTGTAGACGAGGTAGCGGTCGCCGCCCTCCACCGGCCGCAGCAGTTCGAACCACTCGAACCCGTCGGCAGACTCCACCATCCCTGCCCGGCTCGCGAACCGCTTCTCCAGTTCGCGCCGCATCTCCTCGGGCACCGTCAGCACGTTGATCTTCACGACCGAAGGCACATCGACTCCCCGTACGCTCGACTCCAGCGGATACCCGACCACCTTACGTACGTTCACCCGCCATCCCCCTACTAGGCTCGTGACGTGCGTATCGCGAGGTTCTCGATGGGCGACCAGGTCGCCTTCGGCATGGTGGAAGAAGGCGGGCAGGTCATCGCCCGCATCGGCGGTCACCCCTTCCACGGGGTGGAGCTGACCGGCGAGCGGGTCCCGGTGGCCGAGGTCCGCCTGGTCGCCCCCATGCTCCCCAGCAAGATCATCGCCATCGGCAAGAACTACGCCGACCACGCCAGGGAGATGGGCGGCGAACCCCCGGCGGAGCCGGTCGTGTTCCTCAAGCCCAGCACGACCGTGATCGGGCCGTCGGAGACGATCGCGTACCCGGGGAAGCTGTCGGAGCGGGTCGACTACGAGGGCGAACTGGCCGTGGTGATCGGCCGGTTGTGCCGTGACGTCCCCGCCGAGCGGGCCGGTGAGGTCGTCTTCGGATACACCTGCGCCAACGACGTGACCGCACGCGACCTTCAGGCCAGGGACGGTCAGTGGACCAGGGCCAAGGGCTTCGACACGTTCTGCCCGCTCGGTCCCTGGATCGAGACCGAACTCGATCCGGCCGACCTTGCGATCACCACCACGCTCAACGGCGAGGTCAGGCAGAGCGCCCGCACCTCCCTCCTGCTGCACGACGTCCCCGCGCTCATCGCGTACGTGAGCGCGGTCATGACCCTGCTGCCCGGCGACGTCATCCTGACCGGCACGCCCGCCGGGGTGGGCCCGATGTCCGTGGGCGACGAGGTCGGCGTCTCCATCGAAGGAATCGGAACTCTCACTAACCGGGTGATCTCACGTGACTAGGGTGCGCTTCGCCCCTTCGCCCACCGGCATGTTCCACGTCGGCGGGGCCCGTTCGGCGCTGTTCAACTGGGCGATCGCCGAGCAGTCCGTCGGCACGTTCGTGCTGCGCATCGAGGACACGGACGCGGCTCGCAACCGGCCCGAGTGGACCGAGGGCATCATCTCGGCCCTCGCCTGGATCGGCATCAACGGCGACTCGCCGCACTTCGAGGGGCCCTACTTCCAGTCCGCCTACGAGCAGCAGCACCGCGACGCCGCGACCAAGCTGCTCAAGGACGGCAGGGCCTACCACTGCACCTGCACGCGCGACGACGTGAAGGCCAGGACCGGCTCGGAGCACCAAGGCTACGACGGCCACTGCCGCGACCGCGGCCTGACCGAGGGCGCCGTGCGGTTCCGCACACCCGACGAGGGCGTGACGGTCGTGGACGACAAGGTCCGCGGGCGGGTGGAGTTCCCCAACGCGGCGATGGAGGACTTCGTCATCGTCCGCGGGGACGGCTCTCCGCTGTTCATCCTCGCCAACGTCGTGGACGACATGGAGATGCGGATCAGCCAGGTCGTACGGGCCGAGGAGCACCTGTCGAACACGCCCAAGCAGCAGCTTCTGTGGAAGGCGCTCGGCGCGGAGCCGCCGGTCTGGGCGCACGTGCCGGTGATCGTCAACGAGAAGCGGCAGAAGCTGTCCAAGCGCCGCGACAAGGTCGCCCTGGAGTCCTACCGCGACGAGGGCTACCTCGCCGAGGCGATGGTCAACTACCTCATGCTGCTCGGCTGGGGCCCCGGCGACGACCGCGAGATCATGCCGTGGTCGGAGATGAGGCCGCTGTTCCGGCTGGAGGACGTGAACCAGGCGCCGGCGTTCTTCGACGAGAAGAAGCTGCGGGCCTTCAACGGCGAGTACATCCGGGCGCTGCCCCGCGAGGTGTTCGCCGCCCGCTGCGAGCCGTGGCTCGACCCGTCGTGGGACCGCTCGGTGTTCGACCGCGTGGCCGACCTGGTGCAGACCCGGGTCGCCGTGCTGTCCGAGGTCACCGCCAACGTCGACTTCCTGTTCCTCGACGAGCCCGTCTTCGATCAGGCGTCCTGGGACAAGGCGATGAAGCCGGGGGCGGCCGAGATCCTGGCCGGGTACGCCGAGCGGCTGGAGACGGTCAGCTGGGACCCCGACTCGCTCAAGACCGCCCTGGAGGAGGTCGGCCTCGCCCACGGGCTCAAGCTCGGCAAGGCGCAGGCGCCCGTGCGGGTGGCGATCACCGGCCGGACCGTGGGCCTGCCGCTGTTCGAGTCGATCGAGGTGCTCGGCCGCGAGCGCTCGCTCGACCGGGTGCGCGCGGCCCTCGCCAAGCTGGCCTGAGCAGGCCGGGCGACAGCGCGGCGCCGGTGGCCGTCCTCCCTGGAGACGCCGGCGAGCCTCTTGTGTCGCGGCGGAAGGCCCCTCAGGGCCGAGGAGACGCCCGAGCCCTTCCCGCCGCGGCATGAGCTTCCTCTGCCGCGGCGGAAGGGCCCTAAGGACCCTCAGGGCCGTCGTGGCCGTTACAGCAGCCCGCGGCGGTCCAGCAGCGGAGTGATCTCCGGGTCGCGGCCGCGGAAGTCGCGGAACGCCGTCATCGAGTCGACGCTGCCGCCCCGGGACAGCAGGGCCCGGCGGAAGGTGTCGCCGTTCTCCCGGCGCAGCCCGCCGTTCTCGTTGAACCACTCGACGGTGTCGGCGTCGAGGACCTCACTCCAGATGTAGGAGTAGTAGCCGGCGCTGTAGCCGCTCGCCCAGATGTGGGCGAAGTACGTGCTGCGGTATCGCGGGGGAACGGTCGGCAGGTCCACCCCGGCCTCCCGCAGCGCCCGCCTCTCGAACTCCTCCACGTCCTCACCGGCGTCCCCGTCGCCGTCGTAGGCCGTGTGCCACGCCCAGTCGAGCAGGGTGGCGGCCAGATACTCCAGCGTGGCGAAGCCCTGGTTGAACTTCTGCGTCTCCAGCATCCGGTCGACGAGGTCCTGCGGCATCGGCTCGCCCGTCTCGTGGTGCCTGGCGTACTCGGCCAGGATCTCCGGATGGGTCGCCCACATCTCGTTCACCTGCGAGGGGTATTCGACGAAGTCGCGCGGCACGGACGTTCCGGAGAAGCGGGGGTGGCGCACATCGGAGAACAGCCCGTGCAATGCGTGCCCGAACTCGTGGAACATGGTGTTGACCTCGTCGAACGTCATCAGGGTCGGCTCGCCCTTGACGATGTTGAGGTTGTTGACCACCACCGGCCTGGTGCCCTCCAGGCCCGACTGCTTCACCAGGCTGTTCATCCACGCCCCGCCCCGCTTGGAGGCCCTGGCGTGGAAGTCGCCGAGGAACAGGCCCAGCGGCGAGCCGTCCTCGTCGCGCACCTCGAAGACCCGCACCTCCGGGTGGTAGCCGTACAGGTCGGGGCGCTCGTGGAAGGTGACGCCGTACAGGCGTGACGCCGCGTTGAAGACGCCCTTCTCCAGCACGGTGTTCAGCTCGAAGTACGGCCGCATGCGCCGGCTGTCGATGTCGTAGCGGGCCTTGCGCACCTTCTCCGAGTAATACGCCCAGTCCCAGGGCTGGATCGGGTGGCCGGCGATCTCCTCCAGGTCCGCCTGCTCCTTGCGCGCGTTGGCGACGGCGGGCGGCACGAGCCGGTCGAGCATCTCGGTGACCGCCCGAGTCGTGCCCGCCGTCTGGTCGGCCAGGACGTACTCCGCGTGGTTCTCGTAGCCCAGCAGCCGTGCGCGCTCCCGGCGCAGGACCGCGATCTCCTTGATCAGCTCGGCGTTCGCCGCGCCCCGCCCGGCCGAGGCCCGGTGGATGCGCTCACGCAGGGACCGGTTGGTCAGCTCGGCCAGGGTGGGCTGCCCGGTGGGCAGGACCAGCGTGATCAGATACCTGCCGTCCAGCCCGCGCTCCCTGGCCTGGTCGGCGAGCCCCTGGATCGCGTCCTGCGACAGCCCGTCGAGTTCGGCCACGTCCTCGACCACGACCGCCCGTTCGTTGGTGTCGGCGAGCAGGTTCTGCTGGAACGCCGTCCCCAGGGCCGACAGCCGCTCGTTGATCTCCCTGAGCCGGGCCTGGTCCTGCGGGCCCAGCGTGGCGCCCGCCCGCGTGAAGTCGGTGAGGTAGCGCTTCAGCAGCCACCGCTGCTCCTCGTCGGACGCCTCGACCGCCTGGATGCGCGCGAAGAGCTCGGCATCGAGGTGGATCGCGTCGGCGTGCTTGGCGAGCCTCGGCGTGACGTCCTTCTGGATCTCCTGGACGCCGGGCGTCGTGTCGGAGGACGCCTGGTTGAAGAACACCGCGGAGACCCGTTCGAGCAGAGCGCCGGATCTCTCCAGCGCCTCGACGGTGTTCTCGAAGGTCGCGGGCTCCGGGTTCCCGGTGATCGCCTCGACCTCCGCGATCTGCTCGGCCATGCCCTGCTCGAACGCCGGCGCGTAGTGCTCCTCCCTGATCTCCTGGAAGGGGGGCAGCCCGTAGGGCAGGGTGCTCGGGCTGAGGAAGGGGTTCGCGGCCGAGGTCATGGCTGGCGGCTCCTCACGTGGTGCGGGCGTTTTCCCCAGCCTCGCACAGGAGGCCCAGGCCCTGTGCCCAGGAGGGCCGACGCCCTCCGGACGGGGGGATCGACGCCCTCCGAGCAGGGGGATCGGACCCTTCGCGCGGAGGATCGGATCACGAGATCGCGAGGCGCGCCGCAATCGTTTTGGTAGTGGGTCGCAAGCTGGGCTATTCTTTCGGAGTCGCAAGCGGGAGCCGCGAGGCCCCCGCAAGCAGATGGGGTATGGGGTAATTGGCAGCCCGACGGATTCTGGCTCCGTTAGTCTAGGTTCGAGTCCTGGTACCCCAGCTGGATCCCCCCAAGGGATTCTGCTGGAAAACAGCGCAGTGCAAGGTCCCGTCGTCTAGTGGCCTAGGACGCCGCCCTCTCAAGGCGGTAACGGCGGTTCGAATCCGCTCGGGACTACTTCACTGCACTCGGCTCCGTCGTCTAGTGGCCTAGGACGCCGCCCTCTCAAGGCGGTAGCGCCGGTTCGAATCCGGTCGGGG
>NZ_JBICTF010000006.1:0-607403 GCF_043197435.1 Microbispora bryophytorum | reverse complement strand
GGGCTACATCATCGAGAACCCTCGGCACTTCCCCGTGCCGGGGGTTTCGCCGTTACGGGGACGCCGCGCTCTGCTCATGGCCCGCTGCGCGGGCGCGAATCCGGTGGGGGCTACATCATCGAGAACCCTCGGCACTTCCCCGTGCCGGGGGTTTCGCCGTTACGGGGACGCCGCGCTCTGCTCATGGCCCGCTGCGCGGGCGCACGCCGAAGCCGGGGGCCGAGTTCACCGAGGCCGACTGGACCGATCCTGACACCCCGGGACTGGCGCCCTACCCGCGTTCCAAGGCGATCGCCGAGCGGGCCGCGTGGGACCTGATGGAGCGCGACGGCGGCGACACCGAGCTCGTCGTGGTCAACCCGACATTCATCCTCGGGCCCGCCCTGACGATCGACCCGGGCTCCTCGACGCAGCTGATCAAGGCGATGCTCGACGGGACGATGAACGTCGCTCCCCGGCAGCGCTTCGGCGTCGTCGACGTGCGCGACGTGGCCGACCTGCACATCCGCGCCATGGCCAGGCCAGAGGCCGCGGGCAAGCGCTTCCTGGCCGTCTCCGACGGCCCGGCACTGAGCTTCCTGGAGGTGGCCGGGATCCTGCGCCGGCGGCTCGGCCCGCTCGCCGCGCGCGTTCCCACGCAGGAGGCGCCGGGGAACGAGCCGCCGAGACCGGTCATCCACAACGACCGCGCCCGCGACGAGCTCGGATGGAGTCCGCGCCCCGCCGAGACGACGATCGTGCAGACGGCGGAGAGCCTGCGCGACCTCGGCCTGGTGAAGACACAGAGATGACACGCCTGGGACTGCTCAGAATGCTCTAGATGTGCTGGGTGTCGGCGTCGGAGCAGGAGACGGTGAGCACGCCCTCCATCTCGGCCAGCCTGCTCGTGAGGTCTCCGATGGAGCCAGGGCCGTGGATCAGCAGGGTGACCGTGACCGTGCCGGTGTCCCGGCTCTGACCCGGCTGGTCCAGCGACAGCTCGTCGACCGCGAAACGGCGGCTCGTGCACTCGGCCAGGGCCTGGCGCAGCACGCCCCGGCCGTCCGAGTACGACAGGCGCAGCCGCGACTGGGCGTGCTTGGAGCGGGGGAGCCGGGCGGCCAGGGAAGTGAGGCCCAGCATCACGACGAAGTTCCCCACCGTGGCCACGACGGCCAGCAGCCACAGGCCCGCTCCCGCGGCCATGCCGACTCCGGCGGTGAGCCACACGGCGGCGGCCGTGGTCAGCCCCTTGACCGCGTCGCGGCGTACGAAGATCAGCCCGCCCCCGATGAAGCCGATGCCGGAGACGATCTGGGCCGCCACGCGGGACGGATCGAGCACCACGGAGTCGCCGAGGATGTCGGAGAAGCCGTACTTGGACACGAGCATGAACAGCGCGGCGCCGAACCCCACCAGCGTGTGAGTGCGCAGCCCGGCGCTCTTCTGCCGGATCTCCCGCTCCAGCCCGATGGCCGCCGACAACACGAGCGCGATGGCGAGGTCAACGGCCGGCTGCCACCACGCCACAGGGCTCACCGCTAGTGAGATGGGGGTCACGCGACCACATTAAGTCCGCACGCCCGGGTTGGTCATCCTGTCGTAACGGACAGCGACGGCAGTGACGACAGCGGTGAGAGCGACGGCAGTGACGGTGAGACGCCAGTGGCGGCGAGGCCGGGGCGGACGCCGCCGTCCGGGCCTCGCCGGCGCCGCTAGCGTCCCGACCGCGCCTTGAACAGTGCCCGCTTGGCGGCCTTGACCACCTGCTTGTCGGGGTGGGTCTCGCCGATGAGGTCCAGCAGTTCCTCGGCGTGCGGGTGGTGGACCTTCCAGATCACGTCGAGCAGCCCGATGAGCGTCTGCGCCGGGCCGATGTCGTGCAGGCTGGACACGAACTCCGGCCGGCCGAGCCCGGCGGAGATCGTCCACATGTCGAGAATCAGCCAGTGGGTGTCCGCCTGGGTCGGCTCCGGGGCGTCCTCGACGTCCATCTGGGTCAGGTGCGTCGCGGCGTACGGCCGCAGCGAGGGCTCCTTCAGCGCCTCCTGCCAGGCGGGGATGGCGGCCTCGCCCAGGGAGCCCACCAGGCTGGCGGCCTGGACCCGCACGAGGGCGTCCGCCTCCTCCTCGGAGGCGGCTTCGAGCAGCTCGGAGGCGGCCCGCGCCGAGTCGCGCAGGGAGAGCCAGGCGGCGAACTCCTCGTCGGCCTCCTCCTCGGACATGTCGGCGCTGAACGACAGCAGGTCGAGCGCGGTCATGGCGTCGATCGCGGGCCGGGCGTCGATCTCGATGTCCTCGTCGTCAAGCAGGTGGACGAGGCCCTCCGTGCCGAGCGGCGTCAAGGTCACCGCCTCGCCTTCGACGGCGGCCATGCCGTAGCCGGTCAGCCAGGCGAGCGCGGAGGCGAGCGGGTCGCCGGCCGCGGCCCAGGCGTCGGCGCCCAGGTCGTCGTACTCCGCCGCGGCCTCGGCCAGCTCGTCGCGCAGTGAGGCCACCGCCCGCGTGCCGCCGGCCGCCAGCAGGCGGATCAGCACTGCGCGGGTCAGGCCGGACAGGGCCAGCGTGAGATCGTCGTCGTCCAGCTCCGGGTCGCCGTAGTCGAGCGAGTGGAGGCCGAGCATCCAGGCGTCCAGGACGTCGTCGTCGTCCTCGAAGGGCCAGGCGGCGGTGTCGGAGTCCACGCTGACCGTGTCGTCGCCGTCGGGGGCGAGGAACTCCAGGTCGATCGCGAGGTTCCACAGGTTCCAGATGTTGCGCGCGTCGGGCAGGCCGAGCGTGCGCACCGCCTCGTCCACCTCGGATTCGGTGAGCAGCGTCTCCTCGCCCACCTTGCGCCGGGTGCCGACCCACAGCGCCAGGTCGCGGGCCTGCGCGATGAGGGTCACCCGGCGGGCCGCATCGGCGAGCTCGGTGTCGGGACGCAGCCGGATCGTGGGCAGGGCGCCGATCTCGTCGGCGAACGGCTCGAAGTCGCCGAGGCCCTCGTCGGCCTCGTCCTCGTCGAGCTCGTCCTCCTCCTCGTCCCAGTCGCGCTCGGCGATGGTGTCCTCCATCGTGTCGACGAAGTCGTCCTCGACCTCGTCCAGCTCCGCGAGCAGGGTCTCCAGGGACGCAGAGCCCGGCGAGAGCCGCCCGGTGGACGACAGGAACGTCAGGTAGGCCCGGATGGCGGGGACCATGCCGTCCGCGGCGGCGTCGGGGTCCTCGACCACCTGGGGTATGCGCTCCAGCAGGACCGTGCGCAGGTCGCCGCGCTTCCACAGCCCGACGTCCTCGCGGGCGATCAGGCGATGCCACAGGGCGACGGGGCCCACGAGGTCGGGGTCGCTGCCGGGTGCGTTGTCCGGCGCCCAGAGGATGAATTCTTGGAGCAGGGGACGCAGTTCAGCGGCGGCTGCCTCGATGCGGTCTGTCACCCCGCCAGCCTAGTGCCGCGACCGCCAGGATTTGCCCGGAAGGAGCGGTGTCCACCGTGGTGGATCGCACGGCGGAGGAGCTCGTGGCGGAGCCTATGAGTGATCTTCCCGGGCCCCGCGGAGATTCTGTCCGATCAGTTCGCGCGGCGCATGGCTTCGGTGATGCGCTCGGCGGCCGTGACGACGGGGGCGGCGTGCATCCGGCCGGGCGTACGGGTCAGCCGCTCTATGGGGCCGGACACGGAGACCGCGGCGATCACCTTGCCGCCGGCGCCGCGGATGGGCGCGGAGACGCTCGCCACGCCCTGCTCGCGCTCGCCGACGCTGTGCGCCCAGCCCCTCCTGCGTACGCTCGCGAGCGTGGCGGCGGTGAACTTGGCGCCCCGCAGGCCGCGGTGCAGCCGGTCGGGCTCCTCCCAGGCGAGCAGGATCTGCGCGGCGGAGCCCGCGGTCATGGGCAGCGCGGAGCCGACCGGCACCGTGTCGCGCAGTCCGCTGGCGCGCTCGGCGGCCGCCACGCAGACCCGCTCGTCGCCCTGGCGTCGATAGAGTTGGGCGCTCTCCCCGGTGAGATCGCGAAGCTGGGTGAGCACCGGCCCGGCGACGGCGAGCAGCCGGTCCTCGCCCGCGGCGGTGGACAACTCCGACAGGCGGGGCCCGAGGACGAACCGGCCCTGCGTGTCGCGGGAGACGATGCGGTGGTGCTCCAGCGCGACGGCCAGCCGGTGGGCCGTGGGCCTGGCCAGGCCGGTGGCCTGGACGAGCTGCGCCAGGGAAGCGGGGCCCGCCTCCAGGGCGTTGAGTACGAGAACCGCCTTGTCGAGTACTCCGACCCCGCTAGAGTTGTCCATACCCCGATACTGCCGTCTCGCCATACGAGATGCAAACGCAATGTTGGGAATCAGCAGATACAGTGTCCATATCCCGATATTTCCGTCTCATGATAAGAGACACGACCGCGGGGGTCTGAACGCGAGGAGGCGTCACAACCATGGGTCGCACACTGGCTGAGAAAGTCTGGGAGCAACACGTCGTACGCCGGGCCGAAGGCGAACCCGACCTGCTCTACATCGACCTGCACCTCATCCACGAGGTGACCAGCCCGCAGGCGTTCGACGGCCTGCGCATGACCGGCCGCACCGTGCGCCGTCCCGACCTCACGATCGCCACCGAGGACCACAACGTCCCGACCGTGCTCGGGCCGATCTCCGACCCGGTGTCCCGCACGCAGGTCGAGACGCTGCGCAAGAACGCCGCGGAGTTCGGCATCCGCCTGCACCCGATGGGCGACGCCGGTCAGGGCGTGGTGCACATCATCGGCCCGCAGTTCGGGCTCACCCAGCCCGGCATGACGATCGTCTGCGGCGACTCGCACACCTCGACGCACGGGGCGTTCGGCGCCATCGCGTTCGGCATCGGCACCTCTGAGGTCGAGCACGTGCTGGCCACCCAGACGCTGCCCGCCTACCGGCCCAAGACGATGGCCATCGAGGTCAAGGGCGAGCTGCCGGCCGGCGTGACCGCCAAGGACCTGATCCTCGCGATCATCGCGAAGATCGGCACCGGCGGCGGCCAGGGCTACATCGTCGAGTATCGGGGCGAGGCCGTGCGCAAGCTCTCCATGGAGGGCCGCATGACCGTCTGCAACATGTCGATCGAGGCCGGCGCGCGGGCGGGCATGATCGCACCCGACGAGACCACGTTCGAGTACCTGCGCGGCCGTCCCCACGCGCCCTCCGGCGAGGTCTGGGACCAGGCCGTCGAGTACTGGAAGACGCTGCGCACCGACGACGACGCCGAGTTCGACAAGGTCGTGGAGATCGACGCCTCGACCCTCACACCGTTCGTCACGTGGGGCACCAACCCGGGCCAGGGCGCGCCGCTCGGCTCCGCCGTGCCGTCGCCCGAGCAGTTCGCCGACCCGGTCGAGCGGTCCGCCGCCGAGCGGGCGCTGGAGTACATGGGCCTGGCCGCGGGCACGCCGCTGCGCGACATCCAGGTGGACACCGTCTTCGTCGGCTCCTGCACCAACGGCCGCATCGAGGACCTGCGGGCCGCCGCCGAGATCCTGCGCGACCGCAAGGTCGTCACCCGCACGCTGATCGTCCCGGGGTCCATGGGGGTCAAGAAGGCGGCCGAGGAGGAGGGCCTGCACGAGGTCTTCAAGGCGGCCGGGGCCGAGTGGCGCGAGGCCGGCTGCTCGATGTGCCTGGGCATGAACCCCGACACTCTGAAGCCGGGCGAGCGCAGCGCCTCGACCTCCAACCGCAACTTCGAGGGCCGCCAGGGCAAGGGCGGGCGCACCCACCTGGTTTCGCCGCAGGTGGCGGCCGCGACCGCGGTGACCGGCCGGCTGACCGCCCCCGCCGACCTCTAGCCCGCCCGCCTCAGTCCCAGGAAGAGATCATCATGGATGCCTTCACCACTCACACAGGCCGGGCCGTACCGCTGCGCCGCAGCAACGTGGACACCGACCAGATCATCCCGGCGGTCTGGCTGAAGCAGGTCAGCCGTACGGGCTTCGAGAAGGGCCTGTTCGCCGCCTGGCGCGAGGACCCGTCCTTCGTGCTGAACGACCCGGTGTACGAGGGCGCGTCGATCCTGGTGTCCGGGCCCGACTTCGGCACCGGCTCCTCGCGTGAGCACGCCGTGTGGGCCCTGCAGCAGTACGGCTTCCGCGTCGTGATCGCCTCGCGGTTCGGCGACATCTTCCGCAACAACTCCACGAAGATGGGCCTGCTGCCGGTCATCCTGCCCGAGGACGTGGTCGAGCGTCTGCAGGACGCGGTCGAGGCCGACCCGACGACGGAGATCACCGTCGACCTGGTGGAACGCCAGGTGCGCTCGGGCGACCTGGTCGCCTCGTTCGAGATCGACGACTACACCCGCTGGCGGCTGATGGAGGGCCTCGACGACATCGGGCTGACCCTGCGTCACGCGGACGCCGTCGAGGAGTACGAGAATGGGCGGCAGCCATGGCTGCCGACGACCGTCTGAACGATCCTCAGACCGCAGATGAGTTGCTGGCGCGGCGACTGCGTGATGCGCATCGCCGCGTCAGAGCGTTAGCCTTACCACAGGAGGAGCAGGCCCGCCTGGCGCGACGGCTGCTTGCTATCTGTGACGTGGCAAAGCGGGACATAGCCCATGCGGCCGCCCGGCTGGACGCCTTCATCGCCTATCTGGACGGCACATTCGACACGCCGAGCAGGCGAAACATGCCCCCCGGTGATTGAAGTCCCGCGACCTCGTCCCCTAATTTCAAGCGCGTAAGGGGGAGGAAACCGAAATGAACAAGAAAGAACTCGTCGACGCGATCACGGATCGTGTCGGCGACAAGAAGACGGCCACCGAAGCTGTCAACGCCGTCCTCGACGCCATCCAGGGTGCTGTCGCGGGCGGGGACAAGGTCTCGATCACCGGCTTCGGCGCCTTCGAGATGGTGCACAAGCCGGCTCGTACGGCCCGCAACCCTTCCACCGGGGATCCGATCAAGGTGGAGGAGAGCTGGGCGCCAAGGTTCCGGCCCGGCGCGGACTTCAAGGAGCAGGTCAACGCGGGTGGCAAGGCTGCCAAGAAGAAGTAGCCCGCCCCACCCCGCACCAGTCGACGGCGCTCGGAGCCCCCGGGCGCCGTTCGTCGTTTCCGGCCCGATGCCACGCCGGCAAAATCCGTGGTGAACGTTCTTGACCTGCGCAGACGTGTGTAATCTGCAGGTAAGCGGGTCGCGTGGGGGAGGCCTGCCGACCGTGTGCGTGGGGTTCGACCGGGGGAAGGTGCGGTGCACGTCGGCCAACAACGAGACAGCAGCCGAGTCCCGATCGAGGCCTTCGACCAGGCGCCGGCCGGAGTTCTGGTGACCCGCGGGGAGCACCATCGGCTGCTCTACACGAACGACGCCTTCCAGGCGATGTTCGGGGACCGGCCGGTCGGGGTTCCGCTCCGGGAGGGTCTGCGCGACGTCCTTGAGCAGGACACCCTCGCCGTGCTCGACGAGGTCTGGAAGACGGGGGAGACCGTGCGCCTCGACGAGGTCTCCGTGACCGTGGGCCGGAGCGGCGATCCACCCGAGCGCCTGTTCCGGATGAGCCTTGCCGGGATCCCCCTCCATGACGGCGAGAGCGGACTGCTGGCGGTGGTCCAGGAGGTCACGGCGCAGGTCGCCGCCGCTCGGCGGG
Source organism: Microbispora bryophytorum (assembly GCF_043197435.1). NCBI lineage: Bacteria > Bacillati > Actinomycetota > Actinomycetes > Streptosporangiales > Streptosporangiaceae > Microbispora > Microbispora bryophytorum. Next base: position 599,827 of record NZ_JBICTF010000006.1, on the reverse strand, counting down.
TTTCCGTCATGGAGAAGGAGCTGCGCCGCCTCCGGCGCCGTTACCAGAGCATCGTGTGGGCGGGCGTGCACGGGGTGTGGGTGACCGGCCCGCACGGCGAGTCCAGAGAGAGCCACGGCTGGCAGCGGCTGACGGGACAGACGCAGGAGGAGAGTCTCGGCCACGGCTGGATGCGGGTCCTGCACCCTGAGGACCGCGCGCACGCCGAGGAGTGGTGGGACAAGGCCGTCGAACAGGCGGCCTCGCTCTCCGAGGTGATCTACCGCGTCCGCACCCGCGACGGCGTCTACCGGCACATCCGGTTTCGGTGCGTGCCGGTGCGCGAGAACGGCGCGGTGGTGGAGTGGGTGGGCACCTCCACCGACGTCGAGCAGGAGTGGCAGGAGGAGCGCCGCCGCCGGGTGCTGGACCTCGCCGCGGCCGCGGCGAGCGACATCACCAACCTGGAGGAGATGTGCCAGGCGCTCGCCGACGTGGTCGTGCCCGAGCTCGCCGACACCTGCGATATCCACCTGCTTCCCGAGCCGAACGGCGGCCTTCCACACGCGCGCACCGTCGTCGCCGAGCGCCTCTGCTGCGCCGTACGTGAGGGATTGCCAAGGCTGCCGATGCTGCAGGAGCACTACTCCGCCGAGGCGCTACGGCAAGCGGTAGGGCAGCGCCGCCCCGCCCACATGTCCTTCCCCCGCGGACATCCTCCGTTCCTCTACCCAGAGGCGGTCAGGACGTGGATCGCCGAGATCGGGGCGCACAACACGGTCATCCTCCCGATCGTCGTCGAAGGCGAAGTCGCGGCCGTGGTCACGGCCTGCGTCTGCGGGGACCGGCCGCCGATCAGTCCGGTCGACATCGATCTGATGGGGCAGATCCTCGACCACACGCACGACGCCATCAGCAACGCCCTGCGCTTCCGGCGCACCCAGCGGGTGGCGCTGGCCCTGCAGCACAGCCTGCTGGCCGAGCCGCCCCACGTCCCCGGCCTGGAGCTCGCCGCGCGCTATCAGGCGAGCCCGACCGCCGCCGAGATCGGCGGAGACTGGTACGACGCGTTCGTGGTGCCCTGCGGCGCCGTGAAGCTGGTGATCGGCGACGTGGCCGGGCACGACCTGGCCGCCGCCGTGTGCATGAGCCAGGTGCGCAACATGCTGCGGGCGCTCGCCGTCGACCGTGACGAGTCTCCCGGCGACGTCCTGCGGCGGCTGAACACCGCCATGGAGACCCTGAACGGCGAGAGCATCGCCACCTGCGTCCTGACCCGCCTGGAAAGGGACGGCGAGGGCGTGTGGCGGCTGAAGTACTCGGTGGCCGGGCACCCGCCGCCGTTGCTGGTGACCGGCGAGGGGGAGGGCCGCTTCCTCCAGGACGCGGACAACCCCCTTCTCGGCCTCCACCACGACCAGCCGTGGATCAGCTCTGTGCGGCCGTTGCCGCCGCACAGCACCCTGCTGCTCTACACCGACGGCCTCGTCGAACGGCGGGGAGAGGATCTCGGCGAGGGGCTCGAACGGTTGCGGCGGTGTGCGGAGCCGCTCGCACGGGAACCCCTGGGCCGGTTCTGCGACGAACTGCTCACCGGGATGCCGATGGCGGGGGAGGACGACGTCGCCATGATCGCGGTGCGGGTGCCGCCGGAGGGGCGCTATGAGGGAGTCACCTCGTAACCGGCCTCGTGGCCGGGGACCGCGGCCGGGAGTTTTTTGACGCGAGGACGTGTCAAGACGGCGGCGGCGGCTCCGACCAACCGGTGGAAGGGCCCGAAGGGGCTCGCGAACCACGAGGAGAACGAGATGAAGTTCCTGATCAGCATGCACATCAACCCGGCCGTGCTGGACGCGCTGACCGACGAGGAGAAGGCGGCGATCGGCGACGGCCACGGCGGGTTCATCGAGGCGCTGAAGCGGTCCGGAGAGCTGATCACCACGATGGCGCTGGTCGACCCGTCGCAGGCCGCAGTGGTGTCCGTGCGCAACGGCCAGCCGGTGGTCACCGACGGCCCCTTCCTGGAGTCCAAGGAGTATCTGGGCGGCTTCTACCTGATCGACTGCGAGAGCAAGGAGCGGGCGATCGAGCTGGCGGCGCAGATCCCGGACACCGCGATCGAGGGTCTCGGCGTCGAGGTGCGGCAGGTCATGTTCGCCGACGGACAATTGGAGGCATGACAGCACCGGTCATCGAGGACCTGCTGCGTGAGCTCACGCCGCAGGTCCTCGGCGCGTTGGTACGGCGGCACGGCCAGTTCGAGGGGTGTGAGGACGCCGTGCAGGAGGCCGTTCTCGCCGCCGCCGTGCAGTGGCCGGCCGAGGGTGTGCCGGACAACCCGCGCGGCTGGCTGTCGACCGTCGCGTCCCGGCGGCTCATCGACCAGATGCGCAGCGACCACGCGCGCCGTGAGCGGGAGTCGGCGACGGCCGCCGTCGAGGTGATGCCGCAGGACGTGCCGGACACCGACGACACGCTCGTCCTGCTTTTCCTGTGCTGCCATCCCACGCTGACCGCGGCCTCCCAGGTCGCCCTGACGCTGCGGGCGGTCGGCGGCCTGACCACCGCCGAGATCGCCCGCGCGTACCTGGTGCCGGAGGCCACGATGGCGGCCAGGATCAGCCGGGCCAAGCAGCGCGTCAAAGCCGCCGGCAGCTCGTTCGGCCTGCCGGACGGCGGGGAGCTCCAGGAGCGGCTCCGGGTCGTCCTGCATGTGCTCTACCTGATCTTCAACGAGGGCTACACCGCCTCATCGGGCAGCGAACTGCACCGCGCCGACCTCGCGCACGAGGCGATCCGGCTGACCCGGATGGTGCACGCCCAACTGCCCGACGACGGCGAGGTGACGGGGCTGCTCGCGCTGATGTTGCTGACCCACGCTCGCCGGGAGACCCGTACGACCCCGGCCGGCGACCTGGTGCCGCTGGACGAGCAGGACCGCACGAAGTGGGACCGGGGGCTGATCGACGAGGGCGTCGAGCTGGTCAAGGCGTCGCTGGCCGGCCCGGTGCTGGGGCCTTACCAACTGCAGGCCGCCATCGCCGCCACGCACGCCGACGCGGCCACGGCCGAGGAGACCGACTGGCCGCAGGTGCACGCCCTCTACCTGATCCTGGAGCGGCTCGCGCCCAACCCGATGGTCACCCTCAACCGGGCGATCGCACTCGCCGAGATCGACGGTCCGCGGGCCGGGCTGGCCCTGCTGTCCACCTTGGACGGTGACGAGCGGATGGCCGGGCATCACCGGTTGCTGTCCGTGCGCGCGCATCTGCTGGAGAAGGCCGGCGACACGGCCGGGGCCTACGAGCACTACCGGCGCGCCGCGAAGTCCACCGCCAGCATCGCCGAGCAGCGTTACCTGGAATCCCGGGCCGGTCGGTTGAGGATGTAGCCGCCGCCTCGGACCCTCAGATCCCCAGCAGGTGCCGGAGGATCAGCAGCCCGATTTCCAGCCCCACCTGCAGGCCGATGCCGGCCTCGGCGGAACCCACCAGTGCGAGGGCGACAGGCATCAGGACGGGAAACAGGACGCGGGCCGTCCGGCGCAGGAGCTGCGGCAGCGTGAACGGAACAACAATCGTGATCGTCATGACGGACCTCCTGTCTCGTGCCGGGCGACCGGCACGGATGAGGACCCGTCACCTGGCGTGACAGCGGGCGGCGACCGCCTCGACGACGCCGGAGCTTCGCGTCGCGCCGGGGGAGGTGACGGGGCGAGATGGTTGTGGACTACTGCCGGAAGTCATCCCGACCACCTCCTCATAGTCGTGCGGCGACACGTCAGAGCCTCTCCAGTAGAACCCCGGCCTCATGCTCGGGTCAAACCCGCCCAGGTCAGGAGGCCGGAAACGAGGAGAGCGCCCTGCGGGCGACCGGTCACGCGATGACCGGCGCGGTGGGGGAGCCGAAACCACGCAGCAGGGCGTCCACGACCCGGGTCGCGAGGGCCTCGGCGTCCCCGCCCTCGGCCACGCCCTCCGCGGCGGCCTCAGCGGCGGCCTCGTGGATGAGGGCGTAGTAGACGCGGCGGGTCCAGCCGAGATCGGCGTCGGGACGCAGCACGCCCGCCTCGCGGGCCCGGCGGAGCAGCCGTTCGCAGTCGTCGCGGACCTCCGCGTGCACGCGGGCGGCCTCGGGGTGGGCGCGGTCGCCCGTACGGCTCATGGCGAACCACCAGTCCGTCTTCACCCGCAGGACGTTGGCGGTGACCTGGTAGAGCGCGACGAGGGGCGGGGTGCTGTCCGCGTGGGCGGACGCGACGGCCTCGGCGAACTGGCGGGCGGCCCAGCCGGTGAGCTCCTCCAGCAGGGCCTCGCGGGTGGCGAAACGGCGGTGGACGGTCGTGCGGGCGACCCCGGCCGCCTGGGCGACCTGCTCCATGGTCGCCGCCGGATTGGCGGCGAACACGCGCTCGGCCGCCTCAAGGATCGTCCGCACCGTCCGCTCGGAATCGGCCCGGAGCGGACGCTTCCCGAGCTGCGAGGACTGCTGGGCTGTCGGCACCCCTACATGCTACCGGGGGGATTCCGTTGACCCGATACTTGCAACATGGCTGTAGCGAGTTATAGGTTCTTCGCATCATCGAAGTTGCGAATGGCACGGAGGGATCCGGCATGGACATGGGACTCACGGGACGTACGGCGCTGGTCACGGGCGCCAGCCGTGGCATCGGGCTGGCGACCGTCGCGGCGCTCGCCGCGGAGGGCGTCCGCGTGGTGGCGGCGGCGCGGAACGTCACCGCGGAGCTGAAGGAGACCGGCGCGATCGCCGTGCCGGTGGACCTCTCGACGCCCGAGGGCCCGGCGCACCTGGTCGAGCGCGCGGTCGCCGAGCTGGGGGAGGACCTCGACCTGCTGGTCAACAACGTGGGTGGCGGGGACCCCGGTGCGAACGGCGTCCGGGGATTCCTCGGCTTCGCGGACGACGAGTGGCTCTCGTGGTTCGGGCTCAACTTCTTCGCCGCCGTCCGCACGACCCGCGCCGCGCTGCCCGGCGTCCTGCGCCGCCGCGGCGTGATCGTGAACATCTCCTCGAACGGCGCCCGGACGCCGCACGTGGGTCCGATGCCGTACACCACGGCGAAGGCGGCCCTCAACGCGTTCGGCAAGGCCCTGGCGGAGGAGTTCGGGCCACAGGGGGTGCGGGTGAACACGGTCTCACCCGGCGCGGTCCGCACCGCGATGTGGGAGGCGCCCGGCGGCTACGGCGCCGAGTTGGCGGCGGCGCTGGGAGTGCCGCTCGAGCAGTTGCTGGCCGGGCTGCCGGCCAGGGCGGGCATGACCACGGGACGGCTGATCGAACCGGCGGAGGTGGCGGCCCTCGTGACCTACCTGGCCTCACCGCACGCGGCGAGCGTCAACGGCGCGAACCTGATGATCGACGGAGGAGCGAACAAGACGGTCTGACGCGCCGCGGCGCCGGCAAACTGAAAGTGTCGGAAACCCAGGGCGTCGGAGCTTCAGCGTGTCGGAGATTCAGGGCGTCGGGAACGTGGAGAGCGTCACGTAGGTGACGTGGCCGTCCGCCATGACGAGGGCGACCCGCTGGCCGGGGCGCAGGTGCCGCAGCGGCCCGGCGCCGAACGCCTCACCGTCGAACGGGATCCGGGTGCCGTCGTCGAGGAAGACCCAGCCCGAGCGGGTCGCGGGGTCGAAGCTCTGCACCGTCGCCTGCACGCCGCCAGCCTACCGCCGCGGGCGGATAATCCTTTGACCAGTGGATCTTCCGGCTGCCAGCATGGCCCGCCATGACCGAGGCGGCACCGAGGAGCCTGTGGCGCGTCCGCGACTTCCGGCGATACGCCGGTGCGGACGCGATCAGCAAGCTCGGCAGCGAGGTCTCCCTGGTCGCCCTGCCGCTCACGGCGGCGCTCACCCTCCACGGGAGCCCCTTCCAGGTGGGGCTGCTCACCGCCGCCGAGATGGTGGCGTTCCTGCTGGTCGGCCTGCCCGCCGGAGCCTGGGTGGACCGCATGCGGCGCCGTCCCGTGCTGGTCGCCGCCGACGCGGTCCGCATGCTGGCGCTGCTGTCGATCCCGGCCGCGGCCGTGCCCGGCGTGCTCGGCCTGCCCCAGATGTACGCCGTGGCCCTGGTGAACGGGCTGTGCACGGTCTTCTTCGACGTCGCCCACCAGAGCTACCTTCCGTCCATCGTCGGCAGGGAGGACCTCGCCCGCGGGCACGGCACGCTCGCGGCGAACCAGTCGCTCGCCCAGCTCGCCGGCCCGGGGATCGGCGGCTGGCTGGTGCAGGCGCTCACCGCCCCGGTCGCGGTGGTCGCCGACGCCCTCAGCTACGCGGGGTCCGCGCTGCTGCTCCTCGGCGTACGCGCGGACGAGAAGCCCGGCGGAAGGGGCGTCCGGGGCGGGGGCCGGCTGTGGCCGGAGATCGCCGAAGGGCTCTCGTTCGTCGCCGGGCAGCCGGTCCTGCGCCGGGTCGCCGCCGTGGGGGCGCTGATGATGCTGTCGTTCGGCCTGTGGTCGGCTGCGGTGCCGCTCTACCTCGTCCGCGAGGTCGGCACCAGCCCCGGCACGTACGGGACGCTGCTGTCGGCCGGCGCGGTGGGCGGGGTGGCCGGCGCCTGGCTCGCCCCACGGATCGCGGCCCGCCTGGGAACGGGCCGGGCCATGTACGCCGCGGCCTGGGCGGCCACGGTCTGCACCGCCCCGCTCGCGCTGACGGCGGCGGGCCCCCGCCTGCTGATCCTTCCGGTGGCCCTGGCGGCCAGTGGGGTGGCGACCACCGTCTTCAGCGTGGCGCAGGGGGCCTACCGGCAGTCGATCTGCCCGCCGCACCTGCTCGGGCGGCTGAGCGCCACCATGCGGTTCCTGATGTGGGGCCCGATGCCGCTCGGCGGCCTGCTGGCGGGCACGCTGGGGCAGCTCGCGGGGGTGCGCGTCGCGTTCTGGGCCGCCTGCGGGGTCTACACGCTCGCCCACCTGCCGGTCCTGCTCGCACCGCGGATCCGCCGGGTCTCCTAGGCCTCCTCGGCCGCCTTGCCCTCCGTGCTCTCCTCATGCGGGTCCGGCTCGCCGATGTAGGAGGCGAGGCCGCGAAGGATGATCTCCACACCGAGGTCGAAACGGTAGTCGTTCGACTCGTCCATCATGATGTCGGCGAGTTTCACCAGGTTCGGGAACCGGTCGGGCGGCAGCGAGGCGAAGTAGCCGTTGACCTCGTCGCGCAGCTTGTGCCACGAGCCGTGGGTCTCGCGGTAGCGCTGCTGCCAGAGGCTCTCCTCCAGCGCGAACCCGTTGATGTACGTGGACAGCATGTCGCCGGACATGGCCAGGACCTCCCGCGGCAGTCCGGCGGCGGCGAAGACGGCCAGCAGCCGCTCGACGTAGGGGAGCAGCTCGGGTGTGAACGGAACGTGAATCATCGTGATCTTCGCCATGTCGCGATGGCTCAGCAGCCGCTCACGCGCCTGACGGGCGAAGTCCATGACCTGCTCCTGCCAGCGCTCGGGGTCGGGGTCCGGAACCTCGTAGCCCTCGAACGTGCGGTTGTACATGAGCTGCAGCAGCTCGTCCTTGTCGCGTACGTGCACGTACAGCGCCGACACGGCGACGCCGAGTTCGGCGGCCACCTGCCGCATGCTCAGCCGGTCGTACCCCTCGCGGTCGAGGACCGTGTAGGCGGCGTCGACGATCCGCTCGCGGGTGAGCGGCACCCTGGTCGGCGTACGTCGCCTGGGCGGACGCTCCCACGGCGGTGTGGGCATGTCCGGCTGTGTCATGAAGGGCCTCCCGCTGTTCCGCCCATGTTAGTGAACACCGCTCCGTGTTCAGGAACACCGCTCTAGGAACGAGATATATCTTGTGTGTCCGGCAAACGAGATATATCTTGTTGAACGTCGAACTTTGCGCTGAACACCGATCGGTGATAGAACAGCGCTCACCTTATTATGAACACTGTTCAGTAATCAGAAGGAGGGGCGATGTCCGAATCCATCACGGCGGCGGTGTCGTCGGCACCGGCGACCGAGGCGCCGTACCGCTGGCGCTGGGCCGCTCTCTTTGTGATCCTCGCCGGGGAGGTCATGGACCTTCTCGACGCGATGGTCACCAACATCGCGGCGCCCGAGATGCGTGCCGACCTCGGCGGCTCCGAGGCCGTCATCCAGTGGCTGGGCGCCGCCTACACGCTCTCGATGGCCGTGGGACTGATCACCGGCGGCCGGCTCGGGGACATCTTCGGCCGCAGGCGCATGTTCCTGATCGGGGCCGCCGGGTTCACCGTGGGTTCCCTGCTGTGTGCCGTCGCCCAGTCGCCCGAGATGCTGATAGGCGCCCGGGTGATCCAGGGCCTGTTCGGCTCGGTCATGCTGCCCCAGGGCCTCGGCATGATCAAGGAGATGTTCCCGCCCGCGGAGATGGGCAGGGCGTTCGGCATGTTCGGGCCGGTCATGGGTCTGTCGGCCGTCGGCGGTCCGATCCTCGCGGGCTGGCTCGTGACGGCCGACTTCTGGGGCACGAGCTGGCGGATGATCTTCTTCATCAACCTGCCGCTCGGCGTGGCCGCGCTCGTCGCCGGGCTGCGCTTCCTGCCCGAGTCGAGGTCGCCGCGGCCGCCGCGGCTCGACCTGGCCGGGGTCGCGCTCGCGTCCGTGGGCGCCTTCCTGGTGATCTACCCGCTGGTGCAGGGCCGCGAGCACGACTGGCCCGCGTGGGCGTTCGTCATGCTCGCCGCCTCGGTCGTCGTCTTCGCCGTCTTCGGCTGGTTCCAGGCCCGCCGCAGCCGCGCGGGCGGCGACCCGCTGATCGTGCCGAGCCTGTTCCGCAAGCGCGCGTTCACCGGCGGCTTGTTCACCGGCATGGTGTTCTTCTCCGGCATGGCCGGGTTCATGCTGGCCTTCAACCTCTACTGCCAGCTGGGCCTCGGCTATTCGGCGCTCAAGGCGGGGCTCGCGATGGTTCCCTGGTCGGGCGGCATGATCCTCGGATTCGGGCTCGCGCAGGGGCTGCAGAAGTTCGGGCGCAAGCTGCTCCAGGGCGGCACCCTGGTCATGACGCTGGGCGTGCTCGGCGTCCTGCTCACGCTGAACCTCGCCGGCATGCACGTCAGCCCCTGGCAGCTCACCCCGGCGCTGGTCGTCAGCGGAGTCGGCATGGGCCTGCTGATGTCGCCCTTCTTCGACATCGTGCTCGCCGGCGTGGAGGAGCACGAGACGGGCTCGGCGTCCGGCACGCTGACGGCGGTGCAGCAGCTGGGCAACGCGTTCGGCGTGGCCCTGCTCGGCACGGTCTTCTTCGACCTGCTCGGCGACGTGCCCACCGCCGGGAGCTTCGACCAGGCCATGAAGATCACGCTCTGGGTGGTCGCCGGAATGCTCCTGCTCACCTTCGCGGTGGCCTTCCTCCTGCCCAAGCAGGCCCGCGAGAACGCGGAAGCGGCCCACTGACGGGACCGCACTGGTGACCACGCCGGAGCGGGGGCTCGGCGTGGTCGCCTTCCGCGTGTCCGGCCGCCTTCGCCCACGTCCGCCCGCCCCGATCGTCGGGGCGGTCGTGACCGCCCACTACGGCCGGGGGGCCGTTCCTCCCAGGATCAGGGCGGCGACCTCGGCGGTCGCGGGGCCGACGCCTAGGACCAGGGCCTCGCGCAGGTCCTCCACGGTGTCCACGTCCCTGCGCACGGACGCGATCCCCGGCGGGGTCAGTTCCTTGGCCCCCCGGGACAGGTGCCTGACCCGCGACTCGCCGCCGAACCCCGGCCGGAAGGGCACGCCCGGCCGCACACCGTAGAAGGTCGTTCCCACCTCGGTGGCGTCGGGGACGAACGCCTGGTCGAACTCCGGCGCCGCCGCGAGCACCGTCTCCAGCTCCGCCGGCCGCAGGGCGGGCAGGTCGGCCTGCAGGGCGCCGACGGCGTCGCCGGGCGCGAGCCGTACGGCCTCCTGCGCCCCGGTCCGCAGAGCGGTGTTCAGCCCCCGGTCGGGATCGGCCACCACGTGGGCCCCGAGCGCGGCCAGCCGCCGAGCGGGCAGCGGGTCGGCCGTCACGACCACCACGCGGGCCACCAGCGGGCACCGCAGCGCCGCCGCCACGGTGTCGGAGGCCACCGCGACCGCCAGATCGGCCCGGTGCGGTCCGGCCGCCGCCGCGAGTCGCGTCTTGGCCCGGATCAGGGTCTTCACCGGGACCACTATTGACCATCGCACGAGGTGCATGCCTGTAGCATCCCGCCTCGACATCGCCCTTGGCCAACCGGGAGACTTGTGCCGGATCCCGGTGATTTGGAGACCCTGTGAGCCACCCCAGCGGACCATCGTCCGACCCGACCGCCTCCCCGGGCGCGCACCCGGCGACACCCGCGGCGCCCGCCCCCGCCACGGTGAACCGGCGTGCCGGCCGTCCGCCGCGCTTCTGGGAGGGGCTCGCGGTCGTCGTCGTCAAGCCGATCTCACGGCTGTTCGTGAAGCGGAGGTGGCGCGGTGGGAAGCACATCCCCCGCAGCGGCGGGCTGATCATCGCGGCCAACCACCTGTCGTGGTCCGACCCCGTGCTGCTCGCGCACTACCTGTACAACAACGGGCGCTGGCCGACGATCCTGGCCAAGGCGGGGATCTTCCGGATCCCCCTGCTGGGCCACGCCGTCACCCAGCTCCAGGCGATTCCCGTCGAGCGCAACAGCACCGAGGCCACCAAGTCGCTCAAGACCGCGGAGGAGCGGCTGCGGAAGGGCGCCTGCATCCTGTTCTATCCCGAGGGCACGATCAGCCGCGATCCCGAGCTGTGGCCGATGGCAGGCAAGACCGGCGTCGCCCGGCTGGCCCTCGCGACCGGCGTGCCGGTCATCCCCATCGCCCACTGGGGCGCCCAGGAGCTGCTGCCGTACGGGGCGAAGAAGCCCCGGCTGCTGCCCCGCAAGACCTTCCACGTGCTGGCCGGGCCGCCGGTCGACCTGTCCAAGTACGCCGGGCAGCCCATGCGCGGCTCGGTCCTGCGCAACGCGACCGCGGACATCACGGCCGCCGTCACCGGACTGCTCGCCGAGATTCGGGACGAAAAAGCGCCGGAGACCCCTTATGACCCCAAGAACGCGGGCAACGGCTGAGCGGAGCGTACGGTTAGGGAGGAGTGCGCGGAGCAAGAGGAGTGGTGCGGCCAGTGAGCAGGGCGGCTGTTTTCGGAACGGGCTCGTGGGGCACCACGTTCGCGATGATCCTCGCCGAGGCCGGCACGTCCACGACTCTGTGGGGCAGGCGGGCGGAGGTCGTCGACGCGATCAACGAGACCCGGGAGAACCCCGAGTATCTGCCGGGGACACGGCTGCCCGACACGATCCGCGCCACGACGGACCCCGCCGAGGCCATGGAGGGCGCCGACTTCGTGGTCCTCGCGGTGCCGTCGCAGACGCTGCGCGCCAACCTCCAGGTGTGGAAGCCCCACATCCCGCCGGAGGCCGTGCTGGTCAGCCTGATGAAGGGCGTCGAGCTCGGCACCTGCAGGCGGATGAGCGAGGTCGTCTGTGAGGTGGCCGAGGTGCCGGAGCGCCGGGTGGCCGTGATCTCCGGGCCCAACCTGGTCCCCGAGCTGGCCCAGCGGCAGCCCGCCGCGGCCGTCATCGCCTGCTCCGACGAGGAGGTGGCGGCCCGGCTCCAGGAGGCGTGTCACCTGCCGTGGTTCCGGACCTACACGAATCCGGACGTGGTGGGCGTCGAGCTCGGCGGCGCGGTCAAGAACGTCATCGCGCTGGCCGTCGGCGTCGCGGCCGGCATGGGCCTGGGCGACAACGTGCGGGCGACGCTCATGACGCGGGGGCTGGCCGAGATCGCCCGGCTGGGCGCGGTGCTCGGGGCGGACCAGCACACCTTCGCCGGCCTCGCCGGGATGGGCGACCTCGTCGCCACCTGCACCTCGCCGCTGTCGCGCAACCGCACCTTCGGCGAGAACCTGGGCCGCGGCATGACGATGGCCGAGGTCGTCGCCGCCACGAAGCAGACGGCCGAGGGGGTGAAGTCGTGCGAGTCTGTGCTCGAACTGGCCAGGAAGCACGACGTGGAGATGCCCATCACCGAGGTGGTCGTCGGCGTCGTCCACGACGGCATGACCCCCGGTGAGGCCGCTGTTCTGCTGATGTCGCGCACCCCCAAACCGGAGCGCTACGGCGTCTGATCTGCGATTCGGACCTCCACGACGCGCGCGGCTGACAAGCCGTTTTGCACCTCGAACACGGTAGATTCGGGCATCATGAATGAGGATCGCGAGTCCCCGTCACGCGTACGCGTGGCAGTCGTCTTCGGCGGACGCAATTCTGAGCACGCCGTCTCCCTGATGGGCGCCGGCAGTGTGCTGGAGGCCGTCGACCGGACGAAGTACGAGGTCATCCCCATCGGCATCGCCCAGGACGGGCGGTGGGTGCTGGCGTCGGGCGACCAGTCCTACGCGATCGAGTCGGGCCGTCTGCCCGTCGTGGACGACTCCGGCGTGGCGCTCGCGCTTCCGGGCGACTCCGGCGCCCTCGTGGCCCTCGAATCCGGTGACATCCCGCGTGCGCTCGGCCGGGTGGACGTCGTGTTCCCCATGCTGCACGGGCCGTTCGGCGAGGACGGGACGATCCAGGGCCTGCTGGAGATGGCCGGTGTCCGCTACGTCGGCTCCGGTGTGCTGGCCAGCGCCGTCGGCATGGACAAGGCGTACATGAAGCTCGTGCTGCGCGCCGCCGGGCTGCCGGTCGGCCCGTTCGTGGTCGTACGCGACCGTGACTGGCGGCTCGACCGCGACCGCGTGCTCAAGGAGATCGAGGAACTGGGCTGGCCGGTGTTCGTCAAGCCGTCCAGGGCCGGGTCGTCGCAGGGCATCTCCAAGGCGCACGACCCCGAGTCGCTGGAGGCGGCGATCGAGGTCGCCCGCGAGCACGACCCGAAGGTGCTGGTCGAGGCCGCCATCGTCGGCAGGGAGATCGAGTGCGCGGTGCTGGAGTCGCTCGGCGACGCCGCGCCCGAGGCGAGCGTCCCCGGCGAGGTGCTCGTGCGGGGCGAGCGAGAGTTCTTCGACTTTGAGGCCAAGTACTACCCCGACCAGATGGCGCTCCAGGCGCCGGCCGACATTCCGGCCGAGGTGGCGGAGACGCTGCGGTCCATGGCCGTGCGCGCGTTCGAGGCGCTCGGCTGCGAGGGCCTGTCGCGGGTCGACTTCTTCTACACGCCCTCGGGCGAGCTGATCGTCAATGAGATCAACACCATGCCGGGCTTCACATCGCTGTCGGTCGCGCCGCAGCTGTGGGCGGCGACCGGCCTGCCGTACGCCGGCCTGGTCGACCATCTGATCCAGCTCGCGCTGCGCCGGCGTGCGGGCCTGCGGTAGCTACTCCGGGATGCTCGATTTGATCGGCTCGGCCAGGTCGACCAGCACGGCCCCGGCCTGGTGCTCCTGCCCGATCGTCACCTCGACGTACGCGACGCGGTTGGTGGACGTGAACAGCGTCGGGCGGCGTGGGTCCTGGAACCAGCCGACGCCGTTGATGTCGGCGACCTCCGCCGTCGCCTCCATCGCGGCCGGCCGGGGCACGCCGCAGCGCAGGGCGATCTGGCCGTCACCCCAGACGGCGACGTACGGCGAGGGAGGCTCGGAGCCGGCCCGGCCGAGCCCGTCGAGCGTCTTCGGCAGCGCCGCGTCGAGCTTGAGGCAGGCCGCCGCCGCCTCGCCGGTGGGGGTGGGCGGCTCCACGTGGACGGTGGACGAGCAGCCGGTGAGCAGGGCGAGCGCCGCCAGCGCCGTGACTGCCGGCGCGGCGCGCATGGATCCCTTCGCCTCTCGCATCGTCTCCCCGGCTCGTGTTCCGCTCAGATGTGGACGATCGGGCACGTGAGTGTGCGGGTGATGCCGTTCACCGCCTGGATCTGGGCCACCACGAGCTTGCCGAGCTCGTCCACGTTGCCGGCCTGCGCGCGGACGATCACGTCGTAGGGGCCGGTGACGTCCTCGGCCTGTGTCACCCCGGGGATGGAGGAGATCTCCTCGGCAACGTTGGCGGCCCTGCCGACCTCGGTCTGGATAAGGATGTAGGCCTGCACCATGACGTCCTCCGGGTAGAGATCAGTGCCGGAGCGTAACCGTACCTCGAATGCCCTGGGGGTGTGCTATCACAGTTGGAGATCTCGGTGAATTCGGAGTAATTCAGCGGATATCGGGACGTCTTCCGCGTACTGCGGCCGTACTGCTGGGTCCCGGCGACGACGCCGCGATCCTGAAGGCCCCCGACGGGCGGGTTGTCGTGAGCACGGACCTGCTGATCGAGGGGCGGCATTTCCGCCGCGACTGGTCGAGTGGCTACGACATCGGCCGTAAGGCCGCGGCGCAGAATCTTTCCGACATCGTTGCCATGGGGGCCGATCCCACCGCCCTCGTGGTCGGCCTGGGGCTGCCCGCTGACGTCGGCGCCGACTGGGTGGATGCCCTGACCGACGGCTTCCGCGACGAGTGCGACCTGGTGGGGGCGACCGTGGCGGGGGGTGACATCGCCCGTTCGGAGACCGTCGTGCTCGGTGTGACCGCGCTGGGCGATCTCGGCGGCCGGTCCCCGGTGACCCGGTCGGGCGCGCGTCCGGGCGACGTGGTGGCGGTGGCGGGCCGCCTCGGCTACGCGGCGGCCGGCCTGGCCCTGCTCGGGGCGGACGTGACCGGCGGTTCCCCGGACCTCGTGACCCTGCTGGAGGCGCACCGCCGTCCCCGGCCGCCGTACCCCTGCGGCCCGCGGGCCGCGCTGCTCGGCGCGACGGCGATGCTCGACGTCAGCGACGGCCTGCTGCAGGACCTCGGTCACGTCGCCGACGCGAGCGGCGTGGCCGTCGAACTGGACGCCGCCGCTCTGCGTGTGCCGCAGGCGCTGTCCGCGGCGGCGCGCGACCTTGGCGCGGATCCCCTGGAGTGGGTGCTGACCGGCGGGGACGATCACGCCCTGGCCGCGACGTTCCCTCCTGAGGTGCGACTGCCGCCCGAGTGGACGCGCATAGGGGTGGTCGCGGAGGGGCGCGGAGTGCGGGTCGACGGGCAGGCCCGGACCCGAGGGGGCTGGGATCACTTCCGGGCATGATGTGAATTTTGTGACATAGGCGTATTAGATCTGTTATTAAGTATGGCGGTCGGGCAACAGGAAGGACCGTCATGGGCCGTCACACGACAGGACGCAGGGCACGAGAGGGACAGCCCTCCCCGGCTCAGGACGACCCCACGCAGAGGGGCGGGAGCCCGGAGCACCTGGCCTTCCGCCCTCCGGCGACGCCGGACGACTCCCCGCAGCCCCTTCCCGGGCCCGGCCACCCCGGGCCGCGGCCGGGCGGCGGGGCCGCGCCCTGGCCGGCGCCGCCTTCGCAGATGACCGCTGGTGGTGTGGCGACTGGTAGTGGTCCCGTGACTGGTGGTCGGGCGCCCGGTGGTGGTCCGCGGACCGCCGGCGCCGTGCTGTGGCCCGTGCCGCCGTCGGAGGCGACGACCCGGATGTTCGCCGCACTTTCGCCCGAGAGCTTGGAATCCGAGAGGCTGGAGTCCGAGAGCCTCAAGCCCGGGAGCCTGGGGCACGAGAGCCCGGCATCGCCGGAGCGGCGGGCGCCGGCCGAGCGTCTGGTGGGGTCCGGGGGCGCCGGAAACCGGGGCCTTCCCGGGCAGGACCGGGACGGCCACGCGAAGCAGCCGAGACGGATGCGGCGGTTGGCGCTCGTGTCGGGACTGTCGGTGCTGCTGGCCGTGGGCGTCACGGCCGGCGGCGCCCGGCTGGTCGCCGGGCGGACCTTCCTGTCCATGGAGCAGCCGACGACGGCCTGCCCGGTCTCGGAGAACTGCGCCGACGCGGACGGGCCGTACGCAGCGTCCGGCTCAGGCCAGGCCCTCGGCGAGACGCCCGCCCCGGGCGATCCCACCGGCGACCCGACCGGAGACGCGGCCCGGAACGGCCAGGACGCCCCCGGCTCAACCGGTGCCGATCAGGGTGAAACGGGCCGGAACGACACAGGGAAGAACAGCGACACGGGGAAGAACGAGGCGGCGCAGGGCGGACCGGCGGCTCCCCAGGCCACGCCTGCCTCTACGCGCGCCCCGTCCACCGCCGACCGGTCCACCGCCGACCGGTCCACCGCCGACCGGTCCACCGCCGACCCGGGGGCGTCGGCCCACGCGGTTCCGCGGGTGGGCGATGCTCCCGCCGCCGTCACGGCCGCCCCGGAAGACACAGACGACACGGACGACACGGACGACACGGGCACCGCGTCCGACGGCGGCGCGGCTCCCGGTGAGACCACGCTGGACGACACTGACAACACCCGAGGCGGCGAGGACGGCCGCGACAGCGAGCACGCAGCCGGTACGAACCACACGACCGGCGCCGACCACACGAACCGTACGAACACGGCGCGGGCGGGATCCGCACTCGCCGGCGGCGGTCCGGCGGTGCGGGTGCGGTTCACGGTGTCGGCCCGTGACGAGAGCGGATACACGGCCCGGATCGCCGTACGCAACGAGGGTCCGGCCCTGCGCTCATGGACCATCCGGCTGGCCGCCGGCGGGCAGGTGACCGCGGTGGAGGGGGCGGACTGGCGGCAGCAGGGCGACACCCTGACCCTGAGCTCGCGGGCCGCGCTGGCCGCGGGCGGCACGCTGACGCTGATCGTCCACGCCGACGGCGCGTCGGCCGCACCGGCCGGCTGTGTGCTTTCCGAGGGGCGATGCGAGGTGACCGGCTCCGGCTCCTCCGGGCGGGGCGACTGACAGCGCCCCCTGGGTCCTGACAACGACCCCAGCGGGTCCGGGACACCGCCCCCACCGGGTCCGCGCGGCCGGGGAAGGGGTGTTCTCTGGGGAGCGGCGGGCGTTTTGGTTGGATGGGCGCATGACCACCCCACCACGTGTCCTGACCATCGCGGGCTCGGACTCCGGCGGCGGCGCCGGCATCCAGGCCGACCTGAAGACCATGCTGGCCCTCGGCGTGCACGGCATGAGCGTCATCGCGGCCGTGACGGCGCAGAACTCACTGGGCGTGCAGGGCTACTGGGAACTGCCCCCGGAGGCGGTGCGGGCACAGCTCGACTCGGTCCTCGGCGACATCGGAGCTCAGGCGATCAAGACGGGGATGCTGGCGTCGTCCGTGCTGGTGGAGACCGTCGCGGAGGTGCTCGCGGGCGTGACCGTGCCCGTCGTGGTCGACCCGGTCGGCGTGTCCAAGCACGGCGACAGCCTGCTCGCGCCGCAGGCCGTGGAGACCGTCAAGAGCGTGCTGCTGCCGGCCGCGACCGTGGTCACTCCCAACCTGTGGGAGGTCGAGCAGCTGACGGGCGTCAAGGTCGAGGACGAGGACGACCTGCCCCGCGCCGCCGAGGCCGTGCTGGCCCTCGGTCCGAAATGGGCGCTGATCAAGGGCGGTCACCTCCCCGGGGAGCCGGTCGACCTGCTCACCGACGGGGCGAGCGCGCACCGCTTCACCGCCGAGCGGCACGACAACCGGCACACCCACGGCACCGGCTGCACGCTCGCCTCGGCGATCGCGTCGTACCTAGCTCTCGGCGAGGACGTGCCCGGCGCCGTACGGCGGGCCAAGGAGTACGTCACGGGCGCGATCGCGCACGGCTTCCCCCTGGGCGCGGGCATCGGCCCGGTGGACCACGGCTGGCGGATGCGGGCGGACGCCTGAGTGGTCAGCGGAAGTCGGCCGCGTGGTCGGCGGCCCATTCCCTGAATGTTCGCGGGGGCCTTCCGACGATCTCTTCCACCGTCGAGGTGATCAGGTCGGAGCGGGGTCGCCGCGTGCTCGCCAGCAGTGCCTCGACCAGGGCGGGCGGCCTTCCGTCCGCGAGCATCCGCTCCCGAGCCGCCTCCACGGGGACCTTCTCGAAGCGCAACGGACGGCCGATCGCCTCGCCGATCAAGCGGACCTGTTCGGCCCTGCTCACCACCTGTGGTCCGGTCAGCACGTGCGTGGCGCCCACGTGCCCGTCGCCGGTCAGCACGCGTGCCGCCGCGGCCGCGATGTCTGCCTGGTGCACCACCGCTGTGGGGGCGATTCCGGTACGCATCCTCGCCGTCGCCGTCGCCGGTCACGGGAGCACGAAAGCCCGCCACCGATCCGGTGGCGGGCTCTCGTGAAAGTCAGACGGTCAGCGCGAGACCTTGCCCGCCTTGATGCAGGAGGTGCAGACGTTCATCCGCTTCGGCGTCCCGTTGACCACCGCGCGCACGGTCTGGATGTTGGGGTTCCAGCGGCGGCGGGTGCGGCGGTGCGAGTGGGAGATGTTGTTGCCGAAAATCGGCTTCTTGGCGCAGACGTCGCAGACGGAAGCCACGGTAATCGCTCCTTTGAATCAGTCGATCGGCCCGGCGCCGGATGAAGCGGCTCGTCCGAGCAATGCCGGGACAACCGGCTGGCCACACGAGGATATCCGATGTTCGCCGGTGCACGCCAAACGGGACTCCGGCGGACGGGGATAGTCTCGTACCCGCCAACGGTAGCGCATCGAGGGGCTGAAGCGCGCGGAAGGAAGGCCGGCCGATGCTCAAGGTGCTCGATCCCCCCGCGGTGCGCCGCTGGTCACGTCACTGCGCGGCGGCCCTCGGCCGGGCCAGGGCGGAGATCGACGCGCTCAACGTGTTCCCCGTGCCCGACGGGGACACCGGAACGAACCTGCACCTCACGATCCTTTCGGCCGCCGAGGCGGTGGACGCGCTGCCCGGCGACGCGGACGCGGGCGCGACGTGGGAGGCCCTGACGCGCGGGGCCCTGCTCGGCGCGCGGGGCAACTCCGGGGTGATCGTGAGCCAGGCCGTCAGGGGCCTGGGCGAGGTGCTCGGGCGCGCGCGGGGAGGCGGCGCCGACCTGCGCGACGGCCTGACGAGGGCGGCCCAGATGGCCAGGGCGGCGGTGGCGCGGCCGGTGGAGGGCACGGTGCTGAGCGTGCTGTCGGCCGCTGCGCACGCGGTGCGCGACGCGCCCGACGACCTGACCGAGGTGGCCTGCCGGGCGGCGGACGAGGCGCGGCGGGCCCTGCGCCGCACGACGGGTCAGCTCGGCGTGCTGTCCCGCAACGGCGTGGTGGACGCGGGGGCGGCCGGGCTGGTGATCGTGCTGGAGAGCCTGGCCGAGGTGGTGACCGAGGCGTACAGCGAGCGGCACGAGGTGCCCGCCCCGGCCCGGCGGATCGCGCCGGAGGAGCTCGGGCGGCGGGACGCGGGCGGCCCCGGCTACGAGGTCATGTACCTGCTGGACGCGGGCGCGCACGAGGTGGACCGGCTGAGAGGCGAGCTCGACGCGCTGGGGGACAGCCTGGTGATCGTCGGCGGGGAGGGCCTGTGGAACGTCCACGTCCACGTGGACGACGCGGGCGCGGCGATCGAGGCCGGGCTGCGGGCCGGGCGCCCGCATCGGATCAGGGTGACCTACCTCGGGGGACGGCCGCACGAGCCGGGCCCGGCGAGGGGCGTCGTCGCGGTCGCCGCGGGAGACGGCCTGGCGGCGCTGTTCCGGGAGGCGGGAGCGGTGGTCGTGCGGCGCGAGCCGGGCTCGGCGCCGGCGGCGGCCGCCCTCCTGCGGGCCGTACGCGAGGCCGGGACCGAGGTCGCGGTACTCCCCAACGACGCGGCGGTGCACGACGTCGCCGTGGCCGCCGCGGAGATCGCCAGGGAGGAGGGTGTGACGGTCAGCGTCCTGCCCACCCGGGCGTCGGTGCAGGGCCTGGCCGCGCTGGCCGTGCACGACCCGCTGCGCCGCTTCGACGACGACATCGTGGCCATGACCGACGCCGCCGGGCACACCCGCCACGGGCACGTGTGGGTGGCCGATCGCGAGGCGATGACCAGCGCCGGGATCTGCCGCCCCGGTGACGTGCTCGGGGTGGTGGACGGCGAGGTCGCGCTGATCGGCGCGGACCTGGCCGCCACCGCGGTGGAGGTCGTCCGGCGCCTGGTCTCCGGCGGCAGCGAGATGGTCACGATCGTCACCGGAGCCGGCGCGCCCGAGGCGCTCCTGCGGGCGGTACGCGATCACCTGGAGCGCGTCCGCCCGGACCTGGAGATCGTCGTGTACGAGGGCGGGCAGGGCGGTTATCCCCTTCTGATCGGCGTCGAGTAGCCGGATTGTCGGCCTGTACGGGTAGGAATTGGTGTCGTGACGAGCTTCGACGAGCCGCTCAAGAAGGCGGTCGGCAGGTCGGCCGCCCCGCTGGAGAGCGCGCTGGGCATCAGTACGGTCGGTGAACTGCTGCGCCACTATCCGCGGCGGTACGCGCAGCGGGGGGAGCTGACGCCCATCGCGTCCCTGGAGCATGACGAGCACGTCACCGTGGTCGCCAAGGTGTCGTCCGCGGTGCGCAGGCCGATGAAGAACCGGCAGGGCACCTGGCTCGACATCGAGGTGACCGACGGCAAGGAGAAGCTGCACCTGGCCTTCTTCGGCAAGGGCGCCTACGTCGCCGAGCAGCGGCTCACCCCGGGCACCGAGGCGATGTTCTCCGGCAAGGTCGGCGTGTTCGTCGGCGGGAGGACCAGGCGCGTCTCGCTCACCCATCCCGAGTACGAGTCGTTCGACGAGACCGAGGAGACGGCCGAGGAGTTCGCCTCCGCGCTGGTGCCGATCTACCCCTCCGCCCAGGGGCTGCCGAGCTGGAAGATCCGGCGGGCCGTGCGCACGGTGCTCGACGTGCTCAGCCTGGACGATCCGGTGCCCGCCGAGATACGGGAGCGGCTGGGGCTGCTGCCGATCGAGGAGGCGCTGCGGCGCGTCCACCGGCCCCGAAGCCAGGCGGACGTCGCCCGGTCGCACGACCGGCTGAAGTTCGACGAGGCGTTCGTCCTGCAGGCCGTCCTGGTGCGGCGGCGCATGGCCGCGTCCGCCTGGCTCGCCAGGGCCCGCCCGGGGTGCGACGACGGGCTGCTGCGCGAGTTCGACAAGCGGCTGCCGTTCCAGCTCACCGAGGGGCAGCGGCAGGTCGGCGAGGAGATCGCCGCCGACCTGGCCCGGGAGCACCCCATGCACCGGCTCCTGCAGGGAGAGGTCGGCGCGGGCAAGACCGTGGTCGCGCTGCGCGCGATGCTCCAGGTGGTGGACTCCGGCGGCCAGGCCGTGCTGCTCGCCCCCACCGAGGTCCTCGCCCAGCAGCACCACCGGTCGATCGTGAACATGCTGGGGGATCTGGCGACCGGCGGGATGTTCGGCGGCACCGCGGTCGCGCTGCTCACCGGCTCGATGGGGGCCGCGGCGCGGCGCGCCGCGCTGCTCGACGCGGCCGGCGGCGCGGCCGGCATCGTGATCGGCACCCACGCCGTGCTCCAGGAGCACGTCCAGTTCGCCGACCTCGGGCTGGTCGTGGTGGACGAGCAGCACAGGTTCGGCGTCGAGCAGCGCGACGCCCTCCGCGAGAAGGGCGGCGGCGGGCGCCCCCACGTGCTGGTCATGACGGCGACGCCGATCCCGCGCACGGTGGCCATGACCGTGTTCGGCGACCTGGAGGTCTCCACGCTGTCCCAGCTCCCCTCGGGCCGGGCCCCGATCACCACGCACGTGGTGCCCGCCGCGGACAAGCCCCACTTCCTCGACCGGGCCTGGCAGCGGGTCCGTGAGGAGGTCGGCCTGGGCCGCCAGGCGTACGTGGTGTGCCCGCGCATCGGCGATCAGGAGGGCGACGAGGGCGACCTGGCGAAGGACGACGACGAGCGCAGGCCGCCCCTGGCGGTGCTCGACGTCGCGCGCATGCTCGGGGAGGGGCCGCTGGCCGGCCTGCGGATTCAGGTGCTGCACGGCAAGCTCGCGCCGGAGGACAAGGACGCGGCGATGCGGGCCTTCGCCCGGGGCGAGATCGACGTTCTGGTCGCGACCACGGTCATCGAGGTCGGCGTCGACGTCCCCAACTCGTCGGTGATGGTCATCATGGACGCCGACCGCTTCGGCGTCTCCCAGCTCCACCAGTTGCGCGGGAGGGTGGGCCGGGGCGGCCTGCCCGGGCTGTGCCTGCTCGTGAGCGAGGCTCCGGAGGGCGCCCAGGCGCGCCGCAGGCTCGACGCGGTGGCCACGACGCTCGACGGGTTCGAGCTGTCCCGCGTGGACCTGGAGCAGCGCAGGGAGGGCGATGTGCTCGGCGCCGCCCAGTCGGGGCGCAGGTCCTCGCTCAAGCTGCTGCAGCTTCTGCGCGACGAGGACGTGATCGAAAGCGCCCGGGCCGAGGCCACCGCCCTGCTGTCCGCCGACTCCGAGTTGTCGGCCCACCCGGCCCTGCGTGCCGAGATCGACACCATGGTCGCCGGTGAACGCGCCGAGTTCCTCGAGAAGGCGTGACCGCCGGTGCCGCCGGTGTGCGGGCGGAAATTGAAACGGGCGCCGTGTGAACACGACGCCCGTTGACGACCCAGGGCCCAGCCTTGGGACGGCCTCCCCCCGAATGCCGCCCCTGGCTGGGCCCACCCTCGGGTCAGGTGCCGAGGGCGCCGACGTGCGGAAGGGCTCACGACCACGCCGGCCGGCCTCCCCTGGGTCACCGTGAAGGCCGCAGAACTCATGATGCGCATGTGACGGACCCCGCGATACGGCTCTTACTCATTCGTCGCCGCCGCTTGCCCACTCTTGACCTCGTGCCCCTCCGGGATCCTTCGCCCGCCGTCCCGGGAGGGCCGTCCCGGGAGGGCCGTCCCGGGCGGGCCGTCGCGGGCGGGCCGTCGCGGGCGGGACAATGAAGACGTGACGCGGGTGATCGCAGGGACGGCGGGGGGACGACGGCTGGCTGTCCCGCCGGGGAGATCGACCAGGCCGACGAGCGACCGCACCCGGGAGGGCCTGTTCGCCACCGTCGGCTCCGCGCTCGGCCCGCTGGACGGGATCCGGGTCCTCGACCTGTACGCCGGGTCGGGCGCCGTCGGACTCGAGGCGCTGAGCAGGGGGGCCGCCCACGCGCTGCTGGTCGAGTCGGACGCCAGGGCCGCACGCACGATCAGGGAGAACATCACGTCGCTCGGGCTGCCGGGGGCGTCCCTGCGGGCCGAGAAGGCCGAGCGGGTGGTGGGCCGGCCGTGCGAGGAGCCGTACGACTTCGTCTTCGCCGATCCGCCCTACGCCGTCTCCGACGAGGCGGTCTCCCGGCTGCTGGAGGCGCTGCGCGACAACGGCTGGCTCGCGGAGGGCGCGCTCGTGGCCGTCGAGCGGGAGTCGAGGGGTAAGGACCTGGTGTGGCCCGCGGGCTTCACGGAAGACAGGGTCCGTCGATACGGTGAAGCCGCCGTTTGGTACGGTCACGCAGCCGGGAACCCGTGAATCTATGGGGGTGCGCCTTGCGTCGTGTCGTCTGCCCGGGGTCGTTCGATCCCGTGACCAACGGACATCTGGACATCATCGGCCGGACGTCACGGCTGTATGACGAGGTCGTCGTGGCCGTGCTCATCAACGTCGAGAAGCGCAGCCTCTTCACCGTCGACGAGCGCATCGAGATGCTCCAGGCGGTCACGAAGGAGTACGGCAACGTCCGCGTGGAGAAGTTCCACGGTCTGCTGGTCGACTTCTGCCGGCAGCAGGGCATCCCGTCCATCGTGAAGGGCCTGCGCGCGGTCAGCGACTTCGACTACGAGCTGCAGATGGCCCAGCTCAACTACCGGATGTCGGGCGTGGAGACACTGTTCATGTCCACCAACCCCGAGTACTCCTTCCTGTCGTCCAGCAGGCTCAAGGAGATCGCACGGTACGGCGGGGACGTGTCGGGGCTGGTCCCCGACCTCGTCCACCAGTTGCTGGTGGAGCGGCTCAGGGGCTGAACGAGGGCTGGTATTCTTGCCTTTCAGCCTTGCACGACGGCGGTGATTCGCCATGCCTAACGAGAGCAGGATGAGTCTGCACACCCTCGATCCCCGAGCCCCATGGGTGATCTCCACCCACGACCTGGGACGTCGACCGGGATCGATGCGCACGCTCAGCCCGGTCCTCCCGGCACCGGCGGACCTCGCGGTCGGAATGATCGGCGTTCCCAAGGACGCCGACGTCGAGCTGGACATCCGGCTCGAGGCGGTGATGGAGGGCGTGCTCGTCACGGGCACGGCGCGCACTCCCCTGACGGGGGAGTGCTCGCGCTGCCTGGACCCGTTGACCTCGGAGATCGAGGTCGGCTTCCAGGAGCTCTACTTCTACTCGGCGGAGGACGCCGGAGAGGACGATCTGCTCCTCGACGGCGAACTGCTCGATCTCGAGCCGGTATTCCGTGACGCGGTGGTGCTCGCACTGCCGCTGAGCCCGGTGTGCGGTGATGACTGCCCCGGTCTGTGTGCGGAGTGCGGGATCAGGCTGGCGGAGGCCGGCCCTGACCATCGGCACGAAGCGATCGACGCCCGCTGGGCGGCGCTGCAGGGTTTGGTTGTGGAACAGGAAGACGATCAGGAGGGTTGACGTGGCCGTCCCCAAGCGGAAGATGTCGCGGAGCAACACCCGCGCCCGCAGGTCCCAGTGGAAGGCGGCGGCGGTCGCACTCGTGAGCTGCCCGCAGTGCCGCTCGCCCAAGCGCCCGCACGTTGCGTGCCCGACCTGCGGCACCTACAACCGCCGTCAGGTCGTCGAGCCGTCGGCCTGATCGCGCGTAAGGGAACGTCGGTACGCCGGCCGGATCGTCAGAACGAGCCGGTCGGCGTTACCGTGCTTCAAGGGAACGTGCGATGGCGGTTGGACGGTACGCACGGACATGCGCGCCCGCGGCCGTGGTGGACGCCGGAGCCATCGGCTCCCGGCGGACCGGCGTCCACCACGCCTTCGGGCCCTCGGCCGGTCCACCTGCCTCCCGTGCACGGCCCTGCCTGCACCTAGGAGTTGGGAGGATTTTCATGGCCGCGCCGTCTGTAAAGCCCGTGCCCGTCGAGGTCGCGAGAGACGAGCTGTTCCAGAGTCTGGATGTCCGGCTCAGCACCGGCATCCTCGAACGGGCGCTGACGCACCGCTCGTACGCGTACGAGAACGGTGGTCTGCCGACGAACGAGCGCCTGGAGTTCCTGGGCGACTCGGTGCTGGGTCTCGTGGTGACGGACACGCTGTTCCGCAACCACCCGGACCTGCCGGAGGGCCAGCTCGCCAAGCTGCGCGCCGCCGTGGTCAACATGCGCGCGCTCGCGGACGTCGCCAGGACGCTCGACCTCGGCAAATACCTGCGGCTGGGCCGCGGCGAGGAGGGCACGGGCGGACGGGACAAGTCGTCCATCCTGGCCGACACGCTGGAGGCCCTGATCGGCACGGTGTATGTCGACAAGGGCCTGGACGAGGCGTTCCGCGTCGTTCACCTGTTGTTCGACCCGCTCATCACGCGGTCGGCGTCGCTGGGCGCCGGGCTCGACTGGAAGACGTCCCTGCAGGAGCTCACCGCCGCCGAGATGCTCGGCGTGCCGGAGTATCACGTGGACGAGAGCGGGCCCGACCACGCCAAGTCGTTCTCCGCGGTCGTGCGCGTGGGCGGCAAGGAGTACGGCAAGGGCTCCGGGCGCAGCAAGAAGGAGGCCGAGCAGCAGGCGGCCGAGGCGGCCTGGACCGCGATCCGCGCGCTGCGCGACGCCCGCGAGGGCGCCGGCCCCGTACGCGCCTGAGCCCGGAAGGCGGCACATGCCCGAACTGCCCGAGGTCGAGGTCGTCCGCAGGGGCCTGCAGAGCTGGGTCGCCGGCCGGACAGTGGCCGCGGCCGAGGTCCTGCACCCCCGGGCGGTCCGCCGCAACGTCGGCGAGCTGCCCGACCAGATCAAGGGCCGCACGCCGGCGTCGGCCGAGCGGCGCGGCAAATACCTGTGGCTGCCCCTGCGGGACGGCGGCCGCGGCGAGGAGGAGCCCGGTGAGGCGCTGATCGCCCACCTCGGCATGAGCGGCCAGCTTCTCGTCGTGGACCCGCTGTCGCCCATCGAGAAGCACCTGCGCGTGCGCGTGGGCTTCACCGACGGCGGCCCGGAGTTACGCTTCGTCGACCAGCGCACCTTCGGGCACCTCCTGGTGGCGCCCATGGTCGCGGGGCGGGGGCGGGCGGTGCCCGAGCCGATCGCGCACATCGCCGCCGACCCGCTGGAGGACGCCTTCGACGACGCGGAGTTCGCCGTGCGGCTGCGGCTGCGCCGTACGGGGATCAAGCGGGCGCTGCTCGACCAGTCGCTGATCAGCGGGGTGGGCAACATCTACGCGGACGAGGCGTTGTGGCGCGCGCGCCTGCACTGGGCGCGCCCGACGGAGACGCTGACCCGGCCGAAGATCACCGAACTGCTGGCGGCGGTCCGCGCGGTGATGACGGAGGCGCTGGGACAGGGCGGCACGTCCTTCGACAGCCTCTACGTGAACGTCAACGGCGAGAGCGGCTACTTCGACCGCTCGCTCGCGGTGTACGGCAGGCGGGACGAGCCCTGCCGCCGCTGCGGGACGCCCGTCCGGCGGGAGGCGTTCATGAACAGGTCCTCCTACAGCTGCCCGAAGTGCCAGCCCCGCCCGAGCGACGCCCGGCCCTAGCTTCTCAACGCCTTCCCGCCGATCCCCGCCCCGTCGTCGTGTCGTCCCGTCGTCGTGTCGATCCGTCGTGTCGTCCCGTCGCCGTCGCCCGGAGCGGCATCAGGCACCCCCCGCTGCGGTGGCCGGAGTCGATCTGGATACTTGTAGGCGTGGTTCGGTTGACGGCATGGGTCCGGGGACGGGTGCAGGGTGTGGGGTTCCGCTGGTGGACCCGTGCCCGCGCACTGGAGCTCGGGCTCGTCGGGTGGGCCTCGAACCTGGCCGACGGGAGGGTCGAGGTCGTCGCCGAGGGCCCGAGGGAGTCGTGCGAGCGGCTCCTGTCGTTGTTACGCACCGGAGACACGCCCGGCCGCGTTGAGGGGGTGGTCGAGCGCTGGAGCGATGCGAAGAGAAGTATCGCCGGGTTTGTCGAGAGGTAGGGCTTCCCTCAAACCCCTTAAATCCGGTATATTTACCTAGCGAGAGTGCCCACCGGCACGCCTGTGCGGAGCGTTCGACTTGACCGTCTCCATTGCCGGTGCGACTCTTGAGAGGAACCACGCGCACCCCTCCCGCGGCATGAAGTGCGCGAACCAGTCTGGTCACTCAGCGTGGAGGACCCTTTACTATGGCGAAGGCTCTACTCGGCCACGTCGGCGGTCCTGATCCTCGGATGATCTCGGAAATGCGCCGTCTCCAGCAGCGCATCCGCGACCTCGAGGCAGAACTCAACCGGCTCCAGGCCCAGAACGACGCGCTCGAAGCGCAAACTCGTGACGAGGCCCTGGTCCGGCTGCAGGATCGCGAGCCGGCTCTCACCTGAGGTCCGGCAGGAAACGGGAAAAAGGATTGTAGGGACGCCCCGCAAAGGCGTCCCTTGCCATTTCCGCCGTCGTTCCCCGGCAATTGATTCGCCGGCTGATCGATCATAAACAACCGGGTCGCGGGCGAGACGGGCGAACTGCCCGGCTTGCCTTACCCACATTCCTCACCCAGGCGGACCGCCGGTGCCTATCCCCCCGTAACCGGCCCTCGGGAGCTGTAGTCTTTCCCACCAGCGCCAGGCGGCACCGAGGGGGGCGGACGTGTACCTGAAGACGCTTACCTTACGCGGCTTCAAGTCCTTCGCCTCGGCTACCACCCTCCGCTTCGAGCCGGGCATCACCGCCGTGGTGGGCCCCAACGGCTCCGGCAAGTCCAATGTCGTGGACGCCCTCGCGTGGGTGATGGGCGAGCACAGCGCCAAGTCGCTGCGCGGCGGCAAAATGGAGGATGTGATCTTCGCGGGCACCTCCAGCCGCCCGCCCCTCGGCCGCGCCGAGGTCACCTTGACGATCGACAACACCGACGGCGCGCTCCCGATCGACTACACCGAGGTGACGATCAGCCGGCTGATGTTCCGGTCCGGCCAGAGCGAGTACGCCATCAACGGCGACACCTGCCGCCTGCTCGACATCCAGGAGCTGCTGTCCGACTCCGGCATCGGCCGGGAGATGCACGTGATCGTCGGTCAGGGCCAGCTCGACCAGGTGCTGCACGCGGGGCCGGAGGAGCGCAGGGCGTTCATCGAGGAGGCCGCGGGCGTACTCAAGCACCGCAAGCGCAAGGAGAAGGCCCTGCGCAAGCTCGACGCGATGCAGGCCAATCTGAACCGCGTCCAGGACCTCGTGGCCGAGCTGCGCCGCCAGCTCAAACCGTTGGGCCGGCAGGCCGAGATCGCCCGCAAGGCGGCCGTCATCCAGGCCGATCTGCGTGACGCGCGGCTGCGGCTGCTCGCCGACGACGTGATCACGCTCCGCGACACGCTGCAGCGGGAGGAGGCCGACGAGGCGGCCGTGCAGGCGCGGCGCACCCGGGTGGAGGCGGAGCTGGCCGAAGGCCAGCGGCGGGAGGCCGAGCTGGAGGCGGCCGAGAACGAGGCCCAGCCGCGGCTGCAGGCCGCGCAGGAGACCTTCTACCGCCTTTCCGCCCTGCGGGAGCGGCTGCGCGGCGTGGAGAGCCTCGCGGCCGAACGGCGCCGGCACGCCGCGGACGCCGCGTCCATCGAGCGGCGCGGGCGCGACCCGGAGGAGCTGGAGCGCGAGGCCGCCGAGGTGCGGGAGCAGGAGGAGGCGCTGGCGGAGGAGCTGGACGAGGCGCGCGAGCGGCTCGCGGCCGCCGTCGAGGTCCGCGCGGAGGCCGAGGAGGCGCTGGCCGCCGAGGAGCGGCACCTGACCGCCGCCGCCCGCGCCGCCGCCGACCGCCGCGAGGCCCTCGCCCGCCTCCGCGGCCAGGTCGAGTCGGCCAGGAGCCGGGCCAGGGCCGCCGGAGACGAGATCGGCAGGCTCGCCAAGGCCGTCGAGGACGCCACCCGGCGCGCGGAGCAGGCTCAGGACGAGCTCGACGCGCAGGAGCTCGACGAGTCGCCCGCCGACCCCGAGCTCGCGGCCGAGCTGGAGGCCGCGCAGGAGGGTGTGGACCTCGCCCGCGCCGCGGTGGAGGAGGCCAGGGCCGTGGCCGAGCAGGCCGAGGCCGTCGTGGAGCGGGCACGGGCCGGTCTGGCCGCGCCCAGGGACGCGCTCGCCGCCGCCAAGGCCGCCGTGAGCACGGCCCGGGCGGCCGACCAGGAGTCGCAGCGCACGGTCGCCGCGCTCCAGGCGCGGTGCGAGGCCCTGGAGATGAGCCTGGCCGGGGGAGCGGACGGGGCAGCCGCGCTGCTCGGCGCCGGTCTGCCCGGCGTGCTCGGCCCGATCGCCACGCTGCTCGCCGTACGCCCGGGGGCGGAGGCGGCCGTCGCGGCCGTGCTGGCCGTGGACGGGGTGGCCGTCGCCTCGCTCACCGCCGCCGTTGCCGCCGTCGAGCACCTGCGCGAGGCCGACGCCGGCCGCGCCGCCCTGCTGGTCGCGGCCGACCGGCAGAGCGGTGGGCAAGGCGGTGGACAGAGCGGCGGACAGAGCGGCGGTGGACAAGGTGGCGCTGCGCGGCCGGAGGCACCGGTCGCGGGCGCGGAGTGGGCCGCCGACCTGGTGACCGTGCCGGACGAGCTGCGCCCCTCCGTGGAGGCGCTGCTGTCCGGCGTGGTCGTGGTGCCCGACCTGCTCACCGCGCGCAAGGTCGTGGACGCCTATCCGGAGCTGCGGGCCGTCACGACGTCCGGCGACCTGCTCGCCGTCCACGCCGCGCACGGCGGTTCGGGCGGCGGCTCCTCGCTGCTGCAGATGCGTACGGCCCTGGACGAGGCCGCCGCCGATCTCGCCACCGCCAGGGCCGGTGCCGAACGGCACGCGGAGGCGCTGGCCGAGACCGTGACCGCCGAGCGGGAGTTCCAGCTCGCGCTGGAGGCGGCGCAGGGGCGGGTCACGGAGGCGCAGACCGGCGTGAGCGTCGCCCAGAGCGGCGTCAACGCCGCGCAGAACGGGCTGAACGCGGCGCAGGCCGGTCTCGACCGCCTGCGCGGCAGGCAGCGGGAGGCCGACCAGCGGGCCGCGGCGGCGGCCAAGCAGCTCGCCCGGCTGGAGGCCGCCGTCAAGGCCGCCCAGGACGAGGCGGCCCGGCTGAGCCGGTCCGTGGTGGACGCCCAGGAGGCGCGCGAGCAGGCCCAGGCAGCGGTCGTGGAGCTGGAGGAGCAGCTAGCCGAGGCGGAGTACGCCGCCGAGCTGGAGGCGGAGCCGACAACCGACACCCGCGACGAGTTGGCCGCCGCGTGCGGCGTCACCCGGCAGGCCGAGATGGAGGCCCGGCTGACCGTCCGTACGGCAGAGGAGCGGGTGCGGGGCATCGCGGGCCGCGCCGACGCCCTGCTGCGCGCGGCCCAGCGCGAGCGGCAGGACCGGGCCCAGGCCGCGGCCGACCGGGAACGCCGCCGCAGGCAGGCGGAGATCGCCGCCGCGGTGGCCGACGGCGCGCGTGCCGCCCTGAGCGCCCTGGAGGGCTCGCTCGCGCGGGCCGCCGAGGAGCGCGACGAGGCCGAGCGGGCGCGGGGGCAGATCGACGCCGAGCTCAAGCAGGTGCGCCTGCGCGTGCGTGAGCTCAGCTCCGAGCTGGACGGCCTGGTCAACCGGGTCCACGGCAGTGAGATGGCCAGGACCGAGCGGCGGCTGCGCCTGGAGCAGATGGAGCAGCGTGCCCTGGAGGAGTACGGCATCGAGCTCGAACCGCTGATCGCCGAATACGGGCCGGGCGTGCCGGTGCCGGGCGACCCGCCGGTGCCGTACGTGCGGGAGGAGCAGGAGAAGCGGGCCAGGACCGGCGAGCGGCAGATGACCCAGCTCGGCAAGGTCAACCCGCTGGCGCTGGAGGAGTTCGCCGCCCTTGAGGAGCGGCACGCCTTCCTCACCTCGCAGCTCGAAGACCTGAAGAAGACCCGGCGCGACCTGCTGCTCGTGGTCAAGGAGGTCGACGATCGGGTCGAGCAGGTCTTCGCGGCGGCGTACGAGGACGTGGCGCGCGAGTTCGGGCAGATCTTCCAGCGGGTCTTCCCCGGCGGGGAGGGCCGCCTGCTGCTGACCGACCCCGAGGACATGCTGACGACCGGCGTCGAGGTCGAGGCCAGGCCGCCCGGCAAGAAGGTCAAGCGCCTGTCGCTGCTGTCCGGCGGCGAGCGGTCGCTGACGGCGGTCGCGTTCCTCGTCTCGATCTTCAAGGCCCGCCCGTCGCCGTTCTACGTGATGGACGAGGTGGAGGCGGCGCTCGACGACACCAACACCCAGCGGCTGCTCACGTTGTTCGAGGAGCTGAGACAGACCTCACAGCTCATCGTGATCACGCACCAGAAGCGCACGATGGAGATCGCCGACGCGCTGTACGGCGTGTCGATGCGCGGCGACGGTGTCACCCAGGTCGTCAGCCAGCGCCTCCGCGAGAAGGTCTAGGAAGTTCGCCCCTGGCTGGAGTAATGCGGGCCATCTGGGAAACTGCATGGTGTGGACGGTTACCTCGGCATCATCGTGATCGTGGCCCTCGTCGCCATATTGGCGGTGGGTGGCCTGTGGCTGTTGTTCCGGCCGAAGGCGAAGGACCTGCCGCCCGCCCCGCCGGCCCCGCCCGAGCCGAAGGCTCCCGTCGCGGAGGAGCCCGCGAAGACGGGACTGGGCGAACAGGACGGCGGCACGACGACCACACTGCCGCCGCCCGCCCCTCCGCTCGAAGAGCTGATCAAGGCTCCCGAGATCGAGGTCCCGCCGCCCTCGGCCGGCCGGATGGTGCGGCTGCGCGGCAGGCTCGCCCGTTCGCAGAACGTCCTCGGCCGGGGCCTGCTCGAACTGCTGTCGCGCGACCGGCTCGACGACGAGGTCTGGGACGAGATCGAGGAGACTCTGATCACGGCCGACGTCGGCGTGGCGCCCACCCGTGCGATGGTGGAGGAACTGCGGACGAAGGTGAAGGTGCTCGGCGCCCGCACCCCCGTTGAGGTGCGCAAGCTGCTGCGTGAGGAACTGCTCGCGCAGATCGCGCCGGACCTCGACCGGACCCTGCACACCCGGCCGCACGGGGAGCGGCCGGCCGTCGTCCTCGTCGTCGGCGTCAACGGCACCGGCAAGACCACGACCTCGGGCAAGCTCGCCCGGGTCCTGGTCGGCGACGGCGGGAAGGTCGTGCTCGGAGCCGCCGACACCTTCCGCGCGGCGGCCACCGACCAGCTCCAGACGTGGGGGGACCGCGTCGGCGCGGGCGTGGTGCGCGGCCCGGAGGGCGGCGACCCGGCGTCCGTGGCGTTCGACGCCGTGGCCAAGGGCATCGAGGACAAGGCGGACACCGTCATCATCGACACCGCGGGGCGGCTGCACACCAAGACCGGCCTCATGGACGAGCTGGGCAAGGTCAAGCGGGTCATCGAGAAGAAGGCGGCGGTGGACGAGGTGCTCCTCGTCCTCGACGCGACCACCGGGCAGAACGGCATGCGCCAGGCGCAGGTCTTCGCCGAGGTGGTCAACGTCACCGGCATCGCGCTGACCAAGCTGGACGGCACGGCCAAGGGCGGCATCGTGATCTCGGTCCAGCGTGAGCTGGGCGTGCCCGTGAAGCTGGTGGGTCTCGGCGAGGGGCCGGACGACCTCGCGCCGTTCGACCCCGACGTCTTCGTCGACGCCCTGCTCGGCGACTGACCAACCCACCCCCGCCTCCCATCGTGATCATGTAGTTTGTTGCACCATCGAGCCGTGAGCAGCCCGTACAACCACCGTGATCTTGCAGTTTGTTGCACGGGCCTGCTCCGACCTGCCTGTTCTCCTGCAGTGATCTTGCGCTTGCGGCGCTTCTGGCTATCCTGGCCTGCGGATAAGCAGTCTCTGATCATGCAGCGGGTGCAACGATGCCGTACTCGTCAGTCGCGTCTTGCAAGATCATGGATTGGTATCGTGCAAGGTCAGGGCATGGCGGGGCATTCAATTGCAAGATCATCATCACTCGCGGCCCAGTTCGACAGGCGTCTGCGTGACAAACTGCAAGATCACGAAGCGATGATCTGCAGGTCGCACGAGGTACGTGTGACAAACTGCAAGATCACGGCGAGCGGAGGAAGGTGCGGAGCTCTTCGAGGTGGGGGGCGATGTCGATGCCCCGCTCCGACAACCAGCGCGGGTCGCCGTAGGTGCCGCGGTAGCGCTCGGCGCCGTCGCAGATCAGCGTGACCACGCTGCCGCGCTCGCCCCGCTCCCGCATCTCCCGGATGATCTGCACCGAGGCCGCGACGTTGGTGCCGGTCGAGCCGCCGACCTCCCCGCGGGTGACCTCCCTGACCCAGTGCATGGCCGCGATCGACAGGGCGTCCGGCACCTGGGTCATCCGGTCGATGACCGTCGGCAGGAACGACGGCTCGACCCGCGGCCGGCCGATGCCCTCGATCCGCGATCCGGCGCCGCCGTGCTCCTCGCCCGAGATCCAGGACGGATAGAACGCCGAGCCCTCGGGATCGGCCACGCACAGCCGGGTCTGGTGGCGGCGGTAGCGGATGTAGCGGCCGATCGTCGCCGAGGTGCCGCCGGTGCCCGCGCCGACCACGATCCACGCGGGCTCCGGGTGCCGTTCGAGCGCCATCTGCTGGTAGATGCTCTCGGCGATGTTGTTGTTGCCCCGCCAGTCCGTCGCCCGTTCGGCATAGGTGAACTGGTCCATGTAGTGACCGCCGGTCTCGGTGGCGAGCCGGTGCGACTCGTCGTAGATCGCTCTGGGGTCGTCCACCAGGTGGCACTTGCCGCCGTAGAACTCGATGATCTCCCGCTTCTCCGGCGAGGTGCTCGCCGGGATCACCGCGATGAACGGCAGGCCGAGCAGCCGGGCGAAGTACGCCTCACTCACGGCGGTGGACCCGCTGGACGCCTCGATGATCGTGGTGGTGGGCCCGATCCAGCCGTTGGCCAGGCCGTACAGGAAGAGGGACCGGGCGAGACGGTGCTTGAGTGAACCGGTCGGGTGCACCGACTCGTCCTTCAGATAGAGGTCGACACCCCAGTGGGAGGGGAGCGGGAACACATGCAGGTGAGTGTCACAGCTTCGGTTGGCGTCGGCCTCGACGGCCTGGATGGCGTCGGCCACCCAGGCCCTCGTGACCGGATCATGCCGATCCAGGTGGTTCATGCCGCCACTCTGGCATGCTCCGCGGCATGAGCACCAAAGAGGCGGCGCCTGCGCGGCTTCCCGCCTTCGCGGGCCTGTTCCTGCCGCGAGCCAGTGAAATCTGCCACATTTTACTCTGGATTGAGAGGCCGGTGTTACGCTAATGAGACTTGTTCGGTTTGCGCGTGACCTGGCCGCGCGGGCCTGGTGTTCACGGCGATGACGCTGACCAGGCCGGACGACACTAACGCCGTGCTTAGGCCCCAATTGGCACGATGTCCTTGGCACAACGATGAATCAGCGACCTCGCATGTGTTCCGGCCGGACGGGTAACGGGGGAGAAGTTCCGTAGGGGGATGAGATGATCTCGACCGACGAGCAGCGGCAGGCATGGTTCGAGCGTGAGGTCGTGCCGGTGACGAGCCAGCTCTACGCGTCCGCCATGCGTCTGACGCGCAACCCCGCCGACGCCGAGGACCTGGTACAGGAGACCGTCGCGAAAGCCTTCACGTCGTACCACCAGTTTCGTGAGGGCACGAACCTCAGGGCGTGGCTGCACCGCATCCTCACCAACAACTTCATCAACGACTACCGGAAGAAGCAGCGCTCGCCCAAGCTGTCGGCGGCCGAGGAGATCGAGGACTGGCAGCTGGCCGCGGCCGAGTCGCACACGTCGACCGGGCTGCGCTCGGCCGAGACCGAGGCGCTCGACCAGATCCCGGACAGTGTCGTGATGGACGCCCTGCGGGCCCTGCCGGAGGACTTCCGGATGGCCGTCTATCTGGCCGACGTGGAGGGCTTCGCGTACAAGGAGATCGCCGACCGGATGGGCACTCCGATCGGCACCGTCATGTCCAGGCTGCACCGGGGCCGCCGCCAGCTCCGGGGCATGCTGGAGGACTACGCCCGGGAGGAGGGCGTCGTACGCGTCCCCGAGCAGGTGTGCGCGGCCTGACCCGCGACTGACGGGCCCGCCGGGAGCGCCGGGACACGATTCCGGCGCCCGCGGCGGGGCCGCGCGGTTTCAGGCGGCGGCGATGAGGGCGATCGCGCCGAGCGCGAACCCGACCCCGGTGATCTGCACGGGGCTCAGCCGTTCGCCCAGGACATACCGCGCGAGCAGCAGCGTGCTCGCCGGGTAGAGCGACACCAGGACGGCCACCAGGGTGAGCATCCCCCGCTGCGCCGCGAAGAGATAGAGCACGTTGGCGGCCATGTCGAGCACCCCGGCCGCGAACGTCACCCTGAGGCTGCCGGGCACCGGGCGCAGGCTCCTGCGCGTCGCGAGGGCCAGCAGCGCGACCAGCGTGATCGACGCGATCCTCGCCCCCAGCAGCGGCCACGTGCCGGAGTCGGCCGGGGCCAGCTTGAGCAGCACGAAGAACCCGCCGAAACCCGCTCCCGACACCAGCGCGGCGAGGATCGGCCCGGCCTTCGGGCCGTTCGCGCCGCCGTTCGGCTCGCGGCTGACGAGCAGGACGGCGAACAGGCCGAGCGCGACGCCCGCGAGGGCCAGGGCGGACGGCCGGTCGCCGGTGAGGAGGCCGAACACCACGGGGACGGCCATCGCGGTCGTGGCCGTGGTCGGGGCGATCACGGACATCATGCCGGTGGCCAGGCCGCGGTAGAACAGCACGATGCCGAAGGCGCCGGCGACTCCGGAGGCCATTCCCCAGGCCAGCGCGGCCGTGCTCGCGTGGCCCGGCAGCACCGGGAGGAGGGCGGCGACCAGGAGCAGGCCGCCGAGCTGGGAGAGCACGACGACGGCCAGCACCTTCGAACGCCTGGTGGCGAGACCCCCGAAGAAGTCGGCCGTACCGAAGATCACCGCGCATGCCGTTGCGAGGGCCACCGCCGTCACAGATCCCCCAAGAGATTGCCTCAATAGTGCAATGGATTGTAGTAGGAGATCACTAGGCTGTACTCATGGCTGATCCTGCGACGATCACCGCGGCCATCGCCGCGAACGTACGAGGCCAGCGGGCCCACCGGGGGATGACCCTCGACGAGCTCGCGGCCCGGTCGAACGTGAGCCGGGGCATGCTGATCCAGGTCGAGCAGGGCCGCACCAACCCGAGCGTCAACACGCTCAGCCGGATCGCCGACGCGCTGGGCGTGACCCTCGCGCGGCTGGTGGAGGTCGCCGACACCCCGGTCGTCCGGGTCGTGCACGAATCCGAGGTGGTGACGTTCCGGCATCCCGGGGGAGGGTCGGCCCGCCTGCTCGTGGGGACGGACGCGCCCGCCATCCTGGAGTTGTGGGACTGGCGGCTCGGGCCGGGCGATCACCACGACGGCGACGCGCACCCCGCCGGCACCCGCGAGATGCTCACCGTTCTGGAGGGACGGCTCACACTGACCGTGTACGGCAGGAGCCACGTCGTGGGGCCCGGCGACGCCGTCGTGTTCAGCGCGGACCGGCCGCACCGGTACGCGAACGAGCACGACCGGCCGTTGCGGTTCGTGATGGTGGTCACCGAGCCCCCGGAACCACCGGATGCCGTGCCGCCCGACGTCCGAGAACCGGCCGATGTCCGAGAGCCGGATGTCCGAGAGCCGGCAGACGTCCGTCGGCCCCCTGATGCCGGAGAATCCGCACATGACTGACCAGTAGGGGCTGCGTTGTGACGCTCAGTAGTCGATGATTACAGAATGAATCCGCAAGCGCCGCTCCAAGGTTGGGTACATCCCTTTTTGTACATGTCTGCTGTGCAGGGGGCGGTGGCCGGTGAGTGATTCGCGAGTCGCGGTGGAAAAACTTCGCGCGGAACTCGCCGCGCTCGGGGTGGCCGACGCCTACGAGATCGGTGACGAGGCTACTCTCTCCGTCTGGATAGGCCTGGTCGTGACCTTTCGTGAGGGCTTTTACCGTTGGCGCGAGGGTGCCGTGAAGTGCCGGCACCTGGGTACGGACCCCGCAGGATGCGCCGTCCGGGTGGCTCGCAGGTATGCCGAGCTCAAGGCGGACGTGCCGCTCTGGTGGGAGGAGCTGGAAAAGGTTCTGCGGGGGGGAGCGGCCGGAGGCTATCCGTAGCGTTCGTGGCCCCCCGCCTGCTCCGGGGGGTCGTATGCGGATCGGTTCCGTTCTGCTGTCGTTGCTGCTGCTCGGCGGATGTGCCCAGGTGAGGACCGTACCGGTTTCCGGGGAGCGGCCCGGGCCCGGGGCGCCGCATCCGCGCTTCGGCACGCCGCGGCATTTCGACGCCGACCTGCTGCGCTTCCGGTTGGCGGGGACGCAGCGGGGGGCGCCGGGGCCGCGCCTGCCCGCGATCCCGCCGCCGCGGCACGTCGACTGCAGGCAGCACAAATGCGTGGCGCTGACGTTCGACGACGGTCCGGCCGAATACACCGGGCACGTCCTCGACCTCCTCGCGGCCCACCACGCCCGCGCCACGTTCTTCCTGCTCGGCCAGATGATCACGAATGAGACGCAGGACTTCGTGCGGCGGATGGCCGCCGAGGGCCACGAGATCGGCAACCACTCCTGGGACCACGCCTCGCTGCCGGGGCTGTCGCCCGACGGCCTGCGCCGCGAGCTCGACCGGACGCAGGAGGCCGTGCGGAAGGCGAGCGGCGTGCGGATGCGGCTCATGCGCCCGCCGTACGGCGCGACAAACAAGGCGGTGGACGACGAGACGAAGCAGACCGGGCTCGCGCAGATCCTGTGGGCCGTCGACACCCTCGACTGGCTCAACCGCAACCCCACGGTGATCGCCCAGCGCAGCGCCGCGGCGAAACCGGGCGACATCGTGCTCATGCACGACATCCACCCCACCACCGTGCAGGCGCTGCCCCGTCTGCTCGACGAGCTCGACCACAAGGGCTTCACGTACGTGACCGTCTCGGAGCTGCTCGGCGCCCCCACTCCTGGGAGGAAGTACACCAACCGATGAAGGGCTACGACTTCGAGGGACCGGCGCTGGAGCTGGGCGCGCTCGTACGCGAGGACGGGGCGGCCGACCCCTCCGAACGCGTCCGCGTCCCGGTGCGCATGATGAACCGCCACGGCCTGGTGGCGGGCGCGACCGGCACGGGTAAGACCAAGACGTTGCAGCTCATGGCCGAGCAGCTCGCCGGTCAGGGCGTGCCGGTGTTCCTCGCCGACGTCAAGGGCGACCTGTCCGGGCTGGCCTCGCCGGGGACGCCGGGCGACCGGATCGCCCGCCGGGCCGCCGACGTGGGGCAGGACTGGGCGCCGGAGGGCTGCGTGACCGAGTTCTTCTCCCTCGGCGGAGTCGGGGAGGGCATCCCGCTGCGCGCCACCATGAGCGCGTTCGGGCCGACGCTGCTTTCGCGGGTGCTCGAACTCAACGAGACCCAGGAGTCGTCGCTGGGGCTGATCTTCTACTTCGCCGACATGAACGGGCTGCCGCTGCTGGACCTCAAGGACCTGATCGCGGTCATCCGCTATCTGACCGAGACACCGGAGGCGCTGAGCGGCATCGGCGGGCTGTCGGCGTCCACCGCCGGGGTCATCCTGCGCGCCCTGGTGAACTTCCAGGCCCAGGGGGCGGAGGCGTTCTTCGGCGAGCCCGAGTTCGACGTGCGCGACCTGCTGCGGACCACTCCGGACGGACGTGGCGTGATCTCCATTCTGGAGCTGCCCGCCGTGCAGGACCGGCCGCAGCTGTTCTCCACGTTCCTGATGTGGCTGCTCGCGGACCTGTTCGAGACGCTGCCCGAGGTGGGCGATCCCGACAAGCCGTCGCTGGTGTTCTTCTTCGACGAGGCGCACCTGCTGTTCGGGGACGCGTCCAAGGCGTTCCTCAGGTCGATCACCCAGACCGTGCGGCTGATCCGCTCGAAAGGGGTCGGGGTCTTCTTCGTCACCCAGACACCCAAGGACGTGCCGGCCGACGTCCTCGCCCAGCTCGGCGCGCGCGTGCAGCACGCCCTGCGCGCCTTCACCCCGCAGGACGCCAAGGCGCTGAAGGCGACCGTCTCGACGTTCCCCGCCTCCTCCTACGACCTCGAACGGCTGCTCACCGAGCTCGGCATCGGGGAGGCGGTCGTCACGGTCCTGTCCGAGACCGGCGCCCCGACACCGGTCGCCTGGACACGGCTGCGTGCGCCGCGCTCGCTCATGGCGCCGTCGGCCCCCGCGGTCGTGCGGGGGGCCATCGCCGCCTCCCCGCTCCTGCCGAAGTACGGCACGGCCGTGGACCGGCAGTCGGCGTACGAGATCCTCGCCGCGCGTCTGGCCCGGCAGCAGGAGCCCGAGAAGGGGGCGCCGGTCGGCAGATCGGCGGACGGATCGGCGGACAGACCGGCGAAAACGCCGCCCAGACAGTCGGCGCTCGAAGAGATGCTCGCCTCGAAGGAGTTCCGGTCGCTGGCCCGCACCGCCGCGACCGCGATCGGCCGGGAGATCACCAGGTCGATCTTCGGCACGGCGAGACGGCGACGCTGAGCGCGTCCGCGTGGTCCCGGTCCCGGTCCCGTTCCGGGGACTGTCGGTGGGGCGTGCGAAGGTGGGTGGCATGGGTTTCAGCGGCTTCCCCGACGAGGCGCTCATCTTCTACGAAGGCCTCGTCGCCGACAATTCGAAGGCGTATTGGGCGGCCCACAAGGAGCTGTACGAGACCGCGGTCCGCGCGCCGATGCTCGCGCTCATGGACGAGCTGGAGCCGGAGTTCGGACCGGCCCACCTGTTCCGGCCGCACCGCGACGTCCGGTTCGCCAGGGACAAGTCGCCGTACAAGACGCATCAGGGGGCCTACTGCGGCGTGGGCGTGGAGGGCGTCGGCTACTACGTGCAGGTGGACGCGGACGGCCTCTACGTGGCGGCGGGCTGGTGGATGCCGGGCGAGCAGGTGGCGCGCTTCCGCGAGGCCCTGGACGACGACACCGCAGGGCCCCTGCTGGAGGGGATCCTCGCGGCCCTGCCCGACGATCTGACGGTCGGCGGCGACCGGCTCAAGACCCGCCCCCGCGGCACGGCGCAGGACCATCCCCGGCTCGAACTCCTCCGGCACAGGACGCTGCACGCCGGGCGGCGGTTCGAGCCGGAGCCGTGGCTGCACACCCCCGAGACGCTCGACCGGGTCCGCTCGACCTGGCGGGCGCTGGTCCCGCTGGTCGACTGGCTGCGCCGCCACATCTCCTGACGCCACCCGCGCGGCGACGGGATCAGGCGCGGACCTTGACGACCCCGCAGCCGATCCGGGCGCCGGCGTCGCCGGTCTTGCGCGTGGTCTCGTCCGGGCCCGTGGCGCCGGTGGCGTCGGGGCGGTGGAAATACCTGTCCGGGATGTGGGCGAAGTTGTCCGGCCCGGCGTGCACCATGAACGCACTGCCGTTGGCGTCGCCCAGCTGCTCCAGCGTGAACCTGTCGGTCACGAACGACGCGGACGCGGTGCCGTCGGCGGCCACCAGCAGCGGCGGCATGTCCCCGGCTCCGTCACCGTGCGTCCCGGGGCCGAGGTGGCTTCCCGCGCTGGAGAACGCGCTGCCCGTGGCCCGGTCGACGGAGCGCGCGTCGCACACGCCGGTGGAGTGGACGTGGAAGCCGTGGAACCCGGGAGTGAGCCCCCGCACGCTGACGCTGACCCTCGACTTCTTCGTGTCGTATCGCTCGACCCGCACGGTGCCGAAGACGCGCCCGGCGGTGTTCTTGATGACGGCCGTCGCCGCCTGACCCGCCGCCTGACCCACCGGCTCGTCGGGGCGGGCCTGCGCGGTGGAGGCCGTCACCATCGCGGCGGACAGCACCGGCACGGCCGGGGCGGCCGCGGCGGCGGCGAGCCCCAGGGTGAGCCCGGCGGCCAGGGCGAAACGGGTTGTGCGGGGCATGGTCGCTCCTCCTCAGACACTCGTTGCCTGCGACAGCAGAGCACGGCCGGGCGTGGCGGGAGCGGCACACGACGCCATCCGTACCGGCCGTTTACCCGCTCTTGCCGGTGCGGTCCTCGCCGGCCTGGGCCGTGACGGGCGCGTCCCAGTCGATGTGGTGCAGGTGGACGGGGGCGAACATCTGCTCGGGGGCCGGCATGGCGGGCCGGTCGCCGGCCTGGCCGGCCTTGGCCTTGTTCTTGGCCGCGGCGTCGCCGCCGACCATCTCCACCCGAGGGCGGCGGAGACGCTCGAACGCCGCGAACGCCTCGGCCGGCGGCAGGTCGCGCAGGCAGCGGGCCAGCTCGACGGCGCTCTCCACCGCCAGCGAGGCGCCTTGGCCGGAGCTGGACGACGGGGCGTGGGCCGCGTCGCCGACGAGGACCATGCGGCCGCGGTGCCAGCGCGGCACCGACGGCATGCGCTCCATCGGGCCGGTGATCATCAGGTTGGCCGGGTCGGTGCCCGCCAGCAGCTTCTCGCCCGGGACGTGACCGGCGTAGAGGTCGCGCAGGCGGGCCAGCCAGTCCGCGGCGGGCACGCGGACGACCTCGGCGTAGCTGAGGGGCTCGGTGCGGGGCAGGCTCGCGAACCAGCAGACCCGGCCGTCGGGCAGTCGCCAGTAGCCGATGAAGGTGCGGCCGAAGGCGAAGTACATGACGCCGGGCTCCGCCCGCACGCCGCCGCCGTCGGCGTAGCCGCCGAAGCTGAGGACCCCGCCGTACTCCGGGCCGGGAGCACCGGGGTCGATCAGCGTGCGGACGGTGGACCGGATGCCGTCGGCGCCGATCAGCACGTCGGCGGTGGCGGTGGTGCCGTCCGCGAACGTGGCGGTCACTCCCTCGGAGGTCTCCTCGGCGCGGACGAGCCGCCTGCCGTGGTCGATTCGGACCCCCGCCGCCGTCGCGTGGTCGGCCAGGGCCCGGAAGAGGGCGGCGCGCGGCATCGCCAGGGTGGGCGGCAGGCCGGGGAACCCGCCGAACTCGGCGAGCCGGTTTCCGGCGCCGTCGGCCATCACCACGCCGGGGACGGGCTGCCCCACTGCCCGGACCGCCTCGTCCGCTCCCACTATCCGCAGCGCGTCGAGCCCGTTCGGGGCCAGGCTGAGCATCGCCCCGACGCCGTCCGCGGCGCTGTCACGGGCCTCGTACACGGTCGCCCGGATGCCGGCCCTGGCCAGGGCGAGCGCCGTCACGGGCCCGGCGATGCCGCCGCCGATCACCAGTGCGCTGGTCACCTTGCTCATGCTCACCACTCCTCGTCTGCCGCGAACCGTTGATCGCTCGCAGTGGAATAGTTGCATTGCAACTAGTTGTGCGTCAACTAGTTCGTTTGAGGCGAGGATCGCCACGGGCCGATGCACCCAGGGCCGGCTCACCTGGCCCACGCAGGACTCCTGACAAAGCCGAAGCCCCCGCCGATCGTCCGGCGGGGGCTTCGACGCCCGGCCCGTACCCGGGCCGGGGCAGATCAGCTGCCGCGCTTGGCGCGGGCGGCGGCGCGGCCGCGGCTGGACGAGTCGAGGACGACCTTGCGGATGCGCACGGTCTCGGCGGTGATCTCCACGCACTCGTCGTCGCGGATGAACTCCAGGGCCTGCTCCAGGGACAGGACGCGCGGCGGGATCACCTTCTCGGTCTCCTCACTGGTGGAGGAGCGCATGTTGGTGAGCTTCTTCTCCTTGGTGATGTTCACGTCCATGTCGTCGGAGCGGGAGTTCTCCCCGATGATCATGCCCTCGTACACCTCGGTGGTGGGCGAGACGAACAGCGTGCCGCGCTCCTGGAGGTTGAGCATGGCGAACGCGGTCACCGCCCCGGCCCGATCGGCCACGAGCGAGCCGTTGTTGCGGGTGCGCAGCTCGCCGAACCACGGCTCGTAGGTCTCGAACACGTGGTGCACGAGGCCGGTGCCGCGGGTCTCGGTGAGGAACTCGGTGCGGAAGCCGATCAGGCCGCGCGCCGGCACCAGGAACTCCATGCGGATCCAGCCGGTGCCGTGGTTGGTCATGTGCTCCATGCGGCCCTTGCGTACGGCCAGGAGCTGGGTGACGGCGCCGAGGTACTCCTCCGGGCAGTCGACCGTGAGGCGCTCGACCGGCTCGTGCACCTTGCCGTCGACGACCCTGGTCACGACCTGCGGCTTGCCGACGGTCAGCTCGTAGCCCTCGCGGCGCATCTGCTCCACGAGGATCGCCAGGGCCAGCTCGCCGCGGCCCTGCACCTCCCAGGCGTCGGGTGTCTCGGTGGGCAGCACGCGCAGCGAGACGTTGCCGACCAGTTCCTTTTCGAGACGGTCCTTCACGAGGCGGGCGGTGACCTTGGCGCCCTTGACCTTGCCGACCAGCGGGCTGGTGTTGGTGCCGATCGTCATGGAGATCGCCGGCTCGTCGACCGTGATCAGCGGCAGCGGGCGCGCGTCCTCGGGGTCGGCCAGCGTCTCGCCGATCATGATGTCCGGGATGCCGGCGATCGCGATGATGTCGCCCGGCCCGGCCTCCTCGGCGGGCTTGCGCTCCAGCGCCTCGGTCATCAGCAGTTCGGAGATCTTGACGCGCTGCACGGTGCCGTCGGTGCGGCACCACGCGACCTGCTGGCCCTTGCGGATCGTGCCCTGGTGGACGCGGCACAGCGCGATACGGCCCAGGTAGCTGGAGGCGTCGAGGTTGGTGACGTGGGCCTGGAGCGGCGCGGACGGGTCGTAGACCGGCGCCGGGATCGTGTTCTTGATCGTCTCGAACAGCGGCTCCAGGTCGGGGGAGTCCGGCATGCCGCCGTCGGCGGGGCGCTCCAGCGAGGCCCGCCCGGCCTTGGCCGAGGCGTACACGATCGGGAAGTCGATCTGCTCCTCGGTGGCGTCGAGGTCGATGAACAGCTCGTACACCTCGTCGACGACCTCGGCGATGCGGGCGTCCGGCCGGTCCACCTTGTTGATGCACAAGATCACCGGCATCTTCGCGGCGAGCGCCTTGCGCAGCACGAAGCGGGTCTGCGGCAGCGGGCCCTCGGAGGCGTCCACCAGCAGCACGACGCCGTCCACCATCGACAGGCCGCGCTCGACCTCGCCGCCGAAGTCGGCGTGGCCGGGCGTGTCGATGATGTTCAGGGTCATGCCGCCGTGCCTGACCGCGGTGTTCTTCGCGAGAATGGTGATCCCCTTCTCGCGCTCCAGGTCGTTGGAGTCCATGACGCGCTCGTCGACGTCCTGGTTGGCCCGGAAGGCGCCGGACTGCCAGAGCATGGCGTCGACCAGCGTGGTCTTGCCGTGGTCGACGTGCGCGATGATCGCGATGTTTCGTAGGTCGTCGCGGGTGTTCATAGGCATAGTGCAGTTCTCGCTCTGGTTCGTCGGGGTGTCGTCCGCGTCCCGGGACCGAAGCGAGACGCACATCCGCCGCATGATGCGGCCTAGCCATTTTAGTTGATCCCGCTCGCCGCCACGCGCCGCCGGCCAGGGACCCGTCTAAAGGCTCGCCGTTCGGGCAGGTGAGTCGGCTGTGACGGATGAAGGTCTCGTGTTGTTGATCGCCTGGGCCGAGTTTCTCGTGCCGATCCTCGTCCTCGCCTACCTCCTGCTGCGGCGGCGCACATGATCTCGCAGGCTCGGCCGGCGTTGCTCGCCCTCCTGACGTCACTCCTGCTGTCCG
Source organism: Microbispora bryophytorum (assembly GCF_043197435.1). Lineage (NCBI taxonomy): Bacteria > Bacillati > Actinomycetota > Actinomycetes > Streptosporangiales > Streptosporangiaceae > Microbispora > Microbispora bryophytorum. The sequence goes on along the minus strand of NZ_JBICTF010000006.1, from coordinate 555,442 downwards.
CCTGCGTCAGTCCCGCGTGGGACGACCACGACTACGCGCTCAAGGCCGGGAAGACGGCGGAGTCGGCCGTCTCGGCCGTGCGCTTCGCCCGCTCCGCCGTCGCGTACCGCGAGCGGATGACCGGGCCGTACGCCGAGGTTCTGCTGACCGAGGCGGTGCAGGACCTGAGCAGCGTGAACGACCAGTTCGGCGGGGTGCAGCCGCCCTCGGACGCCTCCGACCGGATCAGGGACGAGGTGCTGCGCCTCACCGAGAGGGCCGAAAGCGAGGTGGAGGACCTGCTCATCCAGGCACGCCGCGACGGGGTGAAGGACCCGAAGACGGCCGTACGGGATCTGGACAGGCTCGCGAGCGAGCTGAGCGACTTCGCGGAGAAGCACAGGTGAAAAGACTCGTCGGGGTCACGCTCGGCATCCTCACGGCGTTCGGCGGCTTCGTGGACATCGGCGACCTGGTCGCCAACGCCGTCGTGGGGTCGAGGTTCGGGATGTCCCTCGCCTGGGTGGTGGTCGTCGGGATCATCGGGATCTGCGTCTTCGCCGAGATGTCCGGCAGGATCGCGGCGGTGTCGCAGCGGCCGGTCTTCGACCTCGTCCGCGAGCGCATGGGCCCGCGCGCCGGACTGGTCAACCTCGGCGCGTCGTTCTTCATCAACGTGCTCACGCTCGCGGCCGAGATCGGCGGCGCCGCGCTCGCGCTGGAGCTGGTGACGGGTCTCAACTATCTGCTGTGGGTGCCGCCCGTGGCCCTGGTCGCCTGGCTGGTCATGTGGCGGGTGAAGTTCGAGACCATGGAGCGCGTCTTCGGGCTGGCCGGGCTCGCGCTCGTCGTGTTCCTCGTCGCGCTGTGGCAGCTCGGGCCCGACTGGGGCGCGCTGACCACGCAGCTCGTCCGGCCGCCGCAGGACGAGGGTGTGCCGACCTACCTCTACTACGCGATCGCGCTGCTCGGCGGGGCGATGACGCCGTACGAGGTGTTCTTCTTCTCATCGGGCGGCGTCGAGGAGAAGTGGACGCGCAAGGATCTGGTGACGGCGCGGGCCAACGTGTTCGTCGGCTTCCCCCTCGGCGGCGTGCTGTCGCTGACGATCGCGGCGTGCGCGGCGACCGTCTTCATGCCGGTCGCGGCCGAGCCGGACTCGCTCGGGCAGATGGTGCTGCCGGTCGCCGAGGGACTGGGCAGGATCGGGCTCGGCGTGGTGATCCTCGGAGTGTTCGCGGCCACGTTCGGCGCGACGCTGGAGACCGCCCTGTCGTCGGGCTACTCGCTGAGCCAGTATTTCGGCTGGCAGTGGGGCAAATATGTGGCGCCAGGCCGCGCCGCCCGGTTTCACGTGACCGTGCTGGCCTCGGTGATCGTCGCGACCGCGCTGATCCTCACCACCATCGATCCGATCAAGGTGACCGAGTATTCGCTGGTCTTCTCGGCCGCGGCCCTTCCGCTCACCTACCTGCCGGTTCTCATGATCGCCAACGATCCGGACTACATGGGGGAGAAGGTCAACGGCAGATTCAGCAACCTGCTGGGAAGTTTCTACATGGTGCTGCTTCTCGTCGTGGCGCTCGCGGCCATCCCCCTGATGCTCGCGACGAAGGCGGGGCAGTGACGGCGCGGCGAGAGGAGGGTGAGGCATCGATGAGCGAGCCGGCACGGGTGCTGCACGCCCGCCTGCACCTGCTCGACCGGCAGGTCGTCAGGGAGAGCGACGACCGCCTGCTGTGCAAGGTGGACGACCTGGAGGTGCGGCCGGGCGACCGGCCGTACGTCACCGCGATCCTGTCCGGGCCGCTGGCGCTCGGCCCGCGGCTGGGCGGCCTGCCGGGATGGCTGATGAGCGAGACCGACCGCCTCTTCCGGGGGGAGGAGCGGCCGGGGCCGTACCGCATCGAGATGAGCGCGGTGACCGAGATCGGCAGCGCCGTACGGGTGGCAGGCCACCGGCAGGACCTCGCGCTGGAGCGCTGGCTGACCAGGAACGTCGTCAGCCGCATCCCGGGAGCGGCGGGTACTCAGGAGCAGGAAGCTACCGATGACGGCGGGCGGGAGGCGCCGGAGAACGCCCTCAGGGTGCGGGAGAGGCGGGAGGACAGGCCGGACACCATGCGGCTCGCCGGGCTGCTCGGCCGCACGGTGCGCGGCCCGTCGGGGGAGGTCGCCGGCAACACGGTGGACGTCCGCCTGGTCCAGGACGGGCCGCTGCTCGCGGAGGTCCAGCAGGCGTTCCGGCCGGCCGGGCTGCTGATCGCCCGGCGGCGTGCCGGGCGGCTCTTCGGGTACGAGCGCGGCCCCGGGCTGTGGCGGCCGTCGCTGCTCGGCGCCCTCGTACGGCGCATGCACGGCGAGATCCGGTACGCCGAGTGGGACCAGATCGAGTCATACGACGACGAGGAGATCACGCTGAGGGTCGCCTGGGACCGGCTGCGTACGACGGCCGACCTGTGAGAGATCCCCGTCGCACAGGGGGTGAAGCGGTGGGAAATAAGGTCGGGGGCATGGCTCTCGCTGCTGCTTTCGGGGCGATGCTGCGCACGGCGGACGGCGTCCGCATCGACGCGGCGCACACGCCCAACGGCTCACTCGATCTCGGAATCGTGGTCGCGCACGGCTTCACCGGCACGTGGAGAGGGCCGGACACCCGGCGCATCGTGCACGTGCTGTCGAAGTTCGGCGGCGTGGTGTCGTTCGACTTCCGGGGGCACGGCAGATCCGGCGGCCAGTCCACGGTGGGCGACCTGGAGGTCCTCGACGTGGACGCGGCGGTCAAGCACGCCCGCGCCATCGGCTACCGCCGGATCGCCACGGTCGGCTTCTCGATGGGCGCCGCCGTGGTCGTGCGGCACGCCGCGCTGCACCGGGGCGTGGACGGGGTGGTGTCGGTGAGCGGACCGGCCCGCTGGTACTACCGGGGCACCAAACCCATGCGCCAGGTCCACTGGGCGATCGAACGCTGGCACGGCCGGCTGGCGGCCCGGCTGGCCAAGCGCACCAGGATCGCGGGCGCCGGATGGAACCCCGTCCCCCTCCCGCCGTACAAGGCGGCGGCGCTGATCGCGCCCACCCCATTGCTGATCGTGCACGGCGACAGCGACCCGTTCTTCCCCACCGAGCACGCCTACCAGTTGTACGAGTGCGCCGCCGAGCCGAAAGAGCTGTGGATCGAGTCCGGATACGGTCACGCGGAGGCGGCGGCCACCCCTGACCTGGTCCGGAAAATTGGTCACTGGATCTCGCGAACCAAAACCCTATAAGGGTCGTCTATACGGGTTGTGCGGATTCGGACCCTTCCATCCGTGCCGCCGATTGGGGGATCGGCGCACACCTTCACACGGTGTGGCCCAGCGTCGCGGGGGCGCGCTGGGCGGTTTCACCGGCCCGGTGCGGCACGCACGCCGTACCGGGCCGGAGGGACGCGTTCAGCCCAGACGGGCGATGGACTTGGTCTCCAGGTAGGCCGACAGGCCCTCGGGTCCGAGCTCCCGGCCGAGGCCGCTGGCCTTGAAGCCGCCGAACGGCGTGTTCGGGTCGAGCGTGTGCATCATGTTGACGCCGTAGGTGCCGGTGCGCACCCGGCGGGCGACGTCCATCCCGCGGTCGGTGTCGGCGGTCCAGACCGAGCCCGACAGGCCGTAGTCGCTGTCGTTGGCGATCCGCACCGCGTCCGCCTCGTCCTCGTACGGGATCACCGTCAGCACCGGGCCGAAGATCTCCTCGCGGGCGATGCGCATGTCGTTGGTGGCCCCGGCGAAGACGGTCGGGGCGACGTACCAGCCCCGGTCGTACGGCCGGTCGAGTCCGCCGACGACGGGCTTGGCGCCCTCCTCGATGCCCGCCCTGATGTAGCCCTCGACCCGCTCCTGCTGCCGCCTGGCCACCAGCGGCCCGATCCCGGTGGCCGGGTCGGCGGGGTCGCCCACCTGCTGGCCCGTCACCATCTCGGCGACGGCCTGGACCACCTCGTCGTAGCGGTTGCGGGAGGCGAGGATGCGGGTCTGCGCGACGCACGCCTGGCCGTTGTTCATCAGCGAGGCCATCGACAGGAAGCCCATGGCCGCGGGCAGGTGGCAGTCGTCCAGGATGATCGCGGCCGACTTGCCGCCGAGTTCGAGCGTGCAGCGCTTGAGCTGCTCACCGCAGATCGACGCGATCCTGCGGCCGGCGGCGGTCGAGCCGGTGAAGGCGACCTTGTCGACGCCCGGGTGGGAGATCAGGTGCTCGCCCGCCTCACGGCCGGCCGCGACGATGTTGACGACCCCGGCCGGAATGCCGGCGTCTGTGATCATCTCAGCGAGCAGGTAGGAGTCGAGCGGCGTCTCGGGGGCCGGTTTGAGCACCACCGTGCAGCCCGCGACGAGCGCCGGGGCCAGCTTGGTCATGGTGACGAACTGGGGGACGTTCCAGGGGACGACGGCCGCCACCACGCCGACCGGCTCGCGGCGGACGACCACCGGGCCGAACATGCCGGGTCGCTCCTCCTCCTCGGCGAACGTCGCGCCGAGGCCGGCGTAGTACTTGAGCATGCCCAGCGGCTGCGGCGCCTGGGCGAGTTGGGAGAACGTGATCGGGGAGCCCATCTCCGCCGTGATGATCTCCGCCATCTCGGCCTGACGCGCCTCGTAGATCTCCGCCAGCCGTCCCACGATCGCCGCGCGCTCGGCCATCGTCATCCGCGGCCAGGGCCCGTTGTCGAAGGCGTCCCTGGCGGCGGCGACGGCGCGGTCCATGTCGGCGGCGGTGCCGTCCGGGACGCGGCCCACGACCTCCTCGCTGTGGGGAGAGATCACCTCGATCGTGTCCGTGCCCGCGGGGGCCACCCAGTCGCCCCCGATGAACAGCGTGTCGTGCTGCAACATGCCTGCCTCCTGCTCGGGCGCGTCTTCGCGCACTCAGTAGACCGAACCATGTTCTGGTCGGCCTTGGCAAGAGCCGCCGGGGTCCGGCCCGCACCGCCCGCGCTGGGCGGCGTGGGCCGGGTGGTGCGGGCCGGACCCCGGGTTCTACGGACGCGCTCGTCCGAGCAGGTGGGTCATCGCCCGGCGGATCAGGTCCGTCCGCATGGCCTGAGTCGTCGCGCCCTCCGCGCCGAAGCCGAAGTAGACCGTGTCCTTCGTGGTGATGCCCGCGCCGTCGTCGAGCGCGCGGTCGCTGCGCACCCAGTCGTTCAGCGCGACCCAGGACCCGGGCGGCGGCCCGGCGACGGTCCAGCCGCCCAGGTCGTCCTCGAACGAGGTCTCCGCGAGGGTCGCGCCGTCGGCCTTGACGGTCACGTCGTCCAGCCACACGCCGAGGCCCTGGGTGCCCCAGTCGCTGATGTAGGAGATCGACACCTCGACCTTCTTGCCGGCGTACGCCGTCAGGTCCGCCGACCACTGCTGCCAGCCGTTCGACGAGCCGGAGGCCGCGTGCCACGCGCCGGTCGTGCCGGTGGCGGTGCAGGACGACGCGCCGTCGTACGTCTGGTAGTGGGCGGTGAACGGATGGATGTCCACCCAGCCGCTGGCGCAGCTGTCGCCCGCCTCCTGCGAGGTGTGCCCGTTGGCGTCGGGCAGCGTCGTCCAGTCGTCCTGGCCCGCCGTGTGCGCCTCGACGGTCAGGAAGTCCCAGTTCGGCTCGGTGTTGTACGACGTCCAGAACGACAGCTCGCCACTGGTCTTACCGGTGAGGTCGATCGTCCTCGTCAGGCGCTTGTAGGACACGTCCGCCTGACCGCTCTGCACGTCCCAGGAGCCGGTGTGCGGACTGAACGGCGATCCTGTGTCGTACTGCCACTTGAGCGGGGCCGAGGCGGCGAACTGCGGGAACCGGTCGGCCGGCAGGACCGAGGAGGTCGTGACGAACGAGGCGGTGCGGTCCTGGTTGCCGGGCGAGTCGCCGCCGTTGAGCGTGCCGGTGAAACCGGCGAAGGCGCCGCCGGCGCCCCGCAGCGGCAGCGTGTTCCCGCCGGCGTCCTGGCCGCCGCCCTCCACGTAGGTGTAGGCGCCCAGGTAGTACTGCACGAAGTCGTTGCTCAGCGAGAGGCACGGCGGCTTGCTCAGGGTCGTGCATTCGGGTTGCGCCGGGTAGTCCGGCTCGTACCAGTAGGAGCCGTTCGTGTTCTGGCCGTACAGCGCGTACTTTCCGGTGGCGAGCAGCTTGCCGCCCTCGTTGAGGTAGTCGCGGAACGCCAGCTCCAGTGACTCGGCCAGGTTGGCGGCGCTGCCGCCGGGCTGCCCGGACGCACGGGGGATGATGTCGTCGCCGGTCTCCCAGACCACGGCCTTGTAGTGGCTGAGGACCCCGAGCGGGTGGGGCGCCTTACGGCCGTTCCTGTCCACGTCGTACACGTCGGAGGAGTAGCCGGCCTCCTTGAGCGCCTTGGCGTAGTCGTCGGCGTACTTCGCCTCCGTGACGCCCTGGGCCGGGCTGATGCCCGTGACGTCCTCCGCCGCGACGATCAGGACTTTGCCGCCGACGTCCGTGGCGACCTTGTAGGTGAACTCCTCGCTCTTCTTGGTGACCGAGCGGAACCACACCTTCACGGTGTCGCCGGGTTTCGCGCCCTTGACCGTGCCCCTGAGCTGGTGGAAGTAGGTGTCGTAGCCGTCGCCGTACCGCTCTCCGCCCTTCCATTCGGAGGTCGGGGCGATCTTGGTGCGGCCGCCGTTGATCTGGTATTCGAGGAACACGGGCCCGAGCTTGCGCTTGGCGTTCACCTGCACGACCTGGTCGGTGCCGTAGCTGACGTCGAACGCGTCCACCACGAAGTCGGGCACAGTGGTGCCGAGGTGGCTGACCGGCTCGCTCGGGTTCGGCGCCGACTTGAGGACGTCGAGCGCGAAGGGAAGCTGTTTCTCGAACTCGGCCTGCACCAGCGCCTCGTCGTCGGGGAAGACGAAGCCGCAGCCGTCGCAGCCCTCCTCCAGCTCCGGCGTCCAGGCGAGCGTGCCGTACGCCTTATGCGCGTGGTCGGTGGTCTCACCGTTCGTCGTGTAGAGCTCGGCGCCGACCCCCGGGTCGAAGCCGGGGACGGCCGGGTTCTCGTCCGTGCCGGTCAGCGCCAGGTAGACGGGGTCGTCCGCGGTCTTCGTCTCGACCTGCCAGCCCTCGGGATACAGCAGCAGCGGGCCGAAGGAGTGGTAGTTGACCTGCGCCGTGAAACGCAGCCGCTTGAGCAGGCCGTCCATGGCCCGGGTCTCGGGCTCGGACACCGCGCCGGCGCCGCGGTAGGTCTCGCTGCTGAAGACGCCGGAGGAGCCCTCCTCGTCGTATCCCCAGCGGGTGGGGAAGTTGCGGTTGAGGTCGACGCCGTCGTTGCCCGTGATCTGGCCGTCGCCGTCGTTGTCGCGGAGGTTCTTGCGCCAGAGCCGGTTGCCCTCGGTGAAGGTGAAGTCGTAGCCGTCGGGGTTGGCGACCGGCACGAACCACACCTCGGTGGTGGTCAGCAACCGGCCGACGTCGGATTTGCCCTTGTTGGCCACCAGATACTTCAGCAGCCGCATGTCGACCTCGGCCGCGATCCACTCACGGGCGTGCTGGGTGGCCGAGTAAAGCACCGACGGCTTGACGCCGTCGGGCAGCACCCGGGCCAGCTTCGTCAGCTTCAGCGCGAGGATGTCCCTCCCCTGGAGGGTCTTGCCGATCGTCTCCAGCTTCGCGATGTCCTTGTTGGCGTCCGCGATGGATCGCAGCTGGTCGGCGATCCCGCCCTTCTCCGAGTAGGACTTCCAGACGGTGTATCCGCCGGCCGCCTGCGCCTTCGCGGCCTGCGACTGCGTCTGGCCCTGCGGGTTGCGCACGGGCTGCGGGCGGTAGCCGAGGATCTGGAGCTTCTTGAGCTCGGCGGGGGTCGCCGTCAGTTCGACGTGCTCCTTGTCGCCCGCGAGGTGCCGCTGGACGACGTCGAAGCCCTTCTGGGTCAGCGTGCTGGAGGTGCCGGGCGCGCTGTCGAGCTGGTAGAGGTCGGCTTGGTCCGCTGGGGGGAGCGGGTCGCCCTGGCCGGCCTGCGCCGGGGATACCGGCAGCAGGAGCGCCGCGCCGAGAACCGCGGCGGCCAGAGTCGAGACGATCTCTCGTCGGGACATCGGTGAGCCCTTCGTGGAGGGTGACGATCTCCCGAATCTCTGTCGGGGTCAAATTGTGTTCAAGTGCGGTAAGGCGTCGCGTAAGTCTCGAATTGGTTACAGCACAGAAAAACCGGCAGTTGTCCGTTTTGAGCCCAAGAGTTTCGCCTGTTCCGGTAGCAGACGTAAAGATCGTCTTCTATAGTTTCAGGCCGAATCCGAGTGGAGGTCGCGTGCGGTCGGGACGCTGGGCCAGACTGGCGGTGGTCACCACCGCGCTACTCGTCGCACCGTCTGTTTCGGGCGCCGTCTCGGGGACACTCACCGCCGAGGCCGAGCCCGACCAGCAGGCCAAGCTCCGCAAGCTCACCCAGGAGGCTGCCGCGCTCCAGAAGGAGTACCGCGGCGAGATCCTCAGCCTGGAGGACGCGAAGAGGGCCGTGCAGAAGGCGTCCGGCAGGGTCGACAAGCTGAAGGGCGACCTGGTCGCGGCCCAGCGGCAGGTGGCCGCGTTCGCCCAGACCTCGTACATGAGCGGGGGCGCGGACGCCTCCCGGCTCTTCTCCCTGTCGGCCGACCCGAGCTCGCTGGCCACGCTGGCCTATCTGGGCAACGCCAGGACCGAGCGGCTCAACAGCGTCAAGGGTCTCGTCGCCAAGCAGAAGAAGGCGGCCGCCGCGGCCTCCGACGAGATCGACAAGCTGCAGGCCCACATCAAGGAGCTCAAGTCGAGGCGCGGAGAGGTCGAGCGGCTGATGGCCAAGTACGGCTTCCAGATCCCCGACGCCGGCAGCGGCCTGACGCAACGCCTGGTCACCGTACGCAACGTGATCATGTCGCAGTTCCCGATGCCCTTCAGTGTGGGCTGCCTGCGGGCCGGCGACCCGGGGGAGCACGGCAAAGGCCGGGCCTGCGACTTCATGATGAGCAGCGGCGGCCGCATGCCCGACGCCGTGGCCAAGGAGCGCGGCGACGCCCTCGCGCAGTGGTGCATCCAGCACGCGAGCGAGTACGGGATCATGTACATCATCTGGCAGCAGCGCTACTACGACATGCGTACGCGTGCCGGTTGGCGGATGATGTCCGACCGCGGCGGCATCACCGCCAACCACTACGACCACGTTCACGTGTCGGTGCTCTGAGCCTCCAGGAACTTCCGCAGCCAGTGGTAGGACGCCTTCGGGGTGCGCCGCTGGGTCTCGAAGTCGACGTGGACCAGGCCGAACCGCTGGTGGTAGCCCTCGGCCCACTCGAAGTTGTCCAGCAGTGACCAGACGAAGTAACCCCGCAGGTCCACGTCCGCCTGCCGCATCGCCCGGATGTGGCCGTCGAGGTAGGCGATCCGCTCCTGGTCGTCCAGGCCGTCGTAGGAGCAGCCGTTCTCGGTGATGTAGACGGGCGGCAGCGCGTCGCCGTACCGCGCCTTGAGGGAGTCGAGCAGCTCGCGCAGGCCGTCGGGGACGACGGGCCAGCCGAACGCCGTGGTGGGAACGCCGGAGATCTCTTCGAACCGGAACGGCAGGCCGTCCCCGCCGGGACCGCCGATTCGCGTGGGGTTGTAGTAGTTGATCCCCAGCCCGTCGAGGGGCTGGGCGATCGTCTCCAGGTCACCGTATTTCACCGGGATCTCTACGCCGAACGCGGACAGATCGGGGTAGGCGCCGGTGAGGACCGGGTCGTTGAACAGCCGGTTGTGCAGGATGTCGTACGTCTCGGCGGCGGCCAGGTCCTCTGGCGAGTCGGAGGCGGGCCAGACCGGCGTGCAGTTGTTGGTGAGCAGCACCTGCTCCGCCCCGGCCGCGCGCAGCGCCTGCGTGGCCAGGCCGTGCCCGAGCATCTGGTGGTGGGCCACCGGCAGGGCGTCGAACATGAGCGCCCTGCCCGGGGCGTGTATGCCCAGGCCGTATCCCTCCACCATGTGGACGAACGGCTCGTTGAGCGTGATCCACATGCGTACGCGGTCGGCCAGTCGCTCGGCCACGACGGCGGCGTAGTCGGCGAAACGGCGGGAGGTGTCACGGCTCAGCCAGCCGCCCTCGTCCTCCAGCGCCTGCGGCAGGTCCCAGTGGAACAGCGTCGGCACGGGAGCGATGCCGCGCTCGCACAGCGCGTCGATGAGACGGTCGTAGAAGTCGAGCCCGGCCTGGTTGACGGGGCCGGCGCCGGTGGGCATCACCCGGGGCCAGGCGATGGAGAAGCGGTAGGCGTTGACGCCCAGGCCGGCCATCAGCGCGACGTCCTCGGGGTAGCGGTGGTAGTGGTCGCAGGCGACGTCGCCCGTGTGCCCGTCGCGAACCCGGCCGGGCGTGTGGGAGAAGGTGTCCCAGACCGAGGGCCCTCTGCCGTCCTCGGTGACCGCTCCTTCGATCTGGTACGACGCGGTGGCCGTTCCCCAGAGGAACATCATGCCGCCTCTCTCCGCTAATATGAGGAGAACTCATGTTAACTCGGATGTTTGAAAAGCGGGAGACAATAGCGGAATGACAACAGGGGGAGCACTCCGCCGACAACCCTCCCAGCGCCGCAGCCAGGAGCGGGTCGAGCGCATGCTGGACGAGTGCGCCCTGCTGCTCGACGAAGTGGGATACGCCGCCCTGACCACCAAGGAGGTCGCCCGCCGGGCCGAGGTGCCGATCGGGACCTTCTACCAGTTCTTCACCGACAAGCAGAGCCTGGTCCGCGCGCTCGCGCTGCGGAACCTGGAGGCGTACCTGGACCGGATCACCTCCCGGCTGGCCACCGAGCCGCTGTCGGACTGGACCGGCGTCGTGGACCTGGTCGTCGACGAGTTCGTGCGCATGAAACGGAGCACACCCGGCTTCGGCGTGGTGGACTTCGGCGAGGTGCTCGCCACTCCCGGCGGCCCCGCCCTGCCCGGCACCCAGCGGATGCTCGACGAGGCGCTGGAGAACAACGTGGTCGTCGCCGACCGCCTGCGCTCTCTCATCGTGGACCTGCTCGGCGTCGCGCCCGGCGAGGGGCTGTCCCGCGCCTTCGTCGTCGCGGTCGAGGCCGCCGACGCCGTGCTCAAGCTGGCCTTCCGTGCGCACCCCGGCGGCGACCCCGATCTCATCGCCGAATGCAAACGCCTCGTGCGCCGCTATCTCTCCGACCACCTTCGATAAGCGCCTATGCAGACTGACTGCAGAACTTCGGGCCGGAGCCGAGGCAGCGGAGGCTGTGCGCCTTAAAACGCGAGGACTCCGGAGAGTTACGGCATGATTACTTCATGCATCCCCCTGAGTTTGCCTTGGTCGGGTTCATCGACGAGTCGATCCACACTGACGTCCGTCTGTATGTGATCGGACTCGTGCTGGCCACGCCTGCTCTGAGCGAAGAAGCCCGCAGGCGGTTGTGCTCTGTAGTCCCAACCGCACGGACGCCGCACTGGTCGCAGGAGGACGACCGGACCCGTACTGAGATGATCCGAGAGGTTCGGTCTCTACCTATCGCGGCGAGGGTGTACGGCTGTCGCTTTGATCGCCCCAAGCGCAAAGAGGCGGCACGTGCCAGGGCACTCGCCTGGCTGGTGCAGGAACTGCCGCATCAGGTTCGTTCCGTCGTGCTTGCGGAGCGTGAGGCGAACCAGGATAGGCACGATCGCCGAGTCCTGAGTGGTCTGGCGGGTCGGCCGGCGCGGTTCGAATACGGACATGCCGCGGTCGCGAAGGAGCCTCTTCTCTGGGTAGCGGACGTAGTGGTGAGCAGTACGGCGAGGGCGCTTGCGCGAGACGAGGACCCCGGGGCTGTCGGCTTGGGAGGAGTTCTTTCGTACGTGGGCTGCGAGCCTCTGTGACCGCTGGACGCGCGAAGTGACCGCTGGGCGCGCGAAAGCCGGGCCACCACCTGCGGAGGTTAACCCGGCTTCACTTCGTAACCCCGAGTGGGCTACGCATCACTTATCGTATTCAACTGTGGCCGCCTGTCAAGCCCTCCCAAGGGCGGCCCGCCTGCACCGCTGTCGTGTCGGCCAGGCTCTCTTGCTCTGCCATGACCCGGCACAGGTCCCGCAGGTCGTCGGCGTCCACGGTGCGCATGGCTCCGGCGTCCTCGGCCGCTTGTGGGAAGGGGCGCTCGCGGGTGGCCCAGAACCGGCCGACGTCGCTTCTCATGATCCGCCAACCGGCGAGGACTGTGCCTCTATCGTTTGTCATCGGGTCAGGACCTCCGATCCTGATCAAGGGGCCCGTACGGCGGTGCAGTCGCCTGCGGGTCCCGCTGTTTTCGGGGCTGAAGTGCCGTTTCCCCTTCATACTGAGGCGGGATCAGAGGTCGTTTAAGGGTTTTGAGCTGGCCGAACAGCGGAGCCAATATCGCCAATTGGGAGGGGCATGTCGCGCAGGCCGAATCCGGTGGATCCCGGTGTGTCTCCGCTGCACCTGTTCGGTGCGGCACTGCGCCGGATGCGGGGCGATGTGCCCCTGACCAGAGTGGGGGAGGAAGTCCTTACCGATTGGTCACGGATTGCCCGATGGGAACGCGGGGAATGCCTGCCTCATGCCGATTCGGTACGCCGCCTCGACGGCTTTTTCGATGCGGACGGATTCCTGATCGCGCTGCACCGAGCGGTGACCGAGTTGAATCGACTCCGTGCCGAATCGAGAACGCCGGACCAGGACAAAGGTGAATCCATGGAGCGTCGTCGCCTGCTGCAACTGGCGATCGCGAGTCTCGGCATGGGGGCGCTCGGTGGTGCCGCTGCCCATGAGCCGGTACGCCATCTACTCGACCTCGCGATGAACGGCGAACCTCGGAGTATCGAGGACTGGCACCTCGCCTGCGCCGACCACCTGCACGCGCTGCGCACACGGCCTCCGGCACAGATGGTGGCGGACCTGCTCATCGATCTGATGGCTGTGCGAAACCAGACGGAGACCTCGACGCCGGAGGACGTGACCGAGTTGCACCGGGTCACGGCGGCGCTCGCGTCCGTTCACGCCAATGCGCTGACCCGGCTGGGGGAGCATGGGGCCGCCCTGCGCTGGTGGCGTACGGCCCGTCAGGCCGCCGACGCCTCGGGAGATCTGCGACTGCGGTTGCTGGTGCGCGGCGAGGAGGCCGGTCACGGCCTGTACGGCCAGCGCGACCCGCAGACCGTGCTCGGCCTCGTCGAGAGCGCCGAGCGCATCGCCGGAGGGCCGACCGTGGACCTCCAGACCACCCGGGCCAAGGCACTGACCGTGCTCGGCCGGCACGACGAGGCGCGTACGGCGCTGGACGACCTGCTGCGTCTGGCCTCGGCGGGCGTGGCGGCGGACTCCTTCGGCTTCTGGAAGCCCAACCAGATCCATTTCGCGGAGAGCTGGGTGCATGCCGGGTCGGGTAATGAGCCCGAGGCGGACCGGGCACGCGACGACCTTCTCCGATCAACCCACGACTACCAGTACGACGCGAACGTCCGCCTGCACGAGGCGCTGTGCATGGTCGCTCAGGGCGGCGTCGACCAGGGCATGCGCCAGGCGGCGACGGTGATCGACCGGCTCGCCCCCGCCTACCGCAGCCACCACGTCATCGAGACCGGGCGTATGGTCCTGCACGCCGCACCACGTGACCGGCAGGAGCGGCCCGCAGTCGGCGAGCTACGCGAACTCCTCACGCTCGCATCCGCGAGCAGGAGAGCTTGACCCTGCGCTTGAGCGGCAAGCCCTGCGATCACCATCATTGTCGGGTTGAGCGGGACGGCCAGTGGATGTCGTCAGAGCAGGCCGTATCTGACTCTGATCGTCTTGGCCTCTTCCTCTGTCACCTCTGGCGGTGTGCGGGCCAGTGCCTGGCGTAGGTCGGACAGGATCCTGTCGCTCGCGGCGCGGACGCGGGAGCGGTGCTGGGTGAACTGTTCGTCGAAGCGCTTGGCCGCCGGGCCCGTCCACACCGTCCCCTGGTGGAAGTGCAGGTAGGGCCTCTCGACACCCTGCTCGATGTCATCGACCAGGGGTTCGACCGTTCGCAGGGCGTTCTGCAGGGCCGTGTGCAGCGGGTTGGTGACCAGCTGAGCCACAAGCGTCACCCCTTGGTCGGCGCATGAGAGGGGCTCTTCGACGGAGCGCTCGCGTCGGTGATCAGCTTTGGCGCGATCAGCTTCATCAACGCCACCACATCCGCCGCATTGTCCCTACCCGCGGCTCCCATCTCCAGGCGAATGGTCAGTGCCGCCTTACCTCGCACAAGTAAGGCGGACGCCTCATTGTCCTTGCTGTCAGGCGGCTCGAAGTAAGAGCCGATCGCTCCGGGAACGATCTCCGGCAGCGGGGATGCGCCCAGTCGGATATTCTCCTCGACCTCTTCCTTGAATCCGCTAGGTGCAAGATCGATCAGCAGCACCTTCGACTGTTCCCCGTCGCGCTGATAGACCGCGCAATTCCCGTCGCCGATGCCCTCGGAGATTGACAGGTCGAAGAATCCACGAGCCATCGGATCGTGAAGCCCTGTCATCAATTCCACTGCCCGCAGAGGGATGTGATCGCAGACATAGGGAGGGGCGGCCACCGTCGGCAGAGGTGTGCGATGCGTGGACTCGTCCCCGGATTGGCATGCGGTGGTCGCCAGCGCCATAGCTGACAGCGCCAGTATCGCGAGCCCGATCGCCCTCATGACTGATACTGGGAGAAGCCGCTTTTGAAGCCCAAGTCCAATCGGTCCTCAACCTCCTGCCATGTCTTTCCTGCCGGGCCCTCGTGCAGCCATCGCTCATACGCCTGTAACCTCTGGTCATTATCAGTGCCGTTGGCCGCGCCTTTGCGAATCATCTCGTTCCTGCTCATAAGCGTTTGGCCGTCATCTTCCAGAAAGTTGTTGGGGTTCGCTCGGGGATCGTCTCCCTTGTTCAGTCCTTCCAAGGACTCCCAAGGGTGGGTCTTCGCTGGGGATTCGGCCGTTCCGAACAGCCCATGCTTCAGCATCGCCTGTGCCGTCAGGTCGTGCAGCAGAGTGCGAGTTTGGTTGACAGCGATGTTCGCGTCGCTACGGGCATTGCTTTCCGCTTCGCCTTCGAAGCCGTCTTCGATCAACCCGGTCCATGCCCCCACGACGCCACTGGAGACCGGCCAGATTCCTGCCTGTGGTATGGCCAGCCAGGTATTCACCACGGCGGTCAGAACCTTGGCGTTCCGCTGCCTCGTCTTGTCGAGTTCCGCGCCTTTCTCTATTTTCGCCAGGCCGGCGGCATCGGTGATCAGGGCGAAACCTGCCCCTATCCGCTTCGCATTGGTCATGAGGACCTGGTCGCCACGCCCGGCCATCTTCTCTGCAGTCCCGTAATCGATCGCCAGGCTGCTGAAGGCTGCCTGCGCGGCTATAATCGGGGTGAACGCCGATGAGTCGACGAACGCCTCCTGCATTACCTGGCGTAGTTCCTTCAAGTCGAACTGGGCGCCCCAGGGGTCCTGCTGAGGGATGCTCGGATTGTCGGCTCCCCATACCGCGGGAACACGGGTGCCGGTCCCGCTTTGGGCGATGCGGTTGATGTCGGCGATGTAGCCGGCGAGAATGCGGCCGGTTATGGCCGCCGGGATGAGGGATTCCGGAGGGTCGCCGGCGTCGATTCGCTGGGCCTCTAGATGTGCGAACTCGGAGGCGAGCTTGGCCGACAGGTAGCCGCGGGACGGCTGGTCCGGTGAGCCGTCGTGATCGCGGAAGACGAGCATCGCGGCCTCCAGGGCCTTGCCCAGCGCCTTCCCGCCGTCCTGGGTGGAACGCTCGGTCAGGAAGTGCTTCAGCGCCGTGGCGTCTTTGGCGAAGAAGTCCTGAGCGGCGGCCGCATTCTTACCGAGCGCCTCCATCAGCGGCACCATGACGTCGGGCGAGGAAACGGGCAGCTTGCTCCGGGCACGGTCCCAGGCGTCGAGTTTCCTGGCGACCGCCACCAGGAATGAGGTGTCCGCCTTGCCGTTCTTCAGCGCGAGAGCGACCGCGTATGCCTCTTTCGGATTGGCGGTGACCGGGGGAGCGAGCTGGTCGCGCCAGGCCGGGCTCAGCCGGGAACTCGTCGTGCCCAGCGCGGCGCCGAGGGCGGCCTGCAACCGCGTCACCTTCCGATCGTCGCCGTGGTCGACGGTCTTCGCCATCAGTTCGCGGAAACCGGCCGCGCCAAGAGCGCTCATCAGACCGGCGGTGAAGGCGGGGTCGTCCTTCCGCTTCTCCAGCGCCTTCAGCGTCTGTTCGTCGATCTCGCCCTTTTCGGCGGCCTGGGTCACCGTGGTCACGGCGGCGTAGAGATCAGGGTCATGCCCTGCCTTGCCGTACACGGTCTCGTCGAAGTCGCTCAGGCCGCCGAGAAGGCCCGCACCGGCGCTCCATTTGCTCTGCTGCGCGCGGATCGTCTCGCTGCGGCGCCGGAGGTCCGGACGACTGGCCGTGATCCAGTTCCTCATCTCACGGAGGGCGCCCAAGCCCGATGTGTCGAGGTCGAGCTGCCGCAGTGTCCGGTCGATGATCTGCTCGTTGCGGCCGAGCGCGTCTTCCGCACCGCCGAGCCCGCGTTCGAAGTCGTCCATCGCGGCGGGATCGATGCCGGAATAGCCGTCACTGATGCCGGCAATCGGTGACGTCTGGGGCTGGGCGGAGGGCGTGGCGGTGGGCGAGGTTTCGCTTGGCTGTCGCGCGGCGGGCGGGGGCTCGGGAATCAGCGAGGGGCGCTGGGCCGGTGAGGGCGCTGGTGATGAGTCTGACGCGGATGACGGTGAGGCTATGAGGCGGCGAACTCCAGCGCGGTCGGCGGAACGCGACAACTCCAGCGCAAAGATTACGGCCGAATCCCGCCATAGTAAAGATAAGCAAGCAGGTCGGGTATAGCTTGCGAAATACCGTAACTCGGTGACATGTACGACCCTAAAGGACCGCAACCCTCTGGCGTTGGACGGAAACTTGTGCTGCTCCCGCTCATTTCTGTTTGCTGCGTTTCTCGCTGATGAAGTCCGCCTTCGCCCGCTGGCGAGTGAATTGAGAACTTTGCGGGAGCGGCACGGACGCCCCGGGGCGACGGCGCCGTCTGCCCCGAGACGCAGGAAGAGGCCGCTCGCGTGGTGCCGTTCGAGACAGCGACGTGATCGCGAACGGAGGGAGCGGCCTATTCCTCGGAGCCTGTGCAGGTCACCGTCAGCACGTGCGGCATGCCGCCGTTCAGGCAGGCCGGCCGGTCAGGAGGCGGGTCGTGATGTCCGTCAGGCGCTCGCCCTGGTAGCGCGCGGCCGCGAGAGTGTCCTCGGACGGGGCGCCCGCGCCGCCCGGGTGGGCGGTGCCGTACGGGTTGCCGCCCGCGGGGTACACCACCGGGTTGGTGTAACCGGGCGAGACGATGATGGAACCCCAGTGGTGGAAGGTGTTGTAGAGGGCGAGGATCGTCGATTCGTTGCCGCCGTTGGCGTTGTGGGCGCTGGCGAACCCGGTGGCGGGCTTGTTGGCCATGACGCCCTGCTGCCAGATGCCGCCCGTGGTGTCGATGAACTGCTTGAGCTGTGAGGCGATGTTGCCGTAACGGGTCGGCGAGCCGAAGGCGTAGGCGTCCGCCCAGACCAGATCGTCCAGCGTGGCGACCTCGACGTCCTTGGTGGCCTCGACGTGTTCGCGCCAGGCCGGGTTGGCGTCGATGGCGGAGTCCGGCGCCAGTTCGGCGACCCGGCGCAGCCGGACCTCGGCGCCGGCCTTCTCCGCGCCCTCGGCTACCGCCTTGGCGAGCTGGTGGACGTTGCCGGTGGCCGAGTAGTAGATGACAGCGATCTTGGCACTCATGATGACGTCTCCTCCGAACGACGACGATCAACCGGATAGCTATCCGGTTCGCTCGCAGTAAATCGGATAACAATCCGGTTTGCAAACCGGAACCGGATCTCCGGTCCGGTAGCCTCTGGACCATGGCCCGCAGCGAGCTTCCCGTCACCGGACAGGTTCTGCCGGAGCGCGCGGACGCCGCCCGTAACCGGCGCAGGATCCTCGACGCGACGGCCCGCCTGATCGCGGAGCAGGGCCCCGAAGCCGTCACCATGAACGCCGTGGCACACGCCGCGGGCATGGGCGTCGGCACCGTCTATCGCCGGTTCGGTGACGTGAGCCGCCTTCTGCTGGCGGTGCTCGACGATGGTGAGCAGCGCTTCCAGGAAGCCTTCATGACCGGCCCACCACCCCTTGGCCCCGGCGCTCCGCCCGCCGATCGGCTGCGTGCCTTCCTCCACGTGGTCGCCGACCGGATCATCGAGCAGGGCGAAATCATGAGAGCGGCGGAGTCCGCCTCACCGGGAGCCCGCTATCAGAGCGGCGCCTACCTCGCCATGCATACGCATGTGTCCGTGCTGATGCGCGAGATGAGACCCGAATCGGACCCCACGGTCCTGGCCCACCTGCTGCTCGCGCCGTTCGTGCCGAGCCTGTTCACGCACCTCACCGTCGGATGTGGACTGACAGGGGACCAGGTCAAGGCCGGCATCGACAGCCTGCTCGGGTTCTCGTGACGGCCGGCCGCCTCATCGAGGTGACCGTGGTCTGACGACCCAGACGCCCGTGCCGTACATGGCCAGCCCGAGCGCGACGAAGGCCGCCGCGACCGGATAGCGCAGCCCAGACGGCATGTACGTGGCCAGGAACCACGTGTGGCGCAGCATGCCGTTCGTCACGAAGACGGCGGCGATGATGCCCTGGGGGACCAGCGGGATGGCGCCGAAGCCGAAGCACAACCAGGCGATCGTCTTGTGCGTCTTGGACAGCTCCTCGAAGCGGAACTTCATCGTCGCCTGCGGCTTGCGGCCGGTCCGCATCACGTCCAGCAGTTCCGGGCCCTGCGACCGCAGTCGCCGCTCGGCGAGCAGGCCTAAGCCCCAGTGACACAACACGCCGGTCACGACGCCGACGGCCACGCCGGCCCAGCCGTACCAGATCGCCACCAGGCCTGCCGGCACGGCCGTCAGGAGCACCAGCGCCAGCATCAGATAGGCCAGCCCGGTCAGGCCGCCGTCGTCCTCGCTGGTGCGCAGCGGGTTGCCCGCGCGGCGATGCGGGTCGGTGCCGGGCACCAGCCCGTACGCCGAGACCAGCGGCACCAGCCCGGTCGCGCCGCCCAGCAGGGCGGGCAACAGCGCCAGGATCAGGGGCCACGGCCCACCGGTGACCGCGGTGAACGCCACGGTCAGCACGATCGCCACCGGCGCGTGTGCCGACAGCCAGGCCAGCTGCCTGCCGCGCACGTCGCTCGCGCTCGGTGTCATCAGCGTCAGCCACAGTGCGGTGCCGTCGGTGCCGTACAGGTTGGAGGTCATGGCCGCGGCCATCACGATGAAGATCGGACCCGCGTACGGCAGCATGCCGTCCCAGCCGAGGACCAGCGGGCTGGCCGCGAAGCAGACGCCGTACGACAGCGCGAAGGTCAGCTGGTGGTTGCGCACCAGGTCGCGCGACCAGGTGCGCAGCTCCTTGGCGACGATCGCGCCGTTGGCGGTCGCCGCCCGCATCGGGCGTCTGCCCCGGGTGGAGGGTCGCGCGGCGCCCGCACGCCTGCTGAGCAGCGCGGCCCACACGCCCAGGAGCAGCAGCGCCAGGAGGGCCAGCGCTCCAAGCGCCCACCACTCGCCCTGGACGGCCAGCAGGCCCCACCCGGAGGGCAGGTACCAGACCACGGCGGGCACACCGGTCTGGCCGAAGAGCATGAAGAAGACCCAGATCTGGCCGAGCGCCGCCAGTATCGCGCCGTTGAGCAGGCCGGAGACGATCGCACCCGGCCGGGTGCGCAGCGCCAGCCCGACCACCGCCACGGAGACCTTCGACAGCAGCACGAAGACAGCCAGCTGCAGCGCCATCGCCGGCACCGCCACCAGGGCGTTGGCGACGCCGAGCCTGACGCCCGCGACCAGCAGCCCGAGCAGGGCGGTCAGGCTCACCAGTGGCGCCACGCCGACGAAGGCCGAGACCAGCAGCCCGGCCGCCAGCCGGCGCGGTGACAGGCCCAGCAGCGAGAAGTACTCCGGACGCAGCGTCTCGTCGCCGCCGCCCATGAAGATCGGGCCGAGTATCCAGCCCAGCAGCCAGACCGCGTACCCGGCTGCCAGCAGGTCCGGATCGGTGAAGGCCAGATAGATCGTGCCCGCCGCGAGCAGTGCGCCGAGCACCGCGCCGGTGCCCGCGGTCTGCGCCCGGGTGCCACGGAAGGCGTGGCGCAGCATCGCGACCTTCATCCGGGCCATGGTGAGCGTGGTCAGCGCGACAGCCACGATAACTCCTTGATTCCGTTGTCCCGCTCGCCGACGAGCTCGACGAAGGTCTCCTCCAGGGAGTTCGCGCCACGCACCTCGTCCAGCGTGCCGGCGGCGGCCACCGTGCCCCGGTCGATCACCGCGACGCGGTCGCACAGCTGCTCGACCAGAGCCATGACGTGGCTGGACAGCACGATCGAGCCGCCGCCCGCGACGAAGCCGCGCAGGATCGTCTTGATCGTGGCGGCCGACACCGGGTCGACCGCTTCGAACGGCTCGTCCAGCACCAGCAGCCGCGGCGCGTGCAGCAGTGCGGTGGCCAGCCCGATCTTCTTACGCATGCCGGTCGAGTACTCGATGACCAGCGTCTTTTCCGCGCCGTCCAGCTCCAGCACGGCCAGCAGGTCCTCGGCCCGTCGCGCCACCACCTCCTTGTCGAGCCCCCGCAGCAGGCCCAGATAGGTGAGCACCTCGAGCCCCGTCAGCCGCTCGGGCATGGCCAGCCCGTCGGGCAGCACCCCGACCATGGCCTTGGCCCGCTCGGGGGCGGACCAGACGTCCTCGCCGAAGATCCTGGCGCTGCCGTCGTCGGGCCGCAGCAGGCCGACGGCCATGGACAGGGTGGTGGTCTTGCCGGCGCCGTTCTGGCCGACAAGCCCGAAGAAGGAGCCCGGGGGGACGCTGAGGTCGATGGTGTCGACGGCGAGCTTGTCGCCGAAACGCTTCGTCAGCCCGCTGATCTCCAGCGCTGGCGTCATGGTGCTCTCCTAGTGGCGAGAGAAAAGACGGTGGACAGCTCGACGGCCAGGCCGCGGAGGTCGAGGTCGGGGTCGTTCAGCAGGTGACCGGGCACGGCGTCGACGGCGCCGCGAATCGCGATCGCCATCGGCCGTAGTGGGAAATCCCGGAACTCACCGGTGTGCTGTCCCCAGGCCAGCACCTTCTCGATGTCGGTGAGCGCGGTTTCCTGTTGCTTGGAGTACGGGCCGTTGCGGTCGTGAGTGATGATCTCCACGAGGGCCAGCAGGGGTTCGCGGTGCAGGCGCATGAACTCGAGGTTCGTCTCGAAGTACACGCGTAGCGCATCGGAGGCGGTTTTCTGCGCTGTGATGCGCGGCACCATCAGGTCGGTGGCGAGCTTCACCACGTAGGCGACGACAGCAGCGATCAGTTCGTCCTTGCTGCCGAAGTGGTACGAGATGAGCCCAGGGGTGATCCTCGCGAGTTGAGCGACTTTCGCCATCGACGCCTGCCGGTAGCCGAGCGTCGCGAGGGCCCTGATGGTGCAGTCGATGATCTGCGCCCTCCGGGCGTCCTCCGTGAACGTCCGCCCTCCTGATGCCACGTTCAGGATCCTAAACGCTCATTCAATGACTACACAAGACCTGTTCAGATGGCACGACGTCAGCAACGGCGCGTGCCCGCCCTCGGGCAGCCGTACTCCAGCACAAGCGGCTTTCACCGGCCCCGGGTGAGGGCCCTGCGGCCGCGCGCCACGATGGTCTCGACGTCCGTCAGGTCGCTCATGTCGTGAGCGCTCGCCAGCGCCTCCTTCGCCGCGTCGTAGGCGTCCAGGACCGCGTTCCAGTCCACGTCGCCGGTCCGGTCCGTCAGGCCGTCGATCTCCTCGCCCAGCCGGGTCACGTTCTCCTCCTGCGCGCGTCTGGCGTCCGCGAACCGGACCGCCTGCTCGGCGGCCTGCTCCCTCGCGACTCTCCTCCGCCGCACCCTCGCCGTGGTCAGCCCGGCGACGATCCAGAGACCGAGCAGGCCGGCGATGCCGAAGAAGACCAGCCAGCCGACGGACAGGCGGCTGGAGGACCCCGACAGGTCGATGTCCTCGGCGAAGTCCTGCTTCAGCCCGGTGACCTCGGCGCCTTCGAAGGTGGCGCCCCGCAGTCCGGCGTCGCTGAGATCGGCGTCGGTCAGGACGGCCTTGCGGAAGACCGCGTCGCGGTACTTGCCGCTGTGGAGGTACGCCCGGTCCATCCTGGCGCCGGTGAAGTCGGCCTGGTCGGCCGTGACGCTGATCAGCTCCGCGTCACGGAGGTCGGCGCCGACCAGCTTGGCCTGCGTCAGGACGGCGCTGCCGAGCGCCGCGTCCGACAGGTCGGCCCGGGACAGGTCGGCGCCCGCGAGATCGGCGCCGCCGAGCTTGGCGCGCCGCAGCCGCGCGCCCCGCAGGTCGGCGCCCTTCGCGGAGCGCAGGCTCGCCCCGACGGCGGAGACGTCACGCAGGATCGCCCGGTTCAGCTTGACCCCCGTCAGGTCGACGCCGTCCAGCTTGGCTCCGGTCAGGTCGGCGCAGCTCAGATCGTCGGGGAAGTCCGTGACCGAGGTCAGGTCCCAGCCCCGGTAGTCCTGGCCGCTCCCGGGCTCGCACGACGGGCCCGGCTCGGGCAGATACCTGGGCACGCCCCTGCTCCCGGTCAGCCTGGCGTCCCTGACATCCCGCAGGTCGGCCCCGGTGAGGTCGGCCCCCCTGAAGTCCGCGCCGGTCATCACCGACTCATACAGTTGCGCGCCGCTGAGATCCGCCTGCCGCAGGACGGTCCTGATGAAGGTGGCGCCGTAGAGCCTGGCCTTCGGCGCCTTGAGCCGTCTGAGGTCGGCCCGGCGCAGGTCCGCGCCGTAGGCGGCGGCGTCGGTCAGATCGGCGCCGACCAGCTTCGCGTCGTCGAACTGCGCGTCGTACGTCTTGGCCCGCGCCATCGTGGCCCCGCTCAGGTCGGCCCCCTCGAAGTGCGCGTAATAGGGCGAGGAGTCGTCCATCGTCGCCTCGCGCAGATCGCTGCCGCGCAGGTCGGCGTAGTACAACTCGGCCTCGGACAGGTCGGCCTTGCGCAGGCTCGCCCCGGCCATCTGCGCGTACCCGAGGTGGGCCCCCTTGAGCGAGGCCCCGGTCAGGTCGGCCCCGACGAGCACGCTCCGCACGGTCAGGCCGTCCAGCTTGGCGCCCCGGAGATCCGCGCAGGACAGGTCGGCGGGCAACGTCGTCCGGGTGAGATCCCTGCCGGCGAGATGCGGGCCGCTGCGGGCACGGCAGGGCGGGTGGTCGCCGGGCGTCGCCGCGGCGGCCGGGGTCATCGGAATCGACAGCAGAACCGCGGCGGAAAGGGTCACCAATCCGGCGATCGAGCGGGGGGTGCCGCGCATTTCTCACTTGCTCCATCGGGGACGCCGCCCGGACGTTCCCTGGGGAGACGCGGGCGCCGGATCATATGTGGCACGACCCGTTATAAATCCTTGGGTTGCGCTCCGCTTGCGAAACACCTGCAGAAACGACCACCTGTCCACGAAAGCCTTCATCTACACGAGATGCGATGTGCCAGGATCAACGGCGTGGGCGTGTACACACCTGGACAGGTCGTCGAGGAGACCGGGTTCAGCCTCGACACCCTTCGGTACTACGAACGGATCGGGCTGCTGGAACCGGTCGGCCGTAACGCGGCGGGCCAGCGGCGGTTCAGCGAGGACGACGTGAGCTGGCTCGGCATGATCCGCTGCCTGCGCGACACCGGCATGCCGATCGCGGAGATGCTGCGCTTCGCCCAGCTCGTACGGCAGGGCGAGCACACCATCGAGGACAGGATCGCGCTGCTGGCGGAGCACGACCGCAAGGTCGAGGCCCAGATCGCCGACCTGCGCCAGAAGCAGGGCGGGATCCAGCGGAAGATCCAGTACTACAAGGACGTGCTCACCATGCGCGACATGCTTCCCGACTGCGAGCAGACCTCCTGAGACGCGCACGTGCCCGGCCTGCCGGTGAGCAGGCCGGGCAGATGAGTCAGGCCGAGCGATAGGCCTCCGCCTGGAGGTTGTAGAGGTCGGCGTAGAGGCCGTCGAGGGCGATCAGCTCCTCGTGCGTGCCGTGCTCGCGGACCTTGCCGTGGTCGAGCACGTAGATGCGGTCGGCGTAGCGGACGCTGGCGAGGCGGTGGGTGATGAGCAGCACGGTCCGGCCGTCGGCGTGCCGCCGGATCCGCTCGAACAACGCGTGCTCCGCCCTGGCGTCGAGGGCGGCCGTGGGCTCGTCGCAGATGAGCAGGGGCGAGTCCCGGTAGAACCCGCGGGCCACCGCGATGCGCTGCCACTGCCCGCCCGACAGCTCCTGGCCGTTCTTGAACCGGCGGTCGAGCAGCGTGCGGTAGCCGCGCGGGAGTTCGGCGATGACCTGGTCGGCGCCGGCGACCTCGGCGGCGCGGACCACCTCGCTCTCGTCCTTCTCCATGCCCATCGTGATGTTGTGGCGGGCGGTCAGCGGCCACCGCGTGTGGTCCTGGGCGATGACCGCGATCCTGCGGCGCAGGCTGTCGGGATCGACCTCGGCCAGGTCGACGTCGTCCCACCGGACACGGCCGCCGTCCGGCTCGTAGAGCCCGGCGAGGATCTTGGCGAGGGTCGTCTTGCCCGACCCGTTCTCGCCGACGAGGGCCACGACCTCCCCGCGCTCGATGCGGACCGAGACCCCGCGCAGGGCGGGGGCCGGCGCGGCGGGATAGGAGAAGGTGACCTCATCGACCGTGATGCGGCCGAAGTCGTCGGGGGCCGTCCGCTCACGGGCGGGCGGGATACGGCCCTCGGCGTGCGCGATGAAGTCGAGGAAGTCGGTGAAGTAGAGACCCTCCTCGTAGAGCCGGTTCGTCGCGTACATGAAGTTCGACAGCGAGGTCTGGCCGGACCGGATGGCCAGCACCGCGGTGCCGGCCACCGCGAGGGGCACCGCGCCCGCCGCGAGCAGCAGGCCGAGCGTGACGTAGACCGCGCCCTGCCCCAGACCGCCCAGGGCCTCGCCGATGACGCGGGCGACGGTCTGCCGCCGCGCGAGGTCGAGGATGACGCGCTGCTCGCCCCGGGCGACCCGGTCGAACGTCTGCAGCAGGAAACCGCGCATGGTGAACGTGCGGACCTCGGCCGCGGTGTCCTTGTCCGCCAGCAGTTCCTCGATGATCCACTTGCGCCGTCTGGCCGGGACGAGCACCAGGGCGGTCGTGTAGCGCATCCTGGCGGCCCGGATGGCCGCCCAGGCGTCCGGGACCACCGCGAGCAGGAGCAGCGGCAGCAGCACGGGGTGCAGCACGCCCAGCACGCCCGCCGCCGCCGCGATGCCGACCAGGCCGGACAGCGTGTCGATGGCCGTGCTCACGACCATCTCGGCCATCTGCATGCCGCGCATGCGGGCCCGCTGCAGGGCGTCGTGGAACTCGGGGTCGTCGAAGCAGACGAGGTCGACCTGGCTGGTCAGCGTGTAGAGACGCTCTTCCGTGATCCGGCTGACCTGTGGTTCGAGCCGGGACTGGGCCCAACCGGCCCCCGCCTGCAGGGCCGTGCGCGCGGTGGCGGCCAGGCCCACGAGCAGCAGGCTGGGCAGCGCCGCCCGGATCCGCTCCGGCGTGGGGCCCGCCTGGAACAGCGCGGTCAGCACGCCCGTCGTGGCGAGCAGGCCGAAGGCGGTGAAGACGCCGCCGAGTGTGCTCAGCGTGACCGTGGCCACGGTGTCGCGGGGACTCGCCTCCCAGGCGATGCCCAGCGCCTGGCGGACCAGCCGGGGCAGCCGCCGCGCGACCGTGAGGAAGCCCAGCCCTGCCATCGTGCCGTAGTGCCGCGCCCACTGTGGAGATTCGACGTCCGCCATGTCCGGCAGGTCGTCCTCCGACAGATGATCAGGTCCCCCCTGTTGTGTGACCGTCATGCCTGCAGTGTGAGCGCCCGAACCGACAATTTCCCGGGGCCCGGTCGCGGTGGTCGCTTTGACGCACGCCCCTAACACCCAGCCAGGAACCGTATACAGAGACGTTATCGGTACAAACTTGACGGCGTGCCGACGTAGGTGGGTTGATTGGGCCTGCTGACAACGTTGTCAGCCATATGTGTCTTCGGGGAGCCCGAAATCCTCGTGAAAGCCTGAAAGGAATGCTGTGATGAGACGACGGTGGATGGCGGCCGTCGCGGTCTCTGTTGCGGGTCTGCTCACTCTTTCGGCCTGCGGCGGCGGTGACAAGCAGGAGAGCGGTGGCGAGGCCGCGAGGAAGGTCGAGGTCTTCTCGTGGTGGACGGGTCCCGGTGAGGCCGACGGCCTCAGGGCGATGCGTGAGATCTTCGCCAAGCAGAACCCGAACCTCGAGTTCTTCGACGCCGCGGTGGCGGGCGGCTCGGGCGACCAGGCCCGCGCGCTGTTGTCGAGCAAGCTGCAGGCCAACCAGCCCCCGGACACCTTCCAGGGCCACGCCGGCGCCGAGCTGCAGGACTACATCAAGAGCGGCAAGCTGGAGTCGCTGAACTTCCTGTACGACGACCTGAAGCTGAAGGAGGTCTTCCCTCAGCAGCTCATCGACCAGATCACCGTGCAGGGCCAGGTGTACTCCGTGCCGGTGAACATCCACCGGTCCAACGTCCTGTGGTTCAACCCCTCGGTCCTCAAGAAGGCCGGCGTCGACGGCGCGCCGAAGACCGTCGAGGAGTTCGTCACCGACCTCGGCAAGGTCAAGAAGTCCGGGAAGATCCCGCTGTCGATCGGCTCGCAGTGGACCCTGGTGCACCTGCTCGAGTCCGTGCTGCTCGGCTCGCTTGGCACTGACGCCTACAACGCCCTGTGGACGACCGGCGCCGACTGGACCAACGCGAACGTGACCAAGGCCCTGGAGAACTTCAAGACCATCCTGTCGTACGCGGGCAGCCCGCAGGACGACTGGCAGCCGGCGGCCAAGCAGGTCGCCGACGGCGAGGCGGCCTTCAACATCATGGGCGACTGGGCCTACGGCTACTTCCACAACCCGTCGCCGGGCGGTCTCGGCAAGGAGTCGCACAAGGACTTCGACTGGGCCGCGTCGCCGGGCACGGACGGCACCTTCATGTGGCTGTCGGACAGCTTCACCCTGCCCAAGGGCACGCCCAACCGCGACGGCGCGATCGCGTGGCTGAAGATGGCCGCCGGCAAGGAGGGCCAGGACGCGTTCAACCCGCTGAAGGGTTCGATCCCGGCCCGCAAGGACGCCGACCAGTCCCTCTACAAGGACTACCTGTCCTGGGACCTGGAGCAGTGGGCGAGTGACAAGCTGGCCGGCTCGATCCAGCACGGCGTGGTCGCCAACGACCAGTGGCGTCAGGCGATCACCGACGCGGTCGGCCTGTTCCAGCAGGACAAGGACGTCGCCAAGTTCCAGCAGGCGCTGGTCGCGGCGGCCAAGAACAGCGGCCAGTGAGCTGACCTCCTCGTACGAGCCCGGCCGTCCCGCGTCAGCCGTCCCGCTCAGCTCGCCGTACGGTCCCGGAGGGGCAGAGGAGGGCGCTCGCCTGAGCCCCGCGGAACCAGCCGCGTGGCCAGCTCGATCCTGCTGGTCGGCTCCTCGTCCCCGGCCAGGCGCATGAACAGCAGGTCGGCGGCCGTACGGCCGAGCCGGGCGGGATCCTGCGCGACGACGGTGACGCCCAGCAGGTCGGCCAGTTCGAAGTCGTCGAACCCCACCAGGGCGAGGCCGCCCGCGGCGCCCGCGTCGGAGGAGCCCGTGAGCGAGGCCAGCGCCCGCAGGATCTCCACGGTGGTGCGGCCGTTGCCGGCCAGCAGCGCGGTCGGAGGGTCGGGCGCCGTGAGCAGCCGGGTCAGGTCGGCCCCCACCCGTGGCGGGTCCGGCGCCCCCATGACCACCAGGCCCTCGTCGTACGGCAGGCCGGCGGCGGCCAGCGCCTGCCGGTAACCGCGCAGCCGTTCGGCGGCCGTGAAGATCCGGGGGGAGCCGCCGAGGAAGGCGATGCGACGATGGCCGTGCGCGATCAGGTGGGCCGTGCCCGTCCGGGCCCCGCCCGCGTTGTCGCACAGGACGGTGTCCGCCTCGCACCCCGCCCCGGGCGGCCGGTCGGCGAAGACCGCCTTGAGCCCGGCCTCGAACTCAGGCGCGAGATAGCCGTGGTCGCTCCCCGCCGGCACGATGATCAGCCCGTCCACGCGGCGGGCGCAGAAGGCGAGCACGAGATCGCGCTCGCGGGCCGCGTCCTCCCGGGACGACCCGGTGAACAGCAGACAGCCGTGGTGCAGCGCGGCGTCCTCCACGGCGCGGATGAGGCTGGAGTAGAAGGCGTCGGCCACATCCTCGATCACCAGGCCGATGCTCGCCGTGCGGCCCCGGCGCAGGATGCGCGCGCCGTCGTTGCGGCGGTAGCCGAGCCGCTCGATCGCCGCCTGCACGCGGCTCGCGGTCACGGCGTTGACGCCGGGCTCGCTGTTGACGACGCGGGAGACGGTCTTGAGCGCCACACCGGCCGCGGCGGCCACGTCGTTCATGGTCGGACGGCCGCGTCTCGTCTCTCCCACGCAGAGATCATCTCCCATTTGATGATCCCGGACAACGTTGTCAGGTTCGTGGTGAGAGATGGTCGCCGGGCTGTGCGCGGCTCGCGCCTCCGGTGGCGCGCAGGTCGGCCTCGATCCTGGCGGCGGTGGCGAGCAGCGGGGGGAGCAGGTCGCGGCGGGCCGACTCCACGGTGGTGCGGCTGGCGTGCGAGGAGACGTTGAGCGCCGCCACCACCCGGCCGCCGCGGTCCCTGATCGGCGCGGCGATCGAGCGCAGCCCCTCCTCCAGCTCCTGGTCCACCACGGCCCAGCCCTGGGCCCGTACGTGGTCGAGGGCGGTGCGCAGGACGACCGGTGACGTCGTGGTGTGCGGGGTCAGCCGTTCCAGGTCGGCGCGGGCGAGGTAGGCGTCGAGGTCCTCCGGGGGGAGCCCCGCGAGCAGCACCCGGCCCATGGAGGTGCAGTACGCCGGGAAGCGGGTGCCGATGGCGATCGTCACGCGCATGATCCGGGCCGTCGGCACCCGGGCCACGTAGACGATGTCGGTGTCGTCCAGCACGGAGACCGACGCCGACTCGTGCACCTCGGCGACGAGCCGCTCCAGGTGCGGCAGCGCGACCTCGGGCAGGGAGAGGCTCGACAGGTAGGCGTAGCCCAGCTCCAGCACCCGGGGCGACAGCGAGAACAGGCGCCCGTCGGTCCGCACGTAGCCCAGGCCGGCGAGCGTCAGCAGGAACCTGCGCGCCGCGGCGCGGGTGAGACCGGTCTTGCGGGCCACCTCGCTGAGCGTCAGCTCCGGGCTCGCCGCGTCGAACGCCCGGATCACAGCCAGGCCCCTGGCCAGCGACTGGACGTGCTCCTCCGCCATGACCGCCCACCTCCCGACCGAACCCTAGCGCCGGCCGCTCCCGGAGAGAGACGGCCGGGCGGATCATCGGCCGGTAGGGTTTGGCGAATGATGAGGGGGATCACGGACAATCGGGGAAATTTGCTGCTGGTGGGCGGTTTCGTCCTGGCGGCGCTCAACCTGAGGCCCGCTCTCGCGGGCGTGTCGCCGCTCCTCCCGGCCATCATGGGGGATCTCGGCCTCAGCCCGGCCGGGGGCGGCGCCATCACCACGGTGATGGTGGTGTGCCTCGGTCTGCTCGCCCCGGCCGCGCCCGCGCTGGCCACCCGGATCGGGCTGGACCGCACGCTGCTGGCGGGTCTGCTCATGGTGGCCGCCGGTGTCGCCCTGCGCAGCGCGGGCGGCGTAGCCGCGCTGTACTGCGGCGCCGCCCTGGCCGGCACGGCCATCGCCGTGATGAACGTCGTCATGCCGGGCCTCGTCAAGCAGCACTTCCCCGGCAGGATCGGGCTCTTCACCGGTCTGTACGTCTCGGTCATGGTCGGCGGGGCCGCCATCGCCTCGGCGGTGATGGTCCCGCTGGCCGGCGAGGTCGGGTGGCGGGCGGCGGCCGGGTCGCCGGCTCTGCTCGCGCTGCTGGCGGCGGCCCTGTGGTGGGCGGCGCGCGCGAGGCGGACCGCGCAGGACCCGGCAGCCACGATTGCGGGGCGGGCCGGCCGTTCCCGTCCCGGCGACGCCGGCCACCGCCCCTACGCGGCCCTGCTCCGGACGCCGGCGACGTGGCCGGTCATGGCGTTCATGGGGCTGCAGTCGCTGACCTTCTACGTCCTGCTGGCCTGGCTGCCCACCGTGTTCCAGGCCGCCGGCCTGCCCGCCGACGAGGCGGGATATCTGCTGGGCCTGACGAACCTGGTGCAGATCGCCGCGGCGCTCGCCGTCCCCCTGCACGCGGGCCGGGCCCGGTCCCAGACGCCGCACGTGGTGGTGGCGGCGCTTCTGACGATCGGCGGATATCTGGGCGTGTTGCTCGCGCCCACCACCACGCCATGGCTGTGGATGATCGTCCTCGGGCTCGGCCAGGGGGCCTCGATCGCGCTCGCCCTGCTGATCATCACGCTGCGGGCACCCGACCCGGCCTCGGTGACCGCGCTGTCGGCGGTCGCCCAGTCGAGCGGTTACCTGCTGGCCGCGATCGGGCCGCTGGCGTTCGGCCTGCTCCACGAGCTGTCCGGCGGCTGGACCGTGCCCCTGCTGGCCGGGCTGGGGGCGTGCGCCCTCCAACTGGTGTCGGGAATGCTCGCCGCCCGCCCTACGCGGACGTAGTCAGCGCGGCAGCCGATCGAGGTCGATGGTGATGGGGAAGGGGGAGTCCACCGTGAGGCGGGTGTGGTGGACGCCGGTCACCTGATATCCGGCGCCGTCGGCGTCGAGCTCGAAGGAGTAGACGAAGGGCCGGAAGTCGGTGCTCTCGACCCGCCAGAAGTGCGGGATGCCGGCCGCCGCGTAGTGCCGCGGCCGCAGGTCGCGGTCCGAAGCGGCCGCGTCGGGGCTGACGACCTCGATGACCAGGCGCACCTCCTCGGCGAGATAGCAGGTCCTCCCGTCGTCGGAGGCGGCGAGGTCGTCCACCAGGGACACGTCGGGACGGGCGCGTCGATCAGGGCCCAGCAGGACGTCCATCCGGCTGACCGCCACCAGGTCGCCGGGGACCTGCGCGTTCAGGGCCGTGCGCAGGCCGTAGGTCATGCGCTCGTGGAATCGGGTCTGGGGGCCCGTGAAAATGAGGCCGGCGTCGTCCTCGCCGTCCCGCCGCTCGGCGGCGGGGGGCCGGAGCCGGGAGAACCGATCGGAGACGCCCCCGGCCCCGCCTCCCTGGCGGGGCTGGAGCCAGTCATCGAGCACGCTGGTCATGGCAGAAGCCTAGCGTCACCGTCGGTGATGACCGAACTACCCGCGTCGCCCTAAGCCGGGTCGAGCGGGCGCAATTCGTCGGCGTATCCGACCGAAAGACGGCGCATGGTCCCGTCGTCGGTGATGGAGTACTGCCCCATGCGCCACAGCGGTGGCGAGTACGCGTGGATCGAGACCGAGCCGGGCGCCTCGCCGGTCAGCCGGTGGATGTGGTCGGGCCCGAACGAGAAGGCCTCGCCCTCCACGACCGGCGTCTCCAGGTGGACGCCGCCGATGCGCGGGTTGCACTCCTTCAGCTCGCCGGCCACCACGCGGACCGCACCGGAGGAGACGTCGTGGTCGTGCCAGCCGGTGTCGTCCCCGGGCCGCCAGCACAGCAGCCACACGTCCACGTACGAGTCGCGGTGCAGCGAGACGTAGTGGCGTCCCCCGTCCTGCGCGCCCTCGAACTTGAGGTGGTGACGCCACAGCTCGGGCCGGGCGGCCAAGTCCTCGACCAGGGCGAGCAGCTCGCGGCGGTCGAGCGCGCGGGCGGGCAGGTCCCCGATGGGATCGGCCGAGAAGGCACAGAGCGCGCCTTCCTGGATCGTGGGCGTGCTCATTGGTGCGACTCCTTCCGGGACAGCAGGCGGCCGGGATTGGCCACGCGGACGGCATGATCGACAGCTCGTTGTGCGATGTCGCCGGGGTCCGGCCACGCCGACTCGGCGTACGGCTGGTCGCTCCCGGCGACGAGGACGTCGATCCCGAGCTCGCGGATCACCGCGTCGGCGGCCCGGGGGCCGTAGGACGACGTCTCAAGGAACAGGTCGGGGTCCACCAGGCCGCGCCCGGCGGCGCCCCGGCTCAACTGGCGCTCCCTGTGCAGCGGGGCCAGCCCGGCCAGCAGCGCGAAGCACACCTTCAGCCGGGGATGCCGGGGCCGGCCGAACGCCTCGAACGCGTACCAGGCGGCGTGCATCTGCTGCACGTACGGCACGACGGCGGCCCACCAGGCCGGGCCCTGCGCGGCGGCGGGGCCCGGGTGGACGAACAGCGGCAGGCCGCGCTCCTCCAGCACGTCGAGCAGCGGGGCGGCCAGGGCCAGCCCCCGGGCGTCGCCGAGCGCGGTCGCCGGAAGCTGCAGCCCGGCAAGGCCCTGATCGAGGGCGTGCGAGAGCCGTACGGGATCGGGGTCGGTCACGGGAGCGGCGGCCCAGGCCCCGAACGGCGCGGGCAGCGCGCGGGCGTCGGCGTGGTAGGCGTCGATGAGCGGCCACGCTTCCTCCGGCGGCAGGTGCTCGATCCCGAGCGGGCTCGACAGGGAGACGAGAGCGAGGTCGAGGTGGGCGTTGCGCCTACGCCGGACCTCCACGTCGTGGTCGGCCGGATCCGCCTCGTACGGCGGCTCGCCGTCGAGGACGAGCGTCCATCCGTCCAGGTACGGGGGGCGGGTGCGGCGGCGCAGCGCGTCGACGAGGGACGGCGTCCACAGGTGCTGGTGCACGTCCACGCTCATCTGCCCACCCCGCTCATCTGCCCACCCCTCGACTAAGCCGGTATTCCCTACTCAGAATACATGCTTTGCGGGCGGATGTGACCCGGGGCGGATGGCACGCCCGCCCCGGGACCGGTCAGTCGTCGCCGAGGATCATGTTGAGGACCCAACTGATCACGCCGACGATGATGGCGCCCCAGAAGGCGGCCACGAACCCGTCGACGTGGAAGGGGAGGTCGAGCTGCTCGGCGAGCCAGCTCGTGAGCAGCAGCAGGGCCGCGTTCACCACCAGGGCGAACAACCCGAGCGTGAGCACGTAGAACGCGCAGCCGATCGTCTTGATGATCGGCTTGATGACGGCGTTCACGAGGCCGAAGATCAGCGCGACCGCGAGGAGGGTGCCGATCTGCTTGGCGGTGGAGCCGGCGCTGACGGTGATGCCGTCCACCAGCTTGGTGGACGCCCACAGGGCCGCGGCCACCACGATGATCTTGAGTATGACCTTCACCTCAAGGATCCTTCCACGGCACGGCAAAGAGTGCGCGGCTCGTGTGTGGCCGGAATGGGCGGCCTGCGCCCGGCGGCGGGGAGAGGCGGCAAAAATCCCATCCGATTCCGGCGGTCTTTCTCCCCTCTCGGGGGTATGAGCGGCAAACCGGGGGGAAACCGGTGAGTTGGGGGTGAGATCGAAATGGACGCGGAAGAGATCGAGTCGCTCCCCGCGAAGGAGCTGCACGACCGCGCCGTGCGCTACGCCGTACGGCACGGGGACCTGGGATTCCTGTGGGATCTGCTGAAGGTCATCCCGGCGGCCGAGGCCGCCAGCGGCAACAGCGACGAGAGCGCGAACGACCTCAGCAGGGTCTCGGCGCTGCTCAGCGACGCGATCGGGGCGGGTGAAGGCGAGCTCGGCGACGCGCTACGGCCGGTCTACATCGACTATCTGTCCAAACACCCCGACGCCTGAGCAAAGGGACGAACGCTCAGCAACTTCTCATCTCCGCACGTCACAATGGCGGCGTGGTCAAGACACAGGTGCTTGTCGTCGACGACGAACCCGAGGTCCGCGACGCGATCGCCCGGGCGCTCCGCGTGGAGGGGTACGGCGTGGCGACCGCCGGGGACGGCATGGGCGCCCTCGACGCCATCGACGGCGCGGCGCCCGATCTCGTGGTGCTCGACGTGCTCATGCCGGGCATGAACGGCATCGAGGTCTGCCGGACGCTGCGCGGAGACGGCAACCGGCTGCCGGTGCTCATGCTGACCGCTCTGGACGGCATCGGCGACAAGGTGGCCGGCCTCGACGCGGGCGCCGACGACTACCTGGTGAAGCCGTTCGCGCTGGAGGAGCTGTTCGCCCGGGTGCGCGCCCTGTTACGCCGCACCGCGCCGCCCCCGGAGGCCGGCTTCGCCGACCTGGTCCTGCTGCCGGACAGCAGGCAGGCCCGGCGCGGCCGGCGGCTCATCGACCTGACCAGAACCGAATACACCCTGCTGGATCTGCTGATCCGCAACGGCGGCCAGGTGCTGACCCGGCAGCTCATCCTCGAACGCATCTGGGGCTACGGCTTCCGGCGCGGGTCCAACCCGCTGGAGGTCTACATCGGTTACCTGCGCAAGAAGACCGAGGCGGGGGGCGAACCGCGGCTGATCCACACCGTCCACGGCCTCGGGTACGCGCTCAGGGAGCCCGCCGCCGCTCCCGCCGCCGGGGAGGAGCGGTGAAGCTCCGCTGGCGGCTCGCGATGGCCTCCGCGCTGGCCGGCGCGGTGAGCGTGATCGTCGTGATCGTCGCCGCGTACGTCATCACCTGCCGCCGGGTCGAGTGGGCGATGGACCATTACGGAACGTACGAGAGCTACGGAGGCTACGGCGACCCGCCCCCCAACGGCGTGCTGGCCGCTCTCGCCGACGTGGACGACCTGGGCTGGCCCTTCCTCGCCGTGGCGCTCGGAGGCCTGGTGCTGTCGGGGGCGCTCGGCTGGCTGGCCGCCCGGGCCGCGTTGCGGCCGGTCAACGCGCTCAAGGACGCGGCAGGGCGGGTGGCGACCACCCGAGACCTGACCACGCGCATCGACGTGACGGGAGACGACGAGCTGAGCAGCCTGGCCCGCAGCTTCAACGCCATGCTCGACGCGCTGGAACGGTCCGCCAAGTCGCAAAAACGCCTCGTCGCCGACGCCTCCCACGAGCTGCGTACTCCGCTCACCGCCCTGCGCACCAACATCGAGCTGCTGATGAGAGGCGACCTGCCGCAGGAGGTCCACGAGGAGGTGAGCCGGGCCGTGGTGAGCGGCCTGGAGGAGCTCACGGCGCTCGTCTCGGACGTGGTCGAGCTGGCCCGCGACGAGGAGCCCGCCGTGCTCGTGGAGAGCGTGCGCCTCGACGAGCTCGTGGAGCGGGAGGTCGCCAGGGCGGCCAGGCACTGGCCGTCGACGGCGTACTCCGTGTCGGCCGAGCCGACGGTGGTGCGGGGCGTGTCCGACCGGCTCGCCCGGGCCGTCGCCAACCTGCTCGACAACGCGGCCAAGTACAGCCCGGCCGGCGGCCTGGTCGAGGTGTCGCTGCGGGGCGGCGTGCTGACGGTGCGCGACCACGGCCCCGGCATCTCCGCGGACGACCTGCCGCACGTCTTCGACCGCTTCTACCGCGCGCCCTCGGCGCGGGCGCTGCCCGGATCGGGGCTGGGCCTGGCCATCGTGGGACAGGTCGTGGACAGCCACGGCGGCAGCGTGTCGGCCACCCCGGCCCCCGGCGGAGGGACGCTCGTCCGGCTGGCGCTGCCAGTAGGCTGAGGTCATGGGCTCTGTACGCGTCGAGCGGACCGAGGACGGGTTCGTCGCCCGCAACGAGAGTGGCGCCGAGATCACGATGGGCTCAGGTGACGGCCTGTTCAGTCCGGTGGAGCTGCTGCTGGCCGCCGTCGGCGGCTGCAACGTCATGACGGTCGAGCCGCTCACCGCCAAGCGCGGCCATCGGCTCGTACGGCTGGCCGTCGAGGTCTCCGCCGACAAGGAGAGCCCGACGCTGCTGCGCTCGGTCACCGTGACCTACGACGTGGAGTTGCCCTCGGAGGACACCGGTGAGGTCTTCGAGGCCGTCGCCGAGCGGGTCCACGAGCGTCACTGCACGGTGAGCCGGTCGCTCCAGAAGGGCACCGAGGTCAGGCTGGACCTCGGGAGGTAGCACGGGCGGGCGATGCCCGTTCGGATGTAGGCCGGAAATCAACCTGCCGATGACGAGTTCATGACAAGGCCCCTTGTAGGGTTGAAGCAAGTCCTCGGGAGAGGGCGACAGACTTTCTTGAAAAGGACGCGGATGGGGGAACCGCGTCCGGAAAGCGGGGGACCCGCCGGTGCCTTTGGGGAGGGTATTCCTGGCGGAACCGCTTTGATCCGGAGCCGGGCAGTTGGGGGACTGCCCGGCTCCGGCATTTCCAGGGTCCTGTACCCGTTCTCCTCCCGTCCGTCCCCTCCCGTCCGTCCCCTCCCGTCCGCCCCGTACGGACCAGGGGGAGGGCCCCGTCCGGACTAAGGGGCGGGCCCCGCACGGACCAGGGGGTAGGTCTGTGCGCGACCGCTCCGGGACAATGGCCTTTGCCTTCGTAAACCGGCGATCTTCCTTTTGCTCAGCGGCTCCGCTTTTGCGGCGGGCCGCTTTTGCGCGCCGTCTCCGGCGAATTCCTTTGCGGTCTCTTGGCGTAAAGCCTGCGCGCTTTGCCGTACGCGGAGGGGATCTCCGTCACGCGCCGTCGGGATCAATGAGGCGGGGCGGCGGGCAGGGGGCCCCTCTTGGGGGAAACGGGACCCAGAGGTAGATCTTCTGGGCGGTATGCGGCTTTTACTTTGCTACATCCTGACTCGTCCTGTAGTGTCCTATTTGCCGCCGACCGGTGGCTGGATTGGACTTGGAGAGGAGATCACCGTGGGTGACCCCACATCGATCTCCGAGCCAAGGCATCTCGGATCACACGTCTGACTCACGACGGCCTTCCGGCCGATCGCCATAGCTTCAGCGCACACGCCTCCGGGTGACTGACATCTCCTGCCCGGACACGTGGCCCGTCTTCGCGGTCTGCCGCATGCAGGTCCCTAGATGACGCATGGCCATTCTCTGTCGTCTCACGAAAGATCCCCAGCCCTGATGAAGACTCTGTTTGACGTGCGTGGCAACCGACGCCTCACCGCCGCGGCCACGCTCGTCGGTGCGGCGGCAGTCACCGCGTCCCTCGTGGCCGCCGTGCCCGCGCCCGTCGAGCAGCCGGTCAAAGAGGCCGTCAACATCTCCGCCGCCATGCCGGCGCGCCAGCCCTCCCTCGCCATCCCGGCGCAGGAGGAGGTCCTGCTCCAGGGCAGCACCACCGGCTCGTACTTCTGGGACGACGCCTCCGGCCGCCAGGGCGACACCGGTCTCCCGGCCATCGGCAAGCCCATGCAGCAGGGGATGTTCGCCAGCCCGAGCTGGCCGCTCGGCACCGAGGGCTACATCTTCTACAAGGGCAGGACGGCCAAGTTCTTCATCGGCGACCGGGGCCCGGGCGTCCCGTCGGACAGCGGCGTCAT
Source organism: Microbispora bryophytorum (assembly GCF_043197435.1). NCBI lineage: Bacteria > Bacillati > Actinomycetota > Actinomycetes > Streptosporangiales > Streptosporangiaceae > Microbispora > Microbispora bryophytorum. The sequence continues at coordinate 518,149 of NZ_JBICTF010000006.1, read as the reverse complement.
GCTCGACATCGACGGCAAGACCTTCGCCGAGCTCACCGGCACCAACTGGAACGAGGACACGCTGACCGTCGGCGGCGACCTCGGCCACATCCCGATCCAGTACGTCATCACGAAGTGGGGGGACGGGCCGGGCCTGCGCGGCGAGCCGGTGCCGTTCTCCAGCGGCGCCTGGCGGAGCTGAGTCACGACATTTCGATCAGTGAGCGATGTGCGCGACCTTCGCGGGGCTGCTAAGGTTACCGACATCGCAGGCGCCGCTAGCTCAGTTGGTTAGAGCAGCTGACTCTTAATCAGCGGGTCCGGGGTTCGAGTCCCTGGCGGCGCACCAGACGAAAGCCCAGGTTGGCACTGCCGACCTGGGCTTTGTCTATGTGCTCGTCGTCTCCGCAGCTCGCCGCGCCCCTCCTTCCGGTTCACGGACCGTGCGCGCAGTGCAGGGGACCTGTGCCGCGCACAGTAAAGGGGCCGTGCCGCGCACAATGCAGGGACCGACCGCTGTTCGCCCGCGACGTCAAGCCCGCCTGGTCGGCCTGGTCCAAGGACTTCGTCGACGGCGGCATCGCGCGGCCTGCCGCCGGGACGGCCCTCTCGCACCCGGTCTACCGGCGAGATTTCTGCGCAGGTTCGCGCGGTGTCCGGTCTGAGCCTCTGCCCCGTCATCGCCGTCTCCCGCTCGGTCGTCTCCCGCTCGGCTGTCTACCGTGCGGCTTTCTGTCGCTCGCTTTCTGTCGCCCGGCTGTCTCCCGCTCGGCTGTCCGCCGTGTGGCTTCCTGTCGCTCGCTCTCTGTCGCCCAGCTCCCTCCCCAAGGTTCGTGGGTCGTACTGGTTGTGACCCCACGTTTGTGCTGATCAGGCTTGTTTTCGAGCATGTGTTCGGTTAATCTTGGGAGTAGTTCTTACGGGTGAGCGTGGTTGGTGCTCTGGTCTGTGGCCCATGTGCCGGGTTGATGAAGTAGCCGAGTCTGTGTGAGTAAGTCCCGGTCCGCCGGGAACCCGTCGTGCTTTCGTCTCCGGTTGTGGAAGGGGGTGCCCGCCGATGCCAGGCCCGTCCGCGCCTGCCTTGTTTCCGCCGCCCCCCGCTCCTCAGGGGCGGACCCATCGGCCCCTGTCGTCGGCGCCCCGCGGGCCCGGCGCGTCGTCCTCGTCGCCTGTGCCGGCCGCTTCAGATCATGCCCATTCCTCCTCTTCGTTCGGCATGGGCGCGGCCGGCGTGTTTCCACCGCCGCGAACCGCGGTGCCGATTCCGGACGGGCTCGCGCTGATCCCTCCAGGTGCGGAGCTGGCCGGACTGCTGGGCGCGGTGAACGTGGAGCGCGTGTCGGGCTTCGACACGGTTGAGGTGCTCAAAGCGGCCTACCGGCAGATATGTCATGACCGGGCGTGGTTCTTGCGGGCCTTGCTGGAGGTGGGGCTGCGGGACTCGTTCTCGGGTGACGAGGTGGCGCGGCTGGAGGTGCCGGATGAGTTCGGCCCGGATGAGGCGCGGGCGGCGCTGGTGTGGTCACGCCGCCGCGCCGACTCGACCTTCGAGCTGGCCTGGAATGTCCACCGCCGGTTGCCGATCCTGGGGGAGGCGATGCTGGCCGGGACCCTGGACGAGCCCCGGGCGGTGGCGTTCGTCCGCTGGACCGTTGGGTTGACCGATGAGCAAGCCGCCCTGGTGTGTGAACAGCTGGTGCCCCAGGCACCGTCCTGGACGGTGGGGGAGTTGATCGAGCGAATCCAGCGCCTGGCGTTGGCGATCGATCCCGCCTGGGCGGAGCGCCGGTACACCGAGGCGGTACGCCGCCGCCGGGTGGTGGGGACTCGCAACGAGGACGGCACCGCGACGGTGTCCGGGCTGGACCTGCCCCTGGATCGGGCGGCGGCCGGCTGCGACCGAATCGATGAGCTGGCCCGGGCGTGCAAGCGGGCCGGTGACCGCCGTCCGATCGATCACATCCGGGTGGACCTCTTCCTCGGGAGCCTGGACGGCACGTTCGAGGGGATGTCGGATGAGGAGATCATCACGCATATCCTCTGCCACCCCTTCCACGACACCACCGACCCCCTCGGCACCCCAGAAGACGATGCCGGCAACACTCCCGACGGTGACGAGGATTCCGGCGGCGGCAACACTCCCGACGGTGACGACAACCCTGACGGTGACGTCGATCCCGGCGGCGGCATCACCCCCGGCGGTGACGACGATCCCGGCGGTGACGATCCCCACGGCGGCGGCGACAACCCTGACGGTGACGTCGATCCCGGCGGCGGCATCACCCCCGGCGGTGACGACAATCCCGGCGGTGACGATCCCCACGGCGGCGGCGACAACCTCGACGGTGGCGACACCCCCGGGGGCGACGACGATCCTGACCGCCCCGGTCGCGCTGGCAGCGTGAGCCCTGGCACTGATCTCGACCGTTTCTGCGGCGGCGGTGGCGTGCACCCTGACAGCGACCTCGATGAAAGGGACGGCGGTCGCACCGGCGGCGCTGCCGATTTCACCGACGCTTACGGGGACGCGGCCGAAGGCGACCGTGACGTCGATACGTGTAGGAGCCCGGGGAATGACTCTGGCGGATCGTCGCCCGCGAGCGGGTCACATTCAACGGACCCGCACCCGGCAGGGTCGGAGGAACCAGCGCCTGGGGCGCCCGTACCTGATGATGAGACCGAACGGGGCGGGGCCGGGTCAGATAAGGCTGGGCCCGATGCGGATGGGCCCGATGAGGCCGTGCCTTATGAGGTCGTGCCGTGTGAGGCAGGGGCCGACAGAGCGGGGCTGCGGCATGTCCAAGCTCGTGCAGAGGCGGATACCGGTGTCTGGGCGGGCGCCGGAGGGTGGCCGGTGCGGGAGATCCGGGTCGAGTTGACCACGTTGCTCGGCCTGGACGAGCATGCCGCCCACCTGCCCGCTTGGGGAGTGATCCACCACTGCCTGGCCCGGCGCATCGTCGCAGGCATGCTCGGCGGGCAGTGGCGATACGCCATCTGTCACGACGACGGCCACCTGGCGCTGACCGGACTCACCCGGGCCCGCCCTCACACCCCCGGCCAGCGTCGCCCCACCCGCGACCGGCGGCGCGGCGGCATCGTCGAACTGCAGATCACCGTCAGCCGCCTGCGGGTGCTGGCCGCCCAGCCGGTCGGCGTCCTCGGGGCATGGGCACCGGTCGTCGCCGACCTGTCCGCCCACGCCACACCCCTCCTTAACCTCGGCGAGGGGGCCGCTGCACCTGACGGCACCGCATCCGACTGCGCTAAACCCGACTGCGCTAAACCCGACTGTGCTACCCCCGACTGCACCGCGCGCCTGGACGGTCTCGCACCCCGCTGCACCGCCCGCCTGGGTGATCCCGCACTCGACGGCAACGCCCTGGGCGGCCCCGCCCGGGACCGCGATGAGGCCGAGGCCCGGTACGAGGACCGGTGCAAGGGCTGGCACGAGGACGGCACGACGGATGATGCGGCGGATGGTGCGGCGGGCAGGCGAGCAGAGGGGCTGCAGGGCGGCGCATCGGATTCGGAGCGGCGGCGGCAGGCCGGTGCGGCCTTACGACGCTATGTGCAAATCCGGGGCCGGGTCTGCTCCTGGCCCGGCTGCCGCACGCCCGCCACCCGAGCCGACCAGGACCACATCCTCCCGTGGGCGGAGCAGGGGCCCACGAAGGCGGAGAACCTTCACCTGGCCTGCCGCCATGACCACCGCGCCCGGCACCATGGCGGCTGGAGCGTCAGCACGGCCGGCCCCCACCTGGTCATCTGGACCAGCCCGCTGGGGCACCGTTACCCCAGCCCTCTCCCGAAGATCATCACCTCCGCCTGCGATCCGCATCCCCGAAGTCGGCGCATCCCGTCGCCCTATCGGTACCTCGGCGACCTTGCCGACACCCCCACCATGACCCCGATGCCCGAACCAGCACTTCGGCAGGAGGCTCCGCAACCGGGCTCGGAGGTAGCGGCGCCATCGCGCGAACTTGACGAGCCGCCCTTCTGACATCACCCACGCATCGGCCGTCCGCCGCACTGGCAGGGAAGGCCAGGAAGTGAGTGGCCTGGCACCGAATGGCCCGGCACCCGGCACCGGACGGCCGGCTGGGCATCGAGCGCGGCTAAATCCGGAAGGGCCAGCTGAATCCGGAAGGGTCATAGGATGGACGCGGGGTGCCGGGAAGTCTGGTCGGCGGTCGTCGAACCAATCCCGGAAGAGGAAGCGCCCATGGCCCCTACCCGCCGACTGTCCCTCCTCGGTCCCGGTTCCCGGGCCGAGACCCGGCGCATCGCCGACATCCTCCGCAAGGAGACGATCGGTGGCGCGCTGCTTCTGATCGCCGCCGTAGCGGCCCTCGTCTTCGCGAACTCGCCCTGGTCCGAGGCGTACGCGGGGCTGCGCTCGGTTACGGTCGGGCCGGGCGCGTGGCACCTGGACCTCAGCCTCGCCAAGTGGGCCTCGGACGGGCTGCTGGCGATCTTCTTCTTCGTCGCCGGCCTGGAACTCAAACGCGAGTTCGTCGCCGGGGACCTGCGCGATCCCCGTCGGGCCGCCGTTCCCGTCGCGGCGGCCGTCGGCGGTGTGATCGTCCCGGCCCTGCTCTACCTGCTGGTCAACTCGCTCATGAACGGCGAGGCGCGGGGGTGGGCGACCCCGACGGCCACCGACATCGCGTTCGCGCTCGCAGTGCTCGCCGTGGCGGGGCGGCGGCTTCCCGCCGCGCTGCGCACGTTCCTGCTCACCCTGGCCGTTGTGGACGACCTGATGGCCATTGTGATCATCGCGGTGTTCTACACGTCGCACCTGTCGGTGCTGCCGCTGCTGGCGGCGCTGGTGCCGCTCGGAGTCTTCGCCGTGCTGGTGCAGCGGCGGGTGCGCTCGTGGTGGCTGCTGCTCCCGCTGGCCGGGGTGACCTGGGGGCTCGTCCATGCCTCGGGGGTGCACGCCACGGTGGCCGGGGTGCTGCTCGGCTTCGCCGTACCCGTCCTGCGCAGTGAGAAGGCGGGCGGCCCGGAGGCGGGACCGGGGCTCGCCGAGCACTTCGAGCACCGGTTCCGTCCGATTTCCGCCGGGGTGGCCGTGCCACTGTTCGCGTTCCTGTCCGCGGGGGTGCCGCTCGGCGGGCTGGGCGGTGTGACGAACCTGCTCGGCGACCCGGTGTCGCTGGGCGTCATCGTCGGGCTCGTCGTGGGCAAGCCGCTGGGGATCATGGTGGCCACCTGGCTGACCGCCCGTTTCACCCGTGCCGACATCGACGAGGGGCTGGCCTGGGTGGACGTCGGCGGGCTGGCGATCCTGTCCGGCGTCGGCTTCACGGTGTCCCTGCTCATCGGCGAGCTGGCGTTCGGCCTGGGCACGGCCCGCGACGCCCAGGTCAAGCTGGCGGTCCTGACCGGGTCGCTGGTCGCGGCGCTGCTGGCGACGGTGGTGCTGCGGCTGCGCGACCGCGCGTACCGGCGGCTCGCCGAAGCCGAAGCCGAAGCCGCCGGGCCGGTGGGCGCCGAGAGCGTCGGCGGCGGGCGCCGCGGGACGTGACCGTGACCCTGCTGACGTTCACCACGTGACGGGCAGCGCGGGGAACCCTCCGGCCAGCCTGTCGGTGTGCGCCTGCAGCTCCTCGTACGGCACCGCGAGCGCCAGCGTGGGGAAGCGTGTGAACAGGGAGCCGAAGACCGCGCGGAGTTCGATCCGCGCCAGGGACGCCCCGAGACAGTGATGCGGCCCGTGGCCGAACCCGACGTGCGGCTGGGGATCGGACCGCAGGATGTCGAACATGTCGGGGTCGGGGTAGGCGCGCTCGTCCCTGTTGGCCGCCGGAGTGGACAGCATGACCAGCTCGCCCGCCCGGATCGGCACGCCCGCGACCTCGACGTCCTCGTGCGCGTAGCGCACCAGCCCGTGTTCGCTCGGCGAGGCGACCCGCATGATCTCCTCGACCGCGCCGTCCACGAGGGAGGGGTCGCTCAGCAGCGCGTCGCGCTGGGCGGGGTTGCGCAGGAACAGCAGCACGCCGTAGTCGATCTGGTTGACCGTGGTCTCGTGGCCGGCGAACAGCAGGCCGCCCGCGATCCTGGCGACGTCGTCCTCCGGCAGCGAGGCGTTCGCCAGGTCGGAGTAGACGTCCTCGCCCGGGTCGTCGCGCTTCGCCTTCACGATCTCGTAGGTGTAGGCGTTCATCTCCATCTGGGCCGCGGCGGACCGCTCGGGGTGGGTCAGGTCGGTCATCGCCTCGGCCATGGCCCGGAACCTGTCCCTGTCCTCGTACGGCACGCCGAGGAGCTCGCAGATCACCTGGATCGGCAGCGGGAGCGACAGGCCGGCGTGCAGGTCCGCGGGCGGGCCCTGCTCGGCGAGCCCGTCGAGCAGGGTCCCGACCAGCGCCCCGATGCGGTCCGACAACCTCCGCATGCGCCGGGCCGAGAACGCGGGGCCGAGCAGGCGCCGCATCTCCTTGTGGACGGACCGCTCCGTGGCGTATTCGCCGGTCGGGCCGCCGAGCAGGGCGTTGTTCGACAGGCGGGCCGCGGTCTCGGGGGTTGGGTGGGAGCGGCCGAACCTGTCGTCGGCGAACACCTGCCGGATCTCCTCGTAGCCCGTGATCAGCCACGCCTCGTCGCCCATGGCGGTCGTGACCTTGGTGATCGGCGCTCTGACCCGCATCTCGCCGAAGCCGGGGGATATCTCCAGGACGTCCGGCCGCTCGAACGGCAGCCGAGGGAGTCCGGGCATGGGTGACCTTCCCTTCGCTGGATATCGGTTCTCTTGAATCTCTCCCCTGACTTTCCGTCCGGCAAGGTAGTAAAACCGTGTCCGGTGTGACCCGAGAGGGGACGTTTGCCGCGGGCGTCGCCGTACACCCGGCCACCCCTGCCCCGCGAACACCAGCGTCGTTCCGGGGCCGGGCATGACACGGGTGGTACGGGAGGAACAGGGATCAAGTCGTGGTGAAGTCACCGCAACCGGCGGAAGATCTTCACCGATGCCGGGGTGGCGGCACCGCCCGAAGGGGGAGACCGCTTTTCACTACCAATCGTGTCCGGATGAGCACACCGTTGTCTCCCGGCACCGAGCCTGGAGGTGGTGACCAGTGCGGTTCTCAGCCGAGGACGCTGCCTGGAGACAACTGAGCAGCGAGTACGCCGGTCGATGGTCGATCTGGAGGAGCGACGCCGGCCGCTGGTACGCGACCCGGCTGACCCGGTCGCTGTCCCGGATCGAGATGGACCGGGGCCTGATCATGACCGCATGCGGCGAGAGCGCGGAGGAGCTGCGCGCGCTTCTCACCGCGCAGGAGGGACTGACGGGCCAGACGCTCTCCTCGTGACGCCCAGGACGTGGGCCCGGTCCGCCGGGCTCACAGCCCGAGAGCGCCCTCTGTGAGTGTCCTGGGACGGATGGGAAGATCCCTCTCATGACAGAACCAGCGGTTCGCGAACCCGTTCCCCCGACCGGCACGCAGCACACGATCGCCGCGCACGGATACGCGGCGACCGTCACCGAGGTGGGCGGGGGCCTGCGCGCCCTGACCTACGACGAACGGCCGCTGGTCATGTCGTACCCCGCGGACGCGCGGCCGGTGGGCGGCGCCGGGCAGTTGCTGCTGCCCTGGCCCAACCGGGTGCGCGACGGCAGGTACGACTTCGACGGTGAGAGCCGGCAGCTCGCGATCACCGAGCCCGGGACCGGCAACGCCGCGCACGGCTTCGCCCGCCTGATGCCCTGGACGGTCCTCGACCGGGACGACGCCTCGATCCGGCTCGGGCTGCGGCTGTTCCCCCAGCTCGGCTATCCCCACGTGCTCGACCTGACGGCGTCGTACGCCCTGGGGGAGGCGGGCCTGGAGGTCGAGGTGTCGGCCGCCAACGTGGGGGACGGCGTCGCGCCGTACGGCATGGGCGCGCACCCCTACCTCACCCTCGGTGACAAGACGGTGGACGACGCCGTGCTGGAGGTGCCCGCGGCCGAGTGGACCCCGGTGGACGAGCAGAAGATCCCGGTCGGCCGCCGCCCCGTCGAGGGCACGGAGTACGACTTCCGCGAGGGACGCCGCATCGGCGGCACGGTGCTCGACACCCCCTACACATCCCTGCGGCGCGACGGCGACGGGCTGGTGCGGGCCCGGCTCCGGGCCGCCGACGGCTCCCGGGGCGTGGAGTTGTGGGCCGCGCCCGGCGTCGAATGGCTTCAGGTCTTCACCGGGGACACGCTGGCCGAGCCGTACCGGCGGGCCGGTGTGGCGGTCGAGCCGATGAGCTGCCCGCCGAACGCCTTCGCGACCGGCGAGTGCCTGGCGCGCCTGGCCCCGGGGGAGCGGGTCGCCCACCGCTGGGGGATCACCGCGCTCGGGTGAGTCACCGTGTTCGGGTGAGTCACTGTGCTCGGGTGTGAGGGCGCGTGGGGACGAACAGGTACTTATATCTCATGACGGGGCATGCGCGAAGATTCGGTCTGGGCGCAATGAAGGCCAGGGATGGGCGTATTTCACTTATTTTCAGATCGGCGCCGACCGCGCGGGCGTGTCCCCAGCCGGACGGCACGGGCCGGGAGTGTCGGATGGGGCGCCGCTGACGTGCGCACTCGCGGCGCGGCGCGCGAGACCGCCGGCGTTTTCTCCTTCGCGTCCACCACGGATCGGGCATTGACCGGAAACAATCTTGTTTCTATGAATTCACATGACCACGTTGCGTGCCGTATCTTGAGCCGTGGGAGCGCTCCCATGAGCCTAAGGAGGCGCGCGTGACTCTCCCCTTCGGTACGGCGCCGGTCAACCCGGCCCCCGTCTGGACCGCGGAATGCCTCCTGCCCGCCGTCGGCGCGAGTGTCGCCGAGGCGCGCGCCCTGGTCCGCCGCGAGCTCGGCCGATGGGGGCTGGACGAGCTCGTCGACGACTGCTCCCTCATCGTGAGCGAGCTCGCCTCCAACGTCGTACGGCACGGCGGGAACGTCTTCACCCTGCGGCTCGGCAGCAACGGCACCTGGGTGTACGGCGAGGTCTTCGACCAGGGCGAGGGCGTGCCGAACCAGCGCGAGGCGGACCTCGACTCCATCGGCGGCCGTGGCCTGCTCATCGTGGACGAACTCGCCGACGACTGGGGAGTGGCCGGTTCGGGCCGGGGCGGCAAGACCGTGTGGTTCCTCGCCGGGGCGGGCTGCCCGTCGCCGCTGCCCGTCGTCCCGCACCAGATGCGCATCGCCGTCGGCTGACCCCGCCTGTATGACCCCCCAGGGCCGGGCGGGTTCGTCATCTCCGCAGGGCGTTTCAGCGGGTCTTCGCGCTGTCGAGACGCGCGAGCACCGTGGCCGCGATCTCCTCAGGTGTGTTCGTGGAGGGGTCCACAGTCAGGTCCGCCACCTCACGGAACCGCGGCAGCCGCAGGTCGCGCTGCTCGGTCAGCATGCGTACGAGGTCGGGCTTGAAGTGGGGGCGGTGGGGGCTCGACTTCATCCGCTCGGCCAGCACCTCGGGCGGGCCGTCGAGGAAGACCACGAAGGCGGAGGCCAGGGCCCGGCGCGTCTCGGGATCCTCGACCGTACTGGCGGCGGCCGCGATGACAGGGGTGGGACGGTCCGCCAGCGCCTCCCGCAGCACCAGCGCCTCCCGGGCGTGCAGCTCGTCCGCGCCGACACCGGCGGCCATCGCGGCGGCGGTCGTGCCGTACCTGGCCTCCAGATCGGCGTCGCTGTCGCGCATGGGACGGCCGAGCGCGTCGGCGAGCTGCCGGGCGACGGTGCTCTTCCCCGCGCCCATGAGTCCCATCACCACAATGGGGGTATCGGTCATGACTTGCATGCTGCCCTATGCGGGGTACCGCATGCGACGTTTGGAATCCGTGGAGGGGATAGAGCAGAAGGCGAAGGAGGAACGCCATGACCATCGCCGGAAGCATCATCCTCATCATGCTGGGGGCCATCCTCACCTGGGCGGTCGACTTCACCATCGCGGGCCTCGACATCCAGGTGATCGGGGTGATCCTCATGGTGGGCGGTCTGGCCGGGCTGCTCTTCGGCATCTGGCGCCTGACGACGGTCCGCCGCAGGACCACCGTCACCGCCGCCGCCCCCGTGGACGCCGCCGCCACCCGCCGTCACGTGTACGAGGAGAGGCGCTACGACGACCCCACCATCTGATGACCCCCTCCGACGGACTTCCGACGGTCTGAAGGGAGGCATGGACCATGCCAGGACGTAAGGAACTGCCCTCGACCCTGGAGCGCTCACCCAAGGGGGCCCAGGAGACGTGGATCAAGGCGCACGACTCCGCTGTCGAGACGTACGGCGAGGGCCAGCGCGCCCACCGTACGGCGTTCGCCGCGCTCAAGCACTCCTACGAGAAGGTGGGTGACCACTGGGAGAGGAAGAAGGGGCGCGGACCGTCGGACGAGCAGGCGGAGAAGGGCACGCCGAAGCAGGGCAAGACGGCCGAGGGCGTCGACGCGAACGCCTCCAAGCAGCATCTCTACGAGGTGGCCGGCCGCCTCGGCATCTCCGGGCGATCCAGGATGACCAAGGACGAGCTCGTGGACGCCATCAAGAAGGCCAACCGCAAGGCGACCGCCAAGGCTCGCTGATCTCTTCCATGCGCCGCCGGCCGCCCCTGAGAAGGGGCCGCCGGCGGCGCTTTCACGTGGACGGCGGCTCCAGGCGGCACGCGTCCAACTGAGCCTCCAACAGAGCGTTCACCAGGGCCTTCACCGGGGCCTTCCCCGGAGCGTTCAGCGGAGCAGGGACAGGACGGCCTCGCGGATGGCGCCCCTGTCGATGCCGGCGTCCTCCAGCTGCTCCTGTGCGGTCGCGCTGCCGGGCATGCGCGAGACCCCCAGCTTGCGCACCGGCACCGGCGCGTCGGCGAGCGCCGAGAGCACGGCGTCGCCCAGCCCGCCCTCCGGCCAGTGGTCCTCCACCGTGACGACCCTGCCGGTCGCCCTGGCCATGTCGACCAGTTCGGCCGAGTCCAGCGGCTTGATCGAGTACGCGTCGATCACGGTGACGCAGACGCCGTCCTCGGCGAGCAGGTCGGCGGCGGCCAGGGCCTCGTGCACGGCGACGCCCGCGGCCACGACGGTCGCATGGCCGCCGGTGCGCAGGATCTTGCAGCCGCCCACCGGGAACTCCTCGCCGGGACCGTAGATCACCGGCGTCTCGCCCCGGGTCGTCCGCAGGTAGCGGACGCCCTCCATGGCGGCCATGTCCGCCACCAGCCGGGCGGTCTGGTTCGCGTCGCAGGGGTACAGCACGGTGCTGCCGTGCACCGCGCGGAACGCCGCGAGGTCCTCCAGGCCCATCTGGGAGGGGCCGTCCTCGCCGATCGACACCCCGCCGTGCGACCCCACCAGGCAGATCCCGGCCCGGCTCACCGCCGCCATCCGGACGAAGTCGTACGCCCTGGTGAGGAAGGCGGCGAACGTCGCGGCGTAGGGGATCCAGCCGCGGGCGGCCATGCCGATGGCGGCGGCGACCATCTGCTGCTCGGCGATGTAGAACTCGAAGAACCGCTCCGGGTGCGCCTTGGCGAAGGCCTCCAGCTTGGTCGAGTCGGCCACCTCTCCGTCGAGGGCGACGACGTCGCCCCGCGCCGTGCCGAGCGCGGCCAGCGCCTCACCGAAGGCGGTCCGTGTGGCCACCCGCTCGCCCACCTCGTATCCCGGCAGGTCGAGCGACCCGTCGGCGTACCGGTACGGCGTGTCCGGGGCGTCGGGCGGGCTGACCTCGACGGTGAGGGAACGCGTCCCGCCGAGCTCGCCGAGCGCCTGCTCGGCGTCCTCCAGCGGCTTGCCGTGCTTGCCCTCGCGGTTCTCCACGGCCGACACGCCGCGGCCCTTGCAGGTCCTGGCGATGATCGCGGTCGGGCGGCGGCGGGTGGCCCGGGCGTCGGCGAGCGCGTAGTCGATCTGGCCGGGGTCGTGGCCGTCGATCTCGATGGTGTGCCAGCCGAAGGCGCCGAGCCTGGCGGCGTACGCGCCGAGGTCCCAGCCGTGCCGGGTCGGGCCGCGCTGGCCGAGCCGGTTGACGTCGATGATCACGGTGAGGTTGTTCAGCCCCTCGTGCCCGGCGTGCTCGAACGCCTCCCACATCGATCCCTCGGCGAGCTCGCTGTCGCCGCACAACACCCAGACGTGGTACGGCAGGCGGTCCAGCCTGCGCGCGGTCAGCGCCAGCCCCACCCCCACGGGCAGGCCGAAGCCCAGCGAACCCGTGGCCACGTCGACGAACGGCACCTGCGGCGTGGGATGGCCCTCCAGACGGCTGCCGCGCCTGCGGAAGGTCAGCAACTCCTCGTCGGTGACGACCCCGGCGGCCTTGAGCATCGCGTAAAGGAGAGGGGAGGCGTGGCCCTTCGAGAAGACAAGGTGGTCGTTGGCCGGGTTGGCCGGATCCGCGACGTCGACGCGCAGGTGCCGCGCGAGTAGCACGGCCATCAGCTCGGCCGCCGACATCGAGGACGTCGGATGGCCCGAGCCGGCGGCCGCGGCGGCCCGGACCGAGTCCACCCGGAGCTGGGCGGCGAGTTCACACAGGAAGCGGTAGTCAAGCTCGTCCATCGCCCCCGACTACCCCGGTACGCTCCTTCGTATCACCGCGAAAGGCTCATGCCCCGATATGTCGGGACTTTGGGATCCTCAGCGGCGGCGCAGGCCGAAACCGGCGACGGCGGCGAGCCCGAGACCGGCGAGGGAGACCAGGCGGCGGTGCTGCGACATCCACAGCTGCAGGCTGCGGCCGCGCGACCGCCGGTCGAAGCCGCCGTGCGCTCCGTAGTCCTTGTCCTCGTCCGCCGGTTCCCACAGGTTCGAGATCCCGGTCGGCGCCTTGTCGCCGGTGAGCTGCGACTTCACCCCGGTCCTCGCGAGGTAGCGGTCGAGCAGGGCGGGCACCGCCCGCTGACCCAGGATCGTGGCCGCGGTCATCCCGCCAACCCAGTACTCCTTGCGCTCCGGATGCTCGGCGGCGTAGACGAGCGCGTCGGCGGCCACCTCCGGCTGGTAGATCGGCGGCACCGGCTGCGCGTGCCTCCGCATCCGGTTCAGCCCCCAGTCGAACTGCGGGGTGTTGAGCGCCGGGAGCTGCACCACTGTGATCTTGACGCCCGAGTCCTCGGCGAGCAGCTCCGTCCGCACCGACTCGGTGAACCCGACGATCGCGTGCTTGGCGCCGCAGTACGCCGACTGCAGCGGGATCGACCGGTAGGCCAGGGCCGAGCCCGCCTGCACGATGACGCCCTTGTCACGCGGCTTCATCAGCTCCAGGGCCACCCGGGTGCCCCAGACGTAGCCGAGATAGGTCACCTTGGTCTCGCGCTCGTACTCCTCGGGAGTGATCTCCAGGAACGGCGCGAACACCGTCGTGAACGCGATGTTGATCCACACGTCGATCGGGCCCAGCTCGGCCTCGGCCCGCTGGGCGGCCTGGCGGACCTGGTCGTAGTCGGAGACGTCCGCGGCGAAGGTCTTCCCGGTGCCGCCCTCGGCCCCGACGTCCACGGCGGCGCCGGCGAGGCCGGCCTCTCCACGTGCGATGAGCGCGACCTTCGCGCCTTCCGCTCCAAGCTGCCGGACCACCGCGCGGCCCACCCCGCCGCTCGCGCCGGTCACCACGACGACCTTGTCCTTCAGGCTCACCTCGTCATCCTCTCGATTGCGGCCCGCCGCCGAGCCTCTTCTGCCTGCGTACGGCGAACGCCATGTAGATCCCGATGATCGCCATGATCGCCACGACGATCCCGGTCAGCACCCAGATGCGCCCGACGAAGGAGAGCACCAGAACGGCGAAACAGAAGACCAGGGCGAACGACGCGATACGGACGCGGATCACGTCCATCGGCGTCCCCTCCACCATGGGCTTGCCGGTGGGCGAACGTTGTTCTTCGGTCATGGAGGCCCCTCTACCCTCGAATCCGGTTCACTATCGCCGTGGTGGAGCGGTCCGGGACGTAACCGAGCACCCGCACCTGTCCGCCCAGCTCCCTGACCAGCTCCGCCTCGGGCAGCAGGTCGGGGTGGTAGTCGCCGCCCTTGACGTACACCTCCGGCCGGACCAGCCGCAGCAGCTCGGTGGGGCTGTCCTCGTCGAAGACGGTGATGTAGTCCACGCAGCCCAGCGCCGCGAGCACCGCCACCCGGTCCTCGCACCGGTTGATCGGGCGCTGCGGCCCCTTCAGCCGGGCCACGCCGTCGTCGCTGTTGACCGCGACGACCAGCACGTCGCCGAGCTGGGCCGCCTCCTCAAGGCAGGCGACGTGGCCGCGGTGCAGCACGTCGAAGCAGCCGTTGGTGAAGACGATCCGCCTGCCCTCGGCGCGGTCGCGCTCCAGGCACGCGGCCAGCCGCTCGGGCGGCAGCGCGATGTCGGGGCGCAGCGCCCGCAGCAGGTCCTCGTGGGAGCAGGCGGCCGTCCCCTGACGGCGCACCACCACGCTCGCCGCCGCCTGGCCGATGTCGGCGGCGCGCTCGGGCTCCGCGCCCGCCGCCAGGGCGAGCGAGAACGCCGCCGTGAAGGTGTCGCCCGCGCCGATGCTCATCGTGTCGGGCGCGGCGGTCGCGTACGTGCGGTGCGGCTGCCTGCCGCGCCGGTGCAGCAGCGTGCCCTCGCCGTCCAGCGTGGTGACCACGAGGCCGGCTCCGGTGGCCTCGACGAGGTCCTCCGAGCGGGCGGACAGGAACGCGACCCGGTCGTGGTCGTCCCCCTCGCCCAGCAGCCGCCGTACCTCGGCGTAGTTGGGCAGCACGGCCGTCGGCCGGCAGTCCCGCCAGGCGGCCACGTCGTGGGCGTCCACCACGAGGATCGGCGCGCGGCGCGATCCCTCGCTCCGGTCGATGCTCAGGTCGCACAGCACCCGGCGGACGTTCGGGGTGCACACCCCGCCGCCGTAGTCGCAGGCGACGATGACGTCCGCATCCGCCGCGAGCCGGGTGATCTGCTCGATGAGCTCGCGCTCGGCCGCCTCCGGCAGCGGCGCCTCGTCCTCCTCGTCGTACCGCGCCACGATCTGGCCGTCGGTCAGCACCCGCCGCTTGACCGAGGTCCGCCAGCTCCGCACGATGACCAGGCCCTCGATGTCGAGCCGTCCCAGGGTCGCGTTGAGCGTCGCCCCGGCGGGGTCGGCGCCGGTGATCCCCACCATGTGGACCCGTGCGCCCAGGGCGGCCAGGTTCACGGCCGTGTTGGCGGCCCCGCCCGGCTGATCCTCGATCTGCTCGACGGTCACCACCGGCACCGGGGCCTCCTGGGCCATGCGCTTCGTGTGGCCCCGCAGCCACGAGTCGAGCATCACGTCCCCGACGACGACGGCTGTGACTTCACCGAAACGGTTGAGCGTCTCTTCCGTCATACTTCGGCGGCTACCCCCGCAGACGCAGGGGAAACAACGGGCACGGCAGGCCCGGCCGTCCGGTTTGGGGCCGCCGCACCGGGGTAACCGGGATCAGACGTCGCGCCACACGAGTGTTCCGCCGGTGGTCGACCGGCGGGCCGGACGAATGGGGGGTGTCCTGCCCATGAGTGCGCTGCTCGTCGAAGGAGTCGAGCGGATCGCCGTGCTGAGGGCGAACGCGCTGGGCGACCTGCTGCTGGCACTGCCCGCCATCGAGGCGCTCAGGCGGGCGTATCCCGCCGCCAGGATCACTCTGCTCGGCCGCGAATGGCACGCGCGGTTCATGCGTGGCCGCCCGGGACCGGTGGACGAGGTGGTGGCGTTGCCGCCCATCTCCGGCGTCTCCTCCCCGCCCGACGGGAGCGCCGCCCCCGAGGAGCTGTTCGAGGACCTGCGCCGGCGCAGGTTCGACCTGGCCGTCCAGATGCACGGCGGCGGACGCGATTCCAATCCGTTCATCAGCCGCCTCGGCGCGCGGGTGACGGCCGGCCTGCGCGCCCCCGACGCTGCGCCGCTCGACCGCTGGGTGCCCTACGTCCACTACCAGCACGAGACCCTGCGCTACCTGGAGGTGGCCGGGCTGCTCGGCGCGGCCACCAACGAGATCGAGCCGAGGATCGCGGTCGTCAGGGAGGACTGGGCCGAGCTGAACCGCACGCTCGGCAAGGTGCCCCGGGGGCTGGTGGCGATCCACCCGGGCGCGGGGGACCGGCGCAGGAGATGGCCGCCGGAGCGCTTCGCCGAGGTCGCCGACCGCCTCGGACGGCCGGTGGTGGTGACCGGCGTGGAGGAGGAGCGGGAGGTCGTCGAGAAGGTCGTCGCGCAGATGCAGACCCCGGCCAAGGCCGTCGTCGGCGAGCTGTCCCTCGGGGGGCTCACCGCGTTGTACGCCGCCTGCGACCTGCTCGTCTCCAACGACACCGGGCCGCGCCACCTGGCGGCGGCGACCGGCACGCCCACGGTGGGGATCTACTGGTGCGGCAACATGATCAACTGGGGTCCGCTGAGCAGGGGACACCAGCGGCCGCTGATCTCCTGGACGTCCGGCTGCCCGATCTGCGGGCTCCCCGCATGGTCCGAGGGCATGCGCGAGTGCGGCCACCGCGACGTCTCGTGGGTGGGCGACGTGAGCGTGGACGACGTGCTCGAACAGGCGTGGGACCTGCTGCGATGAGCACCGTGGCGATGAGCACCGTGGCGGAGAAGGCGAAGGTCTTCGAGACACCGCCCGTCGACCTGCGGCCGAGCGACCCGGGCGAGCCGGGCATCCGGCGCAGGCGCCGCGGACGCGGGTTCAGCTACCTGTGGGCCTCCGGGCGGCCCGTCAAGGACCGGGCCACCCTGAACCGGATCAAGTCCCTCGCGATTCCCCCGGCCTGGACCGACGTGTGGATCTGCGCCCATCCGAACGGCCACCTCCAGGCCGTGGGCACCGACTCGGCGGGCCGGCGGCAGTACCGCTACCACGACGAGTGGCGCAGACAGCAGGACGAGGCCAAGTTCGACCACGTGCTGGAGATCGCCCGGCGGCTCCCCGCGTTCCGGCAGCGGGTCACCCGCGACCTGCGCGGTGACGAGCTGAGCCGCGAGCGTGTCCTGGCCACCGCCGCGCGCATGCTCGACATCGGCTTCTTCCGCGTCGGCGGGGAGGAGTACACCGACTCCTACGGCCTGGCCACGCTGAAGACGTCGCACGTGAAGTGTGGTGACGGCGAGGTCGTGTGCCGCTACCTGGCCAAGGGCCGCAAGGAGCGGGAGCAGGTGCTGGCCGACGCCGACGTGTGCGAGGTGCTGACGGCGCTGTCGAAGGGGCGCAGGGGCGAACTGCTGCGCTACCGCGCCGACGGCGGCTGGGTGGACGTGCGCAGCGCCGACATCAACGCCTACCTGAAGGAGGCGTTCGGCACCGAGGTCTCGGCCAAGGACTTCCGCACCTGGCACGCCACGGTTCTGGCGGCCGTCGGGCTCGCCGTCTCCCGCCCCGTACGCAGCGGCGCGGGGCGCAGGCGGGCGGTCTCCAGGGTGATGAAGGAGGTGTCGGAGTATCTGGGCAACACGCCGTCGGTCTGCCGCGCCTCCTATGTCGATCCGCGCATCGTGGCGCTGTACGAGAAGGGACGGACGATCCCCCTCGAACGGCTGGGTGAGGACACCGGCGAGGGCCGGCTCGCCACCCACGGGCCGGTCGAGGAGGCGGTCATCGAACTCCTGCGCCGAGGGCCCGCACGGCGGCGTTGACCACGCGGGAGGCCGGGACCGCGGCGTCCAGGGGGGCGGAGCCGCCCACCTCGTGCAGGATCGGGTGCCGACCGCCGGCCGTGGACACGAGCACCGAGGGCGTCCGGTAGGCGGCGGCGAGCCGCGTCATCGCGGCGTCGCCGCTGATGACCAGCCGGGCCCCGGCGACCAGCGCGCACAGCTCCCGGAGCGAGGTGCGGCCCGCGAGCACGATCTGCGGCGGCAGCACCGCCCGGGTCGCCACGAGCAGGGCCATCGGCCGCTCCCGAGAGCTGCCGCTGATCACGACGGGCAGGCCCTCGTCCGTGAGCGTCCGGGCCACCTCGGCGAACCGATCGGCGGGCCAGCGCAGCGACGCGCCGCCCGCGCCGGGGTGGATCACGACGGCCCCCGGCGCGGGACTCGCGATCAGGGGAGTGGGCAGCGCCGAGTCCTCCGGATCGGCCGGCACGCCGTGCCACTGGAGCAGCCGGCACCACCGCAGCACCTCGTTCTCACCCGGGTCCCACCACGGCCCCCTGATCCAGGGAACGTCCGGGTTGGCGTACGCCCACAGTCGCCTCCTCCCCTCACCCCGATAGCGCAGGTTCAGCAGGACGCGGTGGCTGCGCGGCCCGCGGCCGTGCAGGTTGACGCCGAGGTCCGGCAGGAGCGGCGGGTGATCGGCGTCCTCCTCGCCGGGCCCGGGCCACGACAGCGGCGCGAGCCCGTACGCGGGCAGGATCCGGTCGACCGCGCCGGTCAGCGCGGCGAGCTCGCTGAGCTCCGGCGGGCAGGCCAGGACGACGCGCAGCCCGTGCCGGCGCAGGGCGCGCAGCGCGGGCACCACGGTGAGCAGGCCCCCGATGCCGTCAGAGCGCAGCACGAGGGCCGTCGACGTCACCGGCTCACCTCGGAGACGGGCAGGATCAAGAGGCTCTCCTTTCCAGCTCCCGGGTGCACAGAACCCGGTCGTAGGCGGCCAGGGTCTCGGCGGCGATGCGGCTCCAGGCGTACCTCGCGCGGGCCCGGTCGGCCCCCGCGATGCCGTACGCGGTGCGCCGCACCCGGTCGTCGAGCAGCTTGCGCAGCGCCTTGGCCAGCACGACGGGTTTGCGGGGCGGCACGAGAAGCCCGGTCACGGTGTTGACCACCGTCTCCTTCTGACCGCCGACCGCCGAGGCGACGACCGGGACGCCGCAGGCCATCGCCTCGAGCGCCACCATCCCGAACGGCTCGTACCAGGGCACGGACACGACGGCGGTGGCCGAGCGCATCAGCGAGGGCAGCGTGTCACGCTCGACCCGGCCGAGGAAGCGGATCCGGTCGGAGACGCCCGCCTGGGCCGCGAGCCAGCGCAGCCGGGTGACCTCGGGGTCGTGGTGCAGCTCGGCCGCCGGGGGACCGCCCGCGATGACCAGTTCGGCGTCCCGCAGGTGCTGCAGCGCCCTGATGGTGGTCTCCAGGCCCTTGCGCGGCACGAGCCGGCCGACCGACAGCAGGCGCGGGCGCTCCGGCCGCTCCAGCGGCTCGACGTGGGGGTGGAAGGCGGTGACGTCCACTCCGCAGGGGACGACCCGGGTCGCGCGGCGCGGCACACGCATGCGGATCAGCTCGTCGACCTCGTCGTTGCAGGTCGCGATGACGCCGTCGACGCGCCGCCCGATCTCGGCCTCGGCCTCGATACGGTCCCGCGGGCTGGTGTCCGCCGGCCCCTGGTGACGCCGCTTGACGCTGCCGAGGGCGTGGTAGGTGTGGACGACCGGGATGCGCAGCTTCTCCGCCGCGGCGAGCGCGGCCAGCCCGCTCATCCAGAAGTGGCTGTGCACGATGTCCGGCCGGTCGAACAGCCACCGGTCGTGCAGCCACTTCCCGAAGTGGGGGATCCAGGGAAGGATCTCGTCCTTGGAGATCTCGGAGGCGGGGCCCACGGGGACGTGGACGACGTCCACACCCGGGCCGAACGCGACGGTTTCCGGCAGGCCCTCGCGGTCCTTGCGGGTGTAGACGGTGACCTCGTGACCGGCGCGGGCGAGCTCCCGGGCGAGGGCGGCGACGTGCACGTTCTGGCCGCCGGCGTCGACACCGCCGAGGGTGGCGAGTGGGCTGGCGTGCTCCGAGACCATGGCGATCTTCACTGGGGGTTCCTCCAAGAGCGGCAGTGGCGAGTACCCGGCTCGGGGATCAGGGAGTCGAGGTGTGCGGGCCCGGCGATGGGGACGGCGGCGGGACGCGGCGTGCGGGAGCAGCCGGCGCGAAGGCGGTCGCGCCGGCTTCCGGCGGCGGCCCGCGGGGGACGGGCGGCGAGATGGGGGCCGGTGGAGGCAGTGCCCGTGAGGGAGGTGGGGAAAGCGATGCCGCCGGTGCCCGGGGCGCTCCGGTCAGGTTGGGGGGAAATCCGGTGACACGTTCTCAAGACGCTCCTCCGTCACGGCATGCTCACGCCGAGGAGGTACCTGCGTCTTAGGCACCGGAATCTCAATAACCATATCCACCCTCGCGCCGGTCAAACCAGGGGTTTCGCTTGGAAAGGGCCGGGCAGCGCTAGGCATACGGAACCGAGGGGGACACGAGGGGAAGAGATGGAGACGCCGCACTATGTCGCGGCCCGCGTGCAGCGGGCTCTCGCGGAGGACGACCGGACCACCGAACTGGGCATTCGGGTGGATGTGCGAGGAGAAGAGGTCTACCTGCGCGGGGAGGTCTCCTGTGACGAGCGGCGGCACCAGATCGAGAACGTCGCCCGCGAGGCGACTCCGGGCCTGCGCGTGCACAACGAGATCACCTTGG
The DNA here is from genome assembly GCF_043197435.1 of Microbispora bryophytorum. Lineage (NCBI taxonomy): Bacteria > Bacillati > Actinomycetota > Actinomycetes > Streptosporangiales > Streptosporangiaceae > Microbispora > Microbispora bryophytorum. The sequence continues at coordinate 497,798 of NZ_JBICTF010000006.1, read as the reverse complement.
TGGAGGTGCGGGAGCCGGGAGAGGAGGAGCATCTGTGAGGGAGATGCGGATCGCCGCCGTCGCGGACATCCATCTGGGCGAGGACCTGCGCGGCCACTATCGCAAGAAGATCGAGGGCATCGAGCGCCGTGCTGACGTGCTGCTGGTGGGAGGCGACCTGACCAGGCACGGCACGATCTCCGAGGCCCGGGTGGTCGCCGAGGAGCTGAGCGGCCTGCCCATCCCCGTCGTCGCCGTGCTCGGCAACCATGATTACCACTCCGACCGGAACGAGGAGATCGTCGATCTCCTCCGCGACGCCGGCATCACCGTCCTCGATGACGAGGGCGCGGTCGTCCCCATCGACGGCGTACGGCTCGGAGTCGCCGGCGGCAAGGGCTTCGGCGGCGGTTTCGCGGGAAAGTGCGCCAGCGAGTTCGGCGAGCCGGAGACCAAGGCGTTCGTCCGGCACACGAAGGAGATCGCCGAGCGGTGGCGGCGGGCGCTCAAGGAGCTGGACGCCGACCACAAGATCGTGCTCAGCCATTACTCGCCTGTGAAGGACACGCTGATGGGCGAGCCGCCGGAAATCTATCCGTTCCTCGGCAGTTACATGCTGGCGGAGGCGGCCGACGCCGAGGGCGCCGATCTTTTCATTCACGGTCACGCGCACGCCGGCACGGAAAAGGGCGTCACTCCCGGAGGTATCCGGGTGCGTAATGTCGCCCTTCCGGTCATCAAGCACGCCTACACCGTTTACTGCCTGAACGGCGACCATTGCTGATTCGCTGTTCCGATGCGGTTCCGATGATGTCGCCATCGAGACGGCGACCGGCTCTTCGGCCGGTCGCCGTCTCGATGTCCGCGATCAGCGTGGACGAGGTTGCGACTAGTGGGTGAGGTTGCGACTAGGGATTGAAGATGCTGACGCCCCCGGGGCCGACGAGGAATCCGAGGACGATGAGGACGATCCCCCAGAGGATGTCCCGACGGGCCAGGATGACGTAGATCCCGGCGATGACCAGTACCACGGCGATGATCCAAAGCAGAGTAGCCATGGCCCTCCACTGCCCCTGCGAAGGGTCTCGTAACATCACCGAGCCCTGGCCTCGATCGAATTTGCTCCTCACGCACCTATCGTTACGTTTGCTTGACAATATTCGGGCATCTGGTGATACATGACCACTTTCGGATATTTCCTTTCCAGCGAGGAGCACGACCCCAAGGAGTTGGTACGTCAGGCGAAACTCGCCGAGGAAGCCGGCTTCGAGGCGTTGTGGATCTCCGACCACTTTCACCCGTGGCTGGACGAGCAGGGCGAGAGCTCGCTCGTGTGGTCCGTCATCGGAGCGATCTCGCAGGCCACGTCGCTGCCGGTGACCACCGCGGTCACCTGCCCCCTCATCCGCATCCACCCGGCGATCATCGCCCAGGCCGCGGCGACCGCCCAGATCCTGCTGGACGGCAGGTTCCGCCTGGGGGTCGGCACCGGCGAGGCCCTGAACGAGCACATCCTGGGGGACCAGTGGCCCCCGGCCGAGGAGCGCCAGCGCATGCTGGAGGAGGCCGTCGACGTCATCCGGGAGCTGTGGACGGGCGAACTGGTGACCCACCACGGCGAGTTCTACGAGGTGGACACGGCCCGGCTGTACTCGCTGCCCGACCGGCCCCCGCCGATCTACATCTCGGGCTTCGGGCCCAAGTCCGTCGATCTCGCGGGACGGCTCGGCGACGGCTACATCCACACGGCGCCCGCCGCCGACATGGTCGAGGCGTTCCACAAGGCGGGCGGCGAGGGCAAGCCGTGCGCGGCCGGGCTGAAGGTGTGCTGGGCGCACGAGGAGGCCGACGCGCGCAGGACCGTCCACAGGCTCTGGCCCAACCAGGGGATCCCGGGCGAGGCCGCCCAGCTCCTGCCGCTGCCGCGGCACTTCGAGCAGCTCTCACAGCTCGTCACGGAGGAGGCCGCCACCCAGTCGACGCCCTGCGGACCCTCCCCGGACGCGCACCTGAACGCGATCCGGGCGTACGTGGACGCCGGTTTCGACGAGGTCTACATCTCCCAGATCGGCGAGGAGCAGGAGGGGTTCTTCGAGTTCTACTCGACACAGATCCTGCCGCGCCTGCGGCGCTGACACGACGAGAGCGCGGCCGCGGGCACCGCGGTCGCGCTCTTCTTGTTTTCTAGTCGTTCTCGTTCTTGACCAGGCGCAGCGACAGGAGCGGCTGGACGAACCACAGCCAGGCGCACAGCAGTGCCACGCCCGCGCCGACCAGCGCGGCGGGCCCGGGGCTGGTCAGCGCGTCCAGAACCAGGGCGGTGGAGCAGGTCATGGACACGGCCAGGGCCAGACCGCCGGCCACGCCCAGCCGGTTGGCACGGTGCAGCAGCAGCTCCTTGAGCCCCGACCGGAACAGGATCCGGTGCTGCGTCGCCGGGGCGATCGTGCAGATCGACGCCACCGCCGCGCTGACGACCGCCAGGTAGAACAGCCAGTTCCCGGTCATGTCGATCTTGCCGAAACCGGAGGAGAACGGCAGCGTCAGCAGGAACGCGAACAGCACCTGCACGCCCGTCGCGGCGACGCGCAGACCTTGCAGCAGCTCGCCGAGCTCGCGATCGACGCGCTCCTTCCGACTCTCGTCGGTGTTCTCCAGAGGCTCAAGGACCTCGCTCATTCCTCGGCCTTCTTTATAAGACGTGCGTACGCGAGCTGAAGCCAGTCGGAGATCGCCACGGCCGCCATGGTGGCCCCGGCCAGCCGGGTCAGTCGGGGAAAGAACACGGTGCCCGCCGCGTACCCCGTCGCGGTCCACTGGGACAGGCAGAACGGGCAGGTCAGCAGCTCGCCCACGGCGTGCTGCAGCCCGTGACCGCGGACCTTCTCCCTCAGCTCCGCCGGGCCGGAGAGGCCCTCGTAACGGGTGAAGGGAGCGCGGATGGGGCTGGTGACCGGGTCTTTCGCGAGCGTCCGCGAGAGCCGGTGGGTGAACAGCCCCATGAGCATGAGGTCCATCACCTTGATCTTCTCGGGGGCCTGGCGGCCCGTCAGCCTCGCCGCGGCGAGCAGCACCGTGACGGCCCCGCCGTACACCGCGAGAACCCGTGTGTACGAGGCCAGCGGACGGTTGTCCTCCCCCTCGTACTCGCGCTTGATCTCCTGAAGGGTCTCGGTCATGAGCGCGCCCTACCCGGGATTGTTTGCGGCGAACATGGCTGGGCAAGCGACGTGAGTGGGTAGTCACAGTCATGAAGTCACCGACGCGATTCTTGAGACGCTCAAGCGCGCCGGGGCCGGTCTCAAGGAGGCCGGGGTGCGGTTCGCCCTGGCCGGAGGCTGCGCCGGCTACGCGAGAGGCGCCGCGCCATCACTGCACGACGTCGACTTCGCCCTGGTCGAGGAAGACGTCCCGCTCGCGCTGAAAACCCTGGAGAGCCTGGGTTTCCGGACCGCGAAACCACCGGAGGACTGGCTGGTCAAGGCATTCGACGAGGAAGGGGTCCTGGTCGACCTGATCTTCTCGCTGGCCGACAGGCCCGTGACCGAGGCCATGATCGCCCGGGCACAGCCGATCAACACCGCCGCGTTGAGCCTGCCCGTCCTCGAAGCCACCGATCTCGTGATCTCCTGGATACTGCCGCTGTCCGAGCACACCTGCGACTACGGCTCGCTGCTGCCCATGGTCCGCGCCATGCGGGAGCAGGTGGACTGGGACCGGGTCGCCTCGGTCGCCGCGCCGTCGCCGTACGCCTCGACGTTTGTCACGCTCCTGGAGCGGTTGCACATCATCGCCCCGACGACGACCGGGCCGGACGGCACCTGGCCCTGACAGCCGGCCTCGTCCCGGTCCGGGCGGAGGAGGGGCCGGGCGGGGTCCGGCTCGTCGGCGTGGAGAGGGGCCGCCCCGTGCCGGCGCGGCCCCTTCCCTCATATCACTCGCAATACCACTCGCATGTCACTCACATGGACGAAGTGCGGGGGAAACGCCCGTAGTACTCCCCGACACGGTCCCGGTAGCCCGGGTCGCTCATCGCCGTCTCGTGGAACTCCGGCGCATTCTTGATCTCCTGTTTCGTCCGGCTGACGAAGATCTTGTTGTCCTGGAAGTCGATCCTCGTCACCACGCTCGCCGGAAGCATGACCTTCTTGCCGAAGATCCAGGGGCCCGTGTCCACGACGATGTAGCTCTGGCCGGCCTCGTAGGTGGCCTCGTCAACAGAGCCGATCTTCCCGTCCACGGCCTGTACGTCGTATCCGGCGATGTCCATCTGCTGTCCCGTGCCCGACACGGTGTCGGAATACGACCAGAGATCCGGTGTCATGGTGCTCACTCCCTTCGTCGTCACTCCACGTACCCGAAGGTGAGAAGGGGAACATCCCGGACACGTAAGGGCAGGACATGATCTGGCCGCGCCTCCTCCGCGACGACGAGCGCGCCGGTGGCGCGGAGCACCTCCGGATGCCGCTACTCTTGTGGTGCGGGCGCCGCTAGCTCAGTTGGTTAGAGCAGCTGACTCTTAATCAGCGGGTCCGGGGTTCGAGTCCCTGGCGGCGCACCACGAAGAAGGCCCAGGTTGGCATGGCTGACCTGGGTCTTTCGCATCTCCGGCCGACGCGGCGGTCAGCGGGAGGTCTCGTACCAGTGGTAGGGGATCGACCAGTCCCAGTGCTCGGCCTCCTCCTGCTCGCGCGCCAGATCGGGCGCGTCGGGACCCCAGACCAGCGTGTAGGCGAGGCCGAACTGGGTGGCCCAGTACCGTCCAAGCCGTACGAATCCCCGCCCAAGTGCGAAGATCATCCGCTTCGCCAGCGCGAACACCATCGGGCACCACTCCTCGCGCGATCAGGCACGGCACCAATGTGGCCCAGATCACTTCGTATCCGGAAATAAAGATTTAATCTGGTCGAAAGCCCCAAGTAAATGCCCGGAGAGGTACGTTACTCGCCGCAGTCCGTCCGGTCGTACGCGTGACCATCCGGTGGGTGGATGTCGGTGGCGCCTTTCGAGATCGGTGAGACCCCCTGCGGGGCCTTCGGGAACGCTGCCGCTTACCCGATTCCGCCTGACCACCACTCCCGCCGGCCTGTGGATAACGTCACGGCGCAGATGGCCGGGGCTGACAGAATCGCTCGCACGACCGACCGGGCGGCCGTCGAGGATCCCGGGGGTGCCGATCGGGGGAGGGCGAGCGGATGAGCGGCGCAGAGCGGGAGGGCGCGCGGCGGCGGTGGAGTCTCGGACCGCCGGAAGGAGCCGCCTGGAGCTTCCCCTGGTCGTCGTCGGGCTCTGCGGGACAGGCTGCCGAGGAAGTGGTGGCCGGACTGCTGTCCGCGGCGCTGGAGGCGCGGCGCCGTCGCGACGAGACCGAGTTCCGGCGCTGCGTGACGGTCCTTGCGCAGGGCCAGGGGCTGCGCCAGGTCGTGGACCGGGCCCTGCTCGACGCCCTGAACCGGCAGGTGACGCTCGCCTGGCACGGCGGCTGGCAGCCCGCCGACGTGGTCCGACTGGTGAGCCGGCGGCTGGAGGCCCGGCACGTCCGCCTCGTGACCGACGCCGTCGCGGCCGAGATGCGTGCCTACGCCGCGGCGACCGTGGACGACCGCTGGCTCGACCAGCTCGACGCGGTCGGCGCGACGGTGTGGTGGGGCCGCGACGAGGAGTTCCTCCGCGAGGACGGCGACCGGACCGCGATGGTCGCCTGCGCGCTTCGGGTGATCCATCTGCTCGCCACGCTGCCGCCGCTGGAGCGGCTGTGCCCCGTGCCCGGAGCGGCCCGCCGTACGCCCGGCGTCCGGAGCGGCGCCGTCGACGAGCGGATGCTCGCCCGGGTGCGGGCCCTGCTGGCCAAGGCGGAGTCGACCGAGTTCGAGGCGGAGGCCGAGACGTTCACCGCCGCGGCCCAGGCGCTGATGGCCCGGCACAGCATCGACGCGGCGCTGCTCGCCTCCCGGACGGCCGGACCGGGAGGAGCCGGCCTGCCGGGGGGACGCCGGCTGGGCGTCGACGCGCCCTACGAGGGCCCCAAGGCGATGCTGCTGGACGTCATCGCCTCGGCCAACCACTGCCGCTCGGTGTGGAGCCGGCACTTCGGTTTCGCCACCGTGCTCGGGTTCCCCGCGGATCTGGCCGCGGTGGAGGTGCTGTTCACCTCCCTGCTGGTGCAGGCCACGACCGCGTTGCGGCTGGCCGGATCCCGCCGGGACGGCTCCGGCCGTTCCCGCACGCGGTCGTTCCGGCAGTCGTTCCTCGCGGCGTACGCCCAGCGGATCGGCGAACGGCTGCGGGAGGCGGCGGGGGAGGCGGTGCGGGAGGCCGCCGCCGATGCCGGACGCGACCTGCTGCCGGTGCTGGCGGCCCGGGAACAGGCCGTCGAGGCGAGAGTCGAGGAGCTCTTCCCGACGCTGACCCTGATCGGCGCGGGCGCGGTCAGCAACCGGGAGGGCTGGATCTCCGGCCGTGCCGCCGCCGACCGGGCCGTCCTCGACGCCCGCGGGAAGATCGTGGGAGGCCGTTGACGCGGAGCCGCATCTAAAGCCCCGGCACCTCCCGGAGCGGCCTTCACGGGTCGCGCAGGGCCGATCTTCCCGGCGCCCGCGCTTGGTTGAGGAGGGTCGGTTCAGCAGGCTCGGTCCGGCAGGCTCAATCGAGGAGATCGGGGTCGGAGGCGAGGATCTGGTCCAGCAGGGGCTGGAAGTTGATCCAGCCGACGACGTCGTTGCCGATCTGGCCGTGGGTGAGCTTGGCGTTCTCGTGCGAGATGGGCACCGTCGGCCCGGCGGCCTTGGCCGCGAGCTGCGCCTGGCAACTGCGTTCCATCGTGATGAACCACCAGGCCGCCGCCTCGACGCTGTCGCCCACAGTCAGCAGCCCGTGGTTGCGCAGGATCACCGCCTTGTGCGAGCCCAGCGCCTGCGCGATGCGGCGGCCCTCCTCGGTCTCCACGACCACCCCGGTGTAGTCGTCGAACAGGGCGTGGTCCTCGTAGAACGCGCACGCGTCCTGCGTCAGCGGCTCCAGCAGCGTGCCCAGCGCCGACAGGGCCTTGCCGTACACGGAGTGGGAGTGGGCGGCCGCGACCACGTCGGGCCTGGCCTGGTGGACCATCGAGTGGATGGCGAACGCCGCCTGGTTGACGTGGTGGCGGCCCTCCACCACCTGGCCCTCATGGTTGACCAGGATCAGGTCGCCGACCTTGATCTGCTTGAACGACATGCCGAACGGGTTCACCCAGAAGTGATCGGTGTGCTCCGGATCCCGGGCCGTGATGTGGCCGGCCACCCCCTCCTCGAAGCCGAACCTCCCGAACAGGCGCAGCGCCGCCGCGAGCCGTTCCTTGCGGTGGCGCCGCTCCTCCTCCACGGTGTCGAATTTCGGCGGCAGCCGGAAGGTGAGCTGATCGGCGGGCACGGGTTGCAGGTCGGACAGGCTCATCGGGGCTCCCAAGGCTCGTGAGGCGTACTGCTCTTCAGCCTGTCTCCGGCACCTGTCTCCTGTCCATGCCGAAGCCGAATCCTCTTCGGTCGCCTCGGTGGGTTCGGCCCTGTCCGATGGGGCAGTGGGGGTCGGCCGAAACCGCGTAAGGTGCATGCAGCGTGAGAGACGGGAGGTACCGATGCGGCTGGAGGCGGTCTTCTTCGACGTCGGAGAGACCCTGGTGGACGAGACCCACGAGTACGGCACCTGGGCCGACTGGCTGGGCGTCCCGCGGCACACCTTCTCCGCCGTGTTCGGCGCCGTGATCGCGCGCGGCGGCGACTACCGGGACACCTTCCAGCACTTCCGGCCCGGCTTCGACCTCCACAAGGAGCGGGAGCGCCGGGCCCGGGAAGGCCGGCCCGAGACGTTCGGCGAGGAGAACCTCTACCCCGACGCCCGGCCCTGCCTGGCCGAGCTGCAGGATATGGGGCTGCGCGTCGGCCTCGCCGGCAACCAGACCGCCCGTGCCGAGACCATCCTGCGCGCCCTGGACCTGCCCGTGGACGTGATCGGCACCTCCGACGGCTGGGGTGTGGAGAAGCCGGACGTGTCCTTCTTCGACCGCGTGGTGGCGGAGGCCGGCTGCCCGGCGGAGTCCGTCCTCTACGTGGGCGACCGCCTCGACAACGACATCCGGCCCGCGCAGAAGGCCGGGTTACGCACCGCCCTCGTACGGCGGGGTCCCTGGGGCCACATCCTCCGCGACGAGCCGGCCGCCCGCGCGTGCCTGTTCCACGTCGACTCGCTGGCCGAGCTGCCCGCCCTGATCCGCAAGCACAACGGCGACTGATCGCTCAACCGGCCTCGGTGAGGTCGATCTTGGCGGCCAGGTCCGCCACTACGCCGAGCAGGTTCCGTACGGCCTGCCGGTCGCGCGCGGGATGCCAGGCCATGACGGTCTCGGCCCGTTCATCGGCGAGCGGCACGAAGACGACCCCGCTGCGCCGGAGGCTGTGTGCCGACCGGGCGAGCCGGGTGACGCCGACTCCGGCGGCGACCAGGCCGAGCAGGCTCGGCACGCCGTCGGCCCGCTGTACAACCCGCGGCTCGAAGCCCGCGGCGCGGAAGTCCTCGTCGTACTTCCGGTGCCACGGCTCCCACGAGCCGCGCGGGGTGAGCACCCAGGGCTCGCCGGCCAGATCGGCGAGCCGCAGCTCGGCCCGCCCGGCGAGCGGGTGGCCCGCCGGCAGGACCGCGCAGACGGGCTCGGCGACCAGCGTCGCGGTCACCAGGTCGCCGACCAGCGGCGGCCGGGTGAACGCCGCGTCGTACCGGTCCTCGCGCAGGCCCGCTACAAGGCCGGCGATGCCGACCGCCTCGGCGAGCAGCTCGACGTCCGGATAGCGCTCCCGGAACGCGCGGACGACCGGCGGCATCATGTAGTTCGCGGTGGAGACGAGGAAGGCGACCCGAAGCCGGCCGATCTCACCGCGCATCGCCTTTCTGGCGGTCTCCAGGGCCGCGTCCGCGCGAGCCAGGACGGCCTGCGCCTCGGGCAGGAACACGCGGCCGACCTCGGTCAGGCGGGTGCCCCGGGTGTCGCGGTCGAACAGCCGCGCGCCGAGGGCGTGTTCGAGCGCCGCGATCTGCTGCGACAGCGACTGCTGGGCGATGTGCAGCTCCCGTGCGGCGACGGTGAAGCTCAGATGTTCGGCCACAGCGACGAAGTACCGCAGATGACGCAGCTCGGGGGTCACAGGCTCCGACTGTAACCGCTGCAGGAGACGAGTGTTGGCCACGCGTGCCCCGCTCCAGAAAGAGTGGTCGCACTGATCACGAAGACGAGGAGCGGGACCATGACCGGACGGGTGTGGTTGATCACCGGATGCTCGGCGGGCTTCGGCCGGGAGCTGGCCGAGGCCGCCCTGGCCGCCGGTGACCGGGTGATGGCGACGGCGCGACGCCCCGAGACGCTGGCGGACCTGGAGGCGATGGGCGGCGAGCGGGTGCGCACCGCCCGCCTGGACGTCACCGACGCCGCGTCCATAGACGCGGCAGTGGCCGCGGCCCTGTCGGCCTTCGGCCGGATCGACGTCGTGGTGAACAACGCGGGCCACGGGTCGGTGGGGGCCGTCGAAGAGCTCGACATGGCCGATCTGCGCGTGCTGATGGAGATCATGTTCTTCGGGGCGGTGGCCGTGACCAAGGCTGTCCTGCCGCATCTGCGCAGGCAGAGGAGCGGGACGATCGTCCAGATGAGCTCTATGGGCGGGCAGCTCAGCATGCCGGGGTTCGGCGCCTACTGCGCCGCCAAGTTCGCCCTGGAGGGAATGTCGGAAGCGCTCGCCGCCGAGGTCGCACCCTTCGGCGTACGGGTGCTGATCGTGGAGCCGGGCGCGTTCCGCACCGAGTTCGGCGGCTACCGCATGCACCGCTCGGAGCAGATCGACGCCTACCGGGTGTCCACGGGCGCGACCCGGGCCTCGGTGGACGAGATGGACGGCGCTCAGCCGGGGGACCCGGCCAAGGCCGCGCAGGCGATCCTCCAGGTCCTCGACCACGACGAGCCTCCGCTGCGGCTCGCCCTGGGCGACGATGCGGTGGACTCCATCCGCGCCCACCACGAGACGCTCCGCGCCGACCTGGACGGCTGGGAGAAGCTCAGCCGGGCGACGAGCATTTAGAGTTGCCGGGGTGACAGTTGATCACGACGCCGACCTCGTGCCGCTGCGCGGCCGGACATGGGGGACGGCAGGCCACCGGGACGCGCTGACCGACCTCGTCAGGCTCGGCTGGACGCCGTGCGGGGTGGGTGACTGGGCCGTCGGGCTGCGTTCGCCGGGCGGCCTGCTCGCGGCGCGCGTCTGCCCCTTCGACCCGGCGTACCCCGCCTTCCTGGAGCTGTGCCGCCGCTGCCCGGACAATCCGTACCTGCCGCGGGTGGCGCTCGCCGAGGCGCTCGACGGCGGCGGCTTGCTCACGGTCCTGGAGTTCCTGGCTCCGGTCGAGCAGGCCGAGGCGGAGCAGGTCGCCCGGCGGTGGCGCGAGGGGGCGGGCGACGAGGCGTTCGACGCCGTACGGCGCACCGGCCTCGCCGTGGACGAGGAATGGCGGGCGCGAATGCCGTGGTGGGACGGGATCGACCTCAACCGCGGCAACGTCCGCCGGGCGGTGGACGGGAGGATCGTGCTCGTCGACGTGTTCTGCATGGACGGGGCGTCGCTCTACCGCCAGGTGCTCGACGATTCCGCCGTCGTGCGCGAGCGCCTGTCCGCCGCCGAGACGCGCCACCTGCTGGACATCCCGTACATCGCCCGCGAGAGCACCCCGGGCGAGATCGAGGCGCTGCACGCGGCGTGGCGGGCGGGGGCCGTCGTCACATCGTGAGTTCGGGGTGACGGGACCGGCCGAGGTCGGTCAGGCGTTCGCTCAGCGCCCGCGTCTGCCCCGCGGGTGGCAGGACCTTCAGCACGCCGTGGACGCGGTCGTGCCCGATCGCGTACCACTGGTCGTCGAGCGCGTCGACCGCCTGCTTGAGGTGTTCGGCGGCCTGGTCGCCGTCGGTGGGGGCGTGGGCGGCGGCGAGGTCGGCGAGCAGCACCGAGCGCTGCTTGCCGCCGTTCGGCCCCAGCTCGTCGAGCGCCTTGCGCAGCCGGCGGGTCGCCTCCTCGTGGTTGCCCGCGGTCAGCGCGCTGTAGCCGGCGAACCCGTCGAGCCTGGCCCGCTCGAAGAAGTCCAGCCACGGGGGATCGTCGCCGTCCGCGTCCACCATCTGGTCGGCGCGGTCGATGTGGCGCATGCACTCCTTCGGCTCGCCGCAGCGGGCCGAGATCTCCGACGCCACGCAGTGCAGCCATGCCCTCGTGAGCGGGCCGACGCCGTGCCAGGCGTGTGCGAACGCCGCGTCCAGCAGGCCCAGGGCGTCCGTACGGTTGCCCTCGAACCCCGGCACGAACGCCGCGTGGGCGAGCACGGCGGCGGCGAGCGGATGGTCACCGCACTCCCGGGTGGCCGACAGGGCCATCCGGTAGAGCCGCGCCGCGGTGGGACCGTCGTTCAAGTCGAAGAAGGCGACCCTGCCCGACAACAGGGCCGAGCGGGCGGCCGCCTCGGCCAGCGTCTGCCTGACCGCCCCCTCCGGCGCCCCCCGCAGCAGGCTCATGCCGAGCCTGGTGTGCGCGACCGACGCCTGGAAGATGTCGTCCGGCGGCGAGGTCCAGTAGAGGGCCGCCTGTTTGTCGACGACCCGGGCGAACGCCTCGGCAGACTCGGCGTCGACCCCGCGCCCGCGTTCCACCGCCACGGGAAGACGCTCGCCGCCCTCACCGAGGAGCGGGGCGAGCACGCCCGCGCCGAAGAGCCCCCGCAGGAACGTGGAGCGGTCGATGCCATCTGCGACGAACATGCTCAGCAGCCTCCGTATCTCGTCCACCACCTCTGTGACGGGCCGCATGGCCATCTCGTCGGGGGTGAGCAGTCCCAGCTCGCTCGCGGGCTTGTCGAAAATCGTCACGAGATGCTTGCGGTAGCGCGGATCCGGCCACCGCTCCCCGGTCTCCCACCGCCGCACCGTGTTGGCCGTCAGGCCGGTGTCCTTCTCGTCGCACGACCGCATGGACGTACGGATGCGCTCGCACAGCTCCTCGTAGGACCACCCGCGCTGCAGGCGTTCCCACGCGAGCCGGCGGTTCGGCGGATGGCGGTGGTTGGCCGGCATGTCGCACCTCTCCTCGCACGACCGCAAGCACGCTGTGTCAGCGTGACACGCTGACACTACGGGAGATTCTGTGTTCGTGCGGCTACCGGCTGTGATTGGACGTCCCCTGGCTGATACTCCAACCGCTTCAAAAGCGCTTAGCTTGGCCCACTTCCGCGAGCAGCCGTTGGAGATGGGTGACATGACCACGTTGGAGGACATCGCACGGGTCCATACCGGCTGGATCATCTGGCGGTCGGACGTCGGCCGCTGGTGGGCGACCAGGCGAGGGCCGGTGGACCTCGACGCGATCCGCATGGGATGCGCGATGACGCTCGACGCCGACGACCCCGAGGCCCTCGACGCCGCTCTGGCCGCTCAGGCCGAGCTGATCGCCGAGTTCGCCGCCGACCGCGCCGCCGCCGGGTGACCGGGGGCCGCGGCGCGGTCAGCGGCCGTGCCGGAGACGGTCCTTGATGTAGTCGACGACGTGGACCGCGCAGGCGCCGGCAGCGGCGCCTGCGCGATCGGTGAGGGCCGCGACAGGTCCATCAGGCCGGCCCTCCGCTGTTCAGACGAGGAGATCGGGCCGAAGGACCTCCTCCTGGAGGATGCGCTCGATCTCCTTCTCGTCCGCATTGTGTCCCGTCTGCCGCCGCAGTTCCTTACGTACGGCGTCGAGGATCACCGGCGTGAGGAGAGCTCGGATGAGGGACTTGGGGGCCGTCGCCGCGCGGGCCTTCCACAGGTCGTCTATCAGGCGGCGCTTGAACGCCTCCTTGCTGAGGTAGAAGAGCGCGTCGGCCTTCCCGGTCAGCCCGCCTTCGTCGAGGAGATCGACCTGCAGGGCCAGGTCGATGACGACGGGGAGGCCGCCGGTGAGGTGGTAGACCTGCCACACCTGCCCGTTCGTCAGCACCATCCATTCGACGCCCTCGTTCACCGCGTACATCTGCACCTGCCGCAGGTGCTTGACGCCCAGTTTCTGTGTGCACCGCTTGACCTCGATGAACGCGGCGAGCTGCTTGTCCACGCGGATCCCGTAGTCGGCGAATTCCCCTTTGACCTGATATTCGGTCGTGAGGTCGTCGTATTTGTCGTATCCCAGTCCTTCGCAGAGGAAATCGGTGATGAGCAGCCGGGTGTCGCCCTCGTTGGCGTCGCGGGCGATGAGGTCGCTGAGCGGCTTGCCGTACCGGCGGATCGCCGTGCGAATGCGAGTACGCGCCTCGGATTCCCATTTCGGCATGGTCCGTGGCGCTGATGCCTTGCGGATTCCGCGTGCGTCGTTGTCCTCCCTGGTGGCGGCTGGGGTCGCCTCGGGTGCGACAAGGGCCTCGGACGTCTGATCGCTCATCGGTGGGCCTTCTCCTCGCTGCGGCTCGGGCCGTTTCGTGGTGACGGGTTGTAACGGTGTTGGACGCGCTTCCGCTCCCGCATGGTTACCGCTGTAAATATCTGTTCAGCAACAAATGGCAATGCTGATGTAGGCCAAATGGCGTTTTGTTGGGAAATGTCTCTCCCGAGATGAATGCGGGAGCGGCCTTTTTCCGGCTCTCCGGCGGGTGCAGCAGGTACACCGGTACAGCGGGTGCGGGGGTGGGGCCGAGGCGTCGCGCCTCGTCGGTCGGCGCCGCCCGCATGCCGCCGGCCCGCGAGGAGCTCATCGCCCCCGTGGAGACCAGCAGGGAGGGCCGCCGGCCGGAGCGTACGGTCTACCAGCTGACGGAGGAGGGGCGGGCCGAGCTGGGCACCAGGCTCCGCCGTCTCCTGGAACAGCGGGACGGCGACACCAAGGTCTTCCTGGCCGCGGTGTCGCTGATCGGATGCCTTCCGGTCCCCGAGGCGGAGCGGGCGCTGGGCACCCGCGCCGCCACTCTGGAGGGCGTAACCATGTCCGACGACATCCACCGCCTGCTCGACGCGCTGACCGCGGCCTGGAACGACGGAGACGCCGCCGCCTTCGCCGGGCTGTTCACCGAGGACGCCGACTATGTGACGTTCTTCGGGGCCCGTATGGAGGGCCGCCGGGCCATCGAGGACAGCCACCGGGCGCTGTTCGAGGGCCCGCTGAAGGGGTCCCGGCTGGGCGAGCCCGCCGCGGCACCGCCGCTGCGGAAGATCCGCTTCCTGCGCCCGGACGCGGCGCTGGTCGTGACCACCGGGGGCTCGGGCCTGCCGGACGGCACGGTTGACCCCGGCCGCGACTCGATCATGACGTTCACCGCGGTCAGGGCGGGCGACGGCTGGCGCTTCGCGTCGTTCCAGAACACCCGGATCGGCATGCCGTGACGTTGGCGGGAACCCTCCTGTGCGAGGTGCGCGGCGTGGGGCCGGACCTGCTGGCCGCCCAGGGCGGCTGGTGGTACCGCGGCGAGTACCGCCTCGCGCCCGATCCGGCCGGCACGCTGCTGGTTCACCAGGTCCGCCTGCTGGACGGCCGCTGAAGGAGGTCACCGGACCGGCCCGTGCAGGGCCGGTCCGTCAGCCCTTCTCCGCGCCCTCGTTGGCGCCGCGTACGAAGTAGCGCTGGAACACCACGAAGATGACCGCCACCGGGATCGTGGCGAGCACGGCGGCGCCGAGCTTGAGCGGATACTGCGTGCCCTTGCCGAGCGAACCGCTGACCAGGTCGGCGATTCCTCGCGGCAGCGTGAACAGCTCCGGGCTCTGCACCGCCACGAGTGTGTGCGCGAACTCGTTCCAGCTGCCCTGGAAGGAGATGATCGTCAGGGTGATCAGGGCCGGTCGCGCCATCGGCAGCACCACCGACCAGAACGTCCGCCACACCCCCGCGCCGTCGATGCGCGCGGCCTCCTCCACGCTCACCGGGACCGACTCGAAGAACTGCTTCATGATGAAGACGCCCGCGGCGTCCACGATCAGGGGCAGGACCAGCGCCGTGTAGCTGTCGTATATGCCGAACTGGTTGAGCACCAGGAACTTCGGCACGAACAGCACGACGGGCGGCACGGCCATGACCCCGATGACGGCGGAGAACAGCGCCTTGCGGCCGCGGAAGCGGATCCGCGCCAGCGCGTACCCGGCCATCGAGCACAGCAGCACCCGCCCGGCGGTTACCAGGATCGTCACCAGCACCGAGTTGCCCAGCCAGAGCGGCAGGTCGGTGTTGAGGAAGACCTTCTCGTAGCCGCCGGTCGTGAAGGGATGAGGGATGGGCGACAGCGCGTTCGCGGCGGCGTCCGGCTCGGTCTTGATCGAGTTCGCGACCTGGATCACGAAGGGATAGATGAAGACCAGCGCGAAGAAGACCAGCACGAAGTAGCCCGCGAAGGTGGAGGCGAGCGAGCGGGAGTCCCGGCGTTTCACGGTCACGACCTCCTCGTACGGCGGGCGGGGTCGCGGTCGCGCATGATCCACCGCTGGAGCAGCGCGAGCACGACGATGATGGCGAACAGCACGAACGAGATGGCCGTCCCCGAGCCGTACTCGAAGCTCCCGAAGGCCGTCTGGTACGACAGGAAGGCCGGGGTGAGGGTGGTCTTGGCCGGGTTGCCCTTGCTCATCACGTAGACCTGGTCGAAGACCTGCCAGGTCGCGATGAGACCGAGCGTCAGCACCAGGAACAGCGTGGGCTTCAACAGTGGGAGCGTGATGTGCCGGAACCGCTGCCAGCGCCCGGCGCCGTCGAGCATGCCGGCCTCCTCCAGCGTCACCGGGATGTCCTGGAGCGCGGCCAGGAACATCAACATGAACGTTCCTGACGTCGTCCAGACGACCAGCATGATGATTGTGCACATCGCCACGCTGGGCCCGGACAGCCACTCCCACCACGAGAGCCCGAACGGCCCGCCGCCCGTCAGCGCCGCCGGCGGATCGGCGGGATCGACCAGGCCGAGCCCTCCGAGCAGCAGGTGGAGCACGCCCCGAGAGTCGGAGAACCACTGCGGGCCGTCGATCCCGAACAGCTTCAGCAGGCCGGTCACCGCGCCCGAGTTGGCGAAGATGAACAGGAACACCACGCTGATCGCGACCGAGCTGGTGACCGAGGGGAAGAAGAACGCGGCGCGGAAGAACGTCTTCCCCTTCAGCATCCTGCTGTTCACGATCACCGCGAGGCCCAGCGCCAGCACTGTCTGGGCAGGCACGACGATCGCGACGTAGTAGAAGTTGTTGCGCACGCTGGTCATGAAGTCCTGGCGGGCCAGGCCGTCCTCGGTGAACAGCCGGGTGTAGTTGTCCAGCCCCACGAACGGCACGCCCGAGCGGAACGGGCTGCCCTGGCCGTTCCAGTCGGTGAGGCTGACCCACATCGCCATCAGGATCGGCAGCAGCAGGAACAGGCCAAGGATCACCACCACCGGTGCCACGAACAGCCAGCCCGCGATGTTCTCCCGTACGGCCGCGCTCAGCCGGGGCCCGGGCCGCGCGGCCCGTGGGGAGACGGGCGCGGGGGCGGGTGCGGTGTCGGCCACGGTCACTCCTTCCGGTCGGCGGGGTCCCGGCCGTGGCCGGCCGGGACCCGCACCGTCTCGCGTCAGCTCTCGCGTCGGCTCTCGTGTCAGCCGAGGGCGGCCTGGGTGTTCTTCTGCACGCGCTCCAGCAGCGCCTTCGGGTCGCTGGAGGCGAGCTTCTGGATACCGGTGTCGAAGTCGGCCAGGACGCTGTCCATCTTCGGTGCGTTGACCGGGCCCTGGGCGTAGTTGGCGCCGTTCACGAACGGGCCGTCGGCGGGGAACTCCTTGGTGTAGACGTCCTTCGCCGACTGCCGCGAGGGCATGACCCCGAAGGCCCGGGCGAAGGCCATCTGCTGGTCGACGGTGGTCATCGCCTCGACGAAGTCGATCGCCTGCTGCTTGTACTTGCTCTTCGAGGAGATGCCCCAGCAGTTGGTGAACGACAGGGTGCCCTTGCCCTTGGGGCCGGCCGGAAGCTCGTGCACGCTGTACTTCACATCGGGGAAGTCCGCCTTCAGCGCGCCCTTGATCCAGTTGCCCTCGACGGTCATCGCGGCCTTGCCCTTGCCGAAGGCCTCACCGCCCCAGCCCGCGTCGAGCTGGCTCGGAAACTGGGCGAGCTTGTCCTTGAGCAGCGACTGGACGTACTGCAGGGCCTTGAGGTTCTCCGGGCTGTCCGCCGTCGCCTGCTTGCCGTCGGGGCTGGTGATCCAGCCGCCCGCCTGCACCAGGAACGCGCCGACCCGGTCGCGGGTGTCGGCGATCGCGAGCGGCGTGACGCCCTCGGCCTTGAGCTTCTCGCTCACCGCGGTGAGCTGGTCCCAGGTCGTCGGCACGTCGCCCTCGCCCAGCCCGGCCTTGGCCCACATATCGTCGTTGATCACCAGGGCGAGGGTGGAGAAGTCCTTCGGCGCGCAGTAGAACGTGCCGTCGTAGGTGAACGTGGTGCGCAGGCTCGGGTAGAAGTCCGACGCCCCGGACAGCTTGTCGGCGTACGGCTCCAGCGCGCCCACGCTCGCGTAGTCGGCGAACCGGGAGGCGTCCACGTAGAACACGTCGGGCGGGTTGTCGCCCGCGAACGCCTGGCCGAGCTGCTGGGCGAGGTCCTGCGCCGGGGTCACGGTCGCCGTCGAGCCGGACTTCTTCGCCCAGGCCGCGGCGGCGTCCTTCACCGCGGCGGTCTCCGCGTCGCCCGAGGAGCCGATGAGGATCTGCAGGTCGGCCGGGCCGCCGCTCTGCTGGGCGGGAGCGGCCGCCTTGTCGTCGAAACCGCTGCCGCAGGCGGCCGAGGAAAGGAGCGCGGCGCAGGCGGCGCCGAGCACCGCCGTCCGCACGGTTCTGTTCTTCATGAGGATTCCCGATCTTCGTTGAGGGGGAGGACGCGCCGGTTCACGCCGACTGGCGGACGACCAGCGAGGGTTCGAGCAGCACGTTCGCCGGCGGTTCGCCGGGGTCCGCCTGGCCGTCGAGGAGTGTGGTGAGGAGCGCCACGCAGTGCGCGGCGGCCTGTGCCAGCGGCTGGCTCAGGCTGGTCAGGCCGACGGCCTTGGCCACCGGCGTGTCGTCGAAGCCGATCACCGCGACCGGCCGTTCCGCCGCCCCGCCCCCGGGCCCCCTGCCGGGCTGCCAGGCGAGGCCGGGGGAGCGGGCGGCGTGCAGCGCGCCGAGCGCGAGCGAGTCGCTGACGCAGACGAGCGCGGTCACCCCGAGGTCCGACCGCAGCAGGTCGTGGGCGGCCTTCTCGCCGTCGGCCACGCCGTCGCTGGTGGCCCGGCTCAGGCCGGCGGGGTCGACGCCCGCCGCGGCGAGCGTGCGCGCCCAGCCCTCGCGACGGTCGTCGCCGACCCCGGAGCCGGACGGCCAGCCGAGGAAGCCGATCACGCGATGGCCCGCGTCGAGCAGGTGACGGGTGGCCGCGGCCGTGCCGGCCGCTCCGTCCACGTCCACCCACGCGTGCGAAGCACTCGCGGAGTCCGCGCTCCAGGGGCGTCCGAAGGTGACGAACGGCACCTTGTGGTCCAGCAGCCAGGCGGTGCGCAGGTCGCCGTGGTGGGTGCTGGTCAGCACGAACGCGTCCGGCTCGTACGCGCCGAGCAGGTCCTCGAACGTGTCGACCTCGGCCTGGTCGTCGTCCGCCGTGTAGAGCAGCACCCGGTAGCCGGACCGCGCGGCCGAGTCGGTCAGGCCGTGCAGGAAGCGGTCGAGCACTGAGCCGTTGATGCCGTCGCGGTCGGGCTCGATCCGGATGGCGATCAGCCGGGACCGGCCCGTACGCATCTGCCGGGCGGCCTGGTTGACCCGGTAGCCCAGTTGCTCGACCGCCCGCAGCACCCGCTGCCTGGTCTCCTCGCGGACGATATCCGGGCTGTTCAGGGCGTTCGAGACCGTCTGGCGTGATACACCGGCGAGCCGGGCTACATCGCCGATTGTCACCTTTTCGGTCATGATCCGCCCTTCTGGGGGTTTGAACGTTCAAGGAGGAGTAGGGCATGATTAGATCGATCAAAATAAACTGAATGTTTCGCAATGTGCACCCCCGGCGACCACATGTCAAGGTCAAGGCCGGGACGATTCGATCCAGGAGGGCCCATCGGTGCTCGTCGGAGCCACGCCCGGTCCGGGCAGCGAGTTCGCCGCCGCCACGGCGTATCGCCTGCAACCGCCACTGCACGAGCTGGTCGGCACCGTCATGGCGCCGACCGGGGCGCTGAGCGGCGCTGACGGCCAGATCCGCCCCTTCGGCGTCCAGGGGCTCTTCCACGCCGACCACCGGGCGCTGTCGCAGGCGAGGCTGCTCGTCGACGGCCGCGAGCCCGAGGCCATCGGCCACGTCCACGAGGAGGCCGGGCGCACCAGGTTCGTCTCGCTGGCCCGCTGGCTCGGCGACCCCCACCCCGACCCGACCGTGCGGCTCGAACGCGTCCGCGTGGTCGGCGCGCGCGGCATGAGCGAGCACGTCGAGATCACCTCAACCGCCTCTGTGGCCGTGACCGCATCGGTCACCGTCGAGCTGAGCTGCGACTTCGCGCCGATCGAGGTGGTCAAGTCGGGCGGCGACACCGTCCCGGCCGAGCCCGGCCACAGGGACCCCGGCGGGCTGTCGTGGCGAAACGGCGGCATCCGGGTCACGGCCGTCGGCGAGGACGCCCGCGCGGAGACCGGCGGCGGCCGGTTGAGCTGGGACCTGTTCCTGCCCCCAGGCGGGACCGCGACGCTGCGCTGGGAGGTCGTCGTGGACGACCCCGCCGCCGTCGTCGTCGCACCGGCCAGGACGCTGGAGTGGAGCAAGCCCGAGGTCACCGCCGCCGACCGGCGTCTGACCCGGCTGCTGCACCAGTCGCTTGAGGATCTGCGGTCACTGCGGCTCGCGGAGACCGGCGCTCCCGAGGACACCTTCCTCGGCGCGGGGGTGCCGTGGTTTCTCACGCTCTTCGGGCGCGACAGCCTGTGGGCCGCCCGGATGCTGCTGCCGCTCGGCACCGACCTCGCCGCGGGCACGCTGCGGGTGCTCGCCCGGCGGCAGGGCACGCGGGTGGACCCGGCCTCGGGCGAGGCGCCGGGGAAGATCATGCACGAGCTGCGGCGGCACGAGTTCACCGTCGAGGGCAACGGCCTGCGGTTGCCCGCTGCCTACTACGGCACGATCGACGCCACCCCCTTGTGGATCAGCCTCCTGCACGACGCCTGGCGGTGGGGAATGCCCGAGCGCGAGGTGGCGGCGCTGCTGCCGCACATGGAGGCCGCGCTCGGCTGGCTCGCGGACTACGCCGACCCCGACGGCGACGGGTTCGTGGAGTACATCGACACCTCCGACCGCGGTCTGGCCAACCAGGGCTGGAAGGACTCCGGCGACTCCATCCGGTTCCGCGACGGGAGCCAGGCCAAGCCGCCGATCGCGCTCGTCGAGGTGCAGGGCTACGCGTACGAGGCGGCCAGGAACGCGGCGTCGCTGCTCGACGCGTTCGGCCGCCCGGGCGCCGAGCGATGGAACGCGCACGCCGACGCGCTGGCCGAGCGGTTCCGGGCCCGGTTCTGGGTGGACGGCCCGCACGGACGCTTCCCCGCGCTCGCGCTCGACACCGACAAGCGGCCGGTGGACGCGCTGACCAGCAACATCGGCCACCTCCTCGGCACCGGCCTGCTGTCGGAGGCGGAGTCGGCCCAGGTCGCGAGGCTGCTGGCCGCCCCGATGATGAGCGGCGGCTACGGGCTGCGCACGATGTCGTCCGGCGACGGCGGCTTCAGCCCGCTGTCCTACCACTGCGGCTCGATCTGGGCGCACGACACTGCGATCGTGCTCGGCGGGCTGGCCAGGGCCGGGTTCGCCGCGCAGGCGGCCGGGCTCGCCGAAGGGCTGCTCGCCGCCGGGGAGGCGTTCGGCTACCGGCTGCCCGAGCTGTACGCCGGGGACGGCGCCGGCCCGCACCCGGGCGTCGGCAGGCCCATGCCCTACCCGGCGGCCTGCCGTCCCCAGGCGTGGTCGGCCGCCGCGGCGGTGGCGGTCGCGCACGCCGCGCTGGGCCTGTATCCCGACGTTCCGGCGGGGCGGGTGCTGCTGCGGCCCATGGCCGGGGCGCCGCTCGGGGCGCTGGCGGCCCAGGGGCTGCGGGTGGCGGGCGCGGAGGTGAGCGTCGCCGTGGACGCGGCGGGCCGCGCCACCGTCACCGGCCTGCCGCCGGGGCTCGACCTCGACGTGGTGTGACGAGCTCGGTCGATTCGGACGGCCTGGAACCCCTGCTTTCGCCCCGCGGACAGCGGCGAAAGCAGGGGTTTATATTGACATCGCTGTTCTGTGAAGAGAGCATTGCTCTCGTAACGGGGCGATGATCCGGCTCCGTTCGTCGTCCCGACGATGGGAGCCGCCATGACCTCCGTCCTGCCTGTCCGAGCCCGGCTGACCGGCCTGTCCTTTCTCGGGGCCGGGATCTTGTTCGTCCTGTATCCCGCGGTCCGGCCGTACTCCGACGAGACGTCGCTGTCCGGGGCCGCCGCGATGGCGTCGCCGGCCTGGATGGCGGCGCACCTGTTCGCGGTGGCCGGGTTCGTCCTGCTCGCGCTGGGAGTGCTCGGGCTGCACCTGCTGCTGGACCCGGTGCTGGACCGTCCGCTCGCGCTGCGTGCCGCCGTGGTGACGTGGATCGGCGCCGGGCTGACCCTGCCGTACTACGGCGCGGAGGTCTTCGGGCTGAACGTCATCGCCGCGAGGGCGGTGCGGGACGGCGACGCGTCCCTGCTGGCGCTGGCCGACGAGTTCCGGTACGGCCCGGCGGCGGCCGCGATGTTCCTGATCGGGCTCGCGCTGCTCGGGGCCGGCGCGCTGCTGGCCGCGATCGCCGCCGCGCGGTCGGGGACGCTCCCCCGCTGGAGCGCCGCTCCGCTCGCCGCGGGGTTCCTGCTCTTCATCCCCCAGTTCTTCGCCACGCCCGCGATCCGCGTCGCTCATGGCGTGCTGATCGCACTCGGCGCGGTGTGGCTGGCCGTGGCGCTGTGGCGGCTGGGAAGGCGCTCCTCCTCGCCCGCAGCATGATCGAATAGGTGTTCTAATATGATGGCGTCATGACGGCTTTTCAGGCTTCGCTGCTGGACTGTGTTCCCGGACTGGACGAAGACGTCCGCGTCGGCCCGCTCGGTTCGTCGGTGCGGCGCACCTCACTGGAGCGCGGCGCCTGGATCGACGTCCGGCCGCACTGGATCGAGGGGGCCGACGCGCTCTTCGAACGCCTGCTGGAGGCGGTCCCCTGGCACGCCGAGCGCAGGCACATGTACGACCGGGTCGTGGACGTGCCGCGCCTGCTGAAGTTCTACGAGGAGGACGAGGAGCTTCCCGATGCGGTGCTGGTCCAGGCGAGGGACGCGCTCAACGCCCACTACGAGGAGGAGCTCGGCGAGCCGTTCCGCACGGCCGGGATGTGCCTCTACCGTGACGGCAGGGACAGCGTCGCCTGGCACGGCGACACCATCGGGCGGGGGAGCACGCAGGACACCATGGTCGCGATCGTGTCGGTCGGCACCCCGCGCCCGCTGCTGCTGCGCCCCCGCGGCGGGGGAGGCCCGGCGCTGCGGCACGAGCTGGGCCACGGCGACCTCATCGTCATGGGCGGGAGCTGCCAGCGCACCTGGGAGCACGCGATCCCGAAGTCGGCCAAGGTGAGCGGCGCCCGCATCAGCGTCCAGTTCCGCCCGGCGGGCGTGCGCTGAGGGCTTGCGCGGGCCTCGGGCCGGGGGGCGGTGGGCGGGCCGTTGACAGGTGCGGTTTGCTGGTAGTCCTTGAGTAAGGCCGCGGCAAGCACCGGCCACGTCGCGCAAGAAAGGTCACGAATGACCCCGCACCCCTATGTCCCCGCCCCCGCCCGATACGACGACATGCGGTATCGGCGCAGCGGAAGGAGCGGCGTGCTGCTCCCCGAGATCTCCCTCGGGCTGTGGCACAACTTCGGCGACGGCCACCCGCTCGACACGCAGCGCGCCGTTCTGCGCCGGGCCTTCGACCTGGGCATCACCCACTTCGACCTGGCCAACAACTACGGCCCGCCGTACGGCTCGGCGGAGGAGAACTTCGGCCGCCACCTGCACGCCGACTTCCGGCCCTACCGCGACGAGTTGTTCATCTCGACGAAGGCGGGTTACGACATGTGGCCCGGGCCGTACGGCGAGTGGGGGTCGCGCAAGTATCTGCTGGCGAGCCTCGACCGGTCGCTGAGCCGGATGGGCCTCGACTACGTCGACGTCTTCTACTCCCACCGGCCCGACCCGGACACCCCGATCGAGGAGACGATGGGCGCCCTCGACACGGCGGTGCGCTCCGGCAAGGCGCTCTACGTGGGCATCTCGAACTACTCCGCCGAGCAGACCGAGCGGGCCGCCGCCGTGCTGCGCGAGCTGGGCACCCCGCTCCTGATCCACCAGCCGCGCTACTCCATGCTGGACCGCTGGGTGGAGGACGGCCTGCTGGACACGCTGGAGCGGGCTGGGGCGGGGTGCATCGCCTACTCGCCGCTGGCGCAGGGCCTGCTCACCGGACGCTATCTCGACGGCGAGGTGCCGGCCGACTCCCGGATGGCGATCGGCCACTTCCTCAAGCGCGACCGGCTCACCCCCGATCTGCTGGAGACCCTGCGCGGCCTCGGCAAGGTCGCCCGGGAGCGCGGTCAGTCGCTCGCGCAGCTCGCGCTGGCGTGGATCCTGCGTGACCAGAGAATTACGTCCGTGCTGATCGGGGCGAGCTCGGTCGGGCAGCTCGAACAGAACGTCGCCGCCCTGGCCGCACCGGCGCTCACCGCCGAGGAGCTGTCCGAGATCGGGAGCCTGCTGTAGCCCTCTCGCCGACGCGGTCCCGGGGCCCGCACGCGTGCGCCGCCCCGGGCGTCGGCAGCGGGTGTCGGCAGCGGGCGTATGGACCGGCGGCTCAGTCGACCTCGGCGCTGCCGTTCACGCGGAGCTTGCGGCGGGCCCGCTCGTAGAAGGTGGTCGTCCCGAGCCGTACGACGCGGGCGGCGGCGCGCAACGCGGTCACCGTGAGCCGGTCGCCGGGGGACAGGTGACCGCCGATGGTGCCGTCGACCTCCAGGGCGAGCTGCCCGCTGGTCGGGAGCACGTCGAGCGTCACCTCCTCGTCGGCCGACAGGACCAGCGCCCGGTTGAACGCCGAGTGGGCGGCGGCCGGGACGACGAGGAACCCCTCGACGGAGGGGGAGACGATCGGGCCTCCCGCCGAGAAGTTGTACGCGGTTGATCCGGTGGAGGTGGAGACGATCACGGCGTCGGCGGCGTACC
Organism: Microbispora bryophytorum; assembly: GCF_043197435.1. NCBI lineage: Bacteria > Bacillati > Actinomycetota > Actinomycetes > Streptosporangiales > Streptosporangiaceae > Microbispora > Microbispora bryophytorum. The sequence goes on along the minus strand of NZ_JBICTF010000006.1, from coordinate 473,513 downwards.
GGACGAACGGCTCACCGTAGACGGAGACGGCCACGGCCGCGAGCCCGTCGCCGGGGATGCGGACGAGGGCGATGTCGTTGAACGCGGTCACCATCCGGCCGTCGTGGCCGGTCGCCCGGACCGCCATGCGCGGCTCGACCGTGTATCTGTGCTCGTCGATCGCGGACAGGGCGGGCGCCAGCTCGTCCACGTCGATCTCGGCGAGGAAGCCGAGCCGTCCCAGGTTGACCCCGAGGACGGGGGTCGGCCGCCCGGCGATCAGGCGCATCGTGCGCAGCATCGTGCCGTCGCCGCCGAGGCTGACGAGCAGGTCGGACCGCCGGACCAGGGCCGGGGTGTCCACCGCGATCGCATTGCAGTCGATGCGCCCGACCTCGTCGGGCAGTCCCAGCACCGCGCAGTCCCGCTTGCGCGCCCACTCGACGATCGTCTCGATCGCCTCCTCCGAGTCGCGTTGCGGGTGCAGGACGAGACCCACGGTGCTGACCATGCCCATGCCCACACTGTACGACCGGGCCGTACGGCCGGCCTTATCGAGCGGCCTTATCGAGCGGCCTTATCGGGCGGCCTGCGGGGCGGCCTGGTCCACGGGCAGGTAGACCCGGAACCGTGTGTCGCCCGGACGCGAATCCACCCTGATGTCCCCGTGGTGCTTGTTGACCACGATCCGATAGGAGATGTCCAGACCCAGGCCGGTGCCCTCGCCGACGGGTTTGGTGGTGAAGAACGGCTCGAAGATGCGAGGCCGGACCTCGGGCGGGATGCCGTGGCCGGTGTCGCCGACCTCGACGATCAGGTAGCCGTCCTTCCGCCGGGTGCCGAGGGTCAGGGTGCCCGTGCCGTCCATCGCGCCGAGCGCGTTGTCGATGAGGTTGGTCCACACCTGGTTGAGCTCCGCGGCGAACGCGGGGACGGGCGGCAGCGACCGGTCGTACTCCTTGACCGTGCGGACACCCGCGGGGATCTTGCCCTGCATCATGGTCAGCGTGGCGTCGAGCAGGTCGTGCACGTCGACCGTCTGGTGCGGGGCGCGGTCGAGCTGGGAGTACTGCTTGGCGGCGGCGACCAGGCCGGAGATCCGGTTGACCGCGTCGTCGATCTCGCACATCAGCAGCTCGGTGTCCACCGTGTAGGTGAGCCACCGGACCGCGGACTCCAGGTTCTCCTCGCCCACCGCGTCGGCGATCTGGTCGAGCCAGCACGCGTCGAGGCCGCCGGCCACCAGCGTCGCCGCCAGGTCCCAGCCGCCGACGATGTCGTGCTCGTCCAGCCAGTCGGCGACCGCGTCCTCGGCGTCGGAGCGTGCCAGCGGCGTGAGGTCGGGGGCGGAGGCCGACCGCTTGACCGCGTCCTCCTGGAGCTCCACGAGGTCGTGCAACTGGCTGCCGTCCAGCCGCCCGTCAGCGATCATGGCGAGCTTGTGCCGCACGCCCGCCACCCGCTCGCGCAGCGCGGACGTCGCCCGCACGGCGGCGGCCGCCGGGTTGTTCAGCTCGTGCGTCAGGCCGGCCGACAGCGAGCCGAGCGCGAGCAGCCGCTCCCGTTCGCCGACGATCGTCTGGGTGGCGCGCATGCCGAGGAACAGCCCCTCCAGCAGGTGCATCGCCATCGGGAACCACTCGCGCACGCACGTGGCGATCACCTCGGCCGGCACCACGAAGAACTCCGCCTCGGTGACCGCGGTCAGCGTGTTCATGTAGAGCTGGGAGAACTCGCCGGCGATGTACGCCTGGGTGGCGCCGCCGTACACGCCGCGCTGGGCGGTGCGGCTCACCTCGACCTCGTCGCCCTGCACCCGCCTGCTCATCGCGACCGTGCCGCCCAGCAGCACGAAGAAGCAGGTGGCGGGGTCGCCCTCCTCGTAGACGCGGGTTCCGGCGAGCCGCCGCTCCACCCGGCCCGCCTCCGACAACCGCGCGAGCTGCGCGTCGTTCAGCGCCTCGAACAGGAACAGCGTGCGCAGCTCGTCCGGCGGCAGCGTCGGCTCATGCGGATGGTCGGTCATGGAGCCTCCAGATAACGGTGGACGAGCGAGACCGCCATGGCGCCCTCGCCGACGGCCGAGGCGACGCGCTTGACCGATCCGGCCCGCACGTCGCCCGCCGCGAAGACGCCGGGCATGCTCGACTCCAGGTGATAGGGGTCTCTGGACGGCGTCCATCCGGCCGGGCGGCGGCCGTCCGCCAGCAGGTCGGAGCCGGTCAGCACGTAGCCGGACGCGTCACGGGCGACAACGTCGCCGAGCCATTCGGTGCGCGGTTCCGCCCCGATGAAGACGAACAGCCACGACGTCGCCACGGTGGTCGTCAGGCCGGTCCGCCCGTCGCACAGGATCAGGCGCTCCAGGTGGTCGCGGCCCTCGCCGCCGACCACCTGCGTGCGCGGATGGACCTCGATCGACGGGATGGCCTCGATCTGATCGATCAAATACTGCGACATCGACCGGGTGAGGTCGTCTCCCCGGATGAGGATGTGCACCTTGCCGGCGTACCGGGAGAAGTACACCGCCGCCTGCCCGGCCGAGTTCGCGCCGCCGACGATGTAGATCTCTTCCCCGGCGCAGCTCGGGGCCTCGGTGGCGGCGGCGCCGTAGAAGACGCCCCTGCCGGTCAGGTCGGCCAGGCCGGGCGCGTCCAGGAGCCGGTAGGACACGCCGGTCGCCAGCACGATCGTGTGCGCCGTCACCGCGGTGCCGTCGCCGAAGTGCAGCAGGGTGGCCGAACCGCTCCGTTCGAGGCCGACGACCTCCCGGGTGGTGAGCAGTTCGGTGTTGAACTTCAGCGCCTGCCTGCGGGCGCGGTCGGTGAGCTGGGCGCCGGAGACCCCGTCGGGGAAGCCCAGGTAGTTCTCGATCCGGCTGCTCTGCCCGGCCTGACCGCCGGTGGCCCGCTGCTCCACGAGCAGGGTGCGCAGTCCCTCGGACGCGCCGTACACCGCGGCGCCGAGGCCGGCGGGGCCCGCGCCGATCACGGCGAGGTCGTAGAGGTCCGAGGCCGGGGTGGTGGCCATGCCGACGTGCGCGGCGAGGTCGGCCTCCGTGGGCCGCGCCAGCGCCTTGCCGTCCGTGGTGATCACCACCGGCACGTCCGCCTCGCTCATCCCGGCGGCGGTCAGCAGGCGTCCGCCCTCGGCCTCGTCGGCCCGCAGCCAGCGGTACGGCACGAGGTTGCGGGCGAGGAAGTCGCGCACCGTGAACGAGTGCGCCGACCAGCGATGACCCACGACCTTGGTCTCCGGCATCGTCACGGCGGGGGTGGCGAGCCAGGCCTCCAGCAGCGCGTCCAGCACCGGGTAGAGCTTCTCCTCCGGCGGGTTCCACGGCTTGAGCAGGTAGTGGTCGAGGTCGACGATGTTGATCGCGCTGATGGCGGCGTCGGTGTCGGCGTAGGCGGTCAGCAGCACTCTGCGCGCCAGCGGGAAGACGTCCATGGCCGCTTCGAGGAACTCGATGCCGTTCATCTGGGGCATCCGGTAGTCGGCCAGCATGACGGCGACCTGCTCGCCGCGCAGCTTGATCTCGTGTAGCGCGTCGAGCGCGCTGGAGCCGGACTCGGCTCGGATCACCCGGTAGCGGTCGCCGTATCGGCGGCGTACGTCACGAGCCACCGCCCGGGAGACGGAAGGATCGTCATCGACGGTGAGGATCGCGGCATTCTGCACAACTCACACGGTACTGGCGGCTCTCGGCTGAATGGCACACCTGGGACATAGGTCCCACCGTAGGGGGACGTTCGCCGGTCGCCCCGCCTCCGGTCATGGCCAAGGCTGGAGGCGTGGCCGTGATCGGAGCGTGGCCGTTATCGGGGCGTGGCCGTGATCGGGGGACGAAGGAGGTCGCTATGCCGATGACCGTCCGCGACGTCATGAACCGGTTCGTCGTCGCCGTCGAGGCGACGGCCTCGTTCTCCGACGTGGTCACCGCCATGTGCCGGTTCCACGTCGGGGCCGTCCCTGTCGTGGACGGGGACCGGCGGGTGATCGGCATGGTGAGCGACGACGACCTGCTGCTCAAGGACCTCGACAGGCGGCCCGCCGATCTGATCGTCGAGGGGCCGTCCCGGCGCAGGGAGCGCAGGAAGGCGAGCGGCCACCGCGCCGCCCAGATCATGAGCAGCCCCGCGATCACGGTCACCGAGGACACCCCGCTGCGGCAGGCGGCCTGTCTCATGCACCGCAACGGGATCAAGGAGCTGCCCGTGGTGGACGGGGAGACCGGCCGGATCACCGGGCTGGTCAAACGGTCCGACCTGATCAGAGCGTTCTGCCGGCCCCCGGAGGACCTCCGTGACGACATTCTCGAAGTGGCCTCGCGCTACGCCCGGCACTGCGCCGTACGGGTCGAGGACGGGATCGTCCACCTCGACGGCGACGTGGAGCGGCGTTCCCAGCTCCGCGCCCTGATGGAAGAGGTCTGGCAGGCGGACGGTGTGGTGGACGTCGACTCCTCCATCACGTACGAGATCGACGACGTGGGCCGGGCCGTCCCCGCGGGCGCGCTCCGGCGGACCGGCCCGGCGGAAGGCGGGCGGGACCGATGAGCGTCGAGACCACGACCGCGGCCGAGGTGATGACCCGGGCGCTCGTCACGGTGGAGCCGGAGGAGTCGCCGCTGATGGCCTGGGAGCTCATGTGGCGGGCCGGTGTCCACCACCTCCCGGTCGTCGACGCCTGCTGCCGGCTCGTCGGCGTTCTCGGGCGGGAGGACGTGGCCGCGCACTGGTCGGGCGGCCCCGCCGAGCAGTCGCAGGCGGTGGTGCGCACGCTCGTGGAGGGGCGGCGCTGTCCCCGGGTCGCCCCGGACGCCCCGCTGTCCGAGGTCGCCGCGCTGATGGCCGACGCCGACTGCGGCGCGGTCCCCGTGCTCGGCCCGGACGACGTCCTGTGGGGCCTGGTCACCACCACCGACGTGCTGATGGCGCTGGCCGGGAGGAGGGCGCGTCCGGCCGGCGACCAGGTAGACGACCCGGCGGACGTGAAGGGCGGCCTGTTCCATCTGGAGCCGGTGCCGTCCGTCACCTGTCCATGAGCAGGACGGCCGCCCCCTCGACCCGGTCGGCGGCCAGGTCGGCCAGCGCCTGTCCGGCGCCGTCGAAGGGGTAGGGCGTCGTCGTGACCCGCGGATGGTGGAGGGCCGCCAGCCGCAGGAACTCCCGCCCGTCGTCACGGGTGTTGGCCGTGACGCTGCGCAGCGTGCGCTCCTGGAACAGGTGGCGCTGGTAGTTCAGCACCGGGATGTCGGTGAGGTGGATACCCGCCACCGCGAGCGTGCCGCCCCGGTCGAGCGCGGCCAGCGCGACCGGCACGAGGTCGCCGACCGGCGCGAACAGGATGGCCGCGTCCAGGGGCTCGGGCGGCGGGTCGGCGCTGCCCGCGGCGGAGGCGGCGCCCAGCCGGAGCGCGAGCTCCCTGGCCGCCGGCGACCTCGTCATCACGTGGACGGTCGCGCCCTCGGCGATCGCGATCTGGGCGGTCAGGTGGGCCGAGGCGCCGAACCCGTAGATGCCGAGCCGTCCGCCCGGGGGCAGGTCGGCGCGGGCCAGCGCGCGATATCCGATGATCCCGGCGCACAGCAGCGGGGCGAGCGTCTCGGCCGGGGTGTCCTCGGGCAGCGGGTAGACGTACGCCGCGGGGGCGGTCAGCAGCTGCGCGTACCCGCCGTCGGCGTCCCAGCCGGTGTAGGTGGACGCCGGGCACAGGTTCTCCGCGCCGCGCAGGCAGTAGCGGCACCGGCCGCAGGTCGAGCGGAGCCAGGCCACCCCCACGCGGCTGCCGACCGGCGGTCCTGGCGTGTCCGGGCCGAGCCCCGCCACGCGTCCCACGACCTCGTGCCCGGGAACCGTACGAGGGCGTCTCGGGGGGAGGTCGCCCTCGGCGAGGTGCAGGTCGGTGCGGCAGACCGCGCACGCCTCGACGCGGACCAGCAGTTCCCCGGGCCCGGGCACCGGGTCCGGCAGCACGGCCCGCTCCAGCGGCCGCGTCGCGACGGGCCCCGGCCGGGCCACGACCCAGGCGTCCATCACGTGTGCTGGATGCGCCGGCCGCTGACCTCGTTGGGCGAGATCCGGATGTAGAGCGGACGGTCGCCGCCCGGCCACGACTCCACGGCGCTCTTGTTCACGTCGCCGGTGATGTGGTGGGCCCCGCCGCGCACGAGCACGCTCCAGCCCTCCCGGGTGCTCTCGTCGATGTGATCCACCTCGAAGGCCACCATGAAGTCGGCCCCCTCGATCCCCGTGCGCAGGTCGGAGTCCATCGGGCCGCCGAGAGCGGTGCGGAACAGGACGGCGCCCTGCTCGATCGTGTAGTTGACCGGCAGGATCACGGGCCCGGCCGGGTTGTTGAAGGCGACTCTGCCCACGCCGCCGGGCGAGATCAGCCGCAGGCACTCCTCGTGGTCGAGCTTGGTCAGGCGCGGCATGCCGGCGGGAGCCGTGTCTTCAGTCATGCGAACCTCCACGATGATCCACAACGGGTGTCGGCGACCAGTGTGCCGTTCCCGGCCCCTCCGGCGGCACCGACCTCCGTCGCTCGACGGAAGGACTAAGGGCCCGGAAGCCTTGGCCGCCGCTTGCCGTAATCCATCCCCAACCGCATGCCCAGAATGGGCACGACCGTCACGTGGAAGTGCTGAGCAGCCGAATACTCCTGCGCGCGGCCGACCGGACCGCGAGCCGTCGTTTCTACCGGGACCTCCTGGGCCTGGCCGTCAACCGGGAGTTCGGCCCGGCCGAGGATCCCGGGGTGGTGTTCTTCCTGGGGCAGGGGTTCGTCGAGGTCTCGCCGCGCACCGGCGACGTGCGGGAGGGGCCCGCGATCTGGTTGCAGGTGCGCGACGTCGAGAGGGAGCACGCCCGGCTGGTGGAGGCCGGGGTGCCGGTGTCCCGCCCGCCCCGGCTGGAGCCGTGGGGGCTGGTGGAGATGTGGATCGAGGACCCCGACGGCCTGCCGATCGTGCTGGTCGAGATCCCCGAGGGTCATCCGCTGCGGCGTGACCAGCGCTCCTTCACGCCGCGCCCCGCCTGAACCCGTCTCACGCCCCTCGACGCGGTTGCGGTGCTGCTGAATTGAAGAATTCTTCATGTTGTGAATATCCTGGGCTCCGCCGACGGAGGAGAAGACGACATGCACGAGTTCACGGCGGAGCTGCGCGCCCGGCTCGCGGAGGCGCGCGAGGAACTGCGGCGGGCACGCGAGAGCGGCGACGAGCACGGCGTCCAGATCGCCTCGGGCCGGCTGGACAACCTGAAGCGTCTGGCCGCCGACCACGGGATCAACCCGGAGGCGGAGGAAGAGGCGGAGTGAGCCCGATGCCCGTCCCGCTCTATCAGGCCAAGGCCGACTTCTTTCGCACCCTGGGACATCCGGTGCGCATCCGGGTGCTCGAACTCCTCCGGGACGGGCCTCGCCCGGTCCGCGAGTTACTCAACGAGATCGAGGTGGAGGCGTCGAACCTGTCCCAGCAGCTCGCCGTGCTGCGCCGTACCGGCCTGGTCGGCGCGGTCAGGGAGGGCGGCACGGTGGTCTACTCGCTGGCCACCCCCGACGTCGTGGACCTGCTCGCGGCGGCCCGGCGGATCCTCACCGACATGATCACCGGCCAGGGCGAGCTGCTGGCCGAGCTTCAGGCGGAGGCGGCCGAGTGACCGGCGCGGCCGAGCGGCTGTACGGCCGAATCGCCGGGCTGCTGCCCTCGCCCGCCGACTGGCGACCGGCCCGCCGCAGCCCCGGCCGGGACCTGATCGCCGGGCTCACGGTCGCGGTGGTGGCCCTGCCGCTCGCGCTGGCCTTCGGGGTCGGCTCCGGGCTGGGCGCGCAGGCCGGCCTGGCGACCGCCGTCGTCGCGGGCGCGATCGCCGCCGTCTTCGGCGGCAGCAACCTCCAGGTGTCGGGGCCCACGGGGGCCATGACCGTCGTCCTCGTCCCGATCGTGCACAGTCACGGCCCGGGCGGGGTGCTCGCGGTCGGCCTGCTCGCCGGGATCGTGCTCCTGGTGCTCGCGCTGGCCCGGGTCGGCAGGTACGCCCGCTACATGCCCACTCCCGTCATCGAAGGGTTCACGGCGGGCATCGCCGTCGTCATCGCGCTCCAGCAGGTGCCCGCGGCACTCGGCGTGACCGGCGAGGGGGAGCGGGTGTGGCAGGCGGCGGGGAACGCGCTCGCGAACTTCGCGCGCGACCCGCGTCCGGTGCCGATCGCGATGGCGCTCGTGGTCGCCGGGGTCATGCTGCTGGGCGCGCGATGGCGGCCCGCGGTGCCGTTCTCCTTCCTCACGGTCGTGGTCGCCACGGTCGTGGCCGAGGCCGCAGGGCTGGACGTCGCCCGCATCGGAACGCTGCCGGCCGGGCTGCCCGCGCCGTCGATCGGCTTCCTCGACCCGGGCGCCGTCACCTCGCTGCTCCCGGCGGCCCTCGCCGTGGCCGCCCTCGGGGCCCTCGAGAGCCTGCTGTGCGCCTCGGTCGCCGACGCCATGAGCGTGGGGGAGCGGCACGACCCCGACCGCGAGCTGTTCGGGCAGGGCCTGGCGAACGTCGTCTCGCCGCTGTTCGGCGGCATCCCCGCCACCGCCGCGATCGCCCGTACGGCGGTGAACGTCCGCTCGGGCGCGCGGTCCCGCCTGGCCGCTCTCGCGCACGCCGTCGTGCTGGCCGTCATCGTGTTCGGCGCGAGCGGCCTCGTCGGGCGGATCCCGCTGGCCGCGCTGGCCGGGGTGTTGCTGGCCACGACGGTCCGCATGGTCGAGGTCGGCTCGCTGCGCGCCATCGCCCGCTCCACCCGGGGCGACGCCGCGGTGATGGTCCTCACCTTCGCCGTCACCGTCGTCTTCGACCTCGTCACCGCGGTCGCGGTCGGCGTCGGCGTCGCGATCGTGCTCGCTCTGCGGGCCGTCGCGCGCAGCGCGCAGATCGAGCAGGTCCCGCTGGAGACCGGCGACCACGGCGACGAGGAACGGCGCCTGCTGGCCGAGCACATCGTGGCCTACCGGTTCGACGGCCCGCTGTTCTTCGGCGCGGCCCACCGCTTCCTGCTCGAGCTGTCGGAGGTCGCCGACGTGCGGGTGGTCATCCTGCGCATGTCGCGGGTGTCCACGATCGACGCCACCGGCGCGGGCGTCCTCGGCGACGCGATCAGGCGGCTGGAGGGGAAAGGGATCACCGTGCTGCTGTCGGGCATCCGGCCGGGCCACGACGAGGTTCTCGGCGGGCTCGGGGTGGCCGACCACCTCCGCCGCGACGGGCTCGTCTTTCCGGACACGCCGGCCGCGATCGCCCACGCCAGGACGCTGCTCGGACTCCCGTCCGCGCCGCCGCCGACCCCGGTTCTCGCGGCGCCTCACCCGGACGTTTCCCCGCGGACGGTGTGATGGGCGCACGACTCCCCGTAGGCTTCCGAGTGGAAGAGCAGTAGCCTTAATTTCCTACCAGCTTTGTGGGAGACTGGGGTGATGAGCACCTGGCCCCGCGAGACACCCGTCACCGCCGCCGTCACGGCCGCGCGCTGGGTGCGGTCGGCGGCGATCGACGACGACCTGGGACGGCGATGGCGGGCCAACCCCGATCCACGGGGACGGTCGGCCGGGGCCGGTGACGTCGCGTCCCTCTACGCCGGCGCGGCCGGCGTCGTGCTGTTCTTCCTCGAACTCGCCGCCGCCACCGGCCACGAGGCGTACCTCCAGGACGCGCTCGCGGGAGCGCGCAGACTCGCCGTCACCTGGCCCGAGCAGCGCGACCCGACCTTCTACCACGGGCGCGCCGGTCTGATCTTCGCGATGGCGGAGACGGGGTGGGCGACGGGCGACGAGGAGATCTTCGGAGCGGCCCGCGCCGCCGCCGACCGCCTCGTCCGCGACGCCCGGCCCCTCGGCGACGGCATCGGCTGGACCGGCGACCCGGCGCAGCGCGGTGACGGGGGGATCGTGCTCGCGCTGCTGCACGCGTCCGGCATCCTCGGCGTCCCGGCGTACGAGGAGGTGGCCATCGAGGCGGGGGAGCGCATCGCGGGTCTCGTCGTCCCCGGGCACCGCTTCGGCGGCGACGCCGTCCCCGACCTGCCCGTGGACGCCGTCACCCCCGGGTTCCTGTCCGGGACGGCGGGCACGGCGTTCCTGCTCGCCCGCCTGTACGGCGTGACCCGCGACGAGCGGTTCCTGGCGGCGGCCCGCAGGGGCGCCGACTTCGTCCGCACGGTCAGCGAGGTCACCGACAGGTGCGCGCTCGTGCCGCACCACATCCCGCAGGGGCGCCGGCTCCACTACCTCGGCTTCTGCTCCGGATCCGCCGGCGTGGCCCGCATGTTCCACGAGCTGCACCGGGTCACCGGCGACCCGGGCGATCTCGACTGGATGGAACGGCTCGCGCACGGAATCATGCACAGCGGCGTGCCCGGCGCCCGGCCCTCGGGTCACTGGGACGTGGCCTGCCTGTGCTGCGGCACGGCCGGGCTGATCGAGTGTTTCGTGGGCCTGTACGCGGCCACGGGGCACGAGCCGTACCTCGACTTCGCGCGCACGCTCGCGATCGACCTCATCGGGCGCGCGACCGCGGGCGACGAGGCCGGCTTCCGCTGGTATCAGGCCTATCGGCGGCTGCGGCCGGGAGAGGTCACGGCCGACACCGGATACATGGTGGGAGCCGCGGGCATCGGGACGGCCCTGCTGCACCTGGACGCCACGGAGCGCACCGGCACACCGCGCCGGCTGATCCTCCTGCCGGACAACCCGTTCCCCGCCATCCCGATCCCCGCCGCCGTCCTGCGCGGCGACCAGGCATAGCCAGGAGCGCGCAGGCGCCGGACGGGGTGGGGGCGGACTACTCCCTGCGGCGTAGCGCGCCCGCCCAGTGCGTCCGGCACGGTAGTCGGGAGAGCCCTCCCCGGTGCGACGACAGCGCGGTTTCGTCGCGGCACGATCTTCCCAGAGACCCTTCCCGGGAAGGACGGAGCGACGATGTTGTTTGTCGAGCTGCTGGTGCCCAAGGGCATGTTCGACGAGTGGGAGCGCCGGGTGCTCGCCCGGCGGCTCACGGCGCGGAGTCTGCTGTCGCCCGGCGACGGCACGACCCCCGCCGTGGACCCCGGTGTCATGGATCTGTTCGACTCGCTCTCCCACGTGGTGGTCCGTGAGGAGGAGATCTGGATCGCGGGCGACACCCTGCTCGACACCCCGCTCGACGGCTCCCAGGACCCCTGGTATGTGGTGAACGTCGTCGTCGGGCTGTGGGGCAGGGAGATGAGCGAGCACCTCGTCTCCCGGATCACCGCCGAACTCGCGGAGGCGGAGGGGCGCTCCGAGCCGCGTGTCGTGGTGAATGTGATCGGTCTTCCGGAGGGCGGCTACGGCCTGCGCGGGCGGGTGTGGCGATCCTCGGACTTCCTCGCCCTGATCGAGGAGGCCAAGACCGGATCGGCCGCGCAGGTGCCCGACGGCATGGTCGTCGACCCGGTCTGCGGCGCCACCGTGCCGCTGGAAGAGGCGGTGATCCTGGAGCGCGACGGGCAGACCCACGGCTTCTGCTGCACCCACTGCCGCGGGCACTTCGTCAGAGAGTCGAGCGCTGCGGGGGCGTCCTGACGGCGGCCGGCGGCGGGCGCCCCGGAGGCGGCGCGCCGGGCCGGATCCCGGCTGAAAATTTCACCTGTGCGCGGCGGGCGCGCCCAGCTCAGCGGGGGTGGCGCCCGGCGCACCTTTGACTTAACCGGTCTAGTTCACGACGCTTCGCTCCGGTCTTCTATGGAAGGACGGAGCATGCGACGCAGAGGCGCGATCCTCACCGCCCTGGGGCTGATGGCCGCAGGCGGACTCGCCGTGGGCAACACGCCGGCGGCCCAGGCCGCGGTGGCGTGCACGGTCACCTACACGGCCAGCCAGTGGCCGGGCGGCATGTCCGCCAACCTGGGCATCCAGAACCTGGGCGACGCCCTGAGCGACTGGACGCTCACCTTCACGTTCCCCGACAGCGGTCAGAAGGTCACCCAGGGATGGTCGGCCACCTGGAGCCAGTCGGGCAGCACCGTGACCGCGACGGCGATGGACTGGAACAAGTCCCTGTCCACCGGCGGCTCGACGAGCATCGGCTTCAACGGATCCTGGTCCGGAAGCAACCCGGCGCCGACCGGCTTCACGCTGAACGGCGTCGCCTGCAACGGCGGCACGCCGTCGCCGTCGCCGTCCCCGTCGGCCTCGCCTTCCCGCTCGCCCAGCCCGTCGCCGAGCCCGTCGCCCAGCCCGTCGCGCAGTCCCTCTCCCAGCCCCTCGCCCTCGACATCACCCAGCCCATCGCCCAGTCCGTCTCCCAGTCCTTCCGCCAGCCCGTCCACCGGGACGGCGCCGAAGCTGAAGGTGTCGGGCAACAAGATCGTGAATGCCGCGACCGGCACGCCGTACCGGCTGCTCGGGGTCAACCGGTCGGGCGGTGAGTTCATGTGCGTCCAGGGCCGCGGCGTCTGGGACGGCCCGGTCGACAACGCGGCGATCGACGCGATGAAGGCGTGGAACGTCCGGGCGGTCCGCGTCCCGCTGAACGAGGAGTGCTGGCTCGGCCTGAGCAACATCCAGTCCTCCTACGGCGGCGCCGCCTACCAGAACGAGGTCAAGGCGTACGTCGACCGGCTGGTCGCCAAGGGCATCACCCCGATCGTCGAGATGCACTGGAACTACGGCCAGTACACCGGCAACTCCTCGGGCTGCTCCGACGTCCACGCCTCCTGCCAGAAGCCGATGCCGGACGCGCAGTATGCCCCGCAGTTCTGGACAGGGGTGGCGAACGCGTTCAAGGGCCGGGACGAGGTCGTGTTCGACCTGTTCAACGAGCCCTATCCGGAGCGCGCCACCGGGAGCGCCGCCTCGGGGTGGGCCTGCTGGCGCGACGGCGGCACCTGCTCCGGCATCCCCTACCAGGTGGCGGGCTTCCAGTCCCTGGTGAACGCGGTGCGGGGCACCGGTGCGACCAACATCATCATGCTGGGCGGCCTGGCCTACTCCAACGACCTGTCGCAGTGGCTGCAGTACAAGCCCACGGACTCGCGGAACAACCTGGCGGCCGCGTGGCACGTGTACAACTTCAACTCCTGCGTCAGCGCCTCGTGCTGGGACAGTCAGCTCGCGCCGGTGGCGGCCCAGGTCCCGCTGGTGGCCGGGGAGATCGGTGAGAACACCTGCTCGCACGGGTTCATCGACCAGGTCATGAACTGGTTCGACGCCAAGGGCCTGTCCTACCTCGGCTGGACCTGGAACGCCTGGGACTGCTCCACCGGCCCGTCACTGATCAGCGACTACAACGGCACCCCGACCGCCTTCGGGGCCGGGCTGCGGGCTCGCCTGCTCTCGTCCTGATCCCGATACGTGGCGTGCCCTCCTTCCCTCTCCGGCCCCCCGGGGGAAGGGGGGCGCGTCATGTCTGACTTTGCCACTTGATGGGGAGTTCGTCCAGAAAGTAAAACTTTCGCCTCAGATGTCGAGATTTGGGGTGTTCTTGGCTTAGTGTCCGGTTACCCAGCCGTGACCAGTCAGGAGATCCCCCATTTCCAGCTACGCGGACCCCCAGAACGTCCTCCGGGAGCAGATGAGCCCGGCGAAGGATGAGACGCACCACGCGTTCGCCGTGTCCCCACATCGGCAGTCCCCACATCGGCAGGACGCCTCCGCCCGCTCCGTTCCGGCGGGCTCCCAGCACACATCCACCGACGGCGCCGACGCGGCCGCCGTTCCCGAGGTCGGCTGCCCGACCGCCGAGGGCCGCACCGTCCTGTACACCGGCAAGACGACCGCGTCGTACTTCTGGGACGACGGATCGGGCGTCAACGGCGACACCGGCGCCCCCGCGTCGGGCGAGCCGATGCAGGAGGGCCTGGCCGCCAGCCCGAGCTGGCCGATGGGCACCAAGGGCTATGTGGTCTACAAGGGGAAGAAGGCCGACTTCTTCATCGGTGACCGCGGCCCCGGCGTTCCCTCCAGCAGCGGGGTCATGCTCGACCTCGACGGCAAGACGTTCGCCGACCTGACCGGCGGCAAATGGGACACCGGCTCGCTCTCCGTCGAGGACGCGGGCGGGCTCGGCCACATCCCGGTGAAGTACGTGATCACCCAGTGGGGCAAGGGCCGCGGCAAGACGGGAGAGCCCAAGCCCTTTTCCACGGGCGCGTACGGGGTCAAGGACCAGCCGAAGCCTCCGCCGCCCTGCCCCACCAGGGCTCCCGCTCCCGCTGCGGCCCCCACTGCCGCTGCTGCCGCTTCCGCTGCCGTCGCGCCGCAGGACTCCGCCCCCCTGCCCACGGCCGGCGTGAAGGAGAGCCCGGCCCCCGCCGCCTCCGCCGCCTCCGCGGCCGTTGCGCCGGACACGCCCGTCTCAGCGGATGTGCCGGACACGCCGGACACGCCCGCCTCGCCGGACACGCAGGCCGAGGCCGCCGCGAACCCTGCCGCAAGCTCTTCTGTGAACCTCTCCGCGAACCCCGCCCTGACCGCCGGGAACACCACGCAGAAGAGCACCCCGACGACCGCGCAGAAGACCGTGAAGGCGGCGAGGCACGGCCAGGTGACGGCCTCCCCCGCGTTCGCCCCCGTGTCGGCCGTGGACGGACAGTCGGCAGAGGCGGCCGCTCCCGCCTTCTCGGTCGCGATCGTGGTGTGCGCGCTCGTCGCCGTGGGCGCCAAGGCCGTGCTGAGCCGACCCGCCCACGCCCACGCCCACGCCCACAGAGGCTCGCACCAGCAGGGCCGCCACCGCAGGCAGTAGCGGGACGCGGTCGCCGCCGCGCCCCGGCGGCCCGCGGACCTCTACCGCTTGCGGCGCTTGAGCGACCCGGCCACGCGCTTGAGCACGCGGTCCCACTCCGAGCCGAACGGGTTGTCCTGCACGAGATAGGTCCAGGTGGCCGTGGGCCGCTTGAGACCCTGCTCCGCGAGGTCCCGGGTGACGTCGGCCTTCTCGAAGGTCTCCTTGGAACGCCGCCCGACCTCGTCGAGCATCGCCCGGTAGGCCGGAACGGCCTCGCGGTTGAACTCGTCGAGCGGGTTCATGCGCCCGAGGGCCCGCAGGTGGATGCCCTCGCGGAGGTCGGCGAGGAACCCGAGGTGCTCGGTCCAGCAGCGGTCGAGGTGATACAGCACGATCTGCCGGGCGGCCCGCTCGACCGTCTCCTCGCCCGCCGTCTCGCACAGCTCGCGGTAGCGCTCCGGGCAGGCCTGATCCAGGGCACGCGCCCCCGCGTCGCCGTACAGGACGCGGTCGCGCTGCTCCAGCACCTCCGCCCGCTGGCGCTCCTGGATCCGCGTGTAGCGCCAGGTGTTGCGGTGGATCTCCAGGTTGACGCCCTCCGCCACGCGCTGGGCATGTGCCACCAGCCCCGCGGCGTCCGCGGCGTGCACGACGCCGTCGCGGCCGGCCGGGGGAAGCGACTGGTCCGGCGCGTACGCGGTGAGGAGCGTGTCCTCGCCGCTGACGAAGAACGCCGAGCCGCCGGGGTCGCCCTGCCGTCCGGCGCGGCCGCGCAGCTGGTCGTCCAGCCTGCTGCTCTCGTGTCTCCCGGTGCCGATGACGTAGAGCCCGCCGTGCGCGGCGACCTCCTGCTCCTCGTCCGGGTCGCCCGCGCCGAGCCGGATGTCCGTGCCGCGCCCGGCCATCTGCGTGGAGACCGTGATCGCGCCGCGCCGGCCGGCCTTCGCGATGATCTGCGCCTCCTGCGCGTCGTTCTTCGCGTTGAGCACGGCCGCGCTCAGCCCCCTGGCCTCCAGGGCCTCGGCCAGGCGCTCGGACTCGGCGACGTCGAGCGTGCCGACGAGGATCGGCTGCCCGGCGGCGTGCCGGGTCTCGATCTCCTCAAGCAGCGCCCGCTCCTTGTCCTCCAGCGTGGCGAAGACCCGGTCGGGTTCGTCCACCCGTACGCACGGCTTGTTGGGCGGGATGACCGCGATCCTGAGGTCGTAGAACTCCCGCAGCTGATCGGCCACGGCGATCGCGGTGCCGGTCATGCCGCACACCTGCGGGTAGCGGCGGATGAGGCTCTGCACGGTGAGCGAGTCGAGGATCTCGCCCGTCTCCGACGCCGGCAGGTGCTCCTTGGCCTCGACGGCCGCCTGCAGCCCGTCCGGCCAGCGTTGCAGCACGGCGACCCGGCCGCGCGAGGAGTTGATCAGGTGGACCCGGCCGTCTCTCACGATGTAGTCGACGTCCCTGGTCAGCAGTGCGTGGGCGTGCAGGGCGAGGTTGACCTGGGTCACCACGCCGGGGTGCTCGTAGAGGTCGACCCCGAGGGCCTTCTCGACCGTGTCGGTGCCCTTGGGGGTGAGGAAGACGCTGCGCCCCTCCTCGTCGATCGTGTAGTGGTAGCCGCGCGACAGCCGCCGCACCAGGGCCGCCATCTCGGGCAGCGCCGTGCCGGGGTCGGCCGTGCCGGCCAGCACAAGCGGCACGCGGGCCTCGTCCACCAGGACCGAGTCGGCCTCGTCCACCAGCGCGACGTCGGGGGCGGGCACGACCAGTTCGGCCGGGTCCGTGCACAGGCGGTCGCGCAGCACGTCGAACCCCAGCTCGCTGACGGCTCCGTACGTGACGTCGCAGGCGTAGGCCGCCCTGCGCTCCTCGGGGGTGGAGGTCTCGGCGATCCACCCGGCCGCGAGGCCGAGCGTCTCGTACAGCGGGCCCATCCATTCCGCGTCGCGGCGGGCGAGGTAGTCGTTGACCGAGACCGCGTGCACCCGGGCGCCGCGCAACGCGGACCCGGCCGCCGTCAGCGCGCCGACGAGCGTCTTGCCCTCGCCGGTGGACATCTGCACGACGTGGCCCTCCAGCATGGCGAGCATGCCCACGAGCTGCACGTCGTACGGCCGCTGGCCGAGCGACCGGTGGGCGGCCTCCCGCATCACGGCGCAGAAGTCGGCCGAGCCGACCCAGCCGGGATCGAGGGCCGCGGGGCGCAGAGCGGCACGCCGGGAGACCTCGGCCTCCAGCGTGCCGGCCTCGGCCACGATCCGCTGGAAGGGGGCCAGATCGACGCTTCCTGGTTTGTCCAGGAACCGCTTGATCCATTCGCCTACCCGTGCCACATCCGCTCCAACGACTCGCTTGCCGGACTGGTTCCACATGCCCGATTCATGGTCCCACTAGTGACGCCGATTTCCACGGCGCCCCCTACCTGACACTCCCTGACAGGTATACGCGGAAGGATGGCCACCATGACAACGATCGCGAAGCTCATCGCCGTGACCATCGACTGCGCCGAGCCGAAGAAGCTCGCCGAGTTCTACTCCCAGATCACCGGGTTCCCCGTGCAGTACGCCGAAGAGGAGTACGCGGGGATCGGCGACGGCGCGACGAGCATCTACTTCCAGCGGGTGCCCGACCGCGAGGCCCCCTCCTGGCCCGGCGCGGACAAGCAGTTCCACCTCGACTTCCGGGTGCCCGACGTGGCCACTGCGGTGGAGGAGTACGTCGCGCTCGGGGCGACCAAGCCGGAGTTCCAGCCGGGCGACTGGGTGGTGCTCGCCGACCCGGAGGGCCACCTTTTCTGCGTGTGTCCCGAGAGGTCCTGAAACGGGCCCGGTGATCCAGGACGGTAACAGGGTGGCTGACCCGTAAAGCCCCACTTGTGTCACCGGCTCCCGTGACGCGTGCCGGGTCCCACTAAGCTTGCGTGGTGATTTCTCGACACACCGGCGGGCGCGCATGACCTGGGTGGGAATGGCGATCGCTCTCGTCGGCGCGCTGGGATACGCCCTGGGTGCGGCGCTCCAGCAGTTCGAAGCGGTGAGCGAGGGGGCGACCCTGGCTCTCGTCAGAAGGCCCCGCTGGTGGATCGGCGGGGTCATCGGTTTCACCGGGGCGTCCCTGCACGCGGTGGCCCTCAGCATTGCTCCGCTGGTCGTCGTCCAGCCCGTGAGCGTGGCGACCCTCGTGTTCGCGGTGCCGCTCGCCGCGACGCTGCACGGCAGACGCCCGCGCCGGGCCGAGATCGCCGGCTCGATCGCGGTGGCGGTCGGCCTGCTCGGCCTCATGCTGCTGGTCCCGGCGCACAACGTGACTCCGGTCCTGTCCGACGCGCACGCCCTGGAGCTGATCGGCTGCGTCGCCCTGGTGGTCGCCGTCACGTTCACCGCGGCCCGGCGGCTGAAGGGCCCGGCGAAGGCGCTGCTGATGGCGGTCGGCGCCGGAGCGGTCACCGCTACCGTGTCCACCTTCGTCCGGGTCGTCGGCGGAGGGCTCCAAGGAGACCTCGGCCACCTCCTCCACTGGTTCACCCTGGCCATCCCGGTGCTGCTGGTCTGCGCCGTGGTGCTGCTGCAGAAGTCGTACGCCGTGGGCTACTTCGGCATCGCCTACGCCGGGGTCCAGGTTGTGGACCCCATCACCTCGGTGACCGCCGGAGCGGTGCTGCTGGGCGAGTCGCTGCCCACCGAAGCGGGCAAGGCGGTCCCCGCGCTGCTCGCGGCCGGGCTGCTCATCGCCGGGACGGTCACGCTCGGCCGCCTCACCCCCGACCAGTCCAAGCCCGCCGCCGTACCGGCCGAGCCGGACAGGATCGGCGGCCCGGTGGTCGCGTCCGAGGTGGCCTGACCTCCTCAACTCCGGGGTGACCAGGCGAAGACCCGGTCACCCTGGCGCGACGCGACGTCGGGCCCCAACCGGCCCGCCGCCCGCATCGCGCCGTCGCGCAGGGCTACCGCCAGCGGGTTGCGCCATCGGGTGAGCCGGCCGATCGACCGCGACCGCCGCACGATCGGCGTCGTCCGCGCCAGCCGTTCCCTGCTGTAGACGGCAAGCCCTGCGGCGAGATCGCCAGGGGAGACGCGCTCGGCGAGCACGACCGCGTCCTCCATGGCCTGGCAGGCGCCCTGCCCGAGATTGGGCGTCATGGGGTGGGCCGCGTCGCCCAGCAGCG
Organism: Microbispora bryophytorum; assembly: GCF_043197435.1. Classification (NCBI taxonomy): domain Bacteria; kingdom Bacillati; phylum Actinomycetota; class Actinomycetes; order Streptosporangiales; family Streptosporangiaceae; genus Microbispora; species Microbispora bryophytorum. The sequence continues at coordinate 454,643 of NZ_JBICTF010000006.1, read as the reverse complement.
CGACCCGTCCCGCGTGGAAGGCGGGCAGCGGGGTGTCGAGGCTGTGGATGTCGTGGCGGAGCACGGCCGCGGGGTCGGCGGCGTCCAGCAGCGCCGGGATCGGGTCGTGCCAGCGGCCGAACAACCGGAGCAGTTCGTCCCTCTCGTCCGCCGCGCGCAGGCCCGCCGGGACCGCCGCGGTGGCGTAGCAGTACACCTGACCGCCCGCGAGCGGCATGACCCCGAAGACCAGCCCGCGTCCCCACGTCTCGGAGGCAGGCACGGTCTCGGAGGCCCCGGTCACGCCGGGCAGCGGCACGATCGCCCGCCAGCTCGTCACGCCCGTGTAGACCGGTGCGGGATGCCCGGGGAACAGCGCCGAGCGGGTCCGGGACCGGATTCCGTCGGCCGCCACGACCAGGTCGGCCTCGATCGTCTCCGTCGCCCCCGCCACGGTGACGCGGCCGGTCGCGGGGTCCACGGACTCGACCCGGCTGTTCACCCGCAGGGCGCCCTGCGGCAGGCGTCCGGCGAGGATGCCGACCAGCGCCGCGCGGGTGAGCAGCACGATGGGATCGCCATACCGGGCGGCGGCGTCCTCGGCGGTGGTCCGCGCCAGCCATCGGCCGTCCGGCAGCCGGACGCCGCCCCGGCCCTGGATGGCGGAGAGCTTCCGCACGTCGTCCCCGGCCCCGATCACGTCGAGCGCCCGCAGCGCGTTGGGCGCGACCGCCAGCCCGGCGCCCACCGGCTCGACCGAGGCCGCCCGTTCCAGGACCGTCACCTCCCAGCCCTTGTGCGCCAGGGCGAGGGCCGCCGTCAGCCCGCCGATGCCCGCTCCGACTACCACCGCGTGCGCCATGCCCGCCTCCCGTTACTACACCTGTAGTGAGATTACTACAGGTGTAGTCCGCCCCTACGATGAGGGGGTGAGCAGTCAGCGTGCGGCCGTCGTCGCGGACGCGGCCATCGCGATCCTGGCCGAGCGGGGGATGCGCGGCCTCACCCATCGGGCGGTGGACGAGGCGGCGGGGCTGCCGCCGGGCTCCTCCTCGAACCACGCGCGCACACGGGCGGCGCTGCTGGAGCTCACGCTGGCCCGGCTCGCCGAGCGCGAGGAGGCCGTGTTCGCCGCCGCGACGCCACCGGACGGCGGGATGCCCGAGGGTGCGGGCGAGGTGGCCCCGCTGGCGGATCTCCTGGCGAGGACGGTCCACGCGGCGATCACCGTGCACCGGGAGACCACGATCGCGCGGTACGAGCTGGCGCTGGAGGCGACCCGGCGCCCCGAGCTGCGCACGATCTACGACGAGGTGGGGCGCCGGTTCCGGGAGCAGGCCATCGCGGTGCTGGCCGCCGCCGGCTCGCCCGATCCGGTGCGGCACGGGCGGCAGATGGTCGCCTACGTCGAAGGGATGCTGTTCGACGCGATCGTGGGGGCGGGGGACGTGCCTGACCTCGACGAACTCGGCGCCGCCTTCCGGGAGCTGCTCCGCGTCGTCTCCGGCACGTGAGCCCCGGCGGCCTCGCCGAAGCGTCCGGCCGCCGGCCGCCGGTCGCCCCCGAAGCGATCGCGCGGATACCCCAGGTCACCGTCCGGCGGGCCGGTACACGGTGACGATCACTCCCGTCCCGGTCGCCGTCGATTCGACCAGCCGGAAGGCCGGCAGGTCCGAGCCCGAGTCCGGGAACAACCGGCGGCCGGAGCCGAGCACAAGCGGATAGACGAGAAGAACCAGTGTGTCGACGAGGTCGCGTGACAGCAGCGACCGGACCAGGACCCCGCTGCCGAACACCACCAGGTTCTCCGGCAGCTCCTCCTTCAGACGGCTCACCGCGTCAGCGGCGTCGCCTCCGAGGAGCACGGAGTTCTCCCAGGCGAGGGGTTCGGTCAGGGTGGTGGACGCCACGTACTTCCGGGCGCGGCCGAGAGCCTCGCTGAACGGGTTCGGCGGCTGCTTGGGCCAGTAGCCCGCGAACTGCTCGTAGGTCGTCCGGCCGGCCAGCAGGGACCACGCGCTCGTCATGTGGCGGCCCATGACCTCCTGCATGGCCGGGTCCTGGTGCCGGCTCGCCCAGCCGCCGTGCCGGAAGCCTCCGCGCAGGTCCTCCTCGGGGTTTCCGGGCGCCTGCATCACACCGTCAAGCGTCAGGTGTTCGATCGCGATGACCTTGCCCATGCCGTGTCTCCTTCACCGTCGTCCGTCGGTCTCACCCCCTACACGAACGACAAGCCGCCGGATCGACAGGCGCCGGGGTGTTATTCGCGGGAGGCCAGCAGGCGGGCGCGGTGCGCGGGCCACTCGTCGTCGAGGATCGAATACAGAGGGCTGTCGCGCCAGGTGCCGTCCGTGCGGCGGTACTGCCTCCGGAGCACGCCCTCGCGGACGCCGCCGATGCGCTCGATGGCCGCCTGCGACCGCAGGTTGCGGATGTCGGTCTTCAGCACCACGCGGACGAACCCCAGAGCGAAGGCGTGGTCGAGCAGCAGGACCTTGCACTCGGTGTTGACGGCGGTGCGCCAGTAGGCCCTGCCGTACCATGTGGAGCCGATCTCCACGCTCTCGTTGAAGCCGCCGACATCCCAGAAGCCGGTCGAGCCGATCGCCCGGCCGGTCTCCTTGAGGACCACCGCGAACTGGGTGGTGCGCGGGTCGGCGAGCAGCGTGTCCACCAGGCGGCGCATGTCGTCCTCGGCCCGCGGCACGGGTTCCGGCCGGTGCCGCCAGACCTCCTCGTCCCCCGCCGCGGCGAACAGGTCGGGCACGTGGCCGGGGGCGAGGGGCTCAAGGCGTACGACGCGGCCGTCGAGCACGGTCGGCGCGGGCATCTTCGCGGTCATGCGCCCGACGGTATCGGCGGCGTACGGTGCGAGCGGATGGCCACTTGGGGCGGAACGGCGAGGACCACTTGGCCGTGACCGTGTCGACACACATACCGTCTGGTCGGTACGCTGACGGCGTGAACGATGACCCGCCCGGCCTCGACCTCACCCGCCTCGCCGAGCACCTCCAGCGCGAGGGCCTGACCGCGGGGCCGCTCACCGCGGAGCTCATCGTGGGCGGCAAGTCCAACCTGACGTACGTCGTCAGGGACGGCACGAGCACCTACGTCGTGCGGCGGCCGCCGCTCGGGCACGTCCTGGCGACGGCGCACGACATGGGCCGCGAATACCGGGTCATGAACGCGCTTCAGGACACCGGCGTCCCGGTGCCGCGCACCTACCACCTGTGCCGGGACCCCGAGATCGTCGGCGCGCCCTTCTACGTGATGGAGTGCGTCGTGGGCGGGCAGCCGCCGCTCACGCCGGCTCTCGCCCACGGGCTGGTGGACGTGCTGGCCGAGCTGCACTCGATCGCCCCCGAGAGCGTGGGTCTCGGCGACTTCGGCAGGCCCGACGGCTTCCTGCAGCGGCAGGTCGCCCGGTGGAAGCGGCAGCTCGACGCCTCGCGCAGCCGCGAGGTGCCCGGCATCGACGACCTCTACGAGCGGCTCGCCCGCGACGTGCCCGCCTCCGGCAGACCGGCGATCGTGCACGGCGACTTCAAGCTGGGTAACACGCTCGTCGCCGACGGCGAGGTGCGGGCCGTGCTCGACTGGGAGATGTCCACGCTCGGCGACCCGCTCACCGACCTGGCGCTCTTCCTCCTGTACGGCGAGGTCTCCTCGCTCGACCGGGGCTCGGCGGGGGAGGTGCCGCCCAGCTCCGAGCTGGCGGCCCACTACGGGGAGGCGTCCGGCCGCGACCTGTCCCGGCTCGGCTGGTACGTCGGCCTCGCCTGCTTCAAGCTCGCGGTGATCGCCGAGGGCATCCATTTCCGATACACGAAGGGGCTCACGGTGGGGGAGGGCTTCGCCGAGGTCGGCGACCAGGTCGCCCCGATCGTCGCCCGCGGGCTGATGGAGGTCTGATGGACTTCGGGTTCGACGCGACCACGAACCGCTACCGGGAACGGCTGCTGGAGTTCATGGACGAGTGTGTCTACCCGGCCGAGCACGCCTTCCACGAACAGGCGGCCGGCAGCGGATGGAGCCCGCCGCCGATGCTGGAGGACCTCAAGGCCGAGGCCCGCTCGCGCGGCCTGTGGAACCTCTTCCTTCCCGGCGAACGCGGCGCGGGACTGACCAACCTGCAGTACGCGCCGCTCGCCGAGATCATGGGCAGGTCGCCCGCCATCGCGCCGCCCGCCACCAACTGCGCCGCCCCCGACACCGGCAACATGGAGCTGCTGGCGGAGTTCGGCAGCGAGTGGCAGCGCAAGGAGTACCTGGAGCCGCTGCTGGCCGGGGAGATCAGGTCGGCCTTCGCGATGACCGAGCCCGACGTCGCCTCCTCCGACGCGACGAACATCGCGACCTCCATCAGGAGGGACGGCGGGGAGTACGTCGTCAACGGCCGCAAGTGGTTCATCACCGGCGCGATGAATCCCGGCTGCCGGGTCTTCATCGTGATGGGCAAGACCGATCCCGAGGCGCCCAAGCACCGTCAGCAGAGCATGGTGCTCGTCCCGCGCGAGACCCCCGGTCTCACCGTGCGGCGCGGCATGACGGTCTTCGGCTACGACGACGCCGACCACGGCGGCCACGCGGAGGTGGTGTTCGAGGACGTACGCGTGCCGGTGGACAACCTGATCGGCGAGGAGGGCGGCGGGTTCGCCATCGCCCAGGCGCGGCTCGGGCCGGGGCGCATCCACCACTGCATGAGGCTCATCGGCATGGCCGAGCGGGCCGTCGAGCTGATGTGCCGCCGGGTGCTGACGCGGGAGGCGTTCGGCAGGCCGCTGGCACAGCAGGGAGTGATCCAGGACTGGATCGCCGAGTCGCGGGTGCGCATCGAGCAGCTGCGGCTGCTGGTGCTGAAGACGGCCTGGCTGATGGACACGGCCGGCAACAAGGGCGCGCACACCGAGATCCAGGCCATCAAGATCGCCGGCCCGGCGACGGTGGAGTGGATCCTGGACAAGGCCATCCAGGCGCACGGCGCCGGCGGGATCAGCCAGGACTTCCCGCTGGCGGCGCTGTGGGCGGGCGCGCGGTCGCTGCGGTTCGCCGACGGCCCGGACGAGGTCCACAAGCGGTCGCTGGCCTACCGCGAACTCAAGAAACACATGGGGTGATGTGCGGGTGACATGGGATGAGGCGTCGGTCGCCGAGCGCGCCAGAGCCTTCCTCGCGGAGCACGACCCGGCGGTCATGGACCGCCTGGAGTTCCTTCGCGCCCGGTTCGACGCCGGGCTGGCCTGGGTGCACTTTCCCGAGGGCCTCGGCGGCCTCGGCGCGCCGCGGGGTCTGCAGGCCGTGGCCGACCGGGAGCTGAAGGGCACGCCGGACAACCAGCCGGGCCGGATCGGCATCGGCCTCGGGATGGCCGCTCCGACGATCCTCGCGTTCGGCACCGAGGAGCAGAGCAAGCGCTTCCTGCGGCCGCTGTGGACGGGGGAGGAGGTGTGGTGCCAGCTGTTCAGCGAGCCCGGCGCCGGTTCCGACCTCGCCACGCTGGCCACCCGCGCCGTACGAGAGGGCGACGAGTGGGTGGTGGACGGCCAGAAGGTGTGGACGTCGAGCGCGCACACCGCCCGCTGGGGCATCCTCGTGGCCCGCACCGACCCGGGCATGCCCAAGCACCGCGGGCTGACCTACTTCGTGTGCGACATGCACGCCCCCGGCGTCGAGGTGCGCCCGCTGCGCCAGATCACCGGTGAGGCCGAGTTCAACGAGGTCTTCCTCACCGGGGTGCGGCTGCCCGACGCGCTGCGGCTGGGCGAGGTGGGCGACGGCTGGCGGGTCGCGCAGACCACGCTGATGAACGAGCGGGTGGCGATCGGCGGCGCCCCCGCTCGGCGCACGATGATGGGCGTCGTCGCCGAGACCTGGCGGTCCCGGCCCGAGTTGCGTACCCATGACCTGCACCAGCGGCTGCTCAGGCTCTGGGTCGACTCGGAGGTCATGCGCCTGACGGCCGTACGGCTGCGCGAGCAGCTCGCCGCCGGGCATCCGGGGCCGGAGGGGTCGGGCATGAAGCTGGCCTTCGCCCGGCTGCACCAGGAGCTGTCCGGCATCGAGGTCGAGATGCTGCGCGAGGACAGCCTGGCCTACGACGACTGGACGTTCCGCCGCCCCGACACGGTCGACTTCATCGGCCGGGAGGCGGGCTACCGCTACCTGCGCGCCAAGGGCAACTCGATCGAGGGTGGCACCTCCGAGATCCTGCGCAACATCATCGCCGAACGCGTCCTCGGCCTGCCCGCCGAGCCGCGCGCCGACAAGGACGTCGCCTGGAAGGACCTCCCCCGATGACGCTGCTGTACACGGAGGTGGAGGAGGAGCTGCGGGCCGCCGTGCGCGAACTGCTCGCCGACAAGTGCTCCCCGTCCGCCGTGCTCGACCGTGCCGACTCGGCCGCGGCGGCCGGCACGCCGTACGACGCGGAGCTGTGGAAGGCGCTGGCCCGCGACATCGGCGTGGCCGGGCTGCTGATCCCCGAGGAGCTCGGCGGCTCCGCCTCCCGGGAAGGCGGCGCCTCGGCCCGCGAGGCCGCCGTCGTGCTGGAGGAGCTGGGCCGCGCCGTGGCCCCCGTGCCGTTCCTGAGCAGCGCCGTCCTGGCCACCCAGGCCCTGCTGACGGCCGCCGGGCAGGAAGCGGGCGGGAACGTCGCGGAGGAGCTGCTGGGACGGCTGGCCGCCGGGGAGGCGACGGCGACGCTCGCGGTGTCGTTCGCCGCCTCGCCGTACGCGCCCGCGGCCCCCTGCCATGAGAACGGCGCGACCCTCGGCGAGGACGGCACGGTGACCGGCACGGTCACCGGGGTGATCGGCGCGGAGGCCGCCGACGTCCTGCTCGTCCCGGTACGGCTGGCGCGGAAGACGGAACCATGCGTGGGGCTGTGCGCGGTGGAGGCGTCCGCCGCGGTCCGGGTGACGCCGGTCCCCTCGCTCGACCTGACCCGGCCCATCGCGACCGTGTCCTTCGCGTCGGCGCCGGCCAGGGTCGTCGCCAGGGCCGAGGGGCTGGAGGTGCCGTGGGTGTGGGAGGCCCTGATGCGCGGCGCCGGGCTGCTCGCCTCGGAACAGCTCGGGGTCGCCGAGTGGTGCCTCACCACGACGGTGGCGTACGTGAAGGAACGCAGGCAGTTCGCCCGGCCGGTGGGGTCGTTCCAGGCGGTCAAGCACCGGCTGGCCGACCTGTGGCTGGAGGTCGTGGGGGCCAGGGCGGCGGCCCGCAACGCGGCCGCCCTGCTGGCGGAGGCGCCCGCGGCGGGACCGCTCGGCGACGACGCGGCGGTGGCCGTCGCGGTGGCGCAGGCCCACTGCGCAGCGGTGGCGGTGCACGCCGCGGAGGAGTGCGTGCAGCTCCACGGCGGCATCGGGATGACCTGGGAGCACCCGGCGCATCTCTACCTCAAGCGGGCCAAGGCCGACCAGATCGCGCTGGGCACGCCGGGTGACCACCGTGACGCGCTGGCGGGCCCGGCCGACCTCCCCGCGCCGGTCTGAGCAGGTTTCTCCTGGTCAGGGCCGCAGGGAGTTGAGCAGGAGGTCGGCGAAGTGACGGCCGACCTCCTGACCGGTCAGCGGGCCGTCGGGGTGATACCAGGTGCCGAGGTGGTGCACCGAGCCGAAGAAGAAGTCGACCACCATCTCGGCGGGGATGTCGGCGCGGAAGACGCCGTCGCGCTGCCCCTCGGCGACGAGGTCGCGGAACCGCTCGTGGTAGCGCCGCCGCTCGGCCCGCACGCTCTTGTACGTCTCCGGCGTGAGCTGGTGCATCGACCTGAAGAAGATCTTGGAGTCGTCCAGGTTGTCGACCGTGGTCACCACCACGTCGGTCGCCGCCGCGTGCAGCCGCTCGGCCACCGGGCCCTCCGCGTCCGCGAACCGGTTGAGGCGCTCCATCTGCAGGCGCAGCACCCGGGCGTAGATCTCGTGGAGCAGGTCGTCCTTGGAGTCGAAGTAGTGGTACATGGCGCCCTTGGTGACGCCGGCCGCCGCGACGATCTCCTGCACCGACGTGCTCTCGAAACCCCGCCCGGCGAACAGCCGGGTGGCCTCGGCGAGCAGGCGCTGCCGCACCGGCTCCTCCAGGGACCCGCCGGCGGGGCGCTCCCCGTTGACGCGATCCCCCGTTACGCGGTGCTCTCCGGTTGCGCGGCGGGCCATACCGACCTCCTTCGTCTCTCGGTTCAAGCATACCGACTGGTCGGTCTAGCGTCGGCACTGGCGTAACTGCGCTACTTCCCTCACCTTAGGAGGGTTGGGATTCCCGCTCGGGTATCCCGGAGAAAGCCGCATGCCTAGTGTGGGGGGTTCGCGTGCCCAATGGGTCCATTTACGTCCCGAAGGACGAGAAGTTCACCGGCGCCTCGCCGCAGAACCTGTACGAGACATTCTGGTTCGCCGGACGCAAGAACCGGATCCGGGTCCGGGCCGCGGTCACCTTCGCGGGGTTCGTCATCGGCAACCTGGTGGGCTCGCGGCTCGGGCTGAACATGTTCGCCGCGGGCCTCGGCCTGGCCGCCCTCGCGGGCGGCACCGACCTGTTCATCGCCTGGCGCCTGCACGAGCGTACGGCGGTGTGGCGGGGCAGGCGCCGCGGCGAGGTGCGCACCGGACGGCTGCTGCGTCTCGGGCTGCGCCGGCACGGCTACCGGGTGATGGACGGCCGGGCCGTGCCCGGAGAGGCGTCGATCGACCACCTCGTCATCGGGCCGGGCGGCCTGTGGATCGTGGACAACGAGGCGTGGTCGCCCGACACCCTGATCGCACGCTACGGCGAGCGGCTGTTCTTCGACGAGAAGTTCGGCACCTCGGTCGCCAAGGGCCTCATCTCCGCCGCCGGGTCGATGGCCGCGCTGCTGACCAAGGAGACCGGCATCGAGCTCTCCATCGCCCCGGTGCTCGCCGTGCACGGCGGGAAGATCAAGGCCAGAGGCGGAGTGCTGCACGGGGAGGGACTGACCGTCTCCTACCCGGGCAGGGTGACCCGCTGGATCCGCACCCACGGATCCATGGAGCTGACCGAGGAGCAGATCGACCTGCTGGCCCGTACGGCGGCCCGCATCCTGCGCCGCATGAGCTGAGCACGCGGGCGCGGGCCGGAATCGATTCAGGCGAAGGGTCTCGATTCAGGCCGGTGTCTATGAAGCCGGTGTCTATGAAGCCAGCGTCTCGACGAACGCGGCGAGCTGGGCGACGTTGCGGCACTCGTGCATGGGCACGACCGAGCCGTACGGCGTGGCGAGGGAGTCCCCGGTGTCCCACCGGGCCCGGGGCTCGGGGTTGAGCCAGTAGGCGTGCCTGGCCTGCCCGGCCAGCCGCTTCAGCGTGCCCAGCGCCGGGACCTGGTAGTTGGACCTGGCGTCGCCCAGGATCAGCAGCGACGTCCGGGGGCCCACGGCGTCCGGGAAGCGTTCGGCGAAGCGCTCGAAGACGTGGCCGTAGTCGGTGCGGCCGAACCTGACGATGTCGGCCGTCTCGGTCAGGCGGGCGATGGCGTCCAGCACGTCCGCACCCGGGGCGAACAGGTCCGTGATCTCGTCCACCGTGTCCACGAACGCGAACGCCCGCACCTTGGTGAACTGCTCCCGCAGCGCGAACGTCAGCAACAGCGTGAAGTGCGAGAACGTGGAGACCGAGTCGCTGGCGTCGCACAACACGACCAGCTCGGGCCGGTGCGGGCGGGGCGGGCGCAGGTGGGTGGTGAGCGGCACACCGCCCGTGGACAGCGAGGCCCGCACGGTGCGCCGGAAGTCGAGCCGGCCGCGCCGCCCCCGCTTCTGCCTGATGGACAGCCGGGTGGCCAGGCGGCGGGCGAGGGGGTAGACCTCCCGGCGCAGCCGGGCCAGCTCATCCTTGGACGCGCGCAGGAAGTCGACCTGGTCGATCGGCGGCCGGACCGCCGACCTGGCGATCTTCTCGATGCCCGACTCCTCGGCGATCCTCCGGCGTACGTCGGAGGCGACCGCCTCCGTGAACGCCTCGATGGTCCGCGCGATGTGCCGCCGGGCGACCTTCTCCGGCAGGCCGCCGCGCTCGTCGAGCATGGCCGTCAGCATCCGGGCCACCAGCGTCTCGGGCGACAGCGCGCGCAGCACCGGGAAGGAGAACCACGACTGCCTGCCGGGGGCGGCCTGGACCTGCCCGAACCGCCCGACCATCGCCCGGGCGAACTCCCGGAACGCGGGATCGGCCGGGTCGCCCATCAACAGCTCCGCCAGCCGTTCGCGAAGCTCCGGCAGCTCGGGCAGTGCGGCGGTTTCCACGACGGCGGCGCCCTCCGCGGTGCCCTCTGCCGTGCTCTCTGCAGTGCTCTCCTCGGGGCCCTCCTGGGTGCCGCCGATCACCGGCGGGAACCACAGGTCGAAGAGCAGGTCGAACCCCGGCCGGTGCGCGGGCCGCTTCACCAGCGTCGCGGCGTACGCCTCGCGCAGCGTCTCCCGCTCGGCCAGGTCGACGACCATGAGCGCGTGGGCCGCGTCGAGCCCCTCGGCCGGGGAGACCGGCAGCCCGGCCTCCCGCAGGGCGTGGACGAACCCGACGTGCCGGTCCACGAGGGACGCCGGAGTCGTCATGACCGGGACGGCAGGCCGAGCTCCTTGGCGGCCCGCACCTGGTCGGAGTTGTGCTTGAGCACCACGCCCAGCGTCTGGCCGATCAGCGCCTCGTCCAGCTCCGTACGGCCCAGCGCGAGCAGGGTGTGCGCCCAGTCGACGGTCTCCGCGATCGACGGCGACTTCTTCAGCTCCAGCGCCCGGAGCGTGGCCACCGTACGGGCGAGCTGGTCGGCGATGCTCGCGGGCAGTCCGGGCACCTGGGCGAGCAGGATGTCACGCTCCCGCTCCGGCGTGGGGTAGCCGAGGTGCAGATAGAGGCAGCGCCGCTTCAGCGCCTCCGACAGCTCGCGGGTCGCGTTCGAGGTCAGCACGACGTACGGCCGGCGCGCGGCGGTGATCGTGCCCAGCTCGGGAATCGTGATCTGGTAGTCGGACAGGATCTCCAGCAGCAGCCCCTCGACCTCGACGTCGGCCTTGTCGGTCTCGTCGATGAGCAGCACGGTGGGCTCCTCGCTCCTGATCGCCTTCAGGAGGGGGCGCTCCAGCAAAAACTCCTCGGAGAAGATGTCGTCCCAGGCGCCGTCGTCGGCCTGGATGCGCAGCAGTTGCTTCTTGTAGTTCCACTCGTACAGCGCCCGCGCCTCGTCCAGGCCCTCGTAGCACTGCAGGCGGATGAGCCGGGCGCCGGTGGCCTCCGCCACGGCCTTGGCGAGCTGGGTCTTGCCCACCCCCGCCGGTCCCTCGGCCAGCAGCGGCTTGCCCAGTGCCCCGGCCAGGAACACCGATGTCGCGATGCCGTCGTCGGCAAGGTAGTCGACGGCCGTCAGCCGTCCCCGGACCTCGTCAGGCGAGGCGAACCACATGTGCGCTCCCAACCGCTGATACCGAATGTTGTTCTACTCTAGCCCGATTTCGACCGCTCTGATTTGGACTGTCCTGGGGCGTGCGATAACCTCTAAGGGCTTTGCGCCGCTAGCTCAGTTGGTTAGAGCAGCTGACTCTTAATCAGCGGGTCCGGGGTTCGAGTCCCTGGCGGCGCACCACCTCGGAGAGCCCAGGCCGTTCGGCCTGGGCTTTCCGCGTTACCCGGGTGGCGTGCAGGGACGCGAGCAGTTGGAGGCGTTCGGCGTCCGCGGTGCCGGGCTCGTGCTGTATGGCTTCGAGATCGAACCAGAAGTCCGGAAGTGGCTCGACGACCTCGGCGACAGTGACTTCAAGCGAGTAGACGAGGCAGCACGATGAAGAGGGCGGTACGGCGCCGACGGTGCCGTTGCTCCGGCTTCTGGCCGCCGCTCTCGACGCCGACGTCCGCCTGACCCCCGGTCATGACGTGGGGTCGCTGTGGTTCGAGGCGCACGCCGCCTGATAGTGCATCGGGCCGGCCGCCTTACGGATCGAGGGTGCGGATTCGGCCGAACTCGCCGTCGTAGCCGGGGTCCTTGGTGACGTCGCCGTTCCGCAGACGGCCGATCGCCTCGGCAAGCGGCGGTGAGCAGCCGGCGATGGCGTCGAGGGGAAGGTCGCCGAGGATCGCGAGCTCGGGCCCGAGCGCGGCAACGAGTCTGTCGGTCTCCGCGCTCACCTTCTTGCTCTTCGGGCCCACCCCCAGGGTCTCGGCCACGAGATCCGGGAGCGGGACGAGGTTGCGGAAGCCCGCCGCGCCTTCTGGGCTCCTGCCCGCCGGGCGGTCCGCGAGGTCCTCGACCCTGCTCAGCACGCCGACCGTGAGCTTCCTGCCGCATATCGGGCAGAGCCCGCCGAGCTTGCGCGTCTGCTCCGGGTCGAGCCGCACGTGGCACTTGCGGTGGCCGTCGACGTGGTATTTGCCCGCCTCTGGGAAGAACTCGGTCGTGCCGCACACGCCGGCGCCGGTGCGCAGGGCCCGCTCGATCGCGAAGTAGTCCAGATCGGTCTCGAAGACCGTGGTCTCGCGGCCGACGATGGGCGGCGAGTGGGCGTCCGAATAGCTGACCAGCCGATATCCGTCGAGGCCGGAGACCTGCCACATCATGGCGGGGTCGGCGGACAGCCCGGTCTCCAGCGCGAAGACGTGCTCGGTGAGGTCGCCGAAGCACTCCTCGATGCTGTCGAATCCCGATTTCGAGCCGAGCACGCCGAACCACGGCGTCCAGACGTGCGCCGGCACCAGGTACGCGCCTTGGCCGCAGGCAAGCACGGCCTCCAGCAGGTCGCGCGAGCTCATGCGTACGGTGGGCCGGCCGTCCACGCCGAGGTCGGCGACCTTGGCGAGCCCTCGGCCGAACTCCTCGACCTGGTCGAATCCGGGCAGGTAGACGAGGTGGTGGATCTTCCGGGAGCGGCCGCCCTGGGAGTAGACGGTGGAGATCTCCACCGACAGCATGTACCGCACGGGTGCGGCGGCCACGCTGCCCGGCAGCGTCGCCGCGACCTCGCGGTCGAGGTCGTCGCGCAGCCGGAACAGTCCGGGCTCGGCCGGCACGAGAGCGGTACGGAGCCGGCGCAGCCAGGCCGGGTGGGTGAGGTCGCCCGTGCCCATGAGCGTGACGCCCTTGCGCCGGGCCCACCAGGTCAGCTGCTCCAGGTCGCTGTTCTTGCTGCACGCGTAGGCGTACCTGGAGTGCATGTGCAGGTCGGCGTGGAAACGCACGGTGACCTCTCCCGTCGGCTTGACCCTGGATCTACCAGTTTGCCGATCAGGAGGGGTCCAAACACCACGGCGAAGGCGGGGAGTGCCGGACCGCTCGGACGCGGCGCCGGGACGAGGGTCCCGGCGCCGCGTCAGAAGGCGGTCAGGGGATCAGTAGAGCTTGTTGTCCGGCACCGGCAGGTCGATCTGCTGGGGACCGTGCCAGGCGCCCTTGTCCTTGACGATGTCGCCGCCGTTCAGCGCGTGGCCGACGCCGAGCACGAGCGGAATCTCCACCCGGCTCTTGTGCAGGTCGACGGTGACGGTCGTGCCGGTGGCCCGCTCGCCGCTGTAGTTCGAGTCGGTGCCGGCGATCACCAGCCCGATCCTGTGGCCCTTCTTGAAGACGTACTCCTGCGGCAGCGTCTTCCACTTGACCTGCGCGTACGTGCCGGGGGTCAGCGGCGACGACGCGGAGAGCGAGCCGCGGTTCTGCGCGTCGATCCAGCCGCGGGCCACGACCTCCAGCGGACGCGTGGCCAGGTTGGTGACGACCTTCTTGTAGCAGGCGTCGTCGTCGGCGGTGCCGTCGCCGTGGCAGTCCTCCTCGGCGAGGGTGGTGACACCCTGTCCACGGCGCCAGTCGACTCGGGTGTCCTCGCCGAAGTCGACGAGAAGCGCGGTCAGGTTCGAGGTCGGCTTGTCGAGCGAGACCCGCAGGTCCACCTCGGGCGTGCCCGACATGCGCAGGTCGCGCGGCAGCTCACCGGTGGTGAAGGAGACCCGTCCGGGCTTGGCCGTGCCGACGTCGGCGACCATCGCGTCCTCCGACTGACGGATGTCGGTGAAGCTCGCGGTCTCACCGTTCTTGCCGGGGTTGAGGTTCAGCGAACCGTCGGCGGACGGACGGAAGAAGTGGGTCGAGGCGGCAGGCGTCGGCCAGTCCTTCTGGGTGACCCACTCGGCCGGGCCGACCTGCACGTCGGCGCGCGGCTCCTGCATGATCCCGTTGTCCACGCCGAGCAGCCAGCGGTCGAACCAGCGGTGCAGCGTGTCGACCCACAGGTCACGGCGCCCCTCGAAGTCGAAGGGGTCCACGTGCTGATACTGGCCGACCCAGATCTTGCGCGGCACGTTCCGGTCGGCGAGCGCCTGCCACCACACCGAGAAGTTGTCGGGCTTGACGTTCAGGTCGTTGACCGTGTGCACGACGAAGACGCTGGCGTGCACCTTCGACGCGTCGCCGAGCGACCCGGCGACGTAGTCGCGCTCGGCCCAGAAGCCGTTGTAGTTCCCCGTGGTGTCGTCGGCGTCGACGTCCAGCTGAGCCCGCTTCGCCGCGCACTTGGCGGCCGGGTCGGTGTCGACGGCCCGGGACAGGTACGACATGTAGTTGTAGTTGTAGATGACGCCGTTGGAGCGCTGGTACTTGTACCAGGAGCTGATGGCGGAGATCGGGACGATCGTCTCCAGGCCCTCGACCCCGGTCGCCGCGACCGCGTTGGCCAGCGTGCCGTCGTACGACTTGCCGATCATGCCGGCCTTGCCGGTGCTCCAGTCGGCCACCGCGGTGGAGCCGTCGTCGTGGTAGGCGGGGGCGCGGCCGTTCAGCCAGTCGACGACCGCCTTGCCGCCCAGCACGTCGGCCTTGCCGCCGACGTCGGGGCAGCCGTCGGACTTCGTGGTGCCGACCATGTCGACGTTGAGGACGGCGTAGCCGCGCGGCACGAAGTAGTTGTCGTAGAACAGCGGGAACTTGAGGGGCTCGCCCGCCGCGTCGTACGTCTTGCGCTCGGACTCGTTGCCGCGCCCGGAGTTGTCGTAGTAGGGGCTCTCGTCGATGATCGTCGGCACCTTGAGCCCGGGCCCCGACTCCTTTGGCCTGATGATGTCGACCCTGACCCGGTCGAGGCGGCCGTCGGAGTCGCTGTCGACGCTCGACTCGACGTAGACGTGCTCGCGAACGGCGTCGGCGTAGGAGAAGACCGGTTGGGTGCGTCCCTGGTCGACGGTGATGGCCGGATCGTCGGCCGCGTGGGCCGGGACCGCGCCGATGGCGGTCAGGGCGACCGCGGCGATGGCTGCTCGTAACAGCACGGAGAGCCTCCAGAAGGGGGTGTGGAAATCCTCCGCAAAGTTCCATGCATGCCTGTATGCCGACAAGATCCCTTTATGTGATCGACATCACCTTGATCCTGCTGTGTGACAGAAGTGGTTCACGACGGGTCGGAGAGCGTTGTGAAGCTGTGCTCAGCTCTCCCGGCTGACGAACACCGGCGTGTCCGAGACGGCCAGGCGCAGCATCCCGTCGCGGACCTCGACGACGCGCGGCTCGCCGAACGCGTCCACGGCGGTCGCGGCGGACGCCGGCCAGGGCCAGGAGACGGCGACGGGCGGCCGGTCCTCCCCGCCGACCGTGTCACCGGCCGTGTTGTCGGCTGTGTCACGCGCCGTGTCGTCGGCCGGGTCGCGACGGTTCCACAGCACGAGCAGCGGCCCCTGTCCGGCGCGCTCGACCTCGAACGCGTACAGGCCGGGCGCGTCGGCGGACCGGACGCGGGTCACCCGGCGGGCCCCGGCGAGCTGCGCGGCGAGCAGGGCGAAGGTGTCCGCCGCCGGATGCCGGACGGCGAGCTCGCGGTCCCGGTAGCCGAGCATGGCGAGCTTGCCGAACATCAGATGCATGATCTGCAGCGGGTCGGCCGGCCCAGGAACCTCGGGCCCGAGGTTCCAGTAGAGAGTGCGGCGGACCCCCGCGGCGAGCGCCTCCAGGGTGCAGGCGACGAGCTGGCGGCAGTTGATCCGGTGGCGTCCGGCCTCCAGCTCGGGCGGGCACCCCTCCATGAACATCTGCAACCGGGGCGGCAGTTCCGGCATCCGCGCGTACAACGCGGCCATGGCCCGTCGCTCGGGGGTGTCCTGCCGCGCCCTGGCGGCCAGTTCATCGGTGCTCTGCACGGCTGGCTGGCTCGTGCTCTGCACCGGCGCTTCGCCGGCGAAGGCCTCGGCGAACACCTCGTACATGACGGCCTGGGCGTCGGGGAACTCGAACGGCACGGGCGCGGCGTACTCGCCCACCACCACCGGCCTGAGACAGTCCTGCGCCCGCATCAGCTCCCGCACGGCCTCGATATGGGCGGGGACCGCGGCGGCGTCGCCGTACAGGTGCACGTCGAACAGGTCGAAGGCGTCACGGCCCCCGGACAGCACCTGCTCGAAGAAGCGCCAGGGCTCGCTTCCCGCCTCGCTGCCGAGCACGTCGTAGCCGCACCCGCCGAGCACCACGGCGGCCGCGGGGTCGGCCTCCTTGACCGCGGCGTGCATGACCCTGAGCTGCGCGACGTACTCGTCGGCGGTTCCCGCCCACAGCAGGTCGGTGTTGCTCGGCTCGTTGTCGCACTGCCAGTAGTGCACCCGCCCGGCGCAGCGGCGCACCACCCGGCGGACGAACTCGGCGTAGGCGTCCAGGTCGTGCGCGGGGGAGGGCGGCAGGAAGTCGGTCGGCGTCCGGGTCGCCCAGGGGGAGCTGGAGCACAGCGTGATCCACACCTCCTCGTCGCCGTCGAGCTGGGCGAGCAACGCGTCGACCACGTCCCAGCGGTAGCGGCCCGGCTCGGGCTCGACCTGGCTCCAGTACACGTATGCCCGGACGATCCCGGCGCCCAGCGATCGAGCCTGGGGGACGAACGTGCCGGGCGGGCCGAACAGGCCGTAGCTGACGCCCCTCACGATGCCCAGCCGGATCCCACGCGGTTCGTACGCGTCGGGCGTCGCCTGCGCCATCAGTACCTCCGATGTCGGTAAGTTTATGTCGTACACATGAAGTGTATGTCGTAAACTTACGGCATGGGCGAGGGAGAGACGAACGAGTTCCCGCTGATCTGGACGCAGCAGTCGCCGCGCCGGCGCGGGCTGGACCGGGAGAAGATCACGGCGGCGGCGATCGGCGTGGCCGACGAGGCCGGGCTGGACGGGCTGACGATGAAGGCGGTCGCCGCCCGCCTCGGGCCGTACTCGCCGATGGCGCTCTATCGGCACGTGCACAGCAAGGAGGGCCTGTTCGACCTCATGCTCGACGCGGCCACCGCCGAGGTCTCGCTGCCGGGGGAGCCCGGCGGCGACTGGCGCGGCGACCTGCGCACGCTCGCCCTGGAGACCCGGCGGATGACGTCACGGCACCCCTGGTTCGCCGTGCTGGTCCACGCCCGCCCTCCGGCCGGTCCGCACATGATGCGCCGGCTGGAGTTCATGCTCGCCGTCCTCGTACGGCGGGGGGCGACTGTGGGCGAGGCCATGACCTATGCGGCGCTGATCGATCGGCACGTTCTCGGCAGCGCCCAGCAGGAGAGCGAGGAGGCCCGCCAGGAGCGGCGCCAGGGCCTGGACGACGACGCCCGGCTCTACGCCGCCATCGCGACGCTGCGCGAACTGGCCGCCGCCGACGGCGGCCTGCCCCACCTCACGGAATGGCTCACCCATCCGGCGGGTCCCACGCCGGACGAACGCTTCGCGATCGGGCTCGATTTCGTCCTCGACGGCATCGCCGCCCGGCTGCCGTGACCGCCGCCGGCCGGTAGCTCAAGTTCGGGGGCGCTCAACCCCGTGTGCTCTCCCAGTCCAGTTCGCCCTTGACGACCTTCGGCCGCCAGCCGCGGATCGGCCTGCCGGTCTCCAGCGACCTCGCGGTCGCCTTCAGCAGCGCCAGGTAGGACGGCCACACGACGTCGCCCTCCTGGGTGAGGCCCTCCTCGTTGAAGAACTCGCCCGTCTCCCCGGTGCGGGTGTCGACGAAGAGGTTCCCACCGTCGTTCGCGTAGGCGAAGGGGACCAGATGGCCGTCCCACCAGTAGCCGAGCGAGTCGCCACCGATGTCGCAGAGCAGCTTCCACTCGCTGCGGATGTGCTTGGCGGACATCAGCTCGTAGAAGGGGGCGGGGCCGAACCCCCATGAGCCGGCGCCGTCGTGCCGCAGCAGCGAGGCGCGCAGGTCGTCGGGGAAGCGCAGCCCCATCGCCGCTTCCGACCTGGCGATGTCCAGGGGGCGGGCCGGTGGCAGCAGACTTTTGTATGTGACGGGCGCCTTCCGGGCCAGCCACCGCTCGATGCGCCGCCACACCGCGTTCACCTCGGCGGTGACGCGCGGCCCCGGCACGCGCGCCCGGGTCGTACGGCCGGGCGTACGACGGGACGGCAGGCACCCGCCGGCCCGCAACTCCTCGGCCGTCGGCTTCTCCGGGGGCGGCTCCACGGTGGGCGTCGGGGTGGGGGACGGCCGGGGACCGCCGGCGCAGCCCTGCCGCACAGGCGCGGGCTCCTCGGCCCAGCGCAACTCGCAGCCCGCGGTGACGACCGGGTGCCAGTCCCGCAGCGCCTCGCCCCGCTCCAGCGCGCCGGCCAGCGCCTCCAGCATCGTCAGATGTGACGGCCAGCCCATCGGGCCGTCATACGTCACGTTCTCCTGCGCCCTGGCCTCGCCCACCCGGCCCGTCCGCGGCTCGACGAACAGCTCCCGCCCGGAGCCGTCGCTGCCGACGGCCAGGAAGCTGCCGTGCCATGTCCCGTTCTCGGGGTCGGCCGCGTCCAGGTCGCCCTCCATCACCAGGTCCTGGCAGTTCCCCCAGTTGATGTAGTCGATCTCGAAAAGACCGAGCAGGCCGTACGAGGGCGGGAGCTGGAACCCCGCGCCCAGGTTGCCGTCGGCGCCGTCATGCCGGAGATAGGAGACGTACAGGTCGTCGGGAAGGCGGCGGCTGTGGTTCGTCTCCCATCCGGCGAGGTTCTGCGGGTCGGCGCCGAACTTGAGCTTGCGCAGCGTGGCCGAGGCGTGCGCGCCCAGCCAGCGTTCGATCCGGTCCCACGCCTGGTTCACCCGCGCGGCGATCGCCGGATCGGGCGTACGCGGGGTGTACGTGGGTTCGGCGCTCACGAGGCTCGGGTCCTGCCCCAGATCGGGGCTGAGCTTCGCCTCGTCGTCCCACTGCACCGGCGGGCACCCGATGCTCTTCGCCTCCTCGGGAGTGAGGGCGTTGGCCTTCATCTCGGCTTCGAACTCGGGATCGTCACAGGACAGCGACACGGTGCCGCCCATGGACATGGAGGAGCACATCACCGTCTCCTCCATGAGGTCCGGTTCGCCCGCGAGCCCGGCCATCAGGAGCGCGGCCACGAGCGCCGGCCATAAGACACGTGCCCACCGTGATCTGATCACCGGCGCACTGTATCGATCTTGCTGGTCATTCGCAGGTGCCAGATGATCCGTTCATGGAGGTCCTCGCCGGCCGGGCTCGAACCGGCGTCCACCCGGCCCCGAGCCGGGCGCTCTACCACTGAGCTACGACGAGGCCGGGTTCCAGTCTGCTCGACAGGCCCCGGCCGCGCCACGGATTAATCCGGCCCCACGGCTTGATCCGGCCCCACGGCGGAGGGCAGGTCGCCGGTCACGACGCCGCCCTGAAGCCCGTGCAGGGCCTCCGGAGCCAGGTCGGGCCGGACGGTCCGGCCGCTGAACACCCCGGCGCGGCGCAGCAGGGCCGCCCAGACCGGATCGGCCACGGCGACTCCGTGCACCAGCTCGGGGGTGAGCCGGAACACCGCGACACGGTGCTTGGGCGCGGGCGCGGTCCAGCCCGACTTCTCCGGATCGAGCCCCGCCGTACGGCAGGCCACCTCGACGTCCGCGCGGGTGCAGGACGCCGTGCCGTCCAGCACCTCCCAAGGCGGCGGCAGCGCGGCCCAGACCCGGGTGCCGGGATCGACGTCGCCACCGGCCGAGCGGTGCCAGGCCGCCAGATCGGCGGCCATCAGCCGCATCGCCTTGCCGGGGCAGGACGCGTCCAGCAACTCCAGGGCGTCCAGCGAGGCGAGGCACGCGAGCCACCCGGCACGGGCCGCGTTGTAAGCGCTCGCCAGAGCGTTCCACGTGCTGGAGTCGTCGCCGCGCCGGACGACCATCGTCGCCCGGTCGGTGGTCGGCCGCCAGCGCGGGCCCAGGAGCCGGGCGCTGTGCCGCATGACCGCGGACCACTGACCGAGCAGCAGCCCCCGCTCTCCGTCGGTGAGGCGGCCGAGCACGTCGGGTGTGGGCCGGACCTGCGCGATCATCCACCAGTCCGCGTCGTCTCCGCACCGGCGGAGCAGGACCTCCGCGATCTCGTCGAAGGGGTTGTCCCGCCCGGAGAGGCTGAACTCGCGGCGCAGCTTGCGGCGCGCGGTGGAGTAGGCGACGAAGCAGGCGGCGTCCGGGTCCGCGACGAACCTCTCCAGCGGGATGCTCGCGCCGAAGCCGGTGACACCGATCAGCAGCAGCCGCCGCTTGTCCCACTCGGCCTCGAGCGTCCCCGCCTTCGCGGCGATGCGGCGCAGCATGCGGAACCGGCGGTTGTACTGCCGCTTCGACAGGTCCATCCCGGCGGCCTCCCTGGCCTCGCGGTTGAGCCGGTCGGCCAGGAAGTCGGTCCGGTCGGGCGCCCATGCGATCGTGCGGCCGGCCGTTCTCGCGTACGCCAGCAGGGACTCGGGGTCGTCGGGGTCCACCTCCGCCGGAACGCCGAACAGCCTGGCTGCCGCCGCCACCTGACGCGCTCCGCCGACGGGACGCGCGTAGTCGCTCGACATCGAGGTGAACCACGCGGAGCCGCGCGAGGAGTGCTGTGCCGCACGGCCCAGCACGAGGCGCTCACGGCCCGACAGCCGTCCGGCCAGCGCCTGGAGGACCAGTTCGGCGACGTCCTCCGGCCGGTAGCGGCGGTCCAGTGAGCCGTGCAGCTCGACGAGCGCGTCCCGGCGGGCACGCTCGGAACCCGTGCGGTGCTTCATGCCCGCCATGATGTCCGCCGTGCCCGCCGGGAATCGATCGGTTTATCCGGCCGCCGGGGAAATGCCGTTGGGCGTGCGGGCCAGGACGGGGGAGACTTCTGCGTATGGAGACCATCTCGGCGGCGCGGCTCACACTCCGGCCGCTGACCGCGCAGGACGCGGACGAGATGGCGGAGGTGCTGGCGGGGGAGGAGCTGTACGCCTTCATCGGCGGAGCCGCGCCCACCCTGCCGGAACTCCGCGCCCGGTATGCCGCGCTCGAAGCCCGCCGGTCTCCGGACGGGCGGCAGGAGTGGCTCAACTGGATCATCCGCCGCGACGCCGACGGGCGCGCGGTCGGCTACGTGCAGGCGACGGTGGAGGACGAGGGGCGGCGGGCCGAGGTCGCCTGGGTCGTGGGGACCGCCTGGCAGGGCCGGGGGTACGCCTCGGAGGCGGCGGCGGCGCTCGCCGGATGGTTGCGTGCGCGCGGTGTCGCCCGTATCGAGGCCCACATCCATCCCGATCACCACGCGTCCATGACGGTGGCCGGCCGGATCGGCCTGCTGCCCACCGACCACATCGAGGACGGCGAGCGCCTGTGGGTCTGGGACCGACCGGCCTGAAAGCCCTGGTTCTGCCGGTGCGGCACGTCAGGGAGTGACCGTCGGAATTCGGCGTGGCCGGCGCACCGACGTTTTGATCGCAATTGAAGTGACCTCAGCGGGGAATCTCTCCGTAGTGAGCCTCGAAACTGTATGGTTCTTGCGCTCCTACGAAGAGGTGATCGGTCGTGCTCCTACGCTTCCGGGTGGCCAACCACCGGTCGTTGCGCAACGAGCAGACGTTGTCGTTCGTCGCCGTGCCGAGGCGGGGGGAGCCGAAGCCGCGGGCCGCTGATATCCCCAGAAGCGTCGCCGTGACGGGGATCTACGGGGCGAACGCGTCGGGAAAGTCCAATGTGCTGGACGCTCTACGGTGGATGAATTGGGCGGTGAAGAGTTCGCACACCAAGTGGGCGCCGGGCGGAGGGGTGCCGCGACGCCCGTTCCTGCTCGACGAGGTTGGCCCGGATACCCCCTCCTTCTATGAAATCGACTTCCTCACGGAGGGAGTGCGCTATTCCTACGGCTTCGAGGTCGACGACGACAACGTCCGCGGCGAGTGGCTGTACTCCTTTCCAGCCGGACGGCCCAGGACGTTGTTCGAACGGAACGGACCTGAGGACTACAGGTTCGGTCGGTCCCTGGGCGGGGAGACCGCTCGGATCGCGAAGCTCACCAGAGGCAACGCCCTTTACCTCTCCTCGGCGGCTTCGAACAATCACCCGTTGCTGGGTGCCCTCTACGAGACGCTGGTGAGGAATGTTCACTTCGCTGAGCAGGACGACCTCGACGAGCAGGACCGGCTCTCGGTGACCATGAAACTTCTCGAGCACCCTCGGGCGGCCAGGGACGTCAACGAACTCCTGCGACTGGCCGATCTGGGCCTGGAGTCGGCAGAGGTGGTACCCAGCGAGATCCCGCCCAATATGCTGGCGAATTTCCGGCGTGTACGACAAGTCGCGATGGAGAGCGGCGTCAACTTCCCCGGCGAGGAGCAGTTCGAGAAAGAGATACGCCTGCATCGGGCCGGGACGAACGTCACCCTGAACATCAGAGATGAGAGTGCGGGCACCCGCGTCTGGCTGTCGATGCTGGGCTACACCCTGGTGACGCTTCTGGCGGGTCACGTGCTGGTGGTGGACGAAATCGACTCCAGCCTGCATCCCGTGCTCGGTTCGACTCTGATCCGGATGTTCAAGGACCCCGAGATCAATCGGAACGGCGCGCAGTTGTTCTTCGCGTCCCACGACACGACTCTGCTCGGCACCATGCTCGACGACGAGATTCTGAACCGGGACGAGGTCTGGTTCACGGAGAAGGACGTGAGCGGCGCCACCACCCTTTTCTCACTTGCCGATTTCCGACCGAGGAGCGATGAGAACATCGAGCGCGGCTACCTCCAGGGGCGCTATGGTGCTGTGCCATACCTGAATTTCGACAAGATTCGCGAAATCTTCCGAGAAATGGAACCCGATCTGGATGAGCCCTCGGCGTAGTCCCCCACGCCTGGAACGGCCTTCGGCCCGGAGATATCCAAAAAAACGCATCCTCGTCATCTGCGAGGGAGTGGTCACCGAGGTTCAGTACTTCAACGGAGTCAAGGATCACTTCAAGGCGGTCCCTGTCGACATTGGGCGCTGCGACGTCGACGGCTGCGGGAAGGATCCGCTGAGTGTGGTCAAAGAGGCGATTCGGCGTCGTGACAAGGCGCGCGGCGACGCACGGCGGCAGCGGGACGCGTTCCTCGCCTACGACGAGACGTGGGCGGTCGTCGACGTCGACGACCATGCGTCTCTGAGCGAGGCGATCCGGGCGGCGCATGCGAACGAGGTCAAGTTGTTGATCTCCCGTCCCTGCTTCGAGATCTGGTTGCTGTGGCACTTCCAGGACTGCCTGGCCGCCCTCACCAGCAGAGATATCCAGCGGAAGCTCGCGGCGCGGCTGCCGAACTACGACAAGCATCTCCCTGCGGCTTTTCCCTACCACGACCATCTGGGAGCCGAACGCCGTGCCCAACTGGCCGACCCCGACCATATGACGCCCAACCGCAAGGGACGCAATCCCTCGACGAATGTGTGGCTCTTGGTGACCGCGATAGCCCAGTCCGGGAAAGGGGGAATACGGCAGTAGCGTCCGGAGACCCCGCGGGATGTTCTCCAATCTGGGCTGATTTGATGGGGTCTTCGGCGTTCCTCGGGGAGGCGGGCATGGAGACGGCGGAGTGGTACCGGTACTTCGCGGAGCGCGAGGTCAGGGGACACAGCCCGGCCTACGAGGCGCTCGCCCTCGGAATCGCCGCCGACCCCCGGCTGCTCGAACTGATCGACGGTCTGCCGGAGCCGAAGCGGCAGCCGAACCTGCTGCTGGCCGCCGTGCGCTTCCTCGGCGGGCCGTACGACGAGTTCGGCCGCTTCCGGGAGTGGACCGCGAGCCACTGGGCCGAGGTGCGGGAGACGATGCTCGCCCGGAGGACGCAGACCAACGAGGCGGGCCGGTGCGCGAGCCTGCTGCCGGTGCTGGCGAGGCTGCCGCAGCCGCTGGCCCTGGTGGAGGTGGGCGCCTCGGCGGGGCTGTGCCTCTACCCCGACCGCTACCGCTACCGCTACGACGACGGCCCCGAGATCGGGCCGGCCGGAAGCCCGGTCCTGCTCACCTGCCGGACGAACGGGAAGGTGCCGGTGCCGCAGCGCCTCCCCGAGGTCGTGTGGCGGGCCGGGCTGGACCTCGACCCCGTCGACGTACGCGACGACGAGGCGGTGCGCTGGCTGGAGTGCCTGGTGTGGCCGGAACAGACCGACCGGCTCGCGCGGCTGCGCGGGGCGGTGCGGATGGCGCGGCAGGACCCGCCGCGCCTGGTGCGCGGGGACGCCGCGGCGGCCCTGCCCGATCTCGTCGCCGCCGCGCCAGCCGGGGCGACGGTCGTCGTCTTCCACAGCGCGGTCATGCCCTACCTGGACGCCGAGGCGCGGGACCGCTTCGTCGCACTCGTACGCAACCTGCCGGTGCGGTGGATCTCCAACGAGGGCTCGCCCCGGCTGCCCTTCCTTCTTCCGAAACTGACGGCCGACCTGCCGGAGAGGCGGCTGGCGTTCCTGCCCGCCCTCGACGGGGAGCCGCTCGCGATGGCCGGGCCGCACGGCGAGTGGCTGGACTGGCTCGCCTGAATCGTACGGCCGGCCCTGGACCGGCTCGCGGCCGACCTGGAGTCGGGCCGCTGGCACGAGCGCCACCGCGACCTGCTTGGCATGGAGGAGTACGACGCCGGATATCGGCTTCTCGTCGCCGATCTGTGAGCCGATCTGTGAGCCGATCCGCGAGCCGATCTGTGAGCCGAGCTGTTGGTCGGGGCGTGGGATCCGCACCGCGGGGGGTAAGGACAGACCGGAAGGAGAAGGCATGCCCGAGTCTGCGGAGACGGAGCGGCTGCGCCAGGTCGTCGACGAGGTGGTCCACGACGGCCTCTGTATGACGCGCCGCGACTCCACTCCGCCGCCGCGGACAACCACGTGCCGGCCGAGACCCTGGCCTTCCGGCCCTGCGCACGAGAAGGAGGAGGGGTGACGCGATGCGATCCGGCCCGGTGACGATGCGGATGCGGCGCTACCTGCCCGACGGCAATCCGTTACGGCGCGGAACCGACCGCGTCGAGTTCGTGGCCGTCCTGGCCTTCCTCATCCTGGCCGTGCTGAGCGCGGTCGCGGCGTTCGCCGTGGGCGCCGCCGTCTATCGCAGCGGCGTGGCCGAGGAGCATTCCGGGCGGTGGGTGACGGCCACCGTCACGCGGGACGCGCCGGCGGCCACCTGGGTCGCGGTGGAGGGCACCGCCGCGCGGCTGCGTACGGGCGTCGCCTGGACGGCCGCCGACGGCCGTACGGTGACCGGCCAGGCGCCGGTTTCCTCGGCGGCCAAGGCCGGCACGCCCGTGCGGATCTGGCTGGATCGCGAGGGCCGGCCGGGCGACGGCCCACGGAGCCGGATCGACACGGTCGCGGACGGCGTCGCGTCGGGAACGGCCACGGCGGCGTTGTCGCTGACGGCCCTGCTGGCGTGCCTCGCCCTCGTCCGCCGCCGTCTGGATCACCGCAGGTACGCCGCCTGGGACGCCGGATGGCTCGCGATGAACCGGCGGCGCAAGCCCGAGGACGCGTGAGCGGGCACCGGTCTCGCGCTCGCGATGCCGTGAGGCCGCCAGCCATTCCGTGAGGCCGCTCGGGATGCCGTGAGACAGACCGGCCGTGCCCGGCCGGTCACCGGTCGCCCTCGTCCTCCTCGTCGTCGGGCGGCAGGCCGGTGCCCGCCACCGTGTCGGCGAGCTGGTCGTCGTCGAGCCGTCCGGTCGGCGGCTGCCCGAACGTTCCTCCTCCGGAGGCCCCGCCGCCCGAGATCCCCTTGCCGCCGACGATGCCGGCGGCGTCCTGGTCCGCCTGCTCCACCGACCCCTGCCGAGTGGCCCGGATGCCGGGCGTCCGGTTCTTGAACCGCGGGTCGTCCTGCGCGTTGGTCGCCAGCTCCTCGGCGAGCTGCTTCGGGTTCATCTTCTTCTCGTCCATACGGGCCGCCGTACCCGGCGGCCCGTATGGCATTCCTCCGTCAGCGCACCTCAGAGCTCGGCCGGGACCCGCTGCGCCGGAACGCTCGCCTCCTGGCGGCTGCGCAGCGTCTCCAGGCCGACCAGGTCGTCCGGCTCGGCGTCCGGGGTCTCCTGGTCGAACCTCGCCAGGGCCGGGTGACGCAGGGCCAGCGTGATCGTGAGCGCGATGGCCAGGCCGCACACCACGTACAGCAGGCCGATGCCGCGGCCCTCGCCGACCCCGATCACCGTGCCGACCGTGCCGGCCAGCGGGCCGTCCGGCCGCATCAGCGGCTCGAAGACCAGACCCACCAGCCAGGCCTGTACGGCCAGGCCGACCGGCTGGGTCGACAGCGCGAGCATCCGGTTGATCGAGATGACCCGGGCGTGGTAGCGCTGGGGCACCTTCGAGTGGATGATCGTCAGCCAGATGCCGTCGCTGATCGTCATCATCAGCGACATACCGAAGGCGCCGACCGTGATGAGGATGAGCGACGGGCGCAGACCGGCGATCGCGCAGAAGATCCCGAGCACGCCGGCGGCCGCCAGCATGCCGAACATCCGGCGGTCGCGCGGGCCGCCCCACAGCGTGATGATCACGCCGCCGCATACCGCCCCGATCCCGGCGAGCAGCGCCACCCGCCCGGTGTCGGCCAGCTCGCCGACCGACAGCACCAGCGGCGAGATCATGATGAACCCGGTGAACAGGAAGAAGTTCACGATGAACATCGTGAAGGCCATGGCCCGCAGGCCCCGCCGCCGCAGCAGGTAGCGGAAGCCGGCGCGGATCTCGGCGGAGACGGTCTCCCTGCGCCGCCAGGCCATCGTGGCCGGGAAGCGCACGAGCAGGGTCACGCCGAACGCGATCGCGTAGCAGATCACGTTGGCGGTCAGGATGCCCTCGATGCCGATCAACGCCAGCACGGCGACGGAGAACAGCGGGACCATGAGCTGGGCCACGGCGTTGCCGAGCTGGACGACGCCGCCGACGTGGTGCAGGTAATGCTTGGGCGCGAGTTGCGGGCCCGCCGACTGCCAGGCCACCCGTTGCAGGGTCACCGATATCGACAGCAGCACCAGCAGGCCGTACAGCAGGGGCATGTTCAGCACGTCGGCGGTCATCAGCGCGAGCAGCGCGGCCTGCACGGCCAGGGAGATGCCGTCGGCCGCCAGCATCGCCCGCTTGCGGTCGTACCGGTCGACGAGCGCGCCGATCAGCGGCGCGAGGACGAGCCCCGGCACCAGCCCGATGATGGCGAACAGCCCGAACTGCACCAGCGAACCGCTCTTCAGGTACGCCCAGATCGGCACGGCGAACTCGGTCATCACGGCGCCGATCATGGAGACGATCTGACCGGTCGCCACCGTGAAGAACCGGCCCAGGCTGGGCTGCGGCCCGGCGACGTCGGCCCGCCGGTCGTCGGACACGGCCTGCCGCCACCAGGTCGCCGGCGCGCCGGGCTCGGGGACGTGCCACTCCTGCGGACGATCCACCGTGGTGTGGGCGGTCGTGACGATCGCGGCCAGCTCTTCGGCGCGGTATCGGAGGAAGTAGTGGCCGGCCTCGGCCATCACGACCAGCGCGGTGGTCTCGGAGACGCAGTGCCAGTCGCGGTAGCGCTCCTGGTAGAAGTCGGTCAGCGCGTCGCGGTCGCCGACGATCGAGATCACCGGGGCGCGCAGCTGCGGGCTCTGCTGCTCCACGAGCTCGCTGAAGTAGTCCTCACCGGCCCGCGCGTCCACCCGCATCGTGCGGATGATGTGGTCGACCTGCTCGGGATCGAGATCCTGCAGGTCGGCGCCCATCGCACGCAGCCAGTTGGCGTGCGCGTTGGCGTTGTCCAGCGCCTTGCTGCGGAAGATCCGCCCGAGCAGGCCGTTGAAGCCCTTGCTCGGGGTGGCGAACGGGAAGCTGCCGCCCGTGTAGACGGCCTCGACGCGCCGCCCGGCCGCCTCGAGCCGCCGCGCGATCTCGGCGGTCAGCGCGCTGCCGACGCAGTGGCCGTACAGCGCGACGGGGCCGCGCACGCGGTCGACCACCTCGTCGCAGACCCGCTGGGCGGCCTCGTGGAACGGGATGGTGCTCTCCTCGACGCCCAGCTCGTGGCCGGGCAGGGCGACCGCGAACAGCGAGTGGCCCTCCGGCAGCGCGTCGGCCAGCGGCTGGTAGACCATCGCGCTGGCCCCGCCGTACGGGATGCAGACCAGGGACAGCGTCGGCGCCTTGACCGGCCGGGTGAGCTCGACCAGCAGGCCGCGCGGGCCGTCCTCGGTGTCTTCCGGCGCCTGCCGGGCGGCGTCGATCAGCGCGGCCAGGTCCCGCACGGTGCGGTTGGCGATCGCGTCGAGCACGGTCACCTGGTAGCCGTCGGCGGGCAGCGCCTGGCGCAGCTTGGCGACCATGCGGATGAGCAGCAGCGAGTGGCCGCCGAGCGCGTTGAAGTCGCTGTCGATCGAGACGGCCTCGATGCCGAGGACCTCCCGCCAGACGCCGGCCACCACGATCTCGGTCTCGGTCGTCGGCTCGGCCAGGTCGTCGCCCACCCGGACCACCGGATCGGGCAGCGCCTTGCGGTCCACCTTGCCGTTGGCGTTGAGCGGGATGGTCTCCAGCGGCACGAACACCGACGGGACCATGTATTCCGGCAGCCGTGTCGCGCAGTGCTCCGCCAGCTCGGACAACTCCGGACCTGTGGGGACGTAGTAGGCGACGAGCCGCTTGTCCTCCGGCGTGAACGCGTGCACGGTGACGACCGCGTCGCGCACGCCGGGGTGGTCGAGGACGGCCGCGCGCACCTCGTCCAGCTCGATGCGGTAGCCGCGGATCTTCACCTGGTCGTCGAACCGGCCGAGGAAGGCCACGTTCCCGTCGCGCGTCCAGGCCACCCGGTCGCCGGTGCGGTACATCCGCCCGCCCCCATCCCCGGAAGCGGGATGGAAGGGGTCGGGAAGGAACCGCTCCTCGGTGAGGTCCGGCCGGTTCATGTAGCCGCGGGTGACGCCCACGCCGCCGACGTACAGCTCGCCCGGCACGCCGACCGGCTGCAGCCGCCGGTTGGCGTCCAGGACGTACATCCGCATGTTGGGCAGCGGGCGCCCGATCGGGACGACCTCCACGAGCTGGGCGTCCCGCACCGGATAGATACACGTCCCGACGGACGCCTCGGTGGGGCCGTACTCGTTGATCAACCGGCCCGGGCCGAGCATCTCCAGCCACCGGTTGGCCATCGAGCCGGGCAGCGCCTCGCCCGCCACGACGATCTTCCCGGCGAGCGCCGCGGCCTGCCGGGCGTCGATCTGGTGACCGAGCACCTCCAGGTGGCCGGGGGTGCACTTGATGAAGCCGTACGGCCCGCCCGCCGCCAGCAGCGCGCCCAGCTCGCCCATGTCGAAGTCCTGCGGCAGCACGGTGACCCGCTGACCGGTGACGAGCGGCGCCCACAGGTTGGGCACCACGAGGTCGAACGCCACCGAGCCGAACAGCGGGGCGCCGCCGTCGCCCTGGGACGCCAGGTCCTCCACCGCCCACCACACGTGGTTCACCAGCCCGCGATGGGTGACCTGCACGCCCTTCGGCTTGCCGGTGGACCCCGACGTGAAGATCACATAGGCCAGCCGGTCGATGTCGTACGGCACGCCGGCCGGGTCGCGCGGCTGCGCGTCGAGCAGGCCGCCGTCCACGTCCACGATGTCCACGTCCACGATGTCCACGTCCGCGCCGTCCATGCGGACGCCGTCGAACAGCTGCGCGTAACCCGCCGAGGTCAGGACCAGCGGGGTCGCGGCGATCGACAGCATGTCGCGGACGCGCTGCGCGGGGAACTTGGGATCCATCGGCAGGTAGGCCGCGCCCGCCTTCCACACGCCCATCAGGCAGGCGATGAGGTCCGGGGTCCGGTCGAGCAGCACGCCCACCGTGTCCTCGGGGCCGACGCCCCGCTCGCGCAGCAGGTGGGCGACCTGGTTGGCGCGGGCGTGCAGCTCGGCGTACGTGGTCGTGCGGCCCTCGAAACGGACCGCGACCGCGTCGGAGTCCGCGTGGCGCTCCAGCAGCTCGGGCAGGGCCACGTCCGGGTACGGCCGGGCCGTGTCGTTCCAGGCGCCCAGCACCACGTCGCGCTCGGCGTCGGTGAGCAGCTCCAGGTCGGCCCGTGGGGTGTCCGGGGCGGCGGCGATCCGCTCGGCCAGCGCCCGGTAGTGCCCGGCCATCCGGACGACGGAGTCCGCGTCGAACCGGTCCTTCTGGTAGGTGAGGTAGAGCTCGGGGTCGCCGGCGCCGTTCAGGTGCACGAGCAGCGCGAGGTCGTAGGTGAAGTCGTCGACCTCGTGCTCCCAGACCGACGCCTCCAGCCCGGGCCAGCGCCCGCGCTGGTCGCGGAAGACGCGCAGCGAGAAGCCGACGGTGGACAGCGAGAAGTTGCGGGCGTCCCGGTCGCTCAGCGCCCCGGCCAGTTCCGAGAACGGCAGGTGGTTGGCGA
Source organism: Microbispora bryophytorum (assembly GCF_043197435.1). Lineage (NCBI taxonomy): Bacteria > Bacillati > Actinomycetota > Actinomycetes > Streptosporangiales > Streptosporangiaceae > Microbispora > Microbispora bryophytorum. The sequence goes on along the minus strand of NZ_JBICTF010000006.1, from coordinate 424,060 downwards.
GCGCCTCGCCGAGCCTGCGCCGCACCCCGGCCGCCGCCTCCCGGAACGACGCGGCGCCCGACAGGTCGGCGCGCAGCGGCAGGGCGTTGACGAAGCAGCCCAGCACGGGCTCCAGCTCCACCCGGCGCCGGCCGCCGTCCACCGTGGCGATCGTCAGGTCGCCCTGCCCGGTGTAGCGCGCGAGCATCATCGAGAAGACCGTGAGCAGGGCCACGAACGGGGTGGTTCCGGCGCCGCCGGCCTCCTGCAGCGCCCGCAGGACCTCGTCCGGCAGCGTGAACAGGTGGCAGTCGCTCCGGTTGCCCTCGGTGAGGGTCTGGCCGTCCCGTGCGATGGGAAGCTCCACCGCGCTCGCGCCGTCGAGCCGGTCGCGCCAGTAGGCGAGCCGCCGCTCGCGCTGCTCGCCGGTCAGCTCACGCCGCGACCAGGCCGCGTAGTCGGCGTACTGGAGCGGCGGCGTGGCCACCTCGGCGGGCCGGCCCTCGTGGGCGGACGCGTACACGCTGGTCAGCTCGTCCACGATGATGCCGACCGACCACCCGTCGCAGGCGATGTGGTGGCAGACGAACATCAGCACGTGGTCCTCGTCGGCCAGGCGGACCAGCGTCGTGCGGTGGACCGGCCCGGTCTCCAGGTCGAAGCGTTCCACGGCGGCTCTGGACGTGATCTCCCGGGCCCGGGCCTCCCGCTCGGCCTCCGGCAGCTCCCGCAGGTCGACGACGTCGAGCGGCGCCGGTCCGGGGTCGAGGACGATCTGGCGGGGCTCGTGCCCGTCGCCCTCGTAGACCGTACGCAGGATCTCGTGGCGTTCGACCAGGCTGTCGAGGGCGACGGTCAGGGCCCGGGTGTCGAGCGGGCCGGTGAGCCGCAGGCCGATCGTGGCGTTCGGCGCAGGAGCGCCCTCGGCGAAGCGGGCGCCGAGCCACATCTGGGTCTGCTCGTAGGAGCAGGGAGCGGGTCCCCCGCCGCGCGGGGTGATCGCGTCCGCGGCGGCGGCCCTGGCGGCTCTGGCGGCGAGGAGCCGGCGCAGGGCCTCCTGCCTGCGTGGGGAAAGCGACGCTATTAGATGCTCGTTTTCAGTCGTCGGCGATATCGTCACCGAGCGTTCTCCTCTCTGCGCAATTCATGCGCAGGACCAGCTGACCACGCAGAAAAGTGGTTGAACCAGAAAACGCTTGATCATCGATTCCGCGGGATCTTGCCGCGTCTCTCGCCGCGTTTCGGGCCGACGTGCATGGGAGCGCTCCCACGAAAGGGATTGTTTTACGATACGTGATGCACGCTGGGTAACGCAAGCCTCACTTCTACCTGCGGTCAGGTGCGAAGAGTATTGGGAAATCGACCTTCCGTCATCGGCTGTGGCGTGCAGAACATGAGTGGTCGTCAGCATTGCCGGCGGACACAGATGGGTGTCGGATAATTTGACTGACACCGTCGAGAAAACGGATGAAACATGTTTCTTGCGCGTGACCCGATTCGGGTTCTATGTTGGCCGCCGGAATCTCTTTCCGCAGGGGCGCCGCCTATTCGAGGGCCCGCCTGCCTCCTTAATTCGACTTTTCCCCGTGCTCGGCCGCGGCCTGATCCCGCGCAGAAGGAGGACGCATGGACGACTTCTGGAAGCCTCTGGAAATAACCCCGGACGGCTCCGCCGCCACACCCGAGGGGCTGATGGAACGGCTGCGCGGATTGAACCTGGGCGACCTGCTGGTCCGGGAGAAGGCGCTCGTCTTCCGGGGGTTCGGCGTGACGCCCGAGACCCTCGGTCCCGTCATGGACCTGCTGCTGCCCAACCGGCTGGCCTACGTCCACGGCAACTCGCCCCGCACCAAGGTGGGCGGCAACGTCTACACCTCGACCGAGTACCCGCCCGAGTACACGATCTCCATGCACAACGAGTTGTCGTACTCCGCCACCTGGCCCTCGCGGCTGCTGTTCTACTGCGAGAAGGCGGCCGAGACCGGCGGGGCCACCCCCGTCGTGGACGGCGTGCGCTGGCTGGAGTCGCTCGACGACGAGGTCAGGGAGGCCTTCGCCAAGGGCGTGCGCTACACCCAGAACCTGCACGCCGGCCGGGGACTCGGCAAGAGCTGGCAGGAGACGTTCGAGACCGAGGACCGCGACGAGGTGGCCGGGTTCCTCGACCGGATCGGAGCGGACTGGCAGTGGCGGCCCGACGGCGGCGTGCGGATCTCCCAGATCAGGCCCGCCACCACCCGGCACCCCGTGACCGGGACCGAGGTGTGGTTCAACCAGGCCGACCAGTGGCACCCCGCCTCGCTGGGCGACGAGGCCGCGGCCATGCTCGCCGAACTCATGCCGCCGGAGGAGCTGCCGCAGTCGGTGACGTTCCCCGACGGCGCCCCGATCCCCGGTGAGTACGTGATCCAGGTGCGCGACCGGGGCCTGGACAACGCGGTGGACGTCGACTGGCGGAACGGTGACCTGCTGCTGATCGACAACGTGCTGGTCGGGCACGGCCGCAGGCCCTTCACCGGCTCCCGCCGGATCCTCGTGGCCATGTCCGACTGATCGCGCTCTCGAAAGGGAAACCGCAGTGAACAAGATCGGACTTGGGGTCGCCGCGACCTTCACCGCCGAGCCGCTCGGGGACGCGCTGAGGTTCTGGCTCGCCGAAATCGGCGTCGAAGGGGAGGTCGCCTTCGCTCCGTACGACCAGGTCTTCCCCTCGCTCCTCGACCCGGGCAGCGTGCTCGGCCGGGCCGGCGCCGCCGTCGTGCTGGTCCGGGCGGAGGATCTGGTCGCCGAGGATTCGGCCGCAGGGGATCTGGCCGCCGGGCAGGACGGGCTCGACCAGGTGGAGGCCGTGGCCACCGACCTCGTCGCCGCGCTGCGCACCTCGGCGCGCGCGACCGGCACGCCCCACGTGCTCGTCGTCTGCCCTCCGTCGCCCGAGCACGGCTCCCCCGAGGCCCACGCGCGCCTCGCCTCCAGACTGGCCCGGGCGTTCGAGGGCGACCGGGCCGTTTCCGTGCTCACCTCCGCCGAGCCGTACGAGCCGGCGCCGGAGGCCGTCCACGACGCCTTCGCCGACCGGACCGGCAACGTCCCCTACACCGACCGTTACTTCGCCGCGCTGGCCGCCGCGGCCGCCCGCCGCCTGCACGCCATGACCACCCCGCGTCCCAAGGTCGTCGCTGTGGACTGCGACGGCACACTCTGGGACGGCGTGGTCGGCGAGGACGGCCCCGACGGCGTGGTCATCGGCCCGCAGCGGCTGGAGATCTGGCGGGAGCTGGCCCGCCAGGTCGCTGCGGGCAGGCTGCTGTGCCTGTGCAGCAAGAACGAGGAGAAGGACGTCCGCGAGGTGTTCGCCCGGCATCCGGAGCTGCCGGTCGGCCTGGACGACGTCGCCGCGATGCGCGTCGGGTGGGAGGCCAAGTCTCAGTCGCTGCGCTCGCTCGCCGCCGAGCTCGACCTCGGGCTCGACTCGTTCGTCTTCCTCGACGACAGCCCGGTCGAGTGCGCCGAGGTCCGGGCCGGCTGCCCCGAGGTGCTGACCCTCCGGCTCCCGGCCGGCGCCGCGGAGGCGGCGGCCTTCCTCCGCCACTGCTGGCCGCTCGACCTGACCGCGGTCACCGAGGCCGACCGCGAGCGCACCCGCCGCTACCAGGAGGAGCGGCAGCGAGAGCAGGCCAGGGGCGAGATGTCCCTCGCCGACTTCTTCGCCGCGCTCGACCTGCGGGTGACCATCACCCCCGCCGGTCCCGAGCACGAGGTCCGGGCCGTTCAGCTCGCCGAGCGGACCAACCAGTTCAACCTCTCGGGGGCGCGCCGCCTGGACGGCGAGGAGAAGTTCGTCGTGGACGTGCGCGACCGCTTCGGGGACTACGGCGTCGTCGGCCTCACCGACGTGCGTACGGAGGGGGACACGCTGCGCGCCGGCGCGTTCCTGCTCAGCTGCCGGGCGCTCGGGCGCGGGGTGGAGCACCGCATGCTCGCGCACCTGGGGGCGCTCGCGCGGGAGCGCGGGCTGGCCCGGGTGGCCCTCGCCTTCCGGGCGACCGAGCGCAACCAACCGGCCAGGGACTTCCTGGCCGCCCTGCCGGCGACGGTGGAGCCGTCCGGCGAGGAGGAGGCCTGGTACGTCCTCGGCGCGGCGGACGCGGCGGCCGTCGTCCACACGCTGGGCCCTGCTGAGGAGAGGGCAGCGGGGCCCGCCGGGACCACCGGACCCGTCGAACCCGCCGCCTCCGCCGGCTGGGCGGCCGTCGAACGGATCGCGACCCGGCTGACCGGCGCCGACGCGATCCTCGACGCCATGCGGGCGGCCCGTCCCGTGACGGAGGTGGCCGGAGCGAGCCCCGTCGAGGCGGCGGTCATGCGGATGTGGGCCGAGCTGCTCGACGTGGCGCCGACCTCGGTGAGCGACGGCTTCTTCCAGCTGGGCGGCCACTCGCTGCGGCTGGTGCAGTTCATGGCGCGGGTGCGCGCCGAGTTCGGCGTCGAGCTGCCCTTCGACACGCTCTACACCACCTCGTTCACCGTCGCGGAGGTCGCGAAGGCGATCGAGGAGCGGCAACTGGCCGACGCCGACGACGAGGAGCTGGCCGGGCTGCTCGACGAGCTCGCGGGCCTGTCGGACGAGGAGATCGACGCCCTGCTCGACTCGGGGAACGGCTGATCCGCATGGCCACGATGCTGCTGAGCACCCACGGCACCAACGGCGACGTGCTCCCGTTCGTACGGATCGGGCGCGAGCTGGCCGCGCGCGGCCACGACGTCGTCGTGATGACGCACTCCTGGTTCGCCGACCGGATCGCGGCAGCGGGCCTGCGGCACCTGCCGATCGACACGGCGGAGGGCTACGACCGGCACCTGGACGACGCCCGGCGCTACATGCTCGATCCCCTGAAAGACCCCGAAGGCGTGCTCGCGCTCTACCGGCGCAACGGCCTGTTCGAGCTGCTGGCCGACGAGGTCCGCATGATCGAGGCGCACTACCGGCCGGGGGAGACCGTGGTGGTCGCCCGGCACACCTCGGGCATCGCCGCGCTGATGGCCGCCGAGCGTCGCGGGGTGCCGGTCGCGCTGGTGTCCGTCACACCCCACCAGTACGTCTCGTTGCCGGTGCTCGGGAACCTCTTCAGACGCGTGCTCGGGCAGGGGTACGACGACGTCTTCCAGGAGTTCGGCCTGCGGCCGGTGCGCGACTGGGTCGCCTACCTGACGAGCGCCAAGACCCAGCTCGCGCTGTGGCCGGAATGGTTCGACGCGGCGGGCCTCCCGGCGCCGGCGGGCGTCGTCCGCTGCGGGTTCGTGCTCGGCGACACGGCGGAGGGGACGGTCCCGGACTGGGCCGAGCCACCGGTGCTGATCACCGGTGGCACCGGGCAGGTGCTGCACGATCGGTTCTACGACGTGGCGGCGCGGGCGTGCCGGCGGATCGGGAGGAAGGCCCTGCTGGTGAACCGGCACCCGTCGTTCCAGCCCGAGTCGCTGCCCGACGGGGTGGAGTGGGTGCCCTCGGCGCCGTTCGCGACGGTCATGCCCCATGTCGCCGCGGTCGTCCATCACGGCGGGATCGGCACACTCGCCCGCGCGCTGTCCTCGGCGACCCCGCAGGTGCTGCTCGCGCACGGCGTCGACCGTCCGGACAACGCCGAGCGGCTGGAGCGCGCCGGGGTGGCGACCTGGCTGCCCGTGACGCACTGGACCGAGGACCGGACGGCCGACCTGCTGGCCCGGGCCCTGGACTCCGCGGCCCCCGGCGCGGCCGGCGGCGGATACCGGGAGCGGATCGCGCCGCTCGCGGCCGACGCGGCGTCGGAGGACTCCGTGCGTGTCGCGGCCGAGCACGCCGAGGCGCTCATCGGGACCGACGCGGTCATGACGCGGCCGGATCCGCGCGAGCGGCTGGCGCGTCTCACCCCGGAGCAGCGCACGCGCCTGGCCGCCATGGCACGCGCCCGCCGGAGCGCGTGAAGGAGGGTCCTCGCGGTCGACGGGCCCTTGTCGCGCGCCCGGGCGTGGGTGACGATGGCGCCTGAAGACGCGGAGAGTGAGGGCGCCGTGACCAACCCATGGCTCGCGCTTGAATCCGGGGCCGACGCGACGGAGCGTGCCGGTGAGCTGCGCCGCGCTCACGAGCGCTTCCTGTCGGCCGGGGCGATCGACGGCCCGATCGACGGTCCGGTGCGGGCGGTGGTCGCCGACTCGTGGCGGCGGTCGGCCCGTGCCGTCGACCCCGACGCGCTCGCGCCGCTCGAACTGACCGACGCCGGGCTGGAGGAGTATCGCAGCGCGCACCCGCTGGCCAAGGTGCTGCCGCTGTTCCGCGATCTGCTGGGCGGCATCGCCGACGACGGGAGGCACCTGCTCGCGGTGTGCGACGCGGCCGGCCGGCTGCTGTGGGTCGAGGGACATCGCGGGGCGCGGGCGCGGGCCGAGCGGATGAACTTCGTCGCCGGGGCCCGGTGGGACGAGTCCCACGCGGGCACCAACGCCCCCGGCGTCGCGCTCACGGTCGGCCACCCGGTGCAGATCTTCGCGGCCGAGCACTTCGCGGTGCCGGTGCAGCCGTGGACCTGCGCCGCCGCGCCGGTCCACGACCCGCACACCGGCCGCCTGCTCGGCGCGGTCGACGTCACCGGCGGCGACAATCTGGCCAGCCCCTACAGCCTGGCCCTCGTCCAGGCGGCGGCCCGCGCCGCCGAGGCCCACCTTGCTTCCAACCGCGGGGCGACGCTTCCCGTTGCGGGCCCGGCGTCCGCCGTGACGCTCACGGCACTGGGCCGGGACGACGCCGTGCTCACCGAGGGCCCGCGCCGCATCAGGCTCGGCCCCCGGCACAGCGAGATCGTCGTGCTGCTGGCCTGCCACCCCGGGGGGTTGAGCAGCGACCAGCTCAGCGCGGAACTGTACGGCGACCGCATGCTGAACCCCGTCACACTCCGCGCGGAGCTGTCCCGGCTGCGCCACCGGCTCGGCCCACTGCTCGACTCCCGTCCGTACCGGCTGCGGGTGCCGGTGCGGGCCGACTTCCAGGCGCTCGCCGAGCACCTGGCCGACGCGAACCCCGACGCCGCGCTGCGGGCCTACCGGGGGCCGCTCCTGCCCGGCTCGGACGCGCCCGGCGTCGTCTGGCAGCGCCGCCTGCTGGACGACGGCGTACGCGACCTGCTGGTGGCCCGGCGCGACCCCGCGCTGCTCGAACGATGGACGCGGGCGCCGTGGGGAAGGGACGACATCGTCGCCTGGCAGGCGTTGCTGGCCGCGCTGCCCGCCGGATCCCCGGCGCGGGCGCGGGCAGGCAGGCGGGTGCGCGACCTCGACGCGGAGTACGGCCTGCCGTCCCGGTGAGAGGGCTCAGGTGAGGTCGCGAAGCCAGCGGAGGGCGACGGCCGCCGCCAGGCGCGGCGGCACGGTGCCCGCCCCGAGCCCGACGTCGACGAGCAGGTCGAACACCTCGGTGCGGCGGGCGGCGACGGTGATCGCCGCGTCGATGAAGCCGGGGGAGCGGGCGGCCAGGGCGAGCATGTCGGTGGTGCGCAGGTGCCGCCCGAGCGCCCCGCGCAGCCCGCGCCGGTAGGCCCGCAGCGGGTGGTCCGGCGAACCGATCGCCGCCTCGGCGGCAAGCCGCCCCGACAGCAGCGCGTAGTAGATGCCCTCGCCGGTCAGCGGGTTGACGAGGCTCGCCGCGTCGCCGGCCAGCAGCACCCGGCCCGCCCCCGGCACCGGCCGCCCGCTCGACAGCGGCAGGTGATGTGCCCGCAGGTCGCGGACGGGCGAGCTGATCTCACCCAGCAGGGGCAGGAGCCGGGCCAGCCGCCCGTGCAGGATCTCGCGGCCCGGCAGCCCGGTCTGTCTCAGCGTCGGCAGCAGCAGGCCGTAGCCGACGTTGGCCGTGCCGTCGCCCACCGGGAACGACCAGGCGTAGGCCGGCCAGGCCTCGCTCCGCATGACGATGACCTGCTCGTCGTCGTCCGGCGGCACGTCGGCGTACCCGCGCACCGCGATCGCCGTGTGCCGGTCCGGGCTCGGCGGTACGCCGATCAGCCGCCGTACGGACGAGTTGGCGCCGTCGGCGGCGACGACCACCCGGGCGACCAGGTGGCCGTCGATCACGATGTGCCCGCCGAGGGCGGTCAGCGTACGCACGCGGTGGCGGCGCACCTCCACGCCGCGCGCCCGCGCCGCCTCGACCAGCCGGGCGTCGAAGACCCGGCGGGGCACCACGTGGTTGGGCCGCGCGACGACGGCCGAGACGTGGGCTCCGCCGGGGGACGTCACCGACAGGCGCGGCGTCGGGCGGTGGTCGTCGAGCAGGCCGGGCAGCCCGAGCAGCGCGAGCTCCTGCCGCGCGTGGGCCGCGATGCCGTCGCCGCACGCCTTGTCACGCGGGAAGGCCGCCCGGTCGAGCAGCAGCACCCGGCAGCCGGGATCGAGCTGCCTGGCCCGCAGCGCGGTGGCCGAGCCCGCCGGCCCGGCGCCGACCACCACCAGGTCCCAGACGTCGTCCACATTTACAGACCGTACGTGGAGAACAGGTTGTTGGTGGGCCAGGACTTCACCGAATTGGCGGCGGTGTGGAGAAGGGAGTCGATGGCGCCGTAGTTCAGCCCCGAGGCGTCGTCGCGCTGGTCGAACAGCACGACCCAGCTCAGCCCGTCGTAGCGCCGCACCATGAGTGTGGAGGTGCCGGCCAGCGACCCCGTGTGCCAGGTGTTGAGGCCCCCGGTGACCGGGCGGACCTGCCAGCCGAGGCCGTAGTACCAGCCATCGGGGTTGACTCCGATCGACGGCTTGGCGAACGCCTTGGAGATCGACGCCGAGGTCAGCACGCCGGCCGCGTCGAAGAGGGTGGTGAACTTGGCCAGGTCGACGGCCGTGGCGAGCCAGCCGCCGTGCGCGGCCATGTTCTCGAGGTTGAACCCGCCGTACGGGAAGGGCACCACGGAGCCGGAGGTGTCGATCACGCTCTTGCCGGTGTACTGCGAGAAGTACGGCGCCTCGCCCGACTTGCGGAGGCTCTTCGCGGTCCTGCCGAGCGTCATCCGGCTGATCTTGAGGGGCGTCAGCACCTTGCTCTGGACGTAGCTCGCGTAGGAGACCCCGCTCGCCTTCTCGATGATCTTCTGCAGGAGAACGTACCCGTAGTTCGAGTACGCGTATGTCGTGCCCGGCGCGTGGTCGAGCTTGAGGCCGGACGTGTGCTTGACGATGTGCGCCTGCGTGATCGGCAGAGAGACGCCGAGCGCCGAGGCGATGACCTGGTCCCTGAACATCGGGTCGCCCGAGACCGCGGAATCCCACCCGCCGAGGTGCTGCAGCAGGTGGGTCACGGTGACGTTGGCGAGGCGGGGGTCGGCGGTCGTGCTCAGCCCCAGCAGCGGCGCGACCTTGGCCGAGAGGCTGAGCTTGCCGTCCTGCGCCAGCTTCAGCACCGCGGCGGCGGTGACCGGCTTGCTCAGGCTCGCGATGCGGAACAGCGAGGTGGGTCCCGCCGAGAACGAGGTGTCCGCCGTCCAGTTGTAGCCCCGGGCGAGCACGAGCTTGCCCTTGCGGACCACGGCCAGGGACGCGTAGGGGATCGCCCGGTCCGTCATGAAGCGCTTCAGCGTGTCGTCGAACGGCTTGAGCGATGTCGCGCTGCGGCCGGTGACGCTCCAGGCGCGGGCCGCCGCGCTCGCCGGTGACGTGGGGAGCCCGCCGGCCAGCCCCGCCGCGGCGCCGCCCGCCAGCAGGCGAAGGGCGTTCCTCCGGGAGACGGAAAACGTTTCCGAAATCATGACGGCTGATCTTAGGGGAGATTTGACCGTCCATAACCGAGTTTCTGACCAAGCCGACCGGAGGCTGTGTGCGGAAGGACGCGCGGAAGGACGCAACGTGTCGGCAACGTGCCCGCGGCTAACGTCCGGGGCGTCAGACCCACACCCTGTCCGGGAGGTCCATCTCATGACCCGTTACGCCGCGCCGGGACAGCCGGACGCCGTCATGGCGTACGAGCAGCGTTACGACCACTGGATCGGCGGCGAGTACGTCCCGCCGCAGCGGGGGCGGTACTTCGAGAACCCCACGCCGGTGACCGGTCAGACCTTCACCGAGGTCGCGCGCGGCACGGCCGAGGACGTCGAGCGCGCGCTGGACGCCGCGCACGGCGCCGCGCCCGCCTGGGGGCGTACGTCCGCGGCCGAGCGGGCGAACATCCTCAACCGGATCGCCGACCGCATGGAGCAGAACCTGGAGCGGCTCGCCGTCGCGGAGACCTGGGAGAACGGCAAGCCGATCCGGGAGACGCTGGCCGCCGACATCCCGCTGGCCATCGACCACTTCCGCTACTTCGCGGGGGCGATCAGGGCCCAGGAGGGCAGCCTGTCGGAGATCGACGCCGACACCGTCGCCTACCACTTCCACGAGCCGCTCGGCGTCGTCGCGCAGATCATCCCGTGGAACTTCCCGATCCTGATGGCCACCTGGAAGCTCGCGCCGGCGCTGGCCGCCGGCAACGCCGTGGTCCTCAAGCCGGCCGAGCAGACCCCGGCGTCGATCCACTACTGGATGAGCCTGGTCGCCGACCTTCTCCCGCCGGGCGTCCTCAACATCGTCAACGGGTTCGGCGTCGAGGCGGGCAAGCCGCTGGCCTCCAGCGCGCGGGTCGCGAAGGTGGCGTTCACCGGGGAGACCACCACCGGGCGGCTGATCATGCAGTACGCCAGCGAGAACATCAAGCCGGTCACGCTGGAGCTGGGCGGCAAGAGCCCCAACATCTTCTTCGACGACGTGTCCTCCGCCGACGACGAGTTCTTCGACAAGGCGCTGGAGGGCTTCACGATGTTCGCGCTCAACCAGGGAGAGGTGTGCACCTGCCCCTCCCGGGGGCTCATCCAGCAGGGCCACTACCGGCGCTTCCTGGAGGCCGCGGTCGAGCGTACGGAGAAGATCGTCCGCGGCCACCCGCTCGACCTGGCCACCATGGTCGGCGCCCAGGCGTCCAACGACCAGCTGGAGAAGATCCTGTCCTACCTCGACATCGGCCGGCAGGAGGGCGCCACGGTGCTCACCGGCGGGCACCGCGCCGACCTCGGCGGCGAGCTGTCGGGTGGCTACTACGTCGAGCCGACGATCTTCGAGGGCGCCAACGACATGCGGGTGTTCCAGGAGGAGATCTTCGGGCCGGTCGTCTCGGTGACCTCGTTCACCGACTTCGACGACGCCATAAAGATCGCCAACGACACGTTGTACGGCCTCGGGGCGGGCGTGTGGACTAGGGACGTCAACAAGGCGTACCGGGCCGGCCGCGCCATCCAGGCCGGGCGGGTCTGGACGAACTGCTACCACGCCTATCCCGCCCACGCCGCCTTCGGCGGCTACAAGCAGTCGGGCATCGGCAGGGAGACGCACAAGATGATGCTCGACCACTACCAGCAGACCAAGAACCTGCTGGTCAGCTACTCGCCCTCGAAGCTCGGCTTCTTCTGATGCCCGAGATGTCCCGCGTGGACCTCACCCCTGCGGCCGCCGGCCTCATCCGGCGGCTGCGGGCGGCCCACGGCCCGCTGATGTTCCACCAGTCCGGCGGCTGCTGCGACGGCAGCGCCCCGATGTGCTACCCGGAGGGCGAGTTCCGCACCGGCTCCTCGGACGTGCTGCTCGCCTCGCTGACCGTCGAGGGCGTCGACGAGCCGGTCACGTTCTGGATGTCGGCGAGCCAGTTCGAGCGCTGGCGGCACACGCATCTGACCGTGGACGTCGTCCCCGGCCGGGGCAGCGGCTTCTCCCTGGAGGCGCCCGAGGGCGTGCGCTTCCTGATCCGTTCCCGCCTGCTCACCGACGCCGAACGCGCCGCCCTCGACGGCTGACGATCGCCCCGCGTATCCTCACGATCCGCAATGTTCCCATCACAATGTGTGGCAACTTGATAAGTTCAATTAGCTTCGGGTGAGACTTATCAAGTGCGGGAGGTGGCGCGTGGCGGGCAGGGGCAGGCCGAGCCGGACCACGGTGTACGCACGTCTGGATATGGCGCTCGCCGAACTGAACGACCGGCTCGGAGGCTTGCCCAACCCCCGCGAGGCCCAGGAGATCTGGAACGACATCTGGCACGAGGAGGCCCATCACTCCACGGCCCTCGAGGGGAACACCCTTGTGCTCCGTGAGGTTCGAGCGCTTCTCGACCAGGGCAGGGCGGTGGGAGCGAAAGCCCTCCGCGAGTACAACGAGGTACGCGGCTATGCCACGGCGGCGCAGTGGGTCTACGGGCAGGCGCTGGAGCCGGATGCCTGGCATGACGGAAACCTCATCACGATCAACGAGGTCCGGAGGGTGCACCACGCGGCGATGACTCCGGTATGGGATGTCGCGCCACATCCGGACGCGACGGATCGAGAGGGGCCGGGACACTTCCGCGAGCACGACATCATGCCTTTTTCCGAAGGGATGACGCCGCCGCCCTGGCCCTTGGTGCCCGAGCAGGTCGGTCAGTGGGTCGCGGACGTGCGCGCTCTGGGCAAGCAGATCGAGGGGGGTGGAGAGCTTGAGCATCCCCTGCCCGAGGAACTGGCCAGACTGCACAACGGCTTCGAGCGAATCCACCCCTTCCTCGATGGCAATGGTCGTACCGGACGTCTCGTCGTGAATCTCGTTCTCGTCCGGCTTCGCTACCCTCCGATCATCATTTTGAAGCGACAGCGTTCCTCCTACCTCGCAGCACTGCGCCGAGCGGACGACGGGGACTACGGTGCGCTGGGTGAATTGATCGCACGTGCGATGGAGGACAACCTCAATCGCTTCATCGTCCCGAATATCGCCGGGCCTGCCCGGCTGGTCCCACTGGCGGCGCTCGTCGACGAGGAGTTCAGCCTCGCGGCACTCCGGCAGGCTGCTCAGCGCGGCCGTCTCAAAGCCGTCCAGGGATCCGACGGGATCTGGAGGTCCTCACGTAAGTCCGTCGAGGCGTACCGAGTCTCGAAGCACCAGCGACCGGCGGCGCGTGGTTGAGACACGGGGGAGGCCGCGGCGGGGGTGCCGCGGCCTCTGGGGCTTCTCGTGGACTCAGATCTTGCCGGTGCCGGCGTTGGCGAGGACGTTCGCCTTGACGCCGCTGGGGTTGTCCACCGTGTACGAGTACGGGATGGAGGCGACGCTGCCGGAGGTCTGCGGCGTGCCCGAGTTAACGAAGTAGTTGTTGCGGGCGACGATCGACCCGCCCGGCGACGAGCCTTCGGCGGTGTGGGTGGGCTCGGCGATGTTCTCGAAGTAGTTGCCCTCGACGAGCACCCCCGCGCCGCAGGTGGAGGCGATGCCGTAGCTGTAGTCGGTGAAGGACGGGTCCTTGTAGTAGTAGTTGTTGAACACGTGCACCGGGTTGCCGAAGCGCACCCGCGGGTTGCGCTGGGCGCAGGTCTGGAATGCGTTGTGGTGGTACGTCACGCGCAGATGCCCGGTGTCCTCGGAGCTGTTGTTGTCGCTGTGGCCCACGAGCGAGCACTTGACGTGGTCGTGCAGCTTGCTCCAGGAGACGGTGACGTAGTCGGAGCCGTGCGTGATGTCCAGCAGGCCGTCGTGGTAGTCGGTGCCATGGCTGGTGTCGCTCGACAGGTCGTTGTGGTCGAGCCACACGCGCTTGGCGTTGTCGAGGTGGATCGCGTCGCCGTTGCCGTTCCCGGCCTGAACCTTCGAGATCTTCATGTTGCGCACGATGACGTTGCCGACGTCACGGATGTTCAGGCCGCAGCCGGTCAGCCCGGAGTTCGCGCCGACGCCGACGATGGTGGTGTTGCCGCCCACCCGCACGTCCTCGGAGCAGCTGAAGGTGCCGTTCACCTGGACGACCTTCGCGGTGTCGCCCTTCACGGCGGTGGTGAGCGCGGTCAGGGAGGTGACCGTCGTCGTGCCGCCGCCCGCGCCGCCTGTGGTGCCGCCGCCCTGGGTCGCCCAGCCGATCAGCCCGGTGGTGGGCGGGGTGGTCGGGCCGCCCGTGGGCGTGGTGCTGGGCGTGGGCGACGGTGTGGGCGATGGCGTGGGCGACGGGCTTCTCGTCGGTGTGACGGTGGGGGTGGAGGACGGCTGGGATCCGGCGGGCTGGAGGGTCCATTGCTTGGTGGACACCGAGTCGCAGGAGTTCTGCTGCGCGAGTGCGCCGGAGGAGGTGGAGTTGTCCGTGGTGTTGAGGCACTTGTCGCTGTTGGCGTTGACGAGGCGGTAGTTCGAGCCTGAGGCGGTCGGCTCCCAGGTCTGGGAGGAGGCGCCGGTGCAGGACTCCTGCTGGACGGCCTTGCCGGCGGAGGTGGAGGCGTCCTTCACGCCGGCGCACTTGCCGCTGTTGCCCGCGGCCAGGCGGAAGCCGCTGCCCTGGGCCGACAGGTTCCAGGTCTGGTTGCTCGCGCCGTTGCAGCTGGAAACCGTGAGTTGCACGCCGTCGGAGGTGCTGCCGCCGGGAACGGTGAGGCACAGGCCGCTGGCGCCGTTCACGATCCGGTAGGCGCCCGTACTGGGGGCCGCGTTGGAGACGCCGGCGAAGACGCCGCCGACCAGGGCGGCGACCCCGGCAAGGGTGCCGATCACCCCGACTCCGGTTCTGGTTCTTGTTCTGGTTGTCAAAGCCGAGCTCCTTGCAGGTTGTGCAGGACCCCTGACCGAGGGGGCGAACTCCTGGTCCCACAGAGAGGCGTTCATGAATGCGAACAGCATTCATGGGGAGGAACAACACGCATCAAAGTACGGACGTGTTCAGCACCGGTCAACGGTTCGCCCGCGCGGGTTTCCGCCCGCCCCGTCGGCCGCCCCGGCTGGGGCAGGTGGAGACGGACGGCGGCTCTTTGAGATCATCGTGAAACGTTCACGCCGGGACACGGGGAGAGATGCCGGATGACCGAGGAATCGAGGACGCCGTTCAGTGAATGGCTGCGGTCGCGGAGCGAGCCCGACTGGGCGGCGGTGGTCACGCACCCCTTCGCGGAGGCGATCGGGAGCGGCACCGCCGACATGCGCCGCTATCTGGAGCAGGACTTCCAGTTCGTGGACGCCTTCACGGCGCTGCTCGGCGCCGCGGTCGCCGCGGCCGACACCTTCGAGGCGCGGGTGGCCGTGGGCCGCTTCCTGGGGCAGACCGTCGCCGACACCGAGCACAGCTACTTCCACCGCGCGCTCGCCGAGCTCGGCGGCGAGCCGGCCCCGCCCGCACAGCCGGTGACGGGCGAGTTCCGGGCCCTGATGGACGAGGTGCGCCTCAGCCAGGACTATCCGCTGATCCTGGCGGTGCTGTGCGTGGCCGAATGGACCTACCTCGGCTGGGCCTCGCGGATCATCGAATTCCCGGAGGGCTTCGTCCACCGGGAGTGGATCGAACTGCACAGCGGGCCGGAGTTCGAGGCGTGGGTGGGCTTCCTGCGCGGCGAGCTCGACCGGCTCGGCCCCGGCCTCGACGAGGACGGCCGGGCCCGGGTGCTCGACGTCTTCCGGCGGGCGACCACCCTGGAGCGCCGGTTCTTCGACATGGCGCTCGGTTAGGCACGCAGGGCGAGGGCGGCGAGGCGGCGCAGGGACACCCGCAGGAAGACCGCGCTCACCGGGCCGGCGACCCGCCAGCCGATCCGCCCGGCCAGGCCGAGGGGCACGTGGAGGTTCTCCTCCCAGACGATCCTGCTCCCGCCGTCCGGACGGGGCAGCACGTGGAATCGCCCGACGCCGCGTACGACACGGCCGGTGTGGCGGACCTCCACCTCGTGTGGCGGACGCCAGCCGGTGACGTCCATCGTGTCCACGAACGACAGCGGGCCGACCCCGGTGGCCGCCGCGAGCCTGCTGCCCCTGCTGTGCCCGTCACCGGCCACCACCCACGCGCGGGTCAGCAGCATCCACTCCTGCTGCCGGGGCCAGTCGGTCAGTACGGCGAAGACCCGCTCCGGGCTCGCCTGCGCGTCCACCGCGACCGTCAGGGTCTCCACCCCGTAGGTCCTACCCAGACGAGGCCCTTCACGACAGACGGGCGGCCCCGGCCGCCTGCGGGCCGCATCGAGGCGCCGGCTGTGCGCAACCAGCGGAGGCCTTGTTAGGTTGTGGGCGTTTCGTCTGATTCCTCTTGAAGGGGCGTCCATGCCGGCCGGATCCTCGCTGCCGCCTTCCCTGCTCCGGGCGCTGGCCCGGCCGGTCCCGCCGGGGAGCCTGGCCGACGTCGAGCACGTCGTCTTCGTCATGCTGGAGAACCGCTCGTTCGACCACTACTTCGGCCGGATGCGCGGGGTGCGGGGGTTCGGTGACCGCAACGCGGTGTCCACCCGGGCCTGGCGGCCGATCTTCGAGCAGGACGGCGTGCTGCCCTTCTCCGTACGGGAGGCGGCCGAGCGGGCGGGGGCGGACCCGATGCTGCTCGACACGCACGACCACACCTGGCTCGGCACCCAGAACGCCTGGGCCATGGGCTGGAACGACGCCTGGGTGCCCGGCAAGGGGCCCGGCTCGATGGCCTACTACGACCGGCGCGACCTGCCCTTCCACTACGAGCTGGCCGACACGTTCACGATCTGCGACGCCTACCACTGCTCGTTGCTGACCTCGACGACCCCGAACCGCAACTACCACGTGTCCGGTTACACGGGCTACGAGCCGGGCACCCGGCAGCGCGCGCTGGACAACGTCGCGTCCGAGGGGGCGGAGGGGCATCCGGGCTACGACTGGGTCACCGTGCCCGAGCTGCTGACGCGGGCCGGGCACACCTGGCAGGTGTACCAGGAGTGGGACAACTACGAGTGCAACAACCTGGAGTTCTTCCGGCCGTTCGCGGCGGTGATGGACCGGATCGGGCTGGGCAGCATGCGCTCGTTCTACGGAAAGGTCCGGGCGGCGGAGGACCCCGCGCCGTTGCTCGCGGAGCTGGCGGAGCGGGTGGCCGCACTGGACCCGGCCGACCGGGACCTCTACGACCGGGCGTTGCGCCGTGCTCCCACGGGTGGCCTGGGGGAGT
Source organism: Microbispora bryophytorum (assembly GCF_043197435.1). Taxonomy (NCBI): domain Bacteria; kingdom Bacillati; phylum Actinomycetota; class Actinomycetes; order Streptosporangiales; family Streptosporangiaceae; genus Microbispora; species Microbispora bryophytorum. The sequence goes on along the minus strand of NZ_JBICTF010000006.1, from coordinate 407,136 downwards.
GGTTCGCCGCCGACGTGGCCGCCGGGCGCCTGCCCGAGGTGTCGTACGTCGTGCCCTCGCTCGCCGACTCCGAGCACCCCGAGGGGTCGTCGGCCGTGGAGGGCGGACGGGTGGTCCACCAGCTGCTCGACGCACTGGGGTCCCACCCCGAGGTCTGGGCGCGTACCGCCCTGTTCGTCACCTATGACGAGAACGACGGATTCTTCGATCACGTGCCGCCGCCGGTGCCGCCCGACGGCACCCCGGAGGAGTTCGTCGGCGGGCGTCCGATGGGCCTCGGCGTCCGCGTGCCCATGATCGTCGTGTCGCCGTGGAGTGTGGGCGGCAACGTCTGCTCGGAGACGTTCGACCACACCTCGACCGTACGGTTCCTGGAGCGCCGCTTCGGGATCACGGCGCCCATCGGGGAGTGGCGCCGCCGGGTGGCGGGCGACCTCACCTCTGCGTTCGACTTCACCACACCCACCGCCACACCCACCGCCATGCCCACGGCCCCGCCTCCCGTGGAGACCGCAGCCGGCCCCCGGCCGTCTCCGGCGGGGGATCGGTGGTATCCCCAGGTGCCGGCCGAGCAGCGGATGCCGGTCCAGGAACCGGGGGTCAAGCCCGCCCGCGCCCTGCCCTACCAGCCGGACGCCGAGGCGGTGGTGCGCGGGCGATCCGTCGAGATCGCGATGCGCAACTCCGGCGCGGCCTCCGCCCACTTCATCCTGTACGGCCACCTCGGCGAAGTCGCCAAGCCGATGCACTTCGACGTGCTCGGTGCGGCGGAGGAGGTGGTCTACTTCCCGTGCCCGTCGTACGACCTGGTGCTCGTCGGGCCGAACGGGTTCCGCCGGGAGTTCCGCGGCGGGACGGCCGACCCGGTGGAGGTGACCGGCACGATCGACGCCGCCGCCCGCGCCCTCGTGGTCGCCGTGACCAACCTGGACACCAACCCGGGCACCGACCCGGGCGCCTTCCCCGTCGAGGTGTCGGTCACCCCGCTGGCGTACGGAGGCGCGGCGCGCACGGTCCGGATCGCGCCCGGAGACACCGCCCGCGTCGACTGGCACGCACCCACCGGGTGGTACGACCTGATGATCGGCGTGGCGGGGCACGACGGGTTCGCCAGGCGGCTGATGGGACACATCGAAAACGGCCGCCCGAGCATCACAGGGTGACGCCCGGGCGGCGAACGCGGGTCAGGTGCGGACCAGCGGCGTGTCCACGAGGTGCTCGGCGAGGAACCACGCCTGTAGTTCCCCTGTGCGGATGACCTCGGAGACGAGCAGGTCGTTGGTGCCGTCGTCGCCCATCTCGTCCGCCCGGGAGGCGGCGTCGTGCGCCGCGACCAGGATCATCTCGTGCGCCTCCAGGAGCCGGGAGAGCATGGCGGGCACCTCCTCCACGCCGTCCGGCGGACGCGGGATCACGGTCATCTCCGCCACCTGGCGCGGATCGCCGACCGCGACGCCGCCGAGGGTCTGGATGCGTTCGGCGATGTCGTCGATGATCGGCAGCTGCTCGCTCGCATGCTTGTCGAGCAGCAGGTGAAGCTGGTAGAAGGTCGGCCCCCGCATGAGCCAGTGGTGCTTCTTGTACAGGTTGTAGAGAATCTGCGTGTCGGCCAGGATCTGGTTGAGCCGCTGACAGGAGTATTCGCGGGTGTCCCGCGGCAGTCCGACCGGGAAGTCCCGTACCGTCCCGAACGCCTGTATCTCGGTGCCCCTCTGGTGGAGCCAGGGCTGGCTGCTCTCACGCATTCTGGAGGAAGGGTTGACGCTCAAGGTGTCTCTCCTCGCTCAGTCGGTTTATGTCCAATAGAGAGTCTTTCGCCAGAGATGACCTCTAAACGCCTTCTTAGGGCATATATCCCAAGGTGAACCATGTCACACCGCCGGCCTGCGTGGCGCTCGCGTTGGTGCTGCTCGCGGCGATCGGCTGCGGGGGCGGCGGAACGCAGACGCTCACCGTGTTCGCCGACGCCTCGCTCACCGGGACGTTCGGCTCGCTCGGCAAGACGTTCGAGGCCGCCCACCCCGGCGTCGCCGTCCGTTTCGACTTCGGCGGCAGCGGCGCGCTGGCGCAGCGGATCGTCCGGGGCGCGCCGACCGACCTGTTCGCCGCGGCCGGCACGGCGGCCATGCGCGAGTCGGGGGCGCCCAGCCCGCGGGTCTTCGCGCGTGACAGCCTTCAGATCGCCGTGCCGAAGGGCAACCCGGCCCACGTCACGAACCTGAAGGACCTGACCGCTCCCGGCGTCAGGGTGGCCCTGTGCGCCGAGTCGGCGCCGTGCGGGGCGGGCGCCCGCACGGCACTCGCCGCGGCCGGAGTCACGGTCACGCCGGTCGGCCCCGATCAGAACGGCCCCGATCAGAACGGGGGGGAGCGGGACGGCGCGAAGGCGCTGGCCAAGGTGCGGCTCGGCGAGGCGGACGCGGCGCTGGTCTACCGTACGGACATCAGAGCGGCGGGAGCGGCGGATGGAGCGCTGGAGGCCGTGGATCTCGCCGGGACGTCCGGCGCGGTCGAGGACTACCTCATCGCGACCGTCCCCGGGACCGAGCGCCTCGCCCTGACCCGGGAGTTCGTCGACCTCGTCCTGTCCAACGAGGGCCGCAAGGTCCTCGCGGCGGCCGGCTTCACCCCCGTGACAGGGTGACCTGCGGGCTTTCGGCGAGCCGCGCCGCCGTACGCTCGGCGGTGGCCCTGGCCCAGCGGCCGGTGGTCAGGAGGGCGACCGCCAGCACGATCAGCCCGTACAGGGCGTTGACGCGGTAGGCCGCGTGCGCGGCCGGGACGAACGCCGCGCCGGCCCCCGAGACCACGGACCCCGCGATGGCCACGCCGAGGGACTGGCCGACCTGCCTGCTGGTCGAGGCGACCGCGGCGGCCACGCCCGCCTGCGCGAGCGGCATCCCGGAGACCGCGGTGTTGGTGATCGGGGGGTTGAGCATGGCGAACCCGACACCGAAGACCGCGTAGATCCCGAGCAGCAGGGGGAGCGGCGTGGTGAGCGTCACCTGGGACATCAGCGCCCCGGCAATGGCCAGGCACACGCCCGCGACGACGGACGGCAGACGGGGGCCGCGGGTGCCGACGAGCCGTCCCGACAGCGGCCCCACGATCACCGTGATCAAGGCGACCGGCAGCGTGCACAGCCCCGCGGCGAGGGCGGACAGCCCGCGGTGGCTCTGCAGGTAGAGCGTGTTGAGGAACAGGAAGGCCCCCAGGCCGCCGAAGCCCGACACCGCCATGACGGCCGCGCCCGAGAACGGCGCGCTGCGGAAGAACCGCATGTCGATGAGGGGCTGGGGCCTGCGCAGCTCCCAGACGACCAGCGCGGCCAGGGCCGCCGCCGCGACGGCGAAGCAGGCCGCGCTCACGGCGGCGCCCGCGGCCGGTCCCTCGATGATCCCGTACGTGAGCGTGCCGAGCAGGACGATGACCAGCACCTGCCCGACCGGGTCGGTCCTGCGTGCCGAGGGCGCCTTGGACTCCGGGACGAAGCGCCACGTCAGGAACAGCGCGAGCAGGCCGATAGGCACGTTGATCCAGAAGATGGCCCGCCAGTTCACCGTGTCGGTGAGCAGGCCGCCGACGACCGGTCCGAGGGCCATGCTGACGCCGACCACGCCGCCCCACACGCCGATCGCCTGAGCGCGCTCCCTGCGGTCGGTGAACGTGTTCGTGATGATCGACATGGCCACCGGGTTGAGCATCGATCCGCCTATGGCCTGGAGGATCCGGGCGGCCACCAGCCAGCCCAGGCTCGGGGCGAGGCTGCACAGCAGCGACCCGGCCGTGAAGACCACCAGGCCGATCTGGAACGTGCGGCGGCGGCCCATCCGGTCGGCCGTCGAGCCGGCCAGCATCAGCAGGCTCGCGAGCGTCAGCGTGTAGGCGTCCACCGTCCACTGGAGGCCGGAGACCGGCGCGCGCAGGTCGTGTCCGAGCGACGGCAGGGCGACGTTGACGATCGTGTTGTCGAGAGACACGATCAGCAGGCTCATGCAGCAGATGAGAAGAACGAGTATCCGCCGTCGGCGGGTCATTTCCGACACCACACCACTTAACCGTACAGATCTGGCCATGTGCCGCTTGCGGCAGGGCAAACCGAATGAAAATCTGCTCGCATGCGTGCGACGGCGAACGGCATCGAGATCTGCTACGAGGTGTTCGGCGAGCCCGGGGGGCGTCCGGTCCTCCTCATCATGGGGCTCGGAGCACAGATGATCGGCTGGCCGGAGGGGCTCATCGAGCTTCTGGTGGAGTCCGGCCACCAGGTCGTCCGGTTCGACAACCGGGACGTGGGACTGTCCACCCACTTCACCCCGGCGGACGGCCTCGCGCCCGCCCCGGCGTACAGGCTGGACGACATGGCCGACGACACGGCCGGCCTGATGGACGTGCTGGGCTGGGAGAGCGCCCACGTGGTGGGCGCGTCGATGGGCGGCATGATCGCCCAGGCCCTCGCCATCCGCCACCCCGCCCGGGTCCGTACGCTGACCTCGATCATGTCCACACCCGGGCCCCGCGTGGGGCGGGCGACCGAGGAGGCCGCGACCGTGCTGATGGCGCCCCCCGCGCAGGACCGCGACGAGGCGATCGCCCGCGCCGTCGCGACCGCACGGGTCATCGGGTCTCCCGGCTACGAGATGGACGTCGAGCGCGTCACCAGGATGGCCGCGGAGTCCTACGACCGGGCGTTCGACCCAGCGGGCACCGCCCGGCAGTTCACCGCCATCCGGATCTCCGGCGACCGTACGGAGGGGCTGCGCGGGCTCTCGGTGCCCGCGCTGGTGATCCACGGTGAGGACGATCCGCTGGTCACCCTCGAAGGCGGGACCGCGACCGCGGACGCCATCCCCGGCGCGAAGCTGCTGACCATCCCGGGGATGGGCCACGACCTGCCCCGCCCGCTCTGGCCGGTCATCGCGGAGGCGATCGCAGAGCTGACCGGACGGGGCTGATCGGACGGGGGTGACCGGACGGGGGTGACCGGACGGGGTTCAGATTTCGAGCTTGTCCTCGATCGTGCGGAGCTGGTGCCGGGCCATGGCGAGGTTGGCCCGGTTGCGGTCGAGGGCGAGGTAGAGGAACAGGCCCTTGCCGCCGCGTCCGGTCAGCGGCCGGATGATGTGATACTGCGTGCCCAGCGTGATGAGGATGTCCTCGATCCCGTCGTTGAGCTTGAGCGCGTCGATCGCGCGGAGCTTGGCCTTGACCACCTCGGTGTTGGCCGCGGCGGCCACCTGGAGGTCGAGGTCCTTGGAGCCGCCGAGCGTGCCCAGCGCCATTCCGCTCCCGTAGTCGGCCACCGCCGCGCCGACCGCGCCGTCGATGGTGAGCATCTCCTTCAGTGAGACGTCCATGTTCGCCATGTCTCTTCTCCTGTTCTGGTTTGTCATCCGCGTTCGACGATGGCGGCGATCTTGTCCGCCGCCCTGCGTCCCTCAATCCGGAGCAGGCCGAGATTGGCTCCCTGACCTGCGAGAACGGTGAGGACGAGCGTGGGGCCCGCGGCGTAGCACGCGGTGTGTCCCTGGGCGCCGGAGATCAGCGTCTCCTCCAACCGCCCGATCCTGGCGAGGTCGGTCATCTTCCGGCTCAACGACAGCAGCGCCGACGTGAGCGCCGCGGTCTGCTCGGTGTCGGCGGCCAGGTCCGTCGTCACGAGCATGCCGTCGATCGTGCAGGTGAGTGCTCCCGTGATCTCGGGCGCCCGTTGCCGCAGGACGACCAGTTCCTCGTGTATGTCGTGGCGCAGATCCACCGAGACACCCCTTCCGGCCCGCTTGAGCCACCCGATCACTACAGCGCCTCCAGCGCGTCACGCAGTCTGAGCAGCAGGTTCACGTCGGTCGCGTCGCCGTTCACCTGCGGTGGCCCCGAGCCGGTCCGCTGGAGCCCCTCCCGAGGCGTCGACGGTGCGAGCGGCGGTGCGAGCGGCGGTGCGGGCGGCGGTGCGGGTGCCTTCGGCGTGCGCTTAGGCAGCGCCGCCGTCTCGCCCGTCACCACCAGGCCGGCCGCCGCGAGCTCCCGTACGGCCAGCAGCGTGGAATAGGCCGGACGCCCGAGGCGGCGGGCCAGCTCGACCGGTGTGGCGGCCGAGTCCGCGGCGAGCAGCAGCTCCCACTGCAGCGGGGTGAGCAGCGCCCGCGTGCCGGGGATCTGCCGCAGGGGCGTCACCGGCCGCGCGTCCAGCTCCGCCGAGGGCCAGGCGCGCTCCAGCCGGGCCCGGCGCCTCGCGCACTCGCGCAGCAGCCCGGGCACGTCGAAGAACCAGTGGATCCCGAGCCAGTGGGCGCCGTTCTCCCTGAACCTGGTCCGGACCGTTCTCGACGTGAACAGGAAGAACGCCGCGTCGAGCGTGGCGGACAACATGCAGAACTCCAGCTCGCCGCGGCTGAGCACCCCTCTATCCACGAGCAGGGCGCCGCCGTCGCCGCCGGGCCCGGCCTCCTGCCGCGTGTGGCGGACCCCGGTCACGCTGATCCGGCCCGACGCGCCGAGCAGGCCCTCCACACCGGGCGTGGCCGTGCACTCCACGTACGACACCCGGCCGTGGGAGAAGTAGACCGTGCCCTCCTTGCCCACCCGCAGTGAGCCGGTGGCCTCGTCGTGGGCGAGGCCGGTGAGCACGACGTCGAGAGTGGGGGCGGCCATCGGTCAGGCTCCCATCAGGAGGCGACCAGCTCGTCTGTGATGGTGCGCAGCCGCCGCCGCGCCAGGGCGAGGTTCGACCGCTCCACGTCCAACTGCACGCACAGCAGCAGCGGGCCGTCGAACATCATTTCCATGGGCCGCACCAGGTGATAGGCCGAGCCCGTGGTGACGATCACATCCTCGATTCGGAAGCCCCTTTCCTCGGAGGCCATCGCGATCCCGTCGAGCGTGGCGCGATACGCCTCGCTGAGACCCGCGGCGGCCCTTCCGGGATCGGGAATCCCCTTTCCCGCGACGGCCATGCCGCTGGTGTGGTCCACGAGAATGGCGCCGAGCGCGCCCGGGATCGACATGGCCTCGGAGAGGCAGTCCTCTATCCCGATCAACTCGTCACTCCTCGCCTCGCCGGTATAGCGCGGCCAACACTAGAGGAGCAGGTGGACGGATTACCCGAGCCGGAAACGGCGGGGATAAACGGATTAGTCCCGAGGAATAAGAATTGTTCCTCCCGGAATGGTAATCCCGATTTTCATGAAATTTCTTCGTATCGGGATGGCACGTGCACCGACGTACGGCGGCCAGAATGGGAGGCGTGGAGCGGATTCTCGTCAGCGCCTGCCTGCTCGGCAGCCGGGTGAGGTACGACGGCGGAGCCAAGACCAGCGACGACGACCTGCTCGCCCGCTGGCGCGCGGAGGGGCGGCTGGTGCGGTTCTGCCCCGAGGTCGAGGGCGGGCTGCCCGTCCCCCGGCCGCCCGCCGAGATCGAGGGCGGCGCGGGCGGCGCGGCCGTCCTGGCGGGAGCGGCGCGGATCCTGACGCCGGAGGGCGACGACGTGACCGCCGCGTTCCTGTCCGGCGCGCGGCGGGCCCTCGCCGTCGCCCGGTCCCTCGGCGTACGGGTCGCGATCCTCAAGGAGGGCAGCCCGTCGTGCGGGTCGCTCCGGATCTACGACGGCGGCCACCGGGGGAGGACCACACCCGGGCAGGGAGTGACGACGGCACTGCTGGAGCTGAACGGCGTACGGGTCTTCGGCGAGGACCGGATCCCGGACGCCGCGGCCTACCTGGCGGGCCTCGTCACCGAGACAGCTTCTACGGAGACAGCTTCTACGGAGACAGGGGATCTGACGTGACGATGACGGCCTTCTCGTCGGGCTTGTGCACCAGGACGTTGTCCACGTAGGACCGCACCGCCGCCTCCAGACCGACGTCCTTGTCCGCGGCCTCCGACATGTACCAGCGGTGGTCGAGCACCTCGTGGAAGAGCTGGGCCGGCTCCAGCTTGCGCCGCAGGTCGGCCGGGATCGCGTTCACCACGGGCTGGAACACCTCGGCCAGCCAGCGGTGGGCCACGATCGCCTCGTCCTCGTGCCGCAGCCCCATGGACACCCGGAACGAGTCGAGGTCGTTGAGCAGCCGCCTGGCCTGGTTCTCCTCCACGTCGAGGCCGGTCAGGCGCAGCAGGCGGCGCTGGTGGTGCCCGGAGTCCACGACCTTCGGGCGGACGATCAGGCGGGAGGTGCCGGCCTTACGGCGCACCATCATCTCCGCGACGTCGAAGCCGAGCGAGTTGAGGCGGCGCACCCGCTGGTCCACACGGTGCCAGTCGACCTCCTCGATGATCTCGTCCTCGGTCAGCTCGTCCCACAGCCGTTGGTAGCGCTCGACGAGCTGTTCGGCGAAGGCCAGCGGGTCGATGGTCGGGTGCAGCAGGCCGCCCGCCTCCAGGTCGAGCATCTCGCCGTAGATGTTGACGTGCGCCACGTCGATGTCGTGCGACCGCTGGCCCTCGCTGATCGCCGGATGGAGCTCGCCGGTCTCGGCGTCCACCAGGTAGGCCGCGAAGGCCCCGGCGTCCCGGCGGAACAACGTGTTCGACAGCGAGCAGTCGCCCCAGTAGAAGCCGGTCAGGTGGAGCCGTACGAGCAGGACCGCGAGCGCGTCGAGCAGGCGGGTCAGCGTGTCGGGCCGCACCGAGCCCGACAGCACCGCGCGGTAGGGCAGCGAGAACTGCAGGTGCCGCGTGATCAGGGCGGAGTCCAGTTCGGAGCCGTCCGGGGCGGTCCTGCCGGTGACGATGGCGACCGGCTCGACGGAGGGGGCGTCATGCCGCGCCAGGTCCCACAGCAGCTGATACTCCCGCTTGGCATACCTGGTGCTGATCTCCTTGATCGCGTACACCCGGCCGCTGAGCCGGGCGAAGCGCACCACATGGCGGGAGATGCCGCGCGGCAGCGTCACCAGGTGGTGGACGGGCCACTCTTCGAGGGGCACGTCCCACGGCAGGCGGATCAGGTCGGGGTCGCTGGGGGCTCCGGTGATCTGCAGGGGCACCAATCGCTCCTTTTCTAGGGGCTTCCACCCAAGTGTCGCGGATAGAGTCGGGCGCTATGACGCTGGTGGACGAGTTCATTGATTGGTACCTGGCCGAGAACCCGGTCATGGCGACCCTGCTCGGGGCCGACGGGTACGACCGCACGCTGGGCGACTTCAGCGAGGCCGCCTTCACAGGACGGGAGCGGGCGGCCGAGGAATGGCTGCGCAAGCTGTCGGAGGCGACTCCCGAGGACCCGGGGGACGAGATCGACCGCGACCTGGTCGCCGCCAACCTGCGCGGCGCCGTGGCGCAGGCCCGCTGGCCGGAGTGGCGGCGCGAACCGGCCGCCTACCTCAGCTGGGTCTTCGCGTCGATGTTCACGCCGTTTCACCAGCGCCTCAAGCCGGAGGCCGAGCTGGTCGACGCCGCCGTCGCGCGGCTGGCCGAGGTGCCGGCCGTGCTCGCCGCCTGTCAGGCCAACCTGGACCCCGAGCTCGCCGCCGACCTGCTCGTCAAGCGCGGCCTCGACCAGGCCCGTACGGGTCGCCGCTTCCTGACCGAGACGCTGCCCTCGCTGGTCGGCGACCCGGAGCTGCGGGCGCGGCTGGCGCGGGCAGCCGAGCCCGCCGCCGACGCCTTCGACGGATTGGTCCGCTTCCTGGAGGGCTTCGAGGCCCGCGGCACCTGGCGGATGGGCGAGGAGCTCTACTCCGCGCTGCTGCGCGAGCGGGAGATGCTCGGATACGGCGCCGCCGAGCTGCACGAGAAGGGCCGTCAGGCCTGGGCCGAGCTGGACACGCGGATGACGGAGGTCGCCGCGCGCCTCGGCTCCGGCAGCTGGCGGGCGGCGATGGAGTCGCTCATGGACGACCACCCGCCGACCCTGGAGGCCATGCGGGCCGAGTACGAGGCCGAGACGCTGCGGGCACGCGAGTTCGTCCGCGACCGCGGGCTGGTGACCTTCCCCGAGGGGGAGGTGTGCCGGGTCGAGCCCTCGCCGGAGTTCCAGCGGCCCATCATCGCCGTGGCCAGCTACCTCGCCCCGCCGCCGCTGTCGTCCTCGCGGGACGGCGTCTTCTTCGTGCCGTACACGCCGGACGGCTTCACCGAGGAGCAGGTGCGGCAGCGGCTGCGGACCAACTCGCGACCGCAGATGCCCTCGATCAGCGTGCACGAGGGGTACCCCGGCCACCACTGGCACCTGTCCTGGATGGCCGGCAACCCGCACCGCGCCCGCAAGATCTTCCGTACGCCCTACTTCGTGGAGGGCTGGGGGCTCTACGTCGAGAAGCTCATGCACGAGCAGGGCTACTTCGACACGCCCCAGACCGAGCTCGCCCACCTCGACTGCCGCATCTGGCGGGCGGCCCGGATCGTGGTGGACACCGCGCTGCACTGCGACGACATGACCATCGAGCAGGCGGAGGAGTTCCTGACCACGAAGGCGTCGCTGTCGCCGGGCACCGCGGCCGGAGAGGTCAGCCGCTACTGCGCCTGGCCCACGCAGGCGCCCTCCTACCTCACCGGAGCGCTGGAGATCGAGCGCATCAGGGCGGACTACACGGGCGATCTGCGGACCTTCCACGACACGATCGCGGGCTCGGGCGGGCTCCCGCTCGGCCTCGCCCGGAAGGTCGTGCTGGGTTAGCCGCTGAAGGCGCGTTCGATGACGGCGGTGAGCTGGTCCTCGGTGAGCACCGCGGGCCGGCCCACGCCGAGAGCGCGGACGTAGACCTCGCACAGCCACTCCAGCAGGCGGGTCGCCTCGAACGCCTGCTCCAGGCCGGCGCCGATCGTCACCGCGCCGTGGCTGGCCATCAGGGCGGCCTGCCTGCCCCCGATCGCGGCGATGACGTTGCGCGCCAGCTCCGGCGTGCCGTACGTCGCGTACGGGGCCACGCGGACGGCGCCGCCGAGCAGCAGGGCGTTGTAGTGGATCGGCGGCAGCTCGGTCATGGTCGAGGCGACCACGGTCGCGAAGACCGAGTGGGTGTGCACCACCGCCCGGGCTACGGTCGCCTCGTACAGCGCGAGATGCATCGGCGTCTCCGAGGAGGGCGTGCGCTCCCCTTCCACCACCCGTCCTCCGAGGTCGACAACGGGGCAGTCCTCCGGGCGCAGCCGGTCGAGCGCCACGCCCGAGGGTGTGACGACAGCCAGGTCGCCCTCCCGGACGCTCAGGTTGCCCGAGGTCCCGATCACCAGGCCGAGGGCCGCCGCCCGCCGGCCGTAGTCGCACAGCTCACGCCGCAGCTCGTCCAGTTGCTCGCCGGGTTGCTCGTTCACCTGCTCGTTCACGCGGGCGAATCTACACAATCGGCCGTGTTTCGTGATGTCCTGATGCCATGTACGAGGCTTCCGAGTGGCGCCGCGAGGGAGACACGATCCGCAGGACCGTGGTCGCCCGAGATTTCCGTACGGCCATCGCGATCGTGAACGACATCGCCGAGCAGGCCGAGGCCCTGAACCATCATCCCGACATCGACATCCGATGGCGCACCCTCCACCTGGCGCTGACCACCCACGACGCCGGCGGCCTGACCGAACTCGACTACAAGCTCGCCGCACGCATCGACGCCATCGCGGCGGACCACGAGGCCGGATCGCCGCAGTCGTAGAGCAGGGCAGTCCGGGGGAGGCCTGCTCCAGCAGGGGGAAGCCCCGCTCGTTCTCCGCCCGTAGCCCGTCGTGGATCCGCACCGGCTCGTCGGCGATCGCCCGGCCACGTTCGCGGTCTTACCGGTAAAGGGCGACGACCGGGATCACGCGGGAGGTACGGGCCTGGTAGTCGGCGAAGATCGGCCTCAGCTCGGCCTGCCGGGCGTACATGCGGTCGCGTTCCTCGCCCGTCAGCGGTACGGCCGTGGCGGTGAACGTCTCGATCGCCGTGCCGTCGCCCGCCTCGACGGTCACCGTGGGATTGGCGAGCAGGTTGTGATACCAGTCCGGGTGGCGTGGCGCGCCCGCGTAGGAGGCGAACACAAGGATTCTGTCCCCGTCACGCAGGCAGGCGACCGGGTTCGTCCGGGCGGCGCCCGTTCTTGCGCCGGTGGTCGTCAGCAGGATCAGAGGTGACCCCTCGAACGGTCCGCCGACCATGCCGGCGTTCGCGCGGAACTCTTGGATGATCTTGTCGTTCCATTCGGACATGCGACGATAGCTCCCGAGCCTCATAAGTATTTGCTTTGGCAGCAAAGGTATTTTGGAGATCAACGTATGTCAACGGATGAGGGGCTGAGTCTGGATGAGGGGGTCCGAACCCTCCTGCTGCTGATGCCGCGTCTGGTGGGCCGCGCCAAGCGCATGCCGGTCCCTGAGCCGCTCCGGACGCTCGACCTGGCGCCACGGCATCTGTCGCTGCTGTCCTATCTGCTGTTCGACGGTCCACTTACGGTGAACGAACTCGCCGCCCGGCTGGAGGTCGCCCCGGCCACCGTAAGCCTGATGGTGGGCGACCTCAGCCGCAAGGGTGTCGTGAACCGGCGCGAGGACGAGGCGGACCGCCGCCGCACGATCGTGAGCATCGCCGAGACCAATCGGGAGGCGGTCGACGCCTGGCTCGCTCGCGGCGCCTGTGCCTGGCGCAGTGCGCTGGAGCCGCTGACGAGTGAGCAGCGGCGCGTGTTCGTCGAGACGCTCCGGTCGTACGAGCGGGCCGTCGCCGGTGACGGAGGGTGACAGGTCCGAATCCTGTCGCGCCTGTGATTCCAGCTTATCGGCTGGTGGGCTTGCCGCATGCTCACGGAGAGTGAAAGAATTCACACAGGTTTTCGAATTTCTTGAGGAGGGTGTGATGGATCTGTTCGACCTCGATCCTGAGCACTCTCGTCGTTCGAATAGCTCTGGAGAGTGGTGGGATCGGCTGACCGCCGATTCCCCTCTGTGGTCGTCGGAAGGTTCGCTCGCCCGCGAGCACTTCCCGATCGCCGACCCCCAGCCGGCGCAGCACCCGAGCCGCACCAAGGCCGACACCAGCACCAACGGCTCTAGCAGCACCAAGAGCACCGGCAGCAGCGCCAGCAGCACCGGCAGCGGGCTCACCGACGGTGAGGGCGTCGGCGACGACCCGCCCGGTGCCACGAGCGGCGACAGCGTCGACAGCGCTGGTGCTCGTGCCGGTGCCGGGAGCGCCCGTGGTGCAGGCGGTGGCCGGAGTGCCGGTGGTTGTCAGGCCGGTCCCGGTCCCGGTCAGGGCAAGGGCCGGTCGTCGTGGGTGCTCGTGGGTTCGTTGCGTGAGTCGGCGCAGGCGTTGGCGTTGGCGGTGTTGCCGGGCGATGCGGACATCTGCGTGGCCGAGGCCGAGGATTTGCTGTTCGCGCGGGATCGGATCACGTGCGCGTTGGCGGATCGGGTGGGGCAGGTGCATCGGGCGGGGCAGGCCAAACAGCATGGGCATGCCTCCACCCGTAGCTGGTTGCGCACCGCCGCCGGGATGAGCGTGGCGGGAGCGGGCCGTCTGCTGACCTTGGCGGTGGAGTTGGCGCGTCTGCCGAGGGTGCGGGAGAAGTTCGCCGCCGGGGACCTTTCGGCGGGGGTGGTGGAGGCGATCTGCACGGCCACCGCGCGGTTGAGTGATGAGCACGCGGGGCTGGCCGAGCCGATTTTGCTGGAGTTGGCGGGCAAGGCGGGGCCGGCGGAGGTGGCCAAGGCCGGCCGCTACCTGCGGGCGGTGCTGGACCCTGATGGTGAAGACCGCGACGAGCGGGCCGATTACGGGCGGCGGTTTCTGCGGGTCCGCCCCACTGCGGGTGGGGGCTTGGAGGGGGAGTTTTATCTGCCGCGTGAGGCGGCGGCGCGGTTGCGGGCGCTGTTGGATGCTTATGCCAAGCCGCGTGCGGAGGGCGATGATCGGCCGCTGCGGGTCCGCCAGGCGGATGCGTTTATCGCGTTGATGGAGCAGAAGATCGTCGCTGAGCTTCTGGTCCTGGTCAACGCCGAATCCCTCCCCACCGACCCCCAACCCGACCACCCCGAACCCACCGAAGATACCCAGGACGCCGAAGACACCAAGGGCGGCGAGAACGCTGAGGGCCCGCAGGGTGCCGAGGACACCGAGGACGGCCAGGCTGTGGACTACGCCGAGGATGGCTGGGGGAGCGGGAACGCTAAGGACACGCAGGGCACCGAGGACGCCGAGGGCGGCCGGGACAGCGAGAACGCCGAGAACGCCGAGAACGGCGAGGGCACCGAGGGCGCGCAGGGCGGCGAGGGTGCCGGCGACGGCCAGGACGCTCAGGGCGCCGAGGGTGCGACCAGTGCCGAAGGTGGCTGGGACAGCGAGGACACCGGCCTTTGCGGCGACACCGGAAGCGTTGACGGGCACTGCCCGGTGGAAGACGGCGACGTCGACGACGCCATCCCCGGCGACGACGATCGCCGCAACCTCAGCGACGCCGCCCCCGGCGACCTGGGCGACTTGGGCATGACCGGTGCTGCCGCACCTGATCAGGGTGAGGGCCCCTACCGGCCGCGTGACCCCGGCACTGCCGAAGCTGAGACCGCAGCCGGTCCGGCAGCCGATGCTGATGCCGAGACAGCAGCCACTCCGGCAGCCGATGCCGGGGCAGCAGCCGATGCGGTCGCGGACGCTGCTGCCGGGGGCACCGACCTTGACCTCGCGTCTACCGAGGGCGACGACACCGCACCCGCTAAGGCCGCAGACCGCGACCATGCGGCGGCCCAAGCTGAAACAGACCCCGAATGTGCACCAGCATGGCCTGCCTACGGCGGTAGCGCGCTTCCACACGCAGCATCTCCACAAGCAGCACCTCCACACGCGGTGCCTCCGAGCGGAGCGCATTCCTGCGCAGCGCAATGGCCGGACCCTCCCCCTGAGGACGCCGCTGCGCATCACACTCACGCTGGGCACCAGCCTGCGGGGGACTGCCGGCATGCGCAGGGCACGCCTGAGAACCAGAGCGACATGCGCTGTGAGCAGCGCCGCCACGAACCGGACCGCCGTCGTGAGCCAGGCCGCCATGAGCCCGGCTTCGATGAGCCAGGCAGTGATGAGCAGGGCCGGGATCAGCAGGGCTGGGCGCATCAGGACGCGGCAGATGGGCGGAGCGCGTGCGGGTGCGGCGGCGCGGCCCGGTGCTCCTGCACGTGGGGGACAACGGGAACAGCACCGGGCGCAGGGCCGGAAGCACCGCCGGGCGCGCCGGAGCCGGGGGCAGCGGGAACGCCACTGGGAACAGCGCCGGGGAGACAAGCGGGGACGCCATCGGGAACAGCGTCAGGGACGCTGCCGGGGGCAGCGCCGGGCGAGCCGGGGCCGAGGGCAGCGCTGGGGGCGGTGCCGGGAGCTTTGCTGGGCACCGCGCCGGGGTTGTTGCTGGCGACCGGGCAGATGCTGCCCCTCGCCAGCGTGCATCGCCTGGCACGCACAAGCGCGCTGGTGCGGCTGGTGATGGACGCCGAGGGGCAGGTGCTGGACATGGGCCGCAAGGTCCGCCTGGCCACCCCAGCCCAGCGACGGGCCGTCTACGCCCGCTACGCCACCTGCTGGATCGACGGCTGCCCCCTGCCCGCCACCATGTGCCAGATCGACCACGCCGACAACTGGAGCACCGGTGGCCTCACCGACCTGAAACTCCTCGGCCCCGCCTGCCAGTTCCACAACCGCGACCGCTACCAGCACCCCGACCGCTACACCCGCCACAAGACCGGCACCGACCGCTGGGCCTTCACCTACCAGCCGACCCGCATTCGACGGCTACGGAAATGACGACCAGGGCACGAGGGTCGCTGGTGCACTGTCCACAAAGCTCATCGGGCCGCTGGAGCGGAGCGGGAGGGAGCGAGACAGCGAAGGAACGGAGCAGAGTGGGAGGCGGCGAGGGAGCGGAGCGGAAGGGAGCGAGGACCGGAGCGAGGGCCCAGCGGAGCGGGCTTCGCGAGGACCGGAGATTCCTTCCGGCGCAGTGACCAACCCGGCCAAAGCCTATGAACACCAAGCTAGTCGAACAGTCCGGGCGGAGGGACGGGGGCGAGGACGGCGTCCCCATCGTGGATGGGAGCGGCACCGGCGACCAGGCGGCTCAGGTCCTCGTCCGCCAAGCATCGCGCCTGGGTGAGGCCGCCCGCCGCCTTCCTGGTGAGTGCCTCGATCGGCAGGTCACCGGACGAGGCCGTCAGGACGACGTTGCCGAACCTGCGCCCGCGCAGGATGCCGGGCTCGGCCAGCAGCGCGGCGTGCGGGAAGACACGGCTCACCGTGGAGGCGACCCGCTTCACGAAGGGCAGGCCCTTTCCGTCCGCCACGTTGATCAGCGCCACGCCGGAGGCGCGCAGGACGCGGGCGATCTCCGTCATGTACTGGACGGTCGCCAGCTCGACCGGCATCGTCGCGCCCGAGAACGCGTCGAGCACGAACAGGTCGGCCGAGTCGTCCCTGAGGTCCGTCGTCGCCGCACGGCCGTCCATCACCCGCACCTTCAGCCGGGGCACCGACTTGAGGTTGAGCTGGTCGCGTACGAGCTGGACCAGCCCGGCGTCCGGCTCGACGACGATGTGCCGGGAGCCGGCCCGTCGCGCGGAGATGTAGCGCGGGACCGTGCATGCTCCGCCGCCGATGTGGACGGCGTCGAGCGGGCCTTCGGGCAGGCAGTCGATCACGCTCGCCATGAGCTGCGTGTACGAGAAGTCGAGATAGGTGGGATCGGTCAGGTCCACGTACGACTGGGGAACGCCGTCCCTGATCACCATCCACCCGTCGGGCCGGTCGAGGTCGCGCAGGAGCTCCACCTCGCCGAAGGTCACCGGATAGCGGCCTGGCAACGGTTCTCTGCTCCTTGCCACCTATGACTCCTTTCGCGTGATATGAGAACCGTATGCGGAACAGGGCCCTGCTCGCCCTCGTCGTGGTCGCCGCGGCCATCTTCGTCTTCGGCGTTGCCGGACTCATTGTGTCCGGCAGGCAATCGTCGGACGCGGACTTCGTCGCCGCGCCGCGGGGGACACCCGCACCCGGCGGCCCGCAGACGCTGCAGCTCCGCCCCGGCTCGTCTCCGGAACCGTCCCCGGTGAGTTCCCCGGAAGGCTCTCCGGACGAGACGGCCGCCGCCTACTTCCAGGCCTGGGTCAAGAGCGACTACGACGCCATGCGCGATCTGGTCGACGATCCCCCGGACGACTTCGCGGACGAGCACCGCGAGTTCGAGGACGCCGCTCTCTCCAAGTCGCTGCGGATCACGGTCGGCAACCTCGTGCGCACGGGAGACGAGACGGCCGAGATCCCCTTCACGCAGGAGCGGGACGAGCAGGACGCCGGCACCTGGCGCTTCGACTCCAGCCTGCGCCTGGCGGTGCGCGACCTCACGTGGAAGGTCGTCTGGACGCCGTCCGTCCTGCATCCGGAGATCCAGCCCGGCGGCAGCCTCGTCAGGACCGAGCCGGAGGCGGGGCCGCTGCGGCCGGTGACGAGGACGGGGCGGGAGCTCCCGCAGAACTCGGGCGCCGACGCCTACCTCGACAACCTGATGAACCAGGGGGTGGCGCCCACGACGGGTGTGGCCGTGGGATGGGCGCTGGAGGTCGACAACCCGGGCATGCCGGCGAAGACCGTCCTGTCCTACAAGCCGGAGAAGCGGCCGGTCGGCGTACGGACCACGATCGACTACGCGACGCAGGCCGCGGCGGCGCGGGCGCTCGACGGCGTGCAGCGGGGCGCCCTCGTGGCCGTACGGCCGTCCACGGGGGAGATCCTCGCGGTCGCCGACCGGTTGGGCGACCGGGCGGCGTTCGAGCGCAAGTACCCCCCCGGATCGACGTTCAAGACGGTCACGGCGGCCGCGCTGCTCAGCGGCGGACTGTCACCGGACAGCACAGTGGAGTGCCCGGCGGTCTACCAGATTCCCTTCAATCGACCGATCCATAACTACCAAAACGAGGACCACGGGACCGTCACCCTGCGGCAGGCGTTCGCCCTGTCGTGCAACACCTCGTTCGTCAGGCTGACGATCGAGCGGCTGAACGGTGACACCCTGGTCGACCAGGCCAGGGCGTTCGGCTTCGGCGTGTCGGAGGAGAGCGCCGGCGCGAGCACGTGCGGCAGCATGCGGCGGCCGGAGAACCAGGACGCGCTCGCCGAGGACTCCTTCGGACAGGGCACGGTCGAGGCGACCCCGCTGTGCATGGCGCTGGTCGCCGCCGCGGTGGAGAGCGGCGAGTGGCGGCCGGCCCGCCCGCTGGCCGACGAGGCGTCGCAGGGGGAACTGCCGCAGAGCGTGCCCCTGCCGTCCAACGTGGCGGAGGGACTGCGCTCGCTGATGAGTGCGGTCACGGTCGATGGGACCGCCGCCGGTTCCGAGCTGCCGCAGGGGGTCGCGGGCAAGACCGGCACCGCAGAGGACGGGAAGGGCGGGCAGGACCACGCCTGGTTCATCGGCTACCAGGGTGACCTCGCCTTCGCCGTGTTCGTCGAGCACGGCGGCACCGGCCGTGGCGCCGCCGTCCCCATCGCCGCCCGCTTCCTGAAGGCTCTGTGAACCGTCACCGCCGGGCGTACGCCGCGGCGAACCTACCCTTGCGGCCTGAAAAATGTCCACTTGAGGTGCTATCTATGCGGAAACCCTTCACATAGATGACCCGATGTGAGGGAATCATCTCGTTTCCCAGCATGACGCGGAGGCGAAATGGACCCCACCACCGTGCACGACGCCCTCGCACGGCACCTGCTCGTCGACGGCTACCGTCTCGTGCTCGACCTGGACAGGAGCGCGGGCTCCTGGCTGGTCGACGCCCGGGACGGCCGGAGGTATCTCGACTTCTACACGTTCTTCGCGTCGTCGCCGCTCGGGGTGAACCCCTTCGCCGACGACCCGGAGTTCGTCGCGCTGCTCGGCCGGGTGGCCGCCAACAAGCCGGCCAACTCCGACATGTACACCGTCCACCTCGCCGAGTTCGTGGAGACGTTCCGGCGGGTGCTCGGCGACCCCGAACTGCCGCACCTGTTCTTCGTCGAGGGCGGGTCGGCGGCCGTTGAGAACGCGCTCAAGTGTGCCTTCGACTGGAAGAGCCGCTGGAATGAGGCCCACGGCCGCCACCCCGGCCTCGGCACCCGCGTCCTCCACCTCACCCGGGCCTTCCACGGCCGCGGCGGCTACACGCTCTCACTCACCAACACCGACCCCGTCAAGACCGAACGGTTCCCCCGGTTCTGCTGGCCGCGCGTCGACGTCCCCGCCATCCACTTCGGGGACGTCGAGAGGGCGGAGGAACGGGCGCTGGCGCAGGCCAGGGAGGCGTTCGAGCGGTTCCGCCACGACATCGCCTGTTTCATCGCCGAGCCGATCCAGGGCGAGGGCGGCGACAACCACATGCGCCCCGAGTTCCTCCAGGCGATGCAGGCGCTCTGCCACGAGTACGAGGCCCTGTTCGTTGTGGACGAGGTGCAGACCGGCGTCGGACTGACCGGCACCCCCTGGGCGTACCAGCAGCTCGGCCTGGCCCCCGACATCGTGGCCTTCGCGAAGAAGGTCCAGGTGGGGGGCATCATGGCGGGCCGCAGGGTGGACCTCGTGCCCGACAACGTGTTCCAGGTCAGCGGGAGGATCAACTCCACCTGGGGCGGCGGCCTGGTCGACATGCTGCGCTCCCGCCGGATGCTGGAGATCGTCGAGCGGGACGCCCTGATCCCGAGAGCGGCCATCCTGGGCGAGAAGCTGCTCGGCGCCCTCCAGGGTCTGGAGGCCGAGGGCCTGGTCGCCAACGCCCGCGGGCGCGGGCTGATGTGCGCCTTCGACGTTCCCGACCCCGCCGGGCTGGTCGCCCGGCTCCGGGAGGAACGGGCGATCCTGGTCCTGCGCTGCGGAGAGCGGTCCGTACGGCTACGCCCTGCCCTGTCCGTCCAGCCGGACGAGCTTGAGTACGGCCTGGCCGGCCTGCGCGCCGTCCTCACCGGGAATCTGGCCGGGGATCTGGCCGGGGGCTGACGGCGCCGGTGGCGCGGGTTCGCCGCGCCAGCGGCAGATGGCCGTCATCCTCGAATCCACGCCCAGCTTGGCGTAGATGCGGTTCACGTGGTTCTTCACGGTCTTCTCGCTGAGGAACAGCAGGCGCGCGATCTCGCCATTGGAGTGACCGGTCGCGATCAGCTCCATGACCTCGGCTTCCCGCTTGCTCAGCCCCAGGTCGTGTCCCGGCGTGGTGCGGTCGTCGATTCTCATCCGGCCTCCGTAGAAGACGATCAGAGATCGCCGGGGCCCCCGCACGGCGGTTGTGAGGCAGCATAACCTGCAACGTCCACTTTTGGGGAAAAATGCACTGACTTGCCCGGGTCAAGGCTCCTCATGGATCGTGATGATTTCGAGCTGTGGATCGGCGGCGATCTCGGCCGCGGTGAAGCGTTCAGTCACCCACTCGCCGCGCGAGAACAGGGCCGTCTGGTCGGCGTGGTGGGGTGACGCGGGGTTGGCGGACAGGGAGTAGGTGAGGACGGTCCGCGTGCGCGGGCCGGCGGGGGTGAGCTCGACGGCCATCATGAAGCTGGATCCGGTGTTCACCTCCGGGTAGCGTCCGTCCGTGCCCAGCGGCCCGCCTGTGCGCACCCGGTCGAAGCAGCCCTCCCCTTCGGTGCAGCCGGGAACCGGGATCGAGGAGTAGCTCTGCGCCTCCCCCGGGGTGAGCGTCAGCGGGATCCGGTTGGACCGGAAGAACTCCACGGTGTCGGCGAGGGCCTGCCGCACCGCCGGGTCGTCGATCTTCAGCCCTCGCGGAGTGGTCAGCGGACGCTCGGGGTCGAACGGCACCCGCCACATGGGACGGCCGAGCCGGGAGAAGAACTCGCGCCACAGGACGGCGCCCTCGCCGTCCAGGGTGGCCCGCCCGTCCCACTCACTCAGCGTCCGGCACGCCTCGTGGCTTAGCTCGGGGTGTGCACGGCACAGCTTCAGCAGGTCGTCGCGCATCAGCTCGAAGGTGAGGTTGCGCTTGCCGTGCACCGTGGCCTGCAACGTCTCCAGCGTGAAGCCGGGCGCGCCGAGCCCGTCGGTCCCGGACAGCCGCTGGGCGATCATGTCGAGGCTGACCCGGGGGCGCGGCTCCAGGTCCGTGCCCGTCTTGCCGTACGCCTGGGCATAGCCGGTGAGCGGCTTCGCCGGATTGGTCATCCAATAGGTGTTGTTGGAGTTGGCCACGTAGTCGGCGCGGACCAGCCTCGGCTGGCTGCCGGGCCCGAAGACGCCCGGCACGACGGCGTCGCCGTCCCTGCCCCACAGGCACGCGGAGGTCGAGCCGTCCAGGACGTACGCATCGAGGCCGGGATCCGGCGAGGGCTCGGCGCAGCGCTTCGCCTCGGCGTCCGTGACGTGGGGGACGACCGAGGTGTCGGCGAAGTAGGCGGTCCCGCTCGCGTCGGTGGCGAGGGTGTGGACGAACGGCATCCCCTGGTAGGTCCGCTGGGCCGTGCGCAGTTCGTCGAGGTCGCCCGCTCTGGCCAGCGCCAGCCACTCGTCGGCCGCCCGCAGGTTGGCGGCGTTCGCGTCGGCCAGCGCGTACGCCGCCTCGTCGGTGTGGCCGGTGGCGAGCACCGGGCCGTAGCGGGAGGTGAGGAGTGTGTGGACCGAGACGGTGCCATCCGGCAGCGTGACCGTCACCTCCTGCTCGCCCATGGGCTCCGCCCGGCCGTCCACCAGGTAGCTGTGGCCGCCCGCGAGCTTCAGCCGGTAGACGGTGAAGTGCTGGGCGTGGGAGACGGTGTGGGTCCAGGCGACCTCGGCGTTGTGGCCGATCTGGACGACGGGGGTGCCGTACAGGCTGCCGCCGGAGACGTCGAGCACGCCGGGGATGGTGAGCTGGACCTGGTAGAAGCGGCGGATCCCCTGCCACGGGAAGTGCGGGTCGGCCAGCACCATGCCGCCGCCTCCGCGGGTGGCCTGACGGCCGAGCACCCAGGCGTTGCTGCCCGCCGCCGGCGGCGGCTCAGGCTTCGGTCTCTCGGGTTCGGCCATGCCGGTGATGGCCTCCTTCAGGCCGGAGCTGGAGACCATCCGGCTGAAGTCGAGCAGGTTGTTCCACATGTCGGTGGCGGTGATCGGGCCGACCCACGCCTTGCCCCGGCATCGGGGATCGGGCAGGTTCGCCACCCCGGTGTCCTCCAGGTAGCGGTTGTATCCGGCGACATAGCCGTCCACTAGGCGGCGCAGCTCGTCGCTCGGGCCGACCGGCGCGGGCCGGGCCAGCAGCCGCCGTACGACGCCCGAGGCGGCGACGCTCTTGTAGTAGACGTCGCTGGTGAGGTTGGCGACCGGCTTGGGGTCGTCGGACTCGGCCTCCGGCCCGAAGTAGCGGGAGCGCTCGCCGCGCAGCGTCACCACCCAGGAGGCGAGTGTGCACAGGTTGTCCTGGGCGAAGGCGTAGCCGTATCCGAATCCGAGGCCGCCGTAGTCCTTGGCGGTGATGTGCGGGATGCCGTATTCGGTGCGCCGGATCGTCGCCGAGTATCCCGCGTCGGCCGCCTCCGCCGCGGGTACGGTCGCGACGGCGGGTGCGAGTAACGCCAGCGCGATCACGAGTGGCCTGAGCTTCATGGGGGGCTCCTATTCGAAACGCGCGTTGTCGGGCATGGTCATGCGCCGCAGCATCGGCAGCGTCGTGAGGATCACCAGGAGGGCGGCGGCCAGGCCCCCGCCGAGGGAGGCGAAGTAGACGGGGCCCGGGATCGCGATCGACGCGCTCCTCATCGCGAGGGCGTCGATGAGCGGCTCGGCCACCCCGAAGCCGGCGCCGGCGGCGAGCGCGGCGGCCAGCACGAGCGGCAGCGCCGACTCCAGCAGCACCACCGCGGCCAGGGTGCGCGTGGGCGTGCCCGCCAGCCGCAGCAGGGTGAACGGCTGCCTGCGCTCCACCAGCCCGCCGCCGGCCGCCACCACGAGGCCGCAGGCGCCGGCGACCAGGGTGAGCCCGACCATGGCCAGCGCGACGTTCTCCGCGCGGGTGTAGAGGTCCGCCCTGACCTCGGCGACCTCGGCGAAGGTCATCGGCGCTTCGACGGTGTAACCGGCCAGCAGGGTGCGCAGCCGCTCCAGTGTGGCCGGATCGGGTGTGGTGATCATGATGGCCGCCATGTCCAGCCCGTCGGCGACGGCGGGCGGGCTGGCCGGGCCCGCCAGCGGAAGGAGCCTGTCGACGGTGAGGGGGTTGTCGGCGCCGACGATGCGGGCGAAGTTGCCCGCCACGGCGCGCGTGCTTTCGGGGCACCGGCCCAGCACGGGGAAGAGGGCCAGCCCGGCGCACTCGACGACGTACGGCGCGGGCGGCGGGCCGTCGGGCCCCGGGGGGACGCGTTCGATGTCCGGCCTGGCGTAGATCGGCAGCACCTCCACGCCCGGATGGGCGCGTAACCGGTCGAGCAGCTCCGTCGCCGCCCGCGGTGACAGGCCGGAGACGCCCGGCCGGGCGAACGTCGCGCCCAGAACGTCGTTGAGCGTGCCCCCGGCCACCTTCTGCTGGCCGGCGACCACGGCCGGCACGAGGGCCGCGATCGTCGTCCCGATGAACACCGCCAGCACCAGCCCGCTCACCGACCTGAAGGCGGTCTTCGGATCGGCGGCCAGGCGCCGCGTGGCCAGCAGCGTCGCCCCGCCCCGCGTCAGCCGGGCGGTCAGACGTGCGGCGACCATGGTCAGCCAGGGGCCGGCCAGCATCAGCCCGGCCATGATCAGCACAAGCGCGACGACGGCGAGCAGCTCGTCGGGCTTGCCGTTCCGATACACCGGGCCCGCGAACATCCCCAGGCCCGCCAGCAGCGGGACCACCCGCCACGCTCGCGGAGGGGACGCGGTGGTCTTCCTCGCCACGCCGAGCGGCGAGATCCGCACCCGGCGCAGGGACCACAGGGCGGCACAGGCCGCCACGACCGGCACCCCGCCGAGCACGGCCGCGTACTGCCAGAGGTGCGGGGTGACCAGCTCGGGGAAGAACCGGGCGCCGGTGATCCGCACCCCGGCCACGGCCGGCCGTACGAGCTGGAAGATCGCGAGGCCGGCCATCGCGCCGGCCAGCGCGCCCAGCGCGGCGTCCACCGTCGCGAGCACGTTGATCTGCCGGGTGGTGGCTCCGACCAGGCGGATGGCGGCGAAGCGGGTCTCGCGGCGAGCCGCGGCCAGCCGTGTGGCGGTGCCCACGAGCACCATCAGCGGGACGATCAGCCCGACGGCGGCGACGCCGAAGCCGAACCGGTAGACGTCCGCCCCGTCGTCGATCGCCGGCTCGGCGCCGACCACGTCGACCTGCCGGGCGCCGGGCATGGCGGCGACCTCGTCCGGCGTCCGTCCCACCACGATGACCAGCTCGTCGGGCCCGGACAGCGCGGCGTCGCCGATCAGCCCGGCGCGCGTGCCGGGGAAGCGGTCGGCCAGTTCCGCACGCGGCGCCGAGTCCAGCAGCCCGGCCAGCGCGGGCGAGACGTCGTACTGCCCCGGGCCGGGCATGCGGAACAGGCCGGGGACGACCGGCGCCCGCGTGCCGAGCGCGGCGGCGTCCAGCCTCTTGATCGTCCGGCCTGCGTAGAAGTCCTCGCGGTAGCTCCACAACGCGCCGTCGGCCGACGGGTCGAGGGCCCAGCCGCTGGGCGCCGAGCCGGTCGTGCACTCCCAGCAGGGACGGCCGCCGGTAGCCTGGAAGGCGTTGAACAGCGACAGCGTGGCCAGCAGCACCGCGACGCCGGCCGCCACTCCGACGACGATCAGCGCCAGCCTGGCCGCCGCCTCCCTGCCGCTGCTCAGCGACAGCCGCAGGCCCAGCCGGATCATCGGACGGCCCCGGTCGCGTACGGGTCGCAGACCCGGCCGTCGCGCACCACGACCTCCCGGTCGGCGCAGGCGGCCACCCGGGCGTCGTGGGTCACCACGATGACGGTGGCGCCCTCCTCGCGGGCCAGGCCCACCAGCAGGTCCATCACGTGTTCGCCGGTGAGCGTGTCCAGCGCGCCGGTCGGCTCGTCGGCGAACACGACCCGGGGCCGCGTCACCAGTGCTCTCGCGATGGCCACGCGCTGCGCCTGCCCGCCCGACAGCTCTCCGGTGCGCCGCCCGCCCAGGCCGGCCAGCTCCAGCCGCTCCAGCCATTCGGCCGCCCGCCGCTCGGCGTGCCTTCTCCTGGTGCGGCCCAGCAGCAGCGGCAGCATCACGTTGTCGGTGACCGTCAGCTCCGGCACGAGCTGGCCGAACTGGAAGACGAAGCCGAAGGCGGTGCGCCGCAGTTCGCTGCGGCGGCCGTCGTCCAGGGTGTCCAGGCGGCGTCCGTCGAACCACACCTCTCCGGTGTCCGGCGTGAAGATGCCGGCCAGGCAGTGCAGCAGCGTGGACTTGCCGGACCCGCTGGGGCCCATGATCGCCACGACCTCGCCCGCGGCCACCGAGAGGTTCGCCTCCCGCAGCGCGGGCGTGCTGCCGTAGGAGCGGCTGACCTCCCGAGCCTCGATGATCATGAGGCGCGCACCATCTCGGCCAGGGCCCCCAGCCGGGCCTGGGTGACGTCGATCCACCGCAGGTCCGCCTCCACGTGGAACATGGCATGGTCGGCCAGCAGGGCGTCGGTCAGGGGGCCGCCGCGCTTGATCTCCGTCAGCTCCCGCATGCGCCGCATGTGCGTGGCGCGCTGCGCGTCCAGGTAGCCGGCCGCGTCACGGCCCAGCATCAGCGCCAGCACGACCTTGGTGAACAGCACCGTCTGCAGGTACGGCTCGGCCGCGACCGGCTCGACCAGCCAGGTGGCGACCTCCTGCCGGCCCAGGGGGGTGATGGCGTAGCGCTTGCGGTCCGGCCCGTCGCCCGGTTCGCTCTGCCCGGTGACCTTGCCGTCCCTGGCCAGGCGGCCGAGCGTGGAGTACACCTGCCCGAAGGGCAGCGGCCTGCCCCGGCCGAAGAAGGCGTCGTAGTCGCGTTTCAGGTCGTATCCGTGGCTCGGCTCCCGTTCCAGGAGGCCGAGCAACGCGAGGGGAACGGTCATGTCCCGGACTATACATCGAGTGTATACACGGGGGTTATAATCGCTCGTGAAAAAACGAACGGCCGGTCCGTCGGGACCGGCCGTTCGTATCGGGGTGAGTGATGGGACTTGAACCCACGACATCCAGGACCACAACCTGGCGCTCTGCCAGCTGAGCTACACCCACCATGTCCGCCGTGCGCGGCGTACGAAGAAAGTGTAGCGGTATTTCGGAGTCCTCCGCGCCTGTAATACCGCTCGGCCCTCCTCGTCAGGACCCGGAGACGGACTCCGCGACCTCGCGGGCGGTGGCGGAGTCGGGCCCGGGTTGCGGCACGAAGACCGCGGCGCGGTAGTAGCGCAGCTCCCGGACGCTCTCGGTGATGTCGGCCAGTGCGCGGTGCCCGCCCTGCTTCTCGGGGGAGGCGAAGTAGACCCGGGGATACCAGCGGCGGGCCAGCTCCTTGATCGACGAAACGTCGACCATCCGGTAGTGCAGGAAGGCGTCCACCAGAGGCAGGTCCCGGGCGATGAACGCGCGGTCGGTCGCGATGGAGTTGCCGCACAGCGGCGCCTTCTTGGCCTCGGGCACGTGGGAGCGGATGTAGTCGAGCACGACGGCCTCGGCCTCCGCCAGGGTCACCCCCGCCGCGAGCGCCCGCAGCAGCCCCGAGGCCGTGTGCATCTCCCGCACGACCTCTGACATCTGCTCCAGCGTCTCGGCAGGGGGTTTGATGACGACGTCCACGCCCTCATCCAGCTGGTTCAGCTCGCCGTCGGTGACGATACAGGCCACCTCGATGAGCGCGTCACGGCCGAGGTCGAGCCCGGTCATCTCACAGTCGATCCAGACCAGCGGGTCAGTCATGGCTCAAGAGTAATGCGGAAGGGTAAATGGGGACGTCACTGAGACTGAAGCGAGTCCTCCACGCGCTTGATGATCGACTGGTCCAGGTTGTCCGGCACCGAGACGTACAGCATCGCGGGACGGGCGTTCTGGCCGCGGTCCACCAGGACGATCGCGCCCTTCTCCTTCTTCCACTTCAGGCCGTTGGCCTCGGCGACCTTGGTGAAGTCCATCTCGAACTCGATCACCCAGCCCTGCTTGCCGCTCACGGTCGTCGCCTCGCTGCGCAGCACCTTGCGCTCGTGCTGGATGCCGTAGAAGATCGGGTCGTAGGCGAGTAGCAGCGTCTGGGAGAGCTGCCCGAAGCTCTGCGGGCCGCTGTAGGGGAAGAACTGGGGCACCTCGGCGGCGTAGATGCTGCCGACCCAGTCGCCGCCCCTGCCGTCGTAGTTCGCCTGGGAGGTCGCCAGGCAGCCGCTCGTCCACAGCGGCATCCTCGGGTCGGACGGGTCGTTGACGTTCTTCGACTCCGGCACCTGCCACTTGTCGCCCGGGTACGCGTACGACAGGCCGGTCACCGGGTCCTTGATGCGGTCACCGGACGGCTGGGGAAGCTGGGGCAGCGGCGGGGCGGACTGCTGCGGCTCCTGCTCGGGCGGCACGGTCTGGTCGAGTTGCGGGGCCGTCGCGGTGGTCTCCGGCCGGGCGAGGGTCGAGCCGGCGCGATCGCGCAGGACGATGACCGCACCGCCGATGACCAGCGCGAGCACCACCACGGCTGCGACGCCGCCCACGATCCACGGCCAGACCGGCGCCGTACGCCGCGGCGCGCCGAACTCGGGCATCGGGAGCTGCGCCGTCTGGTTCGCAGGTCCCCACTGGGGCTGCGCCCACTGCGGGGCCGGCTGCGGGGCCTGGGGCGGAGCCTGCTGAGGGGCCTGGGGCGGCGCTCCGGCCTCCTGCCCGGGGGCGTGGGTGGCGTCGGTCCACTGGGTGCCGTCCCACCAACGGAGAAGAGGGGAGCCGTACGGGTCCGGATACCAGCCGGCGGGCGTCGTCGTCATGCGCGCCACACTAATGAAATCAGCATTTGTAGGTGAAACTTGCCTTGTCCTGGATCGGCTTCCCCGTCGTCGTGGGGGACAGGACGCGGAGTGTGGCCGTGCCCTTGAACGATCCCGGTCCGGTCACCTTCCAGTGCAGGGGGAGGTCCACCGACGTGTCTCCCGAGGAGACCTGCTGCTCCTGCTCCAGCGGCTCGCGGTTGTCGCTGCGGATCCAGAGGTAGCGGAGCGTGCCGGCCTCGCCGTTGGTGGTGACGACCCCCACGAAATCGGCTCTGCCGTCGCAGTGCACCGTCTTCTTGGGCGCCTTGACGTCGACGTCGCTCACCGCGAGCGGTGCGCCGGGCGCCTGGCGCAGCCACAGGATCACGGCCGCGATCAGGATCGCCAGCAGCAGGGTCCCCGCCCACGCCGTCGTACGCCTCCGGCGCCGCCGGGGGGCCGGACCGCCGGTGTGGGCGGCCGTGACGGCGTCGTGGGTCTGCCCGGCCCGCCAGATCTGCGCCGCCGTGGTCTCGGTCGGGACCCCGGGCCCGAACCGCATCATCACGTCGCCGGGGCCGTCCCCAGCGTTAGGCAGGTCGAGCAGGGTCACCGCCTCCCCGCCGGAAGAGCCGGCCGCCGGGCCGGCGGGGAGCTCGGGGGACGCAGGGGACACGGGCGCGGCGAAGCCGTATGCCGCGCTGTGTGCCGAGTGAGCCAGCCGTTCCCGGCCCATGCCGGGGAACGCGTCGCGCTCGGCGAGCAGGGTGTCTCGGGCGGCGGCCAGCCCGTGGGCCGCGGCGCCGGACGCGCGCCGCAGCGCCGCCGCCGCGTGTCCCTGACCGCAGTGCGCGGCCAGCGCGCCGGCGAGCGCGGCCCAGGCCGCCACGTCCTGCTCCGCGGACGCGGTCTCGCCCCGTAGCGCCCGCAGCAGGCCGCGCTCGGCCAGCAGCACCGAGCCGTTCTCCCCGATCACGACGGTGCCGGCGTGCAGCGAGCCGTGGGCCGGCCCGGCGGCGTGCACGGCGAGCAGCGCCTGCGCGGTCTCCAGGAGCACGGTCGCCGCGCCGCCCGGGTCCAGGCGGCCGGCGGCCATCAGGTCGGCGACGGCCGGCGTCGCCCGTGCGGTGATCAGCCAGACCTCGTCACGCGCGGCCACCAGGTCGATCACGGGCAGCAGCCCGATCGGCCCGCCTTCCTGCAGCCGCACGTCGGCGCCGACCGCGGCGACGAGCCGTTCGCGTGCCGCGGCCGTCGCGACGGCCGCGGGATCGAACCGCAGCACACCGGACGGCCGCCCGTCCGGGGAGACGGCGTCCGCCCAGGTGCCGACCTCGCTGGGCCGGGTGCGGCCGGTGAGCCGGTGCCCCGCGACCGTCAGGCCTTCTCGCATCTACGGCCGCCTTTGGTGATGTCAGCCGCGGTGAGCGCGCTCACAGGATCACCGACGACCCGGACGAGCGCGTCAGCGTCGGCTGGCCGTCGGGGGTGCTGGGCGGCGTCGTCGGCCGGGTCGGCTGGGTCGTCGGCGTGGGGTCTGTCGTGGGGCGGGTGGTGGGCCGCGTCGTGGGCCGGGTGGTCGGCTGTGTGGTGGGCCGGGTCGTGGGCGGCCTGCTGGTCTGGGCGGGGCTGGGCCGCGGGGTCGTCTGCGAGTTGCCGCGCGGGTCGACCGTGACCGCGTCTTCCGAGGGCACGGGCTTGGGCGAGGGCCTCGGCCTGGGGGTGCGCCTGATGGTCGGCGTGGGCTTCGGCTTCGCGCTCGCCGAGGGCCGGGGGGTCGCCCGGCCGGTCGCGCTGGGCTGGACGACCGGTGGCGGCGAGGGGTTCGGCTCGGGGCTGGTGGCCGCCGGGCTGGTGCCCGCAGGGGTGGGGGTCGCCGGGGCGGGCGTCGCATCC
The DNA here is from genome assembly GCF_043197435.1 of Microbispora bryophytorum. NCBI lineage: Bacteria > Bacillati > Actinomycetota > Actinomycetes > Streptosporangiales > Streptosporangiaceae > Microbispora > Microbispora bryophytorum. The sequence continues at coordinate 377,448 of NZ_JBICTF010000006.1, read as the reverse complement.
TCCGGGTCCTCGGTGGGGTCGTCGGCGGAGTCGTCCTCCACCTCGATCGACGAGGGATCGACCGCGGGCGGCGTCGCGATCGTCGTCCCGGCCTGCAGAGTCGTGCCGCCGCTCATGGTCTGGACCAGCGCCACCGTTCCGCCCGCGATCACGACCATCCCGGCCAGGGTCAGGCCGATCTTCATGCGGGTCCGGCTCAGCAGCCCGCCGAGCTTCGTCTCGGCCAGTGCGGTGCCGGTCTCGGAGACGTTCTCCTTGAGCGGGAAGAACGGCACAAGCAGCCCGGCGAGCGCCGCGAGCCGGCGCCGTCCGCGTTCCTCCCAGGCCGGGCCGTACGCGCCCGCGGCGACGATTTCGAGCTCCCGCACGAACTCCTCGGCCGACGCGAACCGCTCCTCGGGCCGCTTGGCCATGCCGCGCTCCACGAGGTCGCGCAGAGGGGGCGGCACCTCGTCGACCGGAGGAGGGGTGGCCTGGTGCTGGCGGGCCAGCGCGGCCATGTTCTGCGCCCGGAACGGCCGTCCGCCGGTGAGGCACTCGAAGAAGACGACGGTGGCGGCGTAGACGTCGCTCGCCGGCCCGGCCTTCCCGCCCGACCACTGCTCCGGCGCCATGTACGGCGGTGTCCCGGCCGCCCTGACCCCTTCGCCGGCCTGCGCCGCGATGCCGAAGTCGACGAGCTTGCTGGCGCCGTCGGCCTCGACCATGACGTTCTCGGGCTTGTAGTCGCGGTGGACGACGCCGATGGAGTGCGCCACGGCCAGCCCGAGCAGTGAGCCCTTGAGCACGGTGAGCGCGGCCTCGGGACCGGTCGGGCCCTCCGAGCGGAGCATCGCGCGCAGCGAGACGCCGTCGATGAGCTCCATGACGATGGCGGCGCCGCGCGCGGTCTCGACGTACTCGTAGAAGCGCGCCGCGTGCGGGCTGGGATCCATGGCGGCGAGCAGGCGGGCCTCGTGCCGGAACCGGGCCACGAAGTGGAGGTCCGCCATCATCTCGTCGGACAGGTACTTGATCGCCACAGGGATGTCGTCGGCGTCATGCCGCGCGAGCATCACTCGCCCGGCGCCCCCCGTGCCGAGCTCACGAACTTCCGTATAGCCGGGGACGCGCCAGGCGCCCGTCTGGCCGTGCATAACGGTCTGTCTCCTCATCGCCTGGGGCCCCCGCCAAATGACGAGACCGAAGTTTAGTGGCGACTTTACGATTACGTTGAAAAGTCACCGTTTAGTCAGAATGAATGTCGGGATCGGTCTGCCGGGCGATCGTGGAGGCGCCGCTCGCCGGCCGGCTGATGAAGGCTCGGCCGCAGTGTCGGTGAAACCGCTTGCAGGTCGCTTACAGCCGCGGCTGACGGTTCCCGATGTGCGGGGGAACCGGGATGCCGGGCGCGAGGCGCGGGTCGGGCTCGGGAGCGCCCCACGACACGGTGAGCGGCAGCACGCCCGCCCAGACGGGCAGGTCGTAGTCCTCCTCGTCGTCCTTCGGCGGCCCCTGCCTGACCTTCACCGACGCCTCCTCCAGAGACAGGGCGACCACGGCCGTGGCGGCCGTCTCCTTGCGGTCCGGCAGGCGTACGGCGTCCCACTGCCCGGGGGCGAGCTGCTCGGTGACGGCCCGCAGGCCGGCGAGCCGTTCCTCGGGGTCGTCCACCAGCCGGGCGAGGCCGTAGACCATGGCGGACCGGTAGTTCACGGAGTGGTGGAAGGCGGAGCGCGCCAGCACGACGCCGTCGAGGTGGGTCACGGTGACGCAGACCGGGGCGCCGAGCGCGGCCCGCAGCGAGGTCGCGCCGGTGGAGCCGTGCAGGTAGAGGGTGTCGCCGATCCGGCCGTAGGCGGTGGGGATCACCATGGGGGACCCGCCGGCCAGCACGCCGAGATGACAGACGAGGCCAGCGTCCAGGATCGCGTACAGGTCGGCGCGGTCGGTGCGGGCGCGGTCCTTCGACCGCCTGAGGGTGGTACGGGCGGTTGTGGAGAGCATGTCCGATACGTTAGGCCGAAGTGGACTGCCGGAACACGTCCACTCAGTGCCCATACTGGGAGACCACTCTGCGGGGGAACACTGTGCGGGGAACACTGTGCGCCTGACCATAGATCTGCCGCTGGCGGTGGACCGCGAGTCCCCGGTGCCGCTGGCCGTCCAGGTGGCCGGTCAGTTGCGGGAGGCCATGCGCACCGGCCGGCTCAGGGCGGGGGAGCGGCTGCCGTCCACGCGGGCCCTCGCCGCCCTGTTGGGGGTCAGCAGGACCGTCGCGACCGACGCGTACCAGCAGTTGTACGCCGAGGGGTGGCTGGACGGGCGGCACGGCTCGGGCACCTACGTGGCCGACGACGCGCTGCCGTACGAAAAGCCGGGCGCGCGGGCGGTCGACGTCCGCGGAGCCGTCCGTCGCGAGCCGGCGCCCCCGGGATGGGTGGACCTGCGGCCGGGGCGGCCGTGGGTGTTCGGGTACGACACGGCGGCCTGGCGGCGGGCCTGGCGCTCGGCGGGCGAGCTGGCGCTGAACGCGTTCCCCGACCCCTACGGCCATCCGGAGCTGCGCGAACTGCTGGCCGACCACCTGCGCAGGGCCAGGGCCGTGCCCGTGGGCGCGGGGAACGTCATGGTCACCAGGGGCACCGGGAACGGGCTCGACCTGATCGCCGCCACGCTGCTCGGCCCGGGGACCCGGGCCGGGGTGGAGGAGCCCGGCTGGCGGGCCGCCCGGCGGATCTTCGCCTCCCGGGGCGCGGAGGTCGTGCCCTGCCCGGTGGACGAGCAGGGCGTGATCGTCGAGGCGCTCCCCGACGACCTGCGGGTGCTCTACACCACGCCCGCGCACCAGTTCCCGGTCGGCGGCAGGCTGCCGATCCCGCGCAGGGAGCGGCTGCTCGCCTGGGCGCGCAGGACCGGCGCGATCGTCGTCGAGGACGACTACGACGCCGAGTTCCGCTACGACGTCGCGCCGCTGCCCGCGCTCTACGGGCTCGACCCCGGGCGGGTGGTGCTGCTCGGCACGCTGTCGAAGTCGCTCGGTCCCGACGTCGGGCTCGGCTGGCTGGTCGCCCCCGCGGACCTGCTCGACGCCGTGGCGGAGCGCCGGACGCAGCTCGCCGACCGCACGTCGGGGCCGGTCCAGCGGGCCGTGGCGACCCTGCTGGAACGCGGCGACCTCGACCGGCACCTGCGCAGGATGCGGCTGGAGTACGCCCGCCGGAGGGCCGTCATCGTCGAGGAGCTCGGGCCGTACGTGCGGGGTGACACGGCCGGGCTCCACGTCATGGTCGCCCTGCCCGCCGGCGTGGTCCCCGGCCTCGTACGGCGGGCCGGGGAACGCGGCGTGCTCCTGGACACGACCGAGGCCCACCACCACGGGCCGCCTCGGGTGCACGGCCTCGTGCTGGGCTACGGCTCGGCCTCCCGGGCCGACGTGCGGCGCGGGTGCGCGGTGATCCGGGAGCTCATACCCCCTGCAGAAGCCTGAGCTCACTTCCGGACAGGGGGACCTTCAGGTTGAGCGCCTCCTCGCCGATGATGCGGGCGATGTCGATCGATCCCGGGTCTCCCTCCCTGGTGCCGGGCACCTGGGAGTGGCCGAAGTGGCCGCCCAGGGCCCACAGCCGTTTGCTGCGCTCGGCGGCCAGGGAGTGCGGATAGGGCAGTGGAGGGCCGGCCGGCCAGCGGCGCGGCACCTCCCAGGAGTCGAGCCAGGCCAGGATGTCGTCCAGACCGTCGAGTTTGGTGTCGGTGAACGGTTCCCTCGCCGAGCCGATGACTTGGATCTGCACACAGACCCGTCCGTTCCTGCCGCGGTCCGCGGCGAGCCCGCCGCCCGCCCTGATGGGCGGGAGCAACTGGACGATCTCCCCGGTCACCGGGTTCCACACCAGGTGGGAGGGCCGGCGGAGCTGGATCAGCCGCTGGGCGACGGATCTGGCCGAGACCCCTTGGGGGTCGGCGGGCCAGATGAACCAGACGGTCCTCGGGGCTCCTCCGAGCATCGCTCCGGAGTCCCCGGGGGAGGGAAGTCGGCTTGCGCCGGGCAGCCATGCTTGGGCCACAATGCCCCCTCAAATCCTCGGTCGCGTCGTTTTTCCCCTTTCAAACTTCCGCTGACACCTCGCGAATCCTGATTGTTACTGGCGAGCGCCAATCTTCCGACAAGGGTGTAACAACTGGTGATGCTGTGACGGATGCGTCAGCCGGCGGGCGTGGCGGCGGCTTCGCCGGCCGAAGGCGGGCCGTCGCCCGGCTCGCCGCCGGAATCGGAGGGGGGACCGGCCGTGATGTCGGAGGTCGGGCCGGGCCCAGCCCCGGCCTCGTCGTCGTTCCCTTCCTGGCCGTCCCAGGCCATCCGGCACGAGGGCCGGCCGGCTGAGGACGTGAAGGTCACCACGCCCCTGCCCGCGACGCCGGGATCGACGACGGTGAGCGTGATCCGGCCGCTCGCGCCCGCGCGGAGCCTGCCGTGCCGGGGCGAGACCGCGATCCCGCCCGAGGTGACGGCCGTCCACTCGATCACGGCGTTGCGCGCGGCCAGCGTGACCGATGCGCCCGTCGCGCCGCCCAGGTCTCCCGGGCACAGCGCCGTCAGCGCCGGCTTGGGCGCGGGTCGCGTACGGGTGGGAGTGGGCCGCGACCGCCCCGAGGGTGCGTTGGTGTGGGGCGGGGCGGTCGCGGCCGATCGGGGGGAAGCGTCCGGTGTTGGTGTCTCGTGTCCGGATGGGGCGGGGGTCGCGGTGTGGGTGACGGTGGGGGTCGCGGTGGGCAGGTCACTGTCCTCCGGGTCCGGCACCGGATCTCCGGGGGCCGAATCCTCGGGGGCAGGGTCCGCGGGCGCCGACGTGGGAGGCACGTGTATCGCGTCGAGCCGCCCGGCCGGAGCCTGACCGGAGACCAGGGCGAGCCCGCCGGCCGCACCGAACACGCAGACGGCGGCGAGCATGACGGGAGCGGTCCGCAGCGGGCGGGAGCGGACCCGCCCCTGCTCTGGCCGCCCGTGCCCTGCCCGCCCCTGCTCTGGCCGCCCGTGTCCTGCCTGCCTGCCGGTGGTCGCGGGGAAACCGCGCCGGTCGAACGCGGTGGTGGCAGCGGCGGCGGCAGCAGTAGCGGCGGTGGTGGCAGCGGTGGTAGCGGCGGTGGCGGCGCCCCGCCGGTCGGCCTGGAGCGCGGACTCGATCACCCGGCGGCGCAGCGAGAGCGGGGGGTAGGCGACCGGGACCATGTCGAGCAGCCGCGCGGCCGACACGTGCCTGCCCCGGCCCTCGCGGCAGATCTCACAGGCCGCGATGTGCTTGCTCAACCGCTTGCGCACGGGAGGACCGAGGGGGCCGTCCTGCCATGCGGCGCCCACGCCGTGGTCGACCAGGGCCGACAGCTCCGGGCAGTGGGCCCGGCCAGCCCTGGCCAGCACGAGGGCCGCGGCGGCGTTCTCCAGGTGGTCGCGGGCCCGGGTGAGCCGCGCCGACACCTGCCGGGAGGCGAGCCCGAGGACCGATCCGATCTCGGCCGTCGTCAGGCCGTGCCGTACGGCGAGCTGGAGCACCTCGCGCTCGTTGTCGCCGAGTTCCTCCAGCGCCTCCCGCACCAGCGCGGCGAGTGGAGGGTCCGCGGACTCCTCCACCGCGATGACGGGTCCGGCGGCGCTTTTCCGGGTGGCGCTCTTTTGGGTGGCACTCTTTCGGCTGGCGCTGTGGAACCGGGTCAGTGCGTACAGCCACGCCCGCAGCCGGGCCGGCTCCTTCAACCGGTCGGCGCAGCAGGACGCGGCGACGAGCGCGTCGTGCACCGCACGCTCCGCCGCGTCGAGATCGCCCACCAGCGCGTACGCGTAGTCGCTCAGCCGGTCGGCGTAGGCGTCGTACAGCGTGGCCGGGGCCTGGGCGTCGGCGCCGCGGCGCAGCGCCTCCAGCAGTCGGTGGTCGTCGGCTCGCCCGACGCCGGGCCATTCGGGCAACGAACATTCCTCCCCGTGTGACGGAACCTGGTTCTGCCGGTCCCCACACGAGTGGGACGCCGTCCCCTCTGGCGTCGTTTACGGATCACAGGGTCATGCCCAACGGGTATGACCTGCGAAAACAGCGGCTGCTGTTACTGGAGTCGGCGGGCGATGCCCTTGAGGAAGATGTTGCGGATCTCCAGGATGGTCTGCGGGAAGTAGGCGGCGCCGCCGGTCGCCTTGGCGATGGAGGTCATCTGCGCCTGGTCCTCGTCCTTCTGGGTGTTGAACGAGATGATCAGGAGGCTCACCGGCCGCTTGGGATCGTAGGCGTCCTTCAGCTTGGACAGGATCTCGGTGTTGGAGATGCCGCCGTTCGGGTCGTCGTTGCCGACGCCGTCGGTGAACAGCAGGATCGTGTTGACCTTGTCGGGCTCGTACTCCTTGGTCATCTTCTGGTAGGCGGCCCACAGGGTGTCGTTCAGGCCGGTGTTGCCCGTGGGGATGGCCTGCGCCCGCTGCAGCGCCTGGTTGATCACGTCGCGGCGGGTCACCCCGTTGATCTGCTGGGCCAGCGGCCCGATCTGCACGACGGGCTTCCAGTCCACGCCCTCGCCGCGCAGGTTGTCGGAGAAGGCCCAGATGCCGATCTCCGCCTTGTCGGGGAACAGCTTCAGGCCCTCGACGGTGAGGTCGGCGATCGCGCGCATCCGGGTGACGCCGGTCTTGTCGGCGGGCAGCGCCATGGTCCCGGAGATGTCGATGAGGGCGAGCAGCCTGGTGCCGAGCTTGATCTGGTGCCACGCCTGGGAGAGGCGGGTGACGGTCGCGGCGTCCGGCAGCGGGATCGCGGCCGGCTTCTTGGCGCTCACGCCGTTGTCGGGCTTCAGCAGGCTGCCGCCCTTGCCGTCGGGCGCGCGGAAGCCGTAGTCCTGGACGGTCTTCCTGCCGTTGGGCGAGGTCACCTCGGTCGCCAGGGCCTGGGCGGCCTTGCGCGTCGCGGCGTCCTTCGCCGTGACGATGATCGGGTAGTCGAGGCTGACCGTGCCCTCGGCCGGATAGAGCGCGACCGCCGGGTTCGAGGGGGTCGTCGTCGTGTTGTACGACCACACGGCCTGCTCGGACGTCACGCCGACCGGGATGCGGGCCGCGGCCTTGGTCAGCGTGGCGAACAAGCTGTCGGGGGTCGACACGGTGGACTCCGACAACTGGCGCAGCACGCCGACGAGCGTCTCCTCGCTGCCGCCTCCCTGCTTGAGCACGGCGGCCCCGGCGAGCAGCGCGCCAAGGCCGGAGGCGTTCTGCGTGGGATCGAGCGCGAGCACGCGCACCTTCCGCGCCAGGCCGTCGGGGTTGGCGGCGTTCGCCGCGCTCATCAGGCCGGTCCAGCTCGGGCTGAAGGCCGACTGGAGCTTGCCCGCGCCGGTCTTGGACGCGGCGAGCACGACGGGGGTGCTCGCGGCGTTCCCGGTGGGCTCGGGCGCGTTCTTGACGCCGCTCAGCCACAGGCTGGAGTCGGGGATCCACAGGTCGGGGTCCAGCTTGCCGCTGGTGGGACCGGTGCCCGCCATCGCGTTGGCGACGTCGGCCGGCTCGGCGGCCTTGACCGTGACGGCGACGCACCTGCCGTCGACGGCCCTGCCCGACTTGCCGAACCTGGTGGCGATCTTCTGGATGGCGGGTTGGATGTCCGGCGCGGCGACGACCGACAGCTGGATCTTCTCGCCGGCGCAGCCAGGGCTCTTGTTCACCACCACGTACGCGGCGACGCCGAGGAGCACGGCCAAGGCGACCGCTCCGGCCAGTGGGACGAACACCGTCCCCCGCCCGGCTCGCCGCCGCGGCGGCGGCGGGGGCTCGTACTGGGGGTCGAAGCCGCCATCGAGTTCGTCTGTGCGGTGTCGTCCGCCCACGGTGCTCTCTCCGGTGTCGACTGGCCGTAACAGGTTTAGGGAACGATACTGGCAAAAGTCATATCTTGCGCCCGGGTGTGCGCGAGTGTTCTACCTGGCCGTACGCTGAGGCCCGTGGTCATTTCGGTCGATGACGCCGCCGATCCGCGGCTGTCTGACTACGTGCGGTTGCGCGACGTCGACCTGCGCAAGAGCGTCGAGAGCGAGCGCGGGCTGTTCGTCGCCGAGGGCGAGAAGGTCATCCGGCGGGCGATCGGCGCGGGCCATCCGGTGCGCTCGGTGCTGACCACGGCCAAGTGGCTCGACGCGCTGGCCGACGTCGTCGGTGAGGCCACCGTCTATGTGGTCTCCGACCGCGTGATGGAGGGGATCACCGGCTTCCAGGTGCACCGGGGCGCGCTCGCCGCGATGGAGCGCACCCCGCTTCCCTCGGTCGGCGAGCTCCTCGCGGACGCGGGGTCGCGGATCCTCGTCCTGGAGGACCTGGTCGACCACGGCAACGTGGGGGCGATCTTCCGCTGCGCGGCGGCGCTCGGCGTCGGCGCGATCGTGCTGTCGCCGCGCTGCGCCGACCCCCTCTATCGCAGGGCCGTCAAGGTGTCGATGGGGGCGGTTTTCGCCATCCCGTACGCCCGGATGACCGACTGGCACGGCGGCCTGGCGGAGCTCAGGGCGGCCGGGTTCCGCCTGCTCGCGCTCACGCCCGACCAGTCGGCCGTGCCGCTGGACAAGGCCCCGCTGTCCGGACGGGTCGCGCTGATGCTCGGCTCGGAGGGCGACGGGCTGTCGTCCCACTGGCTGCACGATGCCGACCAGCCCGTCTGCATCCCGATGAGCGCACAGGCGATGGACCTCGGCGTCGACTCCCTGAACGTGGTGGCCGCCGCCGCCATCGCCTGCCACGGCCTGCTCAGGGGATCGTGACCCCGGGCTCTGCTTCCTCGGAGGCTCCCGTCTCGGCCCAGTCGAGCAGCTTGCGCGCGGTCGCCAGCCTGGCCTTCTCGCTGCGCTCGCCCAGCACGACGCCCACGTACGTGTGCCCGTCCTGGACGGCGGCGAACGACAGGCAGTAGCCCGCCTGGCTGGTGAAGCCGGTCTTCAGCCCCACCGCGCCGTCGTCCAGCAGGTCGTTGGTGTTGCGCCACACGTGCGCCCGGTGGACGGCCGACTTCCCGACCACCCGCTTGGGCGTCTTGGCCACGGACGCGATCACGGGGTCGCGCAGCGCCGCCACGGCCAGCGTCGCCTGGTCGCGAGCGGTGGAGTATCCCTTCGACGGCAGCCCGTCGGGGTTGGCGTAGCGGGTGTCGCGCAGGCCGAGAGCCCGCGCCGCGGCGTTCATCCTGGCGACGAACTTCGCCGTCCCGGGGCCGTACCGCTCGGCCAGGGCGTGCGCGGCGTCGGCTCCCGAGGGGAGCATGAGCCCGTAGAGCAGGTCGCGCACCGTGAGCCGCTCGCCCGCCCGCAGGCCCGCCGTCGTGGCCCCGCCGGCCGTCGCGTGCCGTATGTCGGCCGCGGTGACGGTCACCACGTCGTTCAGGCTGGCCTGCCGCCGGACCACGTAGGCGGTCATGACCTTGGTCAGGCTCGCGATCGGCACCCGGCGCGTCTCGCGCTTGGCGAACTGGACCGTTCCCTGCGTGGTGTCCACCAGGTAGGCCTCCCGGGCCGTGACCGGCGGAGCCTGCGCGGCCTGGGCGGCCTGAGCGGCCTGTGCGGGCACGGCCGCGGTCCCTGCCGTGACGAGGGCGGCGGTCAGCGCGATGAGTACCCCGTTACGCATCTCGACATGATCGCACGGCTTCGGGCGCGGCGGGCGCGTCCCCGTTCCCGCCCCTCCTGCGGCGCCGCAGGAGGAGGGCGACGGCCAGGGCCACGACGGCGACGACGGCGGCGGCGAGCCCGGGGGACCGGGCCGCCAGCGACAGCCAGGCCCACAGCAGCGAGTAGAGGCCGAAGGACGCCACCGGCACCCAGGTCAGGCAGCCGAGCGCGCTGGCGACCACATACCAGCGGTAGTTCACGCGCAGCGCCCCCGCGACCCACGGCAGCGTGTGCCGCAGGCCAGGCACCCAGAAGCAGCCGTAGACGGCGAGCGCGCCCCACCGGCGCACCACGTTCTCCACGCGCTCGATCCGCTCCCGGCCGATCCTGCGGCCCACCCGCGAGCGGTAGAGCGCCTCGCCGAGCCTGCGGCCGACCCAGTAGTACACCTGGAACGCGCCGAACAGGGCGACCGCGCCGACCGCGACGACCAGCCACAGAGGAAGGCCGAACACGGAGGCGGCCGTAGGGTCGGGGATCCGCACGTGCTCTCACCGCCGGTCGTCGGGGCAGCCATCAGCGAGCCTTACCCTAGCGCCCCCCAACGCCCTGATTGCACGCCGATGTCAGCGACTGATCAATCCGCCCTTTCGGTGCCTGCCTGCTCACTCACCTGCTCACTCACCTGCTGACTCACCTGTTCGCGAGGGCCCCGCGGGCCTCGGCGACCCAGCGGGGCACACCCACCCGCTCGGCCACGGCCAGCGCCTTCTCGTAGTGGTCGCGGGCCGGCAGGCCGAGCCGTACGGCGAGGTCGCCGAGCGTCTTGGCCACCGGCCACAGGGCGACCACGCCGGTGCCGGCCCCGGCGATGCGGTCGTGGAACGGCGCCAGCTTCTCGTACGCCTCCCGCATCCGGTCCTCGTCGTCCAGCAGCATCCCGGCGAGCGCCCGCCAGTTGAGGGCGAGCTCGTAGAGGAAGTCGGTGCGGACCGGTTCCCGGCTCGTGGCCACCACCTGGGCGTCCCGCACGTGCCCGGCCGAGGCGAGCGCCACCGCGTAGGCGTCGAGCGTCCACTTCGCGCCGCGCAGGTGGGCCTCGCCCAGCGGCTCGGTCATCTCGGCGGCCCGCCCGTCCACCAGGTGCAGGCAGAACGTGGCGATCAGCGGTAGGTCCTGGCGGCCTTCGAGCATGCCGGCCCGCGCGGTCAGCCGCGCGGCGTTCCGGTAGGCCCGCTCGGCCCCCGGGTAGTCCCCGGTGATCATCAACCGCTGTCCGGCGTACCACGCGCCGACGGCCGCCGGGGCGGGCAGGGCGTACTGCCGCCCGAGGCGTTCGGCCTGCGCGAGGTGCTCGTCGGCCTCGGCGAAGTCGCCGCGGGCCGCCGCGCACTCCAGCAGCACGAGGTGCGCCAGCGTCTGCACCGCGATCTGGCCCGACTCCGCCCCGACCCGCAGCAGCTCACGGCCGATGGTCTCGCGCTCGTCGACCTGCGTCAGCGTGTACGACTGCCGCAGCCGCCCGCTCAGCGCCATCGCCAGCAGCGCGGGGTCGCCGCTGGACCTGGCCAGCTCCTCCGCCTCCAGCGACGCCTGGTAGCCGCGCTCGGTGGCCGACCCCTCCAGCTCCAGGGCCAGCGTCGCGAGCAGGCTGGCCCGCAGCGACTGCTCGCCCTGCGGCAGCTCGACCAGCGCCTTCTCGGTGACGTCGACGATCTCCCAGGCGGTGCGGGTGAAGTCGCGGGCGATGCCCTTGTGCGGCACCGCGAGCGCCGCCGCGACCCGGGCGGTCAGCTCAAGATCGCCGAGGGGCAGCGCGACCGACATCGCCTCGCCCCGGTGCGCGCGGGCGGCGGTCATGTCCCCACACAGCGCCAGCGCTCTGATCATCCGGAGCTGAAGCTCCAGCCGGTCGCGTACCGATCCGCGGCCCGCGCGGGCCCGGTCGAAGGCGGTGATGGCCTGCTGCCAGAGCGTGGCGGCCTCCCGGTGGGCGAACCTGCGCTCGGCCTGCTCGGCGGCCAGCCCGGCGTACCGCACGGCCTTGGCGGCGGTCTCCACCGTGCCCGCCGCGTCGTAGTGGTGGGCCAGCGCGGCCACGTCGTTCGGGCTGCGCTGCTCGATCACCGAGGCGACCGCGGCGTGCAGGCGCGAACGGCGCAACCGGGAGGCGTCCGAGTAGATCGTGTCCCTGACCAGGTCGTGGTCGAACCTGAGCAGGCCGGGCCCCGGCTCGGTCACCAGCCCGGCGAGCAGCGCCGCCTCGACCGCGTCCACCACGGCGTCCTCGTCGCCGGACACGTCGACCAGGACGTCCACGTCCACGTCGCGGCCGATCACGGCGGCCTGCAGCAACACCTGCTGGGCCCGCTCGGGCAGCCGGGCGATCCGCCGCCGCAGCACGTCGCGCACGCCCGAGGGCACCTCGGAGATGTCGGCCTCGGCCTCGAACAGCCGTGCCGTCTCCTTGACGAAGAACGGGTTGCCCCCGGCCCGCTCGACGATCGTGCTGACGACCTCGTCGTCCACCTCGTGCACGCAGGTCGCCCGGACGAGCTCCGCCACCGCGGCGTCGTCGAGGCCGCCGAGCCCCACGCGTACGGGGTCGAGCCGGGCCAGCGCGGCCAGCACGTCCTGCTGCTGGTCGTTCAGCTCACCGTCGCGGCAGGTCACCACGACGAGCACGCGGCTGGCCGCGAGCAGGCTGGGCAGCGCGCGCAGCAGCGCGAGCGTCTGGTCGTCGGCCCAGTGCAGGTCCTCCAGCAGGATCAGCAACGGTGCCTCGCGCGCCACGGCCGACAGGTAGCCGCCGACGGCCCGGTGCAGCCGGAAACCGCCCGACGCCTCGTCGTCGGCGATGTCGGGAGCGGCGTCGTCGAGCAGCGGCGCCAGCAGCGCGGCGTACTCGCCCGCACCCCTGCGGGCGACCAGGGCGCGCAGCACCTCGACCCAGGCCCAGCCGGGCGGGGTCGCCGTGCTGTCGGGGCAGCCGCCGGTCGCGCCGATCCAGCCGTCGCCCTCCAGGCGCTCGAACAGCCGCCGCACCAGCGTGGTCTTTCCCGCGCCGGGATCGCCGCTGACCACGGTGACCGTGAACCGGCCCGCCTGGGCGCGGGGCGCGGCGGCGGCGAGCGCGGCCAGCTCGGCGTCACGCCCGACGAACGGCTCGGGCTCCAGCGGCGGGGCGTCGCCGGTGGCGACCGGCCGGGGCGGCCAGGTCGCGGTGATCTCGGGGGGCCGCCGGGGCGAGGGGAGCACGAGGTCGAGCCCGGGGGCCTGGGCCAGGATGTCCGACTCCAGCTTCCGCAGCGCAGGCCCGGGGTCGATGCCCAGCTCGTCGGACAGGATCGTGCGGGCCCGGCGCAGCGCGGCGAGCGCGTCGCCCTGCCGCCCGCACCGGTACAGCCCGAGCGCGAGCAGCCGCCAGCCCTCCTCACGCAGGGCGTGCTGGGTCGTCAGCGCCTCAAGATCGGGCACGGTCTCGGCGTGCAGGCCCATCCGCAGCCCGGCGTCGGCGTGCCGCTCCCTGGCCACCAGGCGCAGCTCGCTCAGCCGCGCCACCTCCGCCTCCGCCCAGGACTGGTCGGCGAAGTCCGCGTACGGCGTGCCCTGCCACAGCGCGAGCGCCGAATCCAGCCGGGCCCTGGCGGCCTGGGGGCTCTCCTCCAGCCGCTCCCCGGCCGAGCGGACCATGGCCTCGAAGCGGAGCGCGTCCACCTGTTCCGGGGCGGCGCGCAGGGCGTATCCCGACGCGACGGTGACGAGCAGGCGGTTGGGGCCGCCGCGCGGGCGGTTGGGCTCGAGCACGCGGCGCAGCCGGGAGATGTAGACCTGCAACCCGGACTGGGCGCCCTTGGCGGTGTCGTCGTCCCACAGGTCGAACAGCAGGGTGTCCACGGGCACGACCTGGCCGCGCGCCGCGAGGAGGCGGGCCAGCACCGCGCGCTGCCGCAGCCCGCCGAGGTCGAGCTCGTCGGTGCCGTCGTGCGCCCCCACCGGCCCGAGGACCCGGAACGCCACCGGGCTCGTCGGGGGGCTCATCGGGCGCTCCTCCGCTGTCGTGCGCCGTGCCTGCCGGCCGCCGCTGGTCGTCCTATCCCAGGCGTCACCGTATGCGCGCCCGCGAAGGGGCACAAGGCATTCACCAACCCGGACATCCTCACCTTCTCGCCCCGCGAGTTTAGGAGATCGGCGCAGTGACTCGCAGTTGATCAGCGGACCCGGGTGCGGTGCGGGGAGGCGGCCGTTCCCGCCTCCGCGTTCGCTGCGCGGGCCCCCCGCCTGCGCAGCAGGGCCCACCCGCCGAGCGCGAGCCCGCCCCAGGGGATCTCGATGGTGTAGGTCCAGAAGCCGAACAGCACGGCGGCCGCGGTGGCCCCGCCGGCGGGCTGGCCGAACGCCCCGATCAGCAGCGTGGCGACGCCCCCCTCCATGATCCCCGCTCCGCTGGGCGTGACCAGGGCGGTGGTGAGGACGCGGCTGAGCGCGAAGACGGCGACGGTCTCGGCCGGCCCCGGGTACGAGTCGGTGGCGACCAGGCAGGCGGCCATGATCAGGCACTGCAGGGCGAGGAAGGCGACCATCCCGAGCGACAGGCCCGCCCACCGGCTGTGGATGATGTCGGCCGTGTCCCTGCGCAGCCGTTCGATCGCCGTCGACGCCGCGTGCTCCGCCGGACGGAACCGCCGGGGCGCGAGCCGTACGAGCCCGTCGAGGACGCGGCCGAGGACGGCGGCCGCGCGGTCCCAGTACAGCGCCGTGGCGACCACGGCGACGAGGACGAGGATCGAGACGGCCCCGGCCCAGCCCGCCTTGGTGACCGTGGGATCGGTGGTCTCGCCCGCCATCAGCAGGCACACGATCCCCACGGCGGGCAGGATGAACCGGAACAGCGAGTTCCAGATGCCGGTGACCAGCGTGTAGACGACGATCGGCCGGTTGGCGAAGCCCCAGCCGCGGGTCATGCCGAACGTCAGGGCCACGCCCGCCGCCCCGCCGAACGGCAGCAGATTGCTGACCGCGCTTCCCGCCGCGTTGAGCGTGAGCGCCTGCGTGTGCGTGAGGCCGGGCAGCGCGGAGGTCATCACGAAGGTGTAGGCCCACAGGCTCGCCAGCCACAGGACGGCCATCAGCGCGATCATCTGCCACCCGAGACCGCCGAACCGGTGGCCGATCTCCGTCCAGCTCACCGTGGCGCCGGTCAGCGTGTGCACGATCTCCGGGAGATAGAGCACCAGCGCCGCGGCCAGCCCGAGCGACACCACAGACAGCGTGATCTGCAGCCACTTCCTGTTCACCCGCGTACGCCCCCAGTCCGGTGTCGGTCCCCTCCAGTCTGCCGGGCCCGGGGGGCGGCGGAATCCTCCCGGCGGAGGATCACGACCCTTAGGGGGTGGCCTGCGGGCTGCCGTCGAAGGGATGCCGCAGGCGGGTGCCGCGGGGCAGGCCGCGGCGTACGTACCACTCGGTGCCGAAGACGAAGCGGTAGGCGAACCCGGGGATCTTCAGCATGGCGCCCAGCGTGCGGTCGCCGTCGCCGCCGGTGGCCTGGCTGGCGTGGGCCGCCATCGCCGCCCGCTTGGCCTTGGCGTACTTGCGCACGTTGACCCGGTGGGTGATCGCGTCCCGGGGCGAGTAGGCCCGTTCGAAGCTCCGCACGTCGATCGCCGGGTAGAACCGGGAGGCCAGCCGCACCCCTTTGAGCAGCAGGTCGCGGTCGACCGTCGCCTCCAGCACGATGGGCGTCCCGGCGATCTCGGCGGCCCGGCTTCCGACCCGGTAGACCTGCACGTGGTCGGGGTGGCCGTAGCCGCCGGCCGGGTCGTAGATCGTGAGCAGGTCGGCGGTCTCCTCCTTGAGCACCGAGGCCAGCGCCTGCGCCGCCTCCTCGATGTCGGCGTCGATGAACGCGTTGTCCGGCCGGTCGTCGGCCACGCCGCCGTCGATGGCCAGGCCGGAGTCGCCGTAGCCGAGCAGCACGACCCGGGCGCAGCCCAGGGCCGCGGCAGACCGGTGCAACTCGTCCATGCGGGCTCTGGCCAGCTCCTCGCCGTGGGGGAGCTCCGCGAGGCCGCGCTCGCCGGCCGTCGCGACGACGAGCACCACGCGATGCCCCTCGTTGGCAAGCATGGCCATGGTCCCGGCGGTCAGCAGCGCCTCGTCGTCGGGATGGGCGTGGAAGAACACCGCCGTCCTCATCGCGCCCCACGGAACGTCGTCATCGCGTGCTCCACTCGTCAGGCCCCTCGCGGCCAGTTCCGCCCATGATCCCACGTGGCCCGGGTCGCGTGACGTCGCCCTCCCTGTGAGCAGTCGGAACAGGCGTGCGGTTTGATGGGCGTGGCGCGCTCTGCCAGGCTGAACCGGTGAGGATTCTTCACGTCAGCGACTGCTATCTGCCGCGCCTCGGGGGGATCGAGGTGCAGGTCGCCGACCTCGTCAGGGCCCAGCGGGAGGCGGGCCACACGGTCGAGGTGGCGACGGCGACGCCGGGCGAGCGGCTGCCCGGGGTGCACCGGGTGGTCGCGAACCTCCCGTTCGACCTGCCGGTCCATCCGCGCGGCACGGCCCACCTCCTCCGGATCATGGCGAGCGGACGTTTCGACGTGGTGCACGTTCACACGGGGGCGGTCTCGCCGTTCGCCTGGATGGGAGTGCGCGCGGCGGTCCGGTCCGGGCTGCCGGTGGTCGCGACCGTCCACAGTATGTGGGATCCGGTCACCCGGGGCGTCTACCGGGCGCTGCAGGCGGCCTTCGCGTGGCGGCGCTGGGGCCTGGTCCTCACCGCCGTCAGCGAGGCCGCCGCGCGCCCCATCCGCGCCGTGGCGGGGCCCCGCGTGCCCGTACAGGTGGTGTCGAACGGCCTGGACGTGACCTCGTGGCGGCCGGGGCCCGACGCCGTACGGGACGCCGGGGACGGGCCGGCGGACGACGTCGTCCATGTGGTGGCGGTCGGCAGGCTGGCGCCGCGCAAGCAGCCGTTGCGGCTGCTCAAGCTGCTGGAGACGGTGCGCAACAGGGTGCCGAGGGACATCGCGATGCGCGCCACGATCGTGGGCGACGGCCCGGCCCGCGGGCGCATGGAGCGCTACCTGCGGACCCGCCGGATGGGCTGGGTGTCGCTGCCGGGCAGGTACAGCCGGGAGCAGATCAAGGACCTGCTGGCCGGGGCCGACGTGTTCGTGGCTCCGGCTCCGCGTGAGTCGTTCGGCCTGGCCGCGCTGGAGGCCCGCGCGGCCGGCGTGCCGGTGGTGGCACGGGCGCAGAGCGGCGTGGCCGACTTCGTCAGGCCGGGAAAGGAGGGCCTGCTGGGCCGCACGTTCGACGATCTCGTCGCCTCGGTCGCGCGGCTGGCCCGCGACTCCGCCCTGCGTCAGTCGATCGCCGAGCACAACAGGGAGACCGAGCCGGTCCGCTGCTCCTGGCCCGCGGTCCTGGAGGGCTTCGCCCACTGCTACGAGCTGGCCAGGGGCGTGCCCGGTTAGAAGGGGAGGACCCTTCCTGAGGGGGTGCGCAGGTCGACCGGAGCGGGAGTTCTCGGTGGCCGCGGTCGCGGCACGATCTGCACCTTCTTCATCGGGGCCCTCCTTTCGGCGGTGTCCGTCAGTTGGTGCCGTCATGATTCCCATGAATCGGCCGAAATTATCCTCCGCGCGTCAGTTCTTGTTCTTGTAACATGCGCCCGCCGGTCATCCGCGCGTCGCCGGCGGCCCGTCGGGGCGACGCGTCACGCCGTGGTCGTGTCCCTGCTCCAGGGAGGCCGCTGGACGACCAAGATCTATCTGATAAGCGCGGGGTGCTCGATTTGGCGCCGTTTAGCGAGCGCCCTCTCGATGTGCTGCTCGGTGATCCGCGCACGCTCGTGATCTCCCTGCCGGGCGCTGGCGGCGGCGAGATTCCGGACCACCCGGAGCACGCCCCCGGCGACTTCCTGGAGATGCGATTCCCGATGCCAGCTGTCGTTGAGCGGATCCAGGCCGAGCACATTCAGCATGGCCCGGACCGCGCGGCATTTCCCGGCCGCCCTCCGGTGATCTCCGGACGCCAGTGCGGCGTTGCCCTCGGCCACCGCGCCGTGGACGGCCGCGAGGGCCTGCGGCACGTTCAGGTCGTTGTCCATGGCCTCGCTGAACTGCGGGGGAAGGGACGCGGCGGCGTCTGAGGCCACCCGCAGCACGAACCTCTCGATCCGCCGGAAGGCGGCCGCCGCCTCATCGAGGGCGTCGGGGCTGAATTCCACCGGCGACCGGTAATGGGCGGCCGCCAGGTAATAGCGGAGTTCGGCCGGCCGTACGCGGTCGAGCAGGGCCGGGACGGCCAGTGGGTTGCGGAGATGTTTGCGTATCTTCTCGCCCCGGTGCGTCACCGGTCCATTGTGCAGCCAGAAGCGTGCGAACGAATCCCCGGCGGCCCGCGACTGGGCCATCTCGTTCTCGTGGTGCGGGAATATGAGATTGGCTCCGCCGCCGTGGATGTCGAATTCCGTGCCCAGATATCTGCGGGCCATCGCGGAGCATTCCAGGTGCCACCCCGGGCGCCCGTCGCCCCAGGGTGAGTTCCACACCGGCTCGCCGGGCTTGGCGCTCTTCCACAGCGCGAAATCGCGCGGGTCGCGCTTTCCGTGCTCGTTGTCCTCGGCCGCTCGCAGATGCCTTGTCTGCTGCCGGGAGAGGGACCCGTAATGCGGGTAGGAGCCGACCGAGAAATAGACGTCACCGTCGGACTCGTAGGCGTGCCCTGACGCGACGAGCTGCTCCACCATCTCGATCATCTCCGGGATGTGTCCCGTCGCCCGCGGCTCCACGCTGGGCGGAAGGCATCCCAGGGCGGTGTACGTGCGGACGAAGGCGCGGTGGACGGGATCGGTGATCCGCCACCAGGGAACTCCCTCGGAAATGGCCCTGTGGATTATCTTGTCCTCGATGTCGGTGACGTTCCGGCAGAGCAACACCTCGTATCCACTGCTTTTCAGCCAGCGGTGCAGGATGTCGAAATTCACCTGAGATCTGAGCTGTCCCAGGTGTGGCGGGACGACGACGGTGGGACCGCAGAGATAAATCGACACCGTTCCGGGAATTCGGGGGACGAAATCGCGGAGGGCGCGGCGATGTGTATCGTGAAGGCGAAGACCCACCTAGCCGAGGGTAAGCGACTTATCCGCTCGCTGTCGATAGCGCGGGCCGGCCCCGCCCCGCACACCGGGAAATGGCGATTGTGAGGCCGGGGAATAAGGACGATCCGCCCGTCGGTTGGCGCAGGCATGGAGGAGACGAAACGGGGCCGTGTCCGGGTGGAGACGACGGCCAAGCGCGTGCGTGTCTACGTCGAGGGGCGGGCGGTGGCCGACACCACCCGGGCCCTGCTGGTCTGGGAGGTTCCCTACTACCCGGCCTACTACTTCCCGGCGGACGACGTCCGGGTGGAGGAGCTGAAGGCCACCGGGGAGACGCGGCACTCGCCCAGCAGGGGCGAGGCGGCGGTCCACGACGTGGCCGGCCGGGCGGGCGCCGCCCTGGTGTACGGAGACGACGCGCCGCTGGAGCAGATCCGGGGCCACGTCCGGTTCGACTGGAACGCGGTGGACAACTGGTTCGAGGAGGACGAGGAGGTCTTCGTCCACGCCCGCGACCCGTACACGCGGGTGGACATCCTGCCCAGCTCGCGCCACGTCCGCGTGGAGGTGGGCGGCGTGACCGTCGCCGACTCGCGCGGCCCGCGCATCCTGTTCGAGACCGGTCTGCCGCCGCGCTACTACCTGCCGAAGACCGACGTGCGGCTGGACCTGCTGCGCCCGTCCGAGACCGTCACGCACTGCCCGTACAAGGGCCGCGCGGTGTACTGGTCGGTCGGGGAGGAGGAGTCCGGCAGGGATCTCGTCTGGTCGTACCCCACGCCGCTCCCGGAGTCCCAGAAGATCGCCGGGCTGGTCGCCTTCTACGACGAGAAGGTGGACGTGTACGTCGACGGCGTCCTCCAGGACCGCCCGAAGTCGAAGTTCGCGTGACCCCCGGCGATCCGGCGATTCAGCGGCGGATCACGTGGAGGACGCTGGCGATGCGTTCGGCGGCGGTGACCACGTCGGAGGCGTGCCCGATCCGGCCGGCCCAGGACAGCCAGTACCACCACTCGCCGTCGCCGCCGCTGGAGGCGAGCACGTCCTCGGCCATCGTGGGCTCCATGGGGTTGACGACGCGCAGACGTGGATAGAGGCCGGCGGGCGCCGTCAGGCGCACCTGGAAGGAGTGGGCCTCGAGCTGCGCGGCGAGCCGCTCCAGGTGGTCCATCGCCTCGCTGCGTTCTACCGTCGTCATGGTCAGCCTCCGGAACGTCAGGACCTATCACCGGAAAGGGTGAACCCGCAACGACCCACCGGCAATCGCCCCGATCTCCCGAAACCGTGCAATAACCAGGTAACCCACCGGGATTCCGTGGAAGACACGCGGGTTCGCGAACACGAAGGCATAACAGTCCCGGGGGTTGTGTGCCTGCGCGTTTACCTTGGGGAAACAACCTGAACGGGGATCGGTTCACCACTGGAGGGCGTGCACATGGCCCGCGGAGAGCACTCACCCGCTTGCGCGCGTCGCTGGCGCGAACAGGCACAACTACGGCAGTGGACGCTCTGGCAGACGGTCCAGGCGATCCACGGGTGCTGCGGCGTCAGCCTGCTGAAGGCGCACAGGCTCGGCCGCGGGTGGTCGGCCCGGCAGGCGATCGAGGAGCTGGAGCACCTGTGCGAGCAGCAGAACCTCGGCCACCCGCGGGCGAGCATCGACCTGCTGAACGCCTGGGAGAACAACCGGGCCCGCCCGCGCCCGCAGACCATCGACCTGCTGGCCCGGCTCTACCGGGGCAACGCCGTAAGGCTCGGCCTGGCCGCCGACTACTGCGAGGACCAGGGCGGGCAGAAGATCGTCGTGGTGGGCCCGGGCCAGACCGCCGAGCAGGCCAGGGCCGAGGACCCGGCCGCCGACGACGCGGAGCGCCGGGCGCTGTTCCACCAGGCGATGCTGATGGGCACGCCGAGCGGCCGGTTCTTCGCCGAGGTCGAGGGCCTGCGCCACGACCTCGACCGCACGCTGGCCGCGGGCACGGTGAACGAGGACCAGCTCGACCGGCTGGACGAGCAGGTGCTGCGCTACCGCAGGGAGTACATGACGACCCCGCCGACGCCGATGCTCAGCCGGGTCATGCTGGAGATCTCCGACGTGCGCCGGCTGAGCGCGGTCCGCCAGCCGTCGTCGGTGCAGCGCCGCCTTCTCACCGCGACCACGATGCTCACTCTGCTCGCCGCCGACGCGCTGATGAAGCTGGGCGACACCCGCCAGGCCCACGCGTGGTACGGCACCGCCCGCGCCGCCTCCGACGACGTGGGCGACCTGCGGCTGCGGGCGCTCGTGCGGGCCCAGCAGACCATGCTCCTCTACTACTACGGCGACCTGAACGAGACGGTGCGGCTGGCCCGCGAGGCGCGGATGCTGGCCGGCTCGGCCCCCAGCTCGCCGGCGGCGCTGGCGGCGGCGGCCGAGGCCCGCGCGCTGGCCAGGATGGGCGACGGCAAGGCGGCCAGGATCGCGCTCGCCGAGGCGGAGCAGATCTTCGCCCGCATGCGCGGCATCAGCCAGGACGACCTGGCCTTCGTCTTCACCGAGAAGCGGATGAAGTTCTACCGCACCGGCACCCTGATCGAGCTGGGGGACGCCCAGCAGGTGCAGGGCATCGACGGGTTCCCTCCGGGTTTCCAGACCATCGACCCGGCGCTGATCCTGCTCGACCAGGCGAGCCACCTGGCCAGGCACGGCGACCACGAGGAGTCGTGCAGGATCGCCGCGGAGGCGCTGCGGCAGGTGCCCGCCGAACACCGCACCTCGATCGTCGTCACCCGGGCCAGGGCCCTGCTGGCGGACGCCGACCCCGCGCTGCCCGCCGTACGGCGCCTGCGGCGGGTGCTGTCGGAGTCGTCGCCCACGCTGGCACTCAGCGGGCTGTTCCCGGCTGCGGACCTCGCCGTCGCCGAGACCGCCGAGCCCGCCGAGAACGCCTGAAACCGCCATGAGGACGATGGAGACGGCACCGCTGGCGGAGGAGGCGTTCCGGGTCCTGCGTGAGGTCTGCGCGAAGATCGGAATAGACGCCCGGGGCGCGCGGCTCCTGCGGTTGCGCAGCAACGCGGTCTTCAAACTGAGCGGGAACGCTGTCGCCGGCAACAGAGCGGCCGACGGGGAGATGGTGGTGCGGATCGCGACCGCGCCGGACGCGCTGACCCGGCTGCCGGTGGTCGTGGAGGTCGCCCGCTGGCTCGCCGACCGGGGCTTTCCGACCGTGCGGCCCGCCGACGAGGTCGACCAGCCGATCGTGCACGACGGCCGGGTGGTCACCTTCTGGCGGTACGTCCCCTCCCGCGGCCGCCCGACGACCCGGCAGCTCGGCCGGGTGCTGCGCAGCCTGCACCGCGAGCCGGTGCCGCCGGTGGGGCTGCGGACGCTCACCGACCCCCTCGCCGAGGTGCGGCAC
The DNA here is from genome assembly GCF_043197435.1 of Microbispora bryophytorum. NCBI lineage: Bacteria > Bacillati > Actinomycetota > Actinomycetes > Streptosporangiales > Streptosporangiaceae > Microbispora > Microbispora bryophytorum. Next base: position 355,335 of record NZ_JBICTF010000006.1, on the reverse strand, counting down.
GCGGTGGAGCACCGGGCCGAGGTGCTCACCGCCACCCAGCGGTCCTGGCTGAGCGACCGCATCGAGGAGCTCACCGGGCGCTGGCGCGACCTGGACACCGGCTCGCCGGTGCTGCTGCACGGCGACGCCTGGATCGACAACCTGCTGCGCTGCCAGGACGGGCACGTGGTGCTGTGCGACTGGGACGGCGTGGCCGTCGGTCCCCGTGAGTGGGACCTGGTGCACACCTACCACGGGCAGCGCCGCTTCGGCCTGTCGGCGTCCGACGTGGACGAGTTCGCCCGCGCGTACGGCTCGGACCTGCGGCTGTGGCCCGGCTACGGCACGCTGATGGAGGTGCGGGACATGTACGCCGTGGGCATCCATATCCGGAACGCCTCCGGCGACCCGTTCTCCCGGCAGGAGCTGCCCCGGCGGCTCGACTCGCTCACGCGCGGTGACGGGCACGCTCGCTGGTACATGGCGGCACCGGCATAGCCTCGGGTAATCGCGGGTACTGTCCGTACAGGCTGTGAGTGTCGCAGTGGACAATCCCTGAAAACATGGTTTGTAAAAAGCGCACCCGGGTTCGCCCCGGCGGCGGATATGCGCGCATTTCAGCGTCTCACGCGGTCGCGCGACGAATCCGCTACGCAGCCTCATGCTCCCGACCTGGGAACATGGCGTAGCTTCCAAGAAGGAGAAGCAGTTGTCTGAAGGCACCGTCAAGTGGTTCAACGCCGAAAAGGGCTTCGGTTTCATCGCTCCGGACGACGGCACCGCTGACGTGTTCGTTCATTATTCGGCGATCACTTCGAACGGTTATCGGACGCTGGACCAGAACCAGAGAGTCAGCTACGTGACCGTTCAGGGAAACAAGGGACCGCAGGCCGAACAGGTCACGCCGCTCTAAGACGTGACTCACGGTGACATCGCGGCTGTGACCGGCCGCGCCGGCGGTACCACGTCGGCCCGCGCCGCTCCGGCGGCGCGGGCCCGATGTTTTACCGTCCCTTTGCCGGGCATCGGGAACGGTCATGAGACTGAGCATGACCTCCGATCTGTGGTGGAAGAACGCGGTCGTCTACTGCCTGGACATCGAGACCTTCGCCGACGGCAACGGCGACGGGATCGGTGACTTCAGGGGGGCGATCCAGCGCATCGACCATCTGGACCGGATGGGCGTGACGTGCATCTGGCTGATGCCGTTCTTCCCGACGCCGGACAAGGACGACGGCTACGACATCACCGACTTCTACAACGTCGATCCACGCCTGGGCACGCTCGGCGACTTCGTCGAGTTCATGCGGGTGGCCAGGGACCGCGGCATCAGGGTCATCGCCGATCTCGTGGTCAACCACACCTCCGACAGACATCCCTGGTTCAAGGAGGCGCGCTCCAGCCGGGACTCCCGCTATCGGGACTGGTACATCTGGTCCGACAAGCCGGAGCCCGACGATCCCAAGGGCATCGTCTTCCCCGACAAGGAGGACAGCCTCTGGGAGTACGACGAGAAGACCGAGCAGTACTACTACCACCGGTTCTACCGGTTCCAGCCCGACCTGAACACCGCGAACCCCGAGGTGCAGGACGAGATCTCCCGGATCCTCGGGTTCTGGATGGAGCTGGGCCTTTCGGGCTTCCGGATGGACGCCGTGCCGTTCCTCGTCGAGCAGGTCACCGACAGCGGCGATCTGCCCGACCCGCACGAGTTCTTCGCCTGCCTGCGGGCCTTCCTCAGCCGCCGCGACGGCAGCGCCATCCTCCTCGGCGAGGTGAACCTGCCGTACGACGACCTGGTGCGATACTTCGGCAACGATCTCGGCGACGAGATCACCATGTGCTTCGACTTCATCACCATGCAGCGGACGTACCTGTCGCTGGCCCGCAACGACGCCGGCCCGCTGGCCGCCGCCCTGCGGGAGCGCCCCAAGGCGCCCAAGGACTCCCAGTGGGCGACGTTCGTCCGCAACCACGACGAGCTCACGCTCGACAAGCTGAACGACGCCGAGCGCGAGGAGGTCTTCGCGGCCTTCGGCCCGGACAAGGACATGCAGCTGTTCGGCCGGGGCCTGCGCCGGCGCCTGCCCACGATGCTGGGCGGCGACCTGGAACGGATCAAGATGGTCTACAGCCTGCTGTTCTCCCTGCCGGGCACCCCGGTGCTCTTCTACGGCGAGGAGATCGGCATGGGGGAGAACCTGGAGCTGGAGGGCCGCCAGGCCGTCCGGACCCCCATGCAGTGGACCCCGCACCGCAACGGCGGCTTCAGCGACGCCGACCCCTCCAAGGTGCAGATCCCCATGCCCACCGGGGACTACGGACCCGAGAAGGTCAACGTCAGCGCGCAGGAGCGCGACCCCGACTCGCTGCTGTCGTGGATCACCCGGCTGATCCGGCACTACCGCGACTGCCCGGAGTTCGCGTGGGGCGAGTACACCGTGCTCGACGCCGGCGTGGACGCCGTGTTCGCCCACCGGGCCGACTGCGACGGCGAGACGGTCGTGGCCGTGCACAACCTCGCCGAGACCGAGGTCGAGGTGGAGATCACGCTGGACGGGCTCGACTCGTCCAAGGTGCTGACCGACCTGCTGGTGGACGGCACGGTCGAGATCTCCGACTCCGGGCGGGCCCGTTTCCCCATGGGCGGGTACGGCTGCCGCTGGTTCCGCGCCTCCACCCCTGAGACGGCCCCGGCCGATTCCGCCGACGTCTCCTGAGATCCCTAGGGGATCCCTCAGGGGCGGCTCGGGTGGATCTCCGATGGGCCCGCGCCCTCCCCGCGGCCACAGTGAAGAGCCATGGGGATGGTCTTGGGATACGCACTGGTGGCACTCGGAGCCACCGCGATGCTCGCGTTACATCTGGTGGGCGGGCTCGACCCGCTCACGGCGACGATCAGCCAGTATTTCTACGCGCCGCAGGGCTGGCTGCTGCCGGCCTCGCTGACGTCGATCGCCGTGGGCTCGGCCGTGCTGGCCGTACGGCTGGACCGGCTGGGGCGGCTGGAACGGCGCGCGACGCTACTGGTGGGCATGTGGAGCGCCTGTCTGCTGCTGGTGGCCGGGTTCCCGACCGACCCGCTGGGGCTGCCACTGTCGCTCTCCGGCAACATCCACCGCTATGCCGCCTTCGTCGCCTTCGCCAGCCTGCCGGTGGCCGGGCTGCTCGTCGCCCGGGCCACCCACTCGCGCCTGGTGCGCGCGCTGTGCGCCGTCGCGCTCGGCTCGCTGCTCCTCGTGGTCCTGCCGTACGCCTTCCAGATGCTGCATCTCGACCCCGGGGCGGTGCCGGCCGGGCTCACCCAGCGCATCACCGTCGTCTCCGACATGGCGGCGCTGGTGGCCCTGTCCGTGTCGGCGGCGAGGCCGGTTCCGTCACAGGTCCGCCGCGTACGCCTGGCCGCCGAGCGCTTCGAGCGCGTCCTCGATGGCCCGGTGGAAGGTCGGATAGGCGTACATCATGTGCCGCAGCCGCGCCGTGGGGATCTCGTTCTGCACCGCCACCACGAGGGCGCCGAGCACCTCCCCACCGGCCGGCCCGGCGCTCGTGGCGCCGACCAGCACGCCGCGCCGCGCGTCCTCCACCAGCTTGACGAAGCCCTCGTGCCCGGCCCCGTGGATCCAGCCCCGGGCCGACTCGCTGACGGAGGCGATGCCCGTCCGCACGTCGATCCCGGCCTCCTGGGCCGCCCGCTCCGTCAGGCCGACCGAGGCCACCTCAGGGTCGGTGAACGTGACCCGGGGCACCGCCCGGTAGTCGGCCGGCGGGCCGCCCTCGCCGAGGATGTCGCGGGCGGCGATCCTGCCCTGGTAGACGGCGACGTGCGTGTACGCCCCCCGGCCGGTGACGTCGCCCACCGCCCACACGCCGTCGGCGGCCCGCATCCGTCCGTCCACGGCGACGAACCGGGCGTTCTCGTCGAGGCCGGCGTCGCCGGCGCCGATCGCGGCCAGGTCGGTGCTGCGCCCGGTGGCGACCAGCAGCCGTACGGCGCGAAGGGTCCGGCCGTCCTCCAGCGTGAGCGTGAAGCCGTCCTCGTCGTGCCGCACCCGCTCGGCCGCGACGCCGGTGTGCGTTTCGAGGCCCTCGCCGGCGAACACCCGGGCCAGCAGCACGCCGGCCTCCGGCTCCTCCTGCGCGAGCAGGCGGTCGGCGGCCTCCACGACCGACACCCGCGTGCCGAACCGGGCGAACACCTGGGCGAGTTCGCAGCCGACCGCCCCGCCGCCGAGCACGATCAGCGACTCGGGCACCTGCCGCGTCGCGACGGCGTCCCGGTTCGTCCAGTACGGCGTGCCCTCCAGGCCGTCGATCGGGGGGATGGCGGGGCTGGTCCCGGTGGCGAGGACGATCCCGCGCCGCGCGCGTAGCACCCGGCCGTCCACGGTCACCTCCCGCGGCCCGGTGATCCGGCCGCGGCCACGCACCAGGTGGACGCCCGCGCTCTCGAAATGCTCCGCCCTGGCGTCGTCGCTCCAGCCGTCGGTGGCCTCTGCGCTGATCCGCTCGATCACCGGGGCCCACCTGGGGGAGACCCGGACCGAGCCGGCCATGCCGGGCACCCGCCGCGCCTCGGCCAGCAGTCCCGCGGCGCGCACCATGATCTTGGAGGGGACGCAGCCCCAGTAGGCGCACTCGCCCCCGATCAGGCCGGCCTCCACGCCGGCGACGCTGAGGCCGGCCTCGGCGAGCCGTCCCGCGACGTCCTCCCCGCCGGGTCCCAGCCCGAGCACCACCACGTCGTACATCCCGTCCATGCCCGTCAACTGCCCAGGCAGGCGGAGCCGTACCACGCGCGGGGAACCCGGGACGACGCGAGGGGCGGGCCCGTGCGGGCCCGCCCCTCGCGTGTGCGCGTTCGTCAGATGAGACCGAGAGCCCGCACGGCGTCGCGCTCCTCGACCAGCTCGTTCACCGAGGCGTCGATCCGCTCGCGGGAGAACGCGTCGATCTCCAGGCCCTGGACGATCTCCCAGCGGCCGTTCCGGGACACCACCGGGAAGGAGGAGATGAGACCCTCCGGCACGCCGTAGGAGCCGTCGGACGGGATGGCGGCCGAGGTCCAGTCGCCCTCGGGGGTGCCGTTCACCCAGTCGTGCACGTGGTCGATCGCCGCGTTGGCCGCGGACGCCGCCGAGGACGCGCCGCGCGCCTCGATGATGGCGGCGCCGCGCTTGGCGACGGTCGGGATGAAGGTGTCGCGCAGCCACTCCTGCTCGACCTGCTCGGCCGCGATCTTGCCGCCGACCTCGGCGTGGAAGAGGTCCGGGTACTGCGTGGCGGAGTGGTTGCCCCAGATCGTCATCTTCCTGATCTCGGCCACCGGCACGTTCAACTTGGCCGCGAGCTGCGACAGCGCGCGGTTGTGGTCGAGGCGGGTCATCGCGGTGAACCGCTCGGCCGGCACGTCGGGGGCCGCGGACTGCGCGATGAGCGCGTTGGTGTTGGCGGGGTTGCCCACGACGAGCACACGGATGTCGTCGGCCGCGTGCTCGTTGATGGCCCTGCCCTGCGGGCCGAAGATGCCGCCGTTGGCCTCGAGAAGGTCGCCGCGCTCCATGCCCTTCGTCCGCGGGCGGGCGCCGACGAGCAGCGCGACGCTGGCGCCGTCGAAGGCCTTGGCCGGGTCGTCGGAGATCTCGATGCCCTGCAGCAGCGGGAACGCGCAGTCGTCGAGCTCCATCGCGGTGCCCTCGGCCGCCTTGACGGCCTGTGGAATCTCCAGAAGGCTGAGCTTCACCGGGATGTCAGGCCCGAGGAGCTGGCCCGAGGCGACGCGGAAGAGCAGCGCGTAACCGATCTGGCCGGCTGCGCCGGTGACGGTCACTTTGACGGTCATGACGATCCCCATTCGCGATATGTGTGACTCACGGATGTTACCCGCCGGCCCGCATCCCCTTGTGAGCAGGGAGGGGCGGTGTTCCCCGCATCGCCTTCCGGGGCGCGCGCATTCGCCGGGTCGCACCGGCGTGTCCGGTTTCCCGCCGCCGCACGTCGGGAGCGGTCTGGACGGGGATATCCGGCCCCTGGCCACGCGTTTCGCTGCGAATGGGTGAAACTTTCACGAAACACGCAGGTGACTTCAGCCGTAACGGCGCGACGGAATCCCTGCTCGGACGCCGGGTGAACGCCGGGGCGCGACTTATCCGCACATCCGCCCTTGACGCGTCTCTGTACGGCGCCGGAGGTGGTGCCTATGGTTCGTGGGAGCGCTCCCAAGCGCAGAATTCATCGCCAGGAGGACCTTCCCAATGAGATCCACCCCCCGACCGGGAGCCGTGAGCTCCACGGTGCGCCGCGGCCTGGTCGCGGCGGCCGTGCTCGCGCTCGGTTCCACGGCGGCCGTCGCAACCGCCACCTCGGCGAGTGCCGCGGTCTCCTGCAAAGTCAACTACTCCGCCAGTGAGTGGCAGGGCGGCATGTCCGTCAACCTGACCATTCAGAACCTGGGCGACGCCCTCAACGGCTGGACCCTCGCCTTCACGTTCCCGAACAGCGGCCAGAAGGTCAGCCAGGGCTGGTCCGGCAACTGGAGCCAGTCGGGCAGCAACGTGACCGTGACCGCCATGGACTGGAACAAGTCCCTGTCCACCGGCGGCTCGACGAGCATCGGCTTCAACGGCACCTGGTCCGGAAGCAACCCGGCGCCGACCGACTTCAAGATCAACGGTGTGTCCTGCAACGGCACCCCGCAGTCGCCGTCGCCGTCGCCGTCGCCCTCGGCCTCTCCGTCCGCCTCGCCCTCCCCCAGGGTCTCCCCGTCCGCCTCGCCCTCGCCGCGGGTCTCCCCGTCGGCCTCGCCCTCGCCGCGGGTCTCTCCGTCGGCGTCCCCCTCCCCGTCGGCCTCGCCGCAGCCGCCCGGGACCCACGTGGACAACCCGTACGCCGGCGCCACGGGCTACGTGAACCCGGACTGGTCGGCCAGCGCGAGATCCGAGCCGGGCGGCTCGCGGGTGGCCAACGTCTCCACGGCGATCTGGCTGGACCGCATCGCCGCGATCAGCTCCGGCTCGGCCGGCAACAACAGCATGGGCCTGCGTGACCACCTCGACGAGGCGGTCGAGCAGGACGCGGCCAACGGCAGCGCGCCTCTCACGATCCAGGTCGTCATCTACGACCTGCCGAACCGCGACTGTTCGGCGCTCGCCTCCAACGGCGAGCTGAAGGTCTCGCAGAACGGCCTCGCACGGTACAAGAGCGAGTACATCGACGTGATCGCCGGCATCATGGCCGACTCGAAGTACTCGAACCTCCGCATCGTGACGATCATCGAGCCCGACTCGCTGCCGAACCTGATCACCAACGTCAACAACTTCCAGGCGTGCCAGGAGGCCCAGTCCTCGGGCGCCTACGTCCAGGGTGTGCAGTACGCGCTGAACAAGCTGCACGCGATGAGCAACGTGTACACCTACGTGGACGCGGCTCACCACGCCTGGCTCGGCTGGGACACCAACTTCCAGCCGATGGTGAACCTCTTCCACCAGGTCGCCACCGGCACCACCGCCGGTGTGAACAGCATTGACGGCTTCATCGTCAACACGGCCAACGCCTCCGCGCTGACCGAGCCGTACTTCAACATCAACACCACGGTGAACGGCCAGTCGGTGCGCCAGTCCCACTGGATCGACTGGAACTGGTACGTGGACGAGTCGTCCTTCGCGACCGGTCTCCGCAACGCCCTGGTGGCGAAGGGCTTCCCGAACACCATCGGCATGCTGGTCGACACCTCCCGCAACGGCTGGGGCGGCTCGGCCCGTCCGACCGGGCCGAGCACGTCCACCAACGTGGACACCTTCGTCAACGAGTCGCGCGTCGACCGCCGGATCCACGCCGGCAACTGGTGCAACCAGTCCGGCGCCGGTATGGGCGAGCGGCCGAGGGCGAACCCCGCCACCGGTTTCGACGCCTACGTCTGGATCAAGCCGCCGGGTGAGTCCGACGGTGCCAGCTCGGCGATCGAGAACGACGAGGGCAAGGGCTTCGACCGGATGTGTGACCCGACCTACACCGGTAACAGCCTGAACGGCAACAACATGTCCGGTGCTCTGCCGAACGCTCCGGTCTCGGGCCACTGGTTCTCCGCCCAGTTCCAGCAGCTCATGCAGAACGCCTACCCGCCCCTCTCGTAACACGAGGCGCGAGTGACAGCGGGCCCCGCCGCATCCGCGGCGGGGCCCGCCCCTGTTTTCCGGTCCTTGTTTTCCGGTCCTTGTTCTCCGGTCCTGTTCTCCGGCCATGGGGCCGGTCAGGAGTAGTGGTTCGACCTGCTGCTCCGGGTGAGCTTGAACACCACCGACACGATCAGCGCGATCGCACCGATGATCAGAACCCACTTCAGGGCGCCGAAGAGGAGCCCGATGACGGAACCGAGAAGGAAGAACCCGACGATGACGGCGGCGGCGATGAGGAGAATGCGTCCCATGCCTTCACCGTACGGTCCGCCCTCCCGCCGTTCCCAGGGCTGAAGCCCAAGTTCAGGGCAGACTCAGGGTCATCTCAGGGTGGGTCAGTCGTTGGCGTGCAGCGCCGCGTTGAGCTCGATGCCCCTGCTGTCGCGCGACACCGCCTCGACCGCGCCTGTCGTCGAGTTGCGGCGCAGCAGCAGACCCGACTTGCCCGACAGCTCCCTCGCCTTCACGACCGTCCCGTCCGGCAGCGTGACCTTGGTGCCCGCCGTGACGTACAGCCCGGCCTCCACCACGCAGTCGTCGCCGAGCGAGATCCCGATGCCGGAGTTGGCCCCGAGCAGGCAGCGCTCGCCGATCGAGATGACCTCCTTGCCGCCGCCGGACAGCGTCCCCATGATCGAGGCGCCGCCGCCCACGTCGGATCCGTCGCCCACGACGACCCCCGCCGAGATGCGGCCCTCCACCATGGAGGCGCCGAGCGTGCCGGCGTTGTAGTTGACGAAGCCCTCGTGCATGACGGTGGTGCCGCTCGCCAGGTGGGCGCCGAGCCGTACGCGGTCGGCGTCGGCGATCCGCACCCCGGCCGGCAGCACGTAGTCGACCATCCGGGGGAACTTGTCCACGCCGTACACGGTCACCGGGCCCCGGGCGCGCAGGCGCAGCCGCACCTCCTCGAAGCCCTCCACCCTGCACGGGCCGTGGTTGGTCCACACGACGTTGGCCAGCAGCCCGAAGATCCCGTCGAGGTTGAGCGCGCGCGGCCGGACCAGGCGGTGGGACAGCAGGTGCAGGCGCAGGTACACGTCGTGCGCGTCGGCCGGCGGGGCCGACAGGTCGGCGATGCCGGTGCGCACGGCCACGACCTCGACGCCCCGGGCGGGGTCGGGGCCGACCAGGTCCGCCATGCCCTCGCCGAGGTCGTCGCCCGCGATCGGCTCGGTGCCCACGGCCGGGGGCTCGCCCAGCGCCGGGAAGGGGAACCAGGTGTCCAGCACGGTGCCGTCCGCGGCGATCGTGGCGAGGCCGATGCCGTACGCACCCGAGGTGGAGTCGAAAGCTGTCATGTGCACCTACGCTACCGGCTCACGGAGGGGCGTTCCGGGGGCGGACGACGCCTGGCTCGCAGGCGTAACGCACGGCCTGGACGCGGTCGAAGGCGCTCCACTCGCTCGGAGTGAAGGCCAGGACCGGGCCCGAGCGGTCCTTGCTGTCCCGTACGGCCACCATGGGCTCTCGTCGATGTCGGCGGAGTCCCCGTATGCCGGTACGAACTCCTTCCGCCGCCCCCGCGTGACCTGTGTCAACGCGCCGTTTCCGTGGGTTTCAGGTTGAAAGGGGGCATTACGGGGAAAGTTGACTCGGCACGACTGAGTCGCGTAAACATCGGCCCGATGGGGGGCGAATGACCGACGTGCAGAAGACCGACGTGCAGAAGTACGCCCGGGACTGCTTCCGCGGGGTCACCTCCGACCGGTTGGGCGTCGAGCTGGAGTTCCTGGTCTTCGACGCGGACAACCCCGCCCTTCATGTCCCCATCGCCCGGACCGCGAGCGCGCTCCCCGCCCTTCCGGGCGGCAGCCGGGTGACGTTCGAGCCCGGCGGGCAACTCGAACTGTCCGCCCCGCCGGACGTCCTGCCCGCCGCCGTCGCGAAGCTCGCCGCCGACGTCGACGCCGTACGGCTCGCGCTCGCCCGGGCCGGGCTGCGCCTGGGCGGCCGCGGCCTGGACACCCTGCGCCCGCGCCTGCGGCAGTTACGAGAGCCCAGATATGAGGCGATGGCCGCCGTCCTGGAGCGGCCGCACGGCCTGACGATGATGTGCTCGACGGCGTCGATCCAGGTCAACCTGGACTTCGGCGAGGATCACCACGCCCGCTGGGAACGGGCCCACGTGCTCGGCCCGGTGCTGGTCGCGGCCTTCGCCAACTCGCCCGCCGACGGGTGGGCCTGCGGACGCCAGGCCGTGTGGGGCAGGCTCGACCCGAGCAGGACCGCGCCGGTCGCGCAGAGCGGCGACCCGGCCGGCGACTGGGCGCGCTACCTCCTCGACGCCCGCCTCATGCTGGTCCGGGAGGCCGGCGGTCTCCGGCCGGTCCTCGACGGCTCGGCGTTCCGCGATTTCGCCCGCGTGGCCGGGCGGCCCCCCGGGCACGCCGACCTCGCCTACCACGCCACCACGCTCTTCCCGCCCGTACGGCCCCGGGGCTGGCTGGAGGTGCGCTACCTCGACGCGCAGGGGGCCACCGAGTGGCCCGTGTGCGTGGCCGTCGTCCACGCGCTCGTCACCGACGACAGGGCCGCCGGGATCGCGATGGAGGCGGCCCGGCCGAGCGCCCACCGGTGGGCGGACGCCGCCCGTCTCGGTCTCGCCGACCCCGACCTGCGCCGCTCCGCCTCGGTCTGCTTCGCCGCCGCCGCCGAGGCCCTGCCCCGCCTCGGGGCCGAGCCCTCGCTGGTCGCCCGGGTCCGCGCGTTCGCCTCTCGGCACATCGAATCCGGCCGATCGCCGGCCGCCGACCAGATGGAGGAGATGTTCGCGTGACCGATCTCGACGCCGCCCTGGGCGCCGCCGGCCTGACCGGCCCGACCGGCCTGAAGGAGCGGATCGCGGCCGAGCTCGCCGCCGTACGCGAGCGGTCGCTCGCCTACACCGACGCCGACGACGACATGCTCGTGCGACAGCACTCCCTCCTGATGTCGCCGCTGGTCTGGGACCTCGCCCACGTCGGCAACTACGAGGAGCTGTGGGTGCTGCGCGAGGTGGGCGGCATCGAACCGCTGCGCCCGGAGATCGACCACCTCTACGACGCGTTCAAGTATCCGCGCAAGGACCGGCCGTCGCTCCCGCTGCTCGACCCGGCCGAGGCGAGGAAGTACATCTCCGGCGTGCGCGGCCGGGTGCTCGACGTGCTCGACCGGGTGGACCTGACCGCCCCCGACCCGCTGCGGTCCGGGGGTTACGTCTTCGGGCTGGTGCTGCAGCACGAGCACCAGCACGACGAGACCATGCTCGCCACGCTCCAGCTGTCCCGGCGGCCAGGCCTGGTTCGCGACGGGGAACTGCCGCCCGGCCGGCCCGGCGCCGATCCCGAGGTGCACATCCCCGCCGGGGTCTTCACGATGGGCACCGGCGGGGGCACCGACACCGTGGCCTGGGCCTACGACAACGAGCGGCCGGCCCACCGGCTGTACCTGCCGGGCTACCGGATCGACCGCCACCCCGTCACCAACGGGGCCTACCTGGAGTTCGTCGAGGACGGCGGCTACCGCGACCCGCGCTGGTGGCTGCCGCAGGGCTGGGAGTGGGTCGAGCGGAACGGCGTGGAGGCCCCGCTGTTCTGGACGCGCGACGGCGACGTCTGGTGGCGGGTCCGGTTCGGCCGGGAGGAGCCCGTGCCGCCGGAGGAGCCGGTGCAGCACGTCTCGTGGTACGAGGCGGACGCGTACGCCCGCTGGGCGGGCAAGCGCCTGCCGACCGAGGCCGAGTGGGAGAAGGCGTGCGGCGGCCGCACCTACCCCTGGGGAGAGGCCGACCCCGGCCACCACGGGCGCTGGGCCAACCTCGGCCACCGCGCGGCCCGGCCCGCCCCCGCCGGGGCCTTCCCGGACGGCGCGAGCCCCTATGGCGTCGAGCAGCTCATCGGGGACGTGTGGGAGTGGACCGACTCCTGGTTCCAGCCCTATCCCGGCTACCGGTGCTTCCCCTACGAGGAGTACAGCAAGGTCTTCTTCGGGGAGACCCACCGGGTGCTGCGCGGCGGATCGTGGGCCACCCATCCCTCCGCCGTCCGCACGACCTTCCGCAACTGGGACTACCCGATCCGGCGGCAGATCTTCGCCGGGTTCCGCTGCGCCCGCTCGGAGGAGTGACGAAATGTGCCGCCACGCGGCGTGGCTGGGCCCCGCGCGGTCCCTGACCACGCTCATCAGCGACCCCGAGCACGGCCTGCTGCGCCAGTCGTACGCGCCGCGCCTGCAGAAGTACGGCACGGTGAACGCCGACGGGTTCGGCTTCGGCTGGTACGACGGGTCCCGGCCCGTGCGCTACCGCCGTACGGTGCCCGTCTGGGCGGACGCCAACCTGCCCGGCCTCGCCGCGGCGGCCCGCTCGACCTGCCTGATCGCGGCGGTGCGGTCGGCCACGGCCGGGATGCCGATCGAGGAGACGGCCACCGCGCCGTTCGCCGACGGGCCCTGGCTGCTCAGCCACAACGGCAGGGTCGGGCGCGAGGCCGTCCGGCCCCTCGCGGCCGACGCGGAGAGCGTGTGCGACTCGGCGTGGCTCGCCGCGGCCGTGTTCACCCGGTTGCGGGACGGCCTGCCGCTCGCCGACGTCCTGTCCGCCGTCGTCGGCGCGGCCGCCGAGGGCGATCCGGAGGCCCGGCTCAACCTGCTCGTCACGGGAGGTTCCCACCTGGCCGCGGTCGCGTGGGGCGACACGTTGTTCACCCACCTGGAGGAGGGGGTGCTCGTCGCGAGCGAGCCGCTGGACGACCGGCCGGGCTGGCGGGCCGTGCCCGACAGAAGCCTGCTGCTCGCGTCCCCCGACGGCGTTTCGGTGACACCCATCGATTGAGAGGCGACCATGAGCGTCACGGACCATCTCGGCGGCGACTACCTGCGCCAGGCTCTGGAGAGCGACGTACGTGCCGGGCTCACCTCGTCACCCAAGTGGCTGCCCCCCAAGTGGTTCTACGACGCGGCGGGCAGCGAGCTGTTCTCCCGGATCACCCGGCTGGCGGAGTACTACCCCACCCGGCGCGAGCTGGAGATCCTGCGCCGCCGCGCCGTCGACGTCGCCGGCCTGAGCCGCGCCGACACGCTCGTCGAGCTGGGCTCGGGCACCAGCGAGAAGACCGTGCTCCTGCTCGACGCGCTGGCCAACGCGGGCACGCTGCGGGCCTACACGCCGGTCGACGTGGACGACGTCACGCTGGAGGCGGCGGCGGAGCGGCTCGCCGTACGCTATCCCGGCCTCGACATGCGGCCGGTGCGCGCCGACTTCGAGCAGCACCTGGCGCTGCTGCCGAGGACCGGCCGGCGGCTGGTGGCCTTCCTCGGCGGCACGATCGGCAACCTCCCTCCCGCCGCGCGGGAGGTGTTCCTCAAGGAGCTGCGCGCCACGCTGCGGCCGGGCGACACCCTGCTGCTCGGCACCGACCTGGTGAAGGACAGGAGGCGGCTGGTCGCGGCGTACGACGACCCGGGAGGTGTGACGGCCGCCTTCAACCGCAACGTGCTGCACGTGCTCAACCGGGAGCTGGACGCCGGTTTCGAGCCGGAGGCGTTCGAGCACGTCGCGCTGTGGGACGAGGACAACGACTGGATCGAGATGCGGCTGCGGGCCACGCGGCCCATGGAGGTCCCGATCGGGGCGCTCGGCCTCACGGTCGCCTTCGCCGAGGGCGAGGAGATGCGCACGGAGATCAGCGCCAAGTTCCGCAGGGAGGGCGTGCTCGACGAGCTGTCCCGGGCCGGGTTCGCGGTCTGCCGCTGGTACACCGACGGCGCCGCCGACTTCGCGGTGACCCTGGCCGCGGTGTCACCGGCTGAGCGCCTGCCCGGCGCCCACGGGTGACACGCCCGCGGGCAGCGGCAGGCGCAGGACGAAGCGGGCGCCGCGCGGGGAGTCCTCGACGCGCAGCGTCCCGTGGTGCGTGTCGGCCGTGACGCGGCACAGGGCGAGGCCCAGCCCGGTGCCCTTGGGGTCGCGACGGCGGCCTTCCTTCAGACGGACGAACGGCTCGAAGACCCGCTCGCGGTCCTCCGGCGCGATGCCGTCGCCGTCGTCGAGCACGGTGATGATCGCCTCGCCCCCGGCCCGCCCCACCGTGACGTCGACCCTGCTGCACGCGTGGCGCTGGGCGTTGACCATCAGGTTGGTCAGCACGCCGCACAGCTGGACCCGGTTGCCGAGGACGGTCACCTCGTCCTCGACATCGACGTGCACGGGCACGCCGTCCGTCCGGGCGGCGGCCTCCTCCCGCGCGAGCGCGCCGAGGCTGACCAGCTCGGGTTCGCCTGTCGCGGCCGTGCGGACGCGGGCGACCGTGAGCATCTCGTCGATGATCGCCTGGCACCTCTCCGTGGTGCGCACCGCCGTACGGATCGTCTCGTACGGATCGGTCTCCTCGCGGTAGAGCAGGGCCTCCTCCAGCTGCGTGCGCAGCCCGGCGAGCGGGCTGCGCAGCTCGTGGGAGACCATCGAGGCGAAGTGCTTCTGCTGGCGCACCGAGGTGTCGAGGTGTTCGAGCAGGTGGTTGGAGGCCCGCGCGAGTTCGGCGATCTCGTCGCGCCCGGACGGCTGGGGGACGCGCAGGGTCAGGTCGCGGACGCTGATCTCGGTCACCCTCTCGCGAATCTCCCTGACCGGGCGCAGCGTGCGGCCCGCGACGCGCCAGCTCGCCCAGGTCCATCCGGCGGTCATCAGCAGCACTCCGATCCCGATGAACAGCTCCAGCCGTCGCGAGGCCAGGAGGCCGGGCTCGGTCCTCCCCGCGTAGACGGCGTGCGGCTCGCCGTCCCAGAACAGCCGGGACTGCATCGGCAGGAGCCGTACGGCGGTGAGCACGACGCACCGGCCCTCATCCGGGCACTCGATCCGGTACTGCAGCGGGTCCTGGCCCGTGGGGAAGGGTGTGGTCAGCGGGGGCAGGCCGCGCGCCGCCCGGCTGGCGGTGATCACCCGGTTGCGGGAGTCGACGAGCTGCACCAGGTCCTTGTGCGTGGCGGGCGGCTCGGGGACGCCGCCGGAGCCCATCGAGGAGATCCAGTCGGTGGCCACCCGCTGGGTTTCCATGAAGAGGTGGTCGTGGATCCGGTTGCGGATGGCGATGTCCAGGCTGAAACCGATCACCGTGAGGAAGACGAGGGAGAGGACCGCGCTCATCAGGGCGGTCCGCGCCTGGATCGAGCGCGGGCGTAAAAGGGAAGGCATATGCCGGCCCGCCATGACCCCTCCGTTCGTGTCCGTTGTGCAATGCTCAGGAAAAGAATGTTAATAAGGCGTGTCCGGAAATCGGGCCATCTGAACGTGTGGGATCGCAATACTTGCGAGAACAAGGCGAAGGATCGACGTTCCTTTTGCCCGATCAAGCGTCTGCGCAGGTAGACGGCCTGGATGGTGTCCTGACGGAAGTGAATGCTGTTTTTCCTGTGACAATCGCGCTCGCTCCGGCCGCGAGAAGGAGACAGGCGGCGACGACGGCCGCGACCGTGGGCCAGGGGACGACCAGCGGAACGTCCGCGCCGGACTTCTGCGCCAGCCCGGCGCGCATCGCGAGCAGCGCCGGAACGGCCACGGCGAGACCGAGCAGGCTGCCGATCCCGGTGACGAGCGCCGCCTCGGCCGCGGCCGCCGCGGTCGCCTGCCGCCGCGTCGCGCCGGACAGACGCAGGACCGCGAACTCGCGTGCCCGCGCCGACGCCGCCATGACCTGCGTGTTGACGATCGCCAGGCCCGAGTAACCGGCCGAGACCCCGACCAGCAGGAGCGTGAACAGCCAGACGAGCCGGTCCTCCTCCGCCTGGTCGCCGGCCGCGCGGTCGGCGACGCTCACCGTCCGCGCCCCCGGGAAGACCATCCCGGCCGGCCGGGACACGTACGCCTCGGCGGTCAGCGCCGACGGGTCGTGCGCCCGGACCGTGTCCCTGGCGACCAGCACCTCCGCCGGCGCGCCGGGCAGGACCGCCGCGATCCGCAGGCGCACGGCCCTGCCGTCCTCGAAGGTGAGCGGCACGACGTCTCCCTTCCGCCAGCCGTGGTCCCGGGCGACCCATTCGGCGACCGCCGCCTCGTCCCCGGCGAGGTCACCGTCGCCCAGCGCGGTGAGCGGCCGGTCGCCGTACACGGTGGTGGGCAGCGGAGCGGTGATCGCCGCGGGGGCCGACGCCGCCGCGAGCGCCGCGTCCGACAGGCCGGGGGCGCCGTCGGGCACGAGCACCGCCGCCGCGGAGACGTCGGCCGCCCGCCCCGCCGTGTACGCCGCGGCGGTCGTGCGCACCATGCCGGTGACGAGGACGGCGAAGCCCACCGTCAGCAGCACCGGGGCCGCCGTCGCGGCCGTGCGCCGCACGGCCGTCATCGCGCTCCGCGCGGCCAGCATGCCCACGGCCGGCCGGGAGATCGGCCACGACAGGACGCGGACGAGCGCCGGGAGGACGACCGGCGCGAGCAGGGTGAGCCCGGCGATCAGCGCCATCGCGGCGAGCAGGACGTCGTTCACCAGGGCGTCCTCGGCGGCGGACCCGCTCGCCGCCGCCAGGGCCAGGCCGCCCGCGAGCGACACGACGCCCGCGACCCACCGCACGCGGGTCATCGGCGTGCCGCCCGCCGCGTGGTCGCGAAGGGCCTCCAGCGGGCGGACCCGGGCGGCCCTGCCCGAGGCGGACCACGCGCCGAGCAGGCCCGCCGCGATCCCGGCCGCGACCGCTCCGGCCACGGGCAGCGGGGCCGGCCGCACGCCGAACGACGCGGGCTCGAAGCCCGCCGCGACGAGCACCCCGCCCACGGCGGGCGCGACGACCGCACCCAGCAGCGCCCCGGCCGCCGCGGCGGCGGCTCCCACGGCGAGCGCCTCGCCGTACACGATCAGCCGCACCTGGCGCGGGGTCGCGCCGACCGCCCGCAGCAGACCGAACTCCCGGCGCCGCTGGGTGACCCGGAACGCGAACGTGGAGGCCACCACGAACACCGACACGAACCCGCCGAGCAGCGCCATCGCGGTCAGCACCTGCATGCCGATCCAGCGGGTCCGCGCGTCGGCCGCGGGCTCGGCCGCCGCCCGGTCCGGCCCGGCGAGCACCTGCCCGGAGCCGCCGGCGACGCGGCGTGCGGCGTCCCCCACGGCGGCCCGTACAGCGGCCCGTACAGCGGCCCGTACAGCGGCACGATCGAACCCCGGCCGGGTGAGCAGTCCGATGACGCGCACTCCGCCCCCGAGACGCGCGGCCTCGCCGTCCGAGACGTACGGCCCGGGGCCGTCGGCGAGCCCGCTGACGGTGTACGGCGCGGGTCCCCCGGCGGTCAGCAGCGTGACGGGCGAGCCCGGCGCGAGGCCGAGCGCGCGGTCGAGCACCACCTCTCCGGCGCGGACCGGCGGCCTGCCCGCCACCAGCCGGTGCGGCGCCAGCGCCGCGGTGCTCCAGCCTCGCGCCTCGTGCGCGCCGGCCGGTCCACCCCGGACGACGGCCTGGGCGTAGAAGGCGCGGTCGGGGACGGCGGCCGCGACGCCGGGCACCGACGTCAGCGCGCGGACCAGCGCCTCCACCGTCTCCGGGGACCAGGGCCGGTTCTCGGCGAAGGCGTTGCCGTCCCCGGGCGTGCCGGGAGTGCGTACGAGCAGGGGCGCGGCGGCGTACCGCGCGGGCACCCGCGGGCCCGCGGAGGTCAGCAGCAGCGCGCTCGCGGTGAGGACCGCGGCGCCGAGGCAGAGCGCGACGAAGGTGCCCGCGAGCCCGGTCCACCGGCCGTGGAGGAGAGAGCGGAGCAGGGACGGGCTCAGCATCCTTCCTCCAGGAGAGCCATGCGGGCGGCGATCTCGGCGGCGCTCGACCGGCCCAGCTCCCCGGCGAGCCGGCCGTCGGCCAGCAGCACGACCCGGTCCGCGTACGCCGCCGCGGCGGGGTCGTGCGTGACCATGACGACGGTCTGCCCGCGGGCGTCGACCAGCGTGCGCAGGAGTTCCATGACCACGCGGGACGCCGCGCTGTCGAGCGCGCCGGTGGGCTCGTCGGCGAAGAGCACGGCGGGCCCGGTTCCCCCTGATCGCGCGGCGAGTGACCGCGCGATGAGCATGCGGGCGATCGCCACCCGCTGCCGCTCGCCGCCGGACAGCTCGGCCGGCCGGTGCCCGGCGCGCCGCTCCAGGCCGACCTCGGCGAGCGCGTCGCGCACCTCCGCCCGGCCGGGGCGGCGCCCGGCCAGGCGGAGGGGGAGCGCCACGTTCTCCTCGGCGGTGAGCGCGTCGACCAGGTTGTAGTCCTGGAAGACGAAACCGACCCGTTCCCGGCGCAGCAGGGTCAGCGCCCTCTCGTCCAGCGGGCCGAGGTCGGTGCCGCCGATCAGCACGGTCCCGGACGTCGGCCGGTCGAGCCCGGCGGCGCAGTGCAGCAGCGTGGACTTGCCGGAGCCCGAGGGCCCCATCACGGCGGTGAAGGTCCCCTGGCCGAAGCCGAGGGTCACGCCGTCGAGAGCGGTCACCGCGCCGGGCCCGGAGCCGTACACCACGCGGACCTCGTCGAGCAGGACCGCCTGCCCGGTTGTCTGTGTCATGCCGGTCTGTGTCATGCCGGTTGGTGTCATGCCGGTCTGTGTCATGTCGCTCAGCCAACCGGCGGCGGGACCGCGAGGCACTGGCACTGGGGCGAGAACCAGAGGTATCCCCAGCACTACCGACACCGGCGCGCCCGGCGGTTACCGTCGGTGCCGTGGCCACCCCGCTTCTCGCCCCCGCCCCCGTGACCCTTGTGCCCCGGACCGCACTCGACGCGCTCGGCGGACCACCCCAGCGCTTCCTCGCCTCGGCCTGGCCGTGGAGGTCTCTGGCGTACCTGCTGGCCGGGGTCGTCCCCAGCCTCGCGTTCGCCGCCGTCCTGGCGCCCGTACGTGTGGTGGGCAGTCTGGCGGCCGCGCCGCTGTCCCTCGTGGTGGCCGCCGTGCTGCTGACGCCCATGGCCAGGTTCGAGCGATGGCGGCTGCGCCTCGCGGACCGGCAGCCGGTGCGCGGACTGCCGGACGGCTGGTGGCCGGGGTGGCGGGAGGCGGGGCACGCCCTCGTGGCGCTGGTCGCGCTCTGGTGGGCCGACCTGCTGGTGGTGGCGGCCGCGATCGCCGGGCCGGCGGTGCTGATCCTCTCCCCGGTCGTGCAGCCGACCGCTCCCGAAGGCGAGGCCACGCTGGGGCAGACCTTCGTCGCCTCGGCCGTCGGGCTGCTGCTGGTGCCCGTCGCGGCGTACACGCTCACCGCCTGGGCGGGCGCCAGGGCGGCGATGGCGCGGGCGATGATCGTCCCGCAGGAGGCCGAGATGCGGGAGATCGCGCGGTCGCGGGCTCGGCTGGTGGACGCCTTCGAGGCCGAGCGCCGCCGCATCGAGCGCGACCTGCACGACGGCGCGCAGCAGCGGCTCGTCGCGCTGTCCATGAAGCTCGGCCTGGCCGGGCTCGACCTTCCGCCGGCCTCGCCCGCGGCCGTGCGGCTCGACGAGGCGCGCGAGCTGGCCGGGCAGGCGCTCGCGGAGCTGCGCGAGCTGATCCGCGGCGTCCATCCACAGGTGCTCGCCGACCGCGGGCTGCCCGCCGCCGTACGCGACGTGGCCGGCAGGTCGCCGGTGCCCGCGCAGGTGCACGTCGAGCTGGACCGGCGGCTGCCCGAGCGGGTGGAGGCCGCCGCCTACTACGTCGCCTGCGAGGCGCTGGCGAACGTGGCCAAGCACAGCGGGGCCGGCTCCTGCGCGGTGCGCGGCCGGCTGCGCCGGGGGAGGCTCGTGCTGGAGATCGCCGACGACGGGATCGGGGGAGCGGACCCGGCGGGCGGCACCGGCCTGACCGGGCTCGCCGACCGGGTGGCGGCCGTCGGCGGCACACTGACCGTCGAGAGCCCGTGCGGCGGCCCGACCACGGTGAGGGCGCAGATCCCGTGCGAGTGGTGATCGCCGAAGACTCGGTGCTGCTCCGGGAGGGCCTCGCCGGCCTGCTGGAGCGGTTCGGGCACAGCGTCGTCGCGGCCGTCGGCGACGCCCCCGCGCTGATCGCGGCGGTCGCCGAGCAGGACCCGGATGTGGTGGTCGCCGACGTGCGCATGCCGCCCGGCTACAGCGACGAGGGACTGCGGGCCGTGCTGGAGCTGCGGGCGGCGCGGCCGTCCCTCGCGGTGCTGGTGCTCAGCCAGTACGTCGAGCAGACCTACGCCGCCGAACTGCTCGACCAGGCCCGCCCCTCGGGCGGGGGCGGCGTCGGCTACCTGCTGAAGGACCGGATCGGCGAGGTCACGCAGTTCGCCGACGCGGTGACGACGGTCGCGGGCGGCGGCACGGTGATCGACGCCGAGGTCGTCCGGCAGCTGCTGCGCGGGCGCCGTGACCCGCTGGCCCGGCTCACGCCGCGCGAGCGCGAGGTGCTCGCCCTCGTCGCGGAGGGGCGGTCGAACGCCGCGATCGCCCGCGCGCTGTTCGTCTCCGAGGCGGCCGTCGCCAAGCACATCGCGAGCATCCTGGCCAAGCTCGACCTGCCTCCGGACGCCGACGACCACCGCCGGGTGCTCGCCGTGCTCGCCTACCTGCGCGCCGCCGCGTGAGCGGGAAGACGCTCCAGGCAGAGCCGGGCGGCGCGTCGTTTCCTGAGCCATCTCACCAGCTCGGCGAGCGCGGCGATCGACAGCGCGATGGCGAGGCCGAGGAGCAGACCCTTGATCGGGTCGCTCTCGAACGCCGTCCCGCCGAAGAAGCCGATCAGCCCGGAGTACACCGCCCACGAGCACGCCGCGATCACGTCGAAGAACGTGAACGAGCGCAGCGGATGCCGTACGGCGCCCATGGTGAGCGTCGTCGCGGTGCGTCCACCGGGGATGTATCTGGCCATGACCAGGACGAGACCACCCCGCTCGGCCAGCGCGCTCCGCGCCCAGACGAACGGCTTCTTCTCCCGCAGCCTGCCCGCCGACCTGCTGCCGATCAGGTAGGAGACGTGGTCACCCGCGCATGCGCCGAGAGCCGCGACCACGATGACCAGGGCCAGGTTGGTCTCGCCCGACGCGGCGAACACCGCGGCGGTGATCACCGAGGTCTCGGCCGGCACGATCGGGAAGAACCCGTCGAGCAGCGCCAGGGCGAACAGCGCCACATACAACCAGGGCGATGACATCACCTGCTGGACCAGGTCGAGGATCGCGTGCGACATCAGCGTGACTCCGATCGTCCGTCAGGGCTTGGGTACACCGTGTCGGCCGGGGAGCATCGGGGACATCCGGGAGGTCCCGGATGGGACGCTGGCGCATCCCCGGCACAGGGGTCAGGGCCGACACGGCATGAAACTAGACACTCGGCAGGTCACGGCACATCGGACGATCGGCGGGCGTCAGTCCCTACTTTCGTATGGGGAAACGCCGGCCTCAGGAGAGGTCGGCGTCGTGGACGAGGATCGCGGCCTGCACTCGGTTGGCCAGGCCCAGCTTGGCGAGCAGCCGGCTCACGTGCGCCTTCACCGTCGGCTCCGACAGCTTCAGCTCCCGTCCGATCTCGGCGTTCGACAGGCCGCGCGCCAGCGCCCTGATCACGTCCTCCTCCCGGGCCGTGAGGGCGGCGAGCCGCTCGCGCGCGGCCTCGGCACGCGAGGGCGCCTTGTGGACGAACGAGCCGATGAGCCGCTTCAGAACGGCCGGGGAGAGCATCGCGTTCCCCGTGGCGACGGTGCGGACCGCGGTGATCAGCTCGCGTGGCGGGGTGTCCTTGAGGAGGAACCTCACGGCGCCGAGACGCAGCGCCTCGTGGACGTACTCGTCCAGATCGAAGGTGGTCAGCATCACCACCTTCGGGGCGCCGGCGGCGCGCAGGAGCCGCCCCGCGGTGGTCAGGCCGTCCATGCCGGGCATCCGGACGTCCATGAGCACGACAGCGTTCCCTCCGGATCACCCGGGACTACGTCACCGCCTTCCTCGACACCCACCTGAAGGGCAGGCGCCGGCCCCTGCTGGACGGGCCGTCGGCGAAATATCCGGAAGTCAGGTTCTGGTGAACGTCACCGCGCCGGGACGGGCTCGGGGGTGGGCATGATGCGCCGGACCTGCTCGCGCGCTCGGGGCGCGAGCCCGGCGGTCATCGGCGCCTTCTCGCTACGCAGCCGGTTGAGCGCGAGGGCGAGCGCGGTGCCCCACAGCAGGTGTCCCGCCAGCAGCGCGGCCTGGCGTCCCGCGCGGTCCTTCGGCAAGGGCGGGTAGGCGCCGATGCTCGGCGCGAGGCCCTGGTAGCCGAAATACCACACCAGCAACCCGTACGCCGTGCCGATCGGAACGGGCACCCGCTGTCCGGCCGAAAGCAGGCCGAGCATCGAGCCGCAGGAGGAGCCGAACGCGAAGTGCGCGATCGTGCCCAGCACGTTCTCCCCCCTCCGGGGCTTGTCCCGCCCGGAGAGGGTCAGCCGCGCGAACCGCCGCGGCGGCGGCTCCTCCAGCAGGCCGGCCCTGTCCGCCGCCATCAGCATCGCGCTGTACACGGCCGTCGCGAGCGCGCCGCCGACGGCGCCGTTCACCAGGTTGCGCATCATGAGGAGCCTTTTCCCACCCGGATCGGATCACCTGCCCTCGCGGTGCCCCGTCTTCGGTAAACAATCAAGGTCCGCCCGGCCGCGGGACGCCGGTGTCGCGGCGGCGCGTCACCCCGGCTTCACGGACGTCGCGTAGAGCGCGCGGGCGACGCCGACCCGGTTGGACACGCCGAGCTTGGCGAAGATGCGCGACAGGTGCATCTCCACGGTCTTCTGGGTCACGTAGAGCCGGTCGGCGATCTCCCGGTTCTTCAGCCCTTCACTGACCAGCCCGGCGATCTGCCGTTCGCGTTCGGTGAGGGGGGCGGCGCCCGGCCGGTCCCCGGGCGGGCCGCAGCGCCGCAGCGCCTCCCCGACGCTTCTGGCCCGCGCCGCGTCCCACGTCAGCCCGGCGGCGTCCAGCGCGGCGGCGGCGTCGGACGCGGCCTTCGCTCCGGCCGTCGCGTCGGCGGCGGCAAGGACCTGTGCTCGGGTGAGCAGCGCGACGGCCGCCGGCGCGGGGGCTTCGAACCGGGCGGCGAGCGCCTCGGCCGCGGCGGCCCATCGGCCGGCCACGTCGGGCCGCCCCGCGTCGAGCGCCGCGCGGGCGAGCAGCCCGCATCGCCGGACCCCGGCCGCCGGACCCGCCGCGCGTTCTTCACCGGCGATCTCGAGAAGGCTCCGGCAGCCGTCGGGATCGCCCGCGGCCAGCCTCGCCTCCGCGACCATCTCGGCGGCCAGCGCCCCGGGCCAGCCACGCACCACCGGCGGGCCGGAGGCCGCCAGGCGGTGTCGCAGGGTGTCGAGGTCGCCCATGCGGGCCGCGACCAGGCAGCGCGCCGCCTGCGCGTAGGAGCGGAGCGTGGCGCTCCCCGACCGCCAGGCCGCCTGCGCGGCCTCGTCGGCGCTCTCCTGGGCCGCCGTGAGCCGGTCGCCGGCGCACAGCGCCATGACCCGCGCCACCAGCGCGTGGCATTCGACGGCCCACCGGCCCGCCGACCGGCTGACGGTCACGGCGCGATCGAGATGCTGTATCGCGTCGTGCGGGCGTTCGAGGAGAAGCGCGGCCCAGCCGATCCACAGCGGCGCGTCGGGGCGCATGGCCAGTTCGTCGTCGGTGAGGGCGCCGAGGACCGCGGCGGCTCGGGGGAGCTCGTCGAGTCTTCCCGCCGACGGTGTCCCCGAGAGCACCGCCGCGACGGCGAGAGTCCCTCGCGCCGCGCAGTCCAGCAGGCGCAGATCGAGCCGATCGGCCATGCGGCCGGCCCGCGCGGCGTCGTCGCACGCCGTGGCGGGGTCACCGCTCACCGTTTCGAGCCACGCCTGCTCGTACGACAGGGCCGCGCGATCGGCCTCATGCCGGGTGTGCGCCAGTTCGGCGCCCACCAGGACGCGGGCCTCGCCGGATCGGCCCAGGTCGTGCAGAAGGTGGGCGCGCTCCGCGACCACCGCGGCGCGCAGGCCGTGGACGCCGGGGGGGAGCAGCCGCAGGGCCTCGGCCAAGGCGTCGGACGCCTGCTCCGGCTGCCCCGCCGACGCGCAGGCTCTGCCGAGCGCGAGCAGCAGGCCGACGCGGCCGCCGGCACGCTCGTCGTCATCGCCGGGAAGATCACCTGGAAGCATGTCGAGGGCCGCCCGCCGCCATTGGGCCGCCCGCCGAGGACACGCCGTCTCGATGTCGTCGGCGGCCGCGGCGAGCAGCGCGGCCGCGCCGAGGTCGCGCGAGGTGGCGATCCGCGTGACGTGCGGCGCCCTCTCGACGGCCCCCTCGATCGCACTCCCGGCGACGCCGGACGTACGGCCGGTCAGCAGCCGAGCCACCCGCGCGTGGGCGCCGAGCCGCCAGCCGGGGCTCACGTCGTGGTAGACGGCGCGACGCACCAGCGAGTGCCGGAACTCGAACCGCCCGGTGCCCGCCACGAGACGGATGAGGTCGTGGGAGGCGATCTCGTCGATGGCCGGATAGGCGTCCTGCTCGTTTAGCTCGGCGACCGCGGCCACCAACGGCACGGTGAGAGGGTCGCCGAGCACGGAACACGCGGCGACGACCAGTCTCCCCGTGGCCGACAGGCGGGCGACCTCGGTGGTCACGAGCGAGGCGAACCACGGCGGCACCGGGGCGATGTCGGCCTCGTCGATGCCGGGCGGGCCGCCGTGCAGCAGATCGGTCAGGGCTCCGAGATAACCCGGATTGCCCTCGCTCGCGCGATACAGATCCCTGCGCCATTCCGCGGGCAGGTCCTCGTCGACCAGAGTGAGGGCGTCGCTTTCGGCCAGCGGTTGCAGGCGCAGACGGGTGACCTCCCGCGCCGTGTCCGCGGCGGCGCGCAGTCGCGGGGACGCCTGCCGGGGGCGGTGCGCGAAGGCCAGGAGCACAGGGGCGCGCGGCGGCGTGGCCATCAGCCGGGACACCACGTCGACGGTGCCCGCGTCGGCGTGATGCAGATCGTCGAGGACGAGGGCGATCGGCCGGGACGCGGCGAGCACCTCCAGGAGCACGCGAACGGCGTGACCGGTGCGGTGGGGCGCCGTGGCCTCCGGAGGCGCGCCGGCGCCCGCGGCCAGGGAGGGGAAGACGGCCGCCAGCACGTCCAGATGGACCGCCGTCAGCCCTTCGAGCCGTCCGCTCCGCGTGGCGGAGAGCGGACCGTCCAGAGCGTCGACGATCGCTCCGAACGCCAGATCGCCGTCGGCCGGGTGCGGCCGGCCGGTGAACGCGGCGATTCCCGCCACCCGTGCGACGCGTGTCACCTCGGCGAGTAACGCGGTCTTGCCCATCGCGGGATCCCCGCTGATTTCGATGAGCGCGGGGCGGCCCTTCGACAAGCGGGAAACGGCGGCTTCGATCTCCCGGTGTTGTGCCTCCCGTCCGATGAGCGGACCCGTCGGCCGACATCGATCCGGCGCCGCGGCGGCAGCCGTGTTTCCGGGCGCCGGATACCACCGCGGCAGCGCACTCATATCTGTCACTCAACTGCCTCGCACTCTTGTCCGGTGCTTGCTGGCCGGCTTTCGGGCGCAGCTGTGAAACGATCGGCGGATTGCAATGGGAGCGCTCCCACAACTTTTACAGAATGGTCGCCGGAATGTCAGCGGCCGCCGACTGGCAAGAGGTGTCCTGGCAGGATGTTGTCAGCCGCCGCCCGCTCCTGAAATGGCGTCGCCACCCGCGCGTCCACGCTCCGTGAGCGTTTGACGACTTCCCGTCGGACCGGTCCACACGCTCCGCCGACCTGCCCGGTTGCCAAAGCAGATGGCAACCGGCGCCGCGGAGACGAGTTGGCAGGGCAGCCTTAATATGACGGTGCCTGGCAGGCTGCCGCGATGCTCAGCGCCGGATAACTGCCATGTGACGCGATACAGCGAACTGCCGGCGGTGTGCGAGGGAAATGGCATGTTGATTCGCAGGCATTGCCGTAACAGCGTGCTCCAGGGTTTCGGTTTGGACGCTACCAGCGAATCGGTTTACCTTACCGTCCTGGCGGAGCCGGACAGCACGGTCGCCGATTTGGGGCTGCGGCTGGACCTGAACGAGGACGACGTCCGGGCCGCACTGGACTGTCTGCAACGGCTCTCGCTGTTGCGGCCGTCGCGGGAGAGCCCGGGTGCGCTGTGCCCGGTGAGCCCGGAGATCGCGCTGGAAGCCCTCGTCAAACACCAAGAGGCCGAGCTGGTCCGGCAGCAGAACCAGATCGCGGAGAGCCGGGCGGCGATCGCCGTGCTGGCGGCCGAGTACGCGATCACCCGTCACGCGTCCGGCGATGTCCTCGAACGCCTCGCGGACATCGACGCGGTCCGAGAGCGGTCGGTGCAACTGGCGCGTGACGCGCGCCATGAGTTCCTGTCCCTGATGCCGATCGGCGCGCAGTCCGCCGAGAGCATGACGGCGAGCCGGTCGGCGGACAGGCAGATGCTGGAACGCGGGGTGGATGTGCGCGCCCTCTGCCTCGACACGATCGATCGGGATCCGGCCACGTCGGGTTATGCCCGCCGGCTCACCCGGCTCGGCGCCCGGGTGCGCACCGTTCCCGTGCTGCCCATCCGGATGATCATCGTGGACCGGGAGGTCGCGATGGTCCCGGTCGACTCCGAGCACACCGCGCTGGGCGCGGTGCTGGTCCGCGGCGCGGGCATGGTCGTGGCGATGCGCACGCTGTTCGACCTGCTGTGGGAACGCGGCCGGGACTTCGGCGCGCCCCGGGCACGCGACCGCCACGGCCTCACCGGCCAGGAGCGCGAACTGCTGAGGTTCCTGTACGAGGGGCACACCGACGAGGTGGTCGCGCGCAAACTCGGGATCTCCACCAGGACGTGCCGCCGGATCACGGCCGACCTGATGAACCGGCTGGGCGCCCGCAGCCGGTTCCAGGCCGGGGCACAGGCGGCGGAACGCGGCTGGTTCCACTACCCCGTGCCCGAAACCGACGTGTGCGTGGACGCGCCGTCCTCGTGACGTCACGCGTCCACCGGCCGGCGCTCCCCGAGCAGCCGGTCGCGCAGGTGATCGACCAGGGCCGCGGGCGTCGGATGGTCGAACGCGACGTTCGCGGGCAGCGCCAGCCCGCTGGCGGAGGCCAGGCGGTTGCGCAGTTCCACGATCATGAGCGAGTCCAGGCCGAGTTCGAACAAGGTGGCGTCCGGCTCGATCACGTCGTCGGAATGGCCGCTGACCTCGGCGACGTGCCCCACGACCAGGTCGAGCAGGAACGCGTCGCGTTCGTCCGGCGACAGGCCCGACGGCATCGGCGTGGCCGCGGGGTCCCGCGAGGTCACCCCTTCGGTACGTGTCGCCGCGAGGTCCAGATCGGCCGGCATGAGCAGCGGTTCGGCCACCGTGAGGGCGTCGTCGAACAGCCCCAGTCCGTCCTCCGCCGAGAGCGGCCTGATCCCGGCGCGCCGCATCCGTTCGAGGTCGGCCTGCCCGAGGCCGCCGCCCATGCCGTCGGTGTCCCACAGCCCCCAGGCGAGTGACGTCGCGGGCAGTCCGAGGGCGCGGCGGTGGTGGGAGAGGGCGTCGAGAAAACCGTTGGCCGCCGCGTAGTTCGCCTGGCCCGCGGTGCCGAGCACACTCGCCACGGAGGAGAACAGCACGAAGGCGTCCAGGTCGAGCCCGCGGGTGAGCTCATGCAGATGCCACGCGCCGTCCGCCTTGGGCCGCATGACGACGTCGACCTGCTCCGGGGAGAGCGCGGTGACCACGGCGTCGTCGAGCACGCCGGCGGCGTGGACGACCGCGGTGAGCGGGTGGTCCGCCGCGACCGCGGCGAGCAGGGCCTGCACGGCGGCGCGGTCGGCGACGTCGCAGGCGACGACCCTGACCTCGGCGCCGTGGCCGGCCAGTTCGGCGACGAGCGCGCCGGCGCCCTTCGCGGCGTCGCCCCGGCGGCTCGCCAGGATCAGGTGGCGCACGCCGTGTTCGGTGACGAGGTGCCGGGCGAACAGCGCGCCGAGACCGCCGGTTCCCCCGGTGACGAGCACGGTGCCGCCCGGGTCGAGGGGCCGGCCGGTCCGGCCCGTGATGAGCGGGACCTGCGTGGGCTCCGGCCGGTACAGGGTCGCGTTGCGTATGACGACCTGCGGCGCACCGGTGGCCACCGCCGCCGCGATCGCGTCCTCGGACTCGGGCGTCCGGTCGAGGTCGACGAGCGTGAACCGGCCCGGATTCTCGGCCTGGGCCGAGCGGATCAGGCCCCATGACGCCGCGTTGGCGAGGTCCTCGACCGGGTCGGTGGGGAGGGCGGCGACCGCGTGCCGCGTGAGGAAGACCAGCCGGACGCCGGCGAGGGTGTCGTCGGAGAGCCACCGCTGGGCGATCTCCAGCGTGCGGTGGGTCGCGCGGCGGGCGGCGGCGGGCGTCATGTCGTCCGGCGGCAGCGGGACGACCACCGCGGCCGGCGGCTCCGCCTCCGCCGCGATCGCCGCCCGCGCGGCGGACGGTTCGCCACCGGGCACCGTGACGACGGGGCGCGGCTTTTCGCGCGGCGGCTCGGCGACCTGCCAGGCGACGCGGTGCAACGCCCCCCGGCGGCCGGACGAACTTCCGAGCTGCTTCGGCGAGACGGGCAGCATGACCAGCGACTCGACGACGACCGCCGGCCGGCCGGCCTCGTCCCACGCGGTGATCGACACCGCGCCGGGGCCGGCGGGTGAGATCCGCACCAGCAGCTCGCGCGCGCCGTGCCCGGATACGGCGACCCCGTTCCAGATGAACGGGATGCGCGGCCGTAGGGTCCCGTCTCCGCCGTCGCTGATCAGGTCGATGAGCGACTCCGGCGCGCCGTCGAGGCCGAGCCCGTGCATCACCGCGTCCAGCAGGGCCGGATGCAGGTCGAACGGGCCGGAGCGAAGGCGCGGGTCCTCCGGCAGCCGGAGCTCGGCGTAGAGATGGTCGCCGTGCCGGAAGGCGGCGCGCAGGCTCTGGAACACCGGACCCCAGCCGTAGTGGCCGTGGGCGTTGAACCGCTGGTAGAAGTCGCCGACCTCGATCGGGACCGCGCCGTCGGGGACGACGGCGTGCGGTGACGGCACGCCGGAGGTCCCGGCCGGTCCGAGGACGCCGGTGGCCAGTTGCGACCAGGGACGCCCGCGTGCCGCGGTCTCGCTCCTGCACCGCAGTGAGAACCCCCGCCGCCCGGCAGGGTCGGCGGGCCCGGTCCGCAGCTGTAGCTCGACCCTGCCGTCCTGCGGCACGATCAGCGGAGCCTTGTGGGTCAGCTCGACGACCCCGGCGCAGCCGCTCTGCCGGGCCGCCCACGCGGCGAGTTCCAGGAACGTCACACCCGGCACGACGACATGACCGTGCACCTCGTGGTCCGCGAGCCACGGCTGCGTGCGCGCCGAGAAGCCACCGGTGAACAGCATGCCGCCGTCGTCGAGCTCGATGGCCTGGTCGGCCAGGGGATGGCGCTCGGCCGCCGGCGGTCCGTCGGCGGCCCGGCCGCGGCCGGAGACCGGCAGCCAGAACCGCCGGTCGTCGAAGGCGTACGTGGGCAGGTCGACGGGCGCGCCCGTCTCGGTGGGGAGGAGGTCGCGCCACATGACGGCCTGGCCCTGGCAGTACGCGTCGGCCAGCGCGGCGGTCAGGCCCCGCACCGCGCCGTGCCCCGGCCGTACGACCGGGATCGCCGTGTCCGGCTGGTCGGCGAACGCGGCGGGACCGAGGACCATGACGCGGCCGGCCCCGCTCTCGGCGAGCAGCCGGACGACGTCGGAAGGCGCGGTCGCCTCCCGGCCGGTCCAGTGCTCGGGGACGGCCAGATCCGCGGCGGTGACGAGCCGGCCGGTCGAGGGGGAGACCATCGACATGGCGGGCTCGCCGAACCGGATGCGTTCGACGATCGCGCGGAACTCGCCGAGCGCCGCCTCCTCGCCGGGCCGCCGGCTGAGCCGGCCGAGGGCGGTGGCCAGAGCCGCGGCGTCGGTGAGGGACAGGGCGCCGGCGACGTACGCGGCGGCCGGCGCGCCGCTTCCGACGCCGAGGACGTGCTCGGGCACCGGTCCGAGGTGTTCGAGCAGCCGGGTGAGCGCGACGTCGAGCGCGAACCGCGCGGCGTACGCGTGGGCGGAGCGGCCGTCCCTGAGCGTGTCCGGGGCGTCGCGGAGCACGTCGTGCAGGGGCGCGTCCAGATGGACGTCCAGCGCGGCGCAGGCGGCGTCGAACTCCGCGGCGAACACGGGGAACGCGTCGTACAGGTCGAGCGCGGCACCGGTTTGCCCAGCGCTTTCCCCGGCGCTTTCCCCGGCGCTCCCCCCGGAGTAGAGGAAGGCCGTCGGCGCGGTCTTCGCGACCCCGCGCACGATGCCGGGATGCTCCTCGCCGGCGGCGAGACGGTCCAGCGCCTCGACGCGCTCCGCGTGGGTCCGGCCGGTCACGGCGGCGCGATGCTCGAACGCGTGCCGGGTGGTGACGAGCGCGTGGGCGATGTCATTGGGGGAGAGCTCCGGGCGACGCCGGGCGAATTCCCGCAGCCGGCCGGCCTGCGCCCGCAACGCCGTCTCGGACCGCGCCGAGACGAGCCACGGCACCGGGACCGGTTCCTCCGGACGCGTCCCGGACACGCGCTCGGGCGCCTCCTCCGGCGGAGACTGCTCGATGACGACGTGGGCGTTGGTGCCGCTGATGCCGAACGACGAGACCGCGCCGCGGCGCGGCCGGCCCGTGCCGGGCCAGGCGGTCGGCTCGGTCACCAGGCGGACCGCCCCCGAGGACCAGTCGACGTGCGGGGTGGGCCAGTCGACGTGCAGGGTCTTCGGCAGCACGCCGTGTCGCATCGCCATGACCAGCTTGATGACGCCGGCCATTCCGGCCGCCGCCTGCGTGTGCCCGATGTTGGACTTGACCGATCCCAGCAGCAGCGGCAGCCGCGCGTCCCGGTCCCGGCCGTAGGCGGCGAGCAGCGCCCCGGCCTCGATGGGGTCGCCGAGCGTGGTGCCGGTGCCGTGCGCCTCCACGACGTCCACCTCGGCCGGTTCGAGCCCGGCGGCGGCGAGGGCCTGGCCGATGACCTGTTCCTGCGCCGGCCCGTTGGGCGCGGTCAGCCCGTTGCTCGCGCCGTCCTGGTTGACGGCGCTGCCGCGGATGAGTCCGAGGACCCGGTGACCGTTGCGGGTGGCGTCCGACAGCCGTTCGAGCAGGAGCATCGCGGCCCCCTCACCCCACGCCGTCCCGTCGGCGGCCGCGGCGAACGGCTTGCACCGGCCGTCGGCGGCCAGCCCGCGCTGCCTGCTGAACTCGGTGAAGACCATGGGAGTGGCCATCACCGCGGCCGCGCCGGCCAGTGCCATGCCGCACTCCCCGGAACGGAGCGCCCGGACGGCGAGGTGCACGGCGACCAGGGACGACGAACACGCGGTGTCCACCGTCAGGGCCGGTCCCCGCAGGCCGAGGCTGTAGGCGACGCGGCCGGAGTTCACGCTCGCCGCCGTGCCGGTCAGCAGGTGACCGGCGACGTCCTCGGGAACGTGCGCGCCGCCGCCGCCGTACTGGTGCGACGAGGCTCCGACGAAGACGCCGGTGTCGCTGTCGCGCAGGGTGGCGGGGTCGATTCCGGCGCGCTCCAGGGCCTCCCACGTGAGCGTGAGCAGTAGCCGCTGCTGCGGGTCCATCGCGACGGCCTCGCGCGGGGTGATGTCGAAGAACGCGGGATCGAACTCCCCCGCGTCGTGGAGGAAGCCGCCGAGGTTCGTGTACGACGTGCCGGGGCGCGCGCTCTCCGGGTCGTACAGGCCGTCGAGGTCCCATCCACGGTCGGCGGGGAACTCCGACACCGCGTCGGTGCCGGCGGCGAGCAGGTCCCACAGGTCCTCGGGGGAGCGCACGCCGCCCGGATACCGGCAGGACATGGCGACGATCGCGATGGGGTCCTCGGACGCGGCGGTGGCGCCGGCCGGGCCCGCGACGGGGGAGCGCTCGCCGGTGAGCTCGGCGTACAGGTGATCGGCGACCGCGGCCGGCGTCGGGTGGTCGTAGGCGAGCGTGGCGGGAAGCGCCAGGCCCGTGGCGGCGGTGAGCCGTTCCGGCAGCTCGACGGTCATCAGCGAGTCGAACCCGAGGTCGCGGAACGGCCGGCTCGGGTCGGTCGCCCCGGCGGAGTCGCCCGAGATCGCCGCCGTGTGGCCCAGCACCACCTGCAGGATCCGCGGGCGCCGCCGGACGGCGGGCAGGGCCGCGAGCTCCTGCCGCAGCCCCGGACCGGACGCCTGGTCCGGGGCGTCCGCCGGAGGGCTCAGCGCCTCCCGCGCCGCCGCGAGGTCGTCGAGCAGCGGACGGGTGCGCCCCGCGGTGAACGGCGGCACGAACCGCTCCCAGGCGATGTCCGCGACGGTCAGGCAGGTGGCGTCGTCGTCCAGGGCGGCCTGGAGGGCGGCGATCGCCCGCTCGGGCGGCATCGCCTCGACGCCGTGCCGGGCGAGGTGGCGGGCGAACGCGGGGTCCGCGCCCATTCCCGGCCCGGCCCACAGTCCCCAGGCGAGCGAGGTCGCGGTGCGGCCCAGCGCGCGGCGCCGCTCGGCCAGGGCGTCGAGGAAGGCGTTGGCCGCCGCATAGGCGGCCTGGCCGGTGGTGGCCCACACGCCGGCGCCGGCGATCGAGGAGAACAGCACGAACGCGTCCAGCGCGCTCTCGCCGAGCAGGTCGTCCAGGTTGGCGGCGCCGGCCGCCTTGGTGCAGGCCGCCGCGAGCTCATCCGCCGTGAGCTCCGCGATCGGTACGCGCCGTCCGACGCCCGCCGTGTGGAAAACCGACCTGATGGGGCCGTGCCCGGCGGTCACGGTGGCGATCAGGCCGGCCAGCGCGGCGCGGTCGGCCACGTCGCAGGCGGCGATGGTGACGGCGGCGCCGGCCGCGGTGAGCTCCGTTTCGAGGGCCTCGGCGCCGGGCGCGGACCTGCCCCGGCGGCTGACCAGCACCAGATGGCCGGCGCCCGCGGCGGCCAGCCAGCGGGCGACGTGCGCGCCCAGGCCGCCGGTACCGCCGGTGACCAGGACGGTCCCGCGGGGACGCCAGGGCTCGGCGGCCGGCTCCGGCCGCGGCGCGGTCACCAGGCGGCGTCCGAACAGCCCGGCGGGGCGTATCGCGATCTCCTCTTCGTGACCCGGTGCGGTCAGGGCCGTACGCACCAGATGCGCGGACCGGATGTCGGCGGGAAGGTCGACCAGGCCGCCCCACAGCCGCGGGTGTTCCAGGGCGAAGGATCGGCCGAGTGCCCATATCTGCGCCTGGGCGGGGTTTTCCACCGGATCCGTGGGACCGGTGCCGACCGCCCCCCGCGTGAGCAGCCACAGCGGGGCGCCGAGCGCGGCGCCGGCCAGGGACCGCACCAGCGTCAGCGACGCGGACAGGCCGCGCGAGATCTCCGGGTGACGCGGGTCCTGGCGGTCGTCGAGCGCCAGCAGCGACAGCACCCCGCCCGGCGCCGCGGCGCCGTCACCGAGCGCGGCGCGCAGCCGCGACGCGAGCGCCTCCGGGCCGGTCTCGCCGTCGCCGTCGCCGTCGGCGATCACGCGGACGTCCGCGCCTCCGTCGCCGAGGGCGCTCGCACACGCGGTCACCCACTCGTGGCCGGCGTACCCGGCCGGAACCACCACGAGCCAGGTGCCGCGTGGAGCGGGAGCCGCCGTCATGGGGATCGGCCGCCAGGCGACGCGGTACCGCGACCCGTCGGCGGCCGCCTGCCCGCGCTGCCGCCGATGCCAGTCCGACAGGATCGGCACGACGGCGCGCAGCGACGACCGCTCGTCCGCGCCGGCGATCCCGAGCGCGTCCGCGACGGCGCCGAGGTCGCCGTCGCCGACGGCGGCCCAGAAGCGCGCTTCGGCGGGGCCGGCCGGGGACGGCCGTGATCCGGACGTGCCGGTCAGCCAGTACCTCCGGCGCTGGAAGGGGTAGGTCGGCAGGTCGGTGCAGGCGTCCGGCCGCCCTGCGCGGCCCGGGGGCCGCGTGACGCCGGCGGTGCGCGCGCGTGCCCAGCCGACGGCCCGGTCGGCGGTCTCGGCCTCGGGGCGCCCGCGCTGCAGGACGGCCATGACCGCCGGCGCCGCGCCTGGTTCGGGTGCCGCGCCGTCGTGGATCGGGGCCGTGAGCGCGGTCCGTGCGAGCGGGGCGAGCACGGCGTCGGGGCTCAGCTCCAGGTAGGACGTGACGCCCTGCTCGGCGAGCCGGCGGACGCCGTCGAGGAAACGCACCGCCTCGCGCGCGTGCCGCGCCCAGTACGCGGGCGAGCACAGCTCCTCCGGGGTGGCGATCCGGCCGGTGAGGTTGGAGACGACGGGAATCGCGGGCGGCCGGAAGGTCAGGCCGGCCGCGACGTCGACGAGGCCGTCGAGCATGCCGTCCATGTGCGGTGAGTGGAAGGCGTGGCTGACGTCCAGCCGCCGGGTCGCCCAGCCCAGCTCCGCGCAGCGCCGGGCGACGGCGAGCACGGCGTCGGTGTCGCCGGAGACGACGACCGAGGCCGGGCCATTGACGGCCGCCAGGCCGACGTTGTCCTCGTGCCCGGCGAGCAGACCGAGCACGGCGTCCTCGGAGGCCCGGATGGACACCATCGCGCCGCCCTGCGGCAACTCCTGCATCAGCCGCCCGCGGGTGGCCACCAGCGTGGCGGCGTCGGCCAGGGAGAGCACGCCCGCGACGTGCGCGGCGGCGAGCTCGCCGATCGAGTGGCCGATGAGATAGTCCGGGGTGATGCCACGCTCCCGGGCCATCGCGTACAGCGCGGTCTCCAGGGCGAACAGCGCCGGTTGGGTGTAGCGGGTCTGGCCGAGCAGCTCCGCGCGGGCCGATCCGGCGGGCGCCCACATGACGTCGCGCAGCGGCAGGTCCAGGTGTGCGTCGAGGTGCGCGCAGGCCTCGTCGAGCGCGGCCGCGAAGACCGCGGACGCCTCGTAGAGCTCACGGCCCATGCCGGGCCGCTGGCTGCCCTGCCCGGCGAACAGGAAGGCGGTCCTGCCGACCGGGCCGGCGGCGCGGAGCACGCCGGGAGCGGACTCACCGGCGGCGAGCGCACCGAGGCCGGCCAGCAGGCCCGATCGGTCGGCCGCCGTGATCACGGCGCGGTGCTCGAAGACGGTGCGGCCCGACGCGAGGGCGTGCGCGACGGCGTCGGTGTCGAGCCCGGGTCGGGCGGCCACGTAGTCCCTGAGCTGCTGCGCCTGCGCCAGGAGGGCCGGCTCGGTCTTGGCCGAGATCAGCCAGGCCGCGGGCGGGTCGTCGTCGGCGTGCGCGGTCCGCGGCGGCCCGGCGGCCGGGGCCTGCTCGACGATGAGGTGCGCGTTGGTGCCGCTGATGCCGAAGGACGAGACCGCCGCGCGGCGGGGGCGGCCGGTGTCCGGCCAGGCGGCCGGCTCGGTCAGGAGCCGGACGGCGCCGGAGGACCAGTCCACACGGGGGGTGGGCTCGTCGACGTGCAGGGTCCTGGGCAGGAGTCCCGCGCGCATGGACATGACCATTTTGATGACTCCCGCGGCGCCGGCGGCGGCCTGGGAGTGCGCGATGTTGGACTTCACGGAGCCGAGCAGCAGCGGCCGGTCGGCCCGCCGGTCCCGGCCGTAGGTGGCCAGCAGGGCCTCGGCCTCGATCGGGTCGCCGAGCGAGGTGCCGGTGCCGTGCGCCTCGACGGCGTCCACGTCCGCGGGTCCGAGCCCGGCGGCGGCCAGGGCCGCGCGGATCACCCGCCGCTGGGCGAGGCCGCTGGGCGCGGTCAGCCCGTTGCTGGCGCCGTCCTGGTTGACGGCGCTGCCGCGGACCAGCGCCAGGACCGGATGGCCGTTGCGCCGCGCGTCGGACAGCCGTTCGAGCACCAGCAGCGCCGCGCCCTCACCCCAGCTCGTGCCGTCCGCCGCGGCGGCGAACGGCTTGCACCGGCCGTCGGCCGCGAGCCCGCGTTGCCGTCCGAACTCGGTGTACATCGTGGGAGAGGCCATGACGGTCACGCCGCCGGCCAGGGCCAGATCGCTTTCGCCCAGTCGCAGCGCCTGGCAGGCCATGTGCACCGCGACCAGCGACGACGAGCAGGCCGTGTCGACGGTCACCGCGGGGCCGCCGAGGCCGAGCGTGTAGGCGATGCGGCCGGAGATGACGCTGCCGGTGCCGCCGGTCATGAGGTAGCCCTTGAGCTCGTCGGGCCCCTCGTGCGCGCGCGGGCCGTACTCCTGCGGTATGGCGCCCACGTAGACGCCGGTGTCGCTGCCCGCGAGCGTCTCGGCGGGGATCCCGGCCCGTTCCAGGGCCTCCCAGGTGACTTCGAGCATGAGCCGTTGCTGCGGGTCCATCGCCAGCGCCTCGCGCGGCGAGATACCGAAGAAGCCGGCGTCGAAGCCGGCCGCGTCCGCCAGGAAGCCGCCGACGGCGGGGATCTGCCAGTCACGGTCGGCGGGCACACCGGAGACGGCGCAGACGCCGGACTCCACCAGCCGCCACAGATCCTCCGGCGAGCGTACGCCGCCGGGGAACCGGCAGGCCATCGCCACTACGGCGATCGGCTCGCCGGCCTCGGCCGCGGCGGCGGCGGTGGCGGCGGCAGTGGTGGCCGGCGGCGCGGGGTCGTCCGCGGCGTGCGGCGTCAGCCCGGCCGAAGGCGCGGCCAGATGCCCGGCCGAATGCTCGGCCAGATACTCGGCGAGCGCGATCGGCGTGGGATGGTCGAAGATCAGCGTCTCCGGCAGGCGCAGCCCGGTCGCGGCGCTCAGGCGGTGGCTCAGCTCGACGCCGGTGACGGAGTCGAGGCCGAGGTCGCCGAAAGTGTGCCGCACGGCGACGGCCTCCGGCGACGAATGGCCGAGAACGCCGGCGACCTGCGCGCGTACCAGCGCGATCGCCGTTTCGCGCCGTTCCGCCTCCGGCAGGCCGGACATCATGTGCCTCCACGCGCCGGCGTCGCCGGCCGGCGGCGTGGCCGCGGCGGGGGAGTGGCCGGGGCCGGTCGCCCCGGCGGCCGGCGCGATCCAGTGCGACGTGCGCTGGAAGGCGTAGGTCGGCAGGTCGACCAGGGCCGCCTCGTCCGCGAAGACGGCGGACCAGTCGACGTCCGCCCCGTGGACGTGGGCCAGGGCCATCGAGCGCAGCACACCGGCGCGGTCGGGCCCGGCGGCGAGGACCGTGCTGCCGTCCGTGCCGCCGTCCGTGCCGCCGTCCGTGCCGCTCTCGCGGGACGCGTCGAGTGCGGCCTGTATCGCGCCGCTCAGCAGGGGTTCCGCCGCGACCTCGATGAAGACCCGGTGTCCCTCGCGGACCAGGGCGCCGACGAGTGGACCGAGCCGATCGGGGGCGTCCGCGGGTGCGGAGCCGACGGCGGCCCGGTCGAGCAGGCCGGCCGTACGCGTCGAGTGGCAGGGGATCGCGCCGTCGCCGGGCAGGGCCGGGGAGGGCGTGCCACGTCCGCGATCCGCGCCGCCGGCGATCAGCTCGGCGCCCTCGTCGAGGCTCAGCAGACCGGCCGCGCAGGCGGCCGCGATCTCTCCGTCGAGGTGGCCGACGACCGCGTCGGGCCGGACGCCGAACGACCGCAGCGTCGCGGCGAACGCCACCGCGACGGCCCACGACGCGGACCGGGCGGCCTCCGGCATCTCGGAGCGGGGCGCTCCGGGCGCGCTCCGCGACACGTCGAGGGGCGAGCGGCCGGTGAGCCGCGCGAGCGCCTCGGCGCACTCGTCCAGGTGGCGGCGGAACATCCGCCCGAGGGGCGTGGCCGCGTCCATCGAACCGCCCGGCGCGGTGAGCCGGTCGAGGACGTCGCCGGGTGCCGTCCCGGGAAACACGAGGACCAGCCCGGCCTCCTCGCCGGCGTCCCCGCGGAGGAGATTCCCGGCCGGTGCGCCCTGCGCCGCCGCCGCGAGGCCGGTCAGGAACTCCGCGGGGTCGGCGCCCAGGATGACGGCGCGCTCCCGCAGGGGCGCCCGCGTCACGGCGAGCGAGCGCCCGACGTCCATCGGCAGGAGCCGCGGGTCGGCCTCGGCGAACTCCATGAGCCGTCCGGCCTGGGCGCGCAGGGCCTGCCCGGTCCTCGCCGACAGCACCCACGGCAGGAGCAGGCCGTCGGCGGCGGCGCGCGCCGCCGGACGCCGTGCCGGACGCTGTGCCGGACTCCGCGCCGGACGCCGTGCCGGAGCCTCGCCCAGCACGACGTGGCAGTTGGTGCCGCCCATGCCGAACGCGGAGACGCCCGCCACCAGCGGCCGGTCGGGCTTCGGCCAGGGGGACAGCCCGGTCTGGACCCGCAGGCCCAGCCGCTCCAGCGGGATCGCGGGATTCGGCGTGACGAAGTTGAGGCTCGGCGGGAGCTCCCGGTGGGCGAGGCTGAGGGCCACCTTGAGCAACCCCACGATTCCGGCCGCGCCTTCCAGGTGCCCGACGTTGGTCTTGGCCGAGCCGACCGCCAGCCGGTCGCCGTCCGGCCGCCCCGTCCCCAGGGCCGCGCCGAGCGCGGCCGCCTCGATCGGATCGCCGACCCGGGTGCCGGTGCCGTGCAGCTCGACGTACTGGACCTCGGTCCGGCCGACGCCCGCGCGGCGCGTCGCGAGCTCGATCACCCGCTCCTGCGCCTCGCGGTTCGGGACGGTGAGAGCGCCGGCGCTCCCGTCGTGGTTCACGGCGCTGCCGAGGATCACGCAGTGGACGCGGTCCCCGTCGGCCTCGGCGAGGCGCAGCGGCTTGAGGACGACGGCCGCGGCGCCTTCGCCGCGCACGTACCCGTTGGCGCGGGAGTCGAAGGTGAAGCAGCGGCCGTCGGGTGACAGGGCGCCGAACCGCTCCGCGCCGACCGTGCTCTCGGGCACGATGGTCAGGTTGACCCCGCCCACGATCGCCAGCTCCGCCTCCCCGTCGCGCAGGCTCTCGCAGGCGAGGTGGACGGCCAGCAGCGACGAGCACTGGCCGCTGTCCACGGCGAAGCTCGGCCCGCGCAGGCCGAGGTGGTGGGAGATCCGGTTGGCGATGACGCCGCGGTTGGAGCCGGTCAGGGTGTGGTGGGTGATCCCGGACGGCCCGTTGCGGTGAAGCACCGTGTCGTAGTCGCCGGACATCGTGCCGACGAACACGCCGACCGGGTGATCCTTGATCGAGGTGGGCGCGATCCGGGCGTTCTCCAGCGACTCCCAGGCGAGCTCCAGCATGAGCCGATGCTGCGGGTCCATGGCGGCGGCCTCGATCGGCGGGATCCCGAAGAACTCGGCGTCGAACTCGTCGATCCCTTCGAGGAACCCGCCTCGCCGGTGTCCCGGTGCGGCCTCCGGCCGGCCGGGAGGCGGATCGGTGATCGCGTCCGTGCCCGACCGCAGCAGCCGCCAGAATCCGTCCGGGTCGGGCGCCTGGGGAAGCCTGCAGGCCAGGCCGAGCACGGCGATCGGTTCGGCGTGGCTCACCGCTGCTCCTCCCGGCCGTCGCCTTCGGCGAGGACGGGTCTGCGGCGCCAGGCCGCCGGGTCGTCCGGATCGCCGGGCGGCCCGGCACAGATCACGTACCGGCCGGGAGCCATCGCGGTGTACCGGCCCGTCAGCAGGCTCATGCAGGCGTCATGGGCCTCCCGCGGTGTCCGGACGGGGCCGCCGGCGGTGATGTAGGCGGTCAGGACGGGGCGGCCGTCGTCGTCCGGGACGGCGATCACCCGGGCCGGGACCCGGACGGCGTCGTCGACCAGTCGCTGCACCTCCGGCAACTCGATCCAGCAGCCGTCCACCCGCTGCCACTCCGGGCCGCGGGTGACCGGTGTCAGCCCGGTGATCTCGGTCATCCGGCGCAGATCCACGTCCCCGGTGGCGGCCGCGGCCAGCAGCCGGTCGATCCCGAGCAGCAGCGACTCGATCTCGGCCGCGGGCACCAGATCGGCGTGGCCGGTGGTGAGGCCGAGCAGCGGCTCGCCGTCGGAGTCGATGACCCGCAGCAGGAGCAGCACCCGGAAGTACGGCGGCACGTGCCAGCGGAGGGCGGTCCGGGCGAGCGCGTCCCGCGCCGCCTCCGGCGGCCCGGCCGGCCGGGTCTCGCCGTCGAAGTCGAAGAGGTTGATGTTGCAGGCGCAGTCCCGCTGGAACAGCACGCCGCGGCGGTCGCCTATCTCGGACTGCAGGCTCTGGAGCAGCTTGACGTCGTACAGCCCGTGCATGGCCGCCCGGAGCGTCCCGCTGCCGGCCCGCCGGATCAGCTCGTCGAAGCTGGTCGTGCCGGCGTCGACCGCGAGCAGGGTGTCCTGCGCCAGGGTGCCGACGTAGTCGTGCAGGTTCCGGCCGATCCGGTTGTTCGCCAGCGAGGCGAAGACCAGGTCCGTGCTGCCGGTGCGCCAGGCGAGCACCGCGCAGAAGGCGGCCGACAGCACCATGGGCAGGGTGGTCTGGGTGCGCGCCGCGATGTGCGGCAGCGCGAGCCGCAGCGCGGGCGAGTCGAGCCAGCAGCCGAGCGGGTCACCCTCGCCGGAGGCGGCGCCCGGCACCGCGTAGTCGTGGCGCACCTCGCGTTCGCCGCCACCGGTCGGCCGGGGCATCGCGTACACGCTCTGCGGCATCCGCGACATGTGCTGCCCCCAGTATCGGAGCGACGCCTCGGCGCGGCGCCGGCCGCGTGGGGAGTGCTCGGCGGCCGCCTGGTCGACGGGCTGGTGCGTGAGCGGCCCGGCGCGGCGCTCGGCGGGATGGCGGATCAACCAGTTGAACTGCCGGACGACCACGGCCAGGCTCTCGCAGTCGACCGCCAGGTGGCTGCACGCGATGAGGACCAGCCGGATGGCGCCGTCGCGTACGGCGACCGCCGCGCGGAGCATCGGATCCCCCACGTCGTCCACGGGCCTGGCCTGGAGCGCCGAGATGAGATCGGTGACCTCCACCGGGTCGATGGGCGAGCCGGCGCCGGCCGCGGTCTCGTACACGTCGACGGCCACCTGGCCCGAGCCCGACACGCGCTGGCGTGCCGAATCGCCGGTGACGCAGGACGTCCGCAGCGACTCGTGGCGCTCGACCAGGACGGCGAGCGTCTCGGCCACGTCGTCCAGCGTGGTCCCGTCCGGCACCGTGACGGCCCACTCCATCATCCGGTACAGCCCGGCCCGCGTGTCGTCGCCGAGCCATTCCAGGGTGTTGATCTGCCCGAGTGTCAACGGCGCCTCCACCGCGCGTTCTCCGGCGTATTTAACAAGCATGCGTTCGGTGAAAGTCAGGTCACCCATGCCGCCTCCTGAGCACTCAGCACCCGGGCGTTCGACGAATTTCATGCGGAGAGTAATTATCCGGCGGATCGGAGGCCTATTGGGGAAACCCCTACATCTCCCGTCCCGCCGTCCGGCGGGCAACGGTAGGGAAAACCCCAATATTGCTCCGGGGGTGGTCGGGCCTAGCGTGTGCATCGTTTCGATCACGTGAGCAGTGGAGGCGCGTTTCATGCCCACCGCCCCCGTCCCGGCCATAGAGGCGGTGCAGGGTTTCGTCCCGAGCCGGTCGGTCGCCATCGAGGAGGTGGCCGACCGGCTCGGGATCAACCGGCACCAGCTACGGGTGTTCCAGCGCGTCCACGGTCTGGCACGGCTGCCCATGGATCCGGACCTCGACCTCATCGATCTGCTCGTCGCGCCGGCACGGGCACTCGTCCCCACCGCGGCCGACCGCGACCGGATCCGCTACCTGGTCTACGCGCACACCGCCCCGGACGTCGCGCCCGCGCACGTCAGCACGGCGCAGGAGCTGTGCCGCAGGCTGGACCTGCCCAGGGCCGAGGCGTTCGCGGTCACGCAGCAGAACTGCGCCAGCGGGCTGGCCGCCGTCGACATCGCGGTGCAACTGCTGCTGGCGGACGGAGACACCGACGGGCGCGCCCTCGTTGTGACCGGGGAGAAGGCGTCGTCGCGGATCTTCTCGGTGATCCCCAACACGACGGTGATGGGGGAGGGGTCGGCCGCCTGCCTGGTTGGCGTGGCGGGCGCCGGCCGGCGCATCCGGTCGTACGCGGTGCGGACCCGTGGCGAATACGCGCAGTTGTACCGCCCGCAACCCGACGTGCTCGCGGAATTCTTCACCTCCTACACGCCGGCCGTCGTCGAGATCATTCGCCAGGCCGTTCACGAGGCGGGCCTGAGCCCGCAGGAAATAACAATGATCGTGCCGCACAACGTGAACAACTCGTCGTGGCGGGGCGTGATTCGGGAGCTGGGTTTCGGGGTCGAGCGAATATATCTCGACAACGTGCCCCGATATGGCCATTGTTTCGGATCGGATCCGTTCATCAATCTCGCCAGCATGCGTGACGAGGGCCGGCTGCGCGACGACGGCGTGTACCTGCTCGCCGCCGTCGGCCTGGGCGCGACGTACGCCGCGATGGTGATCGGCGGATAGGAGGGAACACGCTGTGACACGTGAGAGCACGGACTACCTCCGGCGGCTGAAGACCGCGCTGACCGGGGACCCGGCCACGCCTCTGGCGTTCCTGTGCAACTTCGAGGTGGAGGCGCAGTGGGCCCGGCACCATGTCGGCCTGCCGGCGCCCGCGGCGACGCCCACGGCGATCGTCCAGCGGATGGAGGAGCTCGGCATCCTGCTCGCCGGGCCCGGCGACGTCCTCGTCGTCAAACACGCGCCGGACGAGGGCTACCTCCGCTACCTGGAGGAGGATCTCGGGGTCGGCCTCCCGGCGGTGCTCGTGCCGGAGACGACCACCGAGGACAGGCCGACCGCGGAGGATCTGCTGAACTCTCCGCGCGCGCTCGACCGGCTGAGCCTTCTCGGCCGGCGGGGGGCACGGCTCATGCCGATGGGGACCTCGGAGTCCGAGGAGAAACTGGCGGTCTCCGCCCAGGTGCCGCTGGCCGTGCCGGACGCGACGACGTTCGAGCGAGTCAACAGCAAGATCTACAGCCGCAGGATCACCGAGGAGCTCGGGCTGCCCGCCGTGCCCGGATGGTGCTGCGAGTCGCTCGGCGAGCTGCGGGACGCGCTCGCCGAGGCCGCCGGCGTCCCGGGGGCGGTGGTGGTCAAGGACGCCTACGGAGTCTCCGGCAAGGGCCTGGTCGTGCTCGACACCCCGGCCAAGGCCGACCGGCTGCTGCGCATCGTGGAGCGGCGCGCGGCCCGCACCGGTGACGACCGGCTCGCGGTGGTGGTCGAGCGCTGGATCCCCAAGCGCGCCGACCTGAACTACCAGATCACCGTCGACCGCCGCGGCGACGTGCGGTTCGACTTCGTCAAGCAGGCGTTGACCGAGCGCGGCGTCCACCAGGGGCATCTCATGCCTCCCGATCTCGGCGCGGACCAGCACGCGCTGCTGCGCCGCGCCGCCGCGGAGGTCGGCGGCCGGCTGGCCGCCGACGGGTTCTTCGGGGTGGCGGGCATCGACGCGATCGTCGCGGAAGACGAACGGGTCCACCCCGTTCTGGAGATCAACGCGAGGCTCAACATGTCGACCTACCAGGGCGGGATGACCGAGCTGTTCCATCAGCCGGGTCACGTCGCCCTGGCCCGGCACTATCCGGTGCGGACCGCGGCGCCGATCGTCTTCGACGACCTGCGCCGGGTCCTCGGCCCGCTGCTGTCCCCGGCGCCGGGCGGCCGGGTCGTCGTCACCTGTTTCGGCACCGTCAACGCCGGCACCGTCAACGCCGGGACCGGTGACGGCCCGCCGTACCAGGGCCGGCTCTACACCCTGCTCACCGCTCCCGACCACGACCGGCTGGCGGCGCTCGACGAAGCCGC
The DNA here is from genome assembly GCF_043197435.1 of Microbispora bryophytorum. Taxonomy (NCBI): domain Bacteria; kingdom Bacillati; phylum Actinomycetota; class Actinomycetes; order Streptosporangiales; family Streptosporangiaceae; genus Microbispora; species Microbispora bryophytorum. The sequence continues at coordinate 311,553 of NZ_JBICTF010000006.1, read as the reverse complement.
TCGGGCCGCCCTGTCCGGTGTGCTACAGCCCAGGGAGGGCTCATGACCGACGCGTACGCAGTCCAGGGCATCCCGGTCGCGGATCTCGCCGATCGGTTCGGCACCCCCCTGTACGTCTACGACGCCGAGGTGCTGGCCGAGACCTACACCGCGCTCCGGCGCCGCCTCCATCCGGCCGTCGACGTCTTCTATTCAGCCAAGGCCAACCCGAACGTCAGCGTCTGCGCCGTCATGCGGTCGCTCGGCGCCGGCCTCGAGGTGTCCTCCCTGGCGGAGCTCGCCACGGCGCGCTGGGCCGGGGCGCAGCCGTCCGACGTCATCTTCCTCGGGCCGGGCAAGTCCGAGGAGGAGCTGCGGGCCTGCCTGGAGTACGGGATCGCGGCCGTCGTCTGCGAGTCGCTCGACGAGCTGGCCGCGCTCGACCGGATCAGCCGCCCGGGGACCCGGGCCCTGCTGCGGGTGAACCCGGCGTTCAGCACCAAGGGCGCCCGGCTGTCCATGGGCGGCAAGCCCCGGCAGTTCGGCATCGACCACGAGCTGCTGCTGCGAAGCGGGGCGGCGCTGCGCGCCCTGCGCAACGTACGCGTCATCGGGATACACGCGTACATGGGCACCCGCATCCTCGACCCGGACGGCATCGTCCAGAACACCGCCGGCATTCTCGCCGCCGCGCGCGAGCTGAGCGCCGAGCTCGGTTTCCCGCTCGAGACCGTCGACATCGGCGGAGGCCTCGGCATCGCGTACTTCGAGAACGAGAAGGATCTCGATCTCGACCAGTTGACCGAGGGGGTCAACGCGGTCGTCGCGGAATTCGCGGCCGAGCACCCGGGCTGCCGGGTGATCATGGAACTCGGCCGTTACCTCGCGGGCCGCTGCGGCACGTACGTCGTCCGGGCCCGGTACGTGAAGCAGTCCAAGGGGGAGTGGTTCGTCGTCACCGACGGCGGGATGAACCACCACATGGCCGCCGTCGGGGTGGGCGGCTTCGTCAAGCGCAACTTCCCCATCCGGTCGATCGACCACCACGACGCGCTCGCCGACCGCCGGTACACCGTCACCGGGCCGCTGTGCACCCCCGACGACGTGCTCGGCCGCAAGGTGGCCCTGCCCGAGGTGCGGCCGGGCGACCTGATCGGCGTCGAACGCTCGGGCGCCTACGGACCCACCTCGTCACCGGTGCTGTTCCTTAGCCACGGCTATCCCGCCGAGGTCCTCGTCTCACGCGCCACCGCACACCTCGTCCGGCACCGCGACACGGTGGAGGACCTGCTGGGCCGGCAGATCCTCGTCGACCCACCGACTATGGCGGCCGGCGGCCCGGAGACGGGCACCGCAGAGACAGCTCCACAGTGATCAGTCCCACAGTGAGAAGGGAAACCCGGCAATGACCCGATCCGAGATCGTCGCAGCCGTCGTCCGGTCCATCGGCGAGGTCCTCCAGCGGGAGATCCCCGGCGTGACGGAGGACACCCGGCTGTTCGACGACCTCCAGCTGGACTCCACGTCGATCCTCGAACTGCTCATGGCCGTAGAGGACACGATGGACGTCGAGATCGACCCCGAGGGCCTGGACATGGACAGCTTCCGGACCGTCGGCACCCTAGTCGACTACCTTCAGGGGCTCGTGGACCTGGTCGCCACCGGCAACGCCGGCTGACGCACGGTCATGTCCCTGTCACTGGAGACCGCGGTCGCCTACGTGCCGCGGGCCGCCCGTCCGTGCCACTTCGAACCCGACATCCTCGAGTTCAACCAGGGCGTGCTCGCGCCGTACGGGATGCGGTTCGATCCGTCGTACGCGGCGGGCGGGAGCAACACCACCTTCCTCGAACTCGCGGAGGGGGTGCTGCGGGAGGCCCCCGGCCCGCTGCCCGCCCCGGACCTGCTGATCGTCGCCTACGCGCTGCCCGACCCGCACGCGCCGGAGAAGACCCTGGCGGCGCACCTCACCCGCGTGTTCGACGGCCGTCCCCTGAGTTTCGCGGTCTCCGAGCAGGGACTCGGCGCCCCGTTCACGGCACTGCGGATCGCCGACGCCTACCTGCGCTCCGGCCGCTGCCGCAGCGTTGTCCTGCTGATCCTCGAACAGACGTCGTTCCCCTACCCGGAGCCGTTCGTCCAGGACGGCGGCCTGGTGGACTCGGCGGTGCTGCTGGCGCTCGGACCCGCCGGCGGCTGGGAGCTGGCCGGGGTCGGCTCCTCGGGCCCGCACTCGCCGCCCACCACCGCGGACCTCGCCGCCCTGCTCGACAAGCCGCCGGGACTGCCGGGCGACGAGCGGCCCGGCGACCGGCTGGTGGTGACCGGCTCGTGGGGTGACTCCCTCGACCTGGGGCCGGCCGGGCCGAAGGCCCACCAGGCGCCTCCCGGCTCCTACTGCACCGGTGTCTGGCTGGAGTTCGCCAGACACCACGAGGAGTGGCGCGACGCCTACCGGACGATCGTGTTCGGCGATGTCGATCCGCGCACCGGCGCCGGCCACGTGGCGACGTTCACCCGTCGCGAGCGTGCCGTCGCCGCCGGAGACAGGCGGGGAGGGCACCCATGACGACAGGCGCAGTGACGACGGGCGCACTGACCACAGGCGCATCGACGACCGGTGGGTTCGGAGACTATCCGGCCCTGCTCGACGCCCTGCACGCCGACGTGGCGTCCGATCGTTTCGTCGCCTCGCCCTCCGGACGCGTCCTCGCGTCGGCGCGGGCGCTCGGCGGGGACGGGACGCGGAGGTTCACCCGCTTCGGGCTCGCGTGCGTGCCCGCACCCGGCGGCAGCGCCCGGGACGACGTGACGGCCGGCCGGTTCGGCGAGGGGCTGCTCACCCTGCAGCGCGAGGTCGTCCACCGGACGCTGACGCACACGATCGCACGCTTGGGCGAGCGGGCCAGCGAGGGCACCAGCCTGCTGACGCGGCCTCAGCTCCAGGCCGACCTGGCCGATGTCGCGATGGAGCTGCAGGAGGCGGCGGCGGAACCGGCGGAGGAGACGGGCCGTGACGTCCGCTGGGCTCGCCACATGCGCCTGACCCGCGCGGGGCGGGTCCTGCTCCGCCTCCTCGGCGGCTACAGCATGCTCGCCGAGGGACCCGGCGTCGATCTGTACCTGGCCGAGGTGACGGGGAACGTCTACCTCCAGCCCGAGGCGGGTGACGGCGATGTCTGACTCCGGCCGGACGGCCTCGGCGTACCACCCGGACAGGTACGGCGGGCGGGCGGGCGAGCTCGAACACTTCCTCCGGGAGGCCGCGCGGGATCTGCGCGGACCGGGCGAGGAGCTCGACGCCGATCCGGACGCCGTCTCCCGGTTCCTGCACCTGCCCGCGGTGCGCGTCCAGCAGCACATGCTCACCCCGGCCCGGTACGCCGGGGGCGGGGATCTCCTGCCGTCCTTCGTGCCCGCCGAGGCCTCGTGCGCGGAGTGGATACTCGCGGCGGAGTGGCTCGCCTACGGCGACCCGGGCATGACGCTGGCCAGCCCGGGTCCGGCCCTGTCGACCGCGGTCCTGCGCGCCCTGGCCGACGAGGCGCAGCGCGACTGGTTCTTCACCAAGACCGCCGACTGGCCCTCGTGGGCCTTCTTCGCGCTGACCGAACCAGAGAAGGGCTCGGCGGCGACCGAGCTCACGACCCGCCTCGACGCCGCCCCCGGCGGCGACGGCTGGGTGCTGACCGGCGAGAAGATGTACATCGGCAACGGCGCGCACGCGCGGGCCGGAGTGGTGTTCTGCAGGCGGGCCCCGGGACCGTGGGGAATCGAGGCCGTCATGGTGGACACTGGCGATCCCGGCTTCCACGCCGAGACGCTCCCGATCATCGGGTTGCGCGGCGCGCGGATCAGCCGGTTGCGGTTCGACGGCATGTACATCCCGCCCGAGCGGATACTCGGCCGGGACCGGCCACGCAGCCGGCGCGGGCTGCAGGGCGCGCTCCAGGCCATGCTGTGGTTCCGGCCGAGTGTGGCCGCGTTCGCCCTGGGTGCCGGGCGGGCGGCCTGCGACTACGTGCTGGAGCAGCGCCCCGCGCTCGCCGGCGCCGACCGCGCCCGGATCGACGCCCTGGCCGACCGGATCCGCCGGTTGCGCCGCCTCCTTCACGAGGTCGCGGCGGAGATCGACGCCGGTTCGCCCAACACGTTCCGGGTCAGCGGCGTCAAGATGCGCGCCGCGCACCTCGCGGAGGACGCCACGATGCTGGCCGCCCGGCTGCTCGGCCCGGCGTCGCTGGTCGAGCATCCGTGGCTGGACAAGCTCTACCGGGACGTACGCGCGTTCGAGTTCATGGAGGGCACCGGGAACATCCACCGCCGCGGCGTCTTCCAGGGGCTGTTGAGGGATGACTATTTCACGCCGCGAGACCGGGACGCCCGTCCCGGACGTGCCGTCGAAGGGGTGATGTGATGCGTGTCGGTGTCGACCTGATGTCCGTCGGCGAGCTGGAGCGGCTGCGTGCGCGCCGCTGGTTCGACGGCTACGCGTTCGCCCCGGCGGAACTCTCGGAGGCCGAGAGTCTGTCGGACGCGCGCGCCGTAGAGTTCCTGGCCGGCCGGTTCGCCGCCAAGGAGGCCGTGCTCAAGGCGTTCCGGATGGGACTGTTCCAGGGCGTGGCGCCACGCGAGATCGTGGTCGCCCGCGCCTCCTCCGGAGCGCCCGAGGTCACGCTGCTCGGCGCCGCCCGCACGGCCGCCGACGCCGCCGGCGTGCGGCATCTCGACGTCTCGATAACACACAAGGGCGATCTGGTCGTCGCGGTGGCGGCGGGCTGGTCATGAGCACATCGGGAGCGGCCGTGCCCATCATCCAGGCCACCGGGCTGACCCGTACGTTCAGGGTCGGCCGCCAGCAGGTCGAGGCGGTCCGGGGCGTCGACTTCGAGGTGCGTCCCGGCGAGATCATCGGGTTCCTGGGGCCGAACGGCGCCGGGAAGACCACGACGCTGCGCATCCTCACCACGCTGCTCAAACCCAGCGCGGGCCGGGCGGTCGTCGTCGGCGCGGACGTGAACACCGACCCCGGCGCCGTCCGCCGGCGCATCGGCTACGTGGCGCAGTCCGGCGGCACCGACGGCAACTGCCGGGTGGCCGAGGAGCTGATCCTGCAGGCGCGGCTGTACGGCATCGCGAAGCAGGACGCGGTGCGCCGTGCCGCCGACCTGTGCGAGCGCCTCGATCTGACCGGGCTCGCGGACCGGCCGATCAGGACGCTGTCGGGCGGGCAGCGGCGGCGCACCGACATCGCCCTCGGGCTCGTCCACCAGCCGCCGCTGGTCTTCCTGGACGAGCCGTCCGTCGGCCTGGACCCGCAGAGCCGCAGCGACCTGTGGACGCACATCCGCCGGCTGCGGGACGACTTCGACACGACGGTCTTCCTCAGCACGCACTACCTCGACGAGGCCGACACGCTCTGCGACCGGATCCTGGTGATGAACCACGGGCGGATCATCGCGGAGGGCACCCCCGACGCTCTCAAACGCCGGATCTCCGGCGACGTGATCAGCCTGACCCTGGGCGGCGACGCCGACCGGGCGAAGGCGGTGCTCGCCGAGTGCCCCGGTCTGGACGAGATCGCCGTGTCCGGGCAGACCGTCCGGCTCACGGCGCGCGGCGGCGAGAAGGCGCTCGTCTGGCTGCTGCGGGCGGCGGACCAGGCGGACCTCGACCTGCGATCCGTCAACATCGCCCGGCCGACGCTGGACGACGTCTTCCTTGCCCTGACCGGGTCCTCGCTCAGCGAGAACCATTCGTGACCGTGGCGCTGCGGCGGTCCCCGACCGTGGAGGAGCTTGCGTGTCCCTCATCCCTGCGAGCCTGCTGATCTTCGCGCGACAGATGCGGCTGTCGCTGCGCTCCCCGGCGTGGCCGGTCATCGGCCTGTTCCAGCCGGCGCTCTACCTGGCGTTCCTCGGCCCGCTCTTGGTCAGGGTGGCCGGTGCGGGAGTCGACGGCCTGCCGGCCGGGGCGGCATGGCGCTTCTTCGTGCCCGGCCTGCTGATCCAGCTCGGCCTGTTCGGGCCCTTGTTCGCGGGCCTGTCCATCATCGCCGACCTGCGATCGGGTGTGTTCGAGCGGATGCGGGTCACCCCGGTGAGCCGGTTCGCCCTGCTCGCCGGCCGGGTCATGAGGGACACCGTGGTCCTGCTCGTCCAGACGGCGGTCCTGCTCGCCGTGGCGTACGCGTTCGGCCTGCGCGCTCCCGCCCTCGGCCTTCTCCTGATGTTCCTGTTCGTCGCGGCCATCGCGGTCGGGCTGTCGGCCCTGTCCCACGGGCTCGGCCTGCTCGTGCGCAACGAGGAGTCGTTCACCCCCCTGCTCAACGCGGCGGCCATCCCGCTGCTGCTCCTGTCCGGGATCCTGCTCCCGATGACGCTCGCGCCCCAATGGCTCGACATCCTCTCCCGGCTCACTCCGTTCCGTTACGTCATCGACGGCATGCGTACCGCCCTGTACGGCGACTACGGCAGCTCGGTCGTCGTGGCGGGCGCCGGGGTCGCCCTCGCCACCGCCGCGTGCTGCCTGGCGCTCGGCGCCCGCCTCTTCGCCAGGAGGAACGCCTGAGGACGGAGACCGGCGACGAGGAGGAGATCACCCAGCGGGTGTCAGATGTCGTCCGGGTGGTTCGGGCACGCACACTCGGCCGCCCGGTCGCCGACGCGCCGCAGGATCGCCAGGGCCTGTTCGCAGCATCCCAGTGCCTGGTCGAGATCGTCCAGGTCGTCATGGGCCGCGGCCGGACGCCCGCACTCGGCGTCGAACCAGCCGGGACCGTCGTCACCACCGGCGGACGCCGCCGGCCGCCCGCCGGCGGCGGCGTGCAGATACCACGTGACCAGCCGGCGCACCGCGGCGGACCGGTCCTCGGGCGATTCGTCGGCCTCGGCGCAGTCGGCGGCGTACAGCCGGACCAGGTCATGGAAGCGGTATCGCGCGCCGCCGGTCTCCTCCAGCAGGTGGACGGCGGCCAGCGCGTCGAGCAGACGCCGCGCGTGCCGGTGGCCGATCCCGGCCAGCGCGGCAGCCGCCGGAACAGCGAGATCGCCTCCGCGATGCAGGCCGAGCAGCCGGAACATGCGAGCGGTGTCCGGATCGAGCGTGCGGTAGGACCAGGAGAACACCGAACGGAGGGTGGTCGCCTCGTCTTCGGTGGTGGCCAGCAGGTCCAGCATCCCGCGGGTGGCCGCGAGCTCGGCGGCGAGAGTCGTCAGCCGCAGCGACGGGCGTGCCTGCGCCCGTTCCGCCGCGATCCGCAGCGCCAGCGGAAGATAGCCGCACCTCCTGGCGATCTCCGCCGCGGCCTTGGGCTCCTCCACGACGCGCCGGCCGCCGATGGCACGGCTGAGCTGGTCCAGCGCCTCGTGCTCCGGCAGCGGCGCGAGCACGACGCGCGCGGCGCCGTCCCTGGCGACCAGGCCGGACAGCCGGCTCCGGCTGGTCACCACCAGCCGGCATCCGGCCGAGCCGGGGATCAGCGGACGTACCTGGCCGGACGTGGCCGCGTTGTCGACGACGATCAGCGTACGTCTGCCGTCCAGAAGGGTGCGCAGCAGGACGGAGCGCGGCTCCAGGCCGGCCGGTATGGACGCGGGGGAGCACCCGAGATCACGGAGGAACCGGGCGAGCACGTCGGCCGGCTCGGCCGGAGTGCCGGTCGGGTCGAAGCCGCGCAGGTCCACGAACAGGCATCCGTCGGGGAATCGGCGGGCGGCGCGATGGGACCAGTGCAGCGCCGTCGCCGTCTTGCCCACACCGGCGGGGCCGGAGACGATCACCACCTGATGGCCCAGCTGAGCGTCCTCGATCTCGGCGAGCGCGGCCGAGCGGCCGGCGAAGGCGCGCGGGGCCGCCGGAAGCTGCGCCGGACGAAGGAAACGTCCGTGATGCCGATGTCGCGCGGGAACGAGCCCGGCAAGGGCGCCCTCGGCCCGGAGCACCTCGTCGCAGCGCCTGGCCACCAGCGGCGTCGGCGGGCGTTCGCCCGTCTCGATCCTGCTCAAGTAGCCCTTGCTGTAATGGGTCAACGCCGACAGGGATGCCAGGGACAGGCCACGTTCCCTGCGTAGATTCCGGAGTGCGACCCCAAACGACGCGTTCTCCATCGAAACCCCAGACTCGGCGAATTCCGGACCGTCGTCACGCGCGGTGCCCAGGGGTTTCGCCCACTGGACCTCCTCTCGATACGCCTCGCTCAAACGATCGTGTTGCCTCAGACGGAGTCCGGCCTGATGGTGGAGGAGAAGGCAATCCCGCGATCTATTGCTATTTAAGCACTGATCGCCTCAATGGAAACATTGACATGGTTTGTACCATATTACGGACAGTAACTTTCTAGATTTCGGCTCTTCCGTTGCGGCGTGCCCGCGGCGGAGTCATCCCGGGACGATCGAGCCGAGCAGCCTGTCCCAGTCGGCGAGGAAGCGGTCGAGGTTGTAGCGGGCCAGTGCGGCCGCGCGGGCGGCCTTGCCCGCCTGGACGGCGAGCTCGGGTTCGTTGGCGTACCGGTCGAGCGCCCGCAGCAGCGTCGGCAGTTTGGTCGAGACGACCCCCGCCTCCGGCGGCACCGCCTCCACGGCCTCGGTGGTGGCGAGCGCGACGACCGGCATGCCGATCATCATGGCCTCGATCAGCGACAGTCCGAGCGAGGTCCACCGGTAGGGGTGCAGGTAGACCCGGCGCCGGGCCAGCTCCGCGTGCATGACGGCCTGCGGCAGGTCCTCGAACGCCTCCATCTCCCCGGACAGGCCGAGTTTGGCGGGCAGGTTCGTCACCTTCATGCCGAACACGTCGAGCGGGGCCGTCGCGGCGAACGTGGGCAGCAGGTCGGTGCCCGCCACCCGCCAGCGCCTGATCGGCTCGTTGACGACCACGCCGGCATGGGCCAGCTCACCCGTGTAAAGGTAGCCGGGGTCGACGACGCCGTGCTCGATGACATGGGTGGAGGCGCGGCCGGAGTCCCAGAACAGGTCGTTGAAGTGGGTGACGTGGACGATCGGGATGTCGTCGCGGTCGGCCAGCGGATGACGGGTCTTGGGCACGTCCCCCGCGGGCGTGTTGTGCTCGACGTAGACGCCGGGCACGTCGCGCCCCAGCCATTCGCGGGCCAGGCCGAGCTCGTGCGGCCGCTGGTAGACGACCACGTCGACGTCCTCGCCGGCCAGCCGGTCGTACGGGACCTCCCGCACCGTGCCGGGCCAGGGATAGGTGTCGGCCCGGCCCCGCCCGTCGGGCCCGCGGTCGGGGGTGAGTGGCACCAGATAGTCGTGCCGCCCGTGCACGAAGGAGGTGGTCCACGAACCGTGGACATGCCAGACCATGATCTTCATCGCGTCGCTCCCCGTCCGTCGTTCCGCCGACCTCGCCACACCGTGTCGCAACACCGTGTCGCCACACCGCTGCCCTCCGTCCGCGGGCGCCTCACCCACCTGCCCTGGCCCTCTCCTCTTCATCCTCCGCTATGAGCTGAATGCCCCCCGAGCACCAGATCGACCGCCGCGGTGAGGTCGGGCGCCACCTCGGGGGCCGCGGCCACCTCCTCCGGCAGCGTCACCGGGGTCGGCACGAGGATGCCCCGGGCGCCGGCGGCACGGGCCGCCTCCACGTCCCGGCCGATGTCGCCGATCACCACGCAGTCCTCCGGACGCACGCCGAGCCGCCGGGCCGCGCGCAGCACGAGACCGGGCGCGGGCTTGCGGCAGTCGCAGCGGTCGCCGTCGTCGTGCCGGCAGATCTCCCACACCTCGAAGGGGCCGAGCAGGGCGTCCACCCGGTCGTTCACGGCGCGCAGGTCCTCCGGGGCGATCAGGCCCTTGGCGACCCCCGACTGGTTGGTCACGATCCCGATGGGGATGCCCTCCGCGCGCAGCCGGTCGAGCGCCTCCCGGGCCCCGGCGACGGGCCGCACGCGCTCGGGATCACTGTTGTAGGGAACATCGTGAATGAGCGTTCCGTCGCGGTCGAAAAGCACCGCGGCGGGTGGACGAGCGGCCTGTGGCACAAGGAACCTCCTGCACGAATCGCCCGCCGGGCTACCCGAGGGACAGATCGGCAAACACTGCCACAACTCCGCCCGCGACTACGCGGAGTAGTAGTTATTGAGTGCATCCCCCACTCACGTCGACTTCTCTACAAAGCAGTGTTTGGAAGCGCTTCTCTCGGTAACCAGACCTCCACTGCGCCACGGAGGGAAACCGATGCGGTTCTTGGGGATAAACGCGATTTTCCATGATCCGGCCGCCGCGCTGGTCGTGGACGGTGAGGTGATCGCCGCAGCGGAGGAAGAGCGCTTCAGCCGCCGCAAGCACGGCAAGCGCCCGGTCCCGTTCTCCGCCTGGGAGCTGCCGGAGCTGGCCGCCGCGTGGTGCCTCGAACAGGCCGGCCTGCGGCCCGAGGACCTCGACGGCGTCGCCTACTCCTACGACCCCGCGCTCGTGGTTCCCGCAGGCCCCGGGCAGGACGAGCGCTGGGAGGACCTGCGCACCGCCTACGCACTCCGCGCTCCCGCCTTCCTGGCCACCGCGCTGCCCGGCCTCGACGCCGCCCAGGTGCGGTTCGTCCCCCACCACATCGCGCACGCCGCGTCGGCCGGGCTGGCCGCGCCCTACCGCGAGTCGGCGGTGCTGGTCTGCGACGGCCGTGGCGAGGCCGTCTCGCACCTGGCCGGGCACTACCGGGACGGCGAGCTGACCGTCCTGGCGAGCCAGGCGCTGCCGCACTCCCTCGGGCTGATGTACGAGGACCTCACCCAGCACCTCGGCTTCCTCCGGTCGAGCGACGAGTACAAGGTGATGGCCCTCGCCTCCTACGGCGAGCCGCGCTTCCTGCGCGAGATGCGCGAGCTCATCTACCCGACGGGCGACGGCGGCTTCCGGGTCGAGGCGATCGACTGGAGCGTCTACGCCAAGGCGCTCGGCAAGGGCGAGAAGTGGACGGCCGACCACGCCGACCTCGCCGCGAGCGTGCAGATCCGCCTTGAGGAGGTGCTGCTCGACCTCGCCACGTGGCTGCACGAGCGCACCGGGGCGCGCCACCTCACGATGGCCGGGGGAGTGGCGCTCAACTGCGTCGCCAACACCCGCCTGTTCGCCGAGGGCCCGTTCGAGGAGGTGTGGGTGCAGCCCGCGGCGGGCGACTCGGGCACCGCGCTCGGGGGTGCGCTGCACCTCGCGCAGGCCGGCGGCGACCCCGTCACGCCGATGCCCGGAGCCGACCTCGGGCGGGGGTGGACCGACGAGGAGCTGGGCGCCTGGCTCGACGTCGCGCGCGTGCCGTACGAACGCCCCGCCGACCTCGCCGCGACCGTCGCCGCCGAGCTCGCGGCCGACCGCGTGGTCGCCTGGTTCCAGGGACGCGCCGAGTACGGCCCCCGCGCGCTCGGCCGCCGCTCTCTGCTCGCCCACCCTGGCAACCCCCGCAACACCGAGCGGCTCAACGACGTGAAGGGCCGTGAGCAGTTCCGCCCCATCGCCCCGATGGTGCTGGCGGAACGCGCCCCGACGATCTTCGGCAGAGGCCCGATGCGGAGCCCGTACATGCTGTTCGTCCACGACGTGCGGCCGGAGTGGCGCGACCGCGTCCCCGCGGTGGTGCACGTCGACGGCACGGCCCGGATCCAGACCGTCGAGCGCGGCCGCGACCCGCTGCTCGCCCGGCTGCTTGAGGAGTTCGAGGCGCGCACCGGGCTGCCGGTGGTGGTCAACACGAGCCTCAACACGGCCGGCCGCCCGATGGTGGACGACCCCCGCGACGCGCTGGAGTGCTTCGGCTCGGCCCCGGTGGACGTGCTCGTCCTCGGTCCGTACGTCGTGCGCAGGGGGGCGGTGTTCGCCGGATGACGACTGAGACGACCCGGGAGATGAACGCGGCTTCCCCCGGGGAGCCGCACCGAGAGACGGGACCGGCCGTCACGGTCGTGATCCCGACGATCGGCCGGCCGAGCCTGGCCGCCACACTCGCCGCCGTCGGCCGCGTTCATGGTCACGGGCCCGAGGTGATCGTGGTGGACGACCGGCCGGGCGAGAGTCCGGAGCCGCTGCCGGTGCCCGGCCGCGTGCGCGTGCTCAGGTCGGGCGGGCGCGGCCCGGCCGCCGCGCGCAACGCCGGATGGCGCGCCGCGACGACGCCGTGGGTGGTGTTCCTCGACGACGACGTGGTGCCCGGCCCCGGCTGGGCGCGCGCGCTGACGGACGACCTCGCCCGCCTGCCGGACAACGTCGGCGGGAGCCAGGGACGGCTGGAGGTGCCGCTGCCCGCGGACCGCCGCCCGACCGACGCCGAGCGCAACACCGCCGGCCTGGCAGGCGCGCACTGGATCACCGCCGACATGGCGTATCGCAGGACCGCCCTGGAGACGACCGGCGGGTTCGACGAGCGCTTCCCCGGGGCGTATCGCGAGGACGCCGATCTCGCGCTGCGGGTCGAGCGCGCGGGGTTCTCGCTGGTCAAGGGGGAGCGGCTGACCCGCCACCCGGTGCGCGACGACGGCTTCTGGTCGAGCGTGCGCCTCCAGCGCGGCAACGCGTCCGACGCGCTCATGCGGCACGTGCACGGCCCCGACTGGCGGGTGATCATCGGCGGCCACCCGGGCAGGCTCAGGCGGCACGCCCTCACCACCGGCATGGGCCTGCTCGCGCTCACGCTCGCCGCCACCGGGGGTCGCCGCAGGCGGCTCGCCGCCGCCGCCGGGCTGGCGTGGCTCGGCCTCACGGCCGAGTTCGCCCGCGCCCGCATCGCCCCCGGCCCGCGTACGCCGGAGGAGATCGTGCGGATGGCCGTGACCAGCGTGGTCATCCCACCGGTGGCCTGCGCGCAGCGGATCGCAGGAGAGGCGAGGGTGCGGACGGGCACGACGGGGAGGCGCTCGTGATCGGGACCGCTCTGGTGGTCCGGCCCGACAACGCGGGCGACGTGCTGCTCGCGGGGCCCGCCGTGCGCGCCGTCGCCGCCGGGGCGCGGGAGGTCGTGATGCTCGCCGGCCCGCACGGCAGGGCCGCGGCCGAACTGCTGCCCGGGGTCGACCGCGTCCTGGAGTGGCGCGCCCCGTGGATCGACCCCGAACCGGTCCCGATGACCTCCGAGCACGCGGCCCGCCTGGTGGAGCAGGTCCGCGCCGTCGGCCCGGACGTGGCCGTCGTCTTCACGTCCTTCCACCAGTCGGCGCTGCCGGCGGCCCTGCTGCTGCGGCTGGCCGGAGTGCCGCGGATCGCCGCGATCAGCGAGGACTACCCCGGCTCCCTGCTCGACGTGCGTCACGTCGTGGACGAGAGCGTGGACGTCCCCGAGCCGGAGCGCATGCTCGGCCTCGCCCGCGCCGCCGGTTTCGACCTCCCGCCGGGCGACGACGGGCGGCTCGCCGTGCGCGGCCCGCTGCCGGACGTGGAGCACCTCACCGGTCCGCCCGGCTACGTGGTGGTGCATCCCGGCACGACCGCGCCGGCCAGGGCGTGGCCCGCCGAGAGGTGGGCGGAGGCGGTCGAGGCGCTGCTGGCCGCGGGCGAGCGGGTCGTCGTCACCGGCAGTCCGGGCGAGCGGGCGCTGACCGCGCTCGTCTCAGGGCCGGCGCTCGGCTCCGGTTTCCCTCTCGGCCCCGGTTTCCCGCTCGATCTGGGCGGGGCGACCACCTTCGCCGAGCTCGCCGCCGTGCTCGCCGGGGCGTCGGCGGTGGTCGCCGCCAACACCGGCCCGGCCCACCTCGCGGCCGCCGTCGGCACGCCCGTGGTCAGCCTGTTCGCGCCGGTCGTGCCCGCCGCCCGCTGGGCGCCGTACGGCGTGCCCACGGTGGTGCTCGGCGACCAGGGCGCCCCCTGCCGGGGGAGCAGGGCGAGGATCTGCCCCCTGCCCGGTCACCCGTGCCTGACTTCGATCGGCGGCGAGCAGGTGGTCGACGCGGTGCGCCGCCTCATCCCGGCCGAAGAGGCGGTGAAGGAGAGGGTGCCATGAGGATCGCCCTGGTGTCGGAGCACGCCAGCCCGCTGGCGACCCTCGGCGGTGTGGACGCCGGCGGGCAGAACGTGCACGTCGCGGCGCTGGCCCTGGCCCTGGCCGAACGGGGCAACGAGGTCGTCGTGCACACGCGGCGGACCTCCCCCGGCCAGCCGGACACCGTGCCCATGGCGCCCGGCGTCACCGTCGAGCACGTGCCGGCCGGACCGGCCGAGCCGCTGCCCAAGGACGAGCTGCTGCCGCACATGCCCGAGTTCGGGGAGCACCTGGCCCGCAGGTGGAAGGCCGAGCCGCCCGACGTGGCGCACGCGCACTTCTGGATGAGCGGGCTGGCCACACTGACGGCGGCGGAGCCTCTGCGGATACCGGTCGTGCAGACCTACCACGCGCTCGGCACCGTGAAGCGGCGCTGGCAGGGCGAGGCCGACACCAGCCCGCCGAGCCGGCTCGCGATCGAGCGCGACATCGGCCGCCGGGCGGTCGCGGTCATCGCGACCTGCTCCGACGAGGTGGGCGAACTCGTCGCGATGGGCGTGCCGCGCGACCGGATCGCGGTCGTGCCGTGCGGCGTCGACCTCGGCCTGTTCCACCCGGACGGCCCGGCCGCCCCGCGCGGCGACCGGCTCCGGGTGCTGAGCATCGGCCGCATGGTGCCGCGCAAGGGGGTGGACACCGTCGTGCGCGCGATGCGGCAGGTGCCCGGCGCCGAGCTCGTGATCGCGGGCGGCGACCCGGGCGACGAGGAGGGGACGCGGCTGCGCACGCTGGCCGACGGCCTCGGCCTCGGCGACCGGGTCCGGCTGATCGGCAGCGTGAGCCGGGCCGAGGTGCCCGCCCTCATGCGCTCCGCGGACGTCCTGGTGACCGTCCCGTGGTACGAGCCGTTCGGCATAGTGCCGCTGGAGGCCCTGGCCTGCGGGGTGCCGGTGGTCGCCTCGGCGGTCGGCGGCCACCTCGACACCGTCGCGGGATGCGGCGTGCTCGTGCCGCCCCGGCGGCCGAGCGCGCTGTCCCGCGCGCTCTGCGATCTGCTGGTCCGGCCCGGCCTGCGGGCGGCGCTGTCGGCCGCAGGGGCCCGGCGGGCCCGCGCCCGCTACGGCTGGCCCAGGATCGCCGAGCAGACCGAGTCCGTGTTCCGGAACCTGACCGGCGGGCGCCTGGGCGCCCTCGCCGCCGCGGGAGGCTGAGCGATGCATCCTCATCTGGCCCGGCTGAGCACCGCGCTGACGGCGGTGGACCCGGAGACGCCCAAGATCCACGCCTGGGGCTACAAGCTCGCGGCCGTGCTGAGCGGCGGCGGACGGCTGCTCGCCTGCGGCAACGGCGGTTCCGCCGCCGAGGCGCAGCACCTGACCGCGGAGCTGGTCGGGCGCTACCGCGTCGACCGGCGGCCGTACGCCGCGATCCCGCTGCACGCCGACACCTCGTCGCTGACCGCCATCGGCAACGACTTCGGCATCGCCGAGCTGTACGCGCGGCAGGTGCGGGCGCACGGCCGCCCCGGCGACGTGCTGATGTGCCTGTCGACCAGCGGGACGAGCCGCAACGTGACCGAGGCGGCCGAGGCCGGCCGCGAGTGCGGCCTGACGACCTGGGCGCTGACCGGCCCCGGGCCGAACCCACTCGCCGAGCTGTGCGACGAGGCCCTGACCGTGCCCGCGGACGACACCGCGACCATCCAGGAGGTGCATCTCACGGTGATCCACATGCTCTGTGACGTGATCGAGAAGGCTCTCGCGTGAGCGGACCACTTGTCATCGTCGGAGACTCCCTGCTCGACGTCGACGTCGAGGGCACCGCCGACCGGCTGGCCCCCGACGCCCCTGTCCCCGTCGTGGATGGGCGGGCGGAGCACCGCCGTCCTGGCGGCGCGGGGCTCGCGGCGCTGCTGGCCGCCCGCGACGGCACGCGGGTGGTGCTGATCACCGCCCTGGGCGACGACCCCTCCGGCCGCTGCCTGGAGGGTCTGCTGTCGCCCTACGTCGAGATCGTGCGGCTGCCGCTGCGCGGCACGACCGTGCGCAAGACGCGGGTCCGCGCCCGCGGGCAGACGCTGGTGAGGATCGACACCGGCGACGGGCGGGCGATGGGGCGGCCCGGCCAGGTGGCCTCCGCCTCCGCGTTCGCCCGCGCGGCCGACGCCCTCGGCGCGGCGAGCGCGGTCCTGGTCGCCGACTACGGGCGCGGCGTGGCCGACCTGCTGCGCGAGCCGCTGCGCGGCCTCGACGTGCCGCTGGTCTGGGACCCCCATCCCCGGGGTTCGCTGCCCGTGCCGGGATGCGCGCTGGTCACGCCCAGCGAGGCCGAGGCGCGCGGCATGTGCGAGGAGCCGTACGTCTCACCGGAGCGCACCGCCCGCAGGCTGGTGCGCGACCTCGACGCCGAGGCCGTCGCGATCACCCTGGGGGAGCGCGGCGCGATGCTGGCCCGCCGCGGCGGCAGGTTCGGACCGGTCCCCGTCCCGCACGTCGCGTCCGGCCCGGACGCCTGCGGCGCGGGCGACCGCTTCGCGGCGGCGGCGGCGCTCGCACTGGCGGACGGCGCGTCCACGGAGGACGCCGTCGCCCGCGCGGTCGGCGAGGCCACCAGGTTCGTGGCGGAGGGCGGGGCCGCCGCGCTGCGCCTGCACCATTCTCGACAGCACCATCCCGACCGGCACTGTCCCGCCGGCGAGTCGCCGGCGCCGTTCGCGCCCGGCGCGTCCGGCTTCGAGGTGGCCGCCGCCGTGCGCGCCGCAGGAGGCCGCCTGATCGCGACCGGCGGATGTTTCGACCTGCTGCACGCTGGGCATGTGAGCCTGCTGCGGCGGGCCCGGGCGTTAGGCGACGCCCTGGTGGTCTGTGTGAACTCCGACGACTCGATCCGGCGGCTCAAGGGGCCGGGCAGGCCGCTGGTGAGCGAGCGCGACCGGGTCGAGGTGCTGCGCGCGCTCGGCTGCGTGGACGCGGTGACGGTCTTCGGCGAGGACACGCCGTCGTGGGTCATCGAGCGCCTGTGCCCCGACGTGTGGGTGAAGGGCGGCGACTACGACGAGCGGTCGATGCCGGAGGCCGAGGCCGTGCGCCGGGCCGGCGGGGAGGTCGTCATCCTGCCGACCGTGCCGGGCTACTCCACCACCGGCCTGATCGCCGCCGCCCGAGCCGCTTCGTGACATCGGCCGCCTATCGAAGGGATCGACCTCAATGGTGGGAAACGTATTGATCACCGGTGGCGCGTCCGGCCTGGGCCGGGCCACCGCCACGGCGGTCGCCAAGGCGGGCGGACGTCCGCTGGTCGTGGACGTGAACGAGCCGGACGGCGGGTTCGACCACGTCCGGGCCGACCTGGCCGACCGTGAGCAGGCCGAGCGGGCCGTGCGCGAGCTCGCCGACCGGGCGGGCGGGCTCGACGGCGTCGTG
The DNA here is from genome assembly GCF_043197435.1 of Microbispora bryophytorum. Taxonomy (NCBI): domain Bacteria; kingdom Bacillati; phylum Actinomycetota; class Actinomycetes; order Streptosporangiales; family Streptosporangiaceae; genus Microbispora; species Microbispora bryophytorum. The sequence continues at coordinate 294,229 of NZ_JBICTF010000006.1, read as the reverse complement.
ACGGCGGCGGGCATAGACGCCTGCGGACGGCTGGAGGACGTGGCCGCCGAGCAGTGGGAACGGGTGATCGGGGTCAACCTGCTCGGGACCGCCGCGGTGGTCCGGGCGGCCCTGCCGCATCTGCGCGAGTCGGGAGGCAGGGTCGTCACCGTCGCCTCCACGCTCGGGGTGCGCGCGCTCGGCGACGCGACGGCCTACTGCGCCTCGAAGTTCGGCGTCGTGGGCTTCACCCGGGCCCTGGCGGCCGAGCTGGCCGGGCAGGTGGGAGTGACCCTGCTGATCCCCGGCGGCATGCGGACGAACTTCTTCGACGACCGCCCCGACCAGTACAAGCCCGGCCCCGACGCCCGGCTGAACCAGCCGGAGGACGTCGCCTCGGCGATCCTGTTCGCGCTCGGCCAGCCGCGGGACTGCGAGGTCAGGGAGCTCGTCGTGTGCGCCTCCACGGAGACGTCATGGCCCTAGAAGATCCGCGAAGACCGGTCCTGCTCGCCCTGCGCGGGCTCGGGCTCGGCGACCTGCTGACCTCGGTGCCCGCGCTGCGGGCGCTGCGGCGGGCGCACCCGGAGCACCATTTGGTGCTGGCCGCCCCTGCTTACCTGGGCGGGCTGCTGCCGCTGATCGGCGGCGTCGACGAGCTGCTCGACGTGTCCGGGCCGGGGCCCGTGCCGTACGAGTCGCCGGACGTCGCGGTCAACCTGCACGGCAGCGGCCCGGAGAGCATCCAGGCGCTGCGCCGCACCCGGCCGGGCCGCATGCTCACGCACGCCCACCACCTGGTGCCGGGCCCGGACGGGCCGCCCTGGGAGCCGGAGACGCACGAGAGGCGGCGGTGGTGCGCCCTGCTGGAGTGGTACGGCGTCCCGGCCGACCCGGAGGACCTCGCGCTGCGCGACCCGGGGCCGAGCCCGCTCGCCGGCGGCGAGGTGATCATCCACCCGGGGGCGGCGTTCCGGGCACGGCAGTGGCCGCCGGACCGCTTCGCCCAGGTGGCCGCGGAACTGGCCGGCCAGGGCCACCGGGTCGTCGTCACCGGCGGCATGACCGAGATCGCGCTGGCCCGGCACGTCGCCGTGCTCGCCGGTCTGCCGGAGGAGTCCGTGCTGGCCGGCCGTACGAACCTGCCCGAGCTCGCCGCGTTGACGGCGCACGCGGCGCTCGTCGTCTGCGGCGACACGGGCATGTCGCATCTGGCCATCGCCGTCGGCACGCCCTCGGTCATCCTTTACGGCCCGGTGCCGCCCGCCCTGTGGGGGCCGCCGCCGGGCCGCCCGCACATCGCGTTGTGGGCCGGGCGCAGGGGCGACCCGCACGGCGACCGGCCGTCGGAGGGGCTGCTCGAGATCGGGGTGCCCGAGGTGCTCGACGCCGTCGGAAGGTTGCGAAGGGTGGGAGTGCGGTGAAGGGATCCCGTGTCGTGGTCACCGGGGGAGCCGGGTTCCTCGGCTCCTACCTGTGCGAACGGTTGGTGGAGCGTGGTGCGGCGGTCGTCTGCCTGGACAACTTCCTGACCGGGTCGCCGCGCAACGTCGAGCATCTGATCGGGCGGCCGGCCTTCCGGCTGGTGGAGTGCGACCTCACCGGGTTCGTCCACGTTCCGGGCCAGGTCGACCTGGTGCTGCACTTCGCCTCGGCCGCGTCTCCCGCCGACTACCTGCGCCATCCGATCGAGACGCTGAAGGTCGGCAGCATGGGGACGCTGCACGCCCTCGGGCTGGCCGCCGAGAAGGGCGCGCGGTTCGTCCTCGCCTCCACCAGCGAGGTGTACGGCGACCCGCTGGAACACCCGCAGAAGGAGACGTACTGGGGCAACGTCAACCCGGTCGGGCCGCGCAGCGTGTACGACGAGGCCAAGCGGTTCGCCGAGTCGCTGTCCACGGCCTACCGCGACTCGCGGGGCGCCGACACCGCGATCGTGCGGATCTTCAACACGTACGGCCCGCGGATGCGGCCCCACGACGGCCGGGCGATCCCCACGTTCATCCGTCAGGCGCTGCTGGGCGAGCCGATCACCGTGACCGGCGACGGCAGCCAGACGCGGTCGATCTGCTACGTCGACGACACGATCGACGGCGTGCTCGCGCTGGCCGAGAGCGACTTCGCCGGGCCGGTGAACATCGGCAACCCGGCGGAGATGTCGATGACCGAGCTGGCGGAGACGATCCGCGATCTGGCGGGCTCGTCCTCCCCGATCCGGTTCGTCCAGCGGCCGGTGGACGACCCCGCCGTCCGCCGTCCCGACACCTCGCTCGCGCAGGAGCGGCTCGGCTGGCGTCCGCGCGTCGATCCCGTCACCGGCCTGCGCCGCACGATCGACTGGTTCGACAAGGAGCTGAACTCGTCCTGTTCGGCCGCCTCCTGATGCGTCCGCCGCGGACGGGCCACCGGCTCCTTTCCGCATACTTGGCCGCCCGGCTCGGGTAGTGCATCCGGCCAGGGGTAACGCGCACGTATGAGTTTCGCGGAGTATCAGGACGAGCTGTACGCCCAGGGACAGACCGGCCATCAGCCGCCTTATCCGATGACCTTCGCGGAGCTGGAAGAGCGGGCGTCGGCCGCGATGCCGCCGAAGGTCTGGGGATACGTGGCCGGCGGCGCCGGCGACGAGCACACCCAGCGGGCCAACTGCGAGGCGTTCACGCACTGGGGCCTGTATCCGCGCATGCTGGTCGCTCCCGCCGAGCGCGACATGTCGATCGAGTTGTTCGGGACGCGGCTGCCCTCGCCGGTGTTCATGGCGCCCATCGGAGTGATCGGGGTGTGCGCCCAGGACGGCCACGGCGACCTCGCGTGCGCGCGAGCCTCCGCGCGTACGCACGTTCCGTTCTTCGCGGCGACCCTCTCCGCGGATCCGATGGAGGACGTGGCCGCGGCGCTCGGCGACACGCCCGGCTTCTTCCAGCTCTACACGCCGCCCGATCGGGACCTGGCCGCGAGCCTGGTGCACCGCGCCGAGGCGGTGGGCTTCACGGGCATCGCCGTCACCCTGGACACCTGGGTCACCGGCTGGCGGCCCCGGGACCTGCGCGCATCGAGCTATCCGCAGGTGCCCAGCGGATGCCTGAGCAACTACACCAGCGACCCCGTGTTCCGGCGGGGACTGCGACCCGGCGAGGACACCACCGAGGCGTTCGTGCGCAGATTCCCGATCTTCGGCGGACCGTTCAGGTGGGACGACCTGGACTGGCTGCGGTCGCAGACCAGACTGCCGCTGATGCTCAAAGGCATCTGCCACCCCGAGGACGTCCGTCGCGCCAAGGACCACGGCGTGGACGCCGTCTACTGTTCCAACCACGGGGGACGGCAGGCCAACGGAGGACTGCCCGCCCTGGAGTGCCTGCCCGGCGTGGTCGAGGCCGCCGACGGGCTGCCGGTCCTGTTCGACTCGGGTGTGCGCAGCGGCGCCGACGTCGTCAAGGCGCTGGCGCTGGGCGCCACCGCCGTGGGGATCGGCCGCCCGTACGCGTACGCGCTGGCGGTCGGCGGCGTCGACGGTGTCGTGCACGTGCTGCGCTCGATACTGGCCGAAGCGGACCTCATCATGGCCGTCGACGGATACCCCACCCTCAAGGACCTCACGCCCGAGGCGCTGCGCCGCGTGGGAGGCCGTGTCACGGCGTCGTGAGGAGAGGTCGCTCGTCGAGCGGTATGAGCCGCAGCGCCGCCGCCGGCGACAGGCGCTCACCTCGGGTGTGTGCGCTGTCGAAGGGCCCGGCGCCGAGGACCCGTACGAGAGCGTGGCGCAGCTCCTGGTCGGGTGGTCGCCGGGGGCGCATGTGCGCGCCGGCCGCCTCGCGCACGCTGTGCGCCGTGCCGAGAAGCACGGCGGCGCTGCGGGGGAGCCGCTGCGCGGCGTACACGGCGGCCAGGGCCTCGATCGCCGACACGAGCACGAACGACTGGCCGGCGAGCGCGACGGCCTCGACACTGGCGCGCAACAGCTCTTCGGCCCGGGCCGGCTCCTGCCTCTCGTACGCCCGCTGACCGAGCATGTGCAGCGCCCGGCCCGTGCAGCGGCGGTCACCGAGCCGGCGAAGGGTGGGCAGACACTCGGTCATGAGCTCGGCGGCCCGGTCGTGATCGCCCCGCAGCCACGCCAACTGCGCGAAACCGACCACCGCGTGGGCGATGTCCGCCTCGCTGCCCGCGGCCTCGGCCAGGGCGTGGCTCTCGCCGAGCCACTCCTGCACCTCGTCGTCGGCGACGCCGGCCGACATCGACCGTTGCGCCATGACGTACAAGGTGTTGGCCGCGCATATCTGATCGCCGGCCCTGCGGAAGAACGCCGCGCTTTCTCGTCCCCACTGGAGCGCCCGGCTCAGGTCGGCCGTGGCGATCGCGAGGTCCTGCATCGTCAGCGCGCTGTCCCACGGATGCTCGTCGCCGAACCCGGCGAGCGCCTCCTGCAACGCCGGGGCGACCAGCTCCGGCCGGATCCAGGTGGCGCTCGTCCCGACCGCGCGTGCCGCCCTGGCACGGGTAAGACCGTCGAGGCCGGCTGCCAGGCTCGCCGCCTTACGGGCCAGGTCGAACGCGGCGCGAGCGTCCCGGGAGTCGAGGATCAGGCAGGCCTCGGTGAGCCCGGCGACGACGGCGGGCGTGGCGGGCGGGTCGGCGACGGCCAGCGCCTGCTTAACCCACTTGTGGGCCTCGCGGCGCCGTCCCGTGACGTCCCAGAACCGCTGCAGCGCGGCGATCATCCGCCATGCGGACTCGACGTCGCCGGTGCCGATGGCGTGTGCCAGCGCGGCGTGCAGATTCGGCTGCTCGGCGGTCATGCGGTCGAGCCAGGCGCGCTGCTCCGAGGTGCGTAATCGCTCGGCCGCCTGCTCGGCGAAGGCGAGGTAGTGGGCGGCGTGACGGCCCCTCGCGGCCGGTTCACGACCCGAGCCGGCCAGCCGCTGGGCGGCGTACGCCCGGATCGACTCGAGCAGCCGGTAGCGCCCGGTGCCGCGCCCTGAAGTGGCGACGAGCGACTTGTCCACCAGCCTGGGCAGCAGCGTGATCACGGCTTCGCCGCCGAGATCCTCGCCCCCGCATGCCGACTCGATGGCCGCCAGGTCGAAGTCGGCGGGGAACACACCGAGCCGCTCGAACAAGGCTCGTTCGCCGTCGTCCAGCAGCCGGTAGCTCCAGTCGATGGTGCTGCGCAGGGCGCGGTGCCGCGGCGGGGCCGTACGGGCTCCGGCGGACAGCAGCTCGAAACGCCGGTCGAGGTGCTCCACGAGCTCGACCGGCCCGAAGGTGCGCAGCCGCGACGCGGCCAGTTCGATGGCCAGCGGCAGCCCGTCGAGGCGCCGGCACAGCGCCGCGACGGCCGGGGCGACGGCGTCGGTGAGGGCGAAGCCGGGTGACGCGGCCGTCGCCCGGTCGACGAACAGGCGTACGGCGTCGTAGGGCGCGATGCTCTCGGCCCGCTCGGACGCGTCTGTGGCGGGCAGGGGCAGCGCCCGCACCTGGTAGGCGACCTCGCCGGGGATGCCGAGCGGTTCGCGGCTGGTGGCGAGCACCCGCAGCGTGCCGCCGGCGCCGAGCAGGTCGGCGACGATCTCGGCGGCCTCCGCGACGACGTGTTCGCAGTTGTCCGCGAGCAGCAGGCAACCGGAAACCGCGGCGACCTCCCGCATGATGTCGCGTAGCGGCCATCCCGGCTCCGGCACGACGCCCAGCGCCCGGGCGAAGGTGTCGCCGACGGACTCCGGCTCCACCGGAGCGAGATCGGCCATCCGGACGCCTCCCGGGAACCGGTCGGCGCGGGCCGTGGCCCCTGCGGATTCGGCCCCTGCGGATTCGGCCCCTGCGGATTCGGCCCCTGCGGATTCGGCTACGTGGAGCGCGAGCCGGGTCTTGCCCACACCCCCCGGACCGACGAGTGTGACGAGACGATGGGAGCCGAGCAGCGCGAGGAGTTCGCTCGTCTCCTCCGCCCGGCCGACGAGGCTGGTCAGGGGCGCGGGCAGCGCGGAGCCGGTCCGTGCGGAACGTCGCAGTCGCGCACCCGTCTCGGCCAGCGCCGCCCGATCCGGGGCGTCGAGCTTGCGCAGTAGGGCGGCGATGTGGCTCTCCACGGTGCGCACCGAGACGTGCAGCCGTTCGGCGATCTCGCGATTGCGCAGCCGTTCCGCGACCGCCCGGAGAACCTCGGCCTCGCGTACGGTGACCCCGGCGCGAGCCAGCCGGTCGGGCAGGCCGCCCTCGTGGTGCCTCATCCCCGCATTGTCCTTCGGCACGGGCGCCCGGCGATACGAAGGAGGCGACACCGAGACCGCGTCCGTACGAAAATCCGTGCGTCGCACGGATGAGCCGGGGCCGGCGAACGGCGACGCTTGCCTCGCAAGCGAGCGACGACCCGTGAAGAGAGACCATGGACAGAATCGGTTTTCTCGGCGTGCCCGACGTCAGCGCGGAGGCCCGGCAGATCTTCGACGAGGACGTCGCCGAGGTCGGTTACGTGATGAGCGTCTCACGCCTGTGGGCCTATCAACCGGCGACGGTGACCGGGCTGTTCGCCCTGCTGCGGCAGGTGAACACCGGGGACCGTCTTAGCCCGCGTCAGCGTTCCGTACTCGTCACCGCCTGCGCGTCGGCGTTCGGCGATTCCTACTGCTCACTCGTGTGGGGAGGCAGGCTGGCCGAGGCGAGCGACGCGCGGACCGCCGCAGGGGTGCTCAGGGGCGTCGACGACGGCCTGAGCGACAGCGAGCGGGCCATGGCGGCGTGGGCCCGGAAGGTGGCGCGCGACCCCAACGGCACCACCGCGGCGGATGTGCAGGAGCTGCGTGACGCCGGATTCGACGATGCGCAGATCTTCACGATCACCGTGTTCGTGGCGCTCCGCGTGGCGTTCTCGACGGTCAACGACGCGCTCGGTCTGCGCCCCGACGCGCCTCTTCGCTCCACCGTGCCGGGCGCCGTCCGCGACGCGGTCACGTTCGGCCGCCCGATCGACGACGCCGCAGACGAGGCGTAGCCGCGTGCGCGGCGGTCAGGCGTCGGTGCCGGACAGGATCCCGCGAATGGTCTCGCGGACCGCCGGCCAGTCGTCGCCCAGGGCCAGACCGGCGTGATGGTAGGCGTCGAACACCATCGGAATGTCGACGTCCGTCAGGGCGGCGCCTTTCGGTCCGCGTGCGGCGATCTGCAGGGCGATCGCCGCCTGCATCCGCTGCCACGCCGGGTCCTGCTCGAACGACGGGTCGTCCGTGTCGTCCATGTCGTCATCGTCGTCATCGTCGTCTGTGAAAACTTCCTGGGCCAGCGGCGCCACGAGCTGCTCACGCAGTTCCACGACCCGCTGCGCCCCGGCGCGCCGCCCCGACGCGAGGTCGACCAGGACGTCTCGTACGACGGGGAACTCGCCCAGGCGGAACCGGGTGGCGAGCAGCCCTGCCAGGTGTGTGAGAGCGGTGAACTGCCGCGACTCCGGCGCGGCCCGCACCGCGTCCCTCAGTTTCACCTCCGGGTCGTTCCGGTATGCGGCGAGTTCCTCGGGTGAGGGCGGCTCCGTCGCCAGGGGCCACTGAAAGGTGAGGTAGGGATGCGCTCCGGACAGCCACTCGGCGGTGAGGCGCACCCCCGTCACCAGCTCGACCACGGTCATCGCGGCGGCCTGCCAGTCGTCCTCGTCCCCGGCGAGCAGGTCGGTCATGGCACGCAACTCGGGTTCGAGCACCGCGACGTCGTCGCCGGTCCACTCGTCCCAGAACATCGCGTCGAGGTTGACCAGCACTGCGCCGTCGGCCGCGTAGCTGAGCCTGTTGTCGCCCTCCACGTTCCAGTAGACGCCGCACACCCGGCCGTCACGGCTGAGCCGCCGCAGCGCCTCGGGCAGGCTGCCCAGGAATCCGTTGTTCTCGAACAGCACCACGGCCGGGCCCGCGGGCGCCACCGACATCGGGTGGACCCCGTCGTAGTAGGGGAGCGCCTCCAGCGGGGCGGCCTCGTGCACCTCGTGCGGGGTTCCGCCGCTCACCCGGGCTCCCAGGTCGGCGGCGGAGAACGGCCGGGGCTCGTGCGGGACGACGACCGTCCAGCAGACGGCCGTCTCCAGCCACGGCTCTTTCCGCAGCAGCTCCCGGTAGTGGGAGAACACCTCGGCGAAGGCTGAGCGGCCATCGGTCATGGCGGACACTCCGGAGCGCGCGGGGACATTTCGGAGTGATCTTTGCAGAAGGCACCGGGGCGCGTCTCACGAAGTGCGAGCGCGCAGGGCGGCGACGAACCAGGTGAGGGCCGGGGCCAGCGGGTCCGGGGACGGCCAGCCGTTGACCACCGCGAGCAGCCGGAGGTATGACTCCCTGCGCGGGTCGTTCGCGGTCTCCAGCAGGGTGAGCAGCCGGTGTCGAAGGGCGGCGTCGTCCGGGTGGCCGACGAGGTCGGCGTACCGCGCGGTGACGGCGGCGACGATCGCGCCGCCCTGGGGCGAGGCGCTGTCGACGCCCGCCGCGAGTGCGGGGGTGACGTGGTCGCGGACCATCGCCACCGCGCCCGGGCGCGGGACGTCTCCCCGCACGTGGTCTGTCAGGTGCTGCTCGGCGACGCGCCGCATGAGCGCCCCGAACTCCGGGTCGGCGGCCAGCTCGGCCAGCTCGATCCACGCCTCGACCTGCCCGTCCTCGGGGTCGTCGGGCAGCTCGGGGGTCATCGTGCGCCTGATCCCCGTCAGGTCGGCGTCCAGGCCGCCGAAGGCGGCGTCGAGGAAGCCGTCGATCAGGCGGTGTCGCTCGCCGTCGGAAAGCCTGGCCAGTCTGTGCATGAGATCCATCTCCTCAGGGGTGGAGCCGCGCCGTGCCACCGCCGTCGCCACCGCGCGCCGCAGGCGCAGCACCCGGATCTGCGTCGCCAGCGCCTCGGCGTGCGCCGCCGCGACCTGCGCCAGGGACAGCTCCCGGTCGAGGACCTTGCGGATCGTGGGCAGGTCGATCCCCAGGTCGCGCAGTGTGCGTACGAGCTCCAGCCGGGCGGCGGCGTCGATGTCGTAGAGGCGGTGGCCGGCCGGGCTGCGGCCGGTGGGCGGCACGATCCCGCAGTCGGAGTAGAACCGGATGGCCTTGACCGTCAGTCCGGTCCGCCGGGCCAGCTCACCGATCGAGTAGAGCGTGTCGCCGTCCATGCCCCCACCCTCGCGCCTCCCCCTACTGGAGACGCAACCCGGCCGCGCGGAGGGCGCGGTCGACGACGGCGGCCAGATTCCCGCCGTGGGCGCCGTGCCAGTAGATCCGGCCGCAGGCGAGGCAGTGGGCGAACTCGTCGTAGCTGCGCCGGGTCCCGGGTTCCAGCGCGTCCGCCACCTCGGCCTTGCCGACCGGGGCGAGCCGCCCGTTGCAGGCCGTGCAGCGGGTCCACGGAGTCAGCGGCGGGCGGAAGCGGTCGAGCACGTCGAGGAACTGGTCGTCCGGCCGGGTGCCGCGCACGTACGCGCCGCACCGCAGCGACCGGCGGCGCAGGATGCCCCGGTCCTGGGTGAGCAGCACCCGGTCCTCGGCGCAGGCCTGCGCGATCAGGGCGTCGTCGTCCATGTCGTTGCGGTAGGCGGTGTCCAGGCCGACCAGGCGCAGCCGCCGCGCCAGCGTGCCGAGGTGGACGTCGAGGACGAACCGGCAGTCCGGCACGGCCTGCGGCCTGGGCACGGCCGGCACCTCCACCACCTCGTCCGGTCCCGGCCGATACGACCGCTCGACCGGGCGGCCTCCGGCGAGCGGCTCGCCGATCTCGGTCAGCGGAACGCCCGCCGACTCGATCAGGTGGCCGAGCGAGGACGTCCCGTCGTACGGCAGGCGCACCTCGGGCCGCCGGTCGCGCGGCGCGAGGAAGATCCACAGCTCGGGCGAGAAGCGTACGGACACCTCCATACCCCCAGCATGCTCCCCGCGTCGGCTCATCGGTCTCGCGCCGTCAACGCGTCCAGCGCGGTGGTGAGGAAGAGCCGCACGGCGGCCGTCTGCCGTTCGTCGAACCCGGACAACACCCCGACCGTCCTGTCGATGAGCGGGCCGAAGTAGCTCCAGCCCAGTTCCTTGGCGCGGTCCTCGACTCTCAGCAGGACCCGGCGCCGGTCCCTGACGTCGCGGGCCCGGCTGACCAGGCCGAGCCGTTCGAGCCGGTCGACGACCCCCGTGGTGCCCGCCGAGTTCAGGCCCAGCCCGGCGCCGAGGAAGCCGGCGGTGGCGTCGATCCCGGCCCGCTCCGCGTCCAGCAGGCAGATGAGCGCCCGCACGTCGGTGACGTGCATGCCGTGCTCGGCCGCGAATTCCGCCTGCCGCAGGCCGTACTCCACCGTGACCGCCCGCAGCAGGTGGAAGATCTCCATCTCCGGGCCCTCGTGGCCGCGCGTCATCATGAAACCTCCTATTATCTCGTTGAACGAGATTATCGCTCAGCGAGGCATTCTGGAGGCGGTCATGGAGAGCACTGACGACGGATTTCTCGCGGCCTACGACGCCGTCCTGGCGGCGCGCTGGCCCGCCTCGACCGAGGCGGCGGAGATCCGCACGCTCTACGGCACGACCCACGTCAACTCCGTCGGCCCCGCGGACGCGCCGCCGGTGGTCCTCCTCCACGGCGGCGGCACCACTTCGACCGTCTGGTCCGGCACGGCGAGGGCGCTGGGCACGGCCCACCGGGTGCACGCGGTCGACACCGCCGGCGAGGCGGGACGCAGCGTCGCCGGCGAGCGGGCGATCCGGACGCTGCGCGACCAGATGGCCTGGCTCGACGCCGTGCTCGACGGGCTCGGCGCCTCAGGAGTGTCCCCGGCAGTGTCTCTGTGCGGCCACTCCTACGGGGCGTGGAGCGCCCTGCACTACGCGGCGCACGCACCCGCAAGGGTGAGGGCGCTGGTCCTGGTCGACCCGACGAACTGCTTCACCGGCTTCTCCCGCCGCTACCTGCTGCGCGCCCTGCCGATGCTGCTGCGCCCGACCGTACGGCGACGCCGCGCGTTCCTCGAATGGGAGACCCGGGGCGCGGCGCTGGACGAGACGTGGCTGCGCCTCTACGACCACGCCGCCGCCTTCCCCGCCGCCCGGCCCCTGACCGGTCCGCGTCCCGGCCCGGAGGCGCTGCGGGCGCTGCGGCTCCCGGTGCTGCTCCTGCTGGCCGAGCGCAGCAGGGCGCACGACATCGGCCGGGTGGCCGCCTCCGCCGCGGCGCTGCTGCCCCGCGTGGAGACGGCCGTGCTGCCCGGGGCCACCCATCACACCCTTCCCCTGGCGGCGCCGGCCGAGATGGACGCGCGCATCGGGGAGTTCCTCGCCGCGCACGGGCGAGGCGACTGACTCAGGGGCGGAACCAGTGCTGGGGGCGGGGATCGGTGTTCTGCCAGATGTGCTTGATCTCGCGGTATTCGTTCAGGCCGGTCGGGCCGAGCTCGCGGCCGACGCCGGACTGCTTGAACCCGCCCCACTCCGCCTGCGGCACGTACGGGTGGTAGTCGTTGATCCACACGGTGCCGTGCCGCAGCCGGCCGGCCACCCGCTGCGCCCTGCCCGCGTCCGTCGTCCACACGGCCCCGGCGAGGCCGTAGTCGGTGTCGTTGCCCAGGGCGACGGCCTCGTCCTCGCCCGAGAACCGCTCCACGGTCAGCACCGGCCCGAAGGACTCCTCCCGGACCACCCGCATGTCGCGGTGGCAGCCGTCCAGCACCGTCGGCGGGAAGAAGTGGCCCTTCCCCTCCAGGCGCCGCCCGCCGCAGCGCAGGTTCGCGCCCTCGGCGATCCCCGCCTCGACGTACGCCTCGACCTTGGCCAGGTGCCCGGCCGAGATCAGCGGCCCGGTCTCGGCCTCGGGGTCGAACGGCCCGCCCAGCCTGATCCGCTCGGCCCGGCGCACCACCGCGTCCACGAACCTCTCGTGGATCGAGTCCTCCACCAGCAGCCGGGCGCCGGCCGAGCAGACCTGTCCCGAGTGCAGGAACACCGCGGTCACGGCGAAGTCGACCGCGGCGTCGAAGTCCGCGTCGGCGAACACGATGTTGGGGTTCTTGCCGCCCAGCTCCAGGGCGACGCGCTTGACCGTCTGCGCGGCGGAGGCCATGATCCGCCGCCCGGTCGCCAGACCGCCGGTGAACGACACCATGTCCACCGCGGGGTGCTCGGCCAGCGGCGCGCCCGCCTCCGCGCCGGCCCCGAGCACCAGGTTGCCCACCCCCGGCGGCAGGCCCGCCTCCTCCAGCAGCCGCATCAGCAGGATCGCGGTGGACGGGGTCAGCTCGCTCGGCTTGAGCACGAAGGTGTTGCCCGCCGCCAGCGCGGGCGCCACCTTCCAGGAGGTCTGCAGCAGCGGGTAGTTCCACGGCGTGATCAGGCCGCAGACCCCGACCGGCTCGTAGACCACGCGGCTGATCGCGTCGGCGCGGCCGGTGTCGACCGCCCGCCCGGCGTCGGTGCCCGCGATCCCGCCGAAGTAGCGGAAACTCGCGATCACGTCATCGACGTCGTATTCGCTTTCCACCAGGCGTTTGCCGGTGTCCAGCGACTCCGCCCGCGCGATCTCGGCCTTGTCGCGCCGCAGCAGATCGGCCACCCGCAGCAGCAACGCCCCGCGCTCCCGCTCCGGCGTGCGCGGCCACGGGCCCTCGTCGAACGCCTGCCGGGCCGCCGCGATCGCGGCCTCCGTGTCGGCGCGGCCGGCCTCCGCGACGGTGGCCACGTGCTGTCCGTCGGCCGGGCAGTGGATCTCGCGCCGCCCGCCCTCGGCCGCGTCGCGCCACTGCCCGCCGATGTACAGGTCCTTCATGTCAGGCGTCCTTCCTGTGCCGGTAGAACTCCACCGGCTCGGGGGCCAGGGGAGTGTTACCGAGGATCAGGTCGGCCGCCTTCTCCGCGACCATCATCACCGGCGCGTAGATGTTGCCGTTCGTGACGTACGGCATGACCGAGGCGTCCACGACCCGCAGGCCCTCCAGACCGTGCACCCCCATGGTCAGCGGGTCGACCACGGACATCTCGTCGACGCCCATCTTCGCCGTGCAGGAGGGGTGCAGGGCGGTCTCGCCGTCCTTCGCCACCCAGTCGAGGATCTGTTCGTCGGTCTCGACCTCCGGGCCGGGGGACAGTTCGCCGCCGTTGAACCCGTTCATGGCGGACTGGTTGAGGATGTCGCGGGCCACCCGTACGGCCTCGACCCACTCGCGGCGGTCCTGGTCGGTGGACAGGTAGTTGAACCGCAGCGCGGGCTTCACGCGGGGGTCGGAGCTCTTGATCTTCACCGTGCCGCGGGCGTCGGAGTACATCGGCCCGATGTGCACCTGGTAGCCGTGCCCGCCGGCCGGCGCGCTGCCGTCGTATCGCACGGCGACGGGCAGGAAGTGGAACATCAGGTTGGGGTAGTCGACGTCGTCGTTGCCGCGGACGAAGCCGCCGGCCTCGAAGTGGTTGGTCGCGCCGGGCCCCCTGCGCAGGAACAGCCACTGGGCGCCGACCATCGGCCGGTTGCGCCACTTCATCGCGGGCTGCATCGAGACCGGCTGCTTGCAGGCGTACTGGATGTAGACCTCCAGGTGGTCCTGGAGGTTCTCGCCGACGCCGGGCAGGTCGTGGACCACGTCGACGCCGTGCGCCTTCAGATGGTCGGCGTCGCCCACGCCGGACAGCTGCAGGAGCTGCGGGGAGTTGATCGCGCCGCCGCACAGGACGACCTCGCCGGCCCGCACCCGCTTGCCGTCGAACTCGACGCCGACCGCGCGCGTGCCCTCGAACAGGATCTTCGTGACGAACGCCCCGGTCTTGACCGTGAGGTTCGGGCGGTTCATCACCGGGTGGAGATAGGCCCGGGCGGCCGACAGGCGGCGCCCGCGGCGCAGGTTGCGGTCGAACGGCGCGAAGCCCTCCTGGCGGTAGCCGTTCACGTCGTCGGTCAGCGGGTAGCCCGCCTGCTGCACGGCCTCGAAAAAGGCCGTGAACAGCGGATTCCTGGCCGGGCCGCGCTCCAGCACCAGCGGCCCGTCGTGCCCGCGCATCGGATCCGACGCGTCGGCGGCCAGGCAGTTCTCCATGCGCTTGAAGTACGGCAGGCAGTGGGCGAAGTCCCAGGTCTCCATGCCCGGGTCGGCGCCCCAGCGCTCGTAGTCCATGGGGTTGCCGCGCTGGAAGATCATGCCGTTGATGCTGCTCGACCCGCCGAGCACCTTCCCCCGGGCGTGGTAGATGCGCCGGCCGTTCATGTGCGGCTCGGGCTCGGACTCGTACTTCCAGTCGTAGAACCGGCTGCCGATGGGGAACATCAGCGCGGCCGGCATGTGGATGAACACGTCCCACAGGTAGTCGGGACGGCCCGCCTCCAGCACGAGTACGCGGTTCGAGGGGTCGGCCGACAGCCGGTTCGCGAGAGCGCTCCCCGCTGATCCACCACCGACGATGACAAAGTCATACATGTCCGCCTCCCGGGCAGGATGATATTGATATGCGCAATAGAGTGCAGCATTCGCAACGTCACGCGCCGGGCCCCGATCTCGCGGAAGCCGGTGAGGCCGCCGTACGGCCCGAGGGGAGCGGCGGCGTCCAGTCGGTGGACCGGGCCGTGACGATTCTGGAAATCCTCTCCCAGCGCGGTGAGGCCGGTGTGAGCGAGGTCGCCGCGGAGATCGGCGTCCACAAGTCCACCGCGTTCCGGCTCCTCGGCGCCCTGGAGGCACGCGGCCTGGCGGAGCAGGCCGAGGACCGCGGCAAGTATCGCCTCGGTTTCGGCGTCGTCCGGCTCGCCGCCGGGGTGGCCGCGCGCCTCGACCTCGTCCAGCAGAGCCGCCCGGTGTGCCGGCGGCTCGCCGAGGAGATCGGCGAGACCGTCAACATCGCCGTCGCGCGGTCCCACTACGCCATCAACCTCGACCAGGTGCGCGGCCAGGCGGCCGTGACCGCGTACAACTGGGTCGGCCAGCCCACCCCGCTGCACGCCACGTCGAGTGGCAAGGTCCTGCTCGCCCACCTCGACGAGCGGCGCCGCGAACGGCTCATCGCCGCCGCCGGGCTGGAGCGCTTCACCCCCGCCACGGTGACCGACGCCGCCGTACTGCGCCGGCAGCTCGACGAGGCGCTGCGGCGGGGCTACGCGGTCACCGCGGAGGAGTACGAGATCGGGCTGAACGCCATCGCCGCGCCCATCCGCTCCCACGAGGGCGAGGTGGTGGCGGCCGTCAGCGCCTCCGGCCCGGCCTACCGGTTCAGCGAGGAGCGCATGCGCGAGCTCGCGCCCGTGCTCGTCGCGGGCGCCGCCGACATCAGCCACCGTCTCGGCCACGCGGGATGACGCGGGTCGCGGGCGCGACGGCGCTCATCGCGCCCCGGCGGGCTCGTTCACACGCCGCCGCCACCGGGTGAACGAGCGCGGCTGGTCGACGCCGAGCACCGCGACCGTGCGGCCCTCCCGCCGGTAGACGGCCAGGAAGCGGCGGGACACGAGGTCGCCCTCCTCGACGCTCACCTCGTCTCCCGGCAGCGTGTGCCCGGCGAACTGCACGCGCATGCCGTACTGGTCGGACCACAGGTAGGGCGGTGCGAGGGCGTCCGGAACGGCGGCGCCGCCGGACAGCAGCGTCCGCGCGGCGGTCGCGGGACGCCGCGCCGCGCCGGTCCAGTGCTCCACGCGCAGGTGGGCGCCGAGAGCGGGGTCGAACCAGGCGGCGCAGTCGCCGACCGCGACGACTCCCGGCACGCTCGTCGCGCCGCCGGTGTCGCAGACGACGCCGTCGCCGACCGTCACGCCGCTGCCGTCGAGCCAGTCCACCGCCGGCCGCGCGCCGATGCCGACGAGCACCACGTCGGCGTCCAGGCGGCGCCCGTCCTCCAGCAGCACGCCGTCGACGCGACCCTCGCCCGTCAGGGTCTGTACGGCGGCGCCGCAGATCAGGCGCACCCCGTGCGCCTCGTGCAGTCCGGCGAGCGCGGTGCCCATCTCGGGCCCGAGCGCGCGGGCGAACGGCGCGGGCGCCGCCTCGACGATCGTCACGTCGAGCCCGAGCGTGCGGGCGACGCAGGCGACCTCGGCGCCGACGAAGCCCGCCCCGATCACCACGAGGCGCCGGGCGGCGCCGAGATCGGCCCGCAGGGCCGCCGCGTCCTCGATCGTGCGCAGCGTGTGCACCCCGGCGAGGTCGCCCCCGAGGGTGCGGGCGACCGCGCCGGTGGCGATCACCACGCCGTCGGCCTCGACCGCGGAGCCGTCGGCGAGTGCGATCCGCAGCGACCGGCCCTGCTCCAGCCCGGTCGCGGCGACGCCCAGGCGCCACTCGGCGGCGAGGTCCTCGCCGTCGCCCTCCAGGGCGAGGTCCGCCGTCGTCATCTGGCCGGCGAGGAACTCCTTGGACAGCGGGGGCCGGTCGTAGGGGCGGTGCGGCTCGGCCCCGACGATCGTCAGGCGCCCGCCGAAGCCCTGGGCGCGCAGCGCGCGGGCCGTCGACAGCCCGGCGAGCGACGCGCCGACGATGGCGACGGATTTCACGGCACCCTCACGGTGGCTCAGGCCGAACCGGTGCGGACGCCGGGCGGCAGGTTCGGCGGCAGGTCCGAGGGCACGACGTAGACGGTCTCGTCCCGGACCACCACCTGGTGGGTGCGCACCGGAAGCTTCGCGGGAGGAGCGTCCACCCGGCCCGTGCGCAGGTCGAAGCGCGACGCGTGCAGGGGGCACTCCACCTCGCACCCTTCCAGCCACCCGTCCGCCAGCGACGCGTCCTGGTGCGTACAGGTGTCGTCCACCGCGTACAGTTCACCGTCCTCGGTGTGAAAGACGGCGATCGGGGGATCTGTCTCGATTCGGAGAGCCTCGCCCCTGGGCAGGGCGGCGATGGGGCACGCAGGAATCATGCGGAGGTTTCCGGTTTCGTAAGGTGGAACAGGAAGCGCTATACGCAACAGATTGAGCGGAGATCGCGCCAAAGTCAAGTGGCGACACATCGCCCGCGGGGTGATAAGCGCGACCCTGGTCCCGGCGCAGGTGAGACGCCTGTTCACCGCTCCTGCCGACCGCGCGAACCGGAAAGGCCGGAAAGGCGTACGGCCCCGCCGCCGGTCGCCGGAGGGGCGACGGGCGGCGGGGCCGTACGCGGTGCGGGTGAGGGGTCAGACGGCCGCGGTCGTGCGGCCGCGCACCTGCAGGACGGTGAGCAGGCCGACGACGACGGTGACCGCGCCGGTGATCCAGGCGGTCCACGCCGAGGCGGCGTCGCCGTCGAAGCCGAACGCCCAGGGGGAGACGAACAGCAGTGCGCCGAACGCCGCGGTCACCCAGGAGCCGGCGCCGCCCGCGCCCAGGATGGACCACAGGGCGGAGACGACGAGCAGAGCGCCGAGGATGAGCAGCGGCTGCGCGGCGGCCTGGGCGTCGGCCCAGAAGAACGGCGCGAGCACCGCGACCAGCCCGGCGACGAGGGCGACGATGTCGGACAACGATCTCGTGAGATCCATCCGTGCCTCCGTACGGGGGGAGAGGTGACCTGTTGACCCGACGGTCTGCCTGATTGACCGCCCGGTCAACATTCCGCTAAGTCAGGATTTCCTAACCCTGTGTCACCTCGTGCCGAACGGGGCGGGTTCGGCGGGCGAACGCGGTCGCACCGAAGTGGGAAGGACGGCGAGGAGGGCGAGGGCGCCCCGGGAACGGTCTCATCACAGACGTCCGCACCGTGGGCCGGACTCGCCCACGGTGCGGACGTCCACAGGCGGCGGTTGTCACCCGCCTCCGGTTCAGGACTGGTTGAACAGGGACAGGGTCAGGGTGGAGTGGTATTCACCGGCGGCGACGTCGGTGGAGGTGCGCAGGGCGAGGTCGGCGTTGACCTGGGAGGTGCCGATCTCGTCGGCGGAGTTGGCGGTGGAGACCAGCAGTTCCTGGCTCTCCAGACCGACCTCGGGGGCTCCGGTGCCGTCGCCGATGACACTGGAGACCGGCTCACCGGCCGCCACGGCGCCGGTGGAGGAGTCGCTGAGCAGGCGCGGCTTCCAGCCCAGGTACTCCGGGCCGATGGTCTTGGCAGGGTCGTCGGCCGCGACGAACTGGCTGGACTGGCCGACGACGGCCCAGAACTCCCCGGCGGGGATGTCTTCGGGCCGGCGGGTGTCGGTGACCGTGACGGTGGGCAGGGTGCCGACGAACTGGCGGGCGGTGGCGTCGGAGCCGTTCTCCTGCAGGGACACGCCGTCGTTGTCGGCGACGGTCATGGAGATCTGGCCGGGGGTGGTCGTGGGCTCGATCGTCACCGACACGTCGATGCCGCTGCCGCTGCCGGGGTCGTCGGCCAGCGCGGGGGTGGCCAGGCCGGCGAGGGCGAGGCCGAGCACCGACGCGGCGAGCACCTGCGTGGTCCTGGTGATTCTCATGTGGTCATCGCTCCATATATGGGGGGGCGGGGCCGGCCGGCTTGTCGGCCGGCCCCGGGTTGTGCTGAGTCGTGGTTGACGCTCCTGGGCGGTTCAGCGGCAGCCGGCCGCCGTGTACGGCGCGTCGTAGGACGAGGTGACCTGCTTGCCGTTGACCGTCGCGGTGCCGGTGACGGTCACCGTGCCCGCGTCGAGCTGCTCGGCCCGGGTGTTGAAGGACTGGTAGGCCTGCTTGCCCGGAGCCACGTCGGCCACCGTCTTGTTGCCGTACGGGGTCGTCAGCGTCACCGTGGCGGGTGCGTCCGATCCGTTGACGGCCGTCACAGCGACGTACGCCGAGGTGCCGATGCAGCGGGACGAGGCGGTCGCGGTCAGCGCGAGCGCCGGAGCCGTCTCGACCGTGACGGTCTCCGAGTTGTAGTTCTTGCCGTTGCCGTTCGGCTTGTAGTTCTTCTCGACGTTGCCCGCGAGGTCCATGGCGAACCAGTGCACCTCGGTGGTCTTGTCGATCGAGATCTTCGCGGCGCCCTCGCGCATGCCCGCGGAGGTCAGCTTGGGCGAGCTCAGGTTCGGCCGGCTGCCGTCGAGGGTGTAGTAGACGTTCGCCGGCTCGTCCACCGTGAAGGTGAACGTCGCCGAGGTGTCGGCCCTGTCGGTCACCACGAGCTTCGACTCGGGCTTCTGCTTGTCCTTCTGGTACATCTGGGCGACCTCAAGGATGCCGATCTGGCCGTTGGAGAACTCCATCGCCTCCTCGTGGCCCTCCTCGAACGGAGGCTGGAAGCCGACCGCGTTGTACCTCTTGGTCGCCGGGTCGTAGACGTCGGCGCCGACCTCGAAGTCCCAGCCGATGATGCCCTTGTTGTACCAGAACTCGTCGGCGCTGTTGCCGGCCGCCGAGTAGAGCACGTCGATCACCGGGCCGGTGCGCCCCGGCCAGATCGCCGTGCCGCGCCAGCCCTGGACGGCGGACAGGATGTGGGTGGAGGCGTTCCAGAAGTACTCCTCCGTGCCCAGATCGGGGCGCGGCAGCGTCTCCCGACCGGCGGTCTTGTACGCCCCCGGAGGCCACATGAAGTAGCCGCCGTAGGAGTGGGTGTTCATCGCGAACTTGATGTTCGGGAACTTCTCCGTGAGCCACACCTCGTTGCGCGTCTCCGGCTCCGACAGCTCCGCCGGCCCGGAGAAGGTCTCGCCGGTGCAGGTGGTCGAGCCGCCGTTGAATCCGTCGAAGACGCTGCCCACCGAGAAGTTGCGGTTGAGGTCGACGCCCCAGGAGTTGCGGCGCGCCGGGTCCGACCCGTCGGCGGCGCAGTAGTTGACCATGTTCTTGCGCTGCATGTTGTAGTCGTACATCGAGTAGTGGGCGCCGTCGGGGTTGATCGTCGGCACGATGAAGATGTCGAGGTTGTTCACCAGTTTCCTGGTGTCCGCGTCGAGCGCGTAGTTGCGCAGCAGCCGCTCGGCGGTCTCCACACAGGTGAGCGGGGTCACCCACTCACGGGCGTGCTCCTGGCAGTAGAGGAACACCCCGGTCTTCGAGCCGTCCCGGCTCTTGCCGATGCGCAGCGCCTTCATCTGGAACGGCTGACGCGAGATGCTCGCCGGCGCCTTCAGGTTGTCGGTCAGCTTCGTCGCCGGAGCCGCGGTCACCACACCGGAGCCGTTGCCGGTCCGGTAGAGGTCGGCGGTCAGCAGCGTCGACGCCGCCGAGTCGCCGTTGACGGCGCCCACGACCTGGGCGGCCGTGCTGCTGACCGCGCCGGAGGCGTCCGTGGCCAGGTTGACCACGACGTCCTTGCCGTTGACGGCGACGGAAAGCGGGGCCGAGGCGGTCCCGGGGTTCACCAGCGCGACGCTGACGTCGTTGCCGCCCTCGCTGCCGTACGCCTTCGACGTCACGTAGAACGTGCTCGCCAGCGCGCTTCCCGAGCCCGCGCCGAACTGCGCCTGCGCCTGGCGGCGGTAGCCGTTCGTCTTGTACGGGAGGTCGACGACCTCCGAGATCTCCGGGAACTGCTTGGACAGCCACACGATCCGGTTGGTGACCTCGGTGGGGTCCATGTAGTGGTCGACGAAGTCCTGCACGTAGTGCTTGCTCGGCGCCTTGCGCGGCTCGCCCAGCCACTTGGTCACCGGCACGGTGATCGAGCCGCCCCGGCTGCTGGTGATCGTGACCTGGGCGGGGGCCTCCGTGATCGGCAGCGGCGAGTTGAACCGGTGGTACATGTACTGCCCCGCGTCGGTGAAGCGGGACATCGTCGTCGAGCCGCCGGAGTCGGGGGCCGTGCCGGGGCCGCTGTCCCAGGTGGCGGTGAGCACCGTCTGGGCGTCGGTGGCGCTCGTTTTCACCTCCACCGACAGGAAACGCTGGTTGTCGAGGCTGGTGAACCACTCGGCGCGCAGCGGGGTCAGCGTGTCGGTCTCCGCCGCGTCGGCCGACGCGGCGGCGAGGGCCTGCCGGCGTTCGGTGAGGTTCGCGGCGTAGTCGCTCTGGTCGGAGATGGCGTCGCGGACGTCGAAGCCCCGGTCGCGCAGATTCCGCGCCTCTTCGGGACTGAGCACGGCGTGCACTTCGATGCCGCCGTCGACCGGCTTGCTGTATTCGGCCAGGTCGACGCCCAGGGCGATCAGCCTGTCCACGGCCGACTGGTCGGCGACGACGACGCGCATCAGCGCGACGCCGTTCTGCGCGGTGCTGGACGCGCGGTCGGGCGGGACCGGAGCGGGAGAGGGATCGGCGAACGCCGGGAGGGCGTTCAGGGCGATCGCCAGGGGGAGTGCCAGCGCGGCGGCGTAGCGCCGCGCTCGCCGGGGAGAGCTACTCATCGAGTTTCCTCCATCTGGCGTGCCTTCCGGGAAGGGGGGCCGGCCCGGAGTGATCACGCGAGTTCGAGGGAAGTCTTTGTCACCCCGAAAACGGCGTCAAGGCGCATGAACGCCCCACATATGGGATTTTTCCGTAACGGTATAACTTAGTGCTCGATTGGGTATTTAAGGCCCCTTGCCATCTGAGGCAACATGGGTAACGGGACCGGCGAGGTCCGGTCCGTCACCGCATCAGCACGAGGCGCACGGCCTCGTCGACGGGCACGCCCCCGCCGATGAGTTCGAGGACCCGATGCCGCGTCTCCGGGGCGTCGATCAGCGCGGCGATCACGGCGGCGACGTCCTCGCGCGGCACCGCCCCGGAGGGAAGCGACGGATCGGCCAGCGTCACCAGGCCGGTCCCCGGCCCGTCAGTGAGCCGCCCCGGCCGCAGGATCGTCCAGTCGAGCGGGCGGGCGCGCAGGTCCTCCTCCGCGGCCGTCTTCGCGGTGATGTAGGCCGCCCAGACCTCATCGCTGCCCGGCGCGGGCGGCGATCCCGCGCCCATCGAGGAGATCTGGACGAAGCGGGCCACGCCGGCCCGTTCGGCCGCGTCGGCGAGCAGCACCGAGGCGCCCTCGTCCACCGTGAACTTGCGCGCGGCGCCGCTGCCCGGTCCCGCCCCGGCGGCGAAGACGACGGCTCCGGCTCCCCGGAGGATCTCGGCCACCTTCTGCGGCGTGGTCCGCTCCAGGTCGCACAGCACCGCCTCGGCGCCGGCCGCCTCCACGTCCGCGATCTGATCCGGGTTGCGGATCAGCCCCACCGGCGCGTCGCCCCGCCCGCTCATCAGACGTGCCAGCCGAAGGGCGATCTTCCCGTGCCCGCCCGCGATCACTACGCGCATGCGCTCACCTCCGCGCCGATCCTGCCATGACAGGTCCCCGCCGCCGGGGCAGGCCGCGCCGTCACTTACCCGTCCTCGCTGGTCAATGGTTACTTCATGTGATAGTCATGTCACTACTTGTAATCAGCAAAGTGTCTGTGGAGATGACATGCTCATAGGCGTACTCGCGGTCGCGGCGGCCGTCGGGCTGGTGGCCGTGGCGGCCCTTCTGTTCCGGGTGCTGGGCCGGGGCACCGACGATCGCGATCCCGGCGGCGCGTCCGCCGGTCACGCCGGCTCGATGCTCTCCTCGCTGTTCCTGCTCGTGTTCGCCATCGCGATCGTCGTGCCGTGGACCTCGGCCGACTCGGCGCGGCAGAACACCTACGCGGAGACCCAGGCGCTGGTGGAGGCCTACTGGGCCGCCGCGCCGCTCCCCGCCCCCGACGCCGCCCAGGTGCGCGAGGGACTGCGCGAGTACGCGAGATACGTCCTCGAGGACGAGTGGCCGCAGATGGCGGCAGGACACCTCGGCACCGAGGGGACGGCGCGGCTGGAGTCGCTGCGCGCCCGCGTGACCGAACTGCCGATCACGACCGACGAGGCGCGCGACGCCAGGGACACGGTGCTGGAGCGGATGGGGGACCTGTCCGCCGCCCGCCGGCAGCGCGCCGCCGATGTGGGCACCGCGCTGCCTCCCGGCGTCATGTTGCTGACGGTCCTCACGGGCGTCCTCGTCGTCGTCTTCCCGTTCCTGGCCGGGGCCCGCCCCCGGGGGCTCACGCTCGTACCGGTGACGGCGATGGCCGTCCTGCTCGGCGTCGGCGTCTATCTCGCCTGGAACATCTCCCACCCCTTCAGCGGAGGCCTGGCGGTGAAGCCCGACGCGTTCGTGAGCGCCCTGCACGAGTTCCAGCGGATCCCCGAGGGCCACTGACATGGGCAGGACGGCGGGCCCGCGCGCGGCCGTCGCGGTCGCGGCCGCTTCCGCCTGCGCCGCGCTGACGTGCGCCACGCTGACCGCCGCGTCTCCCGCCCCGGTGCGGGCCGCCGCCGGCGCGTCCCTCACGGCCGACGACCCGGGCGTACCGGGCCTGCGGGTCGGCGTCTGCCTCGACGTGGGCGTGATCGTCGACCTGCACGCCGAGATCGGCATCGGAAGACCCGGCTGCACGCCGCCGACCGCCGTGCCCCCTCCGGAACCGCCGCCCGCGCCCTCCCCCGAGCCGCCGCCACCGCCACGGGCCCCCGAGAAGCCCGCACCGGCGCCACGGCACTCCCCGCATCGGGTGGCGGCCGCGCCCCGGCCGCCCGTCGCGGTGCCGTCCCCCCGCCCTCGTCCGACGCCGCGCCCCACCCCGTCACCGTCGAGGTCACCGGTCTACCGGGTGCCGGCCATGCGCGCGATCGCGCCCGTACGGCACCGCAACCCCCTGGGGGCGCTCACGGTCGTCGTGGTCCTGTCGGTGGCGATCGCCGCCGCCGGTGCCGCCGCCTTCCGCCACCGGTAGGAGGGAACGGTCGTGGTCGCGCCGGGGAAGCAGGCGGTTCCTCGGCGGAGTGGGCCGCAGGCGCTGACGCGGCTCTCATCGCCGGACTGTGCCGGAAGGGGGGTCGGCGAGCGCGGCGCCGAACACCCACGGCGAGGTCTGGGCGATGAAGTCGCCGGGAAATCCGAGGGTGAACTCGGTGGCATCTTCCAGGCGCGTGCGCACTTCAGGGGGGAGCGCGAGGCCGGTAGCGGCGAGATTGCCACGTAGCTGGTCGGCGGAACGCGCCCCGACGATCGGATGGACGGCGGGAGAGCGGCTCATCGTCCACGCGATCGCGACCTGTGCCGGGGTCGCGCCGAGGTCGTCGGCGGCCTCCTGCACGGCCCGGGCGACGGCGTGGTCGCGGGCCGAGAGCGACTCGGCCTTCAGCCGTCCCGTGGGCGCGGCCCCGTCCTGGCGGGTGTGTCCACCGGGCAGCGTGTACTTGCCGGACAGCACCCCGCCGCCGAGCGGGCTCCACGCCGTGACGCCGAGCCCGAGGGACTCGGCCATGGGGAGCAGCTCCCGCTCGATGTCCCGTTGCAGCAGGCTGTACGGCACCTGCAGGCCGATGAAGGGACTCCAGCCGCGCCACTCGGCAAGAGTGTTGGCGCGGGCCACGACCCAGGCGGGGGCGTCGGAGATGCCCACGTAGAGCACCTTGCCGGCCTGGACGGCGTCGTCCAGCGCGCGCATGGTCTCCTCGATGGGCGTGTCACGGTCCCACATGTGCACCCAGAAGAGGTCGAGGTAGTCCGTACGCAGCCGGCGCAGGCTGGTCTCCAGGGAGGCCCGGAGGTTCTTCCTGTGGTTCCCCGCGGCGTTCGGGTCGGAGCGGTCGCGGGAGACGGTGTACTTCGTGCCGAGGACGAACGACTCGCGCCTGCCCTCGAGCAGCTCGCCGAGGATCTCCTCGCTGGCTCCGTCGCGGTAGTTGACGGCCGTGTCGATCATGTTGCCGCCGGCCTCGGCGTACAGGTCGAGCATCCGCCGGCACTCCGCTAGCGGCGCGCCCACCCCGCCCTGCTCTCCGAAGGTCATCGCGCCCAGGATCAGTTCGGGCACCCGAAGGCCGCTCGTGCCCAAGGTGCGGTACCTCATGCCGATGGCAGAATGTGTCATGGAAGCACCATACATGATGTATGGACACAATGTATGTACAAGGCGTCCGTACAGCACGTCGGTATCCTGAGGGGCATGCCTTCGAAGCCCGGCGCGCAGCCGGCCCGTAGATCGGCCGCGGAGCCGGCGTCCACCGGGTTGCGGGAGCGGATCCTGTCCGCGACCCGCGAGCTGCTGCGGGAGCGCCGCTTCGACGCTCTCAGCGTCGCCGACATCCTCACCGCCGCGGAGGTCTCCCGGGCGAGCTTCTACTTCTACTTCCCGAGCAAGCAGGCCGTGCTCGGCGAGTTGGTGCGCGACGCCGTCGCGCAGGGGCAGCAGGCCGCGGACCCGTGGATCGGCGGGTCGCAGGACCCCGTCGCCGCGCTGCGTGCGGGGGTGCGGGACGGCGCCCGGCTGTGGCGCGACAACGCGGGCATCCTCATGGCGATCGTGGAGAGCCAGGGCTCGGACGAGGGGCTGCGAGCCCTCTGGCTGGAACAGATGAACCTGTTCACCGACGCCGCCACGGCCCGTATCGAGTCCGACCCGCAGGTCCGCGGGCGGCTCGGGAACATGGACGTGCGCGCGGTCGCCGCGTCGCTGACCTGGATGGGTGAACGGCTCTACTATCTGGCCGCGGCCGGTGTCCCCCCGTTCGACGACGAGGAGGTCCTCGTCGACGTCCTCACCAACGCCTGGGCATCGATCCTCTACGGCCGGCCGGTCACCCCGCCCAGCCGGATTTCCGGAGCAGAGCAGGTGTAGCGGAGCCGGCGTCGCGTCCGAGGACGGCGCCGGCTCCGCGCGCTCTCATTCAGGACCGGTTCGCCCGGGCCACGACCTCCTCGCTCGTGAGAGGGCTGCTCGGGTGGTGGCTCAGGCACAGCGGCGTACGGACCTTCGTGAACGACCCGCCCTCGAACGCCGCGTAGAACTGGCCGGACCGCAGCCGTGCCACGTCGGGGACGTCGCCGCCCTTGGCCCTGGCCAGCTCCCGCGCCGCCGTGATCTGGACCGGCGCGTTGAGCAGGCCGAAGAACTGGGTGGCGGCGTTGCCCGTGATCCGGTTGTGCAGGCCCTTCGGCGCCTGGGTGGCGAACACCAGCCCGAGGCCGTACTTGCGGGCCTGCGCGGCGAGGGCGAGCGTGCTCTGGGTGCACACGGTCGCCGTCCCCGACGGTGCGAACGTCTGGGCCTCGTCCATCACGAACAGCCCGCCGAGCGGCCGGTCTCCGGCGGGATGCCGCTTGATCCAGGAGAACAGCGCCATCTGCAGCTGGTTGACGAAGCCCTGCCGCTGGGCGTCGGAGGTCATGCCGGTCAGACTGATGACCGACACGCGGGCCCGCTTGCCCTCCGGCGGCGTCAGCAGGAGGCCCGGATCGACGGGCGTCCCGGTCCCCGCGAACAGGGGATCGCTGATCGTCTCCGCCCTCAGGTGCTGGGCCATCTCGGTCGCGAGCCTGGGCGCCCCTTCGAGACTGCTCACACCGTCAGGAAGGTCGTCGAGCAGGGCGATCAGGCCGCCCAGCCCCGTGCCGCCGCGCCGTCCGTAGTGGGCGACGGCCTCGCGGAGCACCGCCTGGCCGAGATGGGCCCTTGCCGTCTTGGCCTCCAGCTTCGCCCGGGGGACGAGCGCGGCGAGTGCGGCGTCCACCGCCTCGCCGAACTCGTCCGGGTCGTCGGCGACGCTGCCGAAGTCGGGCAGCGGCTGGAAGCTCAGCGGACGTCCCGACTCCTTGCGCGGCGTCCAGATCACCACGTCGGTGTTCGCCAGGTAGTCGTCGGCCCTGGCGGCGTCGCCCTCACCCCACTCCGCGGGTGGCTCCGGCCACCGGTCGCCGAGCCGCGCGAGGTCGTTGTTCGCGTCGAGGACGATCGCCGAGACTCCCTGAAGGGCGCACTCCTCCACGAGGCGGCGGATCAGCACCGTCTTGCCGGAGCCCGAGCCGGCGAAGATCGCCGTGTGCTTGCGCAGGGTCTCCAGCCGGATCCGCACCGGCCGGTCGTCCGAGGTCGCCGCCCCGATCGTCAGGTAGGGAGCGGCCGGAGGCTCGTCCGCCGACTGCGGCGTGCGCGGGCGGGGAACGGCCGCCGCCTCCGCTGCCGGCATCTCCGCAAAGGGCGCCTCGACCGGCTCGTCCACGGTCGGCATGTCCACGACCGGCTCGTCCACGACCGGTACCTCCGCGACCGGTACCTCCGCGGCCGGGGCTTCGACCGGCGATGCCTCAGAGAAAGGCAGCGGCGGCCAGACCTGCAGATCGGGAACGGCCGGGCCCAGGGTGACGCCGCCGGGAATCGCGGCGCTCGCACCGGCCGGCGACAGAGCGGCGGCGGGGACCGGGGACGGGGCGGTGCCGGGAGCCGCGGCCGGTGTGTCAGTCGCCCGTGTGTCAGCGGCCGGTGTGTCAGTGGCCCGTGTGTCAGTGGCCGGTGTGTCAGTGGCCGGTGTGTCAGCGGAGGGCAGGGGCGGCGCTCCGGTCACCGGCAGCGTCGTGAGTCCTTGCACCACCTCCAGACGGAGCAGACGCCGTTCGGGATTGGCGGTGCGCCGAGGGCGGTCCTGCGACCGGCTCGGCCGGGCGGACATCCCGGTGCCGGACACGCGGGGAACGGCCGCGTCGCTCAGCGCTTCGGCGAACAGCTTCACCTCGCTCGTCGGCTTACGCGAGACGAGCCACGCCTGGAGGTCCGGCGGGTTCTCGGCTTCCAGGTCACGGAGCGCCGCGAAGATCCGGAGGTCGTCCTCCTCGATCTGGAGCATCCGGCCGCCCGCCTGCTCGAAGGCGGCCAGGGTCTCCTGGGTGACCGGTCCCCTGGCCCAGCTCTGGTTCCTGAGCACGAACAGTCTGCGCGCGGGGATCCGCTCGTCGAGCCCGGCCGCCGTGGACGCGGCCTTCAGCCGGTTGAGCGCGGCGATGTGATGGGACGCGGAGATGGCCCGGAAGCACCAGTGGGCCTCGTTCTCCGTCGCCTCGTCCAGGGTCCGGCGCAGGCGGGCGTGCAGGGGCGGCTTCGTGCTCGGAGGCGGGTCCTGGGTGAAGAGCCGCCCGTCCTCGCCCTGCTCGGTGATCCAGGCGGACAGCCCGGCCGACAGCAGGCGCGGCATCACGGCGTCCTCCGTGATCGGGTCCAGCGCCTCCGCTACGTCCGCCCGTTTCCGCAGCTCCGCGAACCGCCTGTCCAGCTCGCCGAAGTCGGGTTCCTGCTTCGGCGGCCGGGGTTTAGGGTCGATCTTGTTCGAAGGCGCGCCGGTCAGCCGTTCCAGCTCCACGACCTGTTCGCTCGCCAGGCACGACCGGACGTGCTTGTCGATCCGGATGAGCAACTGGCGAGGCGTGTACTGGTGCGCCTCCTCGAACGCCTCCGGCTTCACCGGCCACGTCGGATACGGCGGCGTGAACCCCGCCGCGCCGTACTGTGCGCCGAACCGCTTCTCGACCAGCGCGCGGCCCGTCTTCGCGTCCGGGATCGTCCGCAGCGGCAGGGTCATCCGGAAGCGGTCCTGGACGGTGTCCGTGGCGTGTTCTTCGATCAACGTCCACGTGAGGGGGAGGCAGGACAGGACTGTCAGCGTGCGGCGGGTCATCTCGCGAAGGGTCATCAGGCCGCCCGCGACGCTTTCGATCGTCCGGTGATGCTCGAAGTCCTCCGCCAATCCGCCCCCGGTGAGGGCCGCGGACTGGGCGATCAGCGTGTCGACCTGGTCCACGGCGATGACGGAGGGACCGGTCAGCGCGAGAAGCATGGACAGGTCGTGGACGATCTCCTGCGGTGTCTTCCCGACTGTCCGGAACCCCCACTCCGCGCGCTCGCCCGGCTCACCCTGCGGCGCCGAGATGAGGTAGGCGTCGCCGATGTCCTGCGCCGCCAGGTCGTGCGAGGCGCGCAGCGTGAGGGCCCGTGCGGTGTCCTGCACATCGCGGCCGACGTGCGAGTCGTATCGACGCAGGGCGTTGATGAAGGCGTCCAGGTCGGCGCGGGACAGGGGGACGTCGCCGATGATCGGGCCGCGTGCCGCCTGGGGCACCTCGGCAAGCACGCAGAGACGCCACAGGAGTTCCCTCAGTTGACTGCCGTCCCCGGCCATCGGCCGGGAGAGGCTGTCGAGCATGGAGAGCAGCACGCTCTCCCAGAAGTCCTTCGCGTCGAGCAGGCTGACGAGGAAGAAGTAGGCGTCCTCTTCGTGTACCTTCTGGCGGACCCAGCCAAGGAGATGTGTTTTGCCCGTTCCCCGCTGGCCCTGTATCGCGACGCCGATGGGGCTCGCGGCGACGCTCTCCTCCGCCTCCAGCAGGCCGTCCAGGATGACCTGCGCGGCGTCCCGGTGTATCGCCTCGACATGGAACGGCAACGGGCGCCATACATCGTCGGCGACCCGCGTGTAGTTGAACCGCAGGGCCCGAAGGGCGTCGAGTTCGTCGCTCGTCATCATGCTCCGATCAGGATGAGGTGCTTGGCCTGGTCCCCGATCACGACAGCCGCGCCCCTGTCCTCGTCGGTGAGCATCTTCTGGTTGGACTCGGGCACCAGGCGAACGTCCGGAAGGCCGATCATGTGACGGAGGACGGTGTCGACCTCGTTCCTGGAGGCGTCGCCCAGGAGGGGACGCAGCCGGGTCAGGCTGACCCAGGCGTACGGCTTTTCGGCGAGCTGCGCGTACGCCTTGCGGATCAACGTCTCGACGTCCGCGTCCGGGGGCACGTTCTCGTCCGGGGGCACGTTCGCGACCGGCGACTGCGCGATCGGTTCTGCCGCAGCCCGCGCGGCGGACGGTTCCGCACCCCGTGACTCGGTGACCGCCGGGGCGAGGTCCTCCTGGCCGAAGATCTCGGCGAGCGGGGCGCCGCTCCGATCCATGTGCCGCTGGAGGCCGGAGGCCATGGCCCGGACGACCGCTTCGAGCAGTCGTGCCGCAAGACGGCTGGATTTGGGGATGCCCTCACGGAACATCACGGCCGCCCTGGCCCAGCCGTCGTCGGCCAACGTGCAGGTGAACGCCTGGCCTCTCTTCCCGACCTCGATCAGCTTGAGCTGCTGCAGGTGCTCGCGCTCCTTCTTGCCGATCTCGAAGCCGAACCGCTCCTTGAGTTCCGGGTTGGTGAACTCGCGGGCCTCGGCCATGAGCAGCAGGAGGATGGCGGTCTCGCGCTGGGATAGCGACGCGTCAGGCATGGGGTGACCCTTCGAACGTTCCATTGCGGCACTGGTGGAGGAAGCGCTCCAACTCGGCGAGCACGGTGCCGAGACGTTCCAGCACCTGCTCGTTGGTGAAGCGGCGGACGGCGTAACCGTCCCGGCGCAGGCTCAGGTCGCGCCGGCTGTCCGCGGCGAGGCGGAGTGGCGACAGGTGCTCGGGGCCGTCGATCTCGACCACGCACCGCTCGGCACGCCAGAGCAGGTCGACGCGGATCGGATTGCTGAGCGGCCCTGAGGCGTGGAGCTGGTTCCACTCACGACCCGCCGCCCAGGCGCACGGCGACAGCGCCGCCTCCAGCCGCCGTTCGGCGGCGCTGCCCGGGTGCGGCGATCCGGCGAGCGGCGGGAAGGCGAGCGGTGGGAAGGCGAGTGCAGGCGGGGCGGACTCCTCGCGGGCGCCGGAGGCGATCTCGCGGGCGAGCGCCGCCACCCCTTCGGGGATCGGGGCGGTCACGGTCTCGATCCGGTCGACGGAGCGCGGCGGCGGCCCGGTGAGCCAGACGCCGAACCCGCCGTGGTGGGCCAGCCACTCGCAGGCCGCGACCAGCACCTCCTCGGAGGCAGGCGAGAGCCCGGAGGGAACCCGTACGAGGATCGCGGTCTCCGGCCGCCGGTAGCCCGCGCGGAGCACCCGGGCCAGCCCGGCGGCGCGGATCTCGGGCGGGAACGTCCCGGCCCGGCCCGCCGTACGGCCTCCGGCCACGACCCCGCGCCTGACCCCGCCCAGGGCGGCCCGCTCGCGCAGGGCCCGTTCGGCGAGGTGGGCGAGGAAGGGCCCGAAGTGCCCGGTGGCGGAGCCGGTGCGCAGGGCGAGGGCGCGGACGGCGGCGACGGCCGCGCCGCCGGATCCGGTGATGCCGTCCGCCCCGGGCAGCCAGGCGGGGAACATCGCGAGCGCGGCGGACTCCAGCTCACTCAGCACGTCGGCGACCACGGCCCCAGTGGTGCCGGCCCCAGTGCTTCCGGAGGCCGCAGGGGTGCCGGCCGGGCGGGGGACGTAGGTGACCAGCGCGGGCGCGTCGTCGGGCAGGGGGTCGACCGCAAGTGCGACGGCGTCCGGGTCGCCGTGCAGATACACGACCCGGCCCGTGGGAAGCTCCCTCCACGAGCGTGCCACGCCGTTCCCGCCCTGTTGTTGAAGATCTGACAATCTTGACCCGGCAGAGGGTATCGGGCACTGACGGGACCGTCCACAAAATCGGGAATTTCCGGTTTTACGCTGCTGAGAGCCGGGACCGCCTACCGCGGCGGACCGGCCGCCGCGCCCACGAGCAGCGGGGAAGCTCGCGGACTACGCCGTCTCGGATCTGATCAGGCGGAGGAACGCCTTGATGCCTGACAGGACCTCCTGGTTGTCGGTGAGACGGCTGAGGGAGCCCTCGAACGTCCTGCCCATGGCGTCGAGCCGGCGGTCGAGATCGTCCGCGCGCGCCGTGGCCGCGTGGAACCCGGCGCGCGTCTCCACGGCGAGGGCGTCGAGGTGCCCGGCCAGTTCGGCGGCCCGCGCCTCGGACTCCTCGGCCCGCCCCTCCAGCGCCGTGACTCGCTCGACGAGCGTGACGACGTCCTCCCGGGGATACCGGACCTCCGCCAGCATCGTGGTCATGCGGTCGCGCAGGTGGGAGAACCAGGCCCCGGCGGGCCTGAAGAGCGTGGCGACCAGGTAGAAGACGGCGAAGTAGTAGCCGACGGTCTCGCCGGAGAAATAGGCGACGACCGCGAGCAGGGCGGCCGACAGCAGGTGGGCGGCGACGGCCGCCCGGCGCATGCGCCCCGCGATGCGCAGGGCCTCGGTCTCGCGCTCCGGCGAGACCTCCATCCCGCGCTCGCGGCTGACCCGTATCTCGTGGATCAGGGCATGGGCCTGGAAGTACAGGTTCCACGGCACCGTCAGGAGCACGATCAGCCAGAGCAGGCACAGCGCTCCGAAGCCCAGCGAGACGACCACCGGCAGCGGCACGTCCGCCACGTAGACCAGGACAAGCCCCGCGATCGTGGACACGATCGCGAGAAAGACGATCCCGTTTCTGCTCACGGCCACCCTTTCCCTCGGCGTTCGGACACGTCAGTGTCGCCGCCGGATCGGCGCGCGGGCATGAGCGGGATCACCCGGATCGACTGAGTACGACCACTCAGGAGAAAAAAAGGGGGGTGGCCCGGGACGCGGACCACCCCCACTGGTCACTTCTCGAAGACGGGGACCCCGTCGCGGACGAGCTTCCAGTTCGCCTCGGCGAACGTCGCCGGGTCGATGGTGCCGTTCGCGGCGGCGTACTCGATCAGCGCCTGGCGGATCTCCACCTGCGCGTTGTAGACGACCGGGGCGGTCGAGACGTGCGGGAAGCCGCCACCGCCCGACTGGCGGTAGTTGTTGATGGCCACGACGAACTGCTGGTCGGCGGTGACGGGCTTGCCCTGGTAGGACAGGCCGACGATGCGCTGGCCGACCGGCTTGGAGATGTCGATGTCGTACGTCACTCCGGAGAGCTGGTCGTAGTTGTAGTCGGGCATGCCGCCGGCGTTCGTGAGCGTGGCGAGGTCGATCGGCGCGCCCGGGGCGACCTGTGCGAAGTACTTCGCCGAGTACTCAAGGAAGTCCTTGATCTGGGCGCCGTTCAGCTTGACGCCGAGCAGCGTGTTGTCGTAGACGTACAGCCCGGCCATGTCACGGACGCTGACCGGCCCGGCCGGGAACACGGCGGTGCGGCTGAACGGCGCGGCGATCGACAGCACGGGCAGCGAGGCGTCGGCGGTGCCGGCGAGGGCCTTGCCGACGAGGTCGGTCTGGACCTTCTGGATGTAGTCGAGGATCGGCGTGTCCTTGTACGGCGACTCGGCCGCCGACAGCTCCTGGGCGGACTGGGCGATGACCTTGTTGACGTAGCCGACGGTCTTGTCGTGCGACTCCTTCATGAGCGCGACGATCTTCGGGTCCTCGGCCACCGTGTTGGTGTTGAGCGTGGTGGACGACTTGCCGGTCACCGTCCACTTCCCGCGCTCTTTGGCGAGGGCGAAGTCGACGACGCTGAGGCGCTGGCCCCACTTGCCGGGCTCGGTCAGCAGCACCTGCTGGCCGGTGACCTTGTTGGTGACGAAGCGCTGCGGCACCTCGTTGTGCGCGTGGCCGAAGAGGACGGCGTCCACGCCGGGCACCTGCTCGGCGACCATGGCGGCGGCGTTCTCCACCGGCAGGTCGGAGCCGTAGGAGGACATGCCGTCGTCGCCCGCGTGGGCGGTGACCAGGACCACGTCCGCGCCGAGGCCGCGGATGACCGGCACCCACTTCTTGGCGGTCTCGACGAGGTCGAGGAACCTCAGCTTGCCGTCGACGTTCGCCTTGTCCCAGATCGCGACGCCGGGGTTGGTGAGGCCGAGCACGCCCACCTTGATCGGCTTTTCGCCCTTCACCTTCATGGTCTTGATGACGTACGGCTGGTAGGCCGGCTGACCGGTGGTGGCGGAGACGGCGTTCGCGCCGAGGACCGGCGCCTTCATCTGCGTGACCCACGCGCCGAGCAGCGGCAGGCCGTAGTTGAACTCGTGGTTGCCCAGCGTCACGGCGTCGTACCCGATGGCGTTCATGGCCTTCGCCATGGGGTGGATCTCGCCCGTGGAGGTGATCGGCTCGACCTTGGCGTAGTAGTAGTCCAGAGGCGTGCCCTGAAGGGTGTCACCGGAGTCGAACAGCAGGGTGTGGTCGGCGCCGCGGTCGGCCCTGATCTTCGACACCATCGTCGAGATCTTCGCCAGACCCACGTCGTTGTGCGTGCTGTCGTCGTACTCCGCGTTCTTGTAGTAGTCCCAGTTGAGCGCGTTTCCGTGGACGTCGGAGCTGGCCATGATGGTGATCTTGACCGTGTGGCTCGGGGCCGCTGTGGCGGGGGTGCCGGGCAGAAGGAGACCGAGGGCCACGACGCCGGCGCCCACGGTCAACCTGATCGCTGAACTCATGCTGGGTGACGATAGTGACTGCCAATCACCAAGTGGTCACGAAGTCCTTAACCGGACATGTCGCTACAAGGTGACACGCTTGTCACCCACGGGGAGTCGCGCCGTGGGTAGGACGAGTGAGATGGCCGACAAACTCGAGACCTACCGGGCCAAGCGCGACGCGACGCGCACCGGCGAGCCGGTCCCCGCCGAAGGGCCGCTGCCGCGGGGCGAGGACGACACGTTCGTCATCCAGGAGCACCACGCCCGGTCCCTGCACTGGGACCTGCGCCTGGAGCGGGGCGGGGTGCTGGTCTCCTGGGCGATCCCCAAGGGCCTGCCGCCCGACCCCGCGACCAACCACCTCGCCGTCCACACCGAGGACCACCCCATGGAGTACGCCCGGTTCGAGGGCGAGATCCCCAAGGGCGAGTACGGCGGCGGCACGATGACGATCTGGGACCGCGGCCACTACGCGACCGAGAAGTGGAGCGACCGCGAGGTCAAGATCGTGCTGACCGGCTCCCGGGTCGCGGGCCGCTACGTGCTGTTCCGGACCCGAGGCCGCAACTGGATGATCCACCGGATGGATCCGCCCAGCGGGCGGTGGGAGCCCCCGCCCGCCTCGCTCGCGCCGATGACGCCGGTCACCCGCGCCCGCGTGCCGCGCGACCCGGAGGCGTACGCCTGGGAGTTCTGGTGGGGCGGCGCGCGGGCGCTCGCGTACGTGGAGGGCGGCAGGCTCACCCTGCGCGACGCGGGCGGCGCGGACGTCACCGGGGAGCACCGCTGGCTGCGCCCGCTGGCCGAGGCGTTCGGCAGCAGGGCCGCCGTGCTCGACGGCGAGGTCGTCACGTTCGCGGGCACCGCCGTCTACGTCGCCTACGACCTGCTCTACGACGACGGCCGGTCGTTGCTGGGCGAGCCGTTCGAGCGGCGCCGGCTGGGTCTGAAGGACCTCGCGGTCGACGGGCCGCGCTGGCAGACGGCGCCGTCCTGGCCGGGTGAGGTGGACGCGGTGCGGCGGGCAGCGGCTGAGCAGGGCCTGCCCGGTGTGGTGGGCAAGCGCCTCGGCTCCGCGTACGCGCCGGGGGAGGAGTCCCCCGCCTGGGTGCGCCTGCCCGGGAAGGCCTCAGGGTAAGGCGCGGGGACGCCTGAGTGGCCTGCCTAGGTCTTCTCACCGTTCCGGGCGGCGGCGCTCGCCGCCCGGAGCAGGCCGAGCTCGGCGGCGTAGTCCTCCAGCTTGGTCCGCAGTTGCCGGCGTCCCCGGTGCAGCCGTGACATGACGGTGCCGATGGGGACGTCCGTGATCTGCGCGATCTCCTTGTAGGCGAAGCCCTCCACGTCGGCGAGGTAGACCGCGAGCCGGAAGTCCTCGGGCAGGTCCTGCAGCGCCTGCTTCACCCGGGAGTCGGGTAACCCGTCCAGGGCCTCCACCTCGGCCGACTTGAGCCCCGACGAGGTGTGCGAGGCCGCGTCGGCGAGCTGCCAGTCCTCCACGTCCTCGGCCGCGGACCGCTGCGGCTGCCGCTGCTGCCGCCGGTAGGTGTTGATGTAGGTGTTGGTCAGGATGCGGTACAGCCAGGCCCGTAGGTTCGTGCCCTCGCGGAACTGGTGGAAGCTGCTGAAGGCCCGCAGGTAGACGTCCTGCACCAGGTCTTCGGCGTCGGCGGGGTTTCGGGCGAGCCGTAGGGCGCCGGCGTAGATCTGGTCGATGTACGGCAGCGCGTCCCGCTCGAACCGCAGCCGCCGCCGTTCGACCGCCGTGTCGTCGACGATCGTCATATCCCCACCTCCTTGAGAGCCTGCCTCTATCATTTACGACCGCTTTGTCCGGTCCGGTCGCACCGTCCGCCTACCCCTGGTCCCTCGTTCGACACGGCTCGCGAATCTGTTTTCGGCTGTCACGTCCGTCTCTGCGACCTGACCGAATGTCGGCGCCACTGGAGGGTACGCGAAGACGGAGAGGCAGCAGTCCGAGGAGGAGGCCATGCCGAAGGACAACGCGGAGCCGGAGAACCTGATCCCCGACCGGCTGCCGCCACTGGCGGAGTCGGCCGACGTGGAGCACGGCGCGGATCTGGACGGCGGCGTGTCCGGCGACTGGCACGCCCCCGGCGCCGACTCGCCCGACGACGTCGATGAACCCGCCGACGAATGACCCGCACCGAATAACCCGTACCGGATCACGGCGGCCGGATCACGCGGGCCGGTGACGCGCGCCGCGGCGGTTTTCAGGCGGCGCATTCAGAGGGCGCGTATGGACGGCGCGGTCAGGCGGCGTCGGTCAGGCGGCGTCGCGGCGACCGGCCGGCGGGACCGTGCCCCCAGGAGCGGGGCCTCCAGGAGCGGGCCCTCCAGGAGCGGGACCGCCGGGAGCGGGACCTCCGGAAGAGGGTCCTCCGGGGGTGCGGTCTCCGGGAGGGGGCGGAGCGAGGTCGGCGCCGCGCGGCGTCCGGTACGGCTCGCGCGCCCGCAGGTCCACCGTCTGGATGGTCCGGCTGATGTCGGTGGGGGTGACCAGGCCGACCAGGTGCCCGTCGTCGTCGAGGACCACGGCCCGGCCGTCCGTGCACCCGCTCATCCGCTGGAGCAGCTCCGTGAGCTGGTCGCCGGGGCGGGCGGTGGGCACGTCCGACGGCGGGCATGCGATCTTCCGCAGTCTGGTGATCGCGCGATCGTCGGGTGGCACGCGCCGGACCCGGCCCAGCGTCACCAGCCCCGAAAATCGGCCGTCGTCGTCCCGCAGCGGATAGGTGGACAGGTGGTGGCGCAGCACGAGCCGGTCGACCAGACCGGCCACGGTCTCGTCGGGATGGGCGACGACCGGGTCGCGCGACATCACCTCACCCACCGTGATCCCGTGCAGAGCGGCGTCGATCTGCGTCTGTTGCTCCTCCGCGGTGGCCGCGTTCACCAGGAACAGGCCGATCAGGGCCAGCCAGAACCCCTGAAGGCTGAGGCCGGAGACGAGGTTGAGGAAGCCGATCGCGATCAGGAGGTAGCCGAAGACCCGGCCGGCCCGGGCGGCGGCCACGGCGGCCCGCAGGCGGTCGTGCCAGCGCGCCCACAGGAAGGCGCGCAGCACCCGGCCGCCGTCCAGTGGCGCGGCGGGCACGAGGTTGAACACGGCCAGCAGCACGTTCACCGCGGCCAGGTAGCCGAACATCCCGCTGATCAGCGGTGGCGTGCCGGCGGCGGAAACCCCCCAGGACACGAGGGCGAAGACGCCGCCGAGCACGACGCTGGTCAGCGGCCCCACCCCGGCGATCTTGAGGTCGGCGCCGGGGGAGCGGGGCTCCCCGCGCAGTTCGGCCACCCCGCCGAGCAGCCAGAGGGTGATGCCGTTGACCTCCAGCCCGTGCCGCTTGGCGACGATCGCGTGGGCCAGCTCGTGCGCGAGCAGCGAGGCCAGGAAGAGCAGGGCCGACACCACCGCGGCCAGCACGTACGCCGCGGTCGAGAGGCCGGGGAAGGCGATGGGGAAACGGCCGAAGGCCAGTCCGATCACCAGGATCACGACGATCACGACGACGCTGATGTTGAGCCCGACCGGGACCCCGGCCACGCGGCCGAGACTGATCGACGATCGCATAATGCCACCCCCTCGGCCCTCCGCAGTGACTGGCCTACCCACAAAGGCGCTGGTCACGCGGTGGCAGGGGGGCCTGGAGGGTTCGACGCGCGGTCAGCGGGACGCCGCCGGAACCGCTGTGCCGAGATTGCGTAATCGTGTGAAATCGGAACCCGCTTGTGGTGCTCCGGTAACGCAATCCGGAGAGACGTCTGACCAGGTCCTGACTAGAGTTGTTGGACTGTATACCGACCGTCGAAGGACTGTCGTCATGTCGGATCTATGGGCTGTGAAGCGTCAGCTGGCCGATGCGCTCAACGAACACAATCTGGAGGCTGTGCTCGAAGTCTTCAGTCCGGACGCCGTCCTCGTCTCGCCCTTCGGAGTGGCGGAGGGACACGAGGAGATCGGATGGATGTACGAGCAGGTGTTCAGGAGCTTTCCCGACTTCCAGCTTATCGTTTGGTACGAAGCCACCGCCTGTGACGCGCCCATGATGGTGGAGTGGACGGCCACGGGCACCCACCTCGGGCCGATCCTGCTGCCGGACGGGCGCGAATTGGAGGCGACCAATCGGCCGGTCACCTTCCGTGGCACCTGCGCGTCCTTCGTCGAGGACGGCAAGATCAAAACTCACCGGGAGTACTTCGACCAGTTGGAGCTGTACACCCAGCTCGGACTGTGCCTCGCGGAGGTCGCGCGCTGAGTGCTCCGGGCGTGCCCGGCACGGCGGCGGCCGCGGACATCGCCAGGTGTGTCCGCGACCGCCACCGGGGTCTCACCTCAGATAGATGTTCGGCTTGGCCGGGGTGGACATGCCGTCCCCGAGGAAGAAGCCCGTGTGGGGCGGCTGGTTGTAGGCGGTGTTCTGCCAGGCGACCGCCACCCGGTATACCGGGTCGTGCATCAGCGTGTAGATCTGCCGGCTCGTCGCCGTGGTCGTGCTGTAGATCCGCAGGGCGGTGTTGTCGCTCGTCGGCCAGACGACCTCCTCGCGCCAGTCGCCGAACAGGTCGGCGGACAGGGACGGGGTGGACTTGGTGCCGTTGTTGGAGTGCACGTTCGAGCCGGTCAGCAGGCGGGTGTCGCCGCCGGTGCCGTACTTGTCGATGTGGGTGCCGTCGAGCAGTTCGCGGACCGGGTCGGCGTCCCACCACGCGAGGAAGTTCGCCGAGCCCGGCTTGCGCCCGACGTTCTGCCCCCTGGTGTTGAAGACGCCGCCGACCCCGGACGACCACGACTCGGCGCCCGGGCTGCCGGACCAGACGTCGTCGGAGACGCCGCGGCCGTTGTCGCAGCCGCAGGAGGCGTTGCTCCAGATGATCGAGCCGGTGCGGGCGTCGGCCATCCACGCCGCGGGCTTGCTGGTGTCCTCGTCCACCTTGAACACCTCCAGCCCGGCGCGCGACGGATCGAGGTCGCCGACGTGCATGGCGTCGCCGTGGCCGTTGCGGGTGTTCCACAGCGCCGAGCCGTTGTCGTTGATCGCCATCGCGCCGAAGACGATTTCGTCCTTGCCGTCGGCGTCCACGTCGGCGACGGCCAGGTTGTGGTTGCCCTGCCCCGTGTACTGGCTGCCCGCGGAGTTGGAGTCGAACTTCCACCGCTCGACCAGTGAGCCGTTGCGGAAGTCCCAGGCGGCGATGACCGTACGCGTGTAGTAGCCGCGCGACATGATCAGCGACGGGCGGGCGCCGTCGAGGTAGGCGGTGGCGGCGAGGAAGCGGTCCACGCGGTTGCCGTAGGAGTCGCCCCAGGAGGAGACCGTCCCGCGCGGCGGGTCGTAGTTCACGGTGGACATGGCCGCGCCGGTCTGGCCGTTGAACATGGTCAGGTATTCGGGACCGGACAGGACGTAGCCGGAGGAGTTGCGGTAGTCGGCCGAGGAGCTGCCGATGACTCTCCCGGCGCCGTCCCTGGTGCCGTCGGCGGTCTTCATCGCCACCTCGGCCCTGCCGTCGCCGTCGTAGTCGTACACCTGGAACTGCGTGTAGTGGGCGCCGGCGCGGATGTTGCGCCCGAGGTCGATCCGCCACATGCGGGAGCCGTTGAGCCGGTACGCGTCGACGAACACGTCACCGGTGTAGCCCGACTGGGAGTTGTCCTTGGCGTTGGACGGGTCCCACTTCAGCACGAACTCGTACTGCCCGTCGCCGTCGAGGTCGCCCACGCTCGCGTCGTTGGCGCTGTAGCTGTAGGCCACCCCGTCGGGAGTGGTGCCGCCGGACGGCGGCTGGATGGGCACGTCGAGGTGGTCGCCGCCGGTGAAGCGGAGCGACGTCTGCGACGCCGCCTGCTCCGCGCCGTTCACCACGGCCCGCACCGTGTACGTGGCGTCGGCGGCGGCCCCGGAGTCGAGGTAGTTCGTGGAGGTGGTGATCGGCGAGGAGTTCAGCTTCGTCGATCCCCGGTAGACGTTGAACCCGGTGCCGATGCTCTCGGTGCCGAGCAGGCGCCAGGAGACCAGGTTGCCGCTGCCCGACCGCACGCTGATCAGGCCGCGGTCGAGGTCCTCCATCTGCCGCGCGCCCGCCGGGATGCTCGTGGGGCTGGGGGAGGGGCTCGGCGTGGGACTCGCGGAAGGGCTCGGCGTGGGGCTGGCGGAGGGCGACGGGGTCGGGCTCGCGCTCGGACTGACGCTCGGGCTCGCGCTGGGACTCGCGCTGGGACTCGCGCTGGGACTCGCGCTGGGACTCGGAGAGGGGCTGCTCGTGACCCCGCCGGTGCAGGTGGTGCCGTTGAGCGCGAAGCTCGCGGGCACGGGATTGGACGAGTTGTTCCACGAGCCGTTGAAGCCGAACGACGTCGTGCCGCCGGTGGGGATCGAGGCGTTGTAACCGGCGTCCTTGGCGCTGACCTGGCCGCCGCTCTGGGTCACGGTGGCGTTCCACGCCTGCGTGACGGTCTGGCCCGCGGAGTAGGACCAGGTGAGCGTCCAGCCGTTGATCGCGTCGCCGAGGTTGGTGATCGTGACGGCGGTGCCGAAGCCGTCCTGCCACTGGTTGGTCACCTGGTAGTCCACCCGGCAGCCCGCCGCCGCCGAGGCGGGCAGGGCCGGCAGGACCCCGGCCCCGGCGAGCGCGGCGGCGCAGGCCACGGCGGCGACCAGAGCGGATCTTCGTCGTGTGGTCATCTGGAACTCCATGAGGGGGTGCCGATGGGGGCGCAGCGTTCGGCCGTGAGGGCGCCGGAAGCACGGGCGTGATCGGGTTCTCCGAGGCGGGACCTCCCGGGTCGGACCTGCCCCCGGCGGGTGCGGTGCGACGAGATGCGCCGGGTGCGTCATCACAACGCGATATCGGCGGTGTGGTCAATCGGCTCCGATTCACCGATGTGAACGCAATCATCGGACGCGTCCGGGTAAGTCGATCGCGGCTGGTAGAAGCAGGCCTGGGGGTGTCACCTGCACCTCGACGCCGCGCGTCGATCAGTGAAATTTTCAGTCCCGCATGCCGGGTCAGATCTGTGAACGATCACAGATCTGACCTCTCATCTCCGGGGGCGCCGCGCCTACCTGTCCGCGTTGCCGGGCAGGTCCAGCCAGTGCTGCATGCAAACGATGAGCTCCTCGGCGTCCACCGGCTTGGTGACGTAGTCGCTCGCGCCCGACGACAGCGTCTTCTCCCGGTCGCCGTGCATGGCCTTGGCGGTGACCGCGATGATCGGCAGCTGGGCGAAGCGCGGCATGGACCGGATGGCGGTGGTGGCGGCGTAGCCGTCCATCTCCGGCATCATGATGTCCATCAGCACCAGGTCGACGTCGTCGTTGCGCATCAGCACGTCGATGCCCTTGCGGCCGTCCTCCGCGTACAGCACCTGCATGCCGTGCAGTTCGAGGATCGTGGTGAGCGCGAAGACGTTGCGCACGTCGTCGTCCACGACCAGCACCTTGCGGCCCACGAGCGCGCTGTCGACCTTCCCGAACTCCTGCGCGCCCTCCTCCGAGGCCGGCTGCACGAGCGGCAGGACGCTGCCGGGCTCCTCGGCGGACAGGTGCAGGGTGATCCGCTCGCGCAGCTCGTCGAGGCTGGGCAGGCGCTCCAGCGGCTGGTTGCGGGAGCGCACCTGCAGCAGGTCCTCCTGGGGCCGCGACAGCTTGCGCGAGTGGTGCGCGAGCACCGGCAGCGCGCGCAACGCAGGATCGGAGTCGAGCCCCTTGAGGAAGTCGGCCGCGGTGTCGTGCGGCATGCCGAGATCGAGCACGACGCAGTGGACGCTCTCCTGCCGCAGCATCGACAGCGCGGAGTGGGCGTCGTTCGCGGTCGACACCTGGACCCGCCCGTGGGTGTCGTGCAGGTCGGCCGCCACGCTCTGGGCCAGCATGGACAGCAGGCCGCCGGGCTTGGCCTCGACGACCAGCAGACGGCGCCCCGCCCTGCCGCCGTCCCGGCCGCCCGAGGCCGGCGCCGCCGCGGGCGCGTCGTGCGCGGCGGCGGAGCGCGGGACGATCAGCGACGGCTCCTCCTCCCACGCCGCGAGCTCGTCCCTCTGCGCGCCGTTGACGTGGGCCAGCGGGAGGTAGAGCGTGAACGTGCTGCCCTCGCCCAGTGTGCTGGTCGCGCGGATCTCGCCGCCGAGCAGGGTCGCGATCTCCCGGCTGATCGACAGGCCGAGGCCGGTGCCGCCGTACTTCCGGCTGGTCGTGCCGTCGGCCTGCTGGAAGGCGTCGAAGATCTGCGAGAGGTTCTCCGCGGCGATGCCGATGCCGGTGTCCACCACGTGGAAGGCCAGGATCTCCTGGCCGTCGGCGTCCTGCAGGTCCACGTCGGCCGCCCGTTCGATGCGCAGCTCGACCGAGCCCGCCTCGGTGAACTTGACCGCGTTCGACAGCAGGTTGCGCAGCACCTGCCGCAGTCGCTGCTCGTCGGTGAGCAGCTGGGCCGGCACGTCGGAGGCCACCGTCACCCCGAACCGCAGCCCCTTCTGGGTGGTCAGCGGGCGGAAGTTGGCGTCCACGTAGTCGAGCAGCTGACGCAGGCTGACCGGCTCCGGCGTGATGTCCATCTTGCCGGCCTCGATCTTGGACAGGTCGAGGATGTCGTTGATGAGCTGGAGCAGGTCGGTGCCGGCCGAGTGGATGACGTTGGCGTACTCCACCTGCTTGGGCGTGAGGTTGCGGGTGGGGTTCTGGGCGAGGAGCTGCGCCAGGATGAGCAGCGAGTTGAGCGGCGTGCGCAGCTCGTGGCTCATGTTGGCGAGGAACTCGCTCTTGTACTTGGACGCCAGCGCGAGCTGCTGGGCCCGGTCCTCCAGCTCCTGGCGGGCCTGCTCGATCTCGCTGTTCTTGGTCTCGATGTCGCGGTTCTGCTGGGCCAGCAGCTCCGCCTTCTCCTCCAGCTCGGCGTTCGAGCGCTGCAGCTCCTCCTGCCGCACCTGGAGCTCGGTGGCGAGCCGCTGCGACTCGGCCAGCAGCGCGTCGGTGCGGGCGTTGGCCACGATCGTGTTGACGTTGACGCCGATTGTCTCGACGAGCTGCTCCAGGAAGTTCCGGTGGATGCCGGCGAAGCGCCCGAGGCTGGCCAGCTCGATCACGCCGAGCACCTGGTCCTCGACCACGATCGGCAGCACGATGAGGTTGACGGGCCCGGCCTCGCCGAGACTGGACGACACGGTCAGGTAGCCCGGCGGGATGTCCTCCACCAGGATCGTGCGCCTGGCCTGCGCGGCCTGGCCGACCAGCGACTCGCCGAACGCGTGGCGGCGCGAGGCGTCGCGGTGGCCGTAGCAGCCGACCACCCGCAGCTCCGCGTCCGCGGCGGTCTCCTCGGCCAGCAGGAACGTGCCGTGCTGGGCGTTGACCAGCGGGGCCAGCTCGTTCATGACCAGCTCGGCGACCGCCGACAGGTCGCGGTGGCCCTGCATGAGCCCGGAGATGCGGGCGAGGTTGGTCTTGAGCCAGTCCTGCTCCTGGTTGGCCCTGGTCGACTCGCGCAGCGACTCCACCATGGAGTTGACGTTGTCCTTGAGGTCGGCCAGCTCGCCCTCGGCGTCCACGGTGATCGACCGGGTCAGGTCGCCGGAGGTGACCGCGCTGGTCACCTCGGCGATCGCGCGCACCTGGCGGGTGAGGTTGCCGGCCAGCTCGTTGACGTTCTCGGTCAGCCGCTTCCAGGTGCCCGACACGCCCTCGACCTCGGCCTGGCCGCCCAGCCGTCCCTCGCTGCCGACCTCGCGGGCGACGCGGGTGACCTCGGCGGCGAACGAGGACAGCTGGTCGACCATCGTGTTGATGGTCGTCTTCAGCGCGAGGATCTCGCCGCGGGCGACGACGTCGATCTTCTTCGTCAGGTCGCCCTGCGCGACGGCCGTGGTGACCTGGGCGATCGAGCGCACCTGGTTGGTGAGGTTGTCGGCCATCGAGTTGACGTTGTCGGTGAGGTCCTTCCAGGTGCCCGCGACGTTGGGCACCCGGGCCTGGCCGCCGAGCTGGCCCTCGGTGCCGACCTCGCGGGCGACGCGGGTGACCTCGTCGGCGAACGCGCTCAGCGTGTCGACCATGGTGTTGATGGTCTGGGCGAGCGCGGCGACCTCGCCCTTGGCCTCGACGGTGATCTTCTGCGACAGGTCGCCCTTGGCGACCGCGGTGGCGACCTGGGCGATCGAGCGCACCTGGCTGGTGAGGTTGGACGCCATCACGTTGACGGAGTCGGTGAGGTCCTTCCAGGTGCCCGACACGCCGCGTACGGTGGCCTGGCCGCCCAGCCGTCCCTCGGTGCCGACCTCGCGGGCGACGCGGGTGACCTCGTCGGCGAACGAGGACAGCTGGTCGACCATCGTGTTGATGGTCTCCTTCAGCTCCAGGATCTCGCCGCGGGCGTCGACGCGGATCTTCTGCGACAGGTCGCCCTTGGCGACCGCCGTGGTCACCTCGGCGATGCTGCGCACCTGGTCGGTGAGGTTGTCGGCCATGACGTTCACCGACTCGGTCAGCGCCTTCCACGTGCCGGAGACGCCCTTGACGTCGGCCTGGCCGCCCAGCCGTCCCTCGGTGCCGACCTCGCGGGCGACGCGGGTGACCTCGTCGGCGAACGCGCTGAGCGTGTCGACCATGGTGTTGATGGTCTGGGCGAGCGCGGCGACCTCGCCGCGGGCGTCGACGGTGATCTTCTGGGAGAGGTCGCCCTTGGCGACCGCGGTGGCGACCTGGGAGATGTTGCGGACCTGGCTGGTGAGGTTGCCGGCCATGAAGTTCACCGAGTCGGTGAGGTCGCGCCAGGTGCCCGACACGCCCTTGACGTCGGCCTGGCCGCCGAGCTGGCCCTCGGTGCCGACCTCGCGGGCGACGCGGGTGACTTCGTCGGCGAAGGATGAGAGCTGGTCGACCATGGTGTTGACGGTGTTCTTGAGTTCGAGGATCTCGCCGCGGGCGTCGACGGTGATCTTCTGGGAGAGGTTGCCGCGGGCCACGGCCGTGGTCACCTGGGCGATGGAGCGGACCTGGCTGGTGAGGTTGCCTGCCATGAAGTTGACGGAGTCGGTGAGGTCGCGCCAGGTTCCGGCGACGCCGGGCACCTGTGCCTGGCCGCCGAGCTGGCCTTCGGTGCCGACTTCGCGGGCGACGCGGGTGACTTCGTCGGCGAAGGATG
Source organism: Microbispora bryophytorum (assembly GCF_043197435.1). Lineage (NCBI taxonomy): Bacteria > Bacillati > Actinomycetota > Actinomycetes > Streptosporangiales > Streptosporangiaceae > Microbispora > Microbispora bryophytorum. Next base: position 249,296 of record NZ_JBICTF010000006.1, on the reverse strand, counting down.
AGAGCTGGTCGACCATGGTGTTGACGGTGTTCTTGAGTTCGAGGATCTCGCCGCGGGCGTCGACGGTGATCTTCTGGGAGAGGTCGCCCTTGGCGACGGCGGTGGTGACCTCGGCGATGGAGCGGACCTGGCTGGTGAGGTTGCCGGCCATGAAGTTGACGGAGTCGGTGAGGTCGCGCCAGGTTCCGGCGACGCCGGGCACCTGTGCCTGGCCGCCGAGCTGGCCTTCGGTGCCGACTTCGCGGGCGACGCGGGTGACTTCGTCGGCGAAGGATGAGAGCTGGTCGACCATGGTGTTGACGGTGTTCTTGAGTTCGAGGATCTCGCCGCGGGCGTCGACGGTGATTTTTTGGGAGAGGTCGCCCTTGGCGACGGCGGTGGTGACCTCGGCGATGGAGCGGACCTGGCTGGTGAGGTTGCCGGCCATCGCGTTCACCGAGTCGGTCAGGTCCTTCCAGGTGCCCGACACCCCCGGCACCTCGGCCTGGCCGCCGAGCTGGCCCTCGGTGCCCACCTCCCGCGCCACGCGGGTCACCTCGGAGGTGAACAGGGACAGCTGGTCGACCATCCCGTTGAACACCGTCGCGATCTCCGTCAGCAGGCCGTCGCCGTCCTCGGGGAGCCGGGTGCCGAAGTCGCCGTCCCGTACGGCGGTGAGGCCGGCCAGGAGCTGCCGCAGATCCAGTTCGGGGTCACCGCCGGCGGCGCGTGATCGCGCACGCTTCGCGGTGCCTGCCCTCTCGACCATGTCCACCCTCGCGATCACCGTCATGAACAGGAGAAAGAAAGCATATAAAGCACTGCTGAAGGCCATGTCCCCTGTGTCCGCGGCCGCGGACGGAGCGGGCACACCGGCCTGCAAGGCTACCCGGCGGGTGACTGCGGCGGATCATCCTCGGAGGAGATGTGTCAGTGTCGATCGCGACTCCCGGATACATCCGCGGCGTGCACACGCCCCCCGCCCGAACGCCCTCGCCGGCGCCACGCCGGGCGTGCCGGGTTCAGAGCCGGGGCTTTTTCGCCTGGTAGAGCCATGCGTCGAAGAAGGGGCGGAGGTTCTGCCCGCTGAGCCTCTCCGCGAGGGCGACGAAGTCGGCCGTGGTCGCCGTGCCGTGCCTGTTCCCCTGCGCCCAGGTCTTCAGCAGGGGGAAGAACACCTTGTCCCCGATCTTCGTACGCAGGGCCTGGACGGTCATCGCGCCCCGGAGGTACACCGCGTGCTCGTCGAACATGTGCGCCTGACCGGGATCGCCGGTCTTCAGGTTCCAGAAGTGGCCGGTCTTCCGGTAGTGCCGGTCGAAGATCTTCTTGGCGGTCGGCCCGCCGTGCTGCTCCTGGTAGAGCCATTCGGCGTACGTCGCGAAGCCCTCGTTGAGCCAGATGTCGCGCCAGCTCCGCACGCCGACGCTGTCGCCGAACCACTGGTGTGCCAGCTCGTGCACGATCTCCAGGTCGTCGGTCGGGCCGCCGCTGTAGACGGGCCGGCCCTGGGTCTCCAGCGCGGTCACGGAGCCGTCGCCGTCGGCGATGCCTCCCGTGGAGGAGAACGGATAGGGGCCGAAGAGCCCGGTCTCCCACGCGACCGCCTTCGCCGTGAAGTCGTGCAGGTCCTTCGACTCATCCGCCAGCGACGGGTCGTAGGCGGTCACGTTGGGCATGCCGTCGACCGTGCCCTCGCTCACCACGAAGCGTCCGATCGCGACCGTGGCGAGATAGGGCGCCATCGGCTGCCTCATCTCCCATCGCGTGGTCCGGTAGCCGTCGGCGTCCGCGCCGCCGGTCCCCGTACGCTCGCCGTTGGCCAGCACGGTGAGATCCCCGGGTGCGGACACCCGGAAGGAGAAGGTGGCCTTGTCCGCCGGGCTGTCGTCGGCCGGGAACCAGCTGCGCGCGCCGTCCGGCTGGGACGCCACGTACGCGCCGTCCTTGGTCCTGATCCATCCCTGCTCGCCGGTCGCGTCCGAGACCGCCTTCGGGGCGCCGGCGTAGGAGACCGCGACCGTGAACGTGCTTCCCGACCTCAGCCCGTTCGGCGGGGTGACCACCAGTTCCTGGCCGTCGCGCCGGTATGCGGCCCGGGCGCCGTTCACCAGTACGTCGCTGATCGAAGGCCCGGAGAAGTCGAGGTTGAACCGCGACAGGTTCTGGACGGCGGTCGCGGTGATCGTCGTGGTGGCGTCCACCTGGTGGTCGTCGGGATCGAACCGCAGGCGCAGGTCGTAGTGTCCGACGTCGTAGCCGCCGTTGCCCTGGAGGGGGTAGTAGGGATCGCCCGCCCCCGCCGCCCCGGGAAGGAAGGTGACCGGTTCCGCGGCGGCCGGAGCCGCCGAGGACGCCATCACGGTGAGGCTCGCGGCGAGGGCGGCCAATTTACGCACCATCTCCCCATAATGGGGATTTTTGGTAGTAAGCGGTAATTCATCCCTACTAGTCACATTTGTGCCAATTTCCTCTTTAAAGCACACCTGTCACGGTGCTCACTCGGCCATCGCCGCGTCCACGAGGTCGAGGCCGAGGTCCTGTGCGTGCCGCACCGGCAGGCCGGCGTCCGTGAACCAGTCGTCGGTGGCCTCCGGATGCGGGCCGACCACGCCGACCCGGCCCGCGCCGTACGGCGCGACGAGGGCGGCCACGGCGCCGTTGGGGTAGGTGGCGAGGACGCTGGCCTTGTTGCCCGGGTCGAGCAGGAAGCAGGGTCCGTCCTGGAAGAACACGCTCCTGTCCCGGCCGCGCCACCGCACGTCGACGAGCGTGTCCTCCTCGCCCTCCACGGTCGCGCCCGGCGAGACGATGTACTGGTCGGTGTCGCCGGGCAGCAGGGCGAACCCCGGGGTGGCTCCGGCGAGATAGCCGCCGAGACAGAAGCCGAGATAACGGCCGCCTCGGGCGACGTAGTCGCGGAGCAGGCCGCGATGCCGCTTGAGATGCCGGTAGCCGCGGTCCAGATCCCCGCCACCGGGCTGGGCGTACACGGCGGCCCCGGCCAGCGCCTCCGCCGAGAGCGGGATCTCCTCGTGCGGGCCGGTGTAGCGGACGTCGAAGCCCCAGCGGCTGGCCTCCAGCAACCCGGCGACCGCCTCGGAGCAACCTGGGATCGAGGCCGGGCCCCGGTAGACGAGCGCGATCGGCCGCCCGGAGCGCGGCGGAGGGGCCTTCTCCTGGCGGAAGAGGCGGCGCAGGGCCCCGCGGACGCCGGTTGATCTCATGGTGTTCCTCACACATCTGTCACGCGGCCTGCGCCGGGATGCCTCGCCAGCTCGTTCCCGGCGTGAGCCGCTCACCCTTCATCAGCAGCGACAGAGCACCGAGCGACACGTCCTCGCCCACCACCGAGTCGTAGAGCACGACGGCGCGGGCGCCGATGCTCGCGCCGGACCGTACGGTCACGGCGGACATCTTCATGACCCGGTCCTCGAAGAGATGGGTCTGCAGGGACACCCCCGATCCGATCGCGACGTCGTCACCGATCTCCACCAGGTCGAACTCGGTCATGTAGGTGGTCGCTATACAGGTGCGCCTGCCGATGCGGGCCCCGAACCAGCGCAGCACGGGCGGCAGGAACGGGGTGCCGGCCAGGAGAGCGACCCCGGCCGGGACCGCGGCGGCCTCGTACAGCCCGGTGACGAATTCCGTGCGCCGGACGAACCTGCTCCACAACGGCTCCACTCTCGGGCGATAGACGCCGATGAGGCGTCGCTTGAACCCTGCGCAGCAGCCGATCACCGCCAGCCCCGCCGCGCAGGCGACGAGCGGGGCGAAGACCGCGACCGCGGGCAGGGACAGGACGCGGGCGAGCGCGTGCACGCCCAGCAGGTAAAGGTAGAAGCCCGTGGCGAACAGCGTCGCCGGGAGGGTGGCGCGGAAGAACTCGACGCCCAGGCGGTGGAGCACCAGCCGGCGGGGCGGCCGGAACGTCTGGTCCTCGGAGAACGAGCCGCTGTCCTGCCGCACGGGAAGGTGCATCGGGGGAGAACCCAGCCACGAGGTGCCCTCGGGGACCCCGTCGGAGGGCGGGATCGTGCTGACGCCCACCAGGGACCCCGGTCCCATCCGCGTCCCCGCCGGGACGACCGCGGCGTTGCCGACGAACGCGCGCCTGCCCACCTCGGTCGGCAGGAAGGCGACCCGGCCGCGGGCGAAGTCCGCGGCTCCCACGCTCGCCATGTCGGCGACGAAGCTCTCCTCCCGCAGTGTGAGGAGATCGGGATCGAGCTGCGCGGCCGTGGACACCTCCGTGCGACGGCCGATCCGCGCGCCGAGCAGCCGCAGCCACGGGGAGGTGTAAAGCGTGCCGTAGAGCGAGTTGGTCGACCGCAGGCTGAACTCCAGGAGCTTGTCCACCGCCCACTTGCGTACGCCGAGCCAGGAACGCGCCGGGTGGACGCCGACCGGCGCCTTCGGCAGGACGAGGCGTTTGCCGGCGGCCACGGCCGCGCAGACGACGACCACGTACAGCGGGCCCGCCACCAGGACGGCGGCCGGGCCGGCCGCCAGACCCCAGGCGGCCACGGCCGCCCAGACGACCAGGACGCTCGGCACGATCGAGGCCACCGTGACCGCCTCAAGGCAGCCGAGGACCACCGCCGCCGCGGCCACGTGACGCGCCTTCCACCCGGCCGGGGCGGGGGCGCGAAGCATCGTCTCCACCACGGGCCCGAGCGACTCCACGGGGATCGGCGGCGACCCGGCCCACCGCGCTCCCTCGGGCACCGTCTCGCCCTGTGTCAGCGCCGACTGGTCGCCGAGCCCGGCGTCGGCGGCGACCCGTGCGCCCGGTCCGAGCACGACGCCGTTGCCGACGAACGCGTGCGGACCCACCTCCACGGGGGCGACGACCACCCAGCCGTCCACCACGAGCCACGCGTGCAGGGAGGACCGGTATCCGACCGAGGCGCCCGCACCGATCCGCAGCATCGAGGGGAGGTTGACGTCGGCCGTCGCGACGGCGGCGCCGGGCCCGACCCGCGCGCCGAGCAGCCGCAGGTAGGCCCCCATCATGGGGGAGCCGCTCAGCAGCGGCAGCGGGGAGACCGACAGCAGCAACTGCAGCGCCCACAGCCGCACGTAGGTGACGCCCCACAGCGGATATCGGCCGGGCCGGACGCCGGCCGCCAGCGGTCGCGCGAGCAGCACCGGCAGCAGCCAGTGCACGCAGACGTAGGCGGTCGTCGCGGCCAGCGCCAGCGCGGTGAGCAGGCCGGCGCCGTCACCGGGCAGCAGCAGCCATCCCTCGTCCCTCCTGGGGACGCCGGGAATCGGGCGGGGGTTGGTCCACCCGTACAACGTGACGGAGACCGGCAGTGTGATCACGAGCAGCAGCAGGTAGACGACCACGCTCTGCGCGGCCCCGGCCGACGCGATCCGGCGGCCGCCGTGCCGCAGGGGAGCCGGGCGGGGCGGGGCGGCCGGCCCCGGCACGCCCGCACGGCCGCCCAGGCGGGTGGCGCCCAGGCGCGCGGCGAGCAGGTGCGCGGCGAGACGGCGCACGGTGGGGTTGGCGTAGAGGTCGCGCACCGCGAGGCACGCGCCGATCTGTGTGGCGCGCAGCAAGGACACCACACGGGCCGCCAGCAGCGAGTGACCGCCGAGGTCGGTGAAGAAGTCCGCCTCGACCGACAACGACTCGGGGGCGAGGCCGAACGCCTCGGCCCACACCTCACGCAGGCGTGTCTCCAGCTCGCCCTCGGCGGGCGTCACCGGCCCCGAGCCCACGAGGCGCCGGCCGGTCGGCGGGGGCAGCTTCCCGCGGTCCACCTTGCCGCTCGGCATGGCGGGCAGCGCGGCCACGACATCCAGGAACGAGGGCAGCATGTACGACGGGAGTCTGCGGCGCAGCAGGTCGTGGAGCCGCCCGGCGAGGGCCGGATCGCCGTCCCCGCCGCCCGCCGCGGGCACGACGTAGGCGGCGAGTTCGCCCGCGGAGGCGTCCGCGCCGGGCACCGGCACGAGGGCGGCCACGGCCTCGGCGACGCCGGCGTCCTCCAGCAGCACGTTCTCGATCTCGCCGAGGTCCACCCGATGTCCCCGGATCTTCACCTCGGAGTCGGCGCGGCCCAGATACTCGATGTCCCCGGTCTCGGTCACGCGGCCGAGGTCCCCGGTGCGGTACAACCTGCGGCCGGGGGAGGCCAGCGGATGCTCGATGAAGCGGTCGGCGGTCAGGTCGGGACGGCCGACGTAGCCGCGGGCGACGCCGGGTCCGCCGATGCAGATCTCGCCGGTCTCGCCGTCCGGCACCGGCTCGCGCCGCTCGTCCAGCAGCACCACGGAGTAGGTCGGCAGCGGCCGGCCGATGGTGACCGGCCGCCCCGGCAGCAGTTCGGCGCAGGTCGCGGTGACGGTCGCCTCGGTGGGCCCGTACGTGTTGAGGATCCGGCGGCCCGGCCGGCTCCACCGCTCCACCAGGCGGGGCGGGCAGGGCTCGCCCCCGACGATCAGCGTGCGCAGGCGCGGCAGCTCACGCGGGATCGTCGCGAGCAGCGTCGGGACGCAGTAGAGCATCGTGATCTCGGCGCGGTCCAGGAAGTCCGCGAGCTCCGCGCCGAACTGCGGTAAGCCGGCCGGTCCCGCGACGAGGGCCGCGCCCGCCGACCACGTCGGCCAGATCTCCTCGATGGAGAAGTCGAAGGAGATCGTCATCCCCTGGTAGACCCGGTCGTGCGGCCGCACGCCGTACAGGCCCGGCACGACGTCCAGGAAGTTGCGGATGCTCGACTGCGCCACCTCGACGCCCTTCGGCCGGCCGCTCGACCCTGAGGTGTACATGACGTACGCGACCGGGTCGTCGGCCGCGCCGTCGGCCGCGCCGTCGAGCGGGCCGTCGAGCGGGCGGGTGACCGGCGCGGCGGCGGCGAGGCCGGCGGAGGCGTCGAGGTCGAGCACGCGGTGCCCCGGCGCGACGACGGCCGGCGACCGGTCCGACGTGGTGAGCACGAGGTCGACGCCGGCGTCGTCGAGGATGTAGCCGACCCGGTCCGGCGGCGACTGCGGGTCGATCGGCACGAACGCCGCGCCCGCCTTGCCCACCGCGAGCAGCGCCACGTACGTGTGCACCGACCTCGGCAGCAGGATCGCGACGCGGGATCCGCCTCCGATCCCCAGGTCGCGCAGCACGTGCGCCAGCCGGTTCGCCCGGGCCTCCAGCGCGGCGTAGGTCAGCCTCACCCGTCCGCACTCCAGGGCCGTCGCCCCTGGCGTCAGGTCGCAACGTGCCTCGAAGACGTGGTGCAGCCGTCCGCGTGATCGCCTGGACGGAATCCGTGAGCCGCCCCCGACCCCTGCTGTTCGCGATGCGTGACTCGGCATGATCACCCTTTGGCCGATCGCATGTGACTTGGGGCGGGTTCGTCGATCCGCATGAAGAGTGTCCGACGCGACCCGCGAGACGGACGCGGGATCATGTCCGCCGCCGGAACTCCTGATTCCCGATGACACCGCCGTGCGGCGGTCGTCCTAGGGAATGTGTGCCCCCGATGCCGTCACGCTCCGGCAGCGAATTCCCCAGACAGGGCAAAAGTCCGTCTCAGGAGTGCTGCTCGCGCTCGGCGACGAGGCGGGCGGTCTCGTCGGAGACCTCGCTGGCGAGCACCGCCGAGACCACGTCGATCAGATGGCTGGTGAACAGGCGGTCGTCCCGGGCCGGGGGGCCGCTCGCCCGGCGGGCCAGCTCGACGTACGTCATGCGGATCGCCATGAAGCGCTGGTGCAGGCGTACGGCGGCCTCGGGGAGCAGCGGGGCGACCAGCTCCCGCCAGCGGCCGATGCTGCCGCCTCCGTCCTCGGGAAGGCTGGGCGGCATCCGGTGGACCAGTTGCTCCATGACCCGCAGGTAGGCCCGGCCGCCGTCGGCGTCGGCCAGCTTGGCGGCGGCCGGGCGGACGAGCGCGGCGGCGAGAGTGCGGCGCGCCTGGGCCGGCGGCAGCGGGCGGCGTGCCTCGTACTCGTCCAGAAGCTGGTGGCGCCGCGCCTCGATCTCCGGCCGGTGCTTGGCGAGCACCGCCTTCAGCAGACCGGCGCGGTCGCCGAAGTGATACTGCAGCGCGGTGGAGTTGCGCTGCCCGGCGGCGGCGTTGATCTCGCGCAGCGAGACCGCGTCGATGCCGCGCTCGGCGAACAGGCGCTCCGCGGCGTCCACGAGCCGCCGGACCGTGGTCTCCGCCGCCATCACGCCTCCCTTGTCGCCCGTACGGCCGAAGGATACGGTATTTCAGGCGATCGCATTATTCGGTGTGTCAGCCGCATTAGCGGCCGAGGGAGGGCCATGGCCATCGACTTCACGCTCGCCCCCGAGCACGAGGAGATACGCGCGCGGGTGCGGACGTTCGTCCAGGAGACGGTGATCCCGGCGGTGAAGCCGTTCGAGGACTCCGAGGACAAGGCGCTCACCAGGAACGAATACCTGCGCACGATCGTCGGCCTGCGCCGCAGGGCGAAGGAGGAGGGGCTCTGGCTGCCGCACATGCCCCAGGAGTGGGGTGGCATGGGCCTCGGCCACGTGGAGCTGGCCATGGTGCAGGCCGAGGCGGCCAAGACCCGGCTCGGCCCGTGGGTGCTCAACTGCGCGGCGCCCGACGAGGGCAACATGCACACGCTGCTGCACTGGGGCACCGACGAGCAGAAGGAGCGCTACCTGCGGCCGCTGCTCGACGGCGTGAAGATGTCGTGCTTCGCGATGACCGAGCCCGAGGTGGCCGGCTCCGACCCGACGCTCATCCGCACGAACGCCGTGCAGGACGGCGACGAATGGGTGATCAACGGGCACAAGTGGTTCATCTCCAACGCCCGCAGGGCGAGCTTCGCCATCCTGATCGCCAAGACCGAGTTCGACCTGCCGGAGGGCGCGCGGGGCGCCAACACCGCCTTCCTCGTGGACCTGCCCGCCGACGGCTGGAACGACGTACGCGAGATCGAGACCATGCACGGCTCGACCGGCCACAGCGAGATCGTCATCACCGACCTGCGCCTGCCGGACTCCGCCGTGCTCGGCGGCCGGGGCAACGGCCATCGGCTTGGGCAGTACCGCCTCGGCCCGGCCCGGCTGGCGCACTGCATGCGGTGGATCTCCCAGGCGGAGACGGCCCTCGACATGATGGTGGGCAGGGCGCTGGACCGGGTCAGCCACGGATCGCCGCTCGCCGACAAGCAGGGCGTGCAGTGGATGATCGCGGACTCGGCCATGGAGCTCTACCAGTGCAAGCTCATGGTCCTGCACGCCGCCTCGAAGATCGACAAGGGTGAGGACTTCCGCACCGAGGTCTCGATGGCCAAGCACTTCGTGGCCAACAGCCTGAACCGGATCGTCGACCGCGCCATCCAGGTCCACGGGGCGCTCGGTTACTCGACCGACACTCCGCTGGCGCACATGTTCCAGCACGCGCGGTGGGCGCGGTTCGCCGACGGCGCCGACGAGATCCACCAGATGCGCATCGCGCAACGCACCATCGAGGCGTACCGGGCCACCGGCTCGACCAGGGCCGCGACGGGAGGACTGCCGCTGTGAACACCGACGACATCTCCGGCAAGGTCGCGCTCGTCACCGGGGGTGCGGGCGGCATCGGCGCGGGTGTCGCCCGTCGCCTGGCCGCGTACGGCGCGCACGTCGTGCTGGCCGACGTCGACGCCGAGGCCGGCGTGCGTACCGCCGAGGAGATCGGCGCCACGTTCGTAAGGACCGACGTGTCGCGGCTGGAGGACAACCAGGCCGCGGTCGCGCTCGCGGTCGAGCGGCACGGGCGGCTCGACCTCGCCTTCCTCAACGCCGGTGTCGCCTCCGGGTTCGGGCTCGGCGGGGACTTCGACCTCGACCGCTACCGGCGCGCGATGGGGGTCAACCTCGACGGCGTCGTCTTCGGCGTGCACGCCGCGCTGCAGGCGATGCGGGCCGGGGGCGTGATCGTGGCCACCGCGAGCATGGCGGGAATCGTGGGCATCCCCTCCGATCCCGTCTACGCGGCCAACAAGCACGCCGTCGTCGGGCTCGTCCGCTCGCTCGGCCCGCAACTGGAGCCCCTCGGCGTCCGGGTGCAGGGGCTGTGCCCGTCGTTCGCGGACACGCCGATCCTCGACGCCGAGGTCAGGGCGCTGCTGGACGAGCTGAAGTTCCCGATCCTCGACGTCGGGACGGTCGTCGACGCGTTCTTCTCGCTGCTGGCGAGCGAGGGCACCGGCGAGTGCTGGTTCGTGGTGCCCGGCCGCGAGAGCGGGCCCTTCGCCTTCCGCCGCGCCCCCGGACCTCGATGAGCCGGTATGAGCAAGTTGTCAGCTTTTGGGGGGTGATTCGGTAGCGTGCCGCTGTCGGTTCGGCGGCGGAACGAGGGCGACGATGACCACCTGGGCGGACTTCCAGTACGAGATCTACCTCAACGGCATGACCGGGACCGTGCCCCGGCTGCCGGCCGACCTGACCCGGCTGGAGGAGATGGCCGAGCGGCGGCTCGGCCCGGGTCCGGTCGGCTACGTCGCCGGCAGCGCGGGCAGCGGGCGCACCGAGCGCGCCAACCGCGAGGCGCTCGACCGCTGGCGGATTGTGCCGAGGATGCTGCGCGACGTGCGTGAACGCGACCTGTCGGTGACCCTGCTGGGCAGGGCGCTGCCCGCGCCGCTGGCCCTGGCGCCGATCGGCGTGCTGTCGATCATGCATCCGGAGGCCGAGCGGGCCGCCGCGCGCGCGGCCGCCGTGACGGGCGTGCCCTTCATCCTGTCGTCGGCCTCCAGCACGCCGATGGAGGACGTCGCGGCGGCCATGGGGGACGGCGAGCGGTGGTTCCAGCTCTACTGGGGCAAGGACCGCGAGGTCACCCTCAGCTTCCTCGCCCGGGCCAGGGCGGCGGGGTTCACCGTGCTGGTCGTCACCCTCGACACGCCGCTGCTGGCCTGGCGGCCCCGCGACCTCGACCAGGCCTACCTGCCGTTCCTGCGGGGCGTCGGCACCGCCAACTACTTCACCGACCCGGCGTTCCAGGCCGGGCTCGCCCGGCCCGTGCACGAGGACCCGGACGCCGCCGTCCTGCACTTCGTGGGCATGTTCGGCGACCCGGGCAAGACGTGGCCGGACCTCGCCATGCTCCGCGAGCACTGGGACGGCCCGATCGTGCTGAAGGGCGTCCTGCACCCCGACGACGCCCGGCTGGCCGCCGACGCCGGGATGGACGGCGTCGTCGTCTCCAACCACGGCGGACGTCAGGTCAACGGCTCGATCGGAGCGGCCGACGCCCTGCCGGCCGTCGCCGACGCCGTGGCCGACCGGCTCACCGTGCTGTTCGACGGCGGCATCCGCACCGGGGACGACGTCGTCAAGGCGCTCGCGCTCGGTGCCAGGACCGTGCTGCTCGGCCGTCCGTACGCGTACGGGCTGGGCCTGGACGGCCAGGCGGGCGTGGAACACGTGATCCGCTGCGTGCTGGCGGAGACCGATCTCACCCTGGCCCTTTCCGGCTGCGCCGGGGTCGCCGCGCTCACCCCGGACCTGCTCACACGGATCTGACGCGACCCTGAGCCGCTGGGGGCCGCCGCGTCCGGTGCTCCGGCGCCCGATCAGGTGGCCGAACCGAGGTCCTCGGCCAGGGCCTCCTCCTCCAGTTCCTCCCGCCGAGCGGCGGCCGGACCGGCGGCGGCCGCCTCGGCGGCCTGGGCGCGCTCGGCCTCGCCGAGCTGCCGGTGCGCGGTGGTCAGGACGAGCGCGCCGAGGAGCACGGCCGCGGCTCCCAAGTAGAACGGCACGTGCTGACTGTCGAAGTGCTCGGCGAGCTCGCCCGCGACGAAGGGCGCGAGCCCGCCGCCGATGAAGCGGATGAAACCGTACGACGCGGAGGCGATGGGCCGCTCGACCGGCGAGATGGTCATGACCGCCTGGGTCGTGACCGTGTTGTTGACGCCGATGAAGATGCCGGCGACGATCACGCCGCAGATCACGGCGATCCGGTTGTCGGTGAACAGCGCGATCACCAGGATGTCGAGGCTGAACAGCACGAGGTTGGCGTACAGCGTGCGGGCGATGCCGAAGCGGGCCTGCAGCCGTGGGGCGCCGAACACCGAGAAGATCGCGACGAGGATTCCCCAGCTGGTGAAGACGAGGCCGAGCTGGTGCTCGTCGAGCTCCATCGGGTAGGGCGCGTAGCCCAGCACGGTGAAGAAGCCCCAGTTGTAGCAGAGCGCGGTCAGGCCCAGGATGAGCAGGCCGCGGTGGCGCAGGGCCTTGATCGGCGCCGCGATGCCGGTCTTCCTCGCCGGCGTGGGCGTGGGCCGCACCAGGGTGATGGTGGCGATCAGCGCGATCGCCATCAGGACCGCGACGCCGTAGAACGGGCCGCGCCAGCTGATGCCGCCGAGCACGCCGCCCAGCAGGGGGCCGACCGCGATGCCGACGCCGAGCGCGGTCTCGTACAGGATGATCGCTCCGGCGAAGCCGCCGCTGCTCGACGCGACGATGACGGCGAGCGAGGTGGCGATGAACAGGGCGTTGCCGAGGCCCCAGCCGGCGCGGAAGCCGACGATGCCGCCGATGCCGCCGGACGTCCCGGCGAGGGCGGCGAACACCACGATCAGGGCGAGGCCCACGATGAGGGTGCGCTTGGCGCCGATCCGGCTGGAGACCCACCCGGTGACCAGCATCGCCACGGCGGTGACGACCAGGTAGCTCGTGAACAGCAGCGACACCTGGCTGGGCGTGGCGTGCAGCTTCGTGCTGAGGGCGGGCAGGATCGGGTCCACCAGCCCGATCCCCATGAACGAGATCACGCAGGCGAAGGCGACGGCCCAGACCGCCTTCGGCTGCTTGAAGGGGTTTGAGACAGGGGCATGAGCAGAGCTCACCGGACCTCCTGGGAGTCAGCGAGGGGGAGCGCCCTGATCCCTACTCGTCCGCCGTGCCCTGGAGCAGGCGCAGGAGCAGGGGGAGGAACTCGCCGGCGACCCGCGTGAGCTCACGCAGCTCGCCGGGGGACAGCGTGCCGAGCATCTCGGTGAGCCGCTCTCTGCGCCGCCGTCGCCGCTCGGCCAGCAGGGCCCGGCCGGCGTCGGTGACGCTGACCCGCACCGCGCGGCCGTCGAGGTCGTCGACCGCCCGGCGTACCAGGCCTTCGCGCTCCAGGCGCTGCACGAGCTGGGTCATCGACGGCTGGGTGACGGCCTGCCGCGCGGCCAGGACGCTCAGCCGCTGCGGGCCGTTGCGGTGCAGGTACGACAGGGTCGTCGCGGCCGTGAGGCTGAGGTCGCCCTGCACGGACAGCCGCCGCACGGCGAGCACCGCGAGTTCGTCCAGGACGGCGGCCACCGTCTGGGGCTCATCAGGGGAATCGGCGCTCGGGGTGACGGACACAGGTGTTCCTCCGGACGGGATCCGAATTACATAGGAAGCTTATACAACTGCCCGGAGTGCACCGCATCGCCCCCTCGTCCAGCCTTCAGCAGGAGCAGCGGCGAGGCGCCGGCCGAGCGCGGGCGAACGGGTCGCCCTGCCACGAGCGCCTGTCGTCTGGTCGCGCCCGGCGTTCGCTCGCCGCGTTCACGCCGGCTCGTCCACCAACTCCCGCGGCCTCGCGACGTCCTGCCCGTCGTGTCCGTCCTGTCCCATGGCGCTCAGTTGCGCGGCGTCCCGGCCGGGAGAGGCCCCGAACACCTTGCGGTATTCCCGGCTGAACTGTGACGGGCTTTCGTAACCGACGAAATAGCCGATCTCCGCCACGTTCCCCGACCGGGTCATGAGCAGAGTGCGGGCCGTCTGGAGACGGATCTGTTTCTGGAACTGGACCGGCGTCATCGACGTCGCCGCGCGGAAGTGCCGGTGAAAGGACGACGCGCTCATACCGCAGAGCTCCGCCAGATCCGTGACGGTGAGCTGCTCCCGGTAGTGCTCGCGGATCCAGCGGATTCCCCGGGAGATGTGCGCGAGATTGCCGTCGACGAGGCCGATCTGCCGTACGAGCGCACCCTGGTCGCCGTTGATCAGCCACCAGAGGATCTCCCGCTGGTATCCGGGCGCGAGCACGCGCAGGTCGTCCGGCCGGTCCGCGAGGCGCAGCAGACGTACGACGGGATCCAGCAACTCCGGCGAGGCGTCGCTCACCGCCATTCCGGTGAACGCCGGGGGCTTGCCGGCCGCGCTCGCCTCCAGCAGGAGCGGCGCGATGTCCGCCGGGCGCAGCGACATGCTGAAGACGACGAACGGCTTGTCCGGGCTGGCCTCCAGGGCCTGGCCGATCACCGGGAGGTCCACCGACACGACGAGGTACTGCCCGGCGCGGTAGTCGTACGGGACCCCGTTGAGCACCGTGCGTTTGACACCCTGCGCGACGATCGCGAGCGACGGCGAGGAAAACGTGCCGACCGGGGATGTGGGCCGGTCCGCGGACGCGATGGTCACTCCGTCCGCGATCCTCCGGCGAAGGCCGTCGGCGGTGTGGCGCGTGATCAGCCCCCGCATCTCGTCAAGGAGGTCCATGCGCGCCAGTCAACCACCCCGGACCAGGCGACAGCGCCACGCCCGAGGGCCCCCGACGTGCGAGATTGACAGGATCGTGCAAGGCGGCGGCAGGATCGGGTTCACGGCACGGCGGGCCGGCTTGGTGAGATGAACAGGTCAGCAGCCCCGCGAATCCAGAAGGCACGTACGACATGAAACGCAGAACTCTCGGCGCCACCGGGACGTCCGTCAGTGAGCTCTCGCTCGGCGCGATGATGTTCGGCAGCATGGGAAACCGCGACCACGACGACGCTGTCCGCGTCATCCATCGCGCACTCGACGCCGGCATCAACGTCATCGACACCGCCGACGTCTACTCCCAGGGTGAAGGTGAGGAGATCGTCGGGAAGGCGATCAAGGGCCGCCGCGACGACCTCGTCATCGCCACGAAGTTCGGGCTGCCGATGGGCGAGGACCCCAATCGGCGAGGCGGTTCCCGGCGGTGGATCGTCCGCGCCGTCGAGGACAGCCTGCGTCGCCTGAACATCGATCACATCGACCTCTACCAGATGCACCGCCCCGACCATGAGACGGACGTCGGCGAGACGCTGTCGGCCCTGACCGACCTCGTCCGCGCCGGGAAGATCCGGGCGTTCGGGTCCTCCATGTTCCCCGCGGAGCTGATCACGGAGGCACAGTGGGCGGCGCAGCGCACGGGGACACACCGGTTCCTGACCGAGCAGTCGATGTACTCCGTGTTCACCCGCAGGCCGGAGGGCGCGGTGTTCCCGACCGCACAGCGCCACGGGCTCGGCGTCCTCACCTTCAGCCCCCTCAACGGCGGATGGCTCTCCGGCCGGGCCGACTTCACTACCGGCCACCGGGCCTCGTCGCGACCGTCGCACTACGACACGACGACTCCGGCCGGCAGGCGCAAGACCGTCGCGCTCGCCGAACTCGCCGCCCTCGCCGCAGAGGCCGGGATGACGCTGCCGCACCTCGCGATCGCCTTCGCCCGCGCGCACCCGGCCGTGACATCCGTGCTGATCGGGCCGCGCACCGCCGACCAGCTCGACGGGCTCCTGCCCGGCGCCGACGTGGACCTGACCGGCGACATCCTGGACCGCATCGACGCCATCGTGCCGCCGGGAACGGACCTCAACCCCGAGGACAACTACGCCACCACGCCGCCCGCGCTGCAGGACGCCCGGCTTCGCCGCCGCCGGTGAGATCGATCATGATGACGCCGTCCAGGTTGTGCCTGCGCACGGCGCGTACGTAAGCGTCCTCGGTCCTTTCTCCGCTCGTGTCCCCGCTGGTGGCGAGCATGAGGAGGTGATAGCCGCGCCCGCTGAGCGCCGTCTTCAGGCCGATGAGGATTTCCTGGAAGAACGGGTGCCGCCAGCCGGGACGGCGGTGATCGGTGTCCCACACCAGGCCGACCATGAAGGACTTCTTGGTGGCCAGGGTGCGGGCGGACTCGTTGGGCAGGTAGCCGATTTGGCGGGCCGTCGCCAGCTCTCTGATCGTTGCCACGGACCAAACGCTTCGGTGACCAGGTTCATCGGGAGACCGCCCCTCTCTGTCGCACGGTGTGCCGTCCGACATGCGGGAATCGCCGAACGCCTTGTCGTATTGAACCCTGCCGCCGGTTCATTCACTATCGAGGAACGGGCATTTCCGGTCGGTAAGAAGACAGTTCGCTTTTGGAGGCAGCGCTGTGCGCAATATTGCTCACATAAGGGCGGTGGTGTCGGATTTCGTGGGCCGGGAAGCCGGCCGCAGTGTCGCGTTGCGGACGCTTCGGGGACCCGAGTTGGACGTCTCGGTGGATGCGGAGGTGCCACGCCCCGCGGCTAGCACTTTGAAGGTCCCGATCGTGATCGAGGTGCTGCGCCGGATCAGAAAAGGGATCATCGGCGGTTGCGACCGCGTGCGAAGAGAGGAGTTGGGCAAGACCGTTTTTCCCACGCTGCTCAACGTCTTCCGCTGGGATCACGAATTCACGGTTCAGGAGCTCTGCGGCATCACTCTCGCCACTAGCGACAATCTCACGGCCCAGTACCTTCTGGAAACGGTCGGCCCCCCGGCGGTGAACGATCTCCTCAGCTCACTGGGGTGTCACGCCTCCAGGCTGCAGGTCGGCTTCAGGGACTTCGAGCTGAGTCCGATCGGGCGCGCGAACATCACCACCGCCGCAGACCAGGTCCGGTTGCTCTCTTATCTTCACGGGTCTCCGGAGGACGAACAGGTGCTGCTCGCGATGGAGAACGGGCTGCGCAAATCGCGTACGGCGCTTCGATTCCCCGAAGACCTCCGTATCGCGAACAAAACGGGTTCCCTGAACGGCGTGGCGAACGACGTGGCCCTGATCCGGGACGGCGGTCTTCATCTCGCCGTGTCGGTCCTGACGGACGGACAGAAGGACACCGCAACGACCGCTATCGAGATCGGGGACATGGTGTTCACGATATGGCGGGAGCTCGGAGGCAGGGTCGATGAGTTCGGATAAGGAACGGCGTCTCCGTCTGGCCAGAGGCATCAGCGTGCTCACGGCCGTCGGTGTGGTGGGTCTCAGTGGAATGCTGATCACCCTGTTTCCGTCCCCGGGTCAACAGCCCTCTCCCGCCCTGATGCTTGGCCTGGTGTCGAACGCGCTGTTCTCTGGAGCCCTTACTGCGATCATCTTCAACACGCTCGCCTCCAGAGAGGCCGAGCAGCAGATGGACGTCATCCTGGAGCGCGTGCTGCGGCAGGTCTTCATGCCGATCCGTTCCGTTCTCGACGTGGGCGCGATCGGCCACTACCGGTTCGTCACGCATCTGACGGCCCCGGCTGCGGACGACCCTCACCCCGAGTACGCGGTGCAACTGATCCGGCTCGCCTATACCAGGCGCACTCTGCCGGCCCAGGTATCGATGGTCTGCATCGCCTCCATGGACGATCGAGCGGCCGACCCGTACGCCGACCCGGACAGATACCTGATGCGGTGGCAGATAGAGGAACACCTGATGCCCGACGATCGTGCGATGTTCGCCCCTGGGAGCCTCACGGTCGACGGTGAGGAGGTGAGCTGCAGCGTCCGCCCGAAGATGGTGCGAGAAATGCGGATCTGCGAGTACGTGTACCAGATCCCGCGCCACCTTCGTAGGTCGAGCAGCAATCGGGTGGAGATCGCGGTCGCAACCAGGAAGTACATCATGGACGCCCACGTGATCGTCAAAGTGGTGCTCTTCGCCAACGTCACCGACGCGGAGTTCTACTGCACTTTGGACGGGTCCGTGGCCTGCGACCGATTATCCGTGGCCGCGAACGTCGCCGGACTCGGACCGAGGGGCGAATCGTCGGTGGGCAGCACCTATTCGGACCTCCACCGCGGGCTGGCCGCACACGCCCACTACAGATATCCGCTACAGGCCGGGTCCTCGATCACCTTCTATCTTGATCGGAAGGAACGAGGCCGGATCGGAAGCGAGGCCGGCGCGTGAGGCGACGGGCGGCCGAGCGGCTCAGGCCGCACATCATTTCGCGGTAAGCCAGGGGCAGAGCCACGCCCTGGTACTGGACGGCTGAGTGGAACGCCCTCAACCCGGTACGGCGGGACTGACGTGCACTGCTGCGGGGCTGGGCGTCGCCTTGCGTGCCGGGCCGGACACGGCAGGGTATGAGACGCGGATCATCGGGTAGCCGTGGGCCTCGTATGTCGTGGAAGGCTCTCAACAGGAGGACCCATGGCCGCTCCCGTCGACTGGGGAAGAGGAGTGGCGGACGCCTGGTCGTCGGTCGCCACGTTCGTCCCCAAGTTCCTCGCATTCGTCGTCGTCCTCGTGGTGGGCTGGCTGGTCGCCAAGGCACTGCAGAAGGTTGTGGACGCCGTACTCGAACGCGTCGGGTTCGACCGGTGGGTCGAGCGCGGGGCCGTGGGGCGGGCCCTGGCGCGCAGCAAGTACGACGCGTCCGGCCTGCTCGCGAAACTCGTCTACTACGCGGTCCTGCTGATCACGCTGCAGATCGCCTTCTCCGTCTTCGGGCCCAACCCCGTCAGCGAGCTGCTCTCCGGAGTGGTGGCATGGCTGCCCAAGGCCGCCGTGGCGATCGTCATCATCGTGGTCGCCACCGCCGTCGCCAGGGCCGTCAAGGACATCGTCACCGCCGCTCTGGGCTCCCTGTCGTACGGCCGGGCGCTGGCCACGATCGCGTCGGTGTTCATCATCGGCCTCGGTGTCATCGCCGCGCTCAACCAGATCGAGGTCGCGACCACCGTCACGACGCCCGTGCTGATCGCGATCCTCGCCACCGTGGCCGGCATCCTCATCGTCGGCGTGGGCGGCGGCCTGGTACGGCCGATGCAGCAGCGCTGGGACCGCTGGCTGAACCGGGCGGAGGCCGAGACCGACACCATCCGCGCCCAGGCCGCGGCCTATAGCCGGGGCCGCGCCGACGCGATGGAGACCGCCGCCATGCCGCGGCCCGAGCAGCCGCGGCAGCGGGTGGGGGCTTTCGCCCAGCCGGCCTCCACCGCGTCCCCGAAGAGCACCGCGTCCCCGAAGAGCACCGCGCGGCCTCAGAACGCCAGCGGGAACGTCCCGGGCGGGCAGGGCGCCGGGGACGCGCGGGCGAGCGGGCCCGCGTACCCCGAGAGCACGCCGCCGGTCGCTCCGGGCGCGCCGACGACTCCTATTCCCCCCGCGGGCGCGGTCCCTCCGGGCACCCCCGGAACCCCAGGCGCCCCGATGCCGCAGGACGCGCCGGGTGAGGTGGCACGGCCCATCTCCTCCCGGCCGAATCCCCCGGAGGAGCCGCCGTCGCCGCGCCGGTGACCCCCTTCCGTCGCGCGGGGCGTCTCTCACCGGGAGGGATGCCCCGTCGCCGTGTCGGAAGCGATATGGAGTCAGGCGGGCTCGGCCTTGGCGTCGAGCATCAGGCAGACCGCGGTCATGCGGAGGGTGGCGAAGTCGAGGGGCTGCTCCGGTGCCGGCGCCCGCCAGCCCTTTTCCCGGGCGCCGTCCCAGTAGCCGATCAGATAGGCGAGCAGGGAGGCCGGCCCGACCCTCTCGCCCAGCTCCGCGATGACGTGCTTGACGGCGGTCATGTGCTGGTCCAGCGAGGCGAGGATCCCGGGATGCTGATGCCGCAGGTCCAGCACGCGCTGCGCGAACTCGGCGCGGATGCGGACAGGCCAGGACTGCTCGGACACAGAAGTCCCCCGGAGGGTCAAGGGTGATGGGTGCCTCATCACCATAAGCGCCTCCGGGAGCACAAGAATCTAGAACGCGCAGAGAGGGCGACACCTTAAGCGGGAGCGTCCGTCCGCGTCCGGTGCGGCCCAGCGCGCGGGCAGTGCCAATCGCAGCCCGCGCCGACACGGATGTCCGGCCCGGGTGTGCGGAGAGGGGTACCTGGGCCGTGCCGGCGCGGGTTCCGGCGAACAGGACCGCGGCCTCGCCGCCGTACGCGCGGGACCGGCCGAGGGCGGAGCGGGTCAGAGCGGGGGCGTGCTGGAGCCGCGTACGACGAGTGTCGTCGGCAGGATCTGGGGCGGCGGGGCCTCCGCGCCGTTGATCATGGCGACCACCGCCTCGGCGGCGGCGGTGCCGAACCCGGCCTTGTCCTGGGCGACGGTCGTCAGGCCCGGCGGCACGAGCGCGGCCACCTCGATGTCGTCGAACCCGACCAGGGCGATGTCCTCGGGCACCTTCAGACCGGCCTCGCCGATCGCGCGCAGCGCGCCGACGGCCATCTCGTCGCCCGCGACGAACACGGCGTCGGGCCGATCGTCCGCGTCGAGCAGGCGGCGCATCGCGGTGTGGCCCCCCGACAGGTAGAAGTCACCCTCCACCACGAAGTCGGGCCGGCGCGGCAGCCCCAGCCGCGACATCTCGTCCTGGTAGCCCCGCAGGCGCTCGGCGCCCGGGCGCGTGTGCGCCGGGCCGGTGATCGTGGCGATGGCTCGCCGTCCCCGCTCGTGCAGGTGCTGTACGGCCAGGCGGGCGCCGCCCGCGTTGTCGGAGGTCACGTACGTGGCGCGGGAACCCTCGACGGGACGGTCGAGGCTGACGCAGGGGATGCCTGATTCGGACAGCCGCCGCAGTGAGGGATCCCACGTGCCGCTGTCTATCATCACGACGCCGTCCAGGTTGTGCCTGCGCACGGCGCGTACGTAGGCGTCCTCGGTCCTTTCTCCGCTCGTGTCCCCGCTGGTGGCGAGCATGAGGAGGTGATAGCCGCGCCCGCTGAGCGCCGTCTTCAGGCCGATGAGGATTTCCTGGAAGAACGGGTGCCGCCAGCCGGGACGGCGGTGATCGGTGTCCCACACCAGGCCGACCATGAAGGACTTCTTGGTGGCCAGGGTGCGGGCGGACTCGTTGGGCAGGTAGCCGATTTGGCGGGCCGTCCGCAGGACCTGCTCCCTGGTCTTCGCGTTCACCACCTCGGGGTTGTTGAAAACGCGGGAGACGGTCGCCGGAGACACACCGCACAGGCGCGCCAGCTCTCTGATCGTTGCCACGGACCAAACGCTATCGCATCTCGCTGTAACCGGTTTCATGCAACCGGTTTCCCTAAAATAGGCAACAGTGGGGAAGTCCGTCAACCAGTAAGCGAAATTTCCCTTCGTCATGTTTTTGTGACTTGACAACCGACCGTCCTCCTATGTGTGATGGCGGGCATCGGCCGGTGCTTTTTCGTTGCCACGGCTCGGCCGCTGTCGTGTCTCGCAGCCGCTTCCCCTTTCTCCTGCTAGGGAGTTCAGGTGTCCGCTGCGGAACTCCGTTTGCCCGCGTGTGTGCCCGCCGTACGGCTCGGCGGGTCCCGCGGCCTTCGGGGGAACGGTCCCATCGCCCGCACGGCTGCTCGCCGTGTCCGGGCTGTTCACCGGAGCGGGCACAGAACCTGGAGCAAACAGGGAATGACGGCGACCGACGAACGCCTCGCCATGCTGCGGACTTTTCCCGCCGGCTTCGTGTGGGGCACGGCCACCGCGGCGTACCAGATCGAGGGGGCCGTCGACACCGATGGCCGGGGACCCTCGATATGGGACACCTTCTGCCGGGTGCCCGGCGCGGTGGCACGGGGCGAGTCGGGTGAATTCGCCTGCGACCACTATCACCGCTGGCAAGAGGATGTCGATCTAATGAAAGATCTGGGGGCGGGGGCCTACCGATTCTCTGTGGCCTGGCCGCGGGTGCTGCCCGACGGCCGCGGACCGGTGAACCGGCGCGGGCTCGACTTCTACCGGCGGCTCGTGGACGCCCTGCGCGAGGGCGGCATCGAGCCGTACGTGACCCTCTACCACTGGGACCTGCCGCAGGCGCTGGAGGATCGCGGGGGCTGGCGGGTCCGTGACACCGCCGAGCGCTTCGCCGACTACGCCGAGGTGATGTACGACGCCCTCGGCGACTCGGTCTCGAACTGGATCACTCTCAACGAGCCCTACTGCTCGTCCATCGTCGGCTACGGCGAGGGCCGGCACGCGCCGGGCGCCAAGGAGGGGCACGGCGCGCTGGCCGCGGCCCATCACCTGCTGCTCGGCCACGGCCTGGCCGTCGCGCGCCTGCGGGAGATGGCCAAACCCGGCCAGCAGATCGGGGTGACGCTCAACATGTCGCCGACCGTGCCGGTGACCTCCTCGTCGCAGGACGTCCAGGCCGCACGGCGGATGGACCTGCTGGTCAACCGGCAATTCACCGAACCCCTCTTCGGCGGGGCCTACGCCGCCGACATGGCCGAGACGTTCGGCCGGATCACCGACTTCTCCTTCCGGCAGGACGGCGATCTGGACGTCATCGGCGCGCCGGTGGACTTCCTCGGGGTGAACTACTACTACCGCCTGCACGTGGAGGCCGCGCCGTACGAGGAGGCCGACCCCGCCCGGCGTTCGGCCTTCGACCTGGGCGTGCGCACCGTCGCGCCGGAGGAGGCGCGCACCAGCGGGCTCGGCTGGGTGGTGGAGCCCGAGGGGCTGTACGAGACGCTCGTCGGGCTGACCTCCCGCTATCCGGACCTGCCGCCGGTCTACATCACCGAGAACGGGTACGGCGACGACGGGGTGATCGAGGACAGCGGGCGGATCGACTACCTGCGCGACCACCTGGCGGCGACCCGCGACGCGATGACGGCGGGTGCGGACGTGCGGGGATACTTCTGCTGGTCGCTGATGGACAACTTCGAGTGGGCGCGGGGCTACTCCGCCAGGTTCGGCCTGGTGCACGTGGACTACGAGACCCAGGCGCGTACGCCGAAGGCCAGCTTCCACTGGATGCGCGACTTCATCGCCGACCCGGTCGTCGCCGGTCCTGCCACGACGAGCCCGGTCGACATCCTGGTCGCGGGCACCCCGGGGGGTGAGCGCCCGGCGGGGGACTGACCCGCGGGAACCGACCGGCGGGGGACTGAGGAGCCCACAGGGCTCCGGGTTGACCGGCACGCACCGAGGGTGCGTGCCGGTCAATTCCCCTTTTGGTGCGCCGAATCCTGATTAATCAGCTACGTTTTGATCAACGTACGAGCGCATCAGGGGCAGGACGGATGAACATGGAGCAGGGGCCGCCGGGAATCGACGTGACGGTCCCCAGCGTCGCCCGGATCTACGACTACCTCCTCGGCGGCAAGGACAACTTCGCCGTCGACCGGGCGGCGGCCGAGAAGCTGATCGAGCTGACCCCGAACGCGCGTGAAGGCGTGCGGACCAACAGGCGCTTCATCCGCCGGGCCGTGACGCTCATGGCCCGGGAGGGCATCCGCCAGTTCCTCGACATCGGCGCCGGACTTCCGACCCAGGAGAACGTCCACCAGGTCGCGCTCGGCGAAGCCCCCGACGCGCGGGTGGTCTACGTCGACAACGACCCGATCGTGCTCGCCCACGGGCGGGCCCTGCTGGCCGACAACGATCGGACGATCGTCGTGGACGGCGACCTGCGCGAGCCCGAGGCCATCCTCGGCGACCCGCGGATCAACGAGCACATCGACTTCGGCAAGCCGGTGGGCCTGCTCATGGTGGCCGTGCTGCACTTCGTCCCCGGCACCGAGCACGCCGGGCGCGTCGTCGCCACGCTTCGCGACCGGCTCGCCCCGGGCAGCGCGATGGCGATCAGCCACCTGTCGTACGGCGACCTCGACGAGGACAAGATCCGCGAGGGACGCGAGCTGTACAAGAACACCTCCGCCGGGGCGGTCACCCCGCGCACCCACGCCGAACTGCTGCGGTTCTTCGACGGATTCGACCTGGTGGAGCCGGGTCTGGTCGTGACCGAGGAGTGGCGGCCCGAGCCCGACGAGCCGAAGCTGCCGAGGATTCCCGGTGTAGACGGCTACGCCGGCGTCGGCCTGCTGCGCTGACAGCTCTTCACACCGACCGGAGCTTCACAACCGACGGGTTCTTGTACCGGTCGGGTTCTTGTGCCGACGGGTTCTGCACGCTGACGGGGCCGTCGGCGGGCCGGCCCGCCGCGGGCGAGCGGCGGGCCGGTCGCCGGATCAGGCGGCCGCGAGCCACAGGTCGGGGCCGAACACCTCGTAGTGGATGCCGGAGTCGGGCACGCCCAGCTCGACCAGCTGTGCGCGCACGGCCCGCATGAACGGCAGCGGGCCGCACAGGCAGGCCACGACGTCCCCGGGCAGATCGATCGCCGACATGTCGGCCCGGCCCACGGCGGTGGCATGGCCGGCGCCGTTCGCCGCGTCACCCGCCTGCGCCTGCGGCAGGTCCTCGTACCACCGGTGCAGGGTGGCGCCGGGCAGGGCCGCGACCAGCTCCGCGAGCTCCTCGCGGTGGACGTGGGCGCCGGGGGATCGGTCGGCGTGCACGACCACCACCCGCCGCTGCGACCCGGTCGCCAGGAGGTGGTCGAGCATCGACAGGATGGGGGTGACCCCGATGCCCGCCGAGGCGAGCAGCAGCGGGCCGTCGCCCTTGGGCAGGGTCAGGTCGCCGAAGGGGGCGGAGACCGAGAGCACGTCACCGGCCCGGACGTGTTCGTACAGCCAGGTGGAGACCTCGCCCTCGGGGGCGCCTTCGCCGCGCACCCGCTTGACCGTGATCCGCCAGTCGCCGCGTTCCGGGGAGTTCGACAGGCTGTACTGCCGGATCTGCCGCGCCCCGTCGGGCAGCGGCACCCGCACGCTGACGTACTGTCCCGGCAGGAAGGGCATCGGCAGGTCCGGGCGCAGGAGGAAGGAGACCGTGTCCGCCGTCTCCTCGCGACGCTCGACCACGGTGGCCCGTGTCCAGCCCCGGCCCGCCTCGCGGTAGAGGCCGCGCTCCAGGCCGATCAGCGTCTCGGCCATGAGCCAGTAGACCTCGTCCCACGCCTCGGCGACCTCGGGCGTCACGGCGTCGCCCAGCACCTCGACGATCGCGCCGAACAGGTACTTGTGCACCACGGCGTACTGCTCCTCGGTGACGCCGAGAGAGGCGTGCTTGTTGGCGATCCTGGACAGCATCGTGCCGGGAAGCACCCCTGGGCGCTCCACAAGCACGGTCGCGAACGCGGCGATCGAGCCCGCCAGCGCGACGCGCTGCTCACCGTTGGCCTGGTTGCCGCGGTTGAACAGGTCGCGCAGCAGCTCCGGGTTGTCGGCGAACATCGTGTCGTAGAAGCGGGCGGTGATGTCCTGGATCGCGCCCGCGATCACGGGCAGGGTGGCGCGGACGGTCGCGGCCGAGTCCGGGGAGAGCATGACATCCTCCAAATTAGTATGTGAAATGCATATTTAACGCCATGAACCTGCTGGGTGCTCCCAGTGATGCAGGTCAGGAGAGGCTGAGCAGCACCGGCCTCGACGACGAGGAGGTGAGCTGATCCACGGTGATCGGGTCGAGGGAGGCGTAGAAGGCCTGCTGTGCCACGCGCAGCGCGCCGCGCAGGCTGCAGACGGCCCGCAGCGGACAGGGAATCTCTCCCTCGCAGGTCACGACCTCCTCCTCTCCTTCCAGCTCGCGGACCAGCCAGCCGATCGAGGCTGTGCGGCCGAAGTCGGTCAGCTCCAGGCCTCCGCCGCGTCCCCGGCGCGCCTCCACGACGCCGAGGTGCTGCAGGCGGGCGATGGCCTTGGCGGTGTGGTTGTAGGGGATCGCCATCGCGTCGGCCACCTGGCGGGTGGTGAGTGACGCCCCCGGTTCCAGGACCGCCAGGCGCATGGTGACGCGCAGGGCCAGGTCCGTGAACTTCGTCAACCGCATACCCTGACGCTAGCAAATCGGTATGTAGCACTCCAATTTGGGGTGCTTCGCAGGGTGGCCTGAAGTTGTCGGTGGCCGGTTTTAGGGTGAGGCGGAACAGGATCCGCGACGAGAACGGGAATCCCATGACGACCTTTGCCGATCGCCCGAACACCGCGCTGCTGGTCATCGACGTCCAGAACGGGGTGGTGGCGGGCACCCCCAACCGCGACACCGTGATCGCGAACATCGGCAGCCTGATCGGCAGGGCACGCGCGGAGGACGTGCCGGTGATCTGGGTGCAGCACTCCGACGACCACGATCTCCAGCGGGGCAGCGACAACTGGCGGTACGTGCCCGAGCTGGTCCGCCGCGACGCGGAGCCCCTCGTCCACAAGAGGTACGGAGACTCGTTCGAGGACACCGATCTGGAGGCGCTGCTCGCCGAGCGCGGGGTGGGCCGTCTCGTCGTCACGGGCGCCCAGACCGACGCGTGCATCCGCTCGACCCTCCATGGGGCCTTCGTCCGGGGCTACGACGTGACGCTGGTCTCCGACGCGCACACCACCGAGGACCTCAGCGCCTACGGCGCACCGCCCCCGGAGCAGGTGATCGCACACACGAACCTCTACTGGCAGTGGCAGAGCGCCCCCGGCCGCCGCGCGGGGACCGCCGGCACGGCGGAGGTGACCTTCGCCGACGCGGGCTGAGGGTCCGACGCAGGCTAAGGGTCCGGCGCGGGCTCAGGTTCCGGTGTGACTGAGGTTCTGGCGCGGCTGAGGTTCTGGCGCGGGCTCAGGTTCCGGCGCGGCTGAGAGGGCATCACCGAGGGGGAGCGCGCCGCGGGTGGGGACGGCGCCGCTCGCCGTCTGAACGTGAGCGTGGTGGACGTGACCGCAGCCGCCTGTCCCGAAGACCTCGTCCAGGCCGTCCGGGCGGTGGGCGTGCGTGACGAGCGCCTGCTCCAGGCCGTGCGCTCCACTCCGAGAGCCGGTTTCGTCCCCACCGAGCACATCGCCCACGCCTACGAGGACGTGCCGATCCCCATCGCCCACGGGCAGGTGACCACCCAGCCGTCGCTGTCGGCCACGATGATCGAGGGACTGGGGCTCACCGGGCGGGAGCACGTGCTGGAGGTCGGCAGCGGTCTCGGATACCAGACCGCGCTGCTCGCCCGCGTGGCCGCCGACGTGGTCAGCGTCGAGTTGTGGCCCGACCTCGTGCGCGCGGCGCGCCGCAACCTCGCCCGGCAGGGCGTCCGCAACGCCGAGGTGCTCGTCGGCGACGGCGGCCAGGGGGTGCCCGAGCACGCCCCTTATGACGCCGTCATCGTCTCGGCCGCCTTTCCCACGGTCCCCGCGCCGCTGGTCGAGCAGTTGCGGCTCGGCGGGCGCCTGGTGCAGCCCATCGGCACGGGGGGCCGGGAGGAGGTCGTGCTGTTCGAGCGCACCGTCATCGGCCTCGAACCGCGCCAGGTCCTCATGCTGGCCCGCTTCGTCCGCCTCCACGGCCGCCACGGCTACCCCTCCTGACGTCCCCGAAGCCGCACCCCGCCTCCACGGCTACCCCTCCTGGTTTCCCGGAACCCGCACGCCGGGGATGCGGTCGGCGAGGGCGGCGTGGCGGTCCCTGAGCTCGCGCTTGAGGATCTTGCCGCTCGGGTTCTTCGGCAGCGCGTCCACGAACGCCACGGCCTTGGGCACCTTGAACGCGGCGAGCCGCGTCCGTACGTGGGCTCGCAGCTCCTCCTCGGTGACGGCCGTGCCCGGCTTGGTCACGATGATCGCGACGACGGCCTCGATCCAGCTCGGATGGCGGACCCCGACGACGGCCACCTCCGCGACCGCCGGGTGCTCGTAGACGACCTCCTCGACCTCGCGGCTCGCGACGTTCTCCCCGCCGGTCTTGATCATGTCCTTGATCCGGTCGACGACCGTGAGATAGCCCTCCTCGTCCATCACCCCGAGGTCGCCCGAGTGGAACCAGCCGCCGCGGAACGCCTCGGCGGTCTTCTCGGGGTCGTCCAGGTAGCCGAGGATCGCGTGCGGGCTGCGGTGCACGATCTCCCCGATCTCCCCGGGAGGAACGTCGTTCCCGTCGGCGTCCACGACCCGGGTCTCGACGTTCAGCGCGGCCTGGCCGGCCGAGCCCGCCTTGCGGATCTGGTCCTCCGGCTGGAGCATCACCGCGACCGGCGCCATCTCGGTCTGGCCGTAGAAGTTCCACAGGCGCACGTCCGGCAGCCGCTCGCCGATCTCGCGCAGCACCTCGACCGGCATGATCGCCGCGCCGTAGTAGCCCTTGCGCAGCGAGGACAGGTCGCGCCGGTCGAAGTCGGGGTGACGCAGCAGCGAGATCCACACCGTGGGCGGCGCGAAGAACTTGGTCACGCCGTGGCGCTCGACGGCCTCCAGTACGGCGGCCGGGTCGGCCCCGGGGAGGATGTGGCTGGAGGCGCCGAGCTGGATGTCCGGCACCAGGAAGCAGTGCTGCTGGGCGCAGTGGAACAGCGGCATCGCGTGCAGTTCGACGTCGTCGCGGGTCATGCCGCCGTCGATGACGCAGCTCGCGTACTGCGCGATCAGCGCGGCGTGCGACAGCACGGCGCCCTTCGGGCGCGACTCCGTGCCCGAGGTGTAGAGGATCTGCGCGGGATCGTCGGGACCGATCGGCTCGACCGGCTCGACCGGCTCGGCCACGTCCACCTGAAGCAACGAGTCGAACGGCTCCCAGCCCTCCTCGGGCGCCGGGCCGTACACCATGCGCAGCCGCAGTCCGCCGGCCCGCTTGGCCGCCTCCCGCGCCACCGGCAGCAGGGCGTCCTGCGCGATCAGCGCGACCGCGCCGGAGTGGGACAGGACATAGGCGATCTCGTCGGCGCCGAGCATGAAGTTGACCGGCACGAGGACGGCCCCGGCGCGGGCCACGCCGAAGATCGTCCGCACGTAGTCCACGCTGTTGCGCGACAGCACCGCCACGCGGTCCCCGGGACGCACGCCCCGGGCGATCAGCGCGCCCGCCACCCGCGTCACGTCCTCGTCGAGCTCCGCGTACGTACGGGATCGAGCGGCCGGGGAGTGGGCCGCGTCCGCGACGGCCAGACGGCCGGGGTGCCGCCGGGCGGAGCGCCGGAGCAGGTCCGCGAGCGACTGGCGGCGGGCGAGGGCGACATCCGGCGAGGCGGGGGACATGAGCGGCTCCAACACCTGAACAGAGGAATCTTCTGGATCAGCCTAGTGAGAACCGATCACCCTGGGGAGAGGGCCGCCCCCGGCCCGCTGTGCGACGGCCAGGTCCGCGACGGCCCGCGCTGCGACGGCCCGCGCTGCGACAGTCCTGGGCGCCGCGGCACGCCAAGGGTGCCGCACCCGCGCACCGTCACGGCGGCGGCCTGCGCCGACCCCTTCGCCGGCGAGGCGTTCTGGACGGACGGCGCTCACGCCTACGTCCGCCGCGACGCTCGGGACGAGTTGCTCACGCCGTCGGCCGGATCACGACTGGTGGACGTCAACCTCGATCCGCCGTTCCCGAACGCGCCGGCCTTCCGGGCCGCCGGGCTCCTCGGCGACCCGGGCTTCGCCGAGCGCTTCCGCCCGCGGGTCGTCTCCACGACCCTGGCGGTGGCGTGGGTCGCCGCGGGCCGGCGCGCCGCGTACGTCACCGACGGCCACCTGCGCGACAGCGTGCACTTCGCGAGCGGGATCGCGCTGTGCCAGGCCGCCGGTTGCGTGGTGACCGGCATCTACGGCGAGCCGCCGCACACCGGCGCGGGCGGGCTCGTCGTGGCGGCCGACCGGGAGACGCACGACGCCTTACTGGAGGTCATCGCCATCGGTAGGTCCACACGGACCTGAAGAACGAGGCAGGCTCGGCGTCGAGGAAGGGGACGTCGAGCCGGTCGTCGGCCAGGGCCTCGGCCAGTGGGACGCCATCGCAGATGTGGGCCAGCATCACCGGTGCGGCCCCCGACTGCCCTGCCAGCAGCACGGTCCCGCCGTCGTGCCGCCGCATCCGCTCCAGGAAGAAGTCGTGCCACCGCTCGGCGACCTGGGCCCAGCTCGTCCCGCCGGGGTAGGGCGTTTCCGCGAAGGCCGCCTTCTTCGGAGTCTCCGCCAATGGTCTGCCCTTGAACGTGCCGTAGTCGACGTTGTTGAGCCTGGCGTCCGGAACGGGAGCCGCGATGCCCAGGAGCTCGGCGACCAGGCGGGCGCTGGACAGGTGCCGTAGCGTCTGCGGCGCGTAGACGGCTCGGAAGACCGGACCGATCGCCCCGAGAAGCGGCCTCGCCGTGGCCAGCCGGGCGGTGAACTCGCGGGCCGATTCCCCGGCGACGTCCTGGTCACGGGAGCGCAGCCCGCTGCGGTTGTCCCTGGACGGCAGGTGCCCCAGGAGCGCGATCGTGACAGCGTGCGGCATCTATCGCCCTCGTTCCGGATAGCCGTAGCGTTCGAGGATGTCGGAGTGCCTGCGCTGGAAGCGGAGGAGATGCTCCTCGGAGAACTCGTCGACCCAGCCGTACGCCCTGCCTTGTGAGAACGTCCTCGCGAGAGGGTCGTAGGCCCGCTGGGCCATGTCGGCCGGGTCACCCGAGATGCCCAGAGTGACCATCAGTTGCGCCACGGCGAGATCGCGCTCGTGGTCGCCGCCGCCGCCCCGCGCGCCCACCAGCGTCTCGTAGGAGGTCGTCAGCACGTCGGGGTGATCGAGCAGCCAGGCGTTGTCCCGGAACGACCAGGTCAAATAGGAGTCGAGGTTGTCGATCGCGTGCGTCAGCCGCCTCTCGCCCGTGGGGAGGCTCCGCAGCACGCGAGCGTACATGGTGTGGAACGGCAGCCCGGTGAAGCCGCCGGAGAC
Organism: Microbispora bryophytorum; assembly: GCF_043197435.1. NCBI lineage: Bacteria > Bacillati > Actinomycetota > Actinomycetes > Streptosporangiales > Streptosporangiaceae > Microbispora > Microbispora bryophytorum. The sequence goes on along the minus strand of NZ_JBICTF010000006.1, from coordinate 218,886 downwards.
GTTCTGCTTCAGCAGGTAGCGGATGAGGGACAAGATCACCGCCCTCGGATCCCGGTAGTGGTAGATCACAGGGAAGTCGTTCTCGCACCACAGCGAGAAGAGCGGGCGTGGATACTGCAGCGGTCCTCCGACCGTGGGCATCGGCAGGGAGTGCACCAGGTAGGCCGAGCCGGGTCCCAGAGTGGGAAGGTAGTCCGCTTCGTTCTTCTCCCAGAGTCCGCCGGGGTACGGAGAAGGCCCGGTTCCCTCGCCCGAGACGGTGTAGCCCAGCGCCCGCATGAGCGCGGCCACGAGATTGGTCCCGCTTTTGTGCAGCGCGACCACGCCCACGAACGGCTCACGGACGGCTTCGTGCACCACATCGGACCGGGGATTGGCCGTGAGCGCTCGCCGTATGTCCGCCCGATCGCATCCCGGCAGCCCGACGATGACGTCCGCCGCCGCGGCACCGAGGGCGAAGCCGTGTTCCCGCAGCGCCCGACGGATCGCCGGATCTTCCCCAACCAGGAGCAGACGCCCGCCGGGGGGCGAACCCAACGACGTGCATGCCGCGAGATAGTCCGCGGGCCCTGCGGAGGGAGGCAACGTCAGGATCATCGATGGCCCTTCGGATTGAGCGGCATCAGGACGGAATGATCAGCCGACGTGCCCGGGCGTCGACGCACATCCATTTCGCCGACTTGCACGACTCGAACTGCTGCAACCCGACGCCGATCGCGGCGCAGACGCCGAGTTCGGCGCATCGGATCGCCATGTGGGAGTTCACCCCTCCGTAAGCCGTCACCAGCGCGGCGATGCCACGAGAGAGCACCCAGTCGTAGCCGGGATCCGCCGCTTCGACCAGCACGACGGCGCCGGGCGGCGGTGGGTGGTCGGCCGTCGGGTCGAGGTGGACCGGACCGGTGGCGCTCCGCGTACCGACGAAGCTGGGCCTGCCGGGGGCTCGGCTGAAGGACAGGAGGTCCTCGGGCTGAGTGATGACATCCGGCAGTTCCAGCAGCGCCGCCTGCCGTCGTAGCTCCTCGCGCCGGCGGACGACCAGCGAGGCGCAGGCCGGGTTGTCTTCGCCGATCTCGGACAGCCGGAGGTAGGTCAGATCGGATCGGCTGAGGTGCGCCCGGGCCGCACGGGCGGCCGCCGACTCGAGCGCCGCGCTGACCCAGGCCGCGTACATCGTCTTCCCCGCCTCTCGGGCGCGGATCGCTTCGCGGAAGAACGCCTCGGCGCGAGTGGCGTCCAGCCCGAGGGGCGCGAGCGCCTTGCCGACGGCCGCGGGATCGGCGACGAGAGGGACGCTCGGCTCCGGTGGTCCATAGGTGAGGAGAGGCTGACGCAGGAGGGGCCTGAGATACTTCTCCGCCTGCTGCCCGTAGGGCGGCACCGTGGGGTCGTAGGTTCCGGGGCGCGTCCATTGATGGCGCTCCACGAAGGAGGCCCACGTCAGGGTGCCGTCGTCGACCGCTGCGGCATCTCGCCGGAGGCCGCTTGCCACGGAGTGGATGCTCCGCATCCATTCGGTGCGGTCCCCGGCCAGCCCCAGTTCCTCAAGGGAGCGCAGCAGGTCGACCGCGACGAACGCGGCCCGTGCGAGATGGGCGAAGATGAGGGCGATCCGTCTGGCCACGGCCAGGGTGTCGGTCAGGCGGTCCGGGTGCGCGTCCACAAGTGCCGGCGACCGGCAGGCCGCCAGCGCGGCGGCGTGACCGCTGAAGCCGTCGAGGATGCTCCTGGTGACCGTGATCAGACCGCCGTGCAGGCGCCGGAGCGCCCCGCCCGGCACCCCCTCGCGGCCGAGCCGCGCCAGCCGCTCTCCCGCATCGGGCGTCCAGCAGGTGGTCGCGACGGCGAACTCGACCTTGTCGTGCAGGCCGGGTTCGCCGCGCAGGCGCTCGCCCTGAGCCCGCACGATGGCCTGCGCATCCTCGCGCGGCAGGGCCGAGGGCAGGAAGGACGCGAGGCAGGCGCGGACGTCGATGTACGGCGAACCGGCGACGATCCGCATCAGGGGCGTGCCCCGGAGATCGGTGTAACCGCATTCCGCGCGCTGACGCGCCCAGGTCCTGTCGGTGATGAGCGTCCGGTACAACGACATGGCCAGAGGGGACGGGCGCCGGCCGATCATCTCGGCCGGGTTCCAGTCCGCCATGGTGGACAGCAGCAGCCCGTCGCCCAGCTTCCGCAGCCGGTGCATCGCACGCTCGACCAGGGCGTACGAGTCTCCCTCTTCGGCCTCACGCATCATGGCGGAGACGAGCGGACGCACCTGCAGCAGGTGAACGGCTCCGCCGGCCACGGCCAGTTCGAGGTCCAGGCTGTCCGACCCGGTCACCTGCTCCACCTCGGCGGTCGCGGCGATCAGGCGCCGGTCCGTCTCGGGGATCCCGGCCCCTCCACCGTCCTGCCCGTGGCTTCTGTGTACGTAGCGGATGCCGGCGAGGTCACCGGCTCCGCTGGTGATCCGGTCCGACCGGCCGCTGACCTCGTCGACGACCACCGTGTAGTAGGGCGCTCCCCCCAACGTTCTCGTGGTGATGACGCACGCCGCGTCCACGGGATCGAGCCATCGCTGCACGAAGACCCGGCTGCGCCCCCGCAGGGCCGGATAGCTGTGGAAGACCCGGTCGATCGCGCCGGTGGCGTCGGCCCCGGGCTCCACGACGACGCTCGCGTACTCACCGGCGTGGGACTGCTCCCAGCCGTCCTCGCCGTCACCGCAACTGCGGACGATGACCGCGTCCCTGCCGGAGAAGTTCGCCAGCCGCTTCCTCGTGCCGTCCGGGTCGAAGCTCCAGGTTTCCCAGTCGATGCTGAGCCCCGGATCGATCCTGCTGCCGTCCAGGAGAGACGCAAGTCTTCGCAGCGTCACGTCCTTGCCTCCCAGCAACGCGCGGGAGCGCTGCCAGGGGTCCTGGAGAACGGCCAGGCCACGCCGCATCCTCGCCGCGGGAACGTCGTGGCCGGCCACGAGGTGCCGGGCGAGCGTCCCGGGACGCGTGGCGATGAGGTCGTACGGCAGATGCCGGCAGCCGTTCAGCGCCTCCAACGCCGCTTCGCCGAAGCTCACCCCGCACGGCGCGGGTCTCCGGGCGACCACCGTGGTCCACATGCCGATGCCCGGGGTCCGCACGATCGCCTCGGCGGCCGAGGGGAGGGGAACCGTGCCCGGCGGAATGCGCACCGCCGATCGGAAGCCGGACAGCGGAAATCGCGTGCGTGCCGCGGCCCCTTCCGCGAAACAGGTGGCTTCGGCTCCGATCTCGGAGAAGATGCAGCTCAGCAACAGGGCGATCCGCCTGTGGGACATCCATGGTGCGGGGGCGTCCTCGTCGCCTGGCGATATCACGGCCACTTTGGTGGTCAAGCCGTCTCCAACCTGCCGCCGGGACACGGGCTGGTGATGCTTCGTGAACAAATCGCCCCAGTATCGCCAACGCCGGGTGAACCACCAGAGGCCTCAAAGGGTGACGGTTGTGTGTCTCCCGGCGAAGGCCGCGGCCCGCGGCGCCCGGCGGCTCAGATGCTTTCGGGCTCGCCCTCGTCCACCTGGTAGGTCGTCTCCCACGCGGCGCCGCAGTGGCAACTGCTCCGCTCCAGCAGCTGTCCGTCCTCGGTGACGGCGTAACCGTCGGTGAGGCGGACGTGGACGTGCACGCTCATAGGAGTCGCCTTCGTGGTCGTCGACTGTTCGGACGGCCCTGGGGCCGAACCCCTGAAGCCTTATGGGTGTTATATACCAAAATGGGCGATTTTTGACCAGAAAGCTATCGAGCGACGCGGTAGATCTCGTTCAGCAACGCCGCGGCCGCGCCGCCGCCGGGCGCCCCGCTCACCGCCCCGCTCACCGCCACGGTCTCCCACATGGGAGCCGGATCCGCCAGCTCCAGGAAGCGCACGCGAGCGGTCTTCGCCGAGAACGACCGCGGGACCAGGGCGACGCCGAGGCCGTTCCCCACGAGGGCGAGCAGAGAGTGGACGTCGGTGACCTCCAGGGCCACGTGCCGGTCGACGCCGGCGGAGGCGAGCGCCTCGTCGGCCCGCGTCCGGGTGCCCCAGTCCGGCGGGAAGTCCACGAACCGCTCGCCTCGCAGCGCCTCCAGCCCCACCTTCCCGCATGCCGCCAGCGGGTGCCCAGGCGCGCAGGCCAGCACGAGCGGCTCGGACGCGAGGGGGGCCACCACGAGGTCGTCGGGCTCGCGCGCCGGGCGAAGCACCAGGGCGAGGTCGAGGCGCCCCTCGCGCACCTGCTCGACCAGCTCGCCCGAGCCGCCGTGGCGCAGCCGGATGTCGAGGCCGGGGTGGGCCGCCACGAACCCGGCGAGCACGGTCGGCAGGTCCACCGCGTGCAGGCACTGCAGCGAGCCGATGGACAGCGATCCGCGCAGCAGGCCCTGGACGGCGGCCACGGCGTCACGGGCCGCGTCGCTCGCCGCGAGCGCCCTGCGGGCCTCCACCAGCAGCGCCCGGCCCTCGGGTGTGAGCCGCACCTGCCGGGTGTTGCGCCGGAACAGGTCGGCGCCCAGCTCCCGTTCGAGCGCACGGATGGACGCCGACAGGCCCGACTGCGCGATGTGCAGACGATCGGCCGCCCGAGTGAAGTGGCTCTCTTCGGCGACCGCCACGAAGTACCTGAGCTGCCGTAACTCCACCGTTCATCACCTATGCTGCTCAATGCGATCGAAATCTTCTGTTGGACGGCTTAATGCCGAATTCGCAGGATAGGACACAGAACTCTGATCTGTGTCTTTCAAGGGGGGATCTTCCTATGCGGACTCGCCGCATCGGCGACGTGCAGGTCGGCGCGATCGGTCTCGGGGGCATGCCGATGTCCATCGAGGGGCGGCCCGACGAGCAGCGCTCCATCGCGACCATCCACGCGGCCCTGGACGCCGGGGTGACGCTCATCGACACGGCCGACGCCTACCACCTGCACGCGGACGAGGTGGGCCACAACGAGGCGCTGATCGCCAAGGCTCTGGCGAGCTACGGCGGCGACACCTCGGACGTGCTGGTCGCCACCAAGGGCGGACACCTGCGGCCGGGTGACGGCTCCTGGACGCTCAACGGCTCACCCGACTATCTCAAGCAGGCGTGCGACGCCTCACTCAAGCGGCTGGGCGTCGACGCCATCGGCCTCTACCAGTTCCACCGGCCCGACCCGAAGGTGCCGTACGCGGACTCGGTCGGGGCGATCCGCGACCTGCTGGACGCGGGCAAGATCCGCTACGCCGGCATCTCGAACGCCGACCCGGAGCAGATCCGCCAGGCCAACGACATCCTCGGCGGCCGTCTGGTCAGCGTGCAGAACCAGTTCTCCCCGGCCTTCCGCTCCAGCGAGCCGGAGCTGGAGCTGTGCGCCGAGCTGGACATCGCGTTCCTGCCCTGGAGCCCGCTCGGCGGCATCTCCAGGGCGGGCGAGCTGGGCTCGCGCTTCGCGCCGTTCGCGGAGGTGGCGCAGGCCCGCAACGTGAGCCCGCAGCAGGTGTGCCTGGCCTGGATGCTGGCCAAGGCACCGGTCGTGATCCCGATCCCCGGCTCGTCGCGGCCGGAGACCATCACCGACTCGGTTAAGGCGGCGGACCTGGAGCTGTCGGCCGAGGAGCTCACCCGGCTCGACGCGGCGGGCTGAGGATCACCTCACTCGTCCGCCCACTGACGGTGCCGGGCCGCCGCGGCCAGCGCGGCGGCCCGTGCCGTCTCGGTCGGCGTGAACGGCAGGTCCGGCCGCCGCGCCACCAGCACGCCGCCGGCGGGCAGGGGAACGGCCATCACGGTCGGTCCTTCCTCGGGAGCCGGCTCGCCGGGGCCGCACCTGCGGATGTCCGCCGTACGCAGCAGCTCGGTCATGGCCGCGACCAGCTCGCCCGGGTCGTCGCGTACGCGCCGGCCTAGCAGCAGCGCCTGGATGCCGGGGTCGATGAGGTCCCTGACCTGGGCGGGGACGATGACGGCCTCCGCGCCGCCGGCCCGGTCGACCGCGCGCCACAGGTCGAGGGGCGTCAGCGAGGCCGGGGCCTCGACGATGAACTCGTCCAGGGCGTCGCAGCCTCCCGGCATCATCGACGCGCTCCCGGCGGGCGCGATCTGCAGGGCGAGGATGTTGCAGCGCAGCCGGGCGAGCGCCCCGGCGAGCTCGGCGAGGCGGCCGGGGCGCTCGGCGACCCTGGCCCGAACCCGCCACAGGCTCGTGGACTGCGCGGCCCTGACGCGGGCGCGTGCCCGTAGGCCTCCCGAGGCCGACAGCCGCCGGTGCACGGCCGAGCCGAGGATCAGTGCCAGGCCGAGGCCGACGAGGACCACCGGACCGGGGTCCCGGTGGCCGAGCAGGGTGGTGAGCAGGTGGGCGAGGCCGACGGCGATGAAGAGCGCGGCCAGCTCCCCGACCTCCCGTCGCCAGGACCGGACGCCGTGGTGCCGGTGCTGCGGGAGCCCGTGGTTCGGATGCCCGTGGTTCGCAAGCCCGTGGTACGGAAGCCCGTGATGCGGGCCGGGAGACGCGTGCCCGCCCCCGTCGGCGGCATTTCTCGGTTCGCTCATATCCCGGGAGTCTGACCCGGCGTTGTTACGCGGTCACGGTCCGTGGAATGTCGCCCGCATTAATCCGCTTTCACACGCCCGTCGCCTCTGCCGCCAGATCATCGGGGCGCCGGTCAGCCGTCCTGACCCAGAGACAGAACGGGTGCCCCGCCGGATCGAGGTAGACCCGCACGTCGTCCTGCGGCTGGTGGCCGGCGAGGGTCGCGCCCGCCTCGACGGCGTGGGCCCCGGCGGCGTCGAGGTCGTCCACCTCGATGTCGAGGTGGAGCATCATCCGCTGCCCGCCGGGCGCCGCGGGCCATACGGGCCGCTCGTACAGCTTCTCGGTCTGGAACGACAGGCCCGTCCCGCCGCCGGGGACGCGCAACGTCACCCATCCGGGCTCGTCGTCGTCGATCGGCCAGCCCAGCAGCCGCTGGTAGAAGACCGCCAGCTCGCGTGCGTCGGGTGCGTCGAGCACCGCCGCCGTCAGGGTCATGCGTGGCGTCATGCGTCCTCCCGGGATCGTCGCCGTGCTGCTGCCCCGTTGCCCGCGGATGAATCTCAGGGGATGATCTTCAAGTCACAGGATCGTGGGAGCGATCCCATCGGCGAGGAATGGAACGCATGGACGACTTCGGACAGGCACCGGCGGGCATCGATCCCACCGTCCCCAGCGTCGCCCGGATGTACGACTACTACCTGGGCGGCAAGGACAACTTCCCGGCCGATCGGGAGGCCGCCGAGAAGATGCTCGCCATCGGCCGCCAGATGGGCAACGACGGGCGGGAGGTCGCCCGGGAGAACCGCGGCTTCCTCGGCCGCGCCGTGCGGCACCTGGCCGAGTCGGGCGTCACCCAGTTCATCGACATCGGCGCCGGGCTGCCGACGCAGGAGAACGTCCACCAGGTCGCGCAGCGGCACGCCCCGGGATCGCGGGTGGTGTACGTGGACAACGACCCCGTCGTCCTCGTCCACGCGCGGGCGCTGCTGGCCGACAACCCGGACACGATGGTCATGAGCGGTGACCTGCGCGACCCCGGCGTCATCTTCGACGACCCGGCGGTGCGGGCCCACATCGACTTCACCCGGCCGTTCGCCGTCCTCCTGGTCTCGGTGCTGCACTTCGTGACCGAGGACGAGACCGCCGCCCGCATCGTGGCGGAGATCCGGGAACGGCTGGTTCCGGGCGGCCACCTGGTGCTGTCGCACATCTACAAGGGCGACATCCGGGAGGAGGTCGTCGAGGCGAGCAAGCAGGTCTACTCGGCGACATCCTCGGGCGGGCTGGCGGGCCGGTCGCTGGCGCGGATCACGTCGTACTTCGACGGGCTGGAGATCCTGGAGCCCGGCCTGGTCCCCGTGCAGGCGTGGCGGCCCGACGTTCCCTGGGAGGTGCCGGCGGACCCGGGCGACGCCGGCATTGTGGGAGCCGTCGGCCGCAAGCTCTGACCGCGCGGCGGGCCCGTCGCCGACCGGCGGCGCGGGTGGTCAGGCGCTGACGGCCTTCTTGTAGAGGCGGGTCGCCAGCGGGATGAACACGACCAGGATGACGGCGATCCAGAGCAGCGATGCGGTAACGGCATGCTGCAGGGGCCAGGCGTCCGCGGTCTTCATCGCGGTGCTGGTGTTGCCGAACAGTTCGCGTGCGGCCTGGGTGATGGTCGAGACGGGGTTCCACTCGGCGACGACGCGGAGCGGCGTGGGCAGTTCGGAGCTGTCGAGGAAGGCGTTGGAGACGAACATCAGCGGAAAGGAGAGCGTGGTGGCGATGTTGTTGAAGCTCTCCGGGGTGCGCAGGGCCAGCGCGACGGTCGCGGTGAACCAGGAGAACGCGTAGGCGAACAGCAGCAGCAGCCCGAAGCCGAGGACGGCCTCGTGCGGCGCGGTGTGCACCCGCCAGCCGACGATCAGCCCCATCACCGCCATGACGACCAGGCTGGCGAGGTTCATCAGCAGGTCGCTGACGGTCTGGCCGATCAGCACCCCGGACGGGGCCATGGGCAGCGAGCGGAACCGGTCGAAGATCCCCTTCTGCAGATCCAGGGTCAGTGTGTAGCCCGTGACCTGCGCGCTCACGAGCACGGCCTGGACGAAGATGCCGGGGATCAGGAACTCCCGATAGGACATCCCCGGGATGTGGATGACGCTGCCGAAGACGTAGGCGAACATCAGCACGAACACGATCGGGAACGTGATCGCGGAGCCGAGCAGGTCCGGCGACCGCCTGATCTTCAGGGTGTTGCGCCTGGCGATGGTCCAGCCGTCGGCGATGGGCATGGTGAGCGCGTTCATCGGATGGCCTCCCGGGCCTGGGGGTCGGTGCCGGACGCCTGGTGCCCGGTCAGGGTGAGGTAGACGTCGTCGAGGGTGGGCCGCCGCAGGCCGGCGTCGCGCACCCGCACGCCGGCGTCGGCGAGCCCGCCGAGGACCTGGCGGAGCGACTCGGGGCCGTCGGCGACCGGGGCGGTGACCTGGAGCGACTCCGGCCCGGTCTGTACGGCGCCCACGGCGAACCGGGCGAGGATCTGCCGGGCGGTCTCCAGTTCGGCGGCGTCGGTCACGGTCAGTTCGACGCGGTTGCCGCCGACCTGGTCCTTGAGCTCGTCGGCGGTGCCCCGGGCGATGGCGCGGCCGTGGTCGACCACCATGATCTGGTCGGCGAGGTGGTCGGCCTCCTCCATGTACTGGGTGGTGAGCAGCAGCGTGCTGCCGGCCGCGACGAGTTCCGAGATGGTGTCCCACAGCGCGGCGCGGGCACGGGGGTCCAGGCCTGTGGTGGGTTCGTCCAGGAAGAGCACCGGCGGGTCGGCGACCAGGGCGCCGGCGAGATCGACACGGCGGCGCATGCCGCCGGAGTAGCCCTTCACCGGACGGTCCGCGGCGTCGGTGAGGTCGAAGCGTTCGAGCAGCTCACGGGCGCGGGCCTTGCTGCGCCTCGCGCCCAGGTGGTAGAGCCGCCCGATCATCTCCAGGTTCTCGGCGCCGGTGAGGTGCTCGTCGACGGCGGCGTACTGGCCGGACAGCCCGATGGACGAGCGCAGCCGCCGGGCGTCGCCGACGACGTCGCATCCGGCGACGGTGGCACGGCCGCCGTCGGGGCGCAGCAGGGTGGTCAGGACCCGCACCGTCGTGGTCTTGCCGGCGCCGTTCGGGCCGAGCAGGGCGAGCACCGTCCCTTGCGGGACAGACAGGCTCAGCCCGTCCAGAGCGGTCACCTCGCCGTATCTCTTGACCAGTCCCTCGGCCGTGATCGCGTCGCTCATGGGGGTCTCCTTGCTGGTGTGTTCGGAGGTCAGGACCGGTGGACGTCGATGTCGCCCCAGTTGGTGTTCACGTGCACCTCGACGACCGTGTCGGTGGTCTCGGGGCCTTCGGCGGCGTCGAGGGTGTTGCGCACCACGCCGTTCTTGGTGTGCAGGTCCAGCCAGGCGGCCGTGCCCTCGGCGATGCCGACGCCGACCTTGCCGTAGCCGGTCTCCAGGTGGAGGGCGCCGCTCACCGCCGCGTGGATCCGGATCCCCCCGTGCGCGGTCCTGGCGGTGAGGCCGGCCAGCGCGCGGTCGACGACGATGTCACCGTGGGCGGTCTTCAGCTGCAGGTCACCGGTCGCCTCGCCGAGGCTGATGGCACCGGTGGAGGTTCTCAGCGTGCAGGGGCCGTCGACGGTTCCGACCCGGATCGTCCCGGTGGAGGTGGTCGCCTCGGCGGGGCCGATCACCCGGTCGACGGAGATGTTGCCGTACGACGCCTTGACCTCCAGGGGGCCGGTCTCCTCCAGGCGCAGGTCGCCGTACGAGCTGTGCAGGACGGTCTGGCCGAGCGGGCCGGTGGCGACGAGATCCGCTGCGCCCTGGGTCTCGACGCGGGAGCCGGCCGGCAGTTCGACGGTCACGTCGATGGAGCCGCGCCAGGGCAGCAGGTATCTCAGGGCCTTGGGCTTGGGGTCCTTGATCAGCAGCCGTCCGGCGGAGAACTCGACGATCGTCCGCTCGGCGACCTGCACGCTCGCCTCGCTGGACGGGTCGCTGGGGCGCACCTCCACCACGGTGTCGGCGCGGTCGCTCGCGTGGACGCGGACCTGGCCGAGGTAGATCTGGATGTCGGCGGTGATCGGCTCGGGGGTGTCGAAAGCAGGCATGGCGGAGCCCTCCTCACGGGTCCGGTGGAACATCCCGGCCTCGGGGCCGGGCGAAGAGTGGTGACAGGTGATGAGACCGGGCGGGTGCGGCTAGCGCACCCAGCCGGTGTAGCTGCGTCCGCTCCGGGGCTGCTGCGGCCGGTCGGCGGGACCGCTTCCGGCGCCCGGCTCGAACGCGGCGGACACAGCGCGGACCAGCCAGGCGTTGACCGATATTCCCTGCCGGGCGGCCGCCTCCTCCACCCGCACCTTGAGGTGCTCGGGCAGCCGCAGGGTCACCCGCGCGGTGCCCCCCTCCTCGCCGAACGGCGGCCCGGCGGGCGGGGTGGCCTCCCGCGCCGTCGTCGGCGCTGTCGGTGGCAGGGCCGGTGGCAGGGTCGGCGGTGCGGCCGGCGGTGCGGTCTCCGCCCCGCCGGCCCCGCCCTCCGATGACGGCGCCGACTGCGGTGGCGTCACCACGAACGCCGGGTCGCCGCCACGTAGCCGCACGTCGACCGAGCCCGGTGCGAGATCACGGGTGATCTCGTCCGCCGCCGCCGACAGCGCCTCCAGCAGGGTGAGCCTGGTGGCGGATTCGAGGGCGGAGGTGAGGTGCTCTGCCAGTGCGCGGGTATCCGGACCGCCGGCCTCGGCGGCGACGGCGAGCTGACGGCGAAGGTTCTCGACGTACGGCATCAGATCCATGACCCAACTATGACGTCATAATGACGTCACGTCAACCGGCTATGGCGTCATGGTGCGTCGCGGTGACGTCATGGACGGGCTGCGGCTGGCGCGGGGATCAGCGCAGGGTGCGGGTGAGCACGTCGAGGGTGATCTCGATGATGTCGTCCGCCGTGGCAGTGGGCTCCGGGTCGTGTGCCACCGCGTCGTGTGCCACTGGGTTGTGTGCCGCCGGGTCGTCTGCGGCAGGGGCATGTGCGGCCGCGTCGTGTGCCGCCGGGTCGTGTACGGCCGCGTCGTGTGCCGCCACATTGTGTGCCACTGGGTTGTGTGCGGCCGGGTTGTGTGCCGCCGCGTCGGGCATGAGGCGGCGGGCCCCCGCCCGCAGCACCCCCCACGCCAGCTCGGCCCGCAGCGCCGGATGGTCGGCCCCGGCCTCGCGCAGCGCGTCGGCCAGCGGTGCGATCAGCGCGCCGTGCATCTCGTCCACGCGGACCCGGCACTCGCCCGGCAGCCCGATCGCCTGCAGCGCCGGGATCAGCGCGTAGTCGGGGCTGCCGACGAAGTCGAGCGCGGCCCTGCCGTACGTGCGGATCCTGCCGGGCAGCGAATCGTCCGGGCCGCCGGGGGCGATGGCGGCGCGCAGGCGGGCCGACCAGCGGGGAAAGGCGTCCTCCACGAGCTGCGCCAGGATGTCGGCGGTGGAGGCGAAGTAGCGGTAGACGCTGGAGCGGGCCAGGCCGATCCGGGCGCCGACGGCCGCCGGGGTGAGCGCGTGCACGCCCTCGGCGGCCAGGATCTCCCGCGCCGCCTCCAGCAGGGCGGCGTGCTGGTTGGCCCGGTGATCCGCGACGGTCGCCGCGCTGATCCTCGGCATTACCCCCTCCAGAGTCGCTAAATGTCCAGGTCGCGACCTCCAGTATCCGGCCCGCCCGCCGCGACTCGCTCCGGCGACTCATCCTGGGCGACCGGTGTGCGGGGAAGCAGGAGGGTGATGCCGACCCCGGCCAGCAGCGTCAGCGCCGTGATGAACGTGACCCTGCGGGTCGCCTCGGCGGCGGCCTCGACCGCCACCGCGTGGATCGCCGGGTCGCGCAGCGCGGGAATGGCGGCGCCGGCGCTCTCCTCGACCGCGCGCGCCGCACTCGTGCGCACCTGCTCGGGCCGGCCGGCGAGCCCGCGCTCGACGGCCGAGCCGAGCCCGGACACCAGCACGCCGCCCAGGATGGCGACTCCCAGCGCCGCGCCGAGCTGGCGGACCGTGCTCTGGAGCGCGGACGCGCCGCCGGACAGACGCGCCGGCACGTCGGCCATGAGGACGCCGGTGAGCTGCGCCGTGGCGAAGCCGATGCCCGCGCCGTAGAGGAGCAGCCACGGCACGGGCCGCCAGGCGCCCATGTCCGGCGCCAGGGACAGGCCGATGCCGGCCGCGCCGACGGCCTCCAGGCCCAGGCCGATCCGCACGATGGTCCGCGGTGCCAGCGTCTTCGACAGCGGGGGGACCAGCCCGCCCGCGAGGAAGGTGCCGAGGGCCAGCGCGGCGATGACGAGACCGGCGCGGAAGGCGGTGTAGCCGAGCGCGGACTGCAGGAAGAGCGGCAGCACGAGGATCATGCCGAACTCGCCGAGCGCCACGATCACCGCCGCCATCGCGCCGTAGCGGAAACTCGGCAGCTCGAACAGCGTCAGGTCGACGAGCACGGGCAGGCCGGCGCGCTCGCGCCGCCGTTCGCGCACGACGAGGGCGATCAGCGCGATGATGCCGATGCCGAAGGCGAACGGCACGGGGGAGACGCTCTCGAACCGCAGGCCGAACAGGTCCGCCGTCCGCCGCGGCTCCAGCCAGCCGTACTTCTGGCCCTCGATGAGCGCGAAGACGACGCCGGTCGTGCCGAGCACGGCGAGGACGAGCCCGGCCAGGTCGCCGCCCGCCGCATGGCCGTCCCGCGACTCGGGCACCCGCAGCGAGCCGAGCAGCAGCAGCGCGCCGATGGGCAGGTTGATCCAGAACGCGGCCCGCCAGCCGTGCTCGGTGACGAGCCAGCCGCCCACCAGCGGGCCGACGGCGGCCATGCCGCCGATGATGGAGCCCCACACCGCGAAGGCGATCACCCGCCGTCGGCCTACGTAGACGCGGTTGATGATCGCGAGGGTCATCGGAACGGCCATCGCCGCCCCCACCCCCTGCACGGCTCGTACGCCGATGAGCATGGGCCCGTTCACCGACATGGCCGCCAGCACGCTCGCCAGCAGGAAGACCGCGACACCCAGGGCGAACAGGCGGCGCCTGCCGTACCGGTCGCCGGCGCGGCCGAACGGGATGAGCAGCGCCGCGAACATCAGCGAGTAGATCGAGTTGACCCACTCCACGTCGGTGGCGCCGAGACCCAGATCGGCGATGATCGCGGGCACCGCCACGTTCACGATCGTGGCGTCGATGACGACCATCGACACGCCGGTCGCGAGCACGACGAGGGGGATCCAGCTCTGGCGCGAGGTTGGCGACGGCATGTCGCGAACTATAGCAACATCATGTCGCCAAGCCGCTCACGAGGGAGCGCGGCGAGCGCGAGCCCGGCGTTTGCCCTCGTGCATTGCCTGGACGCGGGCGACCGGGATCGTGTGGCCCTCCTCGATCAGCTCGCGGGGCAGCCACTGGGGCTCCGGCATGAGCGCGGCCCACGGGTCGCCGTCCCGTAGCAGCCCCGCCGCCGTGCGGACGGTGAAGTCGCCGGGCGTGACTCGGTCCAGGTCGTCCCAGGCCACCGGGAACGACACGGGGACGCCGGGCCGTACGCGCGGGCTGTAGGCGGCGACCACGGTCGCCCCGCCGGATCGGGTCGAGTCGATGAAGACCCTGTCGCCGCGGTCCTCCCGGATGAACGCCGTCGTGGCGAGGGCGGGGTCGAGGCGCTCGGCGCGCACACCGAGCGCGCGGGTGGCCGCCGCCACGTCCTGCGTGGTGTGCGCCTCCAGCGGCACGAACACGTGCAGGCCCTTGGCGCCGCTGGTCTTCACCGCCCCCGCCAGGCCGGCGTCGGCCAGCGCCCGGCCGGCCAGGCGCGCGGCGGCGACGGCCTGCGGGAACGCCTCGGCCGACGGCGGGTCGATGTCGAGCACGAGATGGGTGGGGCGGTCCCAGTCGCCAGCGTGGACGAGGGCCGGGTGATACTCCACCGCGCGCTGGTTGGCCAGCCACAGCAGGGTGCGCCGGTCGTCGCACAGGGCGTACGAGACCCGCCGCTGCGACGACTCGGCCCAGACGGTGACCGTCCGCACGAAGTCTGGGGCGTAGGAGGGCACGTTCTTCTGCATGAACGGCGCCTGGCCCTGTCGCACCCGCACCACCGACAGCGGGCGCTCGCGCAGCACCGGGATGACGCGGTCTCGGACCGCGTCCAGGTAGTCGACCAGGTCGCGCTTGGTCGCACCCGCGCCGTCGAACAACGGCTGGTCGAGGTTGGTCAGCGTGACTCCGTCGCGCACCTCATCGCTGGTCATCGCCTCACCATGCCCCCGCTCGGGCTGGGGAATCAACCGTCGAGCGGGGCCAGGTAGCCGCGCAGGACCTTCTTCAGCTCGCGCACCTCGGCCTCCCGCTCCTCCGCGGAGGCCGCCACCACGACCGGCGTCATCGCCTGGAAGATCTGCACGAGCACCCGCGCGCTGCGGGTCCTCTCGGGGGCGGACAGGCCGGGCGACCGTACGGCGAGGATCGCCTCCACCCGGCCGAGCAGCGCCGACTGGATCGGCCCGGCCGCCGTCGCGAGACCCGGCGGCATGTCCGGGCGGGCGAACAGCGCCTTGAACCCCGGGTTGGCGATGTTGAACGCCACCAGCGGATCGACGACCCGGTCGATCAGTTCGTCCAGGTCCATGGCGGCCACGTCGGCGGGGGCGAACGCCTCCCCGTGCGCCGCGCGCATCTGAGCGGTGAACCGGTCGGCGAGTGCCTCGGCGACGGCCTCCTTGCTGCGGAAGAACTGGTAGAGCGACCCCGGGGAGATCCCGGCCGCCGCCGCGACGGCGTTCGTCGTGGTCTTCTCGTAGCCCTGCTCGGCGAACACCGCCGCCGCGGCGTCGAGGATCTCGCTCATTCGCCGCTCGCCGCGCGCCTGCCGCCGCCGGGGCCGCGCCTCCTCGCTCTCCATGGCACTCCTCATTGTCAATACGAGCGATTGCTCGTATTCTCTCGCAGTAAACACGAATGATTGCTCGTAAAACTATCAGGGGGGCTCGTGCCGTCCGGAATCGTCGTACGCAGAGCGCGGTGGGTCGTCGTGGTGAGCGTGTTGATCACGCTCGTCGCCGGGGTCGTCGGCGCCGGGACCATCGGCGCGCTGTCCCTCAACAGGTTCGAGGCGCCGGGCTCGGAGTCGGTGCGGGCGCGCGACGACCTCGCCCGGCTGTTCCGCACCGGAATCCCCAATGTCGCGCTGCTGGTCACCGCGCGCAGGGGGACGGTGGACGGCGACCCGGTCGAGGCCGCGGGACGGGCGCTGACCCGGGAGCTCGCGGCCTATCCCGGCGTCGGCGACGCCTGGTCGTACTGGACGAGAGGTGCGCCCGCGACGCTGCGCTCCGGCGACGGCCGGCAGGCGATGGTGCTCGCCTGGGTGCCCGGCGACGCCGACAGGGTGCGCCGTGCCGTGCTGCCGGCCCTGACCCCGCGCTTCACCCGGAGCGACGCCGTGATCGACGTCCGGGCCGGAGGCTCGGACGAGGTCTTCCGCGCGGTCATGGAACAGGCCCGGCAGGACTTCGTCCGGGCCGAGCTGGTCGTGCTGCCGCTGGTCCTGTTGCTGCTGTGGCTGGTGTATCGGCGAATCGCGGCGGCCCTGGTCACCCTCGGCGTCGGGATCTTCGCCGTGGCCGGGTCGCTGGCGTTGCTGCGCGGCGTCGTGCTTGTCACCGAGGTCTCGACGTTCGCCTCGAACATCGCCCTGGTCATGGGCGTCGGGCTCGGGGTCGACTACGGGCTGTTCATGATCTTCCGGTTCCGTGAGGAACTGCGGCGGGGCCTGCCGGTGCCCGAGGCGGTGACGCGGACCGTCCGCACCGCCGGGCGCACGGTGCTGTTCAGCGGGGTCACCGTCGCCGCCTCGCTGTCGGTGCTGTTCGCCTTCCCCTTCCCGTTCCTGCGTTCCTTCGCGTACGCGGGGGTCGCGGTCGTGGTCGCCGCGATAGCCGGCGCGACCGTCGCGCTCCCGGCCACGCTGGCCCTGCTGGGTCACAGAGTGGCCCGTGCTGGTTCTGCCCGAGTCGAGCGCCGCGGGTTCTGGCACGGTCTCGCCCTGCGCGTGGTGCGCCGTCCGCTGGTGTTCGGCGGGGCCGCGCTGGCGGTCGTGCTGCTGCTCGGGTCGCCCTTCCTCGGCGTCCGCTTCGGGCTGCCCGACGACCGGGTGCTGCCGTCCTCGGCGCCCGTGCGGCAGATGTACGACCAGATCCGGGCGGGTTTCTCCCAAGAGGAGGCCGACGCGGTCCACCTGGTCGCGCCGGAGGGGAGCGCCGCCCAGGCGGGGCCGTACGCCGCCGCGCTGTCGCGGGTCGACGGGGTGGTGCGGGTGGACTCGGCCGCCGGGTCCTACACGGATGGCCGGCCGGTCCCGGGGCCCGCGGACACGCGTTTCGCCGCCGCCCGCGGCACCTGGCTGTCGGTGGTGGCGACGAGCGACCGTCTCGACGCCGACGCGCCCGGGCTGGTGCGCCGGGTGCGGGCCGTCCCGGCGCCCTTCGCGGTGGAGGTGGGCGGCTACCCCGCCGAGTTGACCGACTACCGCGACGGCGTGACCGCGCGTCTGCCGCTGATCGGCCTGCTGATCGTGCTGGTGACGTTCGCGGTGCTGTTCGTCATGACCGGCAGCGTCGTGGCGCCGCTGAAGGCGTCGGCGCTCAACCTGCTGAGCCTGTCAGTGATGTTCGGCGCACTGGTGTTCGTCTTCCAGGACGGCCACCTGTCCGGGCTGCTCGGCTTCACACCCACCGGGTCGATCGAGCCGAGCATCCCGATCCTGATGTTCTGCGTGGCCTACGGGCTGTCGATGGACTACGAGGTCTTCCTGCTGGCGCGCATCAAGGAGGAGTGGGACCGGACGGGTGACGCCGTGGCGTCCGTGCCCGCGGGCATCGCCCGCAGCGCGCCGCTGGTCACCGCGGCCGCCGCCATCCTGGCCGCCTCGTTCGCGGCGTACGCCACGGGACGGGTGGTGTTCCTGCAGCAACTCGGTGTCGGTATGGCGCTCACGGTCGCCGTCGACGCGACGCTGATCCGCGGCGTGCTCATGCCCGCGCTGATGCGGCTGGCGGGCCCGGCCAACTGGTGGGCCCCGGGCCCGCTGCGCCGCCTGCGCCGGGTCTTGTCTGTCTCGAATATTGAAACATAATTGCTCGAATGGCGAGACGCGTGGGATCGTGGACGACATGGCGAACGAAACGGCCGTGTACACCCACGGCCACCACGAGTCCGTGCTGCGCTCCCACCGCTGGCGTACGGCCGCCAACTCGGCGGCGTACCTGCTGGGCGAGCTGAAGCCCCACATGCGGATCCTGGACGTCGGCTGCGGTCCTGGCACGATCACCACCGACCTGGCCGGACTGGTCCCGCAGGGCGAGGTGATCGGCCTCGACAGCGAGCCGGGCATCCTGGAGCAGGCGCGCCGGGAGGCGCAGGCGCGCGGCCTGGGCAATGTGAGCTTCACGACGGGCGACGTCAACGCGCTCGGCTACCCCGACGCCTCCTTCTGCGTGGTGCACGCCCACCAGGTCCTGCAGCACGTCGGCGACCCGGTGGGCGCGCTGCGCGAGATGCGGCGGGTGACCAAGCCGGGCGGGATCGTCGCGGTCCGCGACTCCGACTACGCCGGCTTCGTGTGGTATCCGCAGATCCCGGCCCTGGACGACTGGCTCGACCTCTATCGCCGGGTGGCCAGCGCCAACGGCGGCGAGCCCGACGCCGGGCGCCGCCTGCGGGCCTGGGCGAGGGAGGCCGGATTCACCGACATCACCTCGTCATCGTCCACCTGGTGCTACGCCGCCCCGGAGGAGCGGGACTGGTGGGGCGGGCTGTGGGCCGACCGCACGGTCCAGTCCTCCTACGCGGACCGTGCCGTCGAGGGGGGCCACGCCACGCAGGACGACCTGCGGCGGATCGCCGGCGGGTGGCGGGAGTGGGCCGCGAGCGAGGACGGCTGGTTCAGCGTCCCGCACGGCGAGATCCTCTGCCGCGTGACCTGACCCGGCCGCGCCCGCCGGAAGCCAGGGGGCAGGATGGAGGTGTGACTGGCTGCCGCGCGCTGCCCGAGGAGGGGTGAGATGCGGTCGGCCGCCGGGGACCCGGTGACGTTGTTCCTGTGCGGCGACGTCATGCTGGGCCGGGGCGTCGACCAGATCCTCCCGCACCCCGGCGATCCCGCGCTTGAGGAGTCGTCCGTCCGGGACGCCCGCGCGTACGTCGAGCTGGCGGAGGAGGCGAACGGCCCGATCCCGCGGCCGGTCGGCTACTCCTGGCCCTGGGGCGACGCCCTGGAGGTGCTGGACGAGGCCGCCCCCGACGTACGCGTGCTGAACCTGGAGACGAGCGTCACCCGTGGCCGCGACTTCGCTCCGGGCAAGCAGGTGCACTACCGGATGAACCCGGCCAACCTCCCCGCCCTGGCCGTGGCCCGGCCCGACGTGTGCGTGCTGGCCAACAACCACGTGCTCGACTTCGGCGCAGGCGGGCTCACCGAGACGCTGGACGCGTTGGCGGGGGCGGGGCTCGACCAGGCGGGCGCGGGACGGGACGAGGACGAGGCGCGGCGGCCCGCGGTCGTGGCGCTCCCCGGCGGCGGGCGGGTCCTGGTGTTCGCGGTCGCGATGCCGTCCAGCGGAGTCCCCGGCGAGTGGGCGGCGGCCCGCGACCGGTCGGGGGTGGCCTTCCTGCCGGGGCCGTCCCGCGACGCCGCGGCGGCGACGGTCCACCGTGTCCGGCAGGCCAGGCGGCCGGGGGACATCGTGGTCGTCTCCATCC
This sequence comes from Microbispora bryophytorum, assembly GCF_043197435.1. NCBI lineage: Bacteria > Bacillati > Actinomycetota > Actinomycetes > Streptosporangiales > Streptosporangiaceae > Microbispora > Microbispora bryophytorum. The sequence continues at coordinate 199,561 of NZ_JBICTF010000006.1, read as the reverse complement.
ATTGGGGTTCCAACTGGGGCTATGAGGTCGAGGACGACCAGGTCGAGTTCGCGCACGCGCTGGTCGAGGGCGGCGTCGATCTCGTCCACGGCCACTCCTCTCACCATCCCCGCCCGGCCGAGGTGTATCGGGAGCGGCTGATCCTCTACGGCTGCGGCGACTTCATCGACGATTACGAGGGCATCGCCGGTTACGAGAAGTACCGCGACGACCTGCGGCTGCTGTACTTCGCGACCGCCGAGGCGGCGTCGGGGCGGCTGCTGGAGCTGCGGATGGCGCCGATGCGGGCCGCGCGGATGCGGCTGCGGCACGCCCGCGGCGAGGACCGCGAGTGGCTGCGGGCGACGCTCGACGGTATCTGCCGGGAGTTCGGCGCGCGGGTCGCACCGGCGCCCGGCGGCACGCTCGCCCTCGCACCGGCCGCGTAGGAGGTGGTCACGATGCTGGTCCGCGAGATCATGACGACGCCGGTGGTGACGGTCCGGCGCACGGCGACGATCAAGCAGGCCGTCCGCCTGCTGTACGAGCAGGACATCACGGCCGCGCCGGTGGTGGACACGGCCGGGCGGATGGTCGGGATCGTCAGCGAGATGGACCTGCTGCGCGGCGAGTTCGGGGCCAACCCCCGGGCCTTCCTGCGTCCCGAGGCGCTGCCCACCGGCGGGCCGCCGGCGCTCGTCGAGGAGGTCATGACGCCGCGCGTCGCCACCGTCGGGGACGGCGCCGACACCATGGACCTGGTCGAACTGATGATCACAACCGGGGTGAAGAGCGTCCCCGTCCTGCGCGACGACGAGCTCGTGGGGATCGTCAGCCGCCGCGACCTGATGGGCCTGCTGGCCCAGGGGGACGAGCGGATCCGCGAGGACGTGCTGGCGGCGCTGCGCGACTGCGCCGACACGGCGTCGTTCGGCGCGGCCGTGCGGGACGGCGTCGTCGAGCTGTACGGCTCCGGCGACGAACGGTCGGCCCGCATCGCCGGGCTCGTCGCCAGGACCGTCCCCGGCGTGGCCGACGTCGTCTTCCCCGAGGGCCTCGTCAGCTAGGTCGCCGGGTGCACGCCGTCCCACTGTCCCGCTGTCCCGCCGTACCGTCCGGCGCCGGCGTCAGGCGTCGCGCCTTCTGAGCAGGACGAGCGCGGCGAGCGCGGCGGCAGCGATCCACAGGCAGAAGACACCGAACCCGGCCCACGGGGTCAGCACGCCCGGGGCCGAGGACATGATCCGCATCCCCGCCACGCTCGTGACGTAGGGCATGAGCCGCGCGCCGGCCCCGTTCGGGAGCATCCCGACGAGCTGCGGCAGCACGAAGAGCGTCACGATGACGGCGACGACGCCGCCCGCGGTGTGCCTGACCAGGGTGCCGAGGGCGAGCCCGAACAGTCCGGCTCCGGTGAGGTAGAGGGCGCATCCGGCGACCATGCGCAGGACGCCGGGCTCCTCCAGGGACGCGCCGTGGGAGCCGAGCACGGCCTGCCCCACCAGGAACGCCGCCAGGCACGAGAGCAGGTTGACGACCAAGGTGAACGCGGCGAACGTGGTCGCCTTGGCCGCCAGCATGCGCCCTCTGCGCGGCACCGCGAGCAGGGTGGTGCGGATCATGCCGGTGCGGTACTCCGAGCTGATCGCGAGGACGCCCAGCGAGGCCACGATGAGGGACGCGAACGGCGCCGCGCCGAGGGCCGTCTGCGTCACCTCGCCCGCCTGCAGCCGCTCCGCCTGGCGGGAGGCGATGGCGCTGTTGAGGTAGGCGAAGGAGATCATGACGACGACGAGGCCGGCCATCGTCCACATGGTGGAGCGGATGGAGCGGAGCTTGATCCATTCGGAGCGCAGAAGGCCGATCATGACCGCCCCGTCGTGAACTCGGCGCTGGCCTGGGTCAGCTCCATGTAGGCGGCCTCCAGGGTGGGCTGCACCTCAACGAGCTCGTGCAATGCGATCCCGGCCGCCGCCGCGGCCTCGCCGACCGCCCTGGCGCCGATGCCGGTGATCCGCACATGGTCGTCGTGCGCGGTGGTGCTCCCCTCGGGCAGGTGCGACGCCAGCAGGGCCGTATCGGCGCAGCGCACCCGTACGTACCCCTGGGAACCGCGCCCGATGAAGTCGGAGACGCCCGCGTCCGCGAGGAGCCGGCCCTTGCCGATGACGATCAGGTGATCGGCGGTCTGCGCCATCTCGCTCATCAGGTGGCTGGAGACCAGCACGGTCCGCCCCTCCGCGGCCAGGCGGCGCAGGAGCGTGCGTACCCACAAGATCCCCTCGGGGTCGAGCCCGTTGACCGGCTCGTCGAACAGCAGCACCTCCGGATCGCCGAGCAGCGCTCCTGCGATGCCCAGCCGCTGGAACATGCCCAGGGAGAACCCGCCGAGCCTGCGGTCGGCCACCGAGGCCAGCCCGACCTCCTCAAGCACCTCGCCGACCCTGGAGGCGGGCAGCCCGTTGCTGTGGGCGAGGTACAGCAGGTGGTTACGGGCCGAGCGGCCGCCATGCACGGACTTGGCGTCGAGCAGCGCCCCCACCTTGCGCAGCGGCTGCTCATACTCCCGGTAGGGCCTGCCGTCGATGTGCGCGCCGCCCGCGGTGGGCCGGTCCAGCCCGAGGATCATGCGCATCGTGGTTGATTTACCCGCTCCGTTCGGACCCAGGAAGCCGGTGACCCGGCTGCTCTTCACCGTGAAGGACAGCCCGTTCACGGCGAGGGTCCGGCCGTAGCGCTTGGTGAGATTCGCTGCGGTTATCACTCGTCCAGCCTCTCGGCCGGGCGTGCGGAAATCGTCCTCCGGCGGCACGGTCTCGCGCTGGGAGCCCGGTATCGCGACCGGAGCCGCTGGGAGCGTGGTCCCGGCTCCCCATTCGATACAGGCCCTAGTTGATACAGGCCCTAGTCGCCCGGGGTGATGAGGCCGGCCTCGTAGGCGGCGATCACGGCCTGCGCCCGGTCGCGCGCTCCGATCTTCGCGAAGACGTTGGTGACGTGGTTCTTCACCGTGGAGGGCGCCAGGGACAGAGCCCTGGCGATCTCGGAGTTGGACAACCCCCTGCCGATGAGCAGAAGCACCTCGCGTTCGCGCTCGCTCAGCATGGCCACCGCGCCGTCGCCGCCGAACCTGCGCGGCCTGCCGGCCCGGACGAACGCGCCGATCAGCCGGGTCAGCAGACGCGGCGCCACCGCGGACTCGCCGCGATGAACGATTCGCACGCTCTCGACCAGGTCCTCGGGCGAGATGTCCTTGGGCAGGAATCCGGACGCGCCCGCGCGCAACATGTTCACGACGTGCTCGTCCAGGTCGTACATGCTCAGCGCCAGCACCCGGACCCCCGGCAGCGCCGCCGTGATCTGTTCGGTGGCGGCGATTCCGTCCAGGCCCGGCATGTGCACATCCATCAGCACCACGTCAGGGCGCAGCTCGGCGCACAGACGCACCGCCTGCTCGCCCTCACCCGCCTCGCCCGCGACGCGCATGTCGCCCTGCGCGTTCACGATCATCCCGAATCCCTTGCGGACCAACACCTGATCATCCACGAGGAGCACTGTGATCAACGTCCGGTCTCCTCTCCGGCATGGCGAGGGGCAATGTGGCATGCACCCGGAAGCCTCCCTCGGATCGAGGACCGGTCGTCAGAACCCCCTCGACCAGCGCCACCCGTTCGGCCATCCCGCGCAGCCCGAAACCACCACGGCTTCGCACGGGCGTTCCCGTCCCGTCATCGGTGACCTCCACCTCGACGGAGCCCGGCAGGTACGAGAGCCGGACCCGCGCACGCGCCGCCGGAGCATGCTTGCGTACGTTGGTCAGCGCCTCCTGGACGATCCGGTACACCGCGTGGTCGACGGCCGCGGGGAGGGGCACGGCCTTGCCGATGACGTCCAGCTCGGCGGGCAGCCGGGCCTGCTCGACCAGGGCGGGTACGCCCGCGGCACCGATCCCCGTGTGATCCGGGGGTTCTGCCGTGTCATCGGCCCTCAGCACGTGCAGCAGTTGCCGCATCTCGGCCATGGCCTGCCGGGCGGTGTGCTCGGCCGTCACGAACGCCTCCTCCGCCGCGGCCCGATCGCTCGCCATCGTCGTGCGCCCCGCCCCGACCAGTACGTTGATCACGGTGATGTGGTGAGCGACCACGTCGTGCAGTTCCCTGGCGATGCGGCGCCGCTCGGTCGACACGGCGGTTTCGGCCGCTCGCCGCTTCCGGCGCTCCAGCAGCCGGTGCCGCAACAGCAGCAGTCTGCCGAGCAGGAGGGCTGCGAGGATCTGCATGACCTTGCCCACCAGGTTCACCGGATCGACCATCATGACGACCGTGACGTAGCCGACCGTGAGCGCCGTACCCGTCAGCCACACCCTCTCGCCGTGGCGGCCCAGACTGTACAGCGCGATCGTGGCCGCGGCCCCGACCAGCAGCGGTGCGGCCGCACCCTCGGCGACGAGCGCGGACATGGCCGCCAGATCCGCCCCCACGGTGATCGCGGCGACCAGCGCAGGCCGGGCTCTCCGCACGAGCAGGGCCGGTGCGGCGACCGCGAGTCCCGCCGGCACATACGCCGGCTCCCGGAGCGTCAGAGCAGTGATCACGACGGCTGAGACCATGAGCCCTGCGTCGACCACATGGGGCCGGCTGACCGCCGCCCAGCCGCCACTGCGAAGCATGTTCCGACGCTACCCAGGCGGCACGGCCGGCGCACGAGCGATGGTTGCCATTGCGTCCCGTCTCGCGTCGGCGACGAGGCTGGTCGTGCGCACGTACCCCTCCGGCCGGATGGCTGATCAACCTAGTCGAGCCGGTCGAGCACGTCCGCGGCGAGTCGTTCGAGCGCGGTGACCTGTTCGCGGGTGAGGCCGTCGAAGAACAGCCGGCGCACGGTCTCCACGTGCCCGGGGGCCGCGGCGGCGATGGCCCGGCGGCCCTCCTCGGTGATCACGACGTACGCGCCGCGGCCGTCGTCCGCGCACTCCTCCCGCGTGACGAGCCCCCGGTGCTGCATCCGGGTCAGGTGGTGGGACAGCCGGCTCTGCTCCCATTGGAGGTCGCGCTGCAGCTCGTACGGCCGCAGCCGTCCTTCCTCCCGGTCGGTGAGGTGCACGAGGACGTCGTAGTCCGCCAGGGACAGACCCGAGTCCGCCTGCAGCTGCCGGTTGAGCCGCGCCGTCAGGCGGCCCTGCATGCGCAGGTACGCCCGCCACGCGCGCTGCTCGTCCGCGTCGAGCCACCGAGGGCTGTTCATGGTCCCCAGGCTAGCCGGAATGAATGACTCGTCATGTATGTTGTCAGGCACCAGTAGATGACACATCATCTACATGGCGACGAGGAAAGGGCACCCCATGACCATCACCAGGCCGACCCCTCGCGTGGACGTCCGCCGGGCGGGCGAGCGTTTCGCCACCCGCATCTCCTGGCTGGATTCCAAGCACTCGTTCTCGTTCGGCGGACACTACGACGCCGACAACACCCACCACGGGCTGCTGCTGGTCAACAACGACGACGTCGTCCACCCGGGCACCGGCTTCGAGACCCACCCGCACCGCGACATGGAGATCGTCACCTGGGTGCTCCAGGGCTCCCTGGTCCACCAGGACTCCGAGGGCCACTCCGGCGTCATCTACCCGGGCCTGGCCCAGCGCATGAGCGCCGGCACCGGCATCCTGCACTCGGAGAAGAACGACTCCTGGCGGCTGACCGGCGGCGACACCCACGACAAGCCGGTGCACTTCGTTCAGATGTGGGTGGTCCCCGACGAGCCCGGCATCACGCCCGGCTACGAGCAGCTGGAGATCGAGAACGAGCTGCTGGCCGGCGGCCTGGTGCCGATCGCCAGCGGCATGGACAAGCACGCCGGCGAGGCGGCCATCCGCATCAAGAACCGGTACGCCGCGCTGTACGCCGCCCGCCTCCAGCCGGGCCAGAGCGTGGAGCTGCCGGAGGCGCCGTTCCTGCACCTGTTCGTACCCCGGGGGAAGGTCACCCTGGAGGGTGCGGGCATCCTGGAGACCGGCGACGCCGTACGCTTCACCGCCACCGGCGGGCAGAAGGTCACCGCGACGGAGCCCGCAGAGATCCTCGTGTGGGAGATGCACGCGACGATCGCCGCCTGACGACAATCTTGGAAGGTATCCCGATGCCGCAGTCAGAACCGCAGGTCGCCGACAACCAGGAGGCGCGCCGCTTCGAGATCACCGTGGACGGCGCGCTCGCCGGCTTCGCCGACTATCGGCTCGCCGGGCCGAGGATCTCCTTCACACACACCGAGATCGACCCGGCCTTCGAGGGCCGGGGTCTCGGCTCGACGCTGGTCCGGGCGGCGCTCGACGCCGCCCGCGACGCCGGGCTGTCGGTCCTGCCGTTCTGCCCGTTCGTGCAGCGGTTCATCCAGCGGCACGCCGACTACCTCGACCTGGTGCCCGCCGACCAGCGGGCCAGGTTCTCCCTCGACGGCGGGGAGGGATCGGAGTGAGCCAGGGGGAGCCCGCCGGGACGGCCACGGTGTACGGCTGCACCGTGTCGCACGGCGGCACGGGCGCGGCCGAGGCGGAGCCGGAGAGCGTGCTCCTGCCCGGCCACGACGTGCCGCTCGGCCGGTACACGGTCGTGCGCCGGCTGCTCCCGCAACGCCCGCGCCGGATGGTCGGCGCATGGTGCTTCGTCGACCACTTCGGGCCCGACGACGTGAGCGACCGGCCGGGCATGCAGGTGCCGCCGCATCCGCACACCGGCCTGCAGACCGTCACCTGGCTCGCCGAGGGCGAGATCCTCCACCGCGACAGCCTCGGCAACGTCCAGGCGATCGTGCCCGGCCAGCTCAACCTGATGACGGCCGCCCACGGGATCGCCCATTCGGAGCAGTCGCCGGCGGAGCACCCGCCGGGCATGCACGGGCTGCAGTTGTGGGTCGCGCTGCCGGAGGAGGCACGGCACGGCGAGGCGCGCTTCGAGCACCACGACGCGCTCCCCGTGCTGCGCGACGGGGACGTCACGGTGACCGTCGTGGTGGGCGAGGCCGGGCCGCTGCGCTCGCCCGCCCTCGTGCACACCCCGCTGCTCGGGGCCGAGGTGCTGTTCGCGGGACCTGGAGAGCACCGGCTGCCGGTGGACCCGGCCTTCGAGACGGCGGTGCTGGTCATGTCGGGCACGGCCGACGTGGCCGGGGTCGCAATGGCGCCGGGCTCGCTGCTCTATCTCGGGCAGGGCCGTACGGAGGTGCCGATGGAGGCCGCCGGTCCGGCCCGGCTGTTCGTGCTGGGCGGCACGCCGTTCGAGGAACCCCTGGTGATGTGGTGGAACTTCGTCGGCCGTTCGCACGAGGAGATCGCGCGGGCGCGCGACGACTGGATGCGGGGCGGCCGCTTCGGCGTCGTCCCGGGAGGGCAGGAGCCGCTTCCGGCCCCCGAGATGCCCACCGTGCGGCTGAAGGCCCGCGACCGGCACGGCCACGTCCTCAGTTGACGGTCGAGCCCGCCCGCCTTCTGGTGAAGCAGGTCAGCACGGCCAGCGCGGAGACGGCGGTCATGCAGGCCAGCGCCCAGCGGTAGCCGGTCACGAGCTGCTCGACCGCCGTGGTCGAGACGTGGGACAGCGTTCCCGCGAAGACGGCGTCGTGCAGCCCGGCCGGCAACGGCACCGTGATGATCGACAGGACCAGCGCGGTGCCGACCACCACCCCGGTGTTCTGCAGCATCAGGCGCATGGCGTTGACGATCCCCAGCCGGTGTGACGGCACCCCGTCCAGGATCGCGGTGGTGTTGGAGGGCAGGAACATGCCCGAGCCGACACCGATGAGCACCAGGGCGGTGGTGAGCGCCGCCAGCGACAGGTCGGGGGAGATCAGGCACAGCAGGACGGCCAGGCCCGCCGTCGTCAGCGAGGTCGCGGCGAACGCCACCGTGCGCGGGCCGAGGCGGCGCAGCAGGAAGCCCGACGCGACCGACGCCGCCATCGCCGCGATCGAGAGCGGCAGCACCTTCACCGCCGCGCTCACCGGGTCCTCCCCGCGGACGGCCTGGTAGAACAGCGACACGAGGAGCACCACCCCGACCCGGGCGGTCGAGTTGAGGAACGACGCCAGCGTGCCGAGGGCGAACGTGAGATCGCGGAACATCCGGATGTCCACCACGGGATGACGGGCCCGCAGCTCCCGCACCACGAACAGCGGCAGCGTCACCGCGAACACGACGAGCCCGGACACCACCATCGGATGTCCCCAGCCGAGCCTGGTCACCTCCGACAGGGCGAGCAGCAGGCCGCCGAGGCAGGCGAGCACGAGCGCGTTGCCGGACAGGTCGAGCCCCTGGTCGCGGCCCTGCGGCGGTCCGGGACGGAGGGCCACCGCGCCCCAGACCAGGCACGCGATGCCGAGGGGCACGTTGTACCAGAACACCCAGCGCCAGCCCAGGTGCTCGGTGAACAGGCCGCCGAGGGCAGGGCCGGCGAGCTGGGCGATGGAGAACGACGCGGTGTAGACGCCCATCCCCTCGCCGAGCCGCGACTTGGGGAAGGCGGCGGTCACCAGGGCGGCGCTGTTGGTCAGCAGCATGGCCCCGCCCGCCGCCTGCACCACCCGCAGCGCCACGATGATCCACGCGTCCGGCGCGAGCCCGGCCAGCAGGCTGGCGACGGTGTAGGTGGCCAGGCCGCCGAGATACATCGCCCGCCGCCCGAACAGGTCGGCGAGGCGGCCGAACACGACCATGAGCACGGTCGTCGTGAGCTGGAAGGCGAGCAGGATCCAGCTCGCGGCGTCCGCACTCGCGTGCGTCTGCCGTACGACCTGGGGGAGTGCCACGTTGAGCGCGCTGCCGCCGAGCGCGGTCAGGACGCTGGCCATGCTCACGACCGACAGCGTCCGCCAGGCGTGGCGCAGCCGCTCCCGCTCGCCGGGGTCCGCCGCGACGGTTTGCGGCACGGCCGTCATCGTACGGCGAGCTGGATCATGACCGGCTCCTCCCTACCGAATTCTAGATTCCATTACTAGAATCACGTTCATACGCGGTCGGGTCAAGGTCGAGTCAGAGGAGCTGCGCATGGGCGGAATCATGGAAGGCCGTGTCGTGGTCGTCACCGGCGCCGCACGGGGCATCGGGCGGGGACACGCGCTGGAGTTCGCGCGCCAGGGCGCCAGGGTCGTCGTCAACGACCTGGGCGCCGAGGTCGACGGCACCGGGTCGTCCACCGGCGCCGCGGGCGAAGTGGTCGAGGAGATCAGGGCCATGGGCGGCGAGGCCGTGGTCGACGGCGAGGACGTCTCCGACTTCGGCGGCGCGCAACGGATGATCAGCAGGGCCGTGGAGACCTTCGGCGACCTGCACGTCCTGGTCAACAACGCGGGCATCCTGCGCGACCGGATGCTCGTCAACATGACCGCCGACGAGTGGGACGCGGTCATCCGGGTGCACCTGCGCGGCACCTTCGCCCCGCTGCGGCACGCCGCCGCCTACTGGAGGTCCAGGGCCAAGGCCGGGGAGCCGGTGGACGCCCGGGTGATCAACACCACGTCGTCGTCCGGCATCTACGGCAACGCGGGCCAGGGCAACTACGGTGCGGCCAAGGCGGGAATCGCGTCACTGACGATCATCGCGGCCAAGGAACTGGCGCGTTACGGCGTGACGGTCAACGCGGTCGCCCCCGCCGCGCTCACCCGGATGACCGAGAACCTCATCCCGGGCGGGAGGCGGCCCGCCGAGGGCGGTTTCGACGCGGCGGCGCCGGACAACATCGCGCCGCTGGTGGTGTGGCTGGCGAGCGCCCAGTCGCGCGGGATCACGGGCCGCGTCTTCAACGTGCGAGGCGGGCATATCAGCGTGGCCGAGGGCTGGCACGCCGGGCCGGGGGTGGACAAGGACACCCGGTGGGATCCGGCCGAGCTGGGCGAGGTGATCCCCGCCCTGGTGGACAAGGCCGCGCCGAACGCCCTCACCAGCGGGCGCATCCCGGAGGGAGAGGACTGACATGCCGCTCGACCACAGTCTCATCGGGGTGGAGAGCGCGCCGCACGAGCGGTCGTGGACGTCCGCCGACACCCTGCTGTACGCGCTGGGCGTCGGGGCGGGCACCGAGGAGCTCGCCTTCACCACGGAGAACTCGGCGGATATCCGTCAGCGGGTGCTGCCGACCTTCGCGGTCCTGGCCGCCCAGGCACCCACAGGGCAGAGACACGGGCAGCGACAAGGGCGGCGGCTCGGCGACTTCGACCCGGCCATGCTCGTGCACGCCGAGCAGGCCTTCGAACTGCACCGCGAGCTGCCGCCCGCCGGTCGCGTGCGGACGACCTCGACGGTGACCGGCATCTACGACAAGGGCTCGGGGGCGCTGGTGACGACCGAGGCCAGGGCGGCCGACGCCGAAAGCGGCGAGTCGCTGATCACAAGCCGCAGCTCGGTGTTCATCCGGGGCGAGGGCGGCTTCGGCGGTGAGCGCGGCCCCCGCGACGAGTGGGCCGAGCCCGGAAGGCCGCCGGACCACACGGTGACCTACGAGACCCGCCCGGACCAGGCGCTGCTGTATCGCCTGTCCGGCGACCGCAACCCGCTGCACTCCGACCCCGCCTTCGCCGCCCGCGCCGGCTTCCCCCGGCCGATCCTGCACGGGCTGTGCACGTACGGGATCACCGGGCGGGCGCTGCTGCACGCGGTGGCGGGGTCCGACCCGGCCCGTTTCGCGGCCATGTCGGGGCGGTTCAGCAAGCCGGTGTTCCCGGGCGAGACGCTGACCGTGTCGATCTGGGTGTCCGCCAGGACGTCCGACGGCGGTGCGACGGCCCTGTTCCGTACGGCGAAGGAGGACGGCACCGTCGTGATCGACCGAGGCAGGGCCGCCTTCCGCCCCGCCTGACCCGGAGGAACGGCGCGCGGGGTCAGCCTTCGGTGTCGGTGTCGGTGTCGGTGTCGGTGTCGGTGTCGGTGTCGGCGTGGGTGTCGGCGTGGGTGGCCAGGGGGTCGCCGAAGCGGCGGATCAGCGCGATCGCCGCATCGACGACCTCCCCGGCCTCCTCCTCGGTCTCGCTCGTCGCGACCTCGCGTCCGGCCTCGCCGATCACGCTGGTGAGGACCGAGACGGTGAGGCGGTCGGTCGGCGTGTTCGCCGCGCCGAGCAGGACGGCGTTCTGCCGGACCCACTCCCGGCCGCGGGTGCGCCGCATCAGCTCGAACCCCGGCGGGCCGTCGCCGTCCATGAACAGCCGGGCGAGGTCGCGCCGCTGCCAGGACCCTTCGAGGAACGCCCTGGCCCCCGCGATGAACAGCTCGACGGGGTCCTTCACCCCCGCCTGCTTCGCCGCGGCGACGCTGGACGCGGCGGCCTCCTCGTGGGCGGCCTGGTGCTCCTCCCACAGCGCGAGGAACAGCTCGGTCTTGCCGCCGAAGTGGTGGTAGAGGCTGCCCACGCTGGAGCCCGCGCGCTCGACGACGTCCGCGACGTTGGCGTCGGCGAAGCCGTGCTCGGAGAAGATCTCGCGGGCGGCCTGAAGCATGCTCTTACGCGTCTGGGCGGTGCGGCTCCACTCCCACGAGCCGCTCCTGCCGCCGGGCTTGCGTGCCATCTGGGCTCCTCGTTTCCAGGGACCGCGGTTTCCAGGGACCGCGTTTCCAGGGGACGGCGGTCTCCGGAAACAACAGCGTGTTTCCTGGGACCGCGTCTGTCCAGGGACGATGCCATCGTAGCCGGTGAAATTCTAGAAACTGATTCCAGACCTCTTGACACTCCTTCGGCGGGGAACCAGGCTTGAATCGATTCCTAGAGAGCAATTCTAGAAAAGAGTCGCGTCGATGGACTTCTCCCTGAGCCCAGAGGAACTGCAGATCCGTGACACCATCCGCGCGTTCGTGGAGCGGGAGGTCATGCCGCTCGAACCCGAGGTGCTGCGCAGCGAGCGCACCGGCGGCCCCGGGCTCGATCCCGAGGTCCTGAGAGACCTGCGGCTCAAGGCGAAGAAGATGGGCTTCTGGGGCATCAACACCCCCGAGGAGTACGGCGGAGCCGCCCTCGGCCCGGTCATGTCCGCGATCATCGCCATGGAGATGGGGCGGACGTTCGTCCCCTTCAGCTTCGGCGGGTCGGCCGACAACATCCTCTACGCCGGCACCGAGGAGCAGAAGCGGCGCTACCTGATCCCCACCATCGAGGGCGAGCGCCGTTCCTGCTTCGCCATCACCGAGCCGGGCGCGGGCTCGGACGCCCGCAGCATCCGTACGCGTGCCGTCAAGGACGGCGGAGACTGGGTCATCAACGGCGAGAAGACCTTCATCACCGGCGGCAACGAGGCCGACTTCGTGATGGTGTTCGCCGTGACCGACCCGGACAAGGGCGCGAACGGCGGGGTCACCTGCTTCCTGGCCGACCGCGACATGGGCTGGAAGTCCGAGCCGATCCCGACGATGGGGCAGTGGGGTCCGGCCTCGCTGGTGTTCGAGGACGTCAGGGTGCCGGAGGACAACATCCTCGGCGAGCTCGGCAGGGGCTTCGAGCTGGCGATGCAGTGGATCGGCCAGGGCCGGTACATGATCCCCGCGCGGGCGGTCGGCTCGGCCGAGCGCATGCTCCAGATGGCGATCGACTACGCCAACATCCGCATGTCGATGGGCAAGCCGATCGCCGAATACCAGGCGATCCAGTGGATGATCGCCGACTCGCAGGTGGAGATCGAGGCGGCCAAGTGGCTCACCCTCCACGCCGCCTGGCGGGTGCGGGAGGGCATGGACGCCCGGCACGCCTCCTCGATCGCGAAGCTGAACGGCGCGGTCATGGCCAACCAGGTCGTCGACCGCGTGCTGCAGATCCACGGGGGCATGGGCTACACGAAGGAACTGCCCATCGAGCGGTGGTATCGCGAGCTGCGCCTGTTGCGGATCTTCGAGGGCACCGACGAGATCCAGCGCCGGACGATCGCCCGCAACCTGCTCAGGGGCCACGCCCGCCTCGGCACGATCGGGGAGTGAGGATGCCGGTAGGAGAGCTGTTCAACCCCCGGTCGATCGCCCTGGTCGGGGCGACGGACAAGTCCGGCTGGTCGATCAGCACGCTGACCAACCTCCGTACGCACGGCTTCCGCGGACCGGTGCACCTGGTCAACCCGCGCGGCGGCGTGGTGCACGGCGAGCAGGCATTCCGCGGCCTGTCCGACATCCCCGGCCAGGTCGACCTCGCGTACGTGATGGTGCCGACCACGGCCGTGCTGTCCGTGCTGCGCGAGGGGGCCAAGCTCGGCATCCGTCACTACGTGATCCTCACCGCGGGTTTCGGCGAGACCGGCCCGGAGGGGGCCGCCCTGGAGGCGGAGATCGTCGGCTTCGCCCGCGAGAACGACCTCACCGTGCTCGGCCCCAACGGCAACGGCTTCATCAACGCCGCCGCGGACGTCACGCCGTACGGCCTGCCGATCCCGTCCCCTCTGCTGCGCGGGTCGGTCGGCGTGGTGCTGCAGAGCGGTGCGCTGGCCAGCTCGGTGCTCGGCTTCGCCCAGGCCCGCAACGTCGGGATCAGCCTGCTCACCTCGATGGGCAACGAGTCGCTCGTCACCGTCACCGACGTGATCGACTACCTGGTGGACGACCCGGCGACCAGGGCCATCGCACTGTTCCTGGAGTCGGTCCGCGACCCGGCCGCCTTCTCCCGGGCGGCGCGCCGGGCGCTGCTGGCGGGCAAACCGATCGTCGCGCTCAAGATCGGGCGAAGCCGGCTCGCCTCCCGCACCGCCCAGGCCCACACCGGCGCGCTCGTCGGCGACGACAATGTGATCGACGCGGCGTTCCGGCAGCTCGGAGTGGTGCGGGTGCGGTCGCTTGAGGACCTCATCATCACCGCGGGGCTGCTCGCCGAGGTGGGCCCGCTGCCGGGCCCGCGGATCGGCGTCGTCACGCCCTCGGGCGGCGCGTCGGAGATCATCGCCGACCGGGCCGAGGACGAGGGGCTGGAACTGCCGGCCTTCGCCCCGCAGACCGTCGCCCGGCTGCGGGAGATCGTGCCCGCCTTCGGGACCGTGCAGAACCCTCTCGACGTCACCGGCTACGTGCTCATCGACCGCACGCTGCTCGGCCGCGCGCTGGAGGCCGTCACCGCCGACCCCGGCGTGGACGCGGTCATGCTGCTCTCCGACCTTCCGCGCCTCGCCCCGCCCGACCCCGCGCCCGTGTACGCCACGTTCGCGGCCAGCGCCAAGCGCATGGCCGAGGCCCCGATGCCGGTCGTCGTCGTGAGCAACGTGCTGACCGACGTCACCGAGTTCGGCCGCAGCGTCCAGCGGGAGGCCGGGTTCCCGTACGTCGCGGGCGGCATCGAGCACGGCATGCACGCCATCGGGGCCGCGGTGCGGTGGTCCCGGGCCTACCGCGCCGCCGTCGAGGCGGCGAACGGAGCCGTCCCGGCGAAGGCCGCGACGATCACCCCGGCGAGCGCCCGGACGGTCGAGCCGGCGGTCGAGGCGGGGACCGGCGTGTGGGCCGAGCACCGCGCCGCCGCCCTGCTGTCGTCCGCCGGGATCCCGGTCGTGCCCGGTGAGCTGGTGCACGACGAGGAGTCGGCGGTGGCGGCGGCGGTCGGCTTCGGCTACCCGGTCGTCCTCAAGGCCGCCGCCGAAGGGCTGGGGCACAAGAGCGACATCGGCGGGGTCCGGCTGGGCCTGTCCGACGCGCGGGACGTCGAGCGGGCCTACCGCGAGGTCGTGGCCGCCGCCGCGGCGGTGCCCGGCGCGGGCCGGGTGGGCGCGCTCGTCCAGCCGCAGCGCGGCGGCGGCGTGGAGCTGCTGGCCGGCCTCGTACGGGACCCGGCGTGGGGGCTCACCCTGGCCGTCGGCCTGGGCGGGATCTGGGTGGAGGCGCTGCGCGACACGGCGCTGCGCGTCCTGCCGGTGGACGCGGCCGAGGTGCGGCGGGCGCTGGACGAGCTGCGCGGCACCGCGCTGCTGCGGGGCGCACGCGGCACCGAGCCCGCCGATCTCGACGCCGTCGCCGAGGTCGTGGCCCGCGTCGCCGCCTTCGCCGAGAGCCTCGGCGACGACCTGGAGTCGCTGGAGATCAACCCTCTGCTCGTGCGCGGCTCGCATGTGGAGGCGCTCGACGCGCTCATCACCTGGCGGGGGTGACGCCTGGTCGTCCGTCCGCGTCCGGCGCCCGCCGCCGCGCGCGGACGGACGGCACACGCATCCAGCCAATTGCGGCGCGACGCGGCGAGATGCCGCGCTACCGCGGGGCGCTCGTGGCACCGAGCCCGCCGATCTCGACGCCGTCGCGGAGGTCGTGGCCCGCGTCGCCGAGCAGTAGTGCGGCGACCGCCTCCGGGGCCTCGTGCATCGCGTCGTGGCCGGTGGGGAGGTCGTGGACCTGCCATTCGGGATCGGCGTGGAGCCGGGTGCGGAGTTCGGCGAACGGCGTCCGGTCCTCCCATCCCGAGCAGTAGACGAACTCCCGGCGCGGGACCTGGGCGAGCGCGCCTGTGAGCCGGATCGTCTGCAGGAACGAGGCGAGGGGATGGGGACGGCGGCGGGGATCGCCGCCGTCCGGCGGCCGGACGGCGTAACCCGCGCTCGCAGCGCCGGCGGCGAACGCTTCCCGGTAGCGCTCGGTCGTCGACGACCAGCAGGACTCGCCATCGCGCGGTACGTAGGCGTCGAGATGCACCAGTCGTGAGACCCGGCCGCCGGCGCGATCGGCGGCGGCGGCGATCACCATCCCCCCGTAGCTGTGGCCGACGAGCGTCGCGCTCGTGATGCGGGCGCGGTCGAGGAGCCGCACCACGTCGCCGGCGTGCGTGTCGAGGTTGGCGGTCGCGACCGTCGCGTTGTCGTCGTCCGGCCGCAGACCGGTCAGGGTCAGGGCGTGCACCGCATGACCGGCGCGCTCCAGCAGCGGGACCACCGCCTCGAACGACCAGGCGCCGTGCCAGCCGCCGGGCACGAGAACGAACGTCGCCATACGTTTCTCCTTCTCTCTCACGTCGCGGCGTCGAGGTGCGCCGCGACGCCGTGTGGTCCGGCCGGGCGCTTCGCGCGACCGGGAACCACTCCGCATGGAGGAAGTGTCATGAGATCAAGCCGTGGCGGGCCACCGATAGGATGCCAACCGATGCCTGTTCGCCGCCAACCTCGCCTGACGGCCGGTGTGACGTCGCATATCTGGCCGTCCGGCGGGCGCCACCTGTGGCCGTCCGGTGAGACAAATGCAGTGCAGTCGCACGCACGGGGACATCTGGTGTACGCGGCCGGCGGCGTCCTGACAGTCCACACCGAGCGCGGCACCTCGATCGTTCCCGCCAACCGGGTCGCCTGGACCCCCGCCGGGTTCACGCACCGTCACCGCGCCCACGGCGACACCGACATGCGGATCGTTTTTCTCGCGCCATCCCTCGCCCGGCTCATACCAGAGCATCCCGCCGTGTTCCTGGCCTCCAACCTCGCCCGCGAGGTCCTGCTCGCCCTGACCGGCCCCCGCGACCACGACGACGCGCCTGCCTACAGTCGCTCCGCGCGCTCCCGCCTCCTTCGCGTCCTCGTCGACGAACTACGCGAAGCACACGAACAGCCACTGCACCTGCCGGAGCCACGGGACGACCGACTGCAGGCCATCGCCCGAATGTTGTACGAGAATCCGTCCGACAACGCCTCTCTGGCCGAGCTCGGAAAGACGATCGGAGCCAGCACCCGCACGCTCAGTCGGCTGTTCCGCAACGAACTCGGCATGACCTTCTACGAGTGGCGCACGCAGCTACGCGTCCACCACGCGCTCGTGCTCCTCGCCGACGGCCACGACACCACCCGGACCGCCTATGCCTGCGGATGGGCCAACCCCAGCAGCTTCATCGCAGCGTTCACCGACATCATCGGAACGACTCCGGGCCGCTACCGCACCGGTCGCGAGACCACCATTCCAGCGCGCCTGAAAAGCATGATTCGCGACGTCGAGTAGGGGCGTTCCCGCCGGCCTCCGTCACGTGACCGGTATGTGGCCGACGGTGAAACTCCCAGCTCGGCCCCCTGAAGCGGCGAGCGTACGCACGACAGGGCCGGAGAACCGGGAAATATGCCCGGGGAATTGTTTGACAGCGTATTTCGAGTGGCTCACGATCACATCGAAACCGGTTTGATGGAACGCCGCCCTGAGGGGGATCGATGCGTTTTCTGCGGGCTTCGTCGGGGATCGGTATTGCCGGGCTTCTCCTGGCCACTGTGTTGACGGGGCCCGCCCAGGCGGCGCCCGCGGACGTGCCGGCCGGTTACGACTGCGCGGTGACCTACGCCAGCGTGGGGTGGACCACGGGTTTCACGACCAGAGTGACGATCACCAACACCGGGACCCGGGTGTTCAGCCCCTGGATCCTGCAGTTCGTCTTCCCCGGAGGCCAGACGCTCATGCAAGGGTGGAACGCGACCTTCTCCGAAACCCCGCCCAGCGTCCAGGCCGCCAATCCGATCTGGCAGCCGAGCATCGATCCCGGCACGAGTTTCTGGATCGGCTTCAACGCCAACGGAGCCGACGAACACCCCAGTGGCTTCACGCTCAACGGCGTCCCCTGCGCGGTGACCTTTGCGCCTTACTGACAGCAGCGCGGTCCGATGCCTACGGCGGGAGATTCTTCATGTAGACGAGCACCGACGGAACGAGGGCTACGCGGTAGCTCAATGGTCCGTTGAGTTCAGAACTGCAGTTCGGTCCAGTCGACGGTGATGGGGATCGGGTTGCTCACGACGGGAGCCTCCCGGGCTCGTCCTTCATGAGGGTGCCGATGTGCTTGTAGAGCATTGCCGCCCGGTCCAGCCGATAGCGTTCGATCGCCGATACGCCGGTGCTGTCGAGACGGACGATCCAGTAGTGCGGGATGCCGGCCTTGGCATACTCACCGAGCTTGTCGGTCGTGTCCTGGGTCTCCGATCCCGAAGACACGATCTCCACGACGAGCAGCGCGTGCTCGGCGCGCAGACGCTCGCTGCGCTCTCGGTCGAGGCACCGGTAGAGCGCGACATCGGGCCTGCGGTTGAGCAACGGCACGTCCCTCAGGCGCAGATCCACATCGTTGTTGACGGTGAGGCGCTCATGCCCCTTCTCATGGCGGCGCGGGCATGTCGCTCCAGCAGGTTGGCCAGTCGCCTGCCGGCCGTCTGGTGATCAGGCGTGGGAGCCGCGCAGTAGACCACGTAGCCATCGACGATCTCGATAGCCTTGGCGATCTCTTCGGGGAGCGCGTCGTACTCCTCCGCGGTGACGCGGGCGGCTGAGGGCGGATGCTGAGAAGCCGACTGTCTCGCGGCAGCGGCAGCCGGCGTCTCCTCGTCACTGTCCACTCGACGGAGCCAAGCCCATGGGCTGACGTGCCGAAGCGCCGCCGACGGAGCTGTCAGGGAGTCGGAGACGGCTGCACTCCGAAGGGGCGGCCTCGGGGTCGGTGGGCATGCCCTCCGGCCCCACTGTCCCAGCTGTCCAGACCCCAGGCCGAGCGCGCTTCACTCGTCAGTCTCCATGCCAACTCCGTGTTCGTGCCGAGGGCCGAGCGAGCGGACGCCAGCAGGTCGAACAGGCACTGCCCGTGTGAGTCGTCGGCGGCGGCCCTCACGAGGTCCTCATCAAGGTGTTCGTTGAACACGTCTTCCAACGTCATCGACAGATAGAGGAAGGCGAACAATTCTCGGCGCAGGAGATCGGCTTCCGAATCTGGCTTCCGCTGATTTTTTGGTGGTGCGGCCCGGACGTCATGGAGCAGGTCGGACAGCTCCTTCTCGGCGTAATATCCGACC
Source organism: Microbispora bryophytorum (assembly GCF_043197435.1). Classification (NCBI taxonomy): domain Bacteria; kingdom Bacillati; phylum Actinomycetota; class Actinomycetes; order Streptosporangiales; family Streptosporangiaceae; genus Microbispora; species Microbispora bryophytorum. The sequence continues at coordinate 180,856 of NZ_JBICTF010000006.1, read as the reverse complement.
TTGATCCTGTGGAGCACGTGAAGCAGCGCGGTGTCATTCCTGATCGCCTCAATCTGGCTCAACGCTCCCGTCTTCCGCCGGACGTCGTCTCTGATCAGGCGTCTCACGATCGAATCGAACTCGTCGGGCTTCCCGTGTTCCGTGGCCGATCGGATGACGTGCCGAGCCGAACGAATAAGGTCGCGGGCCAACCCGCCGGAGAGTGCATGGCACAGCGCCACGTACGGCTCCGACAGACCGATCACCCGCCTGTAGAGCATGCGCCGTGACTCCCCATAGCCGAGCAGCTCCACTCGCAGGATCTCGTCGAAAGAGCTGTCGAAAGCGTCGCGAAGACGTATGCCCCTGCGTTCGAACGCCGTCAATGCGTCATCGGACACGGTGATCAGGAAGTAAACTCCGGGAACCCCGAAGATGCTTTTGATCTCATTGAGGAACTTCTCCCCCTGATCGGCGGAGGCGATCTTGTCGAGTTCGTCTATGCCGATCAGGACACGGCCTCCCTGTTCTCGTGCGTGTGCGGACGTCATACTCGCGAACACGCGGAACAGGCGAACGATCTCGGGATATCCCAGGGGTTGCTCCGCCCGGGAGACGCCGCGCGATCTCTGCCCGTCGAGACCCAGGCCCAGCTTCGTCCCGAGGCTCGCCTTCAGGGTCCCGGACCACGATTCGGTGTGCGTCTGGAGATATCTAATCCGGGCGAGATTTCGTAGCGCGGCCCTCCGCAGCCGGCGGTCCGCGCGGAGCCTCGACCACTCTTTCACGAAGATTATCCCGCAGGCGCCGTAGAAGTACAGCACGACGGGGCCCCCGGTGACTAGCGCCACGGGCGACAGCGCGTGCTGCGGAGACGATCCGGAAAGATTATGGAGTCCAAACCAGACCATGCCGCCGAATATCGCGTTCACGGGGATGCCGAACACGATCAATATGAACAGCTGTCCCAGTAAAAGCCGGCCTAGCCCTCTCCGCCCGACCTTGACGGCGACGGAGCGGCACAGCGCCGCGAACACATGGAGCACAAAATCGCGAGCCAGGTAGTCGACGGGCGCCGACACCAGGCAGCAGATGTCCGCGGAGGAGGCGTGCCGTCGAGGGGTGCAATAGAGCCGCAGCAACGACGACTTCCCCGACCCGCGCGGTCCGGCTATTCCGATGCTTCCGCCGGTGAGCTGGCGGATGAGCTCGCCCACCTCCCGCTCGACGGGCGTCGGGACGTAATACAACGTGCTGTGCAGATCCCCGAGGCCGGGACTGGCCTTGACGGCGAAACGCCGGCTCAACCTGTCTTCGCGCGCCTGGTTCAACGCCAGACGGAGAGTGGGAACGACCAGATCGCGCTCGACGACGGCGGACAGGAGCGCCTGCCGTCGCGAGATGTAGAACTTGCGATCCCAATTGCCGGTGACGATGAACAGGAATCGCTGCCCGGTCATCGTCTTCCGTACGCGCAGATGAATCGCGACGAGTGCGGCGGCCAGCAGTATCAGGCCGCCGACGAACCGGAATTCGCCGAGGACGTCGAACAGGCCGCCTGCCAGCAGGCCGATCAACAGAATCGCGCCACCCGCGATGCCTCCATACGCGGCCAACCGGGGCACAACGCGGTTCCACGTGTCGTCCGCGGCGTCCTGCCTGGCGGTGCTGAGAGCCGCTTGATAGTCACCGAGTGCTCTGCAAAACCGGTCGTACTCGTCCGGGGCCTCGCATGGAATCTGCTTGAGCATGCCGGAGGCGATCTCGAGCAGCTGGCCTCCCTCGGCGCCCACATCGGCCATCGAGTTTCGAATTTCCTCCTGGATCAGCATTCTCTTCAGGAGCCGCCGGAGTCTCGGCCGGAGCGCTGTGTCCGGAGAAATCTCTTTTTCTCCGCTGAGAATTTCATCGATCAGATCGAGGAAATCGTCGAGTCGCCGCTGAATTCTCATCTGCTGCTCCTGTGCCTTCCGGGCTCCCCGGAAGGTCCGGCCGGCCGGACGTCAACGCCCCCGACATGTAGTCGCCGGGCGGGCGTCGACCATTACAGCGGCGTACGCCGCCGTCGGCCCTCCGGCAGCGGGGGAGGGCCGAAAGGGCCGGGCGGGGTCAGGGGCGGTGGTTGGACAGGACGAGCGTGGCGGCGGAGGCGAACATGCCGCCGTTGCCGAGGACCACGCCGACCTCGACGCCGGGCACCTGGGCGGCCGCCTCGCCGCGCAACTGCCGTACGGACTCCTGGATGGCGAACATCCCGTACATGCCGGTGTGGGTGTAGGAGAGGCCGCCGCCGTTGGTGTTGAGCGGCAGCCGGCCGCCGGGGGAGGTGTGGCCCTCGGCGATGAACGGCCCGGCCTCGCCGCGCTTGACGAAGCCGAGGTCCTCCAGCCCGTAGATGGGCACGTGCGCGAAGGCGTCGTAGATCATGAGATGGTCCACGTCGTCGTGGGAGATTCCGGCCTCGGCGAAGGCGGCCTCGCCGGAGCGGCGGAAGGCGGCGGAGGTGGTGAAGTCCTCCATCTGGGAGATGATCGGCGACTCGGCGGACTCGCCGGAGCCGAGCAGATGGACCGGCGACCTGCGGGCGCGCTCTTCAGTCGTCACGATCAGCGCCCCGCCGCCGTCGGTGACGAGGCAGCACTCCAGCAGGTGGAAGGGGTAGGCGACCATCCGGGAGGCGAGCACGTCCTCGACGGTGATCAGGTCCTGGAACATGGCCCGGGGGTTGCGGTGCGCCCACCGGCGCTGCGCGACCGCGACCTCCGCGAGCTGCTCGTGCGTGAGCCCGGTCTCCTTCATGTAGCGCAGCGCCGTCAGCGTGAACATGGTGGGCGGGCCGAGCACGCCGTACGGCATCTCGAACTGGCCGATCAGCGAGTCGGGGCCGAGGGCGGGCCGGGGCGCGCCGACCCGCGACCGCCCGGACTCGCCGTGCGTGATGAGCACGGTCGTGCACAGCCCGGCCCGGATGGCCGCGGCGGCGTGCCGTACGTGGAAGAGGAAGGACGAGCCGCCCACGCCCGTGCCGTCGAGCCAGGCCGGAGCGATCCCGAGCGCGTGGGCGATCTGGATCGGGCCGGGCACGCCGACGGTGGCGATCCCGTCGATGTCGTCCTTGGTCATTCCGGCGTCGGCGAGGGCGTTGCGCGCGGCCTGGAGGTGGAGCTGCGCGGTGGACATGTGGGGCAGCTTGCCGAGCTCGTCGGTCTCGGCCGCGCCCGCGATGACGATGTTCACGCGGCGGCTCCGGTGGGGGCGTCGTCGACGGCGGAAGCGGGGGTGAAGAGGGGGACGTGGACGTCGCCGCGCTGTTCGAACACGACGCGCAGCTCCATGTCGAGGGGCAGGTTCTCCGGCGTGATCTCGACGCCGACGATGTTCGTCATCATCCGCACGCCCTCCTCCAGCTCCACGACCGCGATCGCGTACGGCCCGTCCTGCTCGAAGCCGGGAGCCGGGCGATGGCTGATCACATACGAGTAGAGGGTGGCCCTGCCGCCGGCCGTCACCCATGTGACGTCGTCGGAGCCGCAGTGCGGGCAGGCGGGCCGTGGATAGAAGAAGTGCCGCGAGCAGGCGTCGCAGCGCTGGATCCGCAGCCGTCCCTCCGCCGTGCCGTCCCAGAACGGCTGGGTCTCCGGCGTCGGCTTCGGGACGGGTTTGTGTGATGCGGTCATCGTTCTCCTCGGAGGCGGAGGAAGTCTTAGAGTCGGATTCTAGAACTCTGGTCTAGAGTTGGCGAGGGCCTTGTCGTCAGGGGCTCGGGACGCCGTTGCCGCGCCGGCCGCGACCGGCCAGCAGGTCGTCGAGGGACGGCACCGGCTCGGTGGCGCGCGGCCCCGGCTGGGCGAGCTGGACCAGAACGCCGTGCGCCTCCTTCGGGTGGAGGAAGACCTCGCGCCAGCGGGGTTCGGCGAGGTTGAGGCCGAACAGCCGGTAGCCGCGCCCGCGCAGCGCATCCACGGCCGCCTCGATGTCGGTGACGTGGAAGTTGAGGTGGTGGACCCCGCCTCTGCCGCGGGTGAGGTCGAAGAAGCTGTCGAAGAACGAGGATCCGGCCAGCGGCTCCATCAGCTCGATCTTGCTGCCGTTGGCGTACCTGAGCTGGAGCGTCCGGTAGCCGTTCACCACGTTGTCGCCCCCGCCGAGGTAGGCGCCTCCCAGCAGGTCTCGATAGAGCGGCAGCAGGTCCCTGATGCGCGGCGCGGCGACGGCGGTGTGGTCGAAGGTCGCGTCCAGTCCGGCCAGTTCCTCGGCGATGTCCACCCGTCCTCCTTCGATCGAAATCCTAGAATCTCATTCTAGTCAGTCGATCCCCAGGAAACACGTGCTCACAACCCTTGACTCCAGCCGTGAGGAGGCGGAGCATTCGTGGAAATGAATTCTAGAGCTTGCTTCTAGAACTCATCTCAGGGACGGGGGCTGACGAGAAAGGCGTGTCAATGGGCCTGTCCTACGTACGCGAGCTCGACGAGTACCCAACGGGTGCCCGCCGCATGAAGATCCTCACGATGGCCGTGCTGGCCGTCCTCATCGGTTCCTACGAGGCGCAGATCGCCCCCGTGGTCCCGCTGCTTCTCAAGGACCTCGACATGTCCCTCGCGACGTACGGCGCGGTGTCCGGGGCGGCGGCGGTCGCGGGGGCGCTCGCGTCGGCGCTCGGCGGCAGGCTCACCGACCGGATCGGCAGGGTGCGCCTGCTGGTCCCGCTGATGCTGCTGACCGCCGTGTGCTGCTTCGGCATGACGCTCGTGCACAGTCCACGGGACCTGCTGATCGCCAGGATCGCGCTGGCCTTCGTCGACGGGGTGGCGATGGCGAGCACGGCGCCGCTGGTCCGCGACTTCTCACCGCGCCTCGGCCGGGCTCAGGCGTTCGGCTTCTGGACCTGGGGCCCGGTGGGAGCCAACTTCCTCGCCGCCGCCGTCGCGGGCTGGACGCTGCCGATCTTCGACGACTCCTGGCGGTCGCAGTTCGTCATCATGGGCTGCTTCTCGCTGGTCATCTCGATCGTCATCGCCTTCAACATCGCCGACCTGTCGCCCGAGCTGCGCGCGCAGATCCAGCACACCGAGCGCAAGGCCGCCGACGTCGTCGACCTGACCAGGCCGGCCAGGGTCTCCTCGCTGTTCGTACGGCCCAACATCTGGGCCCACGTGGTCGGCATCTCGCTGTGGCTGGTGCTCTACATCACGCTCACGCTCTTCGGGCAGACCATGCTGGTCGGCGCCCTGGGCATCACGACCGCCGAGGCGTCCACGATCATGGCGTGCTTCTGGAGCCTCAACCTGATCACGCTGATCGTCGCCGGCCGCGTCTCCGACCGCACCCAGCTGCGCAAGCCGATCACGCTCGTCGGCACCGTCGCGGCCGTGGTGGTCACCGCCTACCTGGCGTACATCCTCGGCGGCGAAGGCGTCTCCAGCGGCATGCTCATGATCGTCGGCGCGCTGCTCGGCGGCTCGCTCGGCGTGGCGTACGCCCCCTGGATGGCCAACTACTCCGAGGACGCCGAGGACGTCGACCCCCGGCTGCAGGGCACGGCGTGGGGCCTGTTCGGCTTCCTCACCAAGGCGATCGCCGTGGTCGGCCTGCTGGTCATCCCGCACGTGGTCGAGGCCACGAGCTGGCAGACCTGGCTGGTGGTCTCCCTGGTGTGCCTGGCGCTGTTCGCCCCTGCCGTCTTCCTGTTCCACGGCCCCTGGCGGCGCGAGCACGCCGTGACCGCAGAGGATCAGGAGGCCAGGGTCGCGGTGGCCGAATGAGGCCTGCCCGGACGAATCAGACCGGCGGGTAGCCGCCGAGGCCGTTGCCGAGCAGGCCGAAGACCCGTTCGACGTCCGCGCGGTGGGCGCGCCCGATCTCCTCGTCGGACCCGCCCTCCCGGACCCGCTGCCGCAGCCGCCGGTAGAGCGCCCGCTGCGCGCCGACCAGCGTTGAGGCGACGATGCGGGGCAGCGGGTCGCCGGGCTCCGCGCCCGCCTCGGCCGCCAGCGCGTCGGCGAGCACCCGGATGATGCGCTCGTTGACCTCGTGCATCTTCCGCTCAAGGGACGGGTTGCCGCTCACGAGGTCGAAGAAGCTGCGCGGATGGACGAGGTCGCGCCGCATGCCCGGGATGAACCTGGTCTGCGCCAGGCACAGCGCGCGGAAGGAGTCGAGGATGGAGAACCCGTCCGGGCGGTCGGTGACCGCCGCCAGCGACATGGCCTCCCGGTCCTCGGCCCGGTAGAAGACCAGGTCCTCCTTGGTCGGGAAGTGGTTGAACACCGTCTTCTTCGACACCTGCGCGGCCGCCGCGATCTCGTCCACGGTGACCTCGTCGAACCCCCGGGCCCGGAAGAGCGCGTTCGCGGTGTCGGCGATGAGCTGCCGGGTCCGGTTCTTCTTCAGCTCCCGCAGCCCGCCCGCACTCATGGGCACAGCGTATCGGCCTCCGTTGGTTACACCTGGTGTACTGTTGCACCAAGTGTAACAAATGGGGAGGCAGGATGACGCATCCGGCGGTGCACACCACCGGCCTGGCCAAGCACTACGGCGACGTCGAGGCCGTGCGCGGCATCGATTTGACCGTGCGTAAAGGGGAGATCTTCGGCTTCCTCGGCCCGAACGGGGCCGGGAAGTCCACGACGATCAGCATGCTCTGCACGCTGACCACGCCCACGTCCGGCGAGGCGCGGGTGGCCGGACACGACGTGGTGCGCGAACGCGACAGCGTGCGGCGCTCGATCGGGCTGGTGTTCCAGGACCCGACGCTGGACGGCTATCTGACGGCCGAGCGCAACCTGCGTTTCCACGCCGAGCTGTACGGCGTGCCCCGCGCGGACGTCGGTCCACGGCTGCGCGGAGTGCTCGAGATGGTGGGGCTGTGGGACAGGCGCGACGCCAGGGTCGCGACGTTCTCGGGCGGCATGAGACGAAGATTGGAGATCGCCCGCGGTCTGCTGCACTCGCCGCGGGTGCTGTTCCTCGACGAGCCCACGGTGGGCCTGGACCCGCAGACCAGGAGCTCCATCTGGTCCTACATCCGGGAGCTCAAGGACGCCGAGGACATCACGGTCTTCCTGACCACCCACTACATGGACGAGGCCGAGCACTGCGACCGCATCGCCATCATGGACGGCGGCCAGATCATCGCGCTCGACACCCCCGCGGCGCTGAAGGCCGGTGTCGGCAAGGACCGCGTCCAGATCGAGACCGATGACGGTACGGCGGCCGTCGCCGCCCTGGACGATCGGTTCGGCATCAAGGCCGTCGCGTCCGGGGGCGTGGTCGTCTTCCACGTGGACGAGGGGGAGCGGTTCGTCCCGGAGCTGTTCTCGCGGTCGGGGCTGCCGATCCGGTCCGTCAGCGTGGCCAGGCCCAGCCTCGACGACGTGTTCATGTCCTACACCGGCCGGTCGATCCGCGACGCGGAGTCGCCCGGCGGCGCACGCGGCCCGGCCGCGCTCGCCGCGGCGCGAGGAGGCCGGCGATGACGTTGCCCGTCACGGCGGTCCGGGTGCCCGGGCGCAGCGCGACGAGCGAGCTGCGCGCCGTCAAGGTGGTCTGGCAGCGCGAGATCATCCGGTTCTTCAACGGCCCGCTGCGCATCCTCACCTCTCTCGTGCAGCCGTTCCTGTTCCTGTTCGTCCTCGGCACCGGCCTGTCCCAGCTCACCTCGGGCGGCACCGGCGGGCTCGGCCTGCGGACCTTCCTCTACCCGGGCATCCTCGCCATGGCCGTCCTGTTCACCGCGATGTCCTCGGCCGCCTCGATCGTCTGGGACCGGGAGTTCGGCTTCCTGCGCGAGATGCTGGTCGCGCCGGTGTCCCGAGGGTCCATCGTCCTCGGCAAATGCTTGGGCGGGGCCACCGTCGCGTCCTTCCAGGGCCTCGTCGTCATCTGCATCGCCGGTCCCGTGGGCGTGCCGTACGCGCCGGGCCTGATGCTCGGCGTGTTCGGCATCCAGGTGCTGCTGGCCTTCACCATCACGGCCTTCGGTGTCGCGATGTCCGTGCGGGTCAAGCAGATGCAGTCGTTCATGGCGCTCAACCAGCTGCTGATCATGCCGCTGTACTTCATGTCGGGCGCGATGTTCCCCGCGTCGAACCTGCCCGCGTGGCTGACCGTGCTCAACCGGATCGATCCGCTCTCGTACGCCGTGGATCCCATCAGGCGGCTGGTCTTCGCGCACCTGAACCTGACGCCCGCCGTACGGGCCCGGCTCGCGCCCGGGCTGACGTGGGGCGGGTGGCACGTGCCCATCCTCGTCGAGGTGGCCGTCCTCGCGGTCCTCGGGCTCGCCCTGCTGGCGACCGCGATCGCACAATTCGGCAGAGCCGACTGATCGGCGCGGTTCGGCAGAGCCGACTGATCAGCACAGTGCGGCAGAGCCGACTGAGCGTCCGACGGCACGGGCAGGGGTGTGTGAAGCCGATGGACGCCGACGGGCGCCGGTTCGCTATGGTGTGGGCCATGTCGAGCCCTGAGGCATCCAAGAAGGGGGCTTTCGGTCACGCCGTCAGCCCCCTGCACCACTGAGTTCGTGAATCCGTCGTCCCGCCGCGTCCGCGGCCGGACGAACGCGCTCCCGGGTGCTGACCGCGGTGACGAGACGTCTCCTTCTCGTGCTTCTCATCGCCTCGGAGCCACTCGATGCCTCTTCCGCTGTATTCGCTCGCCCTGGCGGTCTTCGCCATGGGCACCTCGGAGTTCATGCTCGCCGGCCTTCTTCCGGACATCGCCTCAGACCTCGGCGTGACCGTCGGAACGGCCGGCACGCTCACCTCGGCCTTCGCGATCGGAATGATCGTCGGCGCCCCGCTCATGGCCGGGCTCGCCCGCGACCGGTCTCCCCGGTCCGGCCTTCTCGGCTTCGTCCTCGTTTTCGTGGCGGCCCACGTCGCGGGCGCCGCCGCCTCCGGCTTCCCCGTCCTGTTCGCGGCCAGGATCGTCGCCGCGCTGGCGAACGCGGGGTTCCTCGCCGTGGCCGTGACGACGGCCGCCGCTCTCGTCCCCGGGAACCGGAAGGGGCGGGCTGTCGCCGTGCTGCTGTCCGGAACGACGGTGGCGACCGTCGCGGGGGTCCCGGGAGGGGCGGTCCTCGGCACGCTGCTCGGATGGCGGGTCACGTTCTGGGCCGTCGCCGTCCTCTGCGTGCCCGCGGCCGTCGGCATCCTGCGCGGGATCCCGGCGCGTTCCGCGCAGGCGGGCGAGGCCGACGGGCGGGTCCTGCGATCGGAACTCGCACAGCTCGGGAACCGGCGCCTGATCCTGGTCATGCTGCTCGGCGCGCTGGTGAACGCGGCGACCTTCGCGAGCTTCACCTTCCTCGCCCCCATCGTGACCGGCACCGCGGGGCTGGAGCCGCTGTGGATCCCGGTCGTCCTGGTGCTCTTCGGCGTGGGCTCGTTCGTGGGCGTCGCCATCGCGGGACGGCTGTCCGACCGGCACCCCGGACTGGTTCTCGCGATCGGCGGTCCGCTGCTCCTCATCGGCTGGCCCGCGCTGGCCGTCACGGCCGGAGAGCCGGTCGTTCTGCTCATCCTGGTGTTCGTCCAGGGCGCGCTGTCGTTCGCCCTGGGCAGCACCTTGATCACGCGGGTGCTTTATGAGGCGGCGGGAGCGCCGACCATGGCCGGCTCGTACGCGACGGCGGCGCTCAACGTCGGCGCCGCCGCCGGGCCGCTCCTCGCGGCGGCCACCCTCGGCACCGCCGCCCTGGGCAAAGGGGCCGCGGACCTCGGCCCACTGTGGGTGAGCGCGCTTCTCGTCGCGATCGCACTGCTGATCGCCCTCCCCTCCGGGGTCGTCCGGCGCCACGGCCCTCGTGAACGCGGTGCGGAGCAGCGGACCGAACCGAACTGAGCCGCACTCGTCGGCGAGAAGTTCCGACTATCGGAACGGCCGGTTCTACTTTGCGTGTTCATTAAGTAACTTTCCGCAAGGGATACCGGCTCGCCGAGCGAGGAGGCCGAGCATGACCGCGGACACCGTGGACACGTCCATCAAGGGGACCACCGGCATCGGTGATGACGGCGGAATCGCCGCCGTCACGAGCGCCGTCCGGGGACGGGTCGACGAGCTGCTGGCCGGCTTCCTCGACGCCCGGCGCCCCCCGGTCGGAGATCCGGACGTCGCCGAGGGCTACCGGCTGCTGCGCGAGTTCGTCGTCGAGGGGGGCAAGCGCATCCGGCCGCTGCTGTGCTACTGGGGCTGGCGGGGCGCGGGCGGCGAGGAGCCGCACGAGGAGCGGGCCGTCATCACCGGCGCGGCGCTGGAGCTCTACCACGCCGGTCTGCTGATCCACGACGACGTCATGGACGGCAGCGAGCTGCGCCGCGGGCGCCCCACCATCCACCGGGGGCTCGCCGGGGCCCCGCGCTGGACGGGCGCGGAGACCTTCGGCCAGTCCGCCGCCATCCTGCTCGGAGTGCTCGCGCAGGCGTGGGCGGACGAGCTGCTCGCGGACGCCGTCGCCGCCGACTCGCGGGGGCGGGCGGCGCGCGAGCTGTTCAACCGGATGCGCACGGAGGTCGTCACCGGGCAGTATCTCGACATCCTGGCGCACGCCCGCGAGGACGCGGACGTCGAACGGGCACTGACGGTGATCCGCTACAAGACGGCCCGATACACGGTGGAGCGCCCGCTGCAGATCGGCGCGGCGCTCGCCGGGGCCCCGCCCGCCCTGCTGGATGCGTACTCCCGGTTCGGCCTGCCGCTCGGGGAGGCGTTCCAGCTGCGCGACGACGTCCTCGGTGTCTTCGGTGACCCCGCCGTCACCGGCAAGCCGGTGCTCGACGACCTGCGTGAGGGAAAGCGGACCGTGCTCATGGCGTACGCGTTCGCGCGGGCGCGAGGACCGGAACGGGACCGGCTTCGGACCTGGCACGGTGCCCCCGACCTGGACGAACGGCGGGCGGCCGAGCTCAGGCAGATCATCGTGGACACCGGAGCCCTCGGCGAGGTCGAGGGCCTCATCGCCCTGCGGGCCGTGCAGGCGCTCGACGCGCTGCGCGACTGCGCGATCGCCCCGGAGGCGGCGCGGGCGCTCGCGGTGCTCACGGAGCGGCTCACCCGCCGCGTCCGGTGAGGCGCGCGATCGGTACGCCCGCCTGTCTCCGCAAGCCCGCCACCGGAACGCCCGCCTGTCTCCTCACGCCCGCCACGGGAACGCCCGCCACCGGAACGCCCGCCACCAGAACGCTCCGGCGGCCTCCGCACGCGGCCGTTCGGGCACCCGCCGTACGGGCATCCGCCGTACGGGCGCCTGGGGGATGCGGCGCAGCCCGTGCCTGTGGCGCAGGCGGCGCGGGCGATGCCGCCGGTGCACGCGGCGCGGCCCTGTGCGGGCCGGTACGACTCTGATCTTTCCTTCCCCCTCCGCCGCTCGGCGACGAGCGTGTCCAGTCACCGAACAACCGGCCGCCGTGCCGATCACAGATGGGGTGATGTGCCGTGACCGAAAACACGATGCCGACCGACAACCGGTTGAGCCTCAGCACCAGGGCCGCGCGCAACCTGGCCACGACGACCAAGACGCCGCCGCAGATGCAGGAGATCACCTCCCGTCATCTGCTGCGCGTGCTGCCCTGGGTCGAGGCGGTGGGCGGCGCCTACCGGGTCAACCGGCGGCTGACCTACCAGATGGCCGACGGGCGGCTGACGTTCGTCTCGACCGGGGCGGACGTGCGGGTCATCTCCGCCGAGCTGTGCGAGCTGCCCGCCCTGCGCGGCTTCGCCGACGCCGACGTGCTCGCCGCCATGGCCGACCTGTTCACCCAGCGGGAGTACGAGGCCGGCCAGGTCATCGAGCGGGCCGGCACCCCGATGGACGAGGTCCTGCTCCTGGCCCACGGCAAGGTCGACAGGCTCGGCGAGGGGGAGTACGGCAACGAGACGCGGCTCGGGGTGCTGGCCGACGGCGAGTACGTCGGCGAGCACATGCTGGTGAACGCGGACGCGCGGTGGGAGTGGACGGTCAAGGCGGTGACGGCGTGCACGGTGCTCGCCCTCGGCAGGGAGGAGTTCGAACGGCTGCTCACGCTGTCGGACGGCCTGCGCGAGCACGTGCAGGCCTATCGGGAGGACCCGGACCGGCCGGTGAACCGGTTCGGCGAGGCGGAGATCGCTCTGGCGGCGGGGCATGTGGGTGAGGCGACGCTGCCGGGGACGTTCGTGGACTACGAGCTGGGTCCGCGTGAGTACGAGCTGAGTGTGGCGCAGACGATTTTGCGGGTGCACTCGCGGGTGGCGGATCTGTACAACGAGCCGATGAACCAGACCGAGCAGCAGTTGCGGCTGACGATCGAGGCGTTGCGGGAGCGTCAGGAGCACGAGCTGGTCAACAACCGCGACTTCGGTCTGCTGCACAACGCCGATCTCAAGCAGCGCCTGCACACCCGTTCGGGCCCGCCCACCCCCGACGACCTCGACGAGCTGCTCGCCACGGTCTGGAAGAACCCGAACGTCATGTTCGCCCACCCCAAGGCGATCGCGGCCTTCGCCCGCCAGTGCAACGCCCGGGGCATCTACCCCCAGACCGTGGAGTTCAACGGTCAGAAGGCCCCGGCCTGGCGCGGGGTGCCGATGCTGCCGTGCAACAAGATCCCGGTGAACGACAAGGGCATCAGCTCGATCATGGTCATGCGCCTGGGGGAGAAGGACCAGGGCGTCGTCGGCCTGCGCCGCACCGGACTGGTGGACGAGTACGAGCCCGGTCTGTCGGTGCGCTTCATGAGCATCGACGAAAAGGCGATCCTCTCCTACCTGGTGACCACCTACTATTCGGCGGCCGTCCTGGTCCCCGACGCCCTCGGCGTCCTGGAGAGCGTCGAGGTCCTGTGATGTCCTCCTACCGGCTGCCGGACTTCTACCTCCCCTATCCGCCCCGGCTGAACCCGCACGTGGAGACCGCCCGGGCGCACACGCGGGGGTGGGCGGCGGACATGGGCATGCTCGACGACCCGGACATCTGGACCGGGGAGTCGCTCGACGCGATGGACTACGGCCTGATGTGCGCCTACACCCATCCCGACTGCTCCGCCACCGAACTGGACCTCGTCACGGACTGGTACGTGTGGGTCTTCTACTTCGACGACCACTTCCTGGAGACCTTCAAACGCAGCAGGGACCTGGACGGCGCCCAGGACTACCTGGACCGGCTCGACGCGTTCATGGCGGACGACCCGCCCGAGCCGACGAACCCGGTGGAGCGGGGCCTGGCCGATCTGTGGCCCCGCACCGTGCCGGCCATGTCGCAGGCGTGGCGGCGCCGGTTCGTCCGGGTCACCCGCGACCTCCTTCAGGAGTCGATGTGGGAGCTGTTCCACATCGAGCGCGAGGCCGTCTCCAACCCGATCGAGTACATCGAGGAACGCAGGAAGGTCGGCGGCGCCCCGTGGTCGGCCGCGCTGGTGGAGCACGCGGCCGGCGCGGAGCTGCCCGCGCGGCTGGCGGACTCCCGGCCGATCCGGGTGCTGACGGAGTCGTTCGCCGACGCCGTGCACCTGCGCAACGACCTGTTCTCCTACGAACGGGAGGTGTTGCGGGAGGGCGAGCTGTCCAACTGTGTGCTGGTCAGCGAGCGTTTCTTCGGCTGCGACACCGAGCGCGCCGTGGAGATCACCAATGACCTGCTCACCTCCCGGCTGCACCAGTTCGAGCACACCGCGCTGACCGAGCTTCCGGCGCTGTTCGCCGACGAAGGGGTGCTGCCGCCCGAGCAGGCGCTGGTCCTGAGCTACGTCAAGGGACTGCAGGACTGGCAGGCGGGCGGACACGCCTGGCACACCGCCTCCAGCCGCTACACCAAGACCGCGGGACAGGCCGGGTTCTTCGGGATGAACGTGGCCCGCGCCCACCTCACGGGCGCGGGCGGCCTGCGCAACCACACCCATCGGCCCTTCACCGAGGCCGCGGTGCGGCTGCCGCAGCCGTACATGCCGTTCGAGGTGCGCGACAACCCGCACCTGGACGCGGCGCGAGCGGCGGACGTCGAATGGTGTGCCGAGATGGGCTTCTTCGACGGGGTCCCCGGCATCCCGGCGACCGCCGTGTGGAACGAACCGCAACTCGTCGGCTTCGACCTCGCCCTGTGCGCGTCCGGCATCAACCCGGACGCCACGGCCGACGAACTGATCCTGGCCACCAACTGGCTGGCCTGGGGGACGTACGGCGACGACTACTATCCCCGGGTCTACGGGGCGGCGCGCGACCTGGTCGGCGCGAAGCTCGGCAACCGGCGGCTCAAGGAGTTCATGCCGCTGGACCTCGTCCCGCGCCTGACCCCGATGACGGGGCTGGAGCGCGGGCTGGCCGACCTGTGGCGGCGCACCGCCGGGCCGCTGCCGGAGGGCTCCCGCCAGGCCTTCCGCGTCGCGGTCGAGGAAATGATCGACAGCTGGGTGTGGGAGCTGGCCAACCAGGCCCAGAACCGTGTGCCCGATCCGGTCGACTACATCGAGATGCGGCGCAGGACGTTCGGCTCGCAGATGACGATGAGCCTGGCCAGGCTGGCGCCGGGCCGGGTCATCCCCGACGAGATCCACCGGACCCGCGAGTTCCTCGGCATGACCGACGCCGCGCAGGACTACGCGTGCCTGCTGAACGACCTGTTCTCCTACCAGAAGGAGACCCAGTTCGAGGGTGAGCTGCACAACGGCGTCGTGGTGCTGGGCACCTTCCTCGACTGCGCGCCGGGCGAGGCGGTGACCGTGGTGGACGCGCTCATGACCAGCCGGATGAGGCAGTTCGAGCACATCACCACCGTCGACCTGCCCGCCCTGCTCGACCGCATCGAGGTGGGGGAGGCCGTGCGGGAGTCGGTCGGGGGATACGTGGCCGACCTGCGCAACTGGATGGCGGCGATCCTGCGCTGGCACCAGCGGTCCCGGCGCTACTTCGAGGAGGAGCTGCGCAGGGGTCCGGCGGCCCGGTGGTCCCAGGGCCCGACGGGCCTCGGCACGGCCACCGCACGCGTTCTTTCCCTGGCTCCGCCGGCTTCACCGGCTTCCCTGGCTCACGGGTCGCTGTCGGCTCACGCGCTGCCGGTGGGGGCGCCATGACCGAGTCGCGCCTGACCCTGAGCACGGCCGCCGCGCGGAACCTGGCGACGACCACCAAGACGCCGCCGCAGATGCGGGAGATCACTCCCCGGCACCTGCTGCGGGTGCTCCCGTGGACGGAGGTCCAGGGCGGCGTCTACCGGGTCAACCGCCGGCTCACCTGCACGGTGGGGGACGGGCGGGTGAGCTTCGTCTCCACCGGGGCGCGGGTGCGGGTCATCCCGGCCGAGCTGTGCGAACTGCCGTCCCTGCACGACTACGGCGACCTGGACACGCTCCGGGCGCTGGCCGACCGGTTCGTCCAGCACGACCTGAGTCCGGGCGAGCCGGTGCCACCCGGACAGGTGGTGCTCGTCGCCCACGGCAAGGTCGCACGCGTCGGCGCGGGCGCGTACGGCGGTGAGGCCCTGCTCCAGGTCCTCGCCGACGGAGACCACCTGGGGGACCTCACCGGCCCGGGGGCCCCGCCCGCCAAGGCGGTCACCTCCTGCATCGTTCTCGTCCTCGACCGGTCGGCGCTGGACAATCTGACCGCGCTGGCCGGCGGCCTGCGCGAGCATCTCGGCCGTCCCGCCGAGGCGCGGCCGGTGAACCGGTACGGCGAGGCGGAGATCGCTCTGGCGGCGGGGCATGTGGGTGAGGCGACGCTGCCGGGGACGTTCGTGGACTACGAGCTGGGTCCGCGTGAGTACGAGCTGAGTGTGGCGCAGACGATTTTGCGGGTGCACTCGCGGGTGGCGGATCTGTACAACGAGCCGATGAACCAGACCGAGCAGCAGTTGCGGCTGACGATCGAGGCGTTGCGGGAGCGTCAGGAGCACGAGCTGGTCAACAACCGCGACTTCGGTCTGCTGCACAACGCCGATCTCAAGCAGCGCCTGCACACCCGTTCGGGCCCGCCCACCCCCGACGACCTCGACGAGCTGCTCGCCCGCCGGCGCAGCTCGCACTACTTCCTCGCCCATCCCCGGGCCATCGCCGCCTTCGGACGGCAGTGCACGCGGCGCCGCGTGTATCCGGACGTCACCGAGGTGAACGGGGCGACGGTCATGGCCTGGCGGGGCGTGCCGATACTGCCCTGCGACAAGATCCCGATCAGCGAGGGAGGGCTCAGCTCGATCCTGGTGATGCGCACCGGGGCGGACAAACAGGGCGTCGTCGGGCTGCGCCGCACGGGGCTGCCGGACGAGTACGAGCCCGGTCTGTCGGTGCGCTTCATGAGCGTCGACGAAAAGGCGATCCTCTCCTACCTGGTGACCACCTACTACTCGGCGGCCGTCCTGGTCCCCGACGCCCTCGGCATCCTGGAAAGCGTCGAGGTGAACTGAGGTGCGCCTCCGGCCGGGGTGCTCTTCGAGCGCACCGGCCGGAGGCGGTTCCCCGGATCAGGTGAGCTCAAGACCGCCGTCGAGGGTGAGGACCTGGCCGGTGAGCCAGGTCGCGGCGGGGTCGGCGAGGTGGAGGATCCACTCGGCCACCTCGCGGGGCTCGCCACGCCTGCCGAGGGGGATGCGGCGGGCCTCGTCCTGCTTGGTCTGCTCGACGACGGCCTCGGGAAGACCGGCGGCGGTGAGCGCCTCACTCTCGGTCGGCCCGGGGGCCAGGGCGTTGACCCGGATCCCGTCTCCGGCGAGTTCCACCGCCCAGCTGCGGGTGAGCTGCTCGATCGCGGCTTTCGACGCGGCGTAGTGCGCCGCGCCGGGCAGCGGCCGGTGGCCGAAGGTGCTCGAGATGTTGACGATCGATCCGCCCGTTTCGCGCAGGTGGGGCAGCGCCGCCCGGGCGAGCAGGCTGGGCGCGGTGACGTTGAGGTCGAACAGGTCGGTGACGCGCGCCGCCGTCGTCTCGGCCAGCGGCATGACCGTGGTCGCGCCGGCGTTGTTGACCAGCACGTCCAACCGGCCCCAGCGGTCGACGGCCGTACGCACGATCGTCTCGGGCGAGCCCGCGACACGGACGTCGGCGGCGAGTGCGGCGATGCGCGGGTGCTGCCGGGCGGTCTCCTCAAGGGCCTGGGCGCGGCGGCCGACCCCGAGGACCTGGGCGCCGGCCTCCGCGAAGGCGAGGGCGGTGGCGCGCCCGATGCCCGAGCCCGCACCGGTGACGACGACGATCCGGCCGGCGAAGCGGCCGGTTGGCTGTCCGGTCAACGCGACTCCCATTGTTCGATGTTCGGCAAACATCGAACAAGCTACCATCAGTGCATGAAGCAGGCGCACCACCCCCAACTGGACGAGATTTCCCTCACCGCGGTCATGGCGGCGCTCAGTGACCCGATCCGGGTGGGTCTGGTCCGGTTGCTGGCCGACGGGCGGGAGCGTGGATGGGGAGAGCTGCGGGCCCCGGTCGCCAAGTCGACGCTCAGTCATCACCTCAAGGTTCTGCGCGATGCCGGGATCACCCGCACGCGTCAGGAGGGCACCCGCTGCTTCGTCGTGCTGCGCCGCGACGACCTGGAGACCCGGTTCCCCGGGCTGCTCGCTCCCGTGCTGGCCGCGGCCGAATGCGACGGGGTGGGCCGCCAGGTCGAGCTCGCGGCCTCGGCGTAGCAACCGCGTTCGCCCCTCATGCGCCGTGCTGCACGGCTAAGGTGACCGCTGGCCGATCAAGATGTGATTCACGAGCGTCGCGGGGTGAGGTTGTTCGTACCGTTGGATCGCGCCCGCCGGGCGGAGGCGGCCTCCGCCCTGGGCAGCCTGGAACGCGGGATGGAAATCCTCCTGTGTCTCGCCGCCGGCATGAGGCCGATGAACCTGACCCAGGTGCACCGGTCCACCGGGTTCTCCAAGACCACCACGCATCGCCTGCTCGGGAGCCTGCAGCGGCGGGGCCTGGTCACGCGCACGGGCGGCGACTACACGGTCGGCGGACGCCTCGCCGACCTCGTGCCTCCGCGCGGCTGGGCGGTCCAGGGCCGTCGCCTGCCGGGCTCCCGCAGGGTGGTCCTGCCGCATCTGCTCCAGCTGTACGAGGCCACCCGGCAGACGGTCAACCTGGCCGTGCGGGACGAGTTCGAGGTCGCGTACGTCGAGCGGCTGTACGGCCACAACCGGGTCACGTCGCCGTCGGACGGCGTCGACCGGGCGCCGCTGCACTGCACGGCCACGGGCAAGGTGCTGCTCGCCTACGACGCGGGCCTGCGCGCCGCGTTCCTCGCCGCCCCGGCCCTGCGGCGGATGACCGGCCGTACGGTGACCAGACCGGCCGCGCTGGAACGCGAGCTCGCGGCCATCCGCGGCGAGGGCGTGGGGTACGCGCGGCAGGAGTTCGCCGAGGGGGTGTGCTGCGCCGCCGCGCCCGTCTTCGGCCCGGACGGCGGCGTGTGCATGGCCGTCGCGGTCGCCGCGCCGGTGGGGGCGGCGGCGCTGCCGCGTATGGGCGCGGCCGTGCGCAGGACCGCGCACCAGATCACCGGCGCCCTCCTCATGTGATCCCCGTTTCGGGGATTGGGGCCGCCGGGCTCGGGGAAGGCTCGAACGCGTCGAGCGGCCTGGGCCTGGGGCGCTCCGCCCGCCGGTGTCAGGAACCGGCGGAGTCGTCGTGGTCTCGGGGAGAGTCATGCGTCGAGGACCGTACGCGTCCCGCTTGATCGGCTGGGCCGGCCTCGTCGCCCTACCGGTGATCGTGCTGCTCACGGCGTGCGGAACCCCGGAGCCGCAGATGCGGCCGCGGCCCGTGGCCACGGACGGCCCGGCGTCCCCGGGCGGTCTGGTGTCCCCGGGCGATCCCGTGTCCACCGCGGTTCCCGCCTCACCCTCACCCGGCCCGTCGGCCGTCTCGGCCGCTGACCATCCGGAGGCGTGCCGGAACGCCGCCTGCGAGGTGGCGGTGCGCCCGGGGGATCGGTTGCGGCTCGACCGGAAGACCGGCCTCGACGCGATCACGATCGTCTCGCTCGACCAGGGCGAGCTGCGGCTGCGCTTCAAGGCGGGCGCGGGTGCCTTCCGCGTCGAGGGCATGAACACCGGCGTCAGCCAGGACTGCGTCAACGGCCGCTGCCGGACGCAGGGCGGGCTGACGCTGGCCCCGGGACGGCCCGGCAGGATCGGCGACATCCGCCTGCGGCTGGCGAGCGTGGCGCCCGGCTATGCGGTCCTGGTCCTGTCGCCCGCGTGACCGTGACCTGCGCATCCGGTTCGGCCGCCTCGACTTCGGAAATCCCCAGCCTCCGTTAACCGCGAGGCCACCACGCCTGCCTACGGTCGCGGCCATGGCATGGAAGAGCAGGGTCAACGCCGCCGTCGAGGGGATGACCGGTTACGTCATCACACGAGCCAGGCCACGGGCCGTACCGGCCGCGGAGCCGCGAGACGAGCCACGCCCGCCCGCCGATCCCGCCGCCGACCGCCTGCTGCGCGCGCCCGTTTTCGTGCTCTCACCGGTCAGGTCCGGCTCCACGCTCCTGCGTGTGCTGCTGAACAGCCACAGCAGGATCCACGCACCGCACGAACTGCACGTCCGGCGAATCGCCGTCACCCTCACCACCGATCCCGTACGGCAGGCCATGGAGGCGGCCGGTCACCGCACGAGCGACATCGAGCACATCCTGTGGGACCGACTGCTGCATCGGGAGCTGGTCAGGAGCGGAAAGGAGGTCATCGTGGACAAGACGCCCAGCAACGTCTTCGCCTGCCGCCGCATCACGACGTGCTGGCCGGATGCTCGATTCGTCTTCCTCCTGCGCCACCCCGCGTCGATCGCCCGGTCGTGGCACGAGGCCGACCCGCGGGCCCGGCCCATGGACGAGGCCGTGCGGCACACGCTGCAGTACATGCGCCACCTGGAGGATGCCAGGCGCCGTCACGACGGGATCGACGTCCGATACGAGCGGCTCGTCGACGACACGGAAGGCGAGCTGCGCCGGCTGTGCGCCTGGCTGGGCGTGGAGTACGAGCCCGGAATGGTCCGGTACGGCGACAAGGACCACGGCGACTTCGTGAAGGGCATCGGCGACTGGCGCGACAAGATCCGCAGCGGGCGGGTCCAGCCGGGCCGTCCGCTCCCCGCCCCGGAGGAGGTGCCCGGGGCCCTGCGAGAGATCGCCGCCGCCTGGGGCTACCTCTGATCTCCGATCACCAGTGGAACCAGTGAATACGGCGGCAACTGCTGCACACGAAGCAGGTGGCGTCGCGGTTGGCCCAGTCGAGATTCATGAACGTCATGCCCGTGGTCTGGAGTTTCCACCGGCGTGGCTCGAACAGCTCGTTCTCGCACGTGTCGCATTTCAGATTGCGGCCGTTGGGGAGCGTGACCGGCTGCGGTTCGTCCATGCCTTCGATGCTAAGCCGCCGATGGCTTTCCTGGCCTGCCGCGATAATCCACGGCGATCGGGTGGGTGTCGGTTGTGCAGGGGCGTGGGCTACCGTGACCGCCCGTGGACGTCTATGGTGCGCTCGCCTCGTTCGCCGCCATCGTGGCGCTGCTCACGCTCACGCCGGGCCTGGACACGGCGCTGATCCTGCGTACGTCGCTGCTCGCCGGCCGGAGATCGGCCTGGGCCGTGGTGCTCGGCATCCAGGGCGGCACCCTGTCGTGGGGGATGCTCACGGCCGCCGGCCTGTCCGCTCTCCTCACCGCCTCCCAGGTGGCGTACGAGGTGCTGCGGTGGGCGGGCGTCGCGTACCTGATCTGGATGGGCGCCAGAATGCTCTGGCACAGCCGCACGAGCCAGGCGGACGACGCGGCGCCGCCCGGCCCGCCGGAGGCCGGATGGGGACGGGCGTTCCGGCGGGGCCTGCTGACCAACCTGCTCAATCCGAAGGTGGGCGCGTTCTACGTCGCGGTGCTGCCGCAGTTCATGCCCCGGGGCGTGCCGCACGCGGTGATGGGCGTGCTGCTGGCGGGCGTCCACGTGTGCGAGGCGCTGGTCTGGAGCGCCGTGCTCATCGGGTTCACCGGGATGGTGCGCGGGTGGCTGCGCAGGCCGCCGGTCGGGCGCGCCCTGGACCGGCTGACCGGCCTCGTCGTCATCGGCTTCGGTCTGCGCCTGGCGACCCAGCAGTCCTGAGCCGCTCATCGTAGGGGCCGATCCCGCACACCTCGGGGACGGCGGCGATCGGCACCTCCTCGGTGAGGGCGCGGACCAGTAGGTTCTCGACGCCGCGCAGCATCGCCTCGGCGGTGCCGGAGGGCAGGTAGGCGGTGTCCACGATGAGGCTGAGCTTCCCGGTGTCGGGGGCCGAGACGACCGTGAAGAACGCCTTGAACCGGACACCCGGCCAGGCGTTCGTGACGTACGTCGTGGTGTTTTCGGTGAGGCGGGCCACGTCCTCGTCGGGGCCGACGGGAGGCAGGCCGGGCCAGGTGCCGACGGTCCGCCTGTCGTTGAAGAACGCGTCGAGATCCGGCTCCCGGCCGCGGCGGCGGCCGATCTCCTCCCGCATCGCCTGCATCTCGAAGGGGTCGTAGTGCGCGTTGCGGTATGCCCTGAGCGCCCCGCGTTGCGCGGCCCGGCAGACGGCGGCGAAGTCCGTGGCGGGCAGGTCGAGCACGAACAGGCCGTCCTGCTCCACGGTGGCGACCATCGCGCGGACGCGCGCGTCGCGGCGGTTGCTGTGCACGAGCTGCATGACCGCACGCGGACGGCCGCTCACGACGGTGAGCACCGTGGCGCAGGCGGCGAGCAGCACGCTGGTCGTGCTCATCGTCCAGCGCTCGGCCAGCCGTTGCGCCGCGATGGCGAGCGCCACCGACTCCATGCCGACCTCGATGAACCGCGGGTCGTCCGCCTCACGCGGCGGATGGTCGAACACGTCGAGCGGCCCCTCGGCCAGCACGGAGTGCCAGTATCGGACGGACTTGGCCGAACGGGCGGGGTACGGCTCCTCGCGCTCCGCGGCCGCCTGGTCCATCGGCTGCCACTCGGCGGGCGGCAGTCCCTCGCCCCGCAGCAGTACCTTCCACTCCTCCGACAGCGTGTTCAGCGCCTGGAAGTCCACCGCCAGGTGGGAGAAGGCGATCGCCAGCGCCATCGGGCGGCCGTTCTTGACGACGACGGCGCAGCGCAGGGGCAGGTCCCGGTCGTGGGCGAAGGGCGTCCGGCCCAGCTCGCCCGCGAGCCGCTCGGCGACCCGCAGCGCCCGGTCCTGTCCCGCGTCGACCAGGTCGACGGTGAGCTCGCCGCCGCGGCCGACCCGCTGCACCGGCCCCTCCGGGGTGAGAGCGAAGGTCGTACGCAGGCTCTCGTGGCGTTCGAGCAGCACGCGCAGCGCGTCCAGGACGCTGCCGAGGTCACGCCTGCCGTACACCGGGAGCACCCATGGACAGCTCAGGAAGGTCTGGCTGTCGCCCATCAGGTGGACCGCCCGCCACATCAGCCGCTGTCCCCAGGTCAGCGGTGCCTGGCCCTCCCGCGTGCCGCTGAACGCCACCGTCACCATGAGCCCGTCATCCCCTGGAAGGCCGGCTCGCCGCCGCGGCCGGTCTCTATGCTGTCACCGAAAAGTTTCGACACGATGCCCACTCCATGATCGACACGGACATGCCAGTTGGTCCGGGTTTTGGTCACGCCGGACGTCGCCGTGCAACGGAAGAATAGGCAACAGGAGCGGAGAGGCGACAGTGAAAGTCGCAAGTCTCCTGCCGAAAGCTTTCGAAGGAAGGCGTTTCCGAGGCGCGGGGCCACCTCTTTTCCGATACGCCGAACGTGATCATCCTGCGGACGGTTGCCGACATGGTACTTCCCCGCTCTCGCCGGGGTCCTCGTTCCCGAGGATCCGATGGGGCGGATCGCGGGGCGGATCGCATGGGGATCGCAGGGCGTCTTGCGGGGCGGATCCGGTACGGCCCGCGGGGGGGTCGTGCCCACGCCGCCCGGCATGATCGTCTGTCGGTCGGGCCTCGTACGATGCGCGCATGACCAGGCACGGTTTCACGCTCACGGCGCAGGGCCCGTTCGACTTCGGCGCGACGTTGCGCTTCGTCGAGGACTGGCCCGCTACCAGTGGGCTCCCCTCCGACGGGCACGCGCTGCGCTTCGCCTACTGCGCGGAGTCCGACTGGCTGCCGCTCGGCGTGACCGTGACCGCCGCGCCGGACGGGGTCGCCGTCGCCACGACGCGGGCCGCCGGGCCACCGATCCGGGGCGAGGTGGCGCGCATCCTGTCCCTCGACGTGGACGGCTCCGGCTTCGCCGCGGCCGGCGAGGCCGACCCGGTGCTCGGCGACCTGCAGCGCAAGAGCCCCGGGCTGCGCCCGCTGGGCTTCTGGAGCCCCTGGGAGGCGGCCTGCTGGGCGGTGATCGTGCAGCGTTCGTCGATGCTCATCGCCGCCCGGCTCAAACAGCGCATCGCGGAGCGATACGGCGCGAAGGTCGTGGTGGACGGGGCGACCTACACCGCCTTTCCTCCGCCCATGACGCTGTTGCAGGCCGGCGGTCTCGGCCTGCCCGCGCAGAAGGAGGAGTGGCTGCGCGGGCTGGCCCGGGCGGCGCTCGACGGCGTGCTCACCTCCGAGCATCTGCGCGCGCTCGACCCCCAGGAGGCGCTGGCGGAGCTGCGTGCCCTGCCCGGCGTGGGGCCGTTCTCCGCCGGTCTGATCCTGATCCGCGGCGCGGGCGCGCCGGACGCGTTCCCGGGCGACGAACCACGGCTGTTCGCGATCCTGCGCGAGGCGTACGGCCTGCCGGAGGACGCCCCGCCCGCCGCGTACCGGAAGGCGGCCGAGGCATGGCGGCCCTACCGCTCCTGGGCCTCCTTCCTCTTCCGCGCGTCCGGCTACGGAGTCTCGGAAAGGTCCTAGCGGAGCATTCGCCCGAGCCGGAACATCGCCCTGGCCAGAGGGCCGCTCCCCGCCGTCGCCGCCCGCTCCGAGGCCCGGACCGCGGCGAATCCGTAGCCGGTCATCCGCCGTTCGTAGTCGCCGATCGCGCCGTCGAGCGGCAGGCCCGCGGCGACGGCGCCGGACAGCGCACGGCACAGGACGGCCGCGTCGAGCAACGCGCAGTTGGCCCCCGAGCCCTGGGCCGGGCTCATCGCGTGAACGGCGTCGCCCAGCACGGTGACGTTGGACGGTCTCCAGGGCCCGACGGGGACGGAGCTCCTGATCGCCACACAGGCCGTCTGATCCACTTCGGCGGCGGCCACCAGGGACACCAGGTCGGGGTGCCAGGTGGAGATGCGCCGCTTCACGAACTCGTGCAGCCCTCCGGCGGCCGGCAGTTCGGCGCCGGCGCCCGGCAGCTCGCGCGCGTCCACCGTCAGCGCCCACATCACGTAGTCGCCTGGCCACTGTGGACGCAGCCCCGGCCAGAGCCCGGCGGCCGCCTCCGCGGGATCCTCGCGCAGCCGCACCAGACCCAGCGCCAGGCCGGCCCGGCGCGCGTGCACCGACACGAAGCCCTCGTGCAGCCGGGGAGGGAGCAGGGCGGCCACCCGCTCGTCGAGCAGCGTCCTGCCGTAGACGCATCTGGTGCCCAGATCCTTGATCCGCGCGTGTGGCAGGAGCTGCGCGCGTACGCGTGAGCCGACGCCGTCGGCGCCCACCAGCACGTCCCCCGTGACGCTGCCGCCGTCGGCGAACCAGGCGCGCACCCGCTCGCCCTGGTGCTCGTAGTGCGTGAACTCGGCGCCGTAACTGACCACGTCGTCCAGCCCGGCCAGGAGAACCTGGCGCAGCACCATCCGGTCGACCGGAGCGCTGAAGGTCGCGGGGTCGCCCCCTGCCGACCCACCCTCTGCCGACCCACGCTCCGCCGACCCACGCTCCGCCGACCCACCCTCTGCCGGCACGCCCCCAGCGGAGACGCTGTCGAACGTCACGGCGTGCACTTCCCGCAGGCGTTCGTCGAGGACGGTGACCCGCCTGCTGGGCAGCCCGGCCGTGGCGGTGAACAGCTCGTACAGGCGGGGCGGCAGGCACTGGTGCAGCGCGCCCGCGCCGCGTGAGTCGAGGTGGAGGCGGTATCCCTGCGGCCGGTGGCCGGGTGAGGGATCGCGCTCGTGGACCGTCACGCCGATCCCGGCCATCCGCAGGCCGTGGGCCAGGCAGAGCCCGCCGAGGCCCCCTCCGATGACGACGACCTGTGGCACTCGCGGCATCGGCACACACTCCTGTCGGGGTTCACCGCCGACCTTCGCGGTCACGACCAGTCTGTCCTCCTGGGCGTCGCGGAGCGCGGGTGATCCGGTCGCCTGCCGAGCCCGCGCGGACGAGGAGCGTCAGCTCAGGCCGCAGCGGGGCAGGCAGGCTCAGGCCGCGGATGGTGTGCGACTCGCGGGTGACGGCCTCGGTCGTGGGCACGTGTCACACATCGGGAAGCTGCCTTGTCTGAGCTGGTGTACGGCCGGAACCAGTCGGCCACCGTGTCGCGAAGGAGGCCCGATGAGCACCGATCACGCTCACCACTATGAGAACTACGGCAAGAGCGGTCCGCCGCCGGAGATCGACATGGTCGGCAACGTTCCGGAGGCCCCGCAAGTGCCGGAGGGGGCCGAGGCGATGACGATCCTGGTGACGTTGCCGCCGGACAGCGCCGGCACGCCGCCTCACCGCCACTCCGGGCCGGTGTACGGATTCGTGGTCAAGGGGGCGATGGACTTCGAGCTCGAAGGCGAGCCCGCGCGGGTCGTCCGGGCCGGTGAGACGTTCTGGGAGCCCGGCGGCGACGTGATCCACTACCAGGACGGCAACCACCTCGCCGACGAGGAGTCGGCGTTCGTGGTGACGATGTTCTGCGCGCCCGGGCAGCCGATGCTGACCGTGGTCGGCCCGGAGGAGCTGGAAGCTCGGCGGGACCGTCGGGCGCCGCGTTCATGACCAGGGCCGCACTGACCGCGCTCGTCCGTGATCTGCTCGCACTCGCCCGCACGGCGGATCCGTGAGAGCAGGGAAAGCGGGAGCAGGGGAAGCGGGAGCAGGGGAAGCGGGAGCGGAGAAGGCGGGAACCGGATCGGGTTCCCGCCTTCGGCTTTGGCGCGCCCCTGGCCTGCCGCCCTCGCTCCTGCGTCACCGACGCCTCAGATAAGATCTTGGTCGCCAGGGACAGCATGCATCGGTAGATCCCAGCGAAGGTGACGCGTGACCGAGACCGTGCCGCTGCGGGGACGGCATCGCGAGTCGGCGGAGCTGGACGCGCTGGTGGACCGTGCCCGCGCCGGCCGCAGCGGTGCGCTGGTCGTCTCCGGCGAGGCGGGCGTCGGCAAGACCGCGCTCCTGGACCACATGGCGGCGCGCACCGCGATCGACGTACGGGTCGAGCGCATCGTCGCGTCGGAGTCCGAGATGGAGCTGGCCTACGCCGGTCTGCACCAGTTGTGCGGGCACATGCTGAGCTCGGCCGGGCGGCTGCCCGCCCCGCAGCGCGAGGCGATCGAGGCGGCGTTCGGCCTGCGCCAGGGCTCCGCGCCCAGCCCGTTCCTCGTCGGGCTCGCACTGCTCGGGCTGCTCACCGAGGCGGCGGGCCGGCGGGCGCTGCTCTGCGTCGTCGACGACGCGCAGTGGCTCGACGAGGCGTCGGCGCGGGCCGTCGCGTTCGCGGCCCGGCGCCTCGACGCCGAGGGAGTCGCCATCGTGCTCGCCATGCGTACGGTGGGCGAGGCGTTCACCGGGCTTCGGCAGATGGTCGTCGAGGGACTGAGCCACGACGACGCGCGTGAACTTCTGCGCCTCGCGGCCCCCGGCGGCCTCGACCGGCGGGTGCGCGACCAGCTGATCGCGGAGGCGCGCGGCAATCCGCTCGCACTGCGGGAGCTGCCCCGGGCGCTGAGCCCGGCCGAGATCGCCGGCGGGTTCGCTCTCACCCGCTCGTTGCCGCTGGAGAGCCGCATCGAGCAGAGCCTGGTCGCGCAGCTCGAACCGCTGCCCGCGTCGGCGCGCCTGTTGCTGCTGCTCGCGGCCGCGGACCCGACCGGTGATCCCGGGCTGCTGTGGCGTGCGAGCACGGTGCTGGGGCTGGGCCCGCAGGACGTCGACGCCGCCACGGACGCCGACGCGCTCGTGGTCGGCACGCGCGTCGGGTTCCGCCATCCGCTCGTACGGTCGGCGGTCTACCGGGCGGCCTCGCCGGAGGACCGGCGGCGTGTCCACGCCGCGCTGGCCGAGGTCACCAGCGCCGGGCACGACCCGGATCGCCGGGCATGGCATCGGGCCAGCGCGACGCTGCGCCCGGACGAGGAGGTCGCCGCCGACCTTGAGCGGTCCGCGCTGCGGGCGCGAACCCGCGGCGGCGCGGCCGCTGCGGGCGCGTTCCTGGAGCGGGCGGCGGAGCTGACGCCGGAGCCGTTCCGCCGCACGCAGCGGCTGATCGCGGCCGCCGAGGCCAAGCACGACGCGGGCGCACCCGCGGCGGCCCTGCGCCTGCTCGACACCGCCCGCGACCTTCCTCTCACCGCGTTGCAAGAGGCGCTCGTCGCCCGGCTGCGCGCCCGCGCCGGATACGCGCTGCGGCGCGACAGCAGCGGGGCGGCGCTCCTCCTCGCCGCAGCGCAGGGTCTCGAAGGGCTCGACCCGATACTCGCCCGCGACACCTACATCGAGGCGCTGGCGGCCGCGATCTACGGCGGCCGCCTCGGCGACGCCGAGCAGGTGGCCGCCGTCGCGAACGCGATCCTGGAGGCGACGCCCGGCGCCGAGGCGTCCGACCGCGCGCGGGACCTGATCCTGCGCGGCCAGGCGCTGCTCGCCGCCAGGGGGCAGGAGGCCGCGATCGCGGTCCTGCGCCGCGCGCAGCGCGCGTTCCTCGAACAGGCCCCGGACTCGCTCGAACTGCACTGGATGTGGTTCGCCTCCCGCGCCGCGCAGG
Organism: Microbispora bryophytorum; assembly: GCF_043197435.1. Taxonomy (NCBI): domain Bacteria; kingdom Bacillati; phylum Actinomycetota; class Actinomycetes; order Streptosporangiales; family Streptosporangiaceae; genus Microbispora; species Microbispora bryophytorum. The sequence continues at coordinate 153,091 of NZ_JBICTF010000006.1, read as the reverse complement.
ATCTGTGGGACACCCGCATGCTCCGCGTGCTCGCCGACCGGCAGGTCGAGCTCGCCCGCGCCGACGGCGTGGTGACGGTGCTGCCGATCGCCCTGAGCCTGCTGATGCTGGCGCAGACGGTCGACGGCGACCTGGACGCGGCGGAGGCCTCCTGCGACGAGATCGACGCCATCAAGGACGTCACAGGGCACCCGCTGCCGCAGTACGGGCGGCTCTTCCTGGCGGCCTACCGGGGGCAGGCCGGCGAGACGGAACGCTGGGCGGAGCAGATCCGAGCCGACGCGTACGCCCGTGGCGAGGGCTACGGGCTGAGCGCGGTCAACTTCGCGGAGGCCATCCTCTACAACGGCCTCGGGCGTTTCGCCGACGCGGTGGCCTCGGGCCGCCGCGAGCTCCCGTACACGCACGAGCTGAGCCACGCGATGCGCACCCTGCTCGAACTGGTGGAGGCGGCCGTGCGGACGGGTGAGCGCGCGCTCGCCGAGCAGGCGTTCGAGCGGCTGGTGGGCGTCACGCGGCCGGCGGGCACCGGCTACGCGCTGGGCGTGCTGGCGATGGCGGAGGCGCAGCTGCGCGAGGGCGACGAGGCGGAGAGCCTGTACCGGGACGCGATCAAGCGCTTCGAGCACGAGCGAATTCCGATCATGGTGGGGCGCTGCCGCCTGCTGTACGGAGAGACGCTCGGCCGCGCGGGCCGGCACGCCGAGGCGCGCGAGCAGCTCCGGGCGGCCCACGAGGCGCTGTCGGGCTGTGGCTTGAACGGCTTCGCCGAGCGCGCCGCACGCGGGCTGAGCGCGAGCGGCGAGACCCCGCGCGTACGCGTGCACGGGTCGTCGGCGCGGCTCACCGAGCAGGAGCTCAACGTGGCGCGCCTCGCGCGTGAGGGACTCACCAACCGGGACATCGGCGCGCGGCTGTTCATCAGCGCGCGCACCGCCGAATACCACCTGCGCAAGGTCTTCACGAAGCTCGGCATCAGAGGGCGTGCGGAGCTGAAGACCGCGCTCGCCGAGCTCGACTCCGAAGCGCGGTAGACGCTCATGAGCGGGACTCCGGCGGCACGTAGCCGAAGGTGGGGCCGGCCGTGGTGCCGTCGACGTCGGGCATCAGCATCAGGGCGTCGGCCTGGGCCTTGAGCGCGTACATCGTGCCGACGGCGGCCCCGAGCCGTTTCGGGTCGCCATTGAAGGCCTGCTCCAGCTGGTTCAACAGCGTGCAGTAGACGCGGTTGAACCCGTCCTGAGCGGTGCGGATCGCGCTGCCCGGGGCGTGGTCGGACAGTCGCGGATTGGGCCGCATCGGACGCACGGCGGCAGGGTCCACCGAGATCGTCTCGCCGGTCGGCCCGGACTGCGGGGTGTCGCCACGCCGGTAGCGCCGGCCGAGCTGGAGCTCCCGGAAGCGGTAGTAGTGGGCGACCTCGTCCCGATCGGGGTGGAAGATGTCCTGGTCCCCGTCCCAGACCTCACCCCGGGCCGTGCCCTCGCCCTGTTCGACGATCTCCCTCAGCGCGCCCAGCGCCGACTCCAGATCCTCCACCGCGAACAAGCCCCCCGCGGTGTGCCGGAAACGGCCGCCGCTCACCTGGCGCGCGGGGTCGCCGCAGAAGACCTCCCGCTCGCCCAGCCGCTCGCACAGGTGGCGCAGACCCTGTTCGATCGCGGCGTAGAACTGCCCGATCGTCTCGTAGCCGTCGGCCTCCGCCGGCGCGCCGGGCGGGGCCGGCCGTTCCAGCCGCAGGAACATCTCCAGGGCCTGCGGGCCGAACGGGAGTAACGACAGCTCCAGGTCGCTGTGGGGCAGCCGCCGGGGATACGGCGGCAACATCTCCGGCATGTCGAGGCGCGGCCGGCCGCCTACGGCGTTGAGCAGGTTCGCGGCCAGCGCCAGGTGCAGCATCTCCTCGGCGAAGACGCTGCCCACCACCTCCGCGGCCTCCGGATTGTGCTCCGGCTCCAGGGAGTAGAGCGCGCACAGGTATGGCGGCAACGTCGCGTGTTCCAGCTCGACCGCCCACTGAAGGTGCTCACGCAGATCGTCGAGAGTGGTGATCGGCGCCGGCCCGGTAGCCACAGTCCTCTGGGGTGTCAGATCCTTCATCGAAGTCCTACCTCACTGGCAGAAGTGGTCGTTGTGCGAGATGACCGCCCGGCGGCATGGGTCTCAGGGGGTGCCGGACACCGGGGTGCCGGCCGGTCGCACGCTAAGACCGGACAGCCGCCGGACTTGTGACAGCCGCCGCGAACGTCTTCGCGGTCTATGAGCTCCTCCTCGGAATCCGTCCGTTGACGGATGGTGCGGCATTTCGTACGTTCCGCGTAGGCCGCACCCCGGGCGACCCGGACCGGAAGGGGTTGCAATGACCGCCGAGCTGGATCCGCACGGGAGTGAGCCCACCATCGGGCCCACCATCGAGACCGGCGTCGGGCCGGATATCGTGCCGGGGCCGCTTGCCACGCCACCACCGGAGTTCGCCCGCAGGCGCGAGTCGGGGCCGTTGGAGCCGGCGACCATGCCCAGCGGCGACCGCGTCCCGATGGCCGTCCGGTACGAGGACGTCCGCGCGCTGCTGGCCTCGCCCACATCCAGCCGCAATCTACGCATCCCCGGGTTGCCGCGGTTCGTGAGCGGCGTCGGCATCGACGACGACCCGGACGCGCTGATCAATCAGGATCCGCCGGAGCACACGCGCTACCGCAGGATCATGCAGGGCACCTTCACCCCGCGCCAGATCGAACCCTGGCGTCCCCGCGTCGCGGCGATCGCCCAAGAGCTCCTCGACGGTCTGGGCGACCGCTTCGAGCTGGTCCAGGGATACGCGCTGCGGCTGCCCGCCCATGTCATCTGCGCGATGCTCGGCGTGCCGATGGACCACTACGAGCAGTTCGTCCATTGGACGGACATGTTCCTGACCACCTCCACGGCCACCGAGCAGGCGCGTTACGAGGGCTACAGCGACTTCATGGCCTATGCCACCGAGCTGGTCGCCCAGCATCGCCTCTCGCCTGGCGAGGACCTCATCGACCTGCTCATCCAGGCCAGGGACTCCGGGGACCGGCTGTCGGAGGGCGAACTCGTCAACACCGTCTTCTCCCTGATCACGGCCGGTTACGAGACGACCGCCTCGATGATCGCCCGAGGCGTCTTCCGGTTGCTCCTCCACCCGAGCCAGTGGGACGAGCTGGTCGCGGACCCGGGCCTGACGGCCACCGCCGTCGAGGAGATCCTGCGCTTCGACGGGCCGCCCGCCAACGCCTTCATGCGCCGCATCACGGCGGACACCGACCTGCCCGGCGGCTCGCTGAGCGCGGGGACGGTCGTCATGCCGAACCTGAACGCGGCCAACCACGACCCGCAGGCGTTCCCCGAGCCCGGCCGGTTCGACATCCACCGTTTCACCGACCACCCTCCCAACCCCCATGTGGCCTTCGGTTATGGTCCGCACCGCTGCCTCGCCGCCAGTCTCGCCAGGGTCGAGCTCACCGAGGCGATCAGAGCCCTGGTCACCGGGCGACCCGCTCTCCGCCTGACCGACTCGCCCGAGTCGGTGGCATGGACCGACGGCCTGGCCCTTCGGCCGGTCGCCATGCACGTCACCTCGGCGGCAGAGGGTTCCTGAGCCATGCGCGTCACCTCGGCAGCGGCGGGTTCCTGACCGAGGCGGGGCCGGGCGCGGCCGGCAGCGGCCGCCGGGCCTCAGGCCGTGGCCCCGGTCCCTTCGAGTAGCGCGGTGCTGATCTGCCTGCGGGACGCGATGCCGAGCTTCGCGAAGACCTTGCGCAGGTGCCATTCGACGGTGTGCGGGCTGATGAAGAGCTGAGCGCCGATCTCGGGGTTCGTCAGCCCGTCACCGGCCAGGCGCGCGATCTGCGCTTCCTGGGCGGTGAGAGCGGTGTGCATCTCGACGGTGCGTTTGCGTACCGTCTCGCCGGTGGCCTGGAGCTCGCGCCGGGCACGTTCCGCGAACGCCTCGGCCCCCATGTCGCTGAGCATCTCGTACGCCATGCCCAGTTGCTCGCGTGCGTCGGCGCGGCGGTTCTCCCGGCGCAGCCACTCGCCGTAGAGCAGCCGGGTGCGGGCGAGCGTCGTCCGGACCTCGGTGCGGCCGAGCCGCTCGACCGCCTCGCGATACAGAGCATCTGCGGCCGGTCCGTCGCTCACCAGGGCGCGCGCGCTCGCCGAGGTGCCAAGAGCCCAGTCGGTGCCGCCGGCCCGGGCCATCTCGTCGAGTCGCCGGGCGGTTTCCGCGGCACGGGCCGGCCGTCCGCTCCGGGCGGCCGCCTCGACGAGCTCGACCATGGACGAGGAGGCCAGCCCCAGCTCCTGCGGGTGCTCGCAGCCACGCTCGGCCGCGACGTAGGCCTCCTCATAGCGGCCGAGGCCGTTGTAGAGCACGGCGCTCGCCCACTGGGTGGCGGTCAGCACCTTCCCTTCTCCTTCGAGGGCCCTGTCCCGGGTGATCGCTTCGATCACCTGACGTGTCGCGGCCTCCCGGCCCCTCCACGGGTGGAGCACCAGGGCGCCGTACTGGGCGAGGAAGCGGCTGCCCGTCACCTCACCGATCGTCATCGCCTCGGCGGCCAGCGTGCCGGCGACGTCGAGCTCGCCGGCGAAGACCCGATTCGACAGGCGCAGCAGCAGAGCCGACGGCAGCACCGACAAAGCTCCCGTCTCGCGGGCCAAATCGACCAGCCTCGCCGAGAGCACGGACCAGCTGTCGAAGTCCCAGACGTTATGGGCCATGCGGCATGCGAGCGGGAGCCAGCCGAGGCCTTCTTCCGCGGAGACGGCTTCGGCCCGGAAGGCGCTCAGGGCCTGCAGCAACATCGGCGCGCCCGCCGGGTAGCCCTCGGTGGCCACCACGGCCAGGCCGTTCAGGAGCAGGTCGTCGCGCCCCGGCCGAGGCCCCGGCGGCGCGCCGAGCACCGCCTCCGCGACATCCGGCAACTGGGCGCCGCTCGGCAGACGGCCTGCGGTGAGAGCCGCGTACAGCGCGTCGCGGTAGGTCTCACGGGCCAGCCCGGCGTCCAGCGGCTCCAGGTGCTTCCCGGCTCTGAGCAGCAGTGGCAGGGCAGCGCCGGCACTTCTGGACGCGAACACGATCTGACCGCGCAGCAGGCTGGACTGGGCGAGTTGGTGATCGTCGAGGGAGCCGAGCTCGGCCGCGTCCAGCAGTTCGAGCGCGGCGTCGTAGCCGCCGGCCTGGTATTTGGCCCGTGCAGCCGCCAGCGCCCTGGCGCCTCGGCGGGCGGGATCGGGGGTCAGCTCGGCCGCTCGCTCCAGGAACGCCGCCGCCGCCGCGACGCCTCCGCGCGCCTGCGCCCGATCGGCGGAGCGCTCCAGCTCGGTGGCCACCGTCTCGTCGGGGCCGGCCGTGGCGTTGGCCAGGTGCCATGCCCAGCGGTCGGGATCCGACCGGGCGTCGGTCGCGTCGGCCAGCGCGCGGTGGACGTCCTGCCGGTCCTGCGGGGCTGCCACGCGGTAGGCCGCCGAGCGCAGGAGGGGATGGCGGAAACGCACCCGGGCGCCGATGGTGATCAGCCCCGCCGCTTCGGCCGGGGCGGCCGCGGCCCACTGGATGTCGAGCAGCTCCGCCGCCCGCGTCAGCAACGTCACGTCGCCCACCGGCTCGGCCGCCGCGACGAGCAGCAGCCGCTGTGTCTCGGACGGCAGCGACCGGACCCGCCGCAGAAAGCTCTGCTCGATCCGGCCCACGGGCGCCCGCACGCCGGGCCGCCCGAGCGCGCCCGCCAGTTCGGTGGCCGTCAACCCCTTCGGCAGCTCAAGCAGGGCCAGCGGGTTTCCCTGGGCCTCGGCGACGATCCGGTCACGGACCCGCTCGTCGAGCCGCCCAAGGATCACGGTGTCCAGCAGCGCGCGGGCGTCGCCGTCGCTCAACCGCCCCACGTCGAGTCGCGGCAGCCCCGTGAGCTCGTGTTCGAGGTGGGGCTCGCGCACTGCGAGCACCAGCCCGATCGGCTCCGCGAGCAGGCGTCGCGCGACGAAGGCGAGGGTCTGCGCGGAGACCTCGTCGAGCCACTGGGCGTCGTCGACGAGGCAGACCAGCGGCCCTTTCCCGGCCACGTCGGCCAGCAGGTTGAGCACCGCGAGCCCGACCAGGAAGCGATCGGGCGGAGGTCCGGCGCTCAGGCCGAACGCCGTACCGAGCGCGTCGCGTTGCGGGCCCGGCAGGTGACCGAGGTGATCCAAGAACGGGGCGCACAGCTGATGCAGGCCGCCGAAGGCCAGCTCCATCTCGGACTCGACGCCCGCCACCCTGGCCGTCCGGCAGCCGGACGCGCTGCTTCGTGCGTATTCCAGCAGTGCCGTCTTGCCGATGCCGGCCTCGCCGCGCAGGACCAGGACCGAGCTGTTGCCGGCCTGCACGGCCGCCATGAGCCGGTCCAGCGTCTCGCACTCGATCTGCCGCCCACGAAGCCGCGACTCGGAACCTCCGCCTGTCATGGGCACTGCCCCCGCCGACCCTTCACCCGTTGACCGTTGACCGTTGACCGTCGACCGCCGGACGTAGGAGGCTACCCGCGCTTCCTCTCGGATCGGCGCGCAGCCACCTTTCCGGTGTTAACCCGGCAATCACCACCAGCCTGGTCATTATCGGCGGTCAGGGTGACTCTGCCTATAACGACCAGCGCGACGACCTCGGTGCGAAGCGGCCCGGGCCGCGCCCCCTGCCGCCCCCCTGCCGCGCCCCCGGCGTTCGCCCCGGGTCCACTGGGGACCCGCGGCATGCGGGCCAGGGTGTCGACCACGTGCTCTCCAGGGCGCGATGAGAGGGCTCCGGGCGCGACCGTGAGCACAGCGGCAACCGCCGGATGCCGGGTGTGAACGGAGCCGAGATCGTGACGATGAACCTGTCGGGCCCGCACGCGGACCACGCGGACCACGGGGACCACGGGGACCACGGGGACCACGCGGACCGGACCGGCCAGGGATCGATCGGAAGATGGGACGGAGCCGCCTCGGCGTTCGCCGGCGTCGCACCCCGGCTCTTCGCGATCGGCCTGCGTGTCCTGCACGACGTGGGCGAGGCCGAGGACGTGGTGCAGGAGACGTGGCTGCGCTGGGCCCGCGCCGACCGCTCGATCGTCGTCGATCCGCCCGCGTTCCTCGCGCTGACCACCACCAGGCTCGCCCTCAACGTCGCCCAGTCCGCGCGCAGGCGCCGGGAGACCACTGCCGGCGCCTGGCTGCCCGAGACGGCGGACCGCTCCGTCGGCCCCGAGACGGCGGCGGAACGGCATGAGGCGGTCGAGGCCGCGATCCGGCTGCTGCTGGAGAGACTGACCTCCGCCGAACGAGCGGTCTATCTGCTGCGCATGGCCTTCGACTACCCCTACCGCAGGATCTCCGAGATCCTCCATCTGAGCGAGGACCACGCGCGGCAACTCCTGCGGCGCGCCCGCCACCACCTCGCCACCGGCAGGCACACCCCGGTGAGCACCACCGGGCACCGGCGCCTCGTACGGACGTTCCTGTCCGCCGCGCAGACCGGCGACCTTGCTGAGCTGGAAGAGCTGCTCGCCGTCGGTGTCGCCCGCTGCTAGACCGCTCTACTCGGCGGGATCGCCGGGCCGGAGGTCGTCTTCCAGCACCTCCACCGCGGCGAGCAGACCCCGCAGGCCGATCTCCTCGCGCTCGGCGTCCGCCGGGTCGAAGAGCCAGTCGGTGACTGGCAGGGCGGCGGCGTCCTCCGGACGGCTGGACTCGACCTGGATCACCTCCGCCTCGACCTCGATTTCGAGCTCGTGCAGGAATTCGTTCTCGTCGCTCGGAACGGCCATCGTTCCTCTCTCCGTGTCTTGTGCGGATGGCTCGGCAGGGGCGGGACGCGATGACCGCGGCGACCTGCACCGCGTAGCCGGGACAGCAGCGCAGCCGAGCCGCAGCGCAGCCGGACAGCAGCGGAGCGGGAGACCGCGGCGCAGCCGGTACTGCGGCGCGGCCGGAGCGGCGGTGTGGCCGGTGATCGCGGTCATCGCGTGCGCCCTCGGGGGGATGAACCGCCTGGTCGGCTTACTTGCCGGTGGAGGTGCGGCCGAGCCAGTCGTGGTAGCGGATCGTGCCGAGGGCCGCGTCGTCGTCGTTGAGCGGAACGAGCGACCGCTCGGTCAGCTCGCTGCCGAAGTAACGCGCGTGCGGGTCGGTGACCACCTCGCGCGGGTCACCCCAGGCGATCAGCGCCTGCCGGAAGAACTCGTCCATGAGGGACTGCTCGGGCCCGGCGATCTCGATCTTGCCGTTCAGCGGCGACCCCACCGCGGTCCGGCCGACCGCCTGGGCGACATCGTCGCCCGCGATGGGCTGGAAGAGCACCGGCGCCATGTGCACCTTGCCGTCCACCGTGGCGTCGTCCGCGATGCCCCGGGCGAACTCGAAGAACTGGGTCGAGTGCACGAGCGAGAACGGGATCCCCGACTTCTCGATCAGCTGCTCCTGGGCGATCTTCGCCGCGAAGTAGCCGTTCTCCGGCATCCGCTCCGTTCCCACGATCGAGACCGCGACATGGTGACCCACGCCCGCCTCCGCCTCCGCGGCGAGCAGGTTGCCCGTGGAGGTCTCGAAGAACTTCAGCACCGCGGCCCTCTCGAACGACGGTGAGTTCGACACGTCGACCACGACCTTCGCGCCCGTCAGCACCTCGGCCAGCCCCTCACCGGTCAGCGTGTTGACGCCGGTGTTCGGCGATGCCGCGACCGCCTCGTGGCCGTGCTCGCCCAGCTTCTTCACCAGCTTGGACCCGATCAGGCCGGTGCCGCCGATTACCACGATCTTCACTGCGCTCTCCTTCTGTCCGCCGGGTCACTTCGTCGTCACCCGGTCGCCAGCTAAGACCGGACAGCCCTCGGGGTTGTGACGGCAACCGGCAGGTTCACGTCAACTCGTCATCGGTCACGTGGTCATGACGGCGTGCTCCGGTGCGGGACCCGGCGGCCGCCGTCCAGATCGTGACGGCGACCAGCAGAACGCAGACGGCCGCGATCGCCGCGACCATGCCGGCCACGCCGATCCAGGGCGTCGCGAGTGGCAGCGACAGGACGATGACGACGCACCCCAACACAGCGGCCGGGTACATGACGGGCTCTGCGACGACAATCACGTGCACCGCCCACAGCAGGGCGAGACACACCCCTACCGGGACGGCGACCGCGTAGCCGAGCGCCGGCGACGCCGCGACGCCGTGCCCGCTCTTCTCCACCGTCACCTCGAGCCCGGCGCCGAGGGCTGCCAGAGCCGCGAAAATTCCATAGTGGCCATATCCCCACAAATAGGACCGATGGCGACGATCACTGAGACCGTCCCCCGCAGGCCCGAGGAAATACAGCCACCAAAGAGCGAACAGCAGGATGAGACCGGCGACCGCGATCACGACGAAGGGACCGCCGACCGCGTCCGCCTCCAGCGCTCTTCCGACCCCTCTGCTCGCGGCCAGCACGCTCTCACCGAGCAGGATGATCGTGAACAGGCCGTAGCGCTCGGCGATGTGGTGCGGGTGCCAGTTGGTGGCCCTGGCCCGCTCCGCCCACCACGGCACCGCGAGCTCCAGGGCGGCCAGGCAGACGAAGAACGGCAGGCCGAAGGACGCGGGCAGCACTCCCGTCTCCACGAGGACGAGCCGCGACAGCCAGCCCAATTGCAGGAAGGCGATGCCGCCGGCGTAGCGAAACGCGGTGCGGCGCCGCGCCGGGTCTTCGAGACCGGCCCGCAGCCATTGGGCGACGAGCCCGACTCTCATGACGAGGTAGCCCAGCGTGATGACCCCGTAGGCGGAGTGGCTCGCCGCGGCGGGCACGCCGGCGGCGAGGACCAGCACGCCGGCCATCTGCACCATGGTCAGCAGCCGGTAGGCGACGTCGTCGGTGTCGTACGACGAGGCGAACCACGTGAAGTTCATCCACGCCCACCAGATCGCGAAGAACACCTGAAGGAACGGCACCAGCCCGGCCAGGCCGTGACCGCCGGCGATGTCGTGCGCGAACTGCGCGGTGACGGCCGCGACCGCGACCACGAAGGTGAGATCGAACAGCAGCTCGAGCTGACTCGAAACGCGGTGCGGCTCATCGATGGCACGGGCGCTCATCCGGACCCGGATCCGGATCGTGGTGCCTGCTGGGGGCAAGGTCCTGCTCCTGTCGCTGTGCAACGTACGGTCCGCCCCGAAGACAGAGCAGAGTCTCGATCTGTGACAAGGCGGCGCCGGGATCGCGCGTTTCCGGCTGCGGTAATGCGCGGAACGGGCACCGGTGGGTTGGGGGTGGGGTGCGGTCCGGTCAGCGCGTGAGCCACTCCCGATAGGTGGTTTCGGCGATGACGGCGCCGTCCTTGGCGACGAGGGCGTGGCCCGAGACGGCGGCGTACATGCCGGCGCTGTCGTCGGTGACGACAGTGCGGTGGTCGCCACGGGCGGCGAGGGCGATCCTGCCCAGCTCGTCGAGCGCGAGGACCTCGGGGCCTGCGATGTCCAGAGTGCCACGCAGCGGGACGCCCCCGCTGACGTCGGCCACGGCCCGGGCGACCTCGTCGGCGGCGATGGGCTGCATGAGGGTGGCGGGCAGGCGGACCGTGTGCTCGTCGGAGGTCCAGGACAGCACCGTGCCGATGAACTCGAAGAACTGCGTGGAACGCACGATCGAGTACGGCACGGGGCCCGCCTTGAGCAGGTCCTCCTGCAGCACCTTCGCGCGGTAGTAGACCGATCCGGGCACCAGCTCGGCGCCCACGATCGACAGGATGACCGCGTGGCCGACGCCGGCCGCCTCGGCGCCGGCCAGCAGGTTGTCCATCGTCTTCCGGAAGAAGGCGGGCGAGGCGTCGTCGAAGGTCCGCGGCTTCGACAGGTTGACGACGACGTCGGCGCCCGCCAGCGCCTCGGGCAGGCCCCGCCCACTGAGCAGGTCCACTCCGGTGGACGTCGAGTGTGGCACCGCCTCGTGCCCGCGGGTGTTCAGGATCTCGACCACCCGGGATCCGATGAGGCCGGTCCCGCCGATGACAGCGATCTTCATCTCCTGGCCTCCCGTCGTCGGACACGACAAAACGCTATAGGCACTTCAGCCAGGCCACGATGGGCAGGCTCACTCCGTCCGGTGTCCTGACCCATCGGTATCCCGCCTCGACTCTGGCGCCCGCAGGTCGTGGGCTGTTCGTCTGTTTGTCCCAGAGACAGGAGGGGCGACCGCCGACCGTGGGCTGACCGGCATCCGTCCACACCAGGTTGCCGTAAAAGCTTGAGCTGACTCCGTTGTCCGCCTGGAAAGCCCCCTTCTCACCCTCCGATGTGAGGAACGCATGACCCTCGGCCACGCGGAGCGGCGCGGTGCCGAAAGGCAGCCGGGTCGCGATGAAACCGCCGGCGAAGAGGGAGGCGACAACGACAACGGCAAGCCACGCTCGGCTCAGCGGAACTGCTTTCGTCAGCGGAGCGAGGGGCATGTCCGCACTGTATCGCGGCAATCGCGCGATATGTCTGCGCTTTTGTGCGCAACACCTATTGAGCTGATCGGTGAAATTCTGAAAGGCGGGATTGCGACGGCCACGGAGGCCGGCGAGCTGATTTTCAGAAGTCGCCTTTTCGCCATAAGCGGGACGCTTCCCGCGCTCATCGGACCGGTACGTCTCCTCCAGCAGTGGATTGCCCGAGACGATGAACGAGTCGATTCCCAGGGCGTGATACTCGCGGATGCATGCGGCGACCGACTCCGGGCTGCCGACCAGCGCGATGCCGGGACCGCCGTGCGGCTCTTCGCCGTTCCAGGGCGACGGTGCGGGGCCGGAGTCGTCCGGCAGGGGTGTTGTCGTGAGGCAAGCTGATGACGTGAGTGTCCATGTGCCTCCGGACGATGCCGGAGCCCCACGTGCGCAGGCCGGCCCCAACCCGCAGCACCTGCTGGCGACCTTGCTCGGTGAGTACCTCGACTCCTCGGAGGCGGGCCTCCCGTCGACGGCGGTGGTCGCGATGCTCGGGGAGTTCGGTATCAGCGAGTCCAGCGCGCGGGCCGCGCTGTCCCGGCTGACCAAGCGTGGCCTGATCGCCGTGCGGGGATCCGGACGGCCACCCGTGTATCACCTCACGCCTCAGGCGATCGCCCGGCATCGGTCCCGGATGGATCATTTCCTCGGCTTCGGCGCACACCCGCCGCAGTGGACCGGCGACTGGGTGACCGTCTCGTTCTCGATCCCCCAATCCGGTCAGGCGCGGTCAGGCCAGGGACAGTCCGGCCAGGCGTGGTCCGGCCAGGCCCCACGGCACGCGGTCCGCAAGGCTCTGGGGTCGCTGGGGTTCGCGCGGCTGTACGACAGCGTGTGGATCCGGCCCGGATCCGACACCGGGCCGGTGACTCAGGCGCTGCACGACATTCTGGACGACGTCGACGGTGGTCGATGGTCGGTGATGCACACCCGGTTCGACGAGGAGACCGGCCCGCATGGACCGGCCGCCGCCTACGACCTGGCCGGCCTCGCCGCGGCCTACGAGGCATTCATCGCGCAGTATTCGGACCTGCGGGTGGCCGTCCGCGACGGTGAGATCGACGCGAGCCGGGCGCTGGTGGCCCGGACCTCCGTCATGGATTCCTGGCGGAGGTTTCCGGACATCGACCCGAACCTGCCCGAGCACCTCCTGCCGGCACCGTGGCCCCGCCAAACCGCCAGGGACCTCATGCTGGAAATCCATTCGGCTCTGGGTTCGCTCGCCGAGGCGCGGCTCATCCAGGTAGCGACGCCGTACTGGCCGGACGCCGCGTCATGGATCACCCACTTCCACGCAGCGGAGAACTTCGTCTCGGCCCGGGCCGGCGGGGACGGCTGAAGAAACTTTCACGCGCTCGGCCGCCGGCCCGGCTCCCGGAAACGTCTCTCGCGACCGTCGCGACGCGTCCACTTTCGGCCGGCCGCCGCCCACCGAGGTTTCCCCGGCGTCTCCGGCAGACCGGTCGTGGTGACCTGCGCCGGAGCCGCCTCCACCCCGGTCCGTCCTCCTGGCGCCGGGCAGGGGAGCGGCTACGCCATCCCGAGGATCGGCCTGCACCCCGCACCCGAATGCGTCAGGGGCGGGTCCTGTCCGCGAAGGCGCCGCTCGACGTGCCGGACCACGGTCGCTTGACACTTTTGGTGACCGTAGTGATATTAACTGCACGCTGCTCTCATCGGCCTGTTTCGCCTGGCGCGGGGCGCGACTCGCCGTCGATGGCCCGCCATATCCCCAGATCCGGTCGGCGCCGACCACCTGGCCGCGGTGGCAGTCATGTGCCGTTGCCGCGCTCCTTCGGCGTGTAGCCGCGTGATCCAGATCCGACACAGAGCGCCGTCGTCACCCCCTCGGAGGGCGAAATGAGAAAACGCTCGATCATCAGCGCAGTGCTGGCGGCCGCGATCGCCCCGGTCTGCGCCGGAGTAGTGGCGCTCACCACGACCCCGGCCGCCGCGGCGGTCGGTGGCTCGGGCCCCTACCCGGCTGATTACGAGACCTCGAACAGCCTGCCCAATCACACCATCTACCGGCCCGGAACCCTCCCGTCCGAGAAGCTCCCCGTTTTCGTCTGGGGCAACGGTGGCTGCTCCGCCAACGGGACGGGGCAGTTGAACTTCCTCCGCGAGATCGCCTCGCACGGGTTCCTGGTCATCGCCAGCGGCAGCCCGAACGGCTCCGGTTCGACGACGTCCCAGATGCTCACGCAGTCCATCGATTGGGCGGTCGCGGAGAACAGCCGTCAGGGCAGCAAATACAACGGCAGGATCGACACCGGAAAGATCGCTGTAGGGGGCTGGTCCTGCGGAGGGTTGGAGGCCTACGCCGTCTCCAACGACTCACGTGTCACCACGACGACCATCTTCAGCAGCGGGCTGCTGAACGACTCCGACGACTACCAGCTCCGCCGGCTGACGAAGCCGATCGCCTACTTCATCGGCGGGCCCAGTGACATCGCCTATCCGAACGCCATCGACGACTGGGGCAAGTTGCCGTCAGGGCTGCCCGCGTTCATGGGCAACCTGAACGTGGGGCACGGCGGCACTTACGACCAGACGAACGGCGGCGAGTTCGGCCGCGTGGCGGTGCTGTACCTCAAGTGGCGGCTGAAGGGCGACACGACGGCCGGCGCCAACTTCGTCGGCTCCAACTGCGGTCTGTGCAACACCCAGTGGCAGGTCCAGCAGAAGAACCTCACGCTCGACGGCGGCACTTCCTCCCCCTCCCCGTCACCGAGCGGCAGCCCGTCCCCCAGCCCGACCGTGTCTCCGACCCCCGGTGGCGGTAGCGGGGCGATCAGGGGGGTGGCCTCCGGCCGCTGCCTGGACGTCCCCGCCGCGAGCACCGCGGACGGCACGCAGGTGCAGATCTGGGACTGCAACGGCCAGACCAACCAGACCTGGGCCTCCACCTCCGCCGGTGAGATCCGGGTGTACGGCAACAAGTGCCTCGACGCGGCCGGCACCGGCAACGGCGCCAAGGTGCAGATCTACTCCTGCTGGGGCGGCGACAACCAGAAGTGGCGGGTGAACTCGGACGGGTCCATCCAGGGCGTCCAGTCCGGGTTGTGCCTCGACGCCGTCGGCGCCGCCAACAGCAACGGCACCAAGATCCAGCTGTACTCCTGCCACGGCGGCGCCAACCAGAAGTGGACCTGGAACGGATAGCCCGCACCTGTGGCCTGCGGTGCGGAACACCCCGCCGCACCGCAGGCCGCGACCCGGCGGCCCCTCACCCGCCGATGGGGCTGACAGCCGGTACGGAAGCCGTATCGGAAGGACCCGCCCGGACACTGCGCGAACAGCCAAAGTGCCCTGGCAGCTCACGAGCGAGCCTGAATGTCGGTGGGGCGCTCTAATGTCCCGGCCATGACTCCAGCGACGCAGGCGTACACGTACGCCGCGCCCTCCTCCCTTGTCGACGGTCGCCTCGGATTGGCGACCTCCGGCGGCCGGGCCCTGTCCGGCCCGGCCACGGCCCCCCGGTTCTTCAGCGGCGTGGTGACCCAGGCGGCCCCCGCCGCTGCGGGCCTGCTCGGCGTCGCCGACGTGGCGCTGGCCCGCTACCACCAGCCGCAGGCGCGGCCCGGCTGGGTGCGGGACCCGGTGGTGACGTGCAACGGAGACCGATTACGGTTCGAGTCGTTCTCAGCCTGTGGCGGCGTGTATGCCCGGCTCGATCTGCTGAACGGCACCCTCGACGGCGAGGTGTTCGACCGGGGCACCACCAACGTCGACGTGAACGCGCCGCTCCGGGAGGCGCTGGCGCGCATCGGCACGCGTGACCCGCTGCATCTGGGGGTGGGCCTCGACGAGCTGGTCGTGACCACGATGGACGGCGCGGTGGTGGAGAAGAAGGTGCCGCTGCCCGAGCGGTGGTTGCGCGGCTTCGCCGAGGTTCAGGTCATCGCCTCGGGCATGGATCAGCGCGGTGAGCTGACCGGCATGGCGGCGGTGCGGTTCCTGCGCGGGCTGCCGAGGAAGGGCACGGTGTGGGTGGCGCAGGCGGGGCGTGAGCTGAAGGTCTCCGACCGCCAGGTTCCGGGCTCGGTCCGGCTTGCCGGCTCCAACCGGCTCGGCACCCTCCTGCCGCTGCTGCGCTTCGCGAAGGCCCTCCGGGTGTACGGCCCGGCCGACGCCGCCTCCAGCGCCTGGGAGCTGGAGCTGCCGGGCATGCGCTACACGCTCACCCTCTCGCCCGAGCGCTGGCGCGGCTTCTCCGGCGAGGGCGCGGTTCTCGACGACCTGGCCACCGACGAGGCCGAGAACGACGCCGACGTGGTGGGCATGCTGCTCAACTTCGAGCCCGAGGTCGAGATCGGCCTGCTGGCGGGCCGCGCGGGCATCCCCGCCGACCGGGTGCGTGCCGCGCTGACGCAGCTCGGCGTCGCCGGCCGGGTCGGCTACGACCTGGCGGAGGCCGCCCACTTCCACCGTGAGCTGCCCTATGACAAAGACAACGTGATCCTGCTCAACCCCCGGCTGGCCAAGGCGCGCACGCTTGTCGACGCGGGCGCCGTGCACCTCGAAGGGGAGTCGGCCACCGTCCGCACCCCGGGCGGTGCGCGCCGGGTCTCACTGGCCGACGGCTCCTGCACCTGTGAGTGGTGGTGGGACCATCGCGGCTCTCGTGGGCCGTGCAAACACGTGCTGGCCGCCCGGATCGTCGCCCGCGCCGCAGTGGAGGTCTCCCGATGACCGTCTGGACGGAGATCCGCGATCTGATCAGCGGTAACCACGTCTCCCGCCTGGCCGACCGGCTGGTCACGCTCACCGAGGAGGAGCGCGCCGAGCTGGGCGGACGGTTGCCCGGCCTCGTCAAGGAGCTGCGCCACGCCCGCACGGAGCAGGTGCGCGCCCAGCATCCCGACGACTTCGAGGAGCTGGCCTCCTGGGAGGTCGGCGACCTGCTCGACAAACTGGCCGGCGCGCTGCTGCTGACCGGTGTCGGCGTGATCACCGGCCCGGCGGCCGCCGTGACGTGGATGACCGGCCGCGACGTCAACCGCCGCTGGGCCGAGGACCCCAACATCGCTCAGGTGTGCCGGGTGGCGGCCACCCGTCCCCTGGAGTGGCGTCGCGATGTCGCGGTCCGGCTGGCTCAGCGGGTGCGCCGTCCCACCGACCGCATCGCGCCGCTGGCGGTGGCGCTGCTGCGCGAGTCCGGCGCCGTGCCTCCCGACCACGACCCGCTCGTGGCCGCCTGGCTGGCCGCGCCGAGCGTGGCCGATGACCCGCTGACCCCGGTGCTGCTGCCCCGTGTCTTCACCGCTGACGGCGCGGGCCGCGCTCTCCGTGACGAGCGGCTGGAGCCCCGGCCGACTCGCTGGCTGGCCACCGCCGCCCGCGAACTGCCCAGGGAGCAGGTGCTCGACGGATGCGTGCGCCGTTTCCTGCGCGGCGGCGAGGCGCAGGACCTGCGCTTCTTCGTCCGGCTGCACACGCTTCTCGACCCCACGCCCGCGGAGTCCGCGCCTCGCCTGCGCGACTACCTGCGGTTGTTGCCGTCGGCTCCGGGCACGGTCGCGGAGCTGGCCGCCGGGCAGGTGCGCGGGGCGATGCCGCTCGACCACGCCGACCTGGCCGAGGCGGTCGACGCGCTCACCTTCCGGGACGAGTCCAAGCTCGCCGCCACGGGCCTGCGCTGGCTCGACCAGGCGATCCGGGCCACGCCCGAGGCGGCCGCCGACTTCGTGACCGCGCTGACCACGGCGTACGCGCACAAGTCCTTCGACGTGCGCGGCCGCGCGGTCGAGCTGACCCTGAAATACGCCGGCCTGTTCGCCGACCACGCCGAGGCGATCCTCGACGGCGCCCGGCACCTCCCCGCCGACCTGGCCGCGAAGCTGGCCGGGCAGTTCGGCGGGGACACCCCGGTCGAGGAACTGCCGGAGCAGAAGGACTTCCCGCCGCTGCCCGAGCCGGCGGAGACGCGGCGGTTCCCCGAGCCGTCGATCTTCCCCGACTACCAGGAGCGCTGGGTCGGCCAGGAGCGCTGGCTGGCGGCCTTCGTCGCCGGAATCGCCGACGACCGGGAGGGACTGCGTCGCACGCTCAAGCCCCACGTCGAGCAGAACCAGGGCTACTGGCGGTCCAGACAGGTGCGCACCGACCCCGGCGACTGGCAGTCGGCGCTGTCCGCCGAGTTCGTCACCCCCGGCAGCGTGCCGGAGTTACCGCCGATCGGGCCGGAGAGATTCTGGGACAGTGCGAACCACTCCGTGAGACTGCGTCTGCTCACCCGTAGCGAGGAGCCCGAGCCAGAGCCGTCGCCCCGGCGAATCACGGTGGGCGGCGTCTACCGGCCTGGCCGCTATCTCGACGACGACACTCCGCTGCGCGCCTTCTTCATCACCTGGACCAGTGACGACGGCCCTGACGGAGCGGTGGCCCACGAAGGTGACCGGCGGATCCCCTTCGCCAGGGGCCGGATCCACCTGAACGGCTCCCCGACCGACGTTGAAGAGGCGTGGCATGACGGCGCCGAGGAGGAGGACGAGGAGATCTGGGACGACGAACTGCCGGATCGCCCCCATCCGGTGCGGACGAGACCAGGCGCCTTGTACGACGACTCCGTGGAGGCCATGCCGTCCTTCATCCTCGACCGCGCCTACGAGCACATGGCCGAGCTCGGCGTGAACCCCGCCCGTATCGCGGCGATGCGAAAGGGGGAGCCGGTGCCTCCGCCGCAATCGGGCGAACCGCTCGTGGAGGTGACCGTCGTCTTCGTTCCGCCCCGGCTGCGTTCCTTCATGCCCAAGGAACTGCCCGAGCACGACGAGTGGCGTCGGCGCAACCAACTGCCCCATCCCAATCGGGTCTCCCCGCCCCACGACTTCCTGCTGCACCGCTACGCGGAACTCGCCGAGGCCCTCCGCAACGGCACCCTGCCGCCGGTGCTGCTGGCCACGCCGACCTGGATGAGCGGCCGCCTCGACCCCGACGTGCTGATCGACCGGCTGGAGACCTGCGCCGCCGCCGACGTCGAGCCACCCCCGGCCGACCTGGCGCAGGCGCTGCTGCGGTTGCCCAGGGGCCGCCACCAGGCCGCGGCCGACCGGGCCGCGAAGGTCGACTCGGAGGCGGCGCGCTCGGCCGCCCGCTGGCTCGCCGGTGACGGCATGGCCGACCCCGAGTGCGGCCACGTGTGGCGCCATATGGTCAACGCCTCCATGGTCGACTTCGGCGACGGCGAACCGGAACACTTCACCGAGGTCAGACTGCGGCCCGTGCTGCGGATGACGGCCCCGACCGGTCATCGGCTGATCGACGAGGTGCTGCTGCGTGAGCCGTTCGACTGGACGATCGACGAGTCCGACGGAACGCTGAGGGCATGGCCCGGCATGCTGCCCTCGCACCGCGAGGTCGCGGCCGTCAACTTCCTTCCGTTCCTGCTGCGCGGCCACTGGGGCGGGCGGGTGACTCCGGCGGACGTCGCCGGCCTGGAGATCGCCGATGGCCCGATGGGCGAGTCAACGGCGGTGATCCTCGCCTTCCTCCTGGCCGGCGGCGTGCCCGACATGATTCCGCTGGTCCTGCGCATGGCCGCCAGGGGCGAACTGCCCGCCGAGGCGATCGGCCGCCAGCTCGCGCTGGTGCTGCGCCGCACCTGGCGGGAGACCCGTCCCGCCATCGCGGCCCTGACCGAGCTGGCCGACGCCGGCGGCCATCACGAGGTGTGGCGCATCCTGCGCACACTGCTACCCGGGATGTTGCCGGGCGAGGGGCAGCGCGCCACCGTGACTCATTCCGCACTCGTCGCCTTCGCGGCGGACGTGGCACGCTGGACCGGCGCGCGCGGGGAGATCCCGGTCATCGGCGAGTTCGCGCGGAGCCGCCGGACGACGCGCTTCGTCCACGAGTGCAGACGCCTCCACGCCCAGCTCACCGGGACCATGTCGTGACCGCGCACATGCGGGGCCGGAGGCCCCGCTTCTGATCCGATCTGCGAGCGTGTGGACGTGATGATCGGCGGCTTGGCCCGTGCTGTCACGGGATGTCGATGCGCGCCTCCGGCGTGTGGTGGTGCCATTCGGTCATCGACTGGTACGCATCGCCCACCTCGAGCACCAACCGTTCGCCGAAGGCCGGGCCGGTGATCAACATGCCGACCGGGCTGTGGCGACCCGCACCGATGGGCACGCTCAGCGTCGGACCGAGCGACAGGCACCAGGGGTGGGTGAAGCGCGTCAGCAGTGGCGTGGTCGTGGCCATCGCCGAATCGTCGATCAGCGGCGCGCTGATCGACGTGGCCGGGGTGACGATCACGTCCACCTGCTCGAATGTCAGGGCCAGTGAATGTCGCCAGCGCTCGGTCCAGCGCCTGCTCGTGGAGTATTCGACGCCGGTCGTCGCGCCACCCAGCCGCAACCTGTGAGTCAGGTCGGAGCCGTACTGCTCGGGGTGCGTGGTGAATCGCTCGGCGTGCACACCGTAGAAGTCGGTGAACATCTGGGTGGCCATGTTCGGCAGCGCTTCGGACGCGGCGGCCAGTTCGAGTTCGACCAGCTTGGCGCCCTGCCCGGCGAGAACGCCGAGCGCCTCCTCGAACCGGGCCGCGATCTCCGGCTCTTCGGCGACGAAGTGGCCGCGTGGTACCCCGATGCGAAGCCCGGGCAGGCGGGTCTCCTTGTGCCCGGCGTCCCAGTGCCCGGCGTCCCACTCACGGGCCGTCGGCGGCTGGTCGGGGTCATCCGGGTCCCATCCGGCGATGACCTGGAGAAGACGGCGCACCTGACCCACGGAGCGGGCGATCGGGCCGGTGGTGTCGAAGTTGCTGCTGACGGGGAAGACGCCTCGGTTGGAGACCAGGCCGAGGCTCGGGCGCAGACCCGTCAACCCGTTCAGAGCCGCAGGGATCACGATCGACCCGCCCGTGTCCGTGCCGAGCGCGGCGTCACACAGTCCGAGAGCCACGGCCGCGGCCGACCCTCCGCTTGAGCCGCCGGCAACACGCGCTGGATCCCACGCGTTGCCGACGTTGCCGTAGTGCTCGTTGTGCGACGTGGCGCCCATGGCGAACTCCGAGAGATTCGTCTTGGCGAGAACCACCCCGCCGGCCGCCCTGATGCGTGCCACCACCTCGGCGTCGGCATCCGGAACGTGATCGCGATACATCGCCGAGCCCATCGTGGTCGGATGTCCGGCGGTCGCGATCACGTCCTTGAATCCCACCGAGAGCCCGGCCAAAGGTCCGGGGGAGCTGCCGGGCCTGTCCAGCTCCGCTGCGACGACAGCTGCTTCGGGCAGCTTGCTGATCACCGCATGGTAGGAACCGTTGAGCCGGTCGATCCCATCCAACTGAGCCGCGATCCGGTCCTGTTTCGTCGTCAACGCCCTGCCCTCCGCCGTCTCAATTGGTCGGTTCGACGTCCAGCGGCAGGTCGGTGGCCGCCGCGGTCAATCCTGCGTCGACGGGAATCGTCACTCCGGTGATCCATCGCGCGTCCTCACTGAGCAAGAACACGACTGCCCGCGCGACGTCCCATCCGGTTCCCGCGGTGCCCAGCAGTGACGCCGCCCGGCGCGTTTCGCGATACTCCTCGGTCATCGACGCGGCGTCGACCATCGGTGTTTCGACCAGCCCCGGCGCCACCGCGTTCACGCGGACCCCGGCCCGCCCATGGTGCGCCGCCATCGCCCTGGTCATGTTGATCAGGGCGCCCTTGGACGTCGGGTAGAGAAGGAACGGGTGGCCGCCGCGAAGGGCCGCGGTCGAAGCGATGTTCACGATCGCTCCACCGCCGCGCGTCAGGTCAGGCAGGCAGGCTTTGCTCATCAGCATCGTGGAGGTGATGTTGATCTCCAGCCCACGTGCCCATTCGGCGGGGTCGACGTCGGCCGCGGTGCCGGGCGCACCTATGACACCGACGGTGTTCACCAGTCCGTCGACCCTGCCGAACCTCTCGGAGGCCTGCTCGGCGACCCTGCGGGTGTCCTCCACCGACGTGGTGTCGGCACGGACGACCAGCGTCCGATCGGCGTACTCCTCACCCAGGAGGTCGCGCGTGCGCCGGGCCGACGCCGCGTCCCGGTCGACGATCACTACCGAGGCGCCTTCGAAGGCGGCGAGCATCGCGATCGCGCGCCCGTTCCCGATCTCGTCGCCGAGCGCGCCGGCGCCGGTGACGACGACAACACGGTCCTGCAGCCTGCCGCCCGGCCCGGTCACCTGCGCGACCTCGCGGAGCTGGTTCGGTCCCATCATGATCCTCCTTGCGGCTCCTTTGACGCCTCACCCATCAGGCCGGACTCATCAGGCCGGTCTGTCCCCGGCTTCGACCTTGAGCGTCCGGCTGTCGACGGCAGGAAGCATTTGCGCCGGATCCCGGGTCACCGCGACATCGATCACGACCGGCCGTCCGCGTTCGGCGAGGGCTCGGGTGAGCGCGCCGGCGAGCTGACCAGGGTCGTCCACCCGGATCCCGAGGCAACCGTACGCCTCCGCGATCCGTGCGTAGTTCAGCTCGCTCAGGTCGCTCGACTCGTAGCTGCCAGGTCCGTACACCGCGTGTTGCAGCGCCTTGACGTATCCCGAAGCGGCGTTGTTCACGACCAGGAGAACGAACTCCATCTTCTCCCGGACCGCCGTCTCCAACTCCCCGACCGTCATGTTGAACCCACCGTCTCCGGTGAGGCCGATCACCGGCGACCGGCCCGCCAGGAAGGCGCCCATCGCTCCGGGCAGCCCATAGCCGATCGAGGCGAACCCGCGGTCGCTGATGTAGCCGCGACCGGCCTGCTTGGTGTTGTACAACAGTCCGGTCCAGTGACTGGCGAAACCGCCGTCCGCCACCACCACCGCCTCAGGCGGCAGCAAGATGTTCATCTCGTTGATCAGCCGGGCCATGTGAACCGGGCTGTCCGCGGAGGCGTACCGCGGTTCCGCCTCCCGCTCCCAGGCCGTGCGCCGCTCGGCGATCTCCTGCCAGAACGACGTCCGCTGCGGGGGGACGCGGTCCGACAGCGCCTCGTGGAGACGGCTCAGACCCTCCTTGGCGTCTCCCCAGAGGGCGACATCGATCTTGGTGTAGCGGCCGAGTTCCTCGGCGGTGTTGTCCAGGTGCACGATCGGGATCCCTGCCCGCGGAATCGTGTAGCGCTTGGTGGCGATCTCACCCAGCTTGCTCCCGACGACGACCAGCGCGTCGGCCGAGTCGATGATCTCGTTGGCGAATCGGCTGTACCGTCCGAACAGTCCGATCGACCGGTCGTCGAGACAGGAGAGCGCGCCCTTTCCGCTGAGGGTGTGCGCGACCGGCGCGTTGAGCGTTTCGGCGAGAGCGGCGAGCTCGGCGTACGCGTCGGCCAGGTGCACGCCTCCGCCGGCGAGGATCACCGGCCGCTGTGCGCCCTCGAGCACAGCGACAGCGTCCTGTACGGCGTCGGGCGCGGGGCTGGACCGGGTGGACGGGACGCGCGTCGCACGCTGATCGGCCCAGAAGTCGGCGGCGGCGAAGTGATGCTCGGCGTGCGCGATGTCCTCCGGAACGGCCAGGACGACCGGGCCGGGCCGGCCCGACGTGGCGACTGAGAACGCTCGGCGCACCAACTCCGGAATGCGGGCGATGTCCTCGACCCGCAGGTACTCCTTCACCGCCGGTCGCAGCAGCTCCTCCTGCCGCGTCTCCTGGGTCATGTTCTTCCAGGAGTGGGAACGATGGGTGTCGCCGACCAAGGCGACGATCGGGATTCCCGCGTTCAACGACTCGACCAGCGCGGTCACCAGGTTGGTGGCGCCGGGCCCCAGCGTGGCGTCGCACAATCCGGGTCGCCCGGTCGCCCTGGCGTAGGCGTCGGCGGCGAACGCACCGGCTCGCTCATCGTTGATCAGGATGTGACGCATCCCGAGCTGACGCGCCCCCTCGTAGAACGGGAGCATCTGGAACCCGCCCATGCCGAATATCGGCCCGGGCTCGTAGAGTTTGATCATCTCGGCGATCGCCCGGCCACCGGAACAGATCCTTGTGGACTCCTGGCTATTGATGATCATCTGACTCCATCCTTGATTCGCGAATTATTCCGGCAACCGGCGGATCACTTCGATCAGCGATGCGCCGGCCCGCGCACCGCTTCGAATGGCGAGGCTGTTGGCGTACGAGACGACACCGGAGCGCAGAGTCGACGACCCGTCGCCGATCTCGGCACTGTCGTGGCGAACCGTCACCGCGGGAACGCCCTGAGAGTCGAGCACCTCAAGCCGCGCGATGCCGGCCTGGTCCTTTCCGACGCCCGCGTCGTTGAAGGCGGCGAAGCGAGCCGGGTGCTTGAGCGCCCTGGCGGCTCGACGCCCCGGCAGCCCCCCATGCGATCCGGTCACCGCCACGCTGCCCGCGGCATCCGGCCCGATCAGTGAAGCCGAGTCGAGGATGACCACGTGGTGAGGGCCGACCTGACGGCTCGCCGAGGCGAAGCCGGCCGTATCCGTCTCCTGTGCGTGAGCGGCTGACGTGCGGAGCGCGGCCACCGCGGCGAGGCAGCTGTGGCCCGGGCGCACTCCGAGCGCCTGGGCGGTGCCGTTGCACGCGGACACGACTCCCGACCGCATGGTGTCCCGGCCGTCGCCGATGCGAGCGGAAAGGTGCGAGACCACGGCGGCCGGCACTCCCCAACGGTCGAGGTCCGCCAGGGATCGCGTGCCGGCGCCGTTCAGTCCGACGCCGGCGTCATTGAAGATCACCGCCGCGACACCGTGGGCGAGCGCATGCCGTCCGCTGGCCAGCCCGCCGTGGGAACCCGTGACGGCGACCTTGTGACGATCTCCCGCTTGCAGTTCGGTAATGCTGTCAAGCACGGTGACAGGTCGAAGATCGATCAGGGCCGCCGACGGGTTCACCTGATTGCAGCCGTCATCCATAGGGTGAACGTACCACTTCTCGGAACTACGGACTGCCAGGTGGAACCAGCGATAGAATCGTTGGGTATTGGAAGGAGTCGCTCATGGAGAGCGTTCGCAGCGTCACGCGCGCGGCAGGGATCGTCGACGTCGTGGCCAACGGGGGCGCCGAAGGGGCGCGGCTGATGGATGTCGTGACCGCGACCGGCCTGCAGAAGACCACGGTGCACCGGATCCTCGCGACGCTCACCGAGCTCGGCTGGCTGGAGCAGACCGAGGCCGGCTCATTCCACCTCGGCCCCAAGCTCGTCGGTCTCGGCACCGAGGCGTTGAACCGGCACGGGATCGTCGACATAGCCGGGCCGCGGTTGGCCGCGCTGGCGCGCACGACACACGACACGGTTTTCCTGTCCACCCGGAGCGGCATCGAATCGCTCTGCGTGGACCGCGTGCTCGGCAGCTTCCCGATTCGCACCCTGACCTTGCAGGTCGGCGACAGGCGCCCCCTCGGAGTCGGCGCCGGCGCGATGGCGTTGCTCGCCTGGCTGCCGGACGACGAGATCGAGGCGGTTCTGGCCAGCTCACCTTCCAGCTCGCGCTATCCGCGGCCGGACGCCGCGTCTGTGCTGCAGGCCGCGCGTACGGCACGTGAGCGCGGTTACACGGTGAACAACGGCGGTATCGTGCCTGGTGCGGTCGGTGTCGGCGTCCCCGTGCTGGCCGAGGACGGTCTGCCCATCGCCTCGCTCAGCGTCGCCGCCGTCGAGACTCGGATGGGGCCGGAGCGTATCGCCGCCATCGCGGAGCGGATGGCCGTCGAGGCGGGCGTGCTGCGCGAGGATCTGCGCGAAGTCGCCCCTCGGCTGAGTGAGCCGAGCATTCGCCGGCTGCTGGATCCGCACCTCTAGCGCGCTTTCGCCGCTCTGCCTCAGGCGAGGCGTGCCGTACGCGGCCGGAGGGTGAGAAGTCCGTCGCCGGGACTGTGGTCGCCGCCACACTGGATCCGTTACAGTGCGGAACATGGTCCCATTCTACGGAACTCGCTATACCCAAGAGATGATCGGAGGACGCTGTGGCTACCGGAACCGCATCGACGCCGGGTCGGCGGACGGCCCGCCGTGCGGCGGGGGCCGCACTCGTCGGCACGCTCATCGAGTGGTACGACTTCGCGCTCTACGGGGCGGCGGCGGCCCTGATCTTCAAGGATCAGTTCTTCGGAGCTGACAACGAGCTGACCGGCCTGCTCGCCGCGTTCGCGACATTCGCCGTGGGCTACTTCGCCCGGCCGATCGGCGGCATCGTGTTCGGCCATCTCGGTGACCGGATCGGTCGCAAGCCCGTCATGATCACGACACTGCTGATCATGGGTATCTGCACAGCGCTGATCGGCACTCTGCCGACCTACGCCACTGCTGGAGTGCTGGCGCCGGTGCTGCTGGTCGCGCTGCGGGTGATTCAGGGTCTCGGGGCGGGGGCGGAGTATGCCGGCGCGATCACCCTCTCGGCTGAGGCGTCCACCCCGGGGCGACGGGGTTTCTACTCCTCCTGGTCCGGAGTCGGCCTGTGGCTGGGCAGCGCACTCGGCCTGCTGACCTTCAACGCGCTCGACGCTCTCACCGGCGATGGCTTCCTCGTCTGGGGTTGGCGCATCCCGTTCCTGGCCAGCATCATTGTTCTCGCCATCAGTCTCTACGTGCGGCTCCGAGTCACGGAGACCCGGCAACCCGGCGACGAGGCCGCGGGCGAAGCAGCCCACAAGATCCCCCTCGTGACGTTGCTGGCCACCGAGAAGCGACGACTGCTGGTCGCACTGGGGTCGAACTTCCTGCTGTCGGGCTTCACCTACATCCCCCAGGTGTGGGCGCTCAGTTACTTGACGAACAACCTCGGCATGGCCGCGGGAATCGGGCTCGCGATCAACGCGGCGATATTTCTCGTCGGGGCCCCGTTCCTGCCGTACTTCGGCAAACTCGGTGATCGGATCGGCCGCCGCAAGCTCCTGATGTTCGCCGCATGCTTCGGAATCGTCTGGACGGTCCCGATGTTCCTGCTCATCGACACCAGGAACCCGTGGCTCGTCGCGGCCGGCCTGATCATCTGCTGGGTGGGTGTGGCGTCCACCGGTGTGGCCGCGCAGGGCGCATTCCTGACCGAGCTCTTCCCCGCCGCCACCCGGTATTCCGGCATCGCGTTCGCTCGGGAAATCACCGGCGCGATCCTCGGTGGCCTGGCACCGCTGATAGCGACGGCCCTGTACGCGGGCGCCGGACACTGGTGGCCGATCGCCATCTTCATGGGCGCCAATGCTCTGATCACCCTGATCGCCGCACACCAATCGAAGCACTTCCGCTCCGACGCCGACCAGGACCGCGAGATCATGGAGCCTGTGGCAATCGGCGCTTGACTGGGCTGGTCGTCCGCACGATCAGCGGGAAAGCCACCCGCGAGGATCGTGAGCGGCCTTCCGAGCGACCATCATTCTGCGGCTTCCCCGGTTCGGGGTCCGCCTGCGAAACAGAGCCGATTACGGGACAGAGCCGATTACGGGATGGAGCCGATTACGGGATGGAGCCGTTCGCCGGACAGTCCCCACGCCGGGTCCGCATACATCCAGCTCGACGGCGACCGGCTTCAGCCCCAGCATTTCTCCGGCCGGCTCCTCACTGACCGAAGCGGCGACCCTGATCTGCCGCGAGCCGGCGCCCTGTTTGAAGCAAGCGGCCCTGTACTGCCGTGTCCCCACGGCAATACAGGGCCGTCTTTCTTCGGGGGACTACGACCGCCCCGCTGCCGGCGGCTCATGCCAGAATCTCGCTCGTGTCCCTGGCATCTCTCACCTTCAACGAATGGCGCGGCCTCGAACTCGCTGCCGCTACCCGGATCGCCGAACAGGCTGCCGCCGAGTCAGAGGGCCGCCTCGACCGGGTCGAATCAGTCGAGCACCTCGGAACCACGCTGCACCGCGTGCTGATCGAGCGCGATGGCCAGGTGTTCTCGCTGATACCCGGGGGGAAGGTCACGGTCGGCTTCGACCTGGCCGCATGGCAGCCAGCGCCCGACATGCTGGACTGCTACCGCGAGCAGAGCCTCAGCCAGGGGTACGGCTTCGACCCGGACCTGCGCGTGCACCTCGGCCAGTACCTCAGCTCGCGACGCACGGTCACCGTGCCGACGTTGCTGATGGCGGTAGAGGACGAACCACTGACTGCTCCGCCTGAGGAGATGCCGACGGCGCTGACCAGCCGCGGGCTCCGTTTGCCCCACCCCGACGAGTGGGAGCACGCCTGCGGCGCGGGGGCCGCCACCCTGTTCAGGTGGGGTGACTGGTGCCCGTTGGACCGAATTCCCTATGGCGACAAGGCCGGCCCGCAGCATCAACCCAACGCCTTCGGTCTCCGCATTGCCGACAGCGTCTACAGTGCCGAGGTCACCAGTGACCCCGACGCGATCCACGGCGGCGACGGCGGCGAGGCGGTTTGTGGTGGCTACGGCACCCTGCTGGCCTGGCTACCGCTCGCCACGGCAAATCACAACCCGAGCGTCGCCGAGTTCGTGCATGGGCCGGACGGCGAGGATATGTACGAGGACTTCTCCACCCGCCCTGTCATCGACCTACGCTGACGCAACATTATCTGCCTCCTGCCCGACGGCCGTCGGGCGATCAGCCAATGGTCTCGTGACCGATGGCCCGGAGAATGTCGCCGAGCCACACCAGCCCCCAGCCGATCACGCCGTCGTCTTCGACCATCCTTTGCAGGTTGTCCCACGACTCGGAGATCTGTCCGATGGTAAGCCCGGTCGGCTGCTCGTACGCGTTGTAAATCTCAGGTGATGGAACCGACCAGAAATATTCGTTGGAGATAGTTATCTCGGTGCGGGATTCCCCGGTTACGTGATTCATGAGCACCTCAAGCACCCGCCTGAGCTGCTCTACATCGATTCGTGTTGGCTCTGACATCGACACCTTCCACCCAACTATCCACTCAGTTTCGACGTAGTGTCGACTGCAACTCGAGTGAGCTCATGTATCTTGGCGTGCGAATGCCTCTCCAGTCGAATCTTCCGTCACCCGAGTCGCACACACCGATGTCACGCTAGCTCGGGAAATTTGCCTTGAGGGCTTTCGTAGTAGCGGGCGATGGAGGCGCGGTGAGGTAAACCACCGGGCTGGAGGTGGCGAGGCTCCAATCGGACGCCGGTGCGTCGTTCAGCGAGCGCCAGAGCACCCTCGATGTAGGAGGGATTAGTCGTCTGACCAGTTGGCCCAAGGTGCTGGAGGCATGAGGGCAAGGGCCGCCCGAGCGAGGATTCTCAGGCGCTCCCAAGTGGAATGGCATTGCAGGCAGCCCTTCGGTGCTCCAGGGCTCGGGGCCCTCCTCGGTGAGGTCGTTAGTGAGGCGGTTGATCTGGTCGAGGTAGCCCGCCACCTCGTCACTGAGTTATCGCCGTTAAGCTCCGGCTTCCGGACGACTATTGACGATGCCGAGGCGCAGGAGCACTTGTTCAGGAAGACCATGAGTGAGTGGCTGGTCGGAGTGGCGCTTCGGGGGCGCGCGGTTCGACAGCAGTGGTTGGCTCGTGGAGCTGAAGGTCACCCCCTGGTGTGTGAACCGGGGTAGTAGGGGCGACTCTCCCGTGGGCGCGGGCCGAGCACGGCGCACGCGAAAACGTTTAGTTGATCGTCAGCTTGCGAAGAGGAGGAGGAGGAGATATCCGGTCGGGCATATCGCCCAACCGCACCAGAACGACAAGGGCGGTAGGGCTGTCGGTGTCGTTGACTGTGCTCGTGTCAGCACCTTCATGGATACGGCGCCTCCCAGCACGCCGATTGCCAGAAAAGCAAGCGGCGTGTACACGAAGATAATTGGAAGTGTGTAGAGGCTGAACGTCAGTAGGAAGAGAAAGAAGGCCACGACAACATAGGCGGCTAGAGCTGCGACTACACCGGCCAGGCCCCACAACAGATGTTTTACCCGCACATTCATGATCAGATGATCCTCCTGCCCGCAAGGGGCTGCAAGATCGGCAGGGGAGCCACACGAACGTTGCGTCATGCTCGGAAGCCGACCGCCCTGCGACCGGTCTGCTCAGTTCGGGCGGGCGAGTGCAGCGACATTGCAGGGCTTTCTCGCTTGATGCGGGGCACGTGCTGACTGTGACGAGTGTGCAGGGCATGGTGCGACTGGTAAGCGGTGGGCGGCCCGAGTCGCAGCCTCGTCACGGAGTGGATGTGATGCTCGAGGTCCACGCCAGGTGCGTCGACGGGCAACGCGACGTCGCCAATCAGCGGATCATAAAAGCTCTCGACGGATGAGGCGATATGAGCACGCACTGCCGAAGGGTCTCGGTCCATGCCGAGGCCCTTCGGCGTGTTCCGGGAAGCTCGGAATCATTCCGGAAGTCGGCGGAATCCGCCTGGCGACCTGCGGAAATGCGCCCAATATCATCCCGTGTATATCCCGCACGCCTATTGGTCGGCTACGGCTTGGACCGGCCGAAGATTGCCGCTACGGCCATCACCCCGCGCGGAGCCGCGCCAGGTGGTAGTCGAGCAACGCCGCGACCTCCTTGGGCGTGTAGTGCCCGACCAGGGTGGCGTTCACGATGCCCTGCGCGAAGGCGTACAGGATGCTCGCCTCCTTGGCGGCATCCAGGTGGGCGGCGAGCTGCCCGGCGGCCTGGGCGGCCCTGATCTGCTCGGCGAAGAAGGACAGCAGGTGCGAGTACCCCATTCGCATCGCCACCGCCTGGTGGTCGTCCACCACCGAGCTGGCCTGGAACGCCAGTCCGACGCGGTTCAGGTAGCCGCGCTCGTCGTCCAGTGGCAACAGCTCCAGCACGGTGTCCCGCAGCAGGTCGAGCGGCGTGGACCGGCGCGCGGCCACGGCTGCCACCCTGTTGCCGATCCAGATCCCGATGTGTTCCAGTGCCAGCAGCAGCATCTGGTTCTTCGTCGTGACGTAGTACTGCACCGCGCCCATGGACATTCCTGCCTCGGCGGCGACTTCCCTCAGGCTGACGCTCTCCATGCCCCTGTCATGGATGATGCGGTGCACGGCCTCGGCGATGTGCCGCCGCCGGTCGTCATGATCGACAATCTTCGGCACGACCCACCACTTTCTCATGCGACTGCATGGTAAAAGCTTATCGTCTCGTTTTATCATGCGACTGCATGAGAAAAGGAGGCAGGTGACGTGGGATGCGGGTTCTGATCATAGGAGTCGGTACGCGGGGGGACGTGGCACCGTACGCGGGGTTGGGGGTGCGCTTACGCGAGGCCGGGCATGAGGTGGCCATCGCCGCGCACGAGCCGTACGCGGATCCGGTGACCGATGCGGGCCTGGAACATCTGCCGCTTCCCGGAGATCCGCTCGCCGCGTTGACCGACCGAATCTCCATCGGCGCGTTCAAGGAGTACAGCGAGCAGCTCATGGACGGCCTGACTCAGATCGCCGAGCAGCAGAAGGCGGACCTGCTCCTGCTGGGTGTGGCGGGCGCGCAGGGCTCTCACGTCGCTGAGGCGATGGGCGTGCCGAGCATGGGGGTGCACCTGCAGCCGATCGATCCCACGGGTGACTTCCCGCCGGTCATGAGCTTGTTCCAGGGGTCGCTCGGGCGGTGGGGGAACCGCAGGGCGGCCCGGCTCGCGTTCGAGGTGCCCGCCGCCGGCCCGCTGCTCGCCGGGATGAGCACGAAGATGCGGGCCCGGCTGGGGCTGCCCCCGATGACCCCGCGCGACCTCTACCGGCGCCGGGAGAGCACACGCTGGCCGGTCTTCCACGGGGTCAGCCCGCTGGTGCTGCCGCGCCCGGCCGACTGGCGGCCGGGGCTGGAGATCACGGGTTACTGGTGGCCGCTCCAGCCGCGGGACTGGCGGCCGGATCCGGTGCTGCGCGACTTCCTCGCGTCGGGGCCCACCCCGGTCTTCGTCGGCTTCGGCAGCCTGGCGGGCACGCGGGCCGAGCAGTACACGGATCTGGCCGTGCAGGCGCTGCGGCGAGCCGGGCTGCGAGGCGTACTGCAGACCGGCCTACGGGGACACATCTCGGACGACGTTCTGGCGGTCGGCGACGTACCGCACGACTGGCTTTTTCCTCGTATGGCCTCCGTCGCCCACCACTGCGGCGCCGGCACCACCGGGGCCGGGGTGCGGGCGGGCGTGCCCGCCGTGGCCGTGCCGGTCATGAACGACCAGCCGTTCTGGGCGTCCAGGCTGACGGCACTCGGCGTGGCTCCGGCCGCGATCCCGTTTCGCCGCCTGACGCCCGCGCGGCTGGCCGCCGCGCTCACCAGCGCGGTCACCGACCCGGCCTACCGGCAGCGCGCCCAGGCCCTGTCGGTCCGGGTCTCGGCAGAGGACGGCGCGGCGCCCGTCGTCGAGGCGGTGAACCGGCTCCGAGTCACCCGCGGGCCCGGCCGCCGACCAGGGTGACAGCCGCCGAACATCCATGTTGACCAGTAGAAACGGCGCTCCGGATCGGTATCACCGTAGGTACGGCAGCTCGCTCAACCTTGGTCATACGCTCGCACCGTGTCTGCCGCTTGAAGGTGTCGGTCGGTACCGGCAGCTCCAACCCGCAACCCGAGATCATCTTGCGTATATCCCGCGACTGGCGACAAACGGCGGCTCTCGGCAGCGTACGGGCTGCACATGCGATCACAGCCCGACCGAGCAAAGGCCTAGGTCAGAGGCTAAATAGGCTGGGGAGAGGAGCGCGCCCTGAGGGATTCGCACCCCCGACCGTCGGATTGGAATTGGATGACTCGTCTACCGGGCTATAGGGCCTCTGAACCGCCAAGCCGGGTGATGAAGGACGGTTGGTAGCGAAGATCATCCCGTAAATATCCGTGGGCTCAGATGCCGCGATGACTGGCGATCCCTTTGGCTTCCTGCAGCGGTGGTATGCCGCTCAGTGCGATGGCGAATGGGAGCACGCCTATGGTGTCAAGATCGATACGCTCGACAACCCAGGGTGGAACATCGCAGTGGACCTTGTCGGCACCGATCTCGAGGGCCACGCCTTCGGCTGGCGATCCCTCGACCGGACCGAGGATGACTGGATCCACATCAGAAGCGACGGCCGGCTGTTCCAGGGCGCGTGTGGTCCCTTGAACCTGGCCGAGATGGTCGCTGAGTTTGCGAAGTTCGCGACAACTCCGGCGAGTACTGGCTCCATCTGATCGGGCCGTAAGCGAGTCCGCGCTGTCATGGGAATAGCAGGGATCACGGCCGTTAGAGGCGCTGACCCGCGCGTGGGGCCGGTCATGAGCGATCGTGGTTGTCCCCTTGTCATCCTGGCGAATTGAACGACGATCAGCCTGCGACCTGGCCCTTCCCGCGTGGCGCGCACGCCCTGGCCTGCTCGGCTTGTCCCGGATCGGTGGCGGGCGGGGTGGTCAGGCCACTACCTCAGCCCATCACGACCGGCCACAGTGGGCAGGCCCTTGCCTGTGGGCCCGACGAGGGGTCCACGCGCCCGAAGCCGCCGAGCGAGCCGGCCACGGGGTGGACGTGATGCTCAGGGTCTACGCCAAGTGCCTCGACGGCCAACGCGACGTCGCCAACCAGTGAATATAGAGCGCGCTCGTCGGGTGGCCCTGTCAGTCGCCGTCCAGATGAAGCTCCAGCGCGGGATTTGCTGCGCACTCTCGGGCAAGGTCCCCGAACTCCTGGATCACCCGGATGTCTTCGGCTGTCACAGCGAAGGCTCGAAGCCGGGCAAGCTCTTCGATGAACTGCGTCATCTCAGCCGATGTCAGGATCACGCTCCCGTACGGGTCGATCCTCTCCAGCATCGGATTCACGCTGCGCCCACGGATCTGATCGACGAGGCGAACGAACGAATCATTGTGGTCCAACGCCACGGCAGCGGGCGTAAGCCTCCTGCTCTTGGGGCTGGACCCTGGTTGTTCCACCCGCATCAGCATGGCGTCGACGCCCATGATCACACCTTACGCAGGGCCCGGTTCTCCGCCGGGCCCTGCGGCGTGCTTGGGTTCGGGATCGCTCCGGAAGCTGGCGGAATCCGCCTGGTGACCTGCGGAAACGTGACCAACATCATTTCGGATATGTTCGGGAGTGGCCGCCTGGGGCTGCTTCTGGTGGCGCCCGGCTGCATGCGCGATCGCGGCGTGATCAAGCAGAAGCCCAGCTCAGAGCCCAGATGGGCTGATGATAGGAGCGCGCCCTGCAGTGTTCTGGTTCAGGACATAGGAAACGGGTGTCTCGAGACATAGGAAACCCCGGTGGAGCATGTCTCCAGAGATAGGAAACACAGAGAGTTAGGACCTGCGGGCGGTCGACAGTCGGCCCGTGTCGAAGGCCAAACTCATCATCACGGCGGTCGTCGTCGAGGGCCGCTCGCAGGCGGAGGTCGCCCGCTCCTACGGCGTGTCCAAAGGCTGGGTGTCCAAGCTCGTCGCCCGCTACCGGCAGCAGGGCGAGGGTGCCTTCGAGCCGCGATCCAGACGACCCAAGACCTCACCCACGGCGATCGACGCCGCCACGGTCGAACTGATCCTCCGCCTGCGCAAGGACCTGTCCGGCCAGGGCCTGGACGCCGGGCCGGACACCATCGCCTGGCAGCTGCTCTGCCCTGTGGTTGCGGCTCTCCGGCTGGCTCCGCCGTCGACAGCCGTGCTGGCGGGTGGGGCCGACGCGATCACGACACAATCAAGCAAAAGTCCAGGTCAGGCAGGGGATGGGCTGATGGGAGGAGCGCGCCCTGAGGGACTCGAACCCCCGACCGTCGGATTAGAAGCAAGATCGGTCGCGTGTTGGTCGTGGTAGTTTCGGGTTTCCCACTGTCGACAGATGACGTTTCATCCGCGACTCATCCGGAATTGATTACGGATCGTGGTGGATGGTGACGGTGGGTTTCGGGACATGCGAGCACACACCGAGCACGCTGATGAGTGTCAATTCACCGGGCGGCCATGATCCCATGCTGTCGTGAAAAGGAGCAGGGCGTAGTCATACATGAGACCCGGGCGGCGTGCGATGAGACAGGGAGAGTTCCGGCCGTGCTCCGCATGCTGGTAGATGGTTAGGAAAGCGACATTGTCCGTGACGATGACCCGATGCACGTTGGGCAGGTCATAGAACCGCAGCGAGACGTTTGGACGGTGCCGGGCGATCTCACTGATGTAGGCAGCGTTGATGTGTACCTGTTCGGCGAGCAGGCCCGGGGCGAAACCCAAGTCAACGCGACGCATCTCATCCTCTCGTCTGACGAGCCAGGAGTCGGGGCCGAGGTCGGCGTCGGGCAGGAGCACCTGTACAGAATCGAGACCCCTGCCCGCGTTTTCCCAGACGGCGGTGAATCCGTCGCGCGTCAATTCGTTTCCGCGTCCAGCGAGGACACGCACCCACCGCGCACGGGCCAACTCAGTCTCCAGATCCTGAGAGGCCAGGCGTTGACGTGCTAAGACGCGACGTACGCCCAGGCCCGTCAGACGGGAGAGGAGCGCGATCGGCCACTGGCGGGAACGCATGGAGAAGGCCCAGCCTCCAGCGACGGTGAGTGCGGTCGCGAGGAGGGAGCTCACCACGCCGAGCGTGAACGCATCCATGTTCGTCTCCTTCATCGACGGCGGCCAGGAGGAGGCAGAGTGTCACTTCTTGTCGATCGGGAGATAGGGAAGCAGGCTGCGCAGGACCGTGGCAGCGTGTCGTGCGGCGATGTCGTGGTTGTCGTCGTTTTTGCTCGGGCTGGCGTCGTCGGAGATCCCGCGCACGATGGCCCAGCCGCGTACCGCCTGGGGCCCGTCCTGTTCGTGGAAGGCCTGGGTGAGGCCACCGGCTTCCATGTCCACGGCGAGGATCTTGTCGTTGAAGGCTCTGAGGTACCGGATAATCTCTGATTCGGCATCTGCGATCACCGCGTCACCTGAGCCGATTGGCCCATTGTGCACCAGGTAGTCACGCCTAATGCCGCTGCCGTAGGTGGCCTGGAATTTGGCCGGTTCACCGTAGTCGGTGAAGAAGGAGTTGACGGCGTGGCCGATCGGGGCGGGGGCTTCCCGCTCCTCACCTCTGCGCCGCGGCCCGTCCGGGGTTTCCTTGCGCAGGTCGTAGTAGACGACCCGGGTGGTTACGACGACGTCGCCGATCGCGGTGTCCTTGTGGATGCCTCCGCCGATACCGGTCAGCACGACGACGGCGGGGTTGTAGTGCCGCCGCAGGTGATCGAAGGCCATAACGGTCGACCGCTGCCCCTGGGACAGGGCGCGGATCGCGGCGATCCGAGTGATCGTCCCCCGGACGTCTACGGCTCCCTCGAAGAAGGGAAGCCCGCCGGTCTGGACGCGCCGCAGGCCGAGCACTTCGTGGACCGCGCCGGCCTCCTTGCCAAGGATGGTGATCACTCCTACGTCGGCACGTTCGGCGTCCGGCGGTGCCATTTCGCGGGCCGGTACGTTCACCGTCGCCCCGTGTCCGACTGCAGACTGGCTGATGTCCATGGAACCTCCGTAGTTGACGATGCCGCTGTTGCCGTTCATCGTTCTCCCTCATCGCTTGTCGAGGACTGTTCGGTGTTCTTGTCGGGCTCGCGGGCGTCCGGGCGGACCTGGGCCTTGGTGCCGATCGCCGACTGTTTGATCTCGGTCTTTCCGCCCATGTTGAGCACGCCCGTGTTGATGATGCTGTCCGCTTTCTTCTTGAACGCGGAGGTATCGAGCTTGTGTTTTTCGAGGAAGTCTTCGGTCGCCTTGAGTAGACGCTGTTCGATGAGTTTCATATGGTCGTGGATCGTGACCTCGTCCAGCTGTGCGTGCTTCCACGGGGTTGACTTCTCCTCGCGGATGCTCAGCTGGGGGCCGATGGCCATCCCGCGCCGTGGTTTCAGCATGCGATTCTTTCGGGCGCGTACGGCACCGATTAGGAGCAGGGGAGCCTCGACAAGACGCCACATTTCTGCCACTTGGGACGGAAGGTCGAACAGTCCGCGCAAGGTGGAGCGCATCACCGCGCTTGTCCCGCTCTCCGCGAAGGCGTTGAGCACCTGGTAGTCGACGGGGGTTCGTGTCAGCGCGCATGTGGCGAAGTCGAGACTGAGCGCCCGGCCCTTGACGGTCACCCGGAGGAAGACCGTGGTGACCAGCTCTCCGGCGACGTTGGCGCCGATCTCCAGAAAGTGGTGAACGCGGTCGTAGGGATCATTGATGGTCTTGTCTATGTCGTTCTGATTAGGCCGCTTCCTGAGCCATTCGGGGCTTGGTAGTACGTCGGATTCTGCTATGTACAGCCGGTCGCGCATGGAGAACCCGCGTAACCCGGTCGGATCGTCACTGTCCCCCATGGGCGCCATGGCCTTCTTCAGGTGGGCGACGAGTTCGTGGGTCTCGAAGGGGGCTTTGGGATATTCGCGCTCCTCCATCGACGTGTGTTCCAGGGGATTCTCCAGGCCTTTCGCCGATCGCATCAGCTGGATCGTGAGCGGGGGAAGCCATCGGTGCACGAGCTCGCCGCTGCCCACGAACGGGCTCCGGGCCTCGTCGATCAGTTCGAAGGTGAATCTCTCCGGGTCTGCTTCAGGCTCCGGTGGCGAGGGCCTGCGGTAGACCACGTAGGGGTGAGACTGTTGATCATGGATCGCTTGTTGCCGTAGGGTGAGTTTCCGCGGTCGCAATGAGGCAGCATGGTGCATTCGATTGAGGCATATCCGCTCGGCTGCACCCTTTCCGCCCACCACGAGGGCGATCAGCAGCGCGAAGAGTGCCGTCGCTCTCGTCATCTCGCCTAGCGGAATGCGGGAGAACCCGGCCATGAGGGGTGGCGTCATGGCGAGGACGACGCATCCGACACCACTGAGGCGGAGAAGACGCGTCTGCTGCCGCAACTCGTCCGATTCGCTTCTCCACCTCGTCCGATGTAGCCACTTGTCTGTTGCTGCTTTTGCCCGGAGCGGCAGCACCGTGCGGGCGCTCCTGATCACCAGGCGGGCCATGAACCAGAATCCGAGTCCGCTGACGACGGAGAGGGCGGCCGGCGCATTGACGGCGCAACCGAGGGCGAAAACCATCAGGACGCACAGATGTTGAGCCGTTTCTAGGCCCCAGGCCCACCATGCGTGTCTGACGACGGGCACGAGGTCGAAGCCGTATGACGGAGCGATCATGTGCGCCGTGTCGTTGTGCACCTGCCGAAGGACGATGCCGCGGAAGGTGCGGTCGAAGTGCACGCCCGCGCAGAGGTGCCGGGTGGCGGCATCTTTCCTCAGGGCCCCGTCGTGCCGGTCCTTGTCTGGTGCCGTTCCCAATCGGGCCATGCCGCCCTCCTGCACTCCTGTTTAGGTCGAATTGACCATAAGTCGCCCCGTTGGTTCAAGTCAAGGTGACCTTTAGCTAGGGTGGGATCGTGTCAGAAAGGTCCAGCCGACGTCCGCCGGCATCGGTCACTATGACGGTGGACCTGGTGATCTTCACTGTCAGGCAGGACGAACTGCAGGTCCTGCTGATTGAGCGCGGCAACGAGCCCTACCGGCGCTGTGCTGCGCTGCCAGGCGGTTTCGTTCGCGACGGCGAGACCCTAGATGAGGCAGCACTGCGGGAACTGCGGGAGGAGACCGCGCTCGACGGTCGGAAACTGCATCTGGAGCAGTTGCACGCCTACAGTGACCCGGAGCGCGACCCGCGGGGCAGGATAATCACGGTGGCCTATCTGGCACTTGGGCCCGACCTGCCACTGCCCGTCGCAGGCACGGATGCCGCAGCGGCGCAATGGATGCCTGTCTCAACCGCTCTCGGAGGTGGCATGCCGCTAGCCTTCGATCATGCTGCGATACTCCGCGATGGACTGGAGCGGGCCAGGTGGCAGCTTGAACATACGACGGTAGCCGCGGCGTTCTGCCCCGAACCTTTCACCGTCGGCGACCTGCGCCGCATCTACGAAGCTGTATGGGGATTCAAGCTCGACCCGAGTAACTTCCGCAGGAAGGTGACACGAACGGACGGGTTTCTTGAACCCACAGGTGAGCGCCGCTTTCCCGAAGTTGGCCGTCCTGCGGCCCTTTATCGAAGAGGAGTCGCGTCGCTGTTGATCCCTCCATTGCTGCGATCGAGTGAGGTTCCGGTCGGTCATTGAGCGTCCTCAGGCTGATCCGGGTACGCGAGAATATGGGTCTGGAGTCGACCACCGGAGTGACGATGAGCCCTCGGCCGGCAGGTGAGGCCGACAAGGTCGGCAATCGATATGAGAGCGCCTGGACCGTTCAGCACCTCCTGTATGTGCTGCAAGGCGGTGCCGAATCGATCACAGTCGAGGATGTCGGCGAGCGAGCCGAGGGTGCCGAATTCACCCTCCGGCGGGCCGGGGCGATCGAGGTCCACCAGGTCAAGCGTCAGCAGGGGAATGCCAACGCTTGGACGGTGGCATCACTGCGGGCTAAGGGAATCTGGGCCGCAGCTGCACGACACGCGGAGGCCGGGCGGCACTTCCACTTCGTGTCGACGATCCCGGCCCGGCCCGTGCAGGAGCTGAGTGACCGGGTCAGGCGCTCGGGGAGCCCAGCCGAGTTCCTGGAGCACTGGCTCTCTGACGACCTCCGCGCGCCGTTCGACGAGCTCGCGTCGGCTAACGTCTTCGGGTCGGTGGAGACGGCCTGGAAGACGCTACGACTGCTGTGGGTTGAGTGGTACGACGAACAGAACCTTGCCCGGACGAATGCTGCGCTGGCAGGGCTTCTCCTGCAGGGTGCTCCCGGCGAACTCGCCGCCGCGGGCCTGGGGGATCTGGTCGTTCAGAATCTGGGCGTCCGGCTCGACTCCGCCGCGATCGCGGCGCGTCTGGACGCGTATGGCCTGCGGCGAGCTATCACGAGGCCCGAGGATCGCCTGGGTGCGCGAGTACGCGCTCTCACTGCGGGATGGATCGACGGTATCGGGCGTCAGCTCGTGCGGCCGTTCATTCCCAGGACGGAGGCCAATGAGCTGGTGGAGCTCCTCAGCGGCTCGGATCGACTCTTCCTGGTGACGGGCCCGGCGGGGGGTGGGAAGAGTTCGGCGCTGTATGAGGTGGCGTCGAACCTGGGCATCCCGGCGCTCGGCTTCCGGCTGGACCGTCTCGACGCTTTCTCTTCGACGAGTGGGCTCGGGGAGCTCCTGGATCTCGGGAACTCACCGGTGAGCGCGCTTGCGGCGGTGGCTGGTGACGCACCGTGCGTCCTGATCGTCGACCAGCTCGATGCGGTCAGCCTGCTATCGGGCCGGATGCCGAAGAGTTTCGAGGTGATCGCCGACCTGGTCCATGAGGCGTCGGCCTTTCCGGAGATGCGAGTCGTGCTTGCTTGCCGCAAGTTCGACGCAGATCATGATCATCGCATCCGTGCTCTTGCCGACGACGTCCGCGCGCGGCGGGTGGAGGTGGCGGAGCTTTCTGACGCGCAGGTGGCGAAGTCCGTGGCCGACATGGGCCTCGACGGGGCGAGGCTCAGCGAGCCGCAGCGGCGGTTGCTCCGAGTGCCGCTGAACCTGGCCCTGCTGAAGAGCGTCGGTGCCGAGGCCCTCTCTTTTGAGACGACGCGTCAGCTCTTCGACGCCTTCTGGCGGCGGAAGCTCCTAGAGTGCAGGCAGCGGAACGACTCCGTACGCTTCCAGAAAGTCGTCACGACGCTGACCGAGGCTATGAGTGAGCGTCAGCGGCTCTACGTCCCGAGCGCGGTGCTTGACGAGGACGAGTTGGCGGTCGATGCCGACATCTTGTTGTCAGAGCATGTGCTCGTGCGGGATGGCCAGCACATCGCCTTCTTCCACGAGAGCTTCTTTGACCATGCCTTCGCCCGAGGCTGGGTCACGCGCGACCAGAAGCTGGTCGACTTTCTGGCTGGCGGAGAGCAGGAGCTATTCCGGCGCGCCCAGGTCCGGCAGATCATGAACCATCTCCGTGAGCTCGATCAGGAACGCTTTGTCCGCGAGATGCGAGAGCTGTTGCTGGCTCCGACCGTGCGGTACCACCTCAAGGAGGTGGCGCTGGTGCTGCTGGGCGAGCTTTCCGCGCCGACCGCCTTGGAGTGCGCTTCGGTCGTTGAAGTCCTGCAGACATGTCCGCGCTTCGCCGACCGGCTCTGGCTCGCGCTGCGCACCGGTGATTGGTTTTGGCGGTTCGACGATGAGGGCCTGGTCGAGGAGTGGCTGATCGGGTCGGACGATGCGTTCCGCACGCGCGCGGTCGAGATCATGGGCGGCGGCGTCAGGAAGCATCCAAATCGCGTGGCCGAGATCCTCGGTGCGTACACGGCGGCCGAGGCGTATCCAGGGTGGCTGCGCTGGATCGTACTGGCAGCCTCGGTGGCAGACAGCCGAGCTCTATTCGACTTGGTCCTGTCGGCCGTACGTCAAGGCCACTACGCGAGGGCGGAGCGCGACCTGTGGATTTCCGTCCACGAGCTCGGGGAACGGCGACCAGAGTGGGCGCTGGAGCTCATGGCAGCGCATCTCGAAAGGCCAGACGCGCTGGCCCTCAACAGCGAGGGCAAGGTGTCCGCCTTAACGAACGGTGACCACAGCGCGCTCGAACTCCTGCGCGTGGGGGCGCAGAACGCTCCGGAACTGTTCTGTAGATTGTTCCTGCCCTACATGCAGCGGGTGATGGCCATGACCGGGAAAGTCGGTGATCGGCCTGTCAGGGATCCCCACTTCGGCTTCCGCCTTCCCGACAAGACTGAGCGTAATCTCGATGACGTGCTGCTGTACCAGGCGGCCGCCGCGATAAAGTCCGTCGCTGGATCCGATCCCGGTACGGCGAAGACTTTCCTCGAAGAACTGGTCGATGATCCACATGACGCAGCGCAGTGGCTCCTGTACCAGGGTCTGGCCGCGGCTGGTGAAGAGCTCGCTTCCTGGGCGGCGGAGATCATGCTTGAAGGCCCGTACCGATTCCTGAGCGGGTACGTGTCCGACTCGCTATGGACCGCCCGTGAGGTCCTCCTCGCGATCAGTACATCGCTTCAGAGTGAGGTGTTTGCTCGCCTCGAGACGGCCGTCCTAGGCTTCTCTCTCCCGCATGCGAGGCAGAATTCAGGCCCGTACGTGTTCACGCTGCTCTCGGCGATGGAGGCCGGCCCGCTGTCCGACCTCGGCCGCAGGCGCTTGGCCGAGCTGCGCAGGGCATACAGAACGGACCAGCCTCCCCAGCCCAGGGGCATGCGGGCTGGCGGTCTCCGGTCACCGATCCGGGCCGAGGCCGCCGAACGGATGACGGACGACCAGTGGCTTCGTGCCATGACCAAGCACGCCGAAGACAACTCCGACTGGCAGACCTTCACTGGAGGCGCA
Source organism: Microbispora bryophytorum (assembly GCF_043197435.1). Classification (NCBI taxonomy): domain Bacteria; kingdom Bacillati; phylum Actinomycetota; class Actinomycetes; order Streptosporangiales; family Streptosporangiaceae; genus Microbispora; species Microbispora bryophytorum. The sequence continues at coordinate 111,498 of NZ_JBICTF010000006.1, read as the reverse complement.
TCTTCACTCGCTCAGGTCCTGCAGGAAAAGGTTGCACAGGACCCGGTACGGTTCGCTCGGCTGGCTCTGCGGCTGACGCGCGAGATGAATCCCGCCTACGCGAACGCCGTCCTCATGGGACTTCGCGAGGCCGACCGGCCGGAGCACGCGGCGCCGATCTTCGACGCCGTTCGTCATATCGCCCAGCTGCGCAGGACTGAGAACGACCGCTGGTTGAGCTGGCCGCTGAGCAAGCACCTGGCTGCGGTCCCGCCGGACATCATCGAGATCCTCGTCGACCGTGCGACCAGCTCTCCTGATCCGGCCACCGACCGTGTGCACCACTCCGACGGTGCACACGACGGCGACGAGAACCTCCATATGGCCGCGATCAACTGCGCCAGGGGTATTGCCGCCCAAGCGTTGGCGGACATCCTCAGCTATGACGCCGACGGCTCACGCACAGCGCTCGTCCTTCCTCACCTAGATGTGATCGCCACCGACCGGACAGTAACCGTCCGCCCCTGCGCTGCCTATCTTGTGCATGCGGCCCTACGGCATGCTCGACCGCAGGCCATGCACGCGTTCCAGCTCCTGATCGACACCGATGACCTGCTTCTGGCCACACAGCCGATGGAAGGCTTGATGATCCGCCTCGGCAATGAGGATCCCGAAGTCGTCCGACCAGTGGTCGAACGTATGTTGCGTTCGGCTACCTTCGAGACCAGGGCGGCGGGAGGACGAATCGCCGCGTTTGCCGCCATGCAATGGGGCATGCCGGAGCTACTTGACGCGGTGTTGAACAGTCACGACCTCGCTCAGCGAAAAGGCGCGGCAGGCGTCTGCGCACACCGGCTGTCGAACACCTCCGATACCGCGACAGCCGAGCGAGCCCTCGATCCGTTCTTTGACGATCCTGAAAAAGAGGTGCGCGAAGCCGCCGCCGAGATCGCGGCCGCCCTACGTGCGTCGCGGCTGCGGCCGTTTCGTAGGACCCTCATCCGCCTCCTCCATTCGGCCGCGTTCGAACCTGCCCTGCCCCAGCTTCTGATCACGATCGAGCAGGCACCGGATCGGGTGGACGATCTTGCGCTGGCCTGTGCCCGGCGCTTCATCGAGGTACATGGCGCGCAGGCGGGGGACATCAGGTTCGGGGCTGCAGCCGACGCGCAGTCCGTCAGTGAACTGCTAATCAGGGCCTACGCCCAGGCGCCGGCGGTGGGATTCCGGCGGCAGATCCTCGATCTGCTGGACGAGCTCTTGCTCCTCGACGCCTACGGCATCGCCGAGGTCATCAGCGCGTCTGAGCGCTAACCGATCGTTGCGTCATCGGCCTTCCGTTCGAAAGGCGCGTAGCAGGCGGGCGCACAGTTCTTCTGCGATGTCCCGAGGGTCAGAGAGGAGGTGCGCGAAAGGCAGGGCATCGTCTGCCGGTACGCGTACGGGCATCGGCCACATCCGAAGGGCGGCTCTCGTCCGCGGAAGGTCAGACACGCGGCCTTCCGCGATGGCGTGGCTCCGGGTGAGACCGGCCGCGAGGCCTACCTCCGCGGAGATCGGCGTTTCGATTTTGACGAGTAGCGCCAGCAGGGCCGTCAGACGGTCGAGGAGGTCCGCCGGGTCCAGCACAGCCCCCAGCATGTCCTTCGGAAGCGGCTGCCAGACTGAGCGCTGACCGTCACGCGTGACCGCCAGCCCGGCCCCGGACGGTGCGACGACCACCGCCGGATCCGAGATCCGCAGCCCCTCTGTCACTGCGAATAGACGCTCTGCACGCCCCAGAGCCGCGAGTTCGTCCTTGAGCGCAGCCAACCTGCGGGCCTCCAACCGTCGGGTCCTGTCAGCTGGAACGACGTGCAACTCCAGCGTGGCCGATATGGTCGAGTTCTCGAGGCCGAGCTCGGATAGCCAGGAGGTCGGCAGGGCCTCGCCCAGCGGCCTCCAGATGGTCTCGACGCCTGCCCCCGCGCTCGGTACGGTGCTTTCGGCCGGGGCATCCGCGACAGCGTCCTCGGCGGTCGCCAGGTCCTTGAGGAATGCGGCTGCGAAGGCCGCGGCGTGCGAGGCCGCTCGGGGCTGGAGCCCCGCCGCGTCGCTGAGGTGCTTCTCGCCGTCGGCTTTGTCGCTGATCCCCCGGATCGTAAGGACGGGCAGTGACTCGTTGAGATGAGCTGCGATCCCAGTACCGGCGCTCTCCATCTCAATGGCGGCCGCATCGTCATAGTGCGTCCGCAACTGGGTGGCGAGCGCCGAGTTGCGCGAGTTGAGGACGACTTCGCCCGCCGCGATCGGCTTGAAGTGCACCGCGGGCTTGACCGACGAGGGCAGTAGGTCTATCCACTCGCCTCGCACGTCCACCATCCGTGCGACCTGCTCCAACCGGTGCGCCGCGCCCCAGCCGCGTGGACGCGCCCGAAACCCCGCGTCGTCCTCTTTACCGCCGTGATAGCCGTGCACCCACGTCGCCACCACCACGTCGCCGAGCTCGATGTCGTCCTTGAGTCCTCCGGCGATGCCAACGACGAGCAACGCTCGCGGATTGAACGAGGCGATGGCCCGTTCGGCCAGCACCGCCGCGTTCATGTTGCCCTCGCCCGTCAGCATCATCGCTACCTGCCACGGAGCTCCGGGTACCGTCCCCACTTCGAAGGAGGTGCCTTCCGGATGCCACCGTTGCTGGAGGTCGACGAGCTGTGCCCGCATCGCCTTGTACTCAAGGTTCATGGGAGTGATCACGACCACTGTTTTGTTTTCGTGCACACTTCACCTTCGTCGGATGGCTTGGGTCCTTGATTATCCTCCTGTGTCAGCCTCGGGTGCGCGGCGTCGACGCTGCTCCGGCACTGGCTCTTGACCCGGGCAGGAGCCGCCGGAGCGCTGACCCGCCATATCCAGTTGGCGCGGGTCAGGCGGGCGAGGAGAATCCTTGCGTGATCGACCGGGATGAGATCGACGCGACGAGCCGCCTGCTCGGCGTCAATACCTCCGACGTGCAGAGGGACTACCTGTATGGATGGCTGCTCGCTGGCCTCTACGGCGATAGCCCGCTGCTGCGCGACCGGCTCGTCCTCAAAGGCGGCAACGCCTTCCGTAAGGGCTACTTCGTGGCTACCCGCTTCTCCGGGGACCTCGACTTCACGGCCCCGACGGGTCTCGACCCCGAGCAGCTGTTGCGCACCCTCAATGAGGTGTGCCGAATGATCGGGGCACGGACCGGGGTCACGTTCGACCTGGACCGCAACCGACAGGTCGATCAGCGCTCGATCGACAGCGGTAAGACGGTGCACAAATTCGCGCTGTACTTCAACGACTTCTACGGCAACGCGAGCAAGATGACCATCAGCATGCGCATGGACGTCACCGAGTACGGCCGGCTCTATCTCCCGATTCAGCAGCGCAAGCTGATCCACCCCTACTCCGACCAGGCCGACTGCGCCACCAGCATCGAGGTGGTCAGCCTGGAGGAGGCCCTAGCCGACAAGCTGAAGTGCCTGTTGCAGCGGCACATGTCCAGCGACCTGTTCGACCTCGTCTACTCGATCTTCGTAAACAACGACGTTTCGGTCGACAAGGCCACGATCGTAAAGACGTTTCTGCGCAAGACCATCTTCGAGCCCAGCCCGCAGGCCGCGCTCGGCCTTCTCCTTGCGGTTCCATTCGAAGTCATGCGCGTGTTCTGGGGGAAGATCATTTGTGCGGAGGAGAGCCTTCTGGACTTCACCACCGCGGTCGAGCGCTTCAAGGGCGAGTTGAAGTCGCTCTTCTCTACCTTCCAGTACGGCGACGCCAGGCAGCTGGCGTTCTTCCCGGCCGAGCTGCGCACACCGATCATGGAGGCCGGACGTACCCAGACCCTGCTACGGGTCACCTACGACGGTGTCGAACGGCTCGTCGAGCCCTACTCGCTTGCGTTCAAGTGGCGTAATGGCGGGGTTGGCCAGGAGTACCTCTATGTCTGGGATGTGACCGGTGGCAACTCCGGCCCTGGTATCAAGAGCCTCTTCAACTGGAAGATCACGGATCTCGTGCGGACCGACATTAAGTTCGAGCCCCGCTTTGAGATCGAGCTGGCCAAGGCCGGCGAGTACGCCACGCGCACGACCTTCGACTCGAACAGGTCCGGAATCCGCCGATCCACCCGGCCGAGGGCACGGCATGAGCCCCGTTACCGAGTGCGGTGCGCCTACTGCCAGCGCGTGTTTGATCGCGACACAACCTCTACCGTCATTCGCCCGCACAAGGACAGCTTCGGCAACCCGTGCCCGGGACGCCGCGGCTACCGGATGTAGCGGGGAGACCGCGTGCCTTCCCACCATCGATCGTTATTAAGGCTGCCCACGTTTCAGCGGCAGCGGCGGTTAACCGAGGCAGCGGCCCAGGTAGCGCCCCGCCCACGCAGGAGCCAACGTGAGGCCCGACGACTTCTTCCGTGAGCCAGCCCTGGGCTGGCTGTCCACCGCCACCGGGTGCTCGACCTCGACCTCATAGCCGAGCTGCGCCGCGGACCAGTAGCCGGCCGAGACGACATCGACGTCGGCCCGCCTGGTCCACGACGACTTGGAGCGGTACGGCACAGACAGCAGCCAGGAGATGACCGAGCATCAGATCCGAGGGGCGATCCTCGCCCTACGCGCGGTCGTCAACCGGCTCGTGAGCGCGCCCTGAGGGATTCGAACCCCCGACCGTCGGATTAGAAGTCCGATGCTCTATCCAGCTGAGCTAAGGGCGCTCGTGCCTAATTCTGCATGATCCGGGGACCGGGTACACACCCGGTTTCCCCGACATGGGCCACACCATGCCTCGCACGGGCCACGGGCCTGGTGGTCATGCTCGTCGGAGATGCCCGGTCGGCCCCTGGCCGACGCCGTTCAGGCCCCTCGTGCAGGGCGGTTCCGTGAGGGCGTCCGGTGCCGCCGGCCGCGAGACGAGGTTCCGGGAGGGCGCCCGATCAGCGCGCGAGGGGGAACGAGGGGGAACGTCGCCTGCTCGCCTGCGTCTGAGCGATCTCGCGGCTACACTGCTTCGCCATGTCCGTACGCGAGATCCCGCTCATCGGAGACGTCTCCGAGGGGGTCGTGCGGGTGGGGGCGACGGTGCGGCGGCCGATGCGCCCCACGTCACCGTCGGTTCACGCGCTGCTGCGGCACCTGGAGGCCGTGGGGTTCGACCGGGCGCCGCGGGTTCGCGGGATCGACGAGCGGGGCAGGATGATCCTCACGTACGTCGAGGGCGTGGTGCCCGCGCATCCCCTGCCGGCGTACGCGGTGGGCGACGAGGCGCTGACCACTCTGGCCCGGCTGCTGCGGCGCTTCCACGACGCGGCGGCCTCGTTCCGCCCGCCTCCCGGCGCCGCCTGGGAGGACGGCTCGGCGCCGGAGGGCTCTCCCGAACTCGTGGGTCACTGCGACGTCACCCCGGCCAACGTCGTCTTCCGTGAGCGGCCCGGCTCGGGGCTCCTGCCGTACGCACTGATCGACTTCGACATGGCCAGGCCGACCACGCGGCTGTTCGACGTGGTCACCACGGTGCGGCACTGGGCTCCGCTCGCCGATCCGCTCGACCGCGACCCGCTGCAGCGGTCCCTGGACGCGGCGGCCCGGGTGCGGTCGTTCTGCGACGCGTACGGCCTGCCGGCGCGGGATCGGCTCATGCTGGTGGAGACGGCGAGGATGCGGTTCGGCCGCTCCTACGCGCTCATGCGCGACCGGGCCAGGACCCTCGGCGGCGGCTGGGCGCGCATGTGGGACGGCGGCGCGGGCGGACGGATCAGGCGCGCCGCGGCCTGGCTCGACGCCAACGAGGACGCGATCCAGCGCCGTCTCCTCGGCGATGAGCCCATAGCGTGACAAATACGCACGTACGGCAGAATGCGTGCGTGACCCGGATCATGGACGGTGCCACGATGGCAGGGCTGCTCGCCGGGGCCGCGATCGACGCCGCGGTGGGGGATCCCCGGCGGGGTCACCCCGTCGCGGTGTTCGGCAGCAGTGCCGCCGCCCTCGAAAAGCGCATATATCGTGATTCGAGGTTGGCGGGCCTGGCCTACACCACGGTCTGCGTCGGCGCGGCGACGGCGGCGGGGCTGCTCGCCGAGCGGATGACCAGGGCACGCCCGATCGCGCGGACCGCGGTCACCGCCGCCGCCACGTGGGCGGTGCTCGGCGGCACGACCCTGGGCAGGGAGGGCACGCTGATGGCCCACTCGTTGCAGGAGGGCGACCTGGCCGCCGCCCGCGCACGCCTTCCGCACCTGTGCGGGCGCGACCCGTCGGGGCTGGACGCCGCGGAGCTCGCGCGGGGCACGGTCGAGTCCATCGCGGAGAACACATCAGACGCCGTCGTCGCCCCGCTCGTGTGGGGCGCGGTCTTCGGCGTTCCCGGCCTGCTCGGCTACCGCGCGGTGAACACGCTGGACGCGATGGTGGGCCACCGGTCGCCGCGCTACGAGAGGTTCGGCTGGGCCTCGGCCCGGCTGGACGACGTGGCCAACTATGTGCCGGCCCGGCTGACGGCCCTGCTCACCGTGGGCCTCGCCGGTCTGGCGGGCGGGTCCCCGCGCCGCGCGGCGGCCGTCCTCGCGCGGGACGGTCACCGCCATCCCAGCCCCAACTCCGGGCGCTGCGAGGCGGCCTTCGCCGGCGCCCTCGGCGTACGCCTCGGCGGGGCCAACGACTACGGCGGCAGGGTGGAGCGCCGCCCGGAGCTGGGCGACGGTCCCCGCCCGGCCGTCGCCGACATCCCCAGGTCCGTACGGCTGGCGCGCGCGGTGTCGTACGCGTCGGTCGGCCTGGCCGTCGCCGCCCGGCTCGCCCTCACCCGGAGCCGGCGAAGGGATCGACGATGAGTGCGCTCGTCCTGCTCCTGGTCGTCGCGGTCGTCTTCAGTCTCGCGGTCGCGGTGATCCTCATCGTCGTGCTGGCGGTGCGGGCCTCACGGCGGCCGCCACCGCCACCGCCACCGCCGCCACCGCCACCGCCACCGCGCGATCGGAATGATCCGTCCCAGGATTGGTAGGTTCGACGGCATGGGCGGACAAAGCGGAGACAACCGGATCCTGCTGGTCTTCGACGGCGACTGCGCCTTCTGCCAGACGTGCGTGAACGCCGGGCACCGGTTCCTGCCGTACATGCCCGCCGTGCGGGCGTGGCAGGGTCTCGATCTCGGCGCGGTGGGCCTGACGCGCGAGGAGGTCGCGACGTCCGTGCAGCTCCTGGGCCCGAACGGGCTGCGCGCCCACGGCGCGCGCGCCGTCGCGCTGCTCCTGGCCCTGCAGCCGAGCGTGGCCTGGCGCGCGGCCGGCCGGGTGATGCTGGCCCCGCCGGTGAGCGGGCTCGCCGAGGCGGGCTACCGGCTGGTCTCCCGCTACCGGCACCTGCTGCCCGGCTCCACCACCTGCCGCACGTCCTGACCGCCGCTTTGCCGAAGGTGGGAACGAACGCGACCGGCAAGTGTCCGGAAGCGGGCATACCCCGCGCCTGACGGGAGCGCCACCATTGCGGCATGACAGCAGTGGTGGAAACCGAAGGACTGACGAAGTTCTACGGTGCGAGGCGGGGCCTTGAGGACCTCACCCTCGAAATCCGGCCGGGCGAGGTCTTCGGCTATCTCGGCCCCAACGGCGCCGGTAAGACGACGACGATCCGGCTGCTCCTCGACGTGATCCGGCCGACGTCCGGCCGGGCGACCGTCCTCGGCGCCGGCACCCGCGATCCGCGCGTGCGCGCCCGGATCGGCTACCTCCCGGGCGAGCTGGCCCTGGAGGGCAGGGAGCGGGCCCGCAATTACCTGCAGTTCCTCGCCGACGTACGCGGCGGGGTGAGCCGCGGCAGGATCGACGAGCTGGCCGAGCGGCTCGACGCCGACCTGTCGGTCAGGATGGGCGAGCTGTCCAAGGGCAACAAGCAGAAGGTCGGGCTCATCCAGGCGTTCATGCACGAGCCCGAGCTGCTCATCCTGGACGAGCCGACGAGCGGGCTCGACCCGCTGGTGCAGCAGGAGTTCCTGGCCATGGTCCGGGAGGCGCGCACGGCCGGCCACACGATCCTCATGTCGTCGCACGTGCTCGCCGAGGTGGAGCACGTGGCCGACCGGGTGGGCATCGTGCGCGCGGGGCGTCTCGTCGCGGTCGAGGACATCGCCGCGCTGCGCGAGCGGGCCGTACGGCACGTGGAGCTCCACTTCGACGCGCCGGTCCCCAGGGAGTCGTTCGACGGGCTCCCGGGCGTACGGGACGTGGTCGTCCAGGGGACGAGCCTGCGCTGCACCATCGACGGCAGGCCCGACGCGCTGATCAAGGCGGCGGCCCGTTACACGGTGGTTCACATGGTCAGCGCGGAGCCGGACCTGGAGGAGATCTTCCTGACCTACTACAGCGAGGAGGAGGGCCGTCATGCCCACGCTGGTGCGTAAGAGCCTCGGAGAGTACCGCCGCGCCCTCATCGGGTGGACGGTCGGGCTGTGCGCGTTCCTCGGGATGTATATCTCGATCTACGCGAGCATGATGAACGACCCCGAGACGTTCAGCAAGCAGGCCATCGCCAAGTATCCGGGCGCGTTCAAGGACCTGATGGGCGGCATGTCCGACATCGCGACCGGACGCGGCTACCTGCAGGCGGTCGCCTACCAGCTCCTCGGCCCGCTGCTGTTCACCATGTGCGCCGCGATCCTCGGCAACCGGGCCATCGCCGGCCCGGAGGAGGCCAAGACGCTGGAGCTCACGCTGACGCTGCCGATCGACCGCAGGCGGCTGCTCCTGGAGCGCTGGGCCGCGCTGGCGCTCGGCCTGCTCGCCGTGGCGCTGGTGACGCTGGCCGTCGCCACGGGGGCGTCGTCCGCCGCCCACATGGAGGTGCCGTTCGGCGGCATCCTCGCCGCGCACACCGGGCTGTTCCTGCTCGTGCTGTTCTTCGGGACGCTGACACTGTGCGTGGGCGCGGCCTTCGGGCGCAAGCAGATCGCGCTCGCCGTGGTCGGCGTCTGGGGCGTGGCCGGGTACATCGTGGAGACCATGGGCAGGAGCATCGACGCGATCTCCTGGCTGCGCTGGCTCTCGCCCGTCCACTACTACCTCGACGGCAGGCCGCTCTATCAGGGCTGGCCGTACGGTGACTACCTTGTCCTGCTGGGTGCGACGGCCGTCCTGCTCATGACGGCGCTGCTCGCCTTCGAACGGCGTGACGTAGGAGTCTGATGGACAGCGTTCTCGCTCGCGTGAGCGAGGCGACCGGGGTGCCCGCCGACTTACTCGGCGGGTTCCTGTCGGTTCTGGCCGCGTCGGCCGCCACCGGCAGGCTGCCCGGCCGCGCCGACATCGACGGCCTGCGTGAGTGCGGCGGCCTCGCCGCCGAACGCGGCATCCCGCTGCGGGTGCTGGCCGACGCCTGCCTCCACGCCGCCGAGATCACCGCCGGTGGGGCCTTCGGCGCCGTGCGCCGCGGCATGGCCGCCTACATCGAGGGATACGAGGACGCCCAGCGGGCCGCCCTCCGGCACGAGGAGGAGGCCCGCCGCCTGTTCGTCGACGACCTGCTGCAGGGCAGGGCGGACGCCGAGCGGGCCGAGCACTTCGGCCTGCGGCTCGCCGGGGCGTACGTCGTGACCGTGGTCAGGCCCGGCACCCCGGTGACGGCGGGCGACCCGCTGGTCAAGGGGATCGAGCAGGCGCTGGTGGCGAGGTTCGGCTCGCACAACATCCTGGTCGCCGTCCGCGACGGCCTGCTGGTGTGTGTGTCGCCGGGCGCGCTGACCGCCGCGAGCGGCGAGTTCACCCACCACGTACGCTCCGCGCTCACGGACTGGCGGGCAGGGGTGGGCCGCCCCCACCAGGGCCCCGGCGGCATCGTCACCTCCTACCGGGAGGCGGCGGGCGCCATCGACCTCGGCGAGCGGCTGGGCCTGCGGGCGCAGGTGCTGAAGGCGGCCGACCTGCTGGTCTTCCCGGTGCTGCTGCGGGACAGGGAGGCGATCGTGGACCTCGTCTCCACCGTGCTCGGGCCGCTGACCTCCGCCCGCGGCGGGCCAGAGGCGCTGCTGGAGACGCTGGAGGCCGTCTTCGCCTCCCAGGGCAACCACACGGCGGCGGCGCGCAGGCTCGGCGTCAGCACCCGGGCGATCACCTACCGGCTGGAGCGGATCAGGAGGCTGACCGGCTTCTCGCCGAGCGACCCCACCCAGCGGTTCACGCTGGAGACGGCCGTGCTCGGGGCCCGCCTCCTGGAGTGGCCGGCCCACCCTCTGGTCTGATCGAGGCGTCCCCCCGCCACTGTCAACGTAAAGGCGGCGGGGGGACTTGCGGTAAGACCCCGGTGACGACGTCTGGCCGACATGGCCGACATTGCCGCCGAGTGGACGTTCAGGGCGTGAGCAGCAGCTTGCCGGTCGTCCGCCTGCCCTCCAGGTCGTCGTGGGCGCGCCGGGCCTCGGCCAGCGGGTAGCGCTGGGAGACGTGCACCTTCACCGCGCCGGAGGCGACCCAGCCGAGCAGGTCGTCCGCCCGTGACAGCAGTTCCTCGCGGGTGGCCGTGTAGTGCCCGAGCGTGGGCCGGGTCAGGAACAGCGAGCCGCCCGCGTTGAGCCGCTGCGGGTCGAACGGCGGGACGGGCCCGCTGGCCGCGCCGTACAGCGCCATCATGCCGCGCGGCCGCAGCGACGCGAGCGACCCGTCGAACGTGGCGGCGCCGACCCCGTCGTAGACGACGTGCACTCCGGCTCCGTCGGTGATCTCCTTCACGGCGTCGGTGAAGCCCTCGTAGCCGACGACCTCGTCGGCGCCCGCCTGCCGGGCGAGCTTCTCCTTCTCGGCGCTGGAGACCGTGCCGATCACGCGGGCGCCGCGGAGCTTGGCCATCTGGACGAGCAGCAGGCCCATGCCGCCGGCCGCCGCGTGCACGAGCACGTCGTCACCCGACCGGATCGCGTACGTGGAGTGGGTCAGGTAGTGGGCGGTCAGCCCCTGGAGCATCACCGCCGCCGCCAGATCCGGCGACAGCCCGTCGGGCAGCCGGATCGCCTTGTCCGCCGGGATCACGGCCTTGGTCGCGTACGCGCCGACCGCACTGGCGGAGGCGACCCGGTCTCCGGGCACCACGTCGGTCACGCCGGGCCCGACCGCCGTGACGGTCCCCGCCGTCTCCGAACCCGGGATCAGCGGGAGCGGCAGCGGGTAGCGGCCCTCGCGGTGGTAGACGTCGATGAAGTTGACGCCCGTCGCCGCGACCTCGACCAGCACCTCGCCGGGGCCGGGCTCGGGGTCGGGCCGCTCGGCGTACTCCAGCACCGAGGAATCACCGTAAGCGGGGATGACGATGGCGTGCATGCGCGGCTCCTGTTGTCTTCGGCTCGGTTCCTGTGGTGCCAACCGGCCGGGCCGTACCCGTTGTTCCCCGGCCCCCGTTGTTCACCGGGCCAGTGCGGTGGGCCAGTGCGGTGGCCACTGCGGCGGGCCCGTACGGCGGGGGCCCGGCGCGGCGGGCCTCAGAAGCCCGTCAGGGTGAGCTTGCCGATGGCGGTGCCCGATTCGAGGATCCGGTGGGCCTCACGCAGGTTGGCGGCGTTGACCGGGCCGAGGTCGCGGCTGGCGGTGGTGGTGAGGACCCCGGAGTCCACGAGCCGGGCGACCCGGTCGAGGATGCGGTGCTGGTCCACCTGACGCGGCGTCGGGAACAGCGAGTGGGTGAACATGAGCTCCCAGTGGAACGAGATGCTCTTCGGCTTGAGCACGCCGATGTCGAGGGAGTCGTGGTCGTCGATGGCGACGATCTGGCCGAAGGGGACGAGCGTCTCGGCGTAGGCCGGGAGGTTGCGGTCGGTGCCGATCGTGCTGAAGACGTAGTCCACGCCGCCGGGCGCGACCTCGGCCAGTTGCTTCGCCAGCGGTCCCCGGTGGTCCACGACGTGGTGGACGCCCATCCGGCGGGCGAACTCCACCGTCTCGGGGCGGGAGGCCGTGCCGATCACGGTGAGCCCGGTCAGGGCGCGGGCGAGCTGCACGGCGATGGAGCCGACGCCGCCCGCCGCCGCGGTCACCAGCAGCGTCCCGGTCTGGCCGAGCGCGTCGCCGCGCAGGCCCAGCCGCTCGAACAGGCCCTCCCAGGCCGTGAGGGAGGTCAGCGGCAGCGCGGCGGCCTCGGTGAAGGACAACGTGGCGGGCTTGTGGCCGACGATGCGCTCGTCCACCACGTGGAAGCGGGAGTTCGCGCCGGGCCGGTCGAGCGCACCGGCGTAGTAGACCTCGTCGCCGACCGCGAACAGCTCGACCTCGTCGCCCACGGCGACCACGGTGCCGGCGGCGTCCCAGCCGAGCACCTTGGGCTCGCCGCCCGGATCGCTGTTGCGCCGGACCTTGTAGTCCACCGGGTTCACGGCGACGGCCTCCACCTGGACCAGCAGGTCGCGCGGGCCGGGCTCGGGCACCGGCAGCTCAACGTCCAGCAGGCTTTCCGGGTCGTCGATGGGAAGGCTGCGCCGGAAGGCGACGGCGGGCATGGTCCCGTTCTGGTTCTCGATCATGTCTGTCCCTGTGCTTAAGGATTTCGTGCCGTTCGTACGGTTCGGCGGCATGACCTGCACGGTACCCACCCACGCCTGGTTACCCGCAAGGAGGGCGAGTACCTCTCGGGAACCATCGAGGTGAGAGGGTCAGCCCTGGTCAGGGAAGCGTGCGATGTTGCGCTCCACCCACGTCCGCAGGTGGGCGAGCGGGACGTTGGCGTCCCGGCCGAGCGGGGTGAGGCTGTACTCCACCCGCAGCGGCACCTCGGGATACACGTCGCGGTGGACGAGACCGTGGTCCTCCAGGCGGCGCAGGGTCTGGGTGAGCATCTTGGGGCTGACGCCCTGGAGGCGGGCGCGCAGCGCGCCGAAACGCTGCGGTCCGTCCTCCAGAGCGCCCAGGGCCAGCGCGCTCCACTTGTTGGCCAGCAGGTCGAGCATGTTGCGGCACGGGCAGGCGGCCGAGTAGACGTCCTTCGGGTCCTCGCAAACGGTGCTCTCGATGTGCATGCTGCGACGATATCCATAAGGAACTTAGGTCCGAGGAGTGACCGGCCCGGGATCGGAGACAAGCCGGCGCAGCAGCGGCAGGTCGACGCTCTCCAGCGTCGGCACCGCAGTCACGCCGCCCGCCGTCATGCCGCCCGCCGTCACACCGCCGGCCCTCACGCCGCCGGCCGTCACGCCGCCGGCAGCGCCGGAGGTGCCGACCACGATGACGGCGCACCCGGCGGACCGGGCCGAGGCGACGCCCGTCGGGCTGTCCTCGATCGCCACGCACGCGGCCGGGTCGACACCGAGCCGCGCGGCGGCGGCCAGGTACGGATCGGGCGCGGGCTTGTTCCTGGCGCTGTCCCCGGCGGCCACCGACAGGCGGAAGCGGTGCCCGCCGACGGTCTCGAGCACCAGGTCCACGACCGGCCGGGGGGACGCGCTGACCAGCCCCGCCGGGATCCCGGCCGCGCGTAGGGCCTCCAGCAGCGCGACCGCGCCCGGAAGCATGGTCACCCCGTTCTTCAGCCGGCGGGTGAACGCGTCCGTCAGCAGGGACTCCACGGCCCCCGCCCCCGGACCTCCGGAGATGTGCAGGGCGGCGTCCTCGACCGACAGGCCGAACAGCGCCTCCCGGTCGGCCTCCCCGAGAGGGGAGCCCAGTCCGCCGGCGACCTCCACGCAGGCGTCCCACCACAGGTCCTCGGTGTCCACCAGCGTGCCGTCCATGTCGAACAGGACCGCCGCCGGGCTCTCCCTAGACGACATCGGGTTCCGGGATCGCCGCCGCGACCGCGGTCTCCGGACGGGCCGCCACGAGCACCGGCCGTTCGACCAGCCCGACCCGTACGGCGGTGCCGGGCGCGAAGCGCGCCGAGTCGTGCCCGGGGACGTCGGCCAGCACCTCGGTGCCGTCGTCCAGGCGGACCCGAAGACGCGCGGTGGAGCCGCGGAACGACGACACCATGACGATCCCGTCGCCCTCGCCGCCGGACGCGTCGACCGGCGTGACCAGCACGGCCTCGGGCCGTACGAGCACGTCCACCCGCGCGGAGTCCGGGGACGGGCCCTCCACCGGCAGCCTCTGCCCGAGGACCGTGACCCGGTCGCCCGACACCAGGCCGGGCAGGTGGTTCATCGCTCCGACGAACTCGGCGACGAACGGGGTCGCCGGCCGGTCGTACAGGGTGGCGGGATCGGCGACCTGCTCCAGGCGGCCGTCGCGCAGCACGGCGACCCGGTCGGCCATCGACAGCGCCTCCTCTTGGTCGTGCGTCACGAAGATCGTCGTGATGCCGAGGGAGAGCTGCAGGCGGCGGATCTCCTCGCGCAGCGTGACCCGCACCTTGGCGTCGAGCGCCGACAGCGGCTCGTCCAGCAGCAGCACCCTGGGCTCCAGGGCGAGCGCGCGGGCCAGCGCCACGCGCTGCTGCTGACCGCCGGACAGCTGGTGGGGGTAGCGGTCGCCGACCGAGGGCAGGCCGACCAGCTCCAGCAGCTCCTGCGCGCGGGCGTGCCGCCTGGCGGCGGGCGCCTTGCGCACCCGCATGCCGAAGCCCACGTTGTCCCGCGCGTTGAGGTTGGGGAAGAGGCTGTAGGACTGGAAGACCATGCCGGCGTCGCGCCGGTTGGCCGGCACGCGCGTGATGTCGGAGCCGTCCACCAGGACCTCGCCCTCGTCGGGCTGCTCGAAGCCGGCCAGGCAGCGCAGCGCGGTGGTCTTGCCGCATCCCGACGGGCCGAGCAGCGCGATCAGCTCGCCGGGCTCCACCGTGAGGTCGAGCCCGTCCAGCGCGACCGTGCTGCCGAACCGCCGCCGCAGGCCGCGGAACTCGACCCGGGCGCTGTTCATGATCCACTCCTTTGTCTCGCGCCGGCGGACGACAGGGCGAGCAGCAGCAGCCAGGTGATCAGCAGGCTGAACACCGAGACGGCCACCGACACCTGCGCCTGTGAGCCGGAGATCCGGTAGATCCAGTTGGGGAAGGTCTCGAAGCTGAGCAGCCGGGCGATCGTGAACTCCCCGAGCACCAGCGCCAGCGTGAGGAACGACGCGCTCGCCATCGCCGACCGCATGTTGGGGATGATCACCCGCAGCAGCACGTGGGGCCACGAGGCCCCGAGGTTCCTGGCCGCCTCCGACAGCGTGCGCACGTCGATCGCGCCCAGGCCCGCGTCGAGCGAGCGGTAGGCGAACGGCAGCGCCAGCACGACGTAGGCGAGCACGAGCACCACGGGGAAGTCCGGGTTCTGCACCGCGATCATCGTCTGGTAGAGGGGCGTGGTCGCCAGGTAGTCGGGCCCCCACCGCAGCACGGTGCTGATCCCGGCTACGAACGTGATCGGGGGAACGATCAGCGGCAGCGTGCAGACCACCTCGAGCACCGGCCGCAGCCGCGGCGCGCCGAGCCGTACGGCCACCACGGCGGGCAGCGTCAGCAGCAGCACCAGCACGATCGTGGCGACGCCGAGCCCGAGCGACAGCAGGAGGCTGCCGCCGAAGCCCTCGGCCGAGAAGATCTGGCCGTACGCGTCGAGTGAGAAGCCCTGGCCCGGCGCCTTCACCGTGAAGACGAACGACGCGATCAGCGGGACGAGGAAGTAGACGGCGGCGAGCAGGAGGACCGCCCCGCGCCACACCCGGGGACGCCGCGGCCGGCCGGGCCGGGAGGGTGCGGGGGCCGGGGCGGCGCCGGGCGCCGTCCCGGGAGTCACCTGTGGGGTCAGCGAAGCCATCGGGCGCTCCTTCGCTGCAGCGGGAGGTAGACGGCCATGACCAGGCCCGCGACCACGATCATGTCGAGGCTGAGGGCCAGCGCGACGTTCTCGTGGCCGATCAGGACGTTGCCGGTGAGCGCGTCGGCGATCTTCAGCGTGACCAGCGGGACGGTGGACCCGACCATGGCCTGCGCCGTCGCGTACGCGGAGAACGCGCCGCCGAACAGCAGCACGACGCCGCCGAGCAGCGCCGGGGTCAGCACCGGAATCCCGACGTACCGCCAGAACTGCCAGGTGCTCGCGCCGTTGTTCTGCGCGGCCTCACGCCACTGCGGGCGCAGCCCGTCGAGCGCGGGCACGACGGTGAGGACCTGAAGGGGGATGGAGAAGTACAGGTAGACCAGGGTGAGACCCCAGAAGTTGTACAGGCTCCACCCGTGCTGGCCGAGGCCGAGCGTGGTGGTGACGACGCCCGAGTTGCCGAGCGTGGCGATCCAGGCGAAGGCCAGCGGCACGCCGCCGAAGTTGGCCAGCACGCCGGAGGCGGTCAGCACCGCCTCGCGCAGCGCGCGGAACCGGGAGGTCACCACGGCCTGGGCGAGGAAGGTGCCGAGCACCCCGCCCAGCACCGCCACGAGCGCCGAGATCTTGACGCTCCCGAGCAGGGCGGTCAGGTACGCGCCCTGGAGCGACTCGGTGAGGTTGGCGGTGCTGAGCGTGCCCTCCTTGGTGAACGTGCCACCGAGGAGGACCAGCATCGGCACACCGAAGACGATGACGACGAAGACCAGCAGCGGAACGGCCGCCCACCGGCTCTTCGATCGCGTACGGCTGTCGCGCACGATCTCAGCCCGAGACCGCCGCGCCCCACCCGCTCGCCAGGACCTCCTTGGCCTTGTTGACCTGGTCCGGAGTGGGGAACGTGGGGGTGCCCTCGACCTTGGGGAGCTGAGCGACCATGGCGGCGTCCGCGCTGCCGTCCTCCTGCATGGAGGGCAGCAGCACCGGGCGGGCGTAGCCCTTCAGCCACAGGTTCTGGCCCTCGGCGCTGTAGAGGAACTCCTGCCACAGGCGGGCGGCGGCGGGGTGCGGCGCCCACTTGTTGATCGCCTGGGCGTAGAAGTTGGCGTACTGGCCGTCGGCGGGGATGGCGATCTTCCAGTCCACGCCCTTGGAGGAGAACTCCTTGGCGTAGCTGGCCTGCAGGTAGTCCCAGTCGAGGGTGATCGGGGTCTCGCCCTTCTCCACCGTGGCGGGGGTGGCCTCGACCGGGTTGAAGTTGCCGTTCTCCTTGAGCTTCTTGAAGAAGTCGATGCCGGGCTGGATGTCGTCGAACGAGCCCTGGTTGGCGAGCGAGGCGGCGTAGACGCCGGCGAAGGCGGCGCCGGCCTTGGTCGGGTCGCCGTTCAGCGCGACCATGCCCTTGTATTCGGGCTTGAGCAGGTCGGCGAACGTCTCGGGGCAGGTCTTGACCCGCTTGGCGTCGCAGCCGATGGAGATGTAGCCGCCGTAGTCGTAGTACCAGGCGCCGCCGGTCTCCTTCTGGCCGTCGGGGATCTTGTCCCAGCTCTGCACCTTGTAGGGCGCGAACAGGCCCTCCTGGGCGCCGCTGAGCGCGAAGGCGCTGCCGAGGTCGAGCACGTCGGGGGCGCGGTCCTGGCCCTTGAGGGTCTTGACCGCGTTGATCTCGTCCTGGCTGGAGCCGTCGGGGTTGTCGCTGGTGATCTTGATGCCGTACTTGGCCTCGAACGCCTTGATGACCTCGCCGTAGTTGGCCCAGTCCGGAGGCAGCGCGATGGTGTTGAGCTTCCCTTCCTTCTTGGCGGCCTCCACCAGCTTGTCCAGCCCGCCGAAGTCCTGGGCGGAGGTCGCGGAGGCGGCCTTGGAATCACCCGCCCCCGAGCCGCCGCCGGCGGTCGTGGGGGCGGCGCCGCATGCCGCGATCACTGAGGTGGTTATCGTGAGCGCGGCCACGAGGCCGGCGGTACGTGTGGACAACTGTCCCTCCCACTGTGGTGCGTGGATCGAACTTAGGCGAACTTGTACAAACAAGCCAGAGCTAGTAAGTCGCATATCGATGTCGGTCGCGTGAACGGAAGGGCTCAGCACGATGGCGCGCTACGAACAGATTGCGAGTGACCTGCGGGACGCCATCGTCAGGGGCGGCTATCCGATAGGCGCTCAGCTTCCCTCCGAGGCTGAGCTGGCCATACGCTATTCGGCGGCGCGCGGGACCGTTCGCCAGGCCGTCGCCCTGCTCGCCGCCGAAGGGCTGGTGGGGTCCCGGCAGGGCGCGCGGCGCATCGTGCTCGGCAGCGAGCGCAGCCAGAGCTTCGCCGAGTTGCACAGCTTCGCCCAGTGGGCCCGCTCGATGGGCTACCGCGCCAGCGGCACCGTGCTGTCCTCCCAGCGCCGCCCGTGCTCGCCCTCCGAGGCCGTACGGCTGTCGCTGGAGCCGGGGGAGGAGGTGCTCGACGTGCTGCGGCTGCGGCGACTCGACGGCGAACCGGTGCTGGTCGAGCGCACCGTCTACGCCGGGTGGATCGCCCCCGCCGTGGAGCGGCTCGACCCCGGCTGCGAGTCGGTGACCCAGGAGCTCTACGAGTCCGTCGGCCTGGTCTTCGCCTACGGCGAGCACCTGATCGACGCGGTGGCGGCCGGCAGCGAGGACGCCCGGCTGCTCGGCGTGCGACGGGGCAGCCCCCTGCTGCGCCAGCGCCGCGTCACCACCACGCAGGAGGGCCGGCCCGTCGAGTCCTCCGACGACCGCTACCGCGCAGGGAGCGTGACCTTCAGCATCCGCAACTCCACCGCCGCCAACCCCCTCGTCCGCCGCGCCGGCGACTGACTCCGTGACCGACCGGCCGGGCGTCCCGCCGGTCGGTCACCTGCCGGTGAATCGATGGTCGCCGGCCATCCGGAAACGGATGCGCTGGCCGGGGCGGGCCTGCGCCGCCCGGTCGACGTGATGGTCACGCACCACCGCGATGACGGGATATCCGCCGGTCACGGGGTGATCGGCGAGGAAGAGCGTGGGCTGTCCCGACGGCGGCACCTGCAGCGCGCCGGGGACCATGCCCTCGCTCGGCAGCTCCCCGTCGCGCGCGCGTTCGAGGCGCGGCCCGCGCAGCCGCATGCCGACCCGGTCGCTCTGCGCGGTGACCTCGTACGGCTCCGCGCACAGGGCCGCCAGCGCCCCCGGCGTGAACCAGTCGTGGCGTGGTCCCGGCAGCACGTCCAGCATGAGGACGCCGGACTCCGGCTCGGGCGCCGGCGCGAGATCGGCCACGGGAAACTCCGCCGGCGCCGGCCCGACCGGGAGCACCGATCCGGGCGCCGGACGCTCCGGGCCGAGCCCCGAGAGCAGATCGGTGGCCCGTGACCCCAGCACCTCGGGCACGTCGATCCCGCCGCGGACCGCCAGATAGGTCCGCAGCCCGCGGGGCGGCACGCCGAGCCGCAGCGTCGCCCCGTCGGGCAGGCGCTCGACCGACGCGTGCCCGATGCCGCGCGTGCGCCCCTCGGGGCAGGTGACGGTGGCGGGACACGGCGCGCCGGTGAGCGTGACGAGCAGGTCGCCGGTGGCGCGCACCTTCAGCCCGCCCAGGGTGACCTCCAGGCAGGCGGCGTTCTCGGGATTGGCCAGCAGGCGGTTGGCCAGCCGCAGCGCGCCCCGGTCGGCGGCGCCGGAGCGTCCGACGCCGAGGTGGCCGTGCCGGCGCCGCCCGAGGTCCTGCACCGTGGTGAGGGGGCCGGGGGCCAGCACCACCAGCGCCCGCCGAGACCCGCGCACCGTCGCCCCGCTCACCGTCGTCCCGTTCGCCGTCGTCCCGTTCGCCGTCGCCCCGCTCACAGCGCCTCCGCGAAGCGCACCCGGACCCCCGGGCGCAGCAGGGCGGGCGGGTCGGCCGCGGTGTCCCACACCACGGTCGCGGTGCGCCCGATCAGCTGCCAGCCGCCCGGCGACTCGCGCGGGTAGACCCCGCTGAACTCCCCGGCAAGCCCCACGGCGCCGGGGGGCACGCGTACGCGCGACTCCGGCCGCCGCGGTACGGCGAGCCGGGAGTCGCCGCCGATCAGATAGCCGAAGCCTGGGGCGAACCCGCAGAAGGCGACCGTCCACGGCGTCCCGGTGTGCGCCGCCACGACCTCGCGTTCGGTGAGCCCGGTCAGCCGGGCCACATCGGCGAGGTCGTCGCCGTCGTACTCCACCGGGATCACCACCTCCTCGGTCGTCGTGCGGCGCCCTCCGGCCGGCCGTACGGCCAGGACGGCGGACTCCACCTCGGCGTGGCGCGCCGGCGGCTCGAACCGGACGAGCAGCGTCCGCGCCGCGGGGACGATGTCGACGACTCCCCGCGGGGGGCCGGCCACGAGGGCGTCGTAGAGGGCGACCACCTCCTCGAGCCGGTCGAGCTCGACCAGGACCGCGTGCTCGCCACAGCGGTGCAGCCGCGCGTTCACGCCCTCTCCTCCACGAAAGGCGCCAGGCCGATACGGGGCACGGGCGGGCCGCAATCGCGGGCCCGCACGGCCGCGACCACCGCGGCGGCCGATGAGGCCGTCTGGGTGCCGGAGGGTCGGTTCACGCGAGGCTCCTTCGCTCACCTCCCCTGGAATCCAGAGGATCGTTCGACGATTCATCGATTCTCTTGCACGCATCGCCACGTTGCTGATCGACCGGGCACGGCCGGCACGGGTGGGTGCGACAGAACCGGATGCCCGCCCGCCGCGTCCTACGGATATGCGGACGCGGATTCTGTGGGTGACGGCGGCGCTGGCCGCGATGGTGCTGCCGGCGGCGTGCGCGTCGACCACGCCTCGCGATCTGGAGACCTGGAACGAGACCGACGCCGCGGCAGCCTCGGCCGCCGCGCGGGAGCGGCCGTCGCCCTCCTGCCTGACCGGCTCGCCGACGCCGCGGCCGAGCCCCATCCGGGGTGGCGGGTGGCGCGTCGCCTACTACGACTACCGTGACCGCATCAGGGGCCTGGCCGTGACCCGCGAGGGGACCGTGTGGGCGGCCGGCGCGCGCGTGCCGGAGCCGTGCGGACCCGAGACGAAGGCGCCGCTGGTGCTGCGCGGGGACGGCGGGCGGTGGCGCGAGGTTCCGGCCCCGCCGCTGACCGAGCCGCGCGCCGTGGCCGCCTCATCCGACCGCGACGTGTGGCTGTTCGGCGAGAACGCCGCCGCGCGCTGGAACGGCCGGAGGTGGACCGTGGCGCCCGGTCCGGGTGCGGAGCCGCAGCGGGTGCACGCGACGGCCTCCGGCGACGTCTGGGCGATCCTGAACGCGAACTTCCTGTACGGAGCAGGGGGAGCCGAGGGCGCCTGGGAGTCCCGGGCGGAGCTGCGGCACTGGGACGGCACGAGATGGCGCACGGCCCGGCCGCCGCTGGTGGCCAAGGGACTGGACGGCCTGCCCGGCGGCGAGGTCTGGGTGGCCGGTTCCAGCCGCGGCAGGGCCGCCGTCGCCCGATGGAACGGCTGGTCCTGGAGCACGGTCCCGCTCCCCGCGGTCCCCGCGTTGCACCGAGCCTCCGCACCGCACGGGGGCCAGCTCTCCGAGCTCGTGGACATCGCGGTGGACGAGTCGGGCGGGGTGGCCGCCGTCGGCTGGGTCGCGTGGGTCTGCGGCACCGAGGAGGAGGACGTGACCTACTGCGGCAGCACGCTGTTCCTGCGGCGGGAGAACGGACGGTGGAGCTACAGCCTGCCGTCCGAGCCCGAGCTCGATCCCCAGCTCCGGCTGGAGGCCGACGGCAAGGGCGGGTTCTGGCTGTTCTACGCGAAGAACGAGTGGAACACGGCGGTCGGTCACCTGTCGGGCGGAAAGTGGACGTACGGGACGTTTCCGGCGGGCCCGCTCGGGCACACCCGGGTGGCGGCCATCGTCGGCGAGCCGGGGGCGGCGCGCGTCTGGGCGGCGGTGGCGGACGACACCGAAGCGGAGGAGCCGCCCTACCGGGGCGGCGGGATCTGGCTCGGCGAGTGATCCGCCGGCGGGCGCGCTTCCTGGGATTTCGCACCCGGGAACGGGCCGCGCCGACTTGCGTTCACCCCGCTGGGAACGTATGTTCGAAGTAGCGGCGATTCTGCCCGAATCATCCGCCCGTCTTCCCCCGGGTGGCCACGAAGCCACAGGGAGAAGGAGTCTTGAGCAGACTTTACGGCGATCCGATCGAGGTGTGGGTCCGGGACGGGCGCCCTGCTCAGTTCGTCTGGCGTGACCGGCTCTACACCGTCCGCGAGATCCAGGACCACTGGGTGGTCGTCAGGGAATGGTGGAAGACCTCGGACGCCGATCCCGGCGAGCGGCGCTTCTGGCGAGTGGGGGCCGCGGCCGGCAAGGAGGTCGGGACCTATGAACTGCGCTTCGACACCGCCAGCGGCGGCTGGCTCCTGCTGAGGGCCTGGGACTGATGGGAACGCTCCAGCTCCCCACGACCGGGGGACGGGCCGCTGGAGGACGGAACGCCGGACGGGCCGGGGGGCGGACGGGGGTGCGCCTGTGACGCACGCCTTCGCCCACCTGCACGTGGCGTCCGCCTTCTCACTGCGGTACGGCACCGCGTTCCCGGCCGCCCTCGTCCGGCGGGCCGCCGAGCACGGCATGGACACGCTGGCGCTGACCGACCGCGACGGCCTCTACGGCGCGGTCAAGCACGTCATCGCCTGCCACGAGCAGGGCGTCCGCCCGGTCGTCGGGGTAGATCTCGCCCTCGACGGCGCCTCTTCCACGCCGGGTTCTTCCACACTGAGTTCTTCCACGCCGGGTTCTTCCACGCCGGGTTCTTCCACGCCGGACGACCTGTTCGGAGGCGGCCTGCCGTCCGGCCGCCGCACCGGACCCAAACCCGGGCACGGGCACGGACCCAAACCCGGGCACGGGCACGGACCTGGGCACGGGCACGGGCACGGACCTGGGCACGGCGGAGGGACGGCGGCCGAGCCGGCGCGGGTCGTCGTGCTCGCGCGCACGAACGGCTGGGCCGCGCTGTGCCGCCTGGTCACGGCCGCCCATTACGCGGGGGAGCGCGGCGCGCCGTACGTCACGCCGGGGATGGTGGCCGAGCACGCGACCGGCCCGGACGGGGAGCCGCGGCTGACCGTGCTGCTCGGGCCCCGCTCCGGCGTCGGCCGCGCGGTGGCCGAGCGGCGCGACGACCAGGCCCGCGCCCTGCTGGCCGCCTGGCGCGCGGTGGTCCCCGACCTGGTCGTCGAGGTCTCCGACCTGTACGGCTACCGCGACGCGAACACCGCCGCCCGCATGATCGGGCTGGCCGACTCGATGGGCGTGCCGGTCGTGCTGACCAACGCGGTCCGCTACCTGGACGCCGCCGACCACCAGATCGGCAACGTGCTCGACGCGGCGCGCAAGCTGGTGCCCCTCGACGGGCGGCACCTCGACGACCCCACGGCTCACGCGTACCTCAAGGACGGCGCCGGCATGGCCCGGGTGGCCGCGCGGATCTGCGGCGGCGACACCGGCCGGGCCGCGCGGCTGCTGGCCGAGACGCGCCGCGTGGCCGACCGGTGCGTGCTCGACCCCGTCGAGGTCGTGCCCCTGCTCGACCCCGAGCGGCCCCGGCTCCACCTGCCGGAGGTCGGCGAGGACCCGGTGCCCCTGCTGCGGCGCCGCTGTGAGGAGGGACTGGCCCGGCGGGGCCTGGAGCGCTCGGCCGAGGCCCGCGACCGGCTCGCCGCCGAGCTCCACGTCATCGAGAAGAAGCGGCTGTCGGGCTACTTCACGTCCGTCGCCGGCATCACGGACATGATCCGGGGGATGGGCGTGCGGTGCGCGATCCGCGGCTCGGGGGCGGGCAGCCTGGTCAACTACCTGATCGGCATCGGCGAGGTGGATCCGCTCGAACACGGCCTGCTGATGGAGCGCTTCCTGTCGGAGGGCCGCAAGGGCCTGCCCGACATCGACATCGACGTGGAGTCGGCCCGCCGCCTCGACTGCTACCGCGCGATCCTCGACAGGTACGGCGAGGACCGGGTGGCCTGCGTGTCGATGATGGAGACCTACCGCGCCCGCAGCGCGATCAGGGACGTCGGCGCCGCCATGGGCCTGCCGCCGCACGAGATCGACGTCATCGCCAAGGCGTTCCCGCAGGTGCGGGCCAGGCAGATCAGGGCCGCGCTGTCCGACCTGCCGGAGCTGCGCGACAGCGGGCTCAACGACCGGTCGCTGGAGACCGTGTTCCGCCTGGCGGAGCGGCTCGACGGGCTGCCCCGGCACATCGCGCTGCACCCCTGCGGCGTGCTGATCGGCAACTCCACGCTGCGCGACCGCACGCCGGTCGAGCGCAGCCTGCTGGAGTTCCCGATGTCGCAGTTCGACAAGGACGACGTCGAGGAGGCGGGCCTGCTCAAGCTCGACGTGCTCGGCGTGCGCATGCAGTCCGCCCTGGCGTACGCCCTCCAGGAGGTCGAACGGGTCGAGAACCGGAAGATCGACCTGGACGCCGTCCCGCGCGACGACACCGAGACCTACGACATGATCCGCGTCAGCCGCACGATCGGCTGCTTCCAGATCGAGTCGCCGGGGCAGCGCGAGCTGGTCGCGAAGCTGGAGCCGCGCACGATGCACGACCTGATCGTGGACATCTCGCTGTTCCGCCCGGGACCGGTCAACTCCGACATGGTCACGCCCTACCTGGAGACCAGGCACGGCTTCCGCGAGGCGCGCTACCCGCACGAGTCGCTGCGCGACGCGCTCAGGGAGACCAACGGGGTGGTCGTCTTCCACGAGCAGGTCATGAAGGTCATCGACATCATGACCGGGTCGGGGCTGTCGGAGGCCGACCGGGCCCGCCGCGCCCTCGGGACGCCGGAGGGCCGCGCGGCCGTACGCGCCTGGTTCGTGCCGCTGGCCAGGGAGAACGGCTACGCCCCCGACGTCGTCGAGCAGGCGTGGAAGGTGCTCGACGCGTTCGGCGGGTTCGGGTTCTGCAAGGCGCACGCGGCGGCGTTCGCGCTGCCCACCTACCAGTCGGCCTGGCTGAAGCGGCACCACACGGCCGCGTTCCTCGCGGGAGTGCTCACCCACGACCCCGGCATGTACCCGAGCCGGGTCATCCTCGACGAGGCCCGCCGGTGCGGGGTGGACGTCCTGCCCCTCGACGTCAACCGCTCGGGGAAGACCTGGCTGGTCGAGCGTACGGATCCGGCGCAGGACGGTCCCGGGGGGTTCGGCCGCGGACACGGCCTGCGGGTGCCGTTCTCGGCCGTCCGGGGGGTGAGCGAAGCCGAGGTGGACCGAATGGTCGCGGGCCGGCCCTACACCTCGCTGGCGGACTTCTGGGAGCGGGCCCGGCCCTCACGGCCGATCGCCGAGCGGATCGTGGAGGTCGGCGGGTTCGACGCGCTGCACGGCCTGCGGCCGGGGGAGCCGCGCTGGCGGCCGGGACGGCTGACCAGGCGCGACCTGATCGCCCAGGTCGGCGCGCTCGACCGCGGCTCTCCGGTGGGCGCGGCGGGGCAGCTTCCGATGGGGTTCACCGAACATGTCATGCCTGGAGAACTGCCGGAGATGAGCGAGGCCGAGGCCGTCGAGGCCGAGCTGGAGATCCTCGGCATGGACGTGAGCCACCACGTCATGGACTTCTACCGCGACCTGCTCGACGCGCTCGGCGTGACGCGGGCCGGGGATCTGCTCGGGCAGCGCAACAGTGCGGAGATCCTGGTCGCGGGGGTGAAGGTCGCCACTCAGACGCCTGCCGTGCGGTCGGGGCAGCGGGTCATCTTCACCACCCTGGACGACTCCACCGGCCCGATCGACCTGACGTTCTTCGAGTCGGTGCAGGCGCACACGGCCGCGACCGTGTTCGGGTCGTGGCTGCTCGCCGCCAGGGGAGTGGTGCGGCGCACCGGGGGCAGGGCGGTCTCGCTGCGCGCCGTCCACTGCTGGAACCTCGCCGACCTCGACCGCGTGTGGCGGACCCAGGGGCTCGACGCCGTACGCGCCGTGATCAGCGAGGTGCCCGTGCCCGGCGCCGGGGTGGGCGGACGGCCCATCGAGTACGGCAACGGCTTCCGGGTGTCGCCCTACTCCGACAACGGCGCCCCTCCGGCCGTCCGCGAGGGGCGGTTCCTCGGCAACCCGTCCGCGCCCCAGCGGCGGCTCTGGCACGCCAGCTCCGGCAGCTCCGGGCCGCCGCCCGGCCGGTGATCCTCCCCGCCGCCGTCCGCGAGGGCGGCGCCCGCCCGGCTTCCCGCCGGTGCTCCCGGTGCTGCCGGTGCGGTGGGTGCGGTGGGTGCGGTGGGTGCGGTGGGTGCCGTGGGTGCCGTGGGTGTTGTCGGCATGCCGGACGGCCGTTCGCCGTTGCCGAGGCGGACCTGCGGCCGGACGGCGGGCCGCGCCGCCGGCTTGCGTCCGGCGCCGGTGTGCCGGGCGGTGACCTCGCGGACGGCCGAGGCGCACAGGAGCGCCGCGACGGCGACCGCGGCGGCCTGCGCCGTACCGAGGCCGGTCAGCCCGTCCCGGGCCGGGCCGGCGAACACCAGCCCGAGCGCGGCCAGCCAGCTCACCCACCAGCAGGCGAGGACGACCAGCCACCGCGTCCGGTCCCTGCCGCTGTACGGCTCGTCCCGCGCGACGCCGCCGCTTCGCACAGGGACGTCGCTTCGCACAGGCCCGCCGTTGTGCACAGGGCCGCCGCTTCGCCGGGTACGGCCCGCCGGGCCCTCGCGCCAGGCCAGGTCGGCGAGGAACGGCGGGACCACGAGGTTGACTCCGGGCACGAGGCACGCCGCCGCGAGCGCGACGGGCGGCGTGGCCGGGCGCACCCGCCGCAGCCAGGACAGGTAGGCGGCGGCGCACGCCACGGTGGCGCCGATCACCACCAGGACCAGCACGGCGAACGTCGTCGCCGCGCCGCTGACGGTGCGGGCGGCCGGGGAGGCGGGATCGCCGCCGAAGGCCGCGATCTGCGTGGCCAGCCGCGTGCCCCGGGTCTCCTCGAAGACGGCGAGCGCGGCCACCGAGACGACCTGGGCGGCGAGGGCCGCGTACACGCCGGCGGCCGCCCGGCTCACCGCTGACGACGTGGACCGCATGTGTTCTCCCCCCGCGCCGGGTGTGTGACCTGCCTCACTCTTATCCCGTCCGCGATCGCGCTAATCCGGTCCGGGATCACCTCGCGAGGAAGGGTGGTCTACGGCATTTGCGGCTCTTCTTTAGTTCGAGGCTGATTGGGGGTCACTGGGAGAATCGCTCCCGCGACGCCTCCACCCGCACGACTCGGCGCCCGCAACGAACAGCAACAAAACGGCGATCACGCTCAGCGATCAAGCGAGAGCGCAACCCCGCTCCACCGTGAAGACCCGCTTAACCATCCTTGATGAGCTCGGGGCACATTTCGGCGACGATTCGGGCCAGCTCGGTGCGGGACGCGATGTTGAGTTTGCCGAACATCCGGCGAAGGTGGGTGGACACCGTGTGCGGCGACAGGAACATCCGCTGGGCGATCTGGCGGTTGGTCATCCCCCTGATGATCAGGCTGGCGACGGCGCGTTCTGTGTCGGTGAGGCTCTCCCATCCGAAGGCCGGCCGCTGGGATTGGCCCCAGTGGCGGCGCCGCACACCAAGCGCCCGCAGCCGGGCTCGCACCCGGGCCACGTCCCAGAGCGCACCGATGCGCTCATAGCCGTCGAGCGCCTCATCCAGGCTGTCGACGGCCTTCGCGGTGGCATCGGTGCCGGACGTGGTGGCCAGCAGGACGCCGAGGTCTTCGGCGACCAGGGCGCGTGCCCACGGTTCGGGTTGATCAGCGGCGGCGGCCAGCGCACCGGGGTCCTGGTGGAAAAGGCCGCGGGCGTGAGCGAACGTGACGGAGAAGACGGGGTAGTCCGGGTTGTTCCGGGCCAGGTACTCGGCCGTGTCAAGGATGGCCCGCGCATATGGACGGTTCGCCGCGGCCAGGGCCAGCCGGGTCATCCAGGCGGCCGTGAGAGGCGTCGTGAGGAGTGCCCAGCGCCGCTTCTCCTCGTCGGTGTAGATGGCGTCGAGTATGTCGACCGCGCGCCCGGGATCACCCTGGGCTTCGGCCACCGCCGCCATCACCCACTTCTCCCACACGGATCCGTACAACATCTCGGGCGCGGCCTGGATGGACTGGAAGCGTTCGATGTGCCGGACCGCGGCGTCGATGTCGCCCTGCCGCAGGGCGATGACAGCGAGTATGGACAGCCCGACGCGGATGAACCCGTGGGTGCCGAGTTCTTCGGCGGTCATGCTCCCGGCCTGGGCCTCGGCGGCGGCGTCGTCGAGTCGGCCGGTGCCCAGGTGCAGAACGGAGCGGAACAGCGCGGGTTGTGCGGCGAGCACGGTCAGCCCGAGGTCGTTGATCTCTTCCTCGGCGGCCTGGATGGCGATGTCGGCCGCGTCGAACTCGCGCATGGCCCTGTAGTAGAGGCTCAGTATCAGGCGCGTATACGGGCGCTGGATGGCTTCGACGGCGCCGCGGTCGGTGATGCGCAGGGCTTCGCAAAGGTGCGTGAACGAGTCGGCGATCCGCCCATCGGCCATGGCGAACTGAGCGAGCAGCAGGAGTGCTCCGACGACCGCGGCATCGGCGTGCCGCTCGCGATCGGCCAGAACGGCTTCCGCCTGCCGCCGTCCTTTCCGGAAGTCGTTCAGACAGGTAAGCGCCCAGAACATCGTCCATTCGGCGATGCCGCGAAGGTCATCGGGGATGTCTTTCTGGGTGAGCAGGTTTTCGGTCTCGGATATCGCATCGGCTGGTCGGCCGCTCAACAGCAGGATGTGCGCCAGCGCGCATCGCAGGCGGGGGGCGTGGCGGGGCGGGGCCCTGCCGAGTGCGGAACGGGCGAGATCGGCCGCCTCGGGCAGCCGTCCGATGACCGTCAGGGCGTCGACGGCTGTGGCGGCGCGACCGAACCAGTCGGGGTCGGTGGAGTCGCTGAGTTCAAGTGCTCGTAGGGCGAGGTCGACGGCGGTCTGCGGTGAGGACCGCAGCACCTCGCGCGCCGCTCGGTCGAGCCCGAGCAGCGCGGGCGTATCACCGCGGCCGGCACTGTGGATGAGGTGCGCAGCGGCGGGAACAGCCGACCCGCCACGTTTGAGCAGCATCTTTCCCGCGTCGTGGTGCATGGCCCGGCGTACGGAGTCGGGGATGGTTTTGACCACCGCCTGCCACAGCAGGTCGTGCCGGAACGCGAGTTCGCCTCCGGCGGGTTCGATGATGCCCGCCGACATCGCCTCCTCCAGCATCGGCAGCAGAGTGTTGGTCGGTTCGCCGAGCATTTCGGTCAGGTCCTTCACTGAGAACGAGCGACCTAAGATCCCGGCGCACTGAAGCAGATACCTGGTTCGTGCGGACAGCCCTTCCAGGCGTTCCTGCATGATCGCGTGAGTACGCGGCGGGGACGCCGCCATCCGCACATGACCTTCGGTGATGTGGAAGACGCCCTCGCTTTTGAACTTCTCGAGGAGATCGACGAGCAGGAAGGGGTTGCCGTCGACTATGCCGGCCAGGGCCAGCACGTCCGGCTCGGGTGTGGCTCCGAGGATGTCGGTGATGACGTCCGTCACGGCTTGCCGGTCCAGGGCTCCCAGCGTGATCCGGATGGCGCCGTCATGTTCCAGCAGGTCGTACAGGCGGTTGAGGCGGGGGCAGTCGGCGCTGCCGGTCGTGCGGGTCAGCATCCAGACCAGTGGGTAGGAGGCGAGGTCTCTGGTCATCGACCGCAGCGCCAGCAGAGTGATCGGATCGGCCCAGTGCAGGTCGTCCAGCGCGAGGAGTGTCGGTTTCTGGGCCACCCGGTGTTCCAGCTGTCCCTGCAGTTGTTCTACGAGCAGCAGTCGTTGGTCGGCTTGACCGCAGAGGTTGATGTGAGAGGTCGGGGGGAGCACGCGGCTGGTGTTCCCGAGCGCTGTTGTGAGCGGAGCGAGGGGGATCAGCTGGGTGAGTTCGTCCGCCGCGCCCTGTGCGACTCCTAGCCCGGCCCTCGCTGCCGCGGTGGTCGTTATGTGGAGCATGCGGCTTTTCCCGATGCCTGACCGGCCTTCGACCAGTAGGACGGCGCCCCGGCCTGCCTGGGCTTCCTGCAGTAATCCGGTGATGATCGTCCACTCCCGGGCGCGGCCACGCCAGCCGGGCCACGATGATCGACAGAAATCGGACCCTTCATCAGTTATATGATCGGCATCGGCCAAATGCCCCATAAATCCATAAATCACCCAAATGTCGGCCGTGTCAAGTGCGAGGCCGGAGGAGCCTGCGGGGCCTCCGTCGTCGTGACATCCCCTTTGCGGGCAAGCCGTCACCCACTCACGAATGCAAGGCTTCTACCTGGATTCATCCTCTTTAACTCTCTCCACCATGCGGCATCCTCATGAGCCGATATCCGATTTCACCTGTCCGTCGATCCAGATCTTTCCCGTCGTGATCACGGTTGGCCGGGAGTTGGGCGATCGCCTCGGATGGCACGGTCGCCTGTTTCCGGACTCGGCAGGATCTTTCGGCGGGCGTCGAACGACACGGCCCTAGCCTGCACGGGCACATCCCCTCGCACCCTGGAGGCCGCACATGACCGACGCCCCGCTGACCGACGATCGAGAGCCCGCGCGGGTCGTGACCGAGATGATCGACCATGTGCTCCGCCTGGCGGCGACCTGGACCGCCTGGGACGGCCGTCCGGTGCCGTCGGAGGACCGGATCTACACCCCGCACAAGGCGATCCGCCGGGTGGCGGATCACCTCGTGGACCACCTGGCGGAGATCGAGGACCGGCTGGCCGGCCGCGCGCCCCTGCCCGACCACTGGCACGCATCCATGATCACGACCGCGG
This sequence comes from Microbispora bryophytorum, assembly GCF_043197435.1. Classification (NCBI taxonomy): domain Bacteria; kingdom Bacillati; phylum Actinomycetota; class Actinomycetes; order Streptosporangiales; family Streptosporangiaceae; genus Microbispora; species Microbispora bryophytorum. The sequence continues at coordinate 81,000 of NZ_JBICTF010000006.1, read as the reverse complement.
CCGATCTCGCCCCGTTCACCGAGCAGGACCACGACGAGGCCCGCAGCAGGCTCACCCGGCTCGCCCGGATCTGGACGGCCCGCTTGGAGGCGCTGACTCCGGAGCAGCTCGACCACTCGCCGGGGGATGGTTGGACGCTCCGCCAGGTCGCCTTCCACCTCGGCGGGTCGGTCTACTACGCCGACGCGGTGGGCGACCTGTCCGGCTGATTCCGTCACCGCGCGAAGTACCGCTGCTCCCCTTCAGGGCGGGCTCAGGACGTGAGCGCGCGGACGACCTCGGCGGCGGGGCCCGGCGGGAGGGCCGCGTGCACCAGTTCGACCCGGTGGACGATTCTCGGCGCGACCAGCGGCACCCGCACCCCGAACGGCGCGGCGGACGCGGGCAGCAGGGTCAGGCCGTGCCCGGCCGCGGCCAGGCGCGCCGCGACGGCCGGGTCGTGGCCCTCGTAACGGATGCCGTGCCGCAGCCCGTCGAGCCGTGCCGCCGCGCGCAGGCGGTCGAGCGGCATCACCTCCGGCGCGTCCACCCACAGGGCGTCGGCCAAGTCGTCCAGACGCAGTCCGGTCCGGCCCGCCAGCGGATGCCCCTCCGGCAGCACGACCACCAGTTCCTCCTCCCGCACGCCGACGGTGGTGAGCGGTCCCGTGTCGGGGAGGTTCAGCGGGTCGGAGGGCGCGGCCGGGCCGTCGGCCAGCGCGAGGTCGGCCTCGCCCGAGGCCACCAGCGCCACGGCCGCCGCCGCACAGGCGATACGCAGCGTCGTCACCCCGGCCAGCGCCGCCGCCGTACCGGCCGTGAGGGTGAGCGGGCCCGCGGCGACGGTGAGGGTCCGCGGTTGCGCGGACAGCCGTGCCACGTCCGCCCGCGCGGCTCGCAGTCGCAGCAGCAGCGGCCCCGCGTGCTCCAGCAGGCGCTCGCCCGCCCGGGTCGGCCGTACGGGGCGGCGGGTGAGCAGCGGCACCCCGAGGTCGGCCTCCAGCGCGGCGATCTGCTGGGACACCGCCGGCTGGGTGTAGCCGAGCCGATCCGCGGCGGCCGAGAACGACCCCTCGGCGACCACGGTCACGAACGTGCGCAGCAGATGAGGATCCACGACATCAGAATCGCTTATGGGGACCGCAGAAATCATCATTTGTCATTAAGTTCACAGGTCGCCAGCATGGAGGTCATGAGACCCCGCATCGCGCTGGTGGGCGACCGGTCACCCGCCGTACGCTCCCACACCCGCATCCCGCTCATCCTCGACGCACTACGGGAGCGGGAGGGGCTGGACCTCGACGCGTACTGGATCAGGACCGACGAGGTCGGCGATCTCGGCGGGTTCGAGGGCGTCTGGATCCTGCCCGGCAGCCCCTACCGCAGCGAGCAGGGCGCGATCACGGCCGCCAGGACCGCGAGGGAGAACGCGATCCCGCTGCTCGGCACCTGCGCCGGTTTCCAGCACGCGCTGCTCGAGTACGCCCGCAACGTGTGCGGGCTGAGCGTGAGCCACGCGGAGAACGACCCGGACGCCCCGGACCCGCTGATCAGACAGCTCGCCTGCTCCCTCGCCGGGCACGAGGCGGCGGTGCGGCTCGTCCCCGGCTCACTGGCCGAGCGGATCGTCGGCGCCGGCCGGACCGTGGAGCGCTACTTCTGCTCCTACGGCCCCGATCCCGCCTATCTGGAGACCCTGGAGGCCCACGGCCTGCGCTTCACCGGTCACGACGAGGAGGGGGAGACGCGGGTGGCCGAGCTGCCCGGCCACCCCTTCTACCTGGTCACGCTGTTCCAGCCCGAGCTGGCCGAGCAGCGGCCCCATCCGCTCGTGCGCGCGTTCGCCGCCGCTGCCGCCGACCGGGCGGCGCTCAGCCGAGGACCAGATTCCGTACGGCTCTGAGGTGGTCCGGCCCGGGTCTCGGATCGTCGGCCACACGCGTGATCGGAACGCGTTCTATGAATCCGGGCCGGAGTCCGGATAGGCGCGTGCGAGGTGCTCGGCGACCGCGGCCGCCGCGGCTCCGGCGTCGCCGTCCTCGATCGCCCGGTGGATGCGCCGGTGGTCGTCCTGCAGGCCGCCGGTGTCGCCGAGCCGTACGACCGCGTCCACGGCGTAGCGGCGCAGGGCGTCGCGCAGCGCCCGCATGACCGCCACGATCAGCCGGTTGCCCGCCGCCTCCGCGAGGGCCAGGTGGAACGCGATGTCGTGCTCGACGAACTCGGCGGGGTCGCGGGCGGCGTCCATGGCCGCGACCGCCTCCGCCATCCGCGCCGTCGCCGTCTCTGCCTCGGCGGTGCGCGCCTCCGCCGCCGCGTTGGCCGCCGCGGTGGCCGTCGCCGCGCGGGCCGCGGCCCACTGCTCGATCATCAGCCGGGTGTCGATCACCTCGCGCATCGAGAGCGTGGCGAGGCCGAGATGCAGCCGGAGCAGGTCGGTGAGCGCGTTTCCCGGGCGGGAGGTGAGCACCGCCCCGGCGTCCGGGCCCCGCCCGGCCTGCGACGCGACCACCCCGAGGGTCTCCAGCACGCGCAGCGCCTCCCTGACCGACGACCGGCCGACGCCGAGCTGCTCGGCGAGCTGCCGTTCGCCCGGCAGCCGGTCGCCCACGGTCAGGCCGTCGGCCCCGATCCGCTCCTCGATGCGGGCGAGCACCTCCTCGAAGGCGCGCGGGCGGGCGTCGGGACGCCGGCGTTCGTCGGTGGTCACTACGGCTCCTCGTGATGCCGGTGTCGCCGGGGGCAGACCAGGATGTATGGTCTGACCATATTTGGTCTGACCATACACGCCGGGAGGGCATGTGCGGGTAGCCCTGTTCGTCACCTGCGTCAACGACACGCTCTTCCCGGACACCGGGCGGGCGGTCGTGCGCCTGTTGCGTCGTCTCGGCGTCGAGGCCGACTTCCCCCGCGCCCAGACCTGCTGCGGCCAGATGCACGCCAACACCGGCTACCGGGACGAGGCCGTACGGCTGGCCCGGCGCAGCGTGGCGGCGCTGCGCGGCTATGACGCGGTCGTCGTCCCCTCGGGCTCGTGCGCGGCCATGATCCGCGAGCAGTATCCGAAGCTGGCCGGGTCGTCCGGTCCTTTCGCCGACGCGGCGGCGCAGGTCGTGCCGAAGACGTACGAGCTGACCGAGTTCCTGGTCGACGTGCTGGGGGTGACCGACGTGGGGGCCTACTTCCCGCACCGGGTCACCTACCACCCGACCTGCCACTCCCTGCGCGGCATCCATCTCGGCGACCGTCCGCTGACGCTGTTGCGCCACGTCAAGGGGCTCGAACTGGTGCCGCTGCCGGGCGCGGAGGAGTGCTGCGGCTTCGGCGGCACCTTCGCGCTGAAGAACGCCGACGTGTCGGCGGCGATGTGCGCCGACAAGGTGCGGGCCGTCCTCGACACCGGCGCCGAGGTGCTGTGCGCGGCCGACAACTCCTGCCTCATGCACATCGGCGGCATGCTCGGCCGGCAGAAGTCGGGCGTGCGGGTGATGCACCTGGCCGAGATCCTGTGCGCGACCGAAACGGCGGGGGTCCGATGAGCGTCACCTTCCTCGGGATGCCGGCGACCCGGCCCTTCCCGCGCAACGCGGCGGGAGCCCTGCGGGACTCGCAGCTGCGGTTCAACCTGCGCAAGGCGACTCGGACGATCAGGGCCAAGCGGGCGAGCGTCGTCGCGGAGGCGCCCGACTGGGCCGAGTTGCGCGAGGCCGGCCGGGCGATCAAGGAGCACACGCTCCGCAACCTCGACAGATACCTGGTGCGACTGGAGGAGGCCGTCACGGCGGCCGGGGGCCATGTCCGCTGGGCCGCCGACGCGGCCGAGGCCAACCGGATCGTCACCGAGCTGGTGAAGGCCACGGGCGAGACCGAGGTCGTCAAGGTCAAGTCGATGGCCACCCAGGAGATCGGCCTCAACGAGGCGCTGCTGGAGCACGGCATCACCGCCTACGAGACCGACCTCGCCGAGCTCATCGTGCAACTGGGCGACGACCGGCCCTCGCACATCCTCGTTCCCGCGATCCACCGCAACCGCGCGGAGATCCGGGAGATCTTCGCCGAGCACATGTCCGGCTGGGGCCGGCCCGCCCCCGAAAACCTGACCGACGACCCCGCCGCGCTGGCCGACGCGGCCCGGCTCCACCTGCGCGAGCGCTTCCTGAAGACCAAGGTCGCGATCTCCGGGGCCAACTTCGCGATCGCCGAGACCGGCACCTTGGTCGTGCTGGAGTCCGAGGGCAACGGCCGCATGTGCCTCACGCTGCCGCGCACGCTGATCAGCGTGGTCGGCATAGAGAAGGTGCTGCCGACCTGGCGCGACCTGGAGGTCTTCCTGCAACTGCTGCCCCGCAGCTCCACCGGGGAGCGGATGAACCCCTACACCTCGATGTGGACCGGCGCCGCCGAGGGCCAGGAGTTCCACCTCGTGCTGCTCGACAACGGCCGCACCGGCGTGCTCGCCGACGAGGTGGGGCGGCAGGCGCTGCGCTGCATCCGCTGCTCGGCCTGCCTCAACGTCTGCCCGGTGTACGAGCGGGTGGGCGGCCACGCGTACGGGTCGGTCTATCCCGGGCCGATCGGGGCGATCCTGACGCCGCAGCTTCGCGGCATGGGCTCCGAGCTCGACCGCTCGCTGCCGTACGCCTCCTCGCTGTGCGGCGCCTGCTACGAGGTCTGCCCGGTGGCCATCGACATCCCGTCCGTGCTGGTGCACCTGCGGACCCGGGCCCGCCACCCCTGGCCGGAGCGCGCCGGGATGGCGGCGGCCGGATGGGTGTTCGAGCGGTCGGGACGGCTGGCGCGCCTGCAGCGGGCCGGGGGACTGCTGCGCCGGCTCACGCCCCGTGGGCCGCACCGGCTCATCCCTCGGCGGTTGCCGGGGCCGCTCGGCGGCTGGACCGACACCAGGGACCTCCCCGAGGTGCCGGAAGAGTCGTTCCGCGCCTGGTGGGACCGCACGGACGGAGGACGCCGATGAGCTCCCGCGACCTGATCCTCGCCCGGGTCCGCCGCGCCCTGGCGGGCGCGCCCGACGTCGAGATCACCCGCGCCTATCGCGGGCCCTCGCAGACGCCGGGGGACATCCGCCTGTTCGAGGAGCGGGTGCGCGACTACCGCGCCGTCGTCCACCTCGTGGACGAGGCGGGTGTGCCGGAGCGCGTCGCGCTGTCTCTCGCCGGGCGCGGGGCGCGACGGGTCGTCGTGCCCGCGGGGTTCCCCCCGCGATGGCTCGCCGTCGCGGACGTGGAGGCGGTCGCCGACGACCCGCCGCTGAGCGCCGCCGACCTCGACGCCGTGGACGGCGTGGTCACCACCTGCGCGGTCGCGATCGCGGAGACCGGCACTATCGTCCTCGACACCGGGCCGGGCCAGGGCCGGCGGGCGCTCACGCTGGTGCCCGACTATCACCTGTGCGTGGTGCGGGCCGCCCAGGTCGTCGCGGGGGTGCCGGACGCCGTCGCCCGGCTCGCCCCCGCGCGGCCCCAGACCTGGATCAGCGGCCCCTCGGCGACCAGCGACATCGAGCTGAACCGGGTCGAGGGCGTCCACGGCCCGCGCACGCTCGAAGTGCTGATCGTGGACTGAGCCACGGCGCGGTCAGAAGCGCAGCAGCGCGCCGATCCCGTCGGGCGACTCGAGGCGCGGGACGAACCACAGCTCGGCGTCGGTCGCGGCGACCGCCCGGGCGAGGGCGGCGTCCACGCGTTCCCGCATGGGCTCCTCGACCCCCCAGGCGGCCAGCTCCTCCGGGTCGGTGGACAACTGCGTGGGCTCGGGCCCGATCCACATCGTGGCCGTGGAGGACGGGTCGTCGTGCATCAGCACCGCGCCCACCCTCCGGTCGCGCAGCGCGCGCGCCGTCTCCGTCAGTCCGGTCACGGCGTTGCCCGCGGCGTACGTGTTCAGCAGCTCCTCGCAGCGCCGATCCGTCCAGGCCCGGCAGGCCCTTTCGACCTCCTGCCGGAAGTGGTCCAGGTCGGCGCCCGGGGCGCGGCTGCCGCGCTCGGCCACCGTCAGCCGCCGTAGGACGTCCTTGGCGAGGTGGTCGGTCACGAGAGCGCGGGCCTTGGGATCGCCGGCCAGCACCACGACCTCCGCGCCGATGCCGTGCGCCTCCTTCTCGACCACCTCGGCGAGTGCCACGGCGTTGCGGCGCCAGCCCTCCTCGACCTCCCGGTCGAAGTTGGCCTGCGACCTGCCGCCCTGGCCGGTCTTCTGCAGCGGCCGGTCCTGGTCCGCCACCTCCACCGTCAGCTCGCGCCGCCGCCCGTCGGCCACGACGGCGACGTCGCCTCCGGCCCGGTCGGCCAGCACCTCGACGTGCGGGACGTGCTCGCCGCGCTGCGCGAGCAGCGGCACCACGTGGGGAAGCGGCGACCACCGCGCGGTCTGGCGGCGCGGCCGGGCGGCGAGCGGCTCGGTGAGCAGCACCGCGCCTTCCACGGCGAAGGCGGCGCGTCCGGGAGCGGCCCACCCGGAATCGAGCAGCAGCTCGCCGATGGGGTCGAGGGCCGAGGCGGGCGCTCCCTCCTCGGCGAGCCGCTCCCTGAGATGGGCCCACCGCCGCTGGATCACGCTGGCCGCACCCTCGGAGGACCGGTCGGTGTCCGCGTACACCGAGGCGTACGGGCCGCCCCGCTCGTACAGCCGGCGAATGAAGTCCAGTCTCACGGGCCCTCCCTACCAGCGCTGCCGTTCCACTCCGAGTCCGAGCGCCTCCGCCACCTCCCCGATGTTGTGGAACCTCATGTCGGGCAGCCGCCGTACGGCGTCGATCACGGCCTCGGGGGCGTTCTTGCGTTCCGCGTGGGCGAGTAGTTTGGCCGGGTCGGCGGGGAAACCGGTGTCGCTGAGCCAGGTGGCGAGGTGGCTGCGGCGCTCGACGTCGGCGGGGGTGATGCCGAGCGGGGTCCCGGGTTCGCGGCCGGGCGGCTGCCGGCGCGGCGGTGACATGTCCTCTTCTGGCTGCTGCGTCGGCTCGGGTTCGCGCCACTCCTCCGCCCGGCTGGTTCCGCCGCCCTGCACGAGGCCTTGCGTCTCGTGCTTCTGCTCCTCGTCGATCCGGCGGCCGTGCTTGGCGCTGCCGCGTTGGATACTCATGACCTCACCTCCCGATTAGGGTCACTGACGTGCCTCGTACCCGGACCGCCTGCCCCAAACATCGGGCCAGGTGAGGCTGTGCCCCACATAATCTGCGGCGGGCGAAAAATCCGCTTATGTGATGGAGTGACGCATTGTTCGACGAGCGGCTGACGATCAACACCGAACGGCTGATCCTGCGGCCGTTCGGGCCTGGGGACGCGGGCCAGGTGCGAGCCGTCATCGAGGACGGCGCGCACCCCACCGCGCTGCCGCCGGGCGCGCCAGGGCACCCGTCCGCGATCGCCCAGTGGCTGTCCCACGGCGTGCACGAACTGTGGCGCTCGGGCCAGGGGATCCACCTCGCGATGCACGCGCGGGACGGCGTGGTCGGGTCGATCAGCGTCTTCAAGACCCTGTGGGGCGCGGGCACCGCGGAGGTGGGATACGGCGTGCACCCCGCCTACCGCCGCCGGGGTTACGCGACCGAGGCGGTCCGCGGGCTCGTCGGCCGCCTGCTCGGGGAGGGCCCGCTGAGGCGGATCGAGCTGCGGGCCAACGCCGACAACCTCGCGTCGGTCAGGGTCGCGGAGAAGGCCGGCTTCACCCGTGAGGGACTGCTCCGCGGCGCGGGATTCGAGGACGACGGCCCGCACGACCTGGTGGTCTTCGGCCGGCTGCGCGGCGACGAGCGCTGGGTCCCGCGCCGCAGGATCGAGAGCGAGCGGCTGGTCCTGCGGCCGTTCGCCCGGCGGGACGCCTTCGACGTCGTCGAGGCGGTGAAGGGCGACTCCGAGATCGCCCGCTGGATGCCGTGGGCCGAGGGCTACACGCTGGAGCGCGCGCTGGAGTGGTGCACCCGGCTCGCGCACGCGAACGGCCCCGGCTATGGTGGCAACTTCGCGATACAGCCGAAGGACGGGGAACGGCTCGCCGGAGCCATCGGCGTGCAGCGTGAGGACCACGAACGCGGGGACGCCGAACTGGGGTACTGGATCGCGCCGTGGGCCCGCCGCAAGGGGTACGCGGTGGAGGCCACGCAGCTGGCGGCGGCCTACCTGTTCGACCTCGGCTTCCACCGGGTTCACCTGCTGGTCGCGACGGGCAACCGCGCGAGTCAGGCGGTCGCGAGGAGGGCCGGGTTCATCGAGGAGGGCATCATGCGGCAGGTGCTGCCGATCCCGGGGGGCTGGGCCGACGCCGTCCTGTTCGGCATGCTCAACGGGGAAATTTCCTGGCAATAGGTAAAGAATCCCCCTAGTCCCTGTGCCATCGGTCAAGCGGCCACCATGATTGGGGGCCGGAAGGCTATCCTCGCCAGCCGTGACCCTCCCGCAGGCCGGTGAGCGCGCGTCCAGAAGCGGGAGACTCCGTCCGGGCATGCGCACGGGCGGCGCCGGCCCGGATCGGGGGCAGGGGCGGGGGATTGTGAACGACACGCAGGTCAACTGCAGGGGAGATCAGCTAGATGAAACCGCCGCTGCTGCTCATCGGCCACGGCACCCACGATGAGACCGGCGTCGCCGAGTTCGGCAGGTTCGTTCACCGCCTTCGCTGCCGCCTCGACGGGCTTCCCGCCGAGGTGAGCGGCGGCTTCATCACGAACGCCCGCCCCCCGCTCGGCGACTCCATCGCCTCTCTCGTGGCCCGGGGGCACCACCACCTGATCGCTGTGCCGCTCAGCCTGACCGGCGACCGGCGCGCGCTCGGGGACATCCCCGGCACCATGGCCCTGGAGCAGGAGCGGCACCCCACGCTCGAATACGACCTCGGCCGCCCCCTCGGGCCCGACCCGCGGGTGCTCAAGCTGCTCGCGGAGCGGCTCGCCGACGCCCGCGCCGAGATGCCGAGGTTCGTGGCCGACGAGCCGCCCGCCGAGATCGCGCCCGGCGAGACCGCGGTCGTCCTGGTCGGGCACGGCTCCACCGACCCCGCCGTCAACGCCGAGGTCCACCGGGTCTCGCGGCTGTTCTGGGAGACCCACGCCCCCGACCTGCTGACCGTGGAGACCGCCTACGTGTCGCACACCCGCCCCGGCGTGCCGGGCGGCCTGGAGCGCTGCCGCAGGCTCGGCGCCAAGCGCGTGATCGTCCTGCCGTACGTCCTGTTCGCCGGCGGAGTCCTCGAACGCATCTGGGCGCAGGCGCTGGCGTACGGCGCCAACCACGAGGGCCTCGACATCCGCTGCGCCGAGGTGATCGGTGACTGCGAGGGCCTCGCCGACGTGGTGATCGACAGGTATGAGGAGGCCCTCGCCGGAGGCGGCCAGTCCTCGGCGCCGGCCGCGCGCCGCCCGTCCGCGGTGCTGTCGCCGGCCCGGCCGTTCCCCCCGGGGCATAGGCCTGCCGCGGGTTACGCCGGGAACGGCGCCGGCCGCGTGACCGACATCGGCGCTCGGCTGGACGCGACCCGGAACGCCGGCGCAGAGCCGCTGAGCCGCGAGCCTGCCGACCCTGCGCCCTTGGAGCTGGAGTCGCTCGGCGTGGGCGTCTTCGGCGCCGAGGCGCTCGACGCCGATACGCTCGGCGCCGGGACGCCGGAACCGGAAACGGACGGCGAGATCGAGGCCGATAGCATGATCGGCGTGGCCGGCCGCGGCGAGGCGGGGGAGGAGCCCCGCGGCGATGCGCCGGACGGGCCGCTCCCCCAGCCCGGAATCGCCAGCGCGGTGTAGCCGCCGCGCAGAAGGAGAGAGCATGACGTCCCTCGGCGAGACGATCGGCGCCATCCGCCCGGTCGAGCCCGGCCCCATGACGGAGGCCAGGGCCTACCAGGACAGGCTCACCAAGCCCAGCGGCTCGCTCGGAGTGCTCGAGGACGTCGCGGTGCGGCTCGCCGGCATCGCCGGGACGTGCCCGCCGCCGCTCCCGGTCCCGGCCGCCCTGGCGATCTTCGCCGCCGACCACGGCGTGCACGCGCAGGGGGTCAGCCCCTGGCCGCAGGAGGTCACCGCGCAGATGGTGGCCAACTTCACCGCGGGAGGAGCGGTCGCCAACGCCTTCGCCGCCGAGGTGGGCGCGTCGGTGACCGTGGTGGACGTGGGCGTCGCGGCTGACCTGGCGCCCGCGCCCCGGCTGCTCGCCCGCAAGGTCGCGTACGGCACGGCCGACCTGTCGCAGGGGCCCGCGATGACGCGGGAGCAGGCCACCGCCGCCCTGGCGGCCGGAATCGAGGTCGCCCGCGACCTGGTGGACGCGGGTGGGCGCTGCCTCGTCACCGGCGACATGGGCATCGCGAACACCACCGCGTCGGCCGCCCTCATCTGCGCCTTCACCGGCAGGCCCGCCGCCGGGGTCACCGGCCGGGGGACCGGCGTCGACGACGCCACCTATGAGCACAAGATCGAAATCGTACGGCGGGGCCTGCGGGCCAACGGGATCACCGAGGCGGCAGCCGTACCCACCGGGCCCGACGAGGCGCTGCGGGTGCTCGCGGCGGTCGGCGGCCTGGAGCACGCGGCGATCGCCGGTTTCGTGCTCGGCGCCGCCGCGGCCCGGGTGCCCGTCATCCTCGACGGGGTGATCGCCGGAGCCGCGGCCCTGGTGGCGGGCGCGCTCGCGCCCGACGCGATCGGCTACTGCCTGGCCGGGCACCGCTCGGCCGAGCCCGGTCACGCGGTCGCGCTGGCCCACCTGGGCCTCGACCCGCTCGTCGACCTGCGGCTGCGCCTCGGGGAGGGAACCGGCGGGCTGCTCGCCCACCCTCTGGTCAGCGCGGCGGCGCGGGTCATGCACGAGGTCGCCACCTTCGACTCCGCGGGCGTGGCGGACAAGGGCGAGTGAGCGCCGCGCGGGGCGCGGGCGACCGCCCCGTGGACTCACAAGTCTCATCCCGTGAATGTCGCCCGAGCCCAGCGGGTAGGTTTGCCTCCTAACAATGCACGCTTGACGCGATAGGGAGACAGGGGTCATGGCGCCCTACCTGCTCGGCCTCCGCCTCGATGGGCGGCGTGTGCTCGTGGTCGGCGGCGGACACGTCGCTCAGCGACGGATCCCCGCACTGCTCGACGCCGGGGCCTCCGTCACCCTGGTCTCGCCCAGTGTCACCCCGGCGCTGGACGATCTCATCGCCACGGGCCGGGTGACCTGGGAGCGGCGGCCCTACCAGGTCGGCGACTGCGACGGTGCCTGGCTGGTGCACGCCTGCACCGACCACCGCGACGTCAACACCGCGGTCGCCGCCGAGGCCGAGGCCAAGCGCATCTGGTGCGTGCGGGCCGACGACAAGGACGCCTCCGCGGCCTGGACCCCCGCCAGCGGGCGGGTGGACGAGGTCGGCGTGGCGGTCACCGCCGGTGGCGATCCCCGCCGGGCGGCCGGCATCCGCGACGCGATCGTGGGCGCGCTGCGCGACGGCACCGTGGACGCCCGGCGGCACCGCACCAAGCCGGTCGGTGTCGCACTGGTGGGCGGCGGTCCCGGCGACCCCGGCCTGATCACCGTGCGGGGACGCCAGCTCCTGGCCCAGGCCGACGTGGTCGTGGCCGACCGCCTCGCGCCCCGCGCGCTCCTGGACGAGCTGTCGCCCGACGTCGAGCTGATCGACGCGGCGAAGGTGCCCTACGGCCGGTCGCTGCCCCAGGAGAAGATCAACGAACTGCTCATCGAGCACGCCCGCAAGGGCAGGTTCGTCGTACGGCTGAAGGGCGGGGATCCGTTCGTCTTCGGCCGGGGCGGCGAGGAGATGATCGCCTGTGCCCGGGCGGGCATCCCGGTGATCGTGGTGCCCGGGATCACCAGCGCGGTCGCGGTGCCCGGGGCGGCCGGAGTCCCGGTCACCCATCGTGGGGTGAGCCAGGAGTTCCACGTCATCTCCGTGCACGTCGCGCCCGACGACCCCGCGTCCACCGTCGACTGGCCCGGATTGGCGCGATCGACGGGAACCCTGATATTTCTCATGGCGGTCGAAAGGATCAAGGAGATCGCCGAAACGCTGGTCCGAGACGGACGTTCACCGGAAACTCCCGTGATGGTGGTACAGGACGGTACTCTTCCGACCCAGCGAGCCGTTGCCGCGACGTTGTCGACTGTGGCGGAACGGATGACCGCGGCCGGAGTGCGGCCTCCGGCGATCGTGATCGTCGGCGAGGTCGTCAAGGTCGGCCAGGAGATCGAAATGGTGCGAGCGGAGCGGGTCCCGTGAGATCGGCAGCCAGGAACACGCCCGACCACGGGGCCGGGGCGGGTTCCGGCGATGCTGTGACCGAGGAGCCGGACATGGCGCAGCACCCGGAGTCGCCGGGTGAGCAGACCATCGCGTTCCGCCCGATTCGCGACGACGAGCCCGCGCCGGAGCTCACTTCGCCTCACTCGGGTCCGGGCGGGCGGCCGTACGCCGGGTTCGCCGTGGACGCGACCGAGGGCGAGCCCTCCCATGAGGACGTCCCCGAGGCCGAGGACGACCCCGTACGGCCCGCCGGGCCCGGCAGGGCCCCGACCGACGCGGCGGCCGAGGAGACCGACGGCGGGCCGGCGGCCGGCGACGGCGAACAGGACGCACCAGACGCCGACGACTCGGCGGACGCCGAAGGCCCGGCGGACGCCGACTACTCGGCGGACCCTGAGGACGGCCCGGAGGGCGCTGAAGACGCCGACGAGCACGCTGAGCCCGCCGAGAACCCCGAGCACAGCACAGAGCACGCCGAGGGCACAGAGCGGGCCGAGCACACAGAGCACGCCGAGGGCACGGAGCACGCCGCCGACGATCCAGACACCGACGATCCCGACACCGACGAGCTTGACGGCGACGATCCCGACGGCGATCGGGCCGGTTCATTCGCGATGCCAGAGCCGGTCTCGGCGGCGCTGACCGAGGCGCTCAACCAGCTCCGCACGGCGGTGAAGGGCCTGCACTTCGGTCTCGACGTGCCGGGCTCCGATGAGGCGCGCAAGGCGCAGGCGGCGGTCCTGGCGCAACTCGACGACTACGTCATCCCGCGCGTCCACATGAGCACCGCACCCGCGCTGATCGCCGTGGCCGGCTCGACGGGAGCGGGCAAGTCCACCATCGTCAACTCGCTCGCCGGGGGGAGGGTCTCGGCCACGGGAGTACGCCGCCCGACCACGTCGACGCCCTTGATCGTCTGCCACCCCGACAACCGCGAGTGGTATGCGCGCGGAGATCTTCTCGGAGGCGTGGAAAGGCTCGCAGAACCCACACGGGACGCCCCGGCTGACAGCGTGGTGCTGACGTCGAGCCCGTCGTTGCCCCGGGGAATCGCGCTGCTCGACACGCCCGACATCGACTCGGTCGTGGAGGAGCACCACGAGATCGCGCACCGCATGCTGGACGCCGCCGACCTGTGGGTCTTCGTCACCACGGCGTCCCGGTACGCCGATGCGCCGTCCTGGAGCCTGCTGCGCCGGGCCAAGGAACGCGGGGCGCGCCTGGTCATCGTGCTGTCCCGCGTGCCGCCGAGGTCCCGCGAGGTCGTCGTGAAGCACTTCGGCCGGATGCTGCACGAGTACGGCCTGGGCGAGGTCGAACGCTTCGTCATCAACGAGACGTCCGTACGTGACGGGCGGCTGCCCGAGATCGAGATCGCGGATCTCCGCATGTGGCTGTCGGCGTTGTCCGTCGACGACGAGCGGCGGGACGCGGCGGTCAAGGCGACGCTGAACGGCGTGCTGAACAGCTTCCGCACCCGGCTGCCCGCGCTCGCCCGGCACCTTGAGACCCAGGTCGCCCTGCGCGCCGATCTGCGCTCCGACGTCGACGCGGCCTACATGGGCGCCCTGGCGCGGATCGACGAGGCGACCAGGGACGGCTCGCTGCTGCGCGGGGAGGTGCTCGCCCGGTGGCAGGACTTCGCCGGCTCGGGCGACCTCATGCGCACCCTCCGGTTGCGCCGCGGGGGCAAGGGCCACTCGCAGGGCCCCGAGCGGGTGCGCGGGCTGAGGGCCGCCGTGCGGGCGGGCCTCGAAGCGCTGGTCAACTCGGCCGTCCAGCAGGCCACCGAGGAGGCGGTGGCGCGCTGGCGGCAGCGGGCGGGCGCGGGCGACCGCCTGGCCGCGACTCCGGGGCTCGGCCGCCCGGCGGAGGAGATCGCCCGCAGGACCACCAGGACCATCGCCGCCTGGCAGGACCACGTCACCGAGCTGATCCGCACCGAGGGCGTGACCAAGCGGTCGGTGGCCAAGCTGATCTCGTTCGATGTCGAGTCGCTCTCGCTGATCTTCATGATCGGCCTGCTTGGCTACGGCGCCACGGACGCGCCGGCGGGCGCGGGCGCCGGCGCACTGCCCCAGCGGCTGCTGCGCGGCCTGCTCGGCGCCGAGTCGCTGCGCAACATCAGCGCCAAGGCCCGCAGCGATCTGCGCGCCCGCGTCGGCCTGCTCTTCGACGAGGAGACCCTCCGGTATGTCGACGTGCTCGACAGCGCCGGGATCCCGGACGAGGCCGCGGCGACGCGGCTCTACCAGGCAACGTACAACCTCGAGGTCGCACGATGACGCAGCCGATCCGGCAGATCACGCTCGGGTACGTCTCCGGCACCACGGTGAGGAATCCATGACGGCTGTCAGCACCGCCGAGAGGCGGCACGGGCTCGGCTCCAGGCTCGCCGCCCTGGCCAGGATCGTTGAGCTGGGGCAGGGCCGGCTCGACCCGGCGCTGGTCACGGATGCCGCCCAGCTCCTGCTGCGCGCGGGCGACCGGCTCAAGCTGTCGTCCGACCACACGGTCGTCGCGCTCGCCGGTGGCACGGGCAGCGGGAAGTCGTCCCTGTTCAACGCCGTCTCCGGGCTGGAGCTTTCGCCCATCGGCGTACGCAGGCCGACCACCGCGCGCACCCACGCCTGCGTGTGGGGCATCGACGGCGCGGGCCCGCTGCTCGACTGGCTGCAGATCCAGTGGCGGCACCGGTTCGCCCGCGCCAGCGCCCTCGACAAGGGCGAGAGCCAGTTGCACGGGCTGATCCTGCTCGACCTGCCCGACCACGACTCGATCCGCGCGCTCACCGACCACGAGGCCCACCGGCTGATCCAGACGGCCGACCTCATCGTGTGGGTCCTCGACCCGCAGAAGTACGCCGACGCCTCGGTGCACCGGCGTTACGTGACCGAGCTGACCGGGCACGACGCGGTGACGGTCTTCGTGCTGAACCAGTCCGACCGGCTCACCCCGGAGGAGCAGGCGGAGTGCGTGGCCGACCTGGAGGACCTTCTCCGGCGCGAGGGCGTGGCCCATCCCCGGGTGGTCGCGACGTCCGCGACCACCGGCAAGGGCGTCGACAGCCTGAAGGCCGTCCTGGCCGAGTCCGTGGCCGCCCGGCGGGCGGCCTACCAGCGCCTGGAGGCCGACCTCGACCGGCTGGTGCTGCGCCTGGTGAAGGACGTGCCGGAGCTGCTGCGGGTGGAGTCCACGGTGGACGGCGCGCGGCGTGCCGGGCTGGCCGAAGCGCTGTGCGACGCCGTCGGCGTCTCCGCTCTCGGTGAGGCGCTCGAGAACGTGCACGCCGTCCGGTCGGCCGACTGGGTCGGCTGGCCGTACGCGCGCTGGGCGGCCCGGCTGCGGCCCGATCCGCTCAAGAGCCTGCGGCTGGGGGGCGTGAAGGACGACATCCGCGGCCTTGTCGCGAGTTCGGTCACCGCTCAGCCCGCCGAAGTGGACAACGCGGTGCAGGCGCTCGCCGACGGGCTGACGGCCGGCATGCCGGAGGTGTGGCGCGACGGCGTCCGCGAGGCGGCCCGCTCGCGGGTGGACGAGCTTCCCGAGGCGCTGTCGGAGGAGCTGGCGGAGGTGGCTCCGCCGCTCGACCGGGTGCCCGTCTGGTGGTGGCTCCTGAAGATCTGGCAGTACCTCCTGGTGGTCATGTTCGTCGCGAGCCTCGTCTGGGCGGGCGCGATCCTGGCGTACGGCGTGTTCAAGGCGGGCCGTCCGCCGGCCGAGGTCCTCGGTGACGTGGCCGTGCTGCCCTGGGTGGGGCTGATGATGATCAGCGTCCTCGGGCTCGGCCTGTTCTCGGCCATGGCGAGCAAGAACTTCGTGGTGCTCGCCGCGGGCAAGGAACGCGACCGGCTTGAGCGCGACATGAGACGCCGTGTGGGCGTCCTGGCGCAGAACATGGTCGTCGAGCCGGTCGAGCGCGAGCTGAACCGCTACAACGAGTATTTCGGCGCGATGGCGGCCACCCGGCGCTGAACGGTCCGCCGCCCGCCTGCGTACCAGCAGGCGACCAGGCGGGTTGTCCACAGGCGTGGCCTCGTCCACAGAACGGGTTTCTGGCCCGTGAGGCGGTGCGATGCGCGGCCAGTGTGTCCCCCGAGCCCGGCGAGTGACCGGGCCGGGGAGGCACTTCGATGAACGACATCTACGTCACGCTGAGCGGGAACGTCACCGACGACCCCCGGCAGTATCAGTTCCGCGACGGCTCGCGTGTCACCTCGATGCGGATGGCCGTCAACAGGCGCGTCCTCGACCAGCAGACCAACACCTGGCAGACCAGGGACACCACCTATTACACCGTTCGTTGCTACCGCGGGCTGGCGGACAACGTGCAGCAGTCGATCCGCAGGGGACACCCGGTCGTGGTGTACGGCAAGTTGCGGATCAAGCAGTTCGAGCGCGACGGCGAGCAGCGGTTCTGGGCGGAGATCGAGGCCAGCTCGGTGGGCCATGACCTGAAGTGGGGCATCGCCACGTTCGAGAAGCCGATCCGGGCCTACTCGGCGGGAGCGCCGAGCGACGGCGAGCGCCACGCGATGGAAGACGCGACGCGGGAATGGGAGCTGACCGCTCCCAGCGGTTCCAGCGGGCTCAGTGGGCCCAGCGCGGCGTCCGTTGGCGGCGGAGACGACGAGGCGTTCGACGCCCTCGTCGGCGCGCGGGGCGCGAACGACGCGGCTTCGTCGGTGGCCGGAACGCTGGCGGCCGCCGGAGCCTGGCAGGGCGACGAGGCGCCGCGGACCGGCGGAGCGGCGGAGATCGACGCCGAGGAAGGCACAACGGGAAGCACGACGGACGGGGTGACGGACCCGGCCTCGGACGGGGCGACGGACCCGGAACGTGCCGTGCGGGACAACGGCGACGCCGCCTGGCTCCCGCCCGCACTGGCGGCTTAGTGGGGTGTCCACGGACCTCAGGGCCTCACGGGTCTTGGCCGGGTCGATCCCTGTCCTGAAATCACCGATCTGTACTATGACCGGGCCAAACTTCGAGAGACAGAGGAGTCAGGCGTGCTGCTGGTCCGCCCCGACGCGCACATCGCCCGGCGTGCGATGAGCCTGCCCGACGACCCGGCCGGCGCTCTGTGCGCGGCGCCGCCGAAGCCGCTGGGGCGGGCATGAGGTTCGTCCACGCGACGCTGCCGCAGCGCGTCGTTTTCGCCTCCGGCGCCTCGCCGGAGGCGGTGGCCGAGGAGGTCTCCCTCCTCGGCGCCCGGCGGGTCATGCTGATCGCCTCCGGCCGCGCGGCCGCCCTCGCCGACTCGATCGCGGCACGGCTGCCGGTCGTGCTGCGGCATGAGGAGGTCGTCATGCACGTCCCGGTCGAGGTGGCCGGCCGGGCGCGAAGGGCCGCCGCGGCCGCCGAGGCCGACGTCGTGGTCACCGTGGGCGGGGGGTCGGCCACCGGGCTGGGCAAGGCCGTCGCCATGACGACCGGCCTGCCGGTCATCGCCGTCCCGACCACCTACGCGGGCTCCGAGGCGACCAACGTCTGGGGCCTGACCGAGGGCGGGACCAAGACCACCGGCGCCGACGACAAGGTGCTGCCGCGCTCGATCGTCTACGACGCCGGGCTGCTCACCTTGCTGCCCGCGGACATGAGCGTGGCGTCGGGGCTCAACGCACTGGCCCACTGCGTCGACTCGATGTGGGGACCGCGGGCGGACCCGGTCGATCGGGCGCTGGCGGGCGAGGGCATCCGCGCACTGACCGCCGGGCTGCCCGTCGTCACGGCGGACGGCGGCGCGATCGAGGGCATCGAGCAGACGCTGTACGGCGCCTACCTCGCCGCGGTCGCGTTCGCGTCGGCCGGCTCGGGACTGCACCACAAGATCTGCCACGTTCTCGGCGGCATGTTCGACCTGCCCCACGCGCAGACCCACGCTGTCGTGCTCCCGCACGTGCTGGCCTTCAACGCTCCGGGCGCGCCCGAGGCCGAGCGGCGCATGGCGGCGGCCTTCGGCGCCGCCACCGCAGTCGAGGGGCTGGCGGCGCTGCGGGCGGAGGTCGGCGCGCCGCGTGCGCTGAAGGACTACGGGATGCCCGAAGAAGGCATCACCAAGGCGGTCGCGCCGATCATGGCCGCCCTACCGGCCGGCAACCCGACCCCCGTGACCGAAGAGAACCTCACTGCGCTGTTGCGTGCCGCGTGGGAAGGAGAGCGTCGATGAGCATCCATGGGAACCCGGGATCGGCCCAGGCCGGCACTCAGGGCCGCGTCCATCGGGAGATCGGTGCCGGGCAGGAGGCCGTCGAGGCCAAGCTGGTCGAGAACGTCGTCGCCTCCTTCGCCGACTGCCCCGACCCGAGGCTGAAGGAGCTGATGGTCGCCCTGGTCGAGCACCTGCACGCTTTCATCCGCGAGGTGCGACTGACCGAGCAGGAGTGGGGCGCCGCGATCGACTTCCTCACCAGGGCCGGTCACATCACCAACGACGTGCGTCAGGAGTTCATCCTGCTGTCGGACACCCTCGGTGCCTCGATGCAGACCATCAACGTCAACAACGCGGCGTACAAGGACGCCACGGAGGCGACGGTCTTCGGCCCGTTCTTCGTCGAGGACGCCCCGCACGTCGGGCTCGGCGGCGACGTCGCCCTGGGCGCGCCGGGAGAGCCCTGCTGGGTCGAGGGCACGGTGACCGACACCGACGGCAACCCGCTCGAGGGCGCGCGCATCGAGGTCTGGGAGGCCGACGAGGCCGGCCTCTATGACGTGCAGTACGACGTGCCCAGGCGCTCCGCACGCGGTCACCTGTTCTCGGCCGAGGACGGCGGCTACCGGTTCTGGGCGCTGACCCCGACGCCCTACCCGATCCCGGACGACGGCCCGGTCGGGCAGATGCTCACCGCGGTCGGCCGCTCCCCGCTGCGGGCATCGCACCTGCACTTCATGGTCAGCCACGAAAGCGGGCGCACGCTGGTGACGCACGTCTTTCCCGAGGGCGACCCGATCGGCTGGAACGACTCCGTCTTCGGGGTCAAGGAGTCGCTGATCAAGAAGTTCGATCGGCAGCCGGCCGGCACTCCGACCCCCGACGGGCGGATGATCGAAGGCACCTGGACCAGGGTGCGCTTCGACATCGTGCTCGCCCCGCCGGGCGTCTGACCCGCATCCCTCGTCGTGGGACCCCGCCGAGGACTTCGGTGTTCGCGACCCTGAGCCGTCCCCGCTCCCACGCCCTCGCTCCCACCGCGCCGTCCCCGCCTCTGCGTCGCGCCCCGGTCATAATCGGGCCATGGGGAAGAGCTACGAGCGGATAGATGGCAGATTGCGCGCCTTTATAGAGGCGCAGCACATCTTCTTCACCGCGACCGCGCCGCTGGCCGGCGAGGGCACCGTCAACCTTTCACCCAAGGGCCTGACCGGTTCGTTCGCCGTGATCGACGAACTCACCGTGGCCTACCTGGATTTCGCCGGCAGCAACGCCGAGACGATCGCCCACCTCCGCGAGAACGGCCGCATCACCCTGATGTGGTGCGCCTTCGACGGCCCTCCCACCATCGTGCGGGTGCACGGTCGCGGAGAGCCGGTCTTCCGCGACGATCCCCGTTGGGCCGGTCTGATGCGCTGCTTTCCGGACATCGACCCCGCCCGGCACGGCCTGCGCGCGATCATCGTCGTGACCGCCGAGAAGATCCGTGACACGTGCGGGTACGCCGTCCCGTTCATGACCTACGAAGGGGACCGTCCGCTGCACGGCTCGCGGTTCGAACGCGAGACCGACGAGTCGCTCGACGCGTACTTCCACAAGAAGGAGCACGTCGCGACCAGTGTCGACGGCCTGCCGGGTCTGCCCCTGCCGTTGCCGCCGCTTCCCCCCACCGCGTAGCATCCGGCGGGTGGAGCCGGCCTGCTCTCGGCCGCCTCTTGGCCGCCCTGGGCGACTCCGCGGGCACGGGCGCAGCCTGCGCGACCCGGTTGCGCCGGAGCCGGCGCCAGGCAGGTCGGGTAAACCGCCGCAGACGCCTCCTCGGCCCATCGGATGCAGATGGCCATCGTGCCAAGGTAGTGGTTCCCGTCGCGCATCGCACACTCCGCAACTATTGTGTTACTCATCGTGAGACTGGCTTCGGCTACTGGGGGGCGGGATGACGGCAACCGGTCAGACCTCGGCCAGGCCGCGAAGCGCGATCTGCTTGCGAAGTCGCTGGCCGCTGCTGGCCCAGCCGCCCGCCCTCGTGGCCTACGTCTGTGCGATCGTGGCCTTCGACGCGGTCCTCATCGCGGTGCTGGCGAAGGCGACCCCGCTCCACGCTCACCACCTCGCCATGTTCGGGGCGCTCACCGCGTGCGGTGCGGTGTGCATCGAGGCGACCCGCCGCCTCGGCATGCCCGCCGGTGTGTCCCGCGACCTGCTGTCCGCCTGGTGGTTGCCGGTGGCGTTCCTGCTTCCGCCGGTCTACGCCCTGCTCGCGCCCATACCGATGCAGATCCTGCTGCAGCTCAGGGTGCGGGCGACCGTGCTGTACCGCCGCGTGTTCAGCGCGGCGGCGATCGGACTCGCGGCGGCCTCCGCCTCGGTCGTCTTCCATCACTGGGTCCACGTCCCGCAACACCTGTCGGCGGGGGAGGGCGGGCCGATCGCGGTCGCGGCGGCCTGCGCGGTGCTGTTCACGGTGCTCAACACCGCTCTGATCGCGGTGGCGGCGCACGCGTCCGACCCGGAGGGCCGCTGGTGCGAGGTCCTGTGGGACCGCGAACGCGTCCTGCTCGACGCGGTCGAGCTCTGCCTCGGCGTGCTCGTCGCGGTCGTCTGCGGCCTCAATCTGGCGCTGCTGCTGCTCGTGCTGCCGCCCGTCGTGCTTCTCCAGCGGAGCCTGCTGCACGCCCAGCTCCAGGCCGCGGCCCGTACGGATCCGAAGACGGGCCTGCTGAACGCGGCCGCCTGGCAGCGGGAGGCGGACACGGAGATCGCCAGGGCCCAGCGGACCGGGGACGCCCTCGCGCTGGTCCTGGTCGACATCGACCACTTCAAGAAGGTCAACGACACCTACGGCCACCTGGTGGGCGATCAGGTCCTCGCCCAGATGGCGGCCGCCCTCCGGACGCAGCTGCGCGAGTACGACGTGGTGGGGCGGTTCGGCGGAGAGGAGTTCGTCGTGCTGCTGCCCGGCGCGGACGTCCACGAGGCCAGGCGGGTGGCCGAGCGGCTGCGCACCCGCGTCGGCCGGATGGTGGTCCCCACCGAGCAGGCGATGGTCACGGTCACGGTCTCCGCCGGGGTGGCCATCATGAACGTTCACGGTGAGGACCTGATCGAACTGCTGGCCGCGGCCGACCTCGCGCTCTACCGTGCGAAGGAGCTCGGCAGGGACAGGGTCTGCCTCCCCGCCGCCCCAGTGGCCCCACCCCCGCGCAGCGCGGACGGCGCTGCCGGTGCGATCCCCTAGGCTTGAAGGTATGCCGGAGTACATCTACACGTTGCAGCGCGTGCGCAAAGCGCACGGTGACAAGGTGGTCCTTGACGATGTCACGCTGTCGTTCCTGCCGGGCGCCAAGATCGGTGTCCTGGGCCCGAACGGCACGGGCAAGTCGACGCTGCTCAAGATGATGGCGGGCCTGGAGCAGCCGTCCAACGGCGATGCTCGGCTGATGCCCGGCTTCACCGTCGGCATCCTGCTGCAGGAGCCGTCACTCAACGAGTCCAAGACCGTGCTCGGGAACGTCGAGGAGGGCGTCGCCGAGACCAAGGCGATGCTCGACCGGTTCAACGAGATCGCCGAGCAGATGGCCACCGACTACAGCGACGAGCTGCTGGAGGAGATGGGCCGCCTGCAGGACGCGCTCGACCACAGCAACGCGTGGGACCTCGACAGCCAGCTCGAACAGGCCATGGACGCGCTGCGCTGCCCGCCGCCCGACGCCGAGGTGACCACGCTCAGCGGTGGCGAGCGGCGCCGGGTCGCCCTGTGCAAGCTGCTGCTGGAGCAGCCCGACCTGCTGCTGCTCGACGAGCCCACCAACCACCTCGACGCGGAGAGCGTCCAGTGGCTGGAGCAGCACCTGGAGAAGTACCCCGGCACCGTTCTGGCCGTCACCCACGACCGTTACTTCCTCGACAACGTGGCCGGCTGGATCCTGGAGCTCGACCGCGGCCGGTGCTACGCCTACGAGGGCAACTACTCCACTTACCTGGAGGCCAAGACCGCGCGTCTGAGGGTCGAGGGCCAGAAGGACGTCAAGCGCAAGAAGCGCCTGGAGGAGGAGTTGGAGTGGGTGCGCTCCAACGCGCGCGCCCGCCAGACCAAGAGCCGCGCCCGTCTCCAGCGCTACGAGGAGATGGCCGCCGAAGCCGACAAGTACCGCAAGCTCGACTTCGAGGAGATCCAGATCCCGCCGGGCCCCCGCCTGGGCACGACGGTCATCCGGGCCGAGAAGCTGAGCAAGGGCTTCAGCGACCGGCTGCTGATGGACGAGCTGTCCTTCGACCTGCCGCGCAACGGCATCGTCGGCATCATCGGCCCGAACGGCGTCGGCAAGACCACGCTGTTCCGGATGATCACGGGGTCCGAGACTCCGGACACCGGGTCCATCACGGTCGGCGACACCGTCAAGATCTCCTACGTGGACCAGAGCAGGGCCGGCATCGAGCCGAACAAGAACGTCTGGCAGGTCGTCTCCGACGGGCTCGACCACATCAAGGTCGGCAACGTCGAGATGCCCTCGCGGGCGTACGTCGCGGCGTTCGGCTTCAAGGGCCCCGACCAGCAGAAGCTCGCGGGGGTCCTGTCCGGCGGCGAGCGCAACCGGCTCAACCTCGCCCTCACCCTCAAGCAGGGCGGCAACGTGCTGCTGCTGGACGAGCCCACCAACGACCTCGACACCGAGACGTTGTCCAGCCTGGAGAACGCGCTGCTCGACTTCCCGGGCTGCGCGGTGATCACCTCGCACGACCGGTGGTTCCTCGACCGCATCGCCACCCACATCCTGGCGTGGGAAGAGGGCTCGAACTGGTTCTGGTTCGAGGGCAACTACGCCGACTACGAGAAGAACAAGGTCGAGCGGCTGGGCGCGGACGCCGCCCGCCCGCACCGCGTCACCTATCGCAAGCTCACCCGCGACTGATCCGAGTTCCCTTGCCCGTTCGCGGGCCTGTCGCCTGCGTCCCCCGCCGCCACGGCGGGGGACGGGGGCCCGTTAGGTTTGACCGGTGACCGAGCTACGCCATCCTCCAGAGCAGCTGACCCGCTTCGTCTTCGAGCGCAAGGTGCGCTTCGCCGACATCGACAGTTTCGGCCACGTCAACAACGTCCGCTTCCTCGACTACCTTGAGGACGCGCGGGTGTCCATGCTGTGGGAGCGGCCGCGCGAGCTCGCCGGCCGCCGGCAGGACCTGGTGGTCGCCCGGCATGAGATCGACTACCGGCGGCCCCTGACCTTCCGCGCCGATCCCGTCCGCGTCGAGATGTGGGTCACCGAGATCTCCAGTGTGCGTTTCACCCTCGCGTACGAGATCCGCGACGACGAGACGCTCTACGCCGAGGCACGCACGGTCTTGGTGGCCTACGACGCCGCGGAGGCCCGCCCCCGCAGGCTCGACGAGGACGAGCTCGCCTACCTCAAGCGGTTCACCGCCCTCGCTCCGTGACCGGCCGCGATGGCCGGAGGCGGCGGCCTGGTCCGGAGACGGTGGACCGGTCGGAGACGGTGGCCGGTCGGGAAGCCAAGGCCGGTCCGGAGAGGGTGGCCTGTCCGGAGGCGGGGCGCGGTCAGCCGGTGAGCAGCCAGGCCGCCGTGTCGGCGGGAAGAGCGGTGCCGTCGAGCGGACCGCTGGTGATCAGCACCTGGTCGTGGGGCGGGAGCGCCACCGCGCCCTCGCCGCAGTTGATCACGCAGAGCAGCCGGCCCCGCCGGAAGAACAGCGTCTCCTCCGGCGACTCCAGCCAGGTGATCGCGTCGGGCAGCGTGCCGCGCAGCTCCCGCCGCGTCTGCAGCGCCCGTCGGTAGAACCACAGCGTCGAGGACGGGTCCGCCGCCTGCCGTTCGGCCGTGAGGTCCGCCCAGTTCGCCGGTTGCGGCAGCCACGACCCGCCGGACCCGAAGCCGTACGGCGGCTCGGTGCCCGACCAGGGCAGCGGCACCCGGCAACCGTCGCGGCCCGGCACCTCGCCGTTCGACCGCGCGAAAATCGGGTCCTGCCGCGCCTCCGGAGGCAGGTCGGTGACCTCGGGCAGCCCGAGCTCCTCACCCTGGTACAGGTAGGCCGACCCCGGCAGGGCGAGCATGGAGAGCAGCGCCGCGCGGGCCCGGGCCGGACCGGCCTGTGGGTCGAGCGACCCCTGGCCGTAGCGGGTCACGTGCCGTACGACGTCGTGGTTGGACAGCACCCAGGTCGGCGAGCCGACGGCCTTGAGGGTGTCGTCGATGACCTTCCTGAAGGCCGTGGCCGACCAGGGGGCCTCCAGCCAGGCGAAGTTGAAGCTCTGGTGCAGCTCGTCGGGCCGCACGTACAACGCGAGGTCCTCGGCCGAGTCGGTCCAGACCTCGCCGATGGCGACACGGGTGCCGGGATAGGAGTCGAGCACCCGTCGCCAGTCGCGATAGATGTCGTGCACCTCCGGCCGGCTCCAGATCGGCGACCTTGAGGTGAAGCCCGGATTGGTGTCGGGCAGCCCCTCTGCCTTGATGAGGCCCATCGCGACGTCGATCCGGAAGCCGTCCACCCCCCGGTCGAGCCAGAACCGCAGGACGTCGAGGAACTCCTCCCGCACCTCCGGGTTGCGCCAGTTGAAGTCGGGCTGCTCGGGCGCGAACAGGTGGAGGTACCACTGCCCTTCGGGCACCTGGGTCCAGGCCGGGCCCCCGAAGGTCGACAGCCAATTGTTCGGCTCTCCGTGGCCGCTTCCACCGCCCTCGGGGCCGCCGTCCCTGAACATGTACCGCTCGCGCTCCTGGGAGCCCCTGGGGGCCGCCAGGGCCTTCTGGAACCATGGGTGAGCCGACGAGCTGTGGTTCGGCACGATGTCGACCATCAGCCGCAGGCCGTGCGCGTGCGCGTCGGCGACCAGGTCGTCGAAGTCGGCCAGCGACCCGAACAACGAATCGACGTCGCGGTAGTCCGCCACGTCGTAGCCGCCGTCGGCCATGGGGGAGGGATAGAAGGGGGTCAGCCAGATCGCGTCGACGCCGAGCTCGGCGAGGTACGGCAGGCGGTCGCGGATTCCCGCCAGGTCGCCCGTGCCGTCGCCGGAGGCGTCGGCGAAGCTGCGGACATAGATCTCATAGACAACGGCATCACGCCACCAAGGGGTTGTTTCCATGAGTCTTTGGCTGCCCGCTGCTTCCGTTACTTATGCGTTGACCATGCTGTGGGCGGCGTAGACGAGGTAGTCCCACAGCTGGTTCTCGTACTCGGCCGGCAGGCCGAGGGAGCGTACGGCGTCGCCCATGTGCCGGAGCCAGGCGTCTCGTGCCGCCTCGTCGACGACGAACGGCACGTGCCGCATCCGCAGGCGGGGGTGGCCGCGCTGCTCGCTGTAGGTCCTCGGGCCGCCCCAGTACTGGATGAGGAACAGGCGCAGCCGCTCCTCCGCGCCCGCGAGGTCCTCCTCGGGGTACATCGGGCGCAGCAGGGGGTCTTCCGCGACGCCCTCGTAGAACCGGTGGACGAGGCGCTCGAAGGCCTCCTCACCGCCGATCGCCTCGTAGAAGGACAGGGTCTGCTCGCTGGTCACGGTTTCAGCCTAAGTCAGCTACCGAACGGTAAGGGTCAGGCCGCGAAGACGAGGCTCTTGTCGTCGAAGGCCCGCTTCACCCGAAGGCGCAGCTCCCGGGCGACCTCCAGGTGCCGCGCGGGCACGGTCTTCGCGCTGATCCGGAAGATGACGGACGAGCCCGAGACCGACTCCAGGCCGAAGACCTGCGGCTCCTCGACGATGACCGTGTCCCGGTAGTCCGGGTCCTCCCACATGTCGTGTGCGAGGCCGTTGAGCAGTTCGCGGACCGTCGCCACGTCGCTGTCGTACGGCACCGGCACGTCCACCAGGGCCCGAGACCAGCCCTGCGACTCGTTGCCGATGCGGGTGATCGTGCCGTTGCGCACATACCAGACCTTGCCGTCGGCATCGCGCAGGCGGGTGATGCGGAGCGTGACGGCCTCCACCGTGCCGACGGCCACCCCGGTGTCGATCACGTCGCCCACGCCGTACTGGTCCTCCAGGAGCATGAACATGCCGGCGATGAAGTCCTTGACCAGCTCCTGGGCGCCGAAGCCGACCGCCACACCGATGATGCCGACGCTCGTGAGCAGCGGCGCCAGCTCGACCCCGAGCTTCGCGAAGACCATCAACGCCGCGGTGCCCAGGATCACGACGGACGCGAGGCTCCGCAGCACCGAGCCCATTGTCTCGGCGCGTGCCCTGCGGCGCTCCGTCATGATCGCCGCCGCGGCCTCCGTGCTCGTCAGCACGGTCTTGCCGCGCAGCCGCTCCGGCAGCACGCCGACGCTGGCCCGCACGGTGAGCCGGGTGATCAGCCGGTGCACGACGTTCCGGACGACCAGCGCTCCGGCCAGGATGAGGGCGATCAGCAGCAGCACGTCCACGATGCCCGCCACGAGCTGCACCCAGGCGGGGAAGTCCTTCTCCGGGAAGGTGCTGTTCAGGACGGTGCAGAAGATGCCGTCGTTGTTGTCACACGCCTTTGCCACCTGCTCGCCGATCACATCGAGATCCGGCACGGTCGGCGCTGGGGTGGGCGTCGCGGGCGACAGTGGTAACACGAGGTGGATCCCCCTTGGATCGGTTCAACGGCAGGTCATGAACGTAGCCAATACTGCCGACTGATCCGGCCTCCGTCACATCGCCGGGGAAGACGGGAACGCGTCCCGTCCGGGGCCGCGGAGGGCGGACCGGACACGCTCCAGTGACGGTGTGGCAGGGCGCGGGCGCGCACCCGGAAGCGCGCCCGGCGCCGTTCTCCAAGCGGGGATCCCCTCGATCACCGTCCGGCCCCACCTGCTCGACGGGGCCGGACGGCGGTCGATGCCGACCGGCGAGCCGGTCGGCCCGCCCGCGGGACGCGGACGGGGTCGGGGCGGGCGGGACGCCGCAGCACAGCCGTCGCGCCGGGGCGGCACGACGGCCACGCTCCGCACCGGGCGTCCTGCCCGCCCCCTGAGGCCGCGGTGGATGCGGCGGCCACGGCGACTTCACCGTCACCCGGGCCGCCGCCTTCCCCTACTCGCTCACCGCGGCAAGCACGCGGGCCACCTTCGTGGCCGCTCCGGCGGGGTCGTCGGCCCGGTGCATCCGTTCACCCCAGGACCACCAGTAGTCGGCCGCCTGGCAGACGACGTTCTCCGTGAGGCTCGTCGCGTCGGGATTGATCACGCGTACGTAGGCGCGGCCCGACGGGGTGCGAACGACTCGCGCGAGCAGCCCCCGCGCATCAAGTTCGGCCACCAAATGTTCCAGATGCCGGAAATCGTCCTCCCCCACCGTAGGTCCTCCTTCATTTCGTTCGCGGATGGAATGTGTACTTTCCGTCTCCGCCTGTTCACTCTGGTGCGCCAAAGATGGCTCACAGAAGTGCTCTGGTCAACGAGGGCGACAAGCCGCTGTGGTGGAGGAAAACCCGTGTCAGTTGAAAGAAAACCCCTATCGGGGGACGATCCTTAGTCGGCACGTTCAAGTTGGGGGCTTGGCCGCGCCAACTATGGTCCATCATTATGGTGTGGTCGGAGCGCGACGGGTGCGTCACTCTCCGTCACTAGGTGAGGACCGCTCGAGACCACGGGCTGCGAGTGCGGCCGGCCACGAGAGAGGGGCCGGAATGTCCGGCAGGCAACACAGAGAGACGGAGACCGCGCGCCGGATCCGGGCGCGAGGCCTGGCAGCCGGGCGCAGCCTGGCCGAGATCGCCAAGGAGATCCACGACGACTGTGGAGCGCAGTTCGGCACGACTCGCATCAAGGCGCATCGCCTCTCACACGGTGTGGCGCTCGCCGACGTGATCGAGCAGGTGCGTGCGCTCTTCGAGAGAGACGGAAAGGCCGTCCCCGGCATCGGCGAGACGCTACTGTCCGCGTACGAGTCGGGCATGAAGCGGCCCGGCCCGGAGTATCTCCACTACCTGTGCTCGGTCTACCGGGTGGAACCCCCGGCCCTGGGGTTCGAAAGCCCGTGCATCTGCGGCCACGGACACCTGGCCGAATCAGGTGGCGGTGCTCCTGAACAGGACAGACCCATCACTTCACCCGCTCCGTGGGGCGCGCAGGCCCCGTCGGGCGGCGGCACCCATCCGGTGGACGGGGGCGAGGAGGACGAGAACGTGCTACGGAGGACGCTGTTGAGGCTCCTCGCCGGCGGCACCGTCGGGGCGGCTGGGCTCAAGGAGCTCAACGAAGAGGTGCTCGGCGCGGTGGAGAACCTCCGCCGGCGCATGGACGAGACGATGGTCATGGCCACCGTCTCGCCGGCGATGCTGGACCAGTGGGAGCAGGCCACGTTCGGCTTCGGGCGGCAGTACATGAACACCCCGCCCGTACGGCTGCTCTGTGACGTCATGCTGGAGTTCACCGCTGTGCGCAAGGCCCTGGACCGACGGCAGCCCATCGACGTGCAGGAGCGGCTGTGCCGGATGGCCGCCCAGCTCGCCGGGCTCTCGGGGATGATCATGATCGACCTCGGGGACCAGCGGATGGCCCGGTCGTTCTTCCGTACGGGCCGGATGGCGGCGGACGAGACCGGCGATCGGGCCCTGCGGGCCTGGGTCACCGCCCGGGAGGCGCTGGTCCCGCTCTACTACGGCGACCCGCGCGAGGCGCTCACGCTGGCGAAGAAGAGCCGCGACCTGGCCGGCCACACCCCCTGTGCCGCGCGGGCCATGGCGCCCGTCGTCGAGGCGAGGGCGCTGGCGAAGATCGCCGGTGTCAACGGCTCGCGGCACGAGGTGGTCGAACAGGCCAAGCGGGCCCTGCATCGCGCCAGGGCGGCCTTCCAGCAGATGAACGACAGCGACCGGGAGGATCCGGCGTTCGGCTACACCGAGCGGCAGCTCTACTTCTACCAGGGCGACGTCCTGGTGAAGCTGGGGCAGACGGTGGAGGCCGACGTCGTCCTGCAGCAGGCGCTCGACAAGTACACGGATGAGGACCTGCTCGACCAGACCCTGATCCGGTTCGACCGGGCGATGTGCCGGCTCATCGACGGCGACGTCGATGCGGCGCTCAAGCTGGGTCAGGAGGCCATCGAGCTCGTCGACAAGGACTACCGGACCGACCTGCTGCTCAAACCGGCGTACGACCTGGTGAAGGAGGTCAGGGCCAAGCACGGCGACTCGCCCCGGCTCCAGGCCTTCTGCGAGGTGATCAAGCAGAGCCGGGTCGAGATCCCGCCGGAGCTGCTCCGTGACGTCGGGTGACGTGGGTACCGAGGAGGACGTGTGGCAGGAGACGCGCTGGCGGGAGATCTCGAGCCGGGAGATCCCGTGAGGGGCGGGCAGAGCAGGACGGCACCGCTGAGGATCCGGCGGTACCGGTGGTCCGACCTCGACGCGGTGTGGTCCCTCCATCAGGTCGGCCTGGCCCAGGTGGGCGTCGTGCCGGGTGACGGCGTCTACTACGACGACGACTTCCCCCGGATCACCGAGGTCTACCTGGCCGCGGGGGGTGATTTCCTGGTGGGCGAGGTGTCCGGGGCGGGGCTCGTGGCGATGGGCGGCCTGCGCCGTATCGACGCCGACACGGCGGAGATGTGCCGGCTCCGGGTCCACCCCGATCATCAGCGGCGCGGCTACGGCGCCCGGATCGCGCAGGAGCTTGAGGATCGGGCGAGCCGGCTCGGCTACCGGACGTTGCGTGGTGACACCACCCTGCGTCAGGTCGCCGCGCTGGAGCTCTATCGCAAATCCGGCTGGCGGGAGCTGCGGCGCGAGGTGTGCGGTGAGAATGTGGTGATTTATATCGAGAAGCAGCTGAATGCCGTAGTCTCTCCGCTTTTCTCCCGATAGATAATGCTTCCATCCCTTGGCGGATAGCTGATCCCTGCGAATACTTGTGCCTTGTCCACAAGAGTGGGGAAAGAGGCGTGATGAAGAAGATCATTATCCGTAAGCCGGGGACGACCAAGCTCAGCGGCACCGCGAGCGTGATCCACAAGGGGTGAGGGACCACCCGAGCCACATCTGGGTCCGGGGGGATCTCTCCCGGGACCGCCTGGCGGCCCTCCGAGCGCTTGTCCTGGAGGTGCCGCCTCCTGTGGCGCCCGTCGTCAACGGGCACCGCCGGTTACGCGGTCCGTACACGATCGGTGGCGCGATCCTGCGCGCCCTCGTTCCGGTCGCCTTGGAGCGTTCCCCGGGCCTGGTGGCGGAACACGACATCGAGATCCGTGCCGTCGCTCCCAGCCTGCGCCCTCTGGTGCCGGCGCGGCGGCAGACCGTCGAGGCCCGCCTGACGGAGGACGAGCGGATCCTCGTGCCCGCGCCGCGCCGCACGCTGCGGATCGCCAACGGGATCGCCGAGTTCGTCCGCGACTGCCTCGACGGGCCGCGGACGCTGCTGGTCGACAACCTGCACGAGGCGGACCCGGCCGACCGCGAGCTGCTGGGCGTCCTGGCGCGCCGGGTGCCGGATCTGACGCTGGCCCTGGCCTCCGCGGAGCCCCAATGGGAGGGCACGCGGCTGGTGGAGGCCCCGGCCCAGGGCGGTCCGCCCGACGACTACGTCGTCTCGGACTGCACCTCCGACGACCCCCGCTCCCACCGGGCGTACCTGTCGCTGCCGCCAGAGGAACGGGCGCGCCGGCACGACCGGCGCGCCGCCGAGCTGAGGGCCGACGCCGCGGCGCCGGAGCACGCTCTGGGCGCGGTGCCCTACCACCTGGAGCACGGCGGCGACCCTGACGCGGCGGCGCGGGCCCTGTGGGCGGCGGTGGACCACTGCGTCACCGAGGGTCTCCTGCACGCGGTCGTGGAGCTGGGCCCGCGCGGCCTGCGGCTGGTGTCGCCGGGTTCCGACCTGTGGTGGCGCTTCACCCACCGCACCGCGACCGCCCTGGCGGGGCTGGGCCGGCGGGCGCACGCGCAGGAGCTGTACGACCAGGCCCGGAGGGCCAGCGTCGATCCGGCCGTGCACGCCGCCGCCGCGTACGGCACGGCGATGCTCGACGCGCGCGACCGCGATCCGGCGCGGCGCGACCTGGCCAGGGCCAGAGCCTGGATCAACGAGGCGATAGCGATCTCCACACTGCTTCCCGACCGGCGGACGCGCGCCTTCAAACTCGGGTTCGACCAGAACGGCCGCGCGCTGATCGAGCTGCGGGAGGGTCGCATCGACGAGGCACTCGGCCTGGTGCGCTCGGCCATCGACCTGGCCGAGCGCGACCTCCCTCCGGACGCCCACCCCGTGCACCGGATGGTGCTGTTCGCCAACCGCGCGCAGCTCCTCGCGCGGACGGGCCACAAGGAGGAGGCGCTGGCCGACTTCGACCGCGCCGTCGCGATCGACCCGGGCTTCCCCGACCACTATCTCGACCGAGGCAACCTGCTGCTGGAGATGGGACGCACGGACGAGGCGCTGGCCGACTACGAGACGGCGATTCGGGTGAGCCCGCCGCTGCCCGAGGCGTACTACAACCGGGCGGAGCTGCGCCTGGCCGGCGCAGACCTGGACGGCGCCCGGGCCGACCTCGACCACGTGCTCGACCTCGACCCCGGTTTTCTTGACGCGTACGTCAACCGGGCCGGTGTGCTGGAGATGCTCGGCGAGCACGAGGCCGCCAGGCGCGACGTCGAGGCGGGGCTCGCCCTCGACCCCGGCAACGCGCACCTGCACGGCGTGCTCGGGCAGCTGGAGACCGAGGCGGGCCGCTACGCGGAGGCCGCCCTGGCCTTCGACGCGGCGCTGGCCGCCGACGCGCGCCTGGCCTCGGCCTGGGCCAACCGGGCGACCCTGCGGTTCGAGACCGGCGACGCGCGGGGCGCCGTCGACGACCTGACCAGGGCGATCGAGCTGGGCGAGGACGCGGCCCTGTACTTCAACCGGGCGACCGCGCTCGACGCGCTCGGCCGGGGCAAGGAGGCGCTGGCCGACCTGCGCAGGGCGTCGGCGCTGGCTCCCGACGACCCCGACGTGGGCGCGGCGCTGGAGCGGCACGACAAGGAGGGCTGACGCGGGGGACGCTCACAGCGGGCGGGCGGCCAGCCAGCGGTCAAGCCGATCAGCCGGTCAAGCCGATCACTCGATCAGCCGGTCAAACCGATCAGCCGGTCCTCCGCCGCCCCGCCTCCGCCTGTCCGCACTCTCCGACCGGCTGGCCCTACCCTTGAAGCCGACACCCTTGAAGCCGACACCCTTGAAGCCGACACCGTCCCCCGTCGAGGATCTGAGCATGAGCGCTGAATTTGTGCTGACCCTGTCCTGCCCGGACCGGCCCGGAGTGGTCGCGGCCGTCTCCGGGCTGCTGGCCGGGAAGGGCTGCAACATCATCGAGAGCCAGCAGTTCGGCGATCCGGTCGAGGAGCGGTTCTTCATGCGCGTGCAGTTCTCCGGCGGGAGCGCGGTCGACGAGTTGCGAGCGGCGTTCGCCTCGCTCGCGTCGGAGTTCGCCATGGAGTTCCAGCTCTTCGACCTCTCCGTGCGGACGCGGGCGCTGGTGCTCGTCAGCCGGTTCGACCACTGCCTCAACGACATGCTCTACCGGGTGCGCTCGGGCCTGCTGCCCATCGAGATCGTGGGCGTCGCGTCCAACCACCCCGACCTGCGTCCCCTCACCCAGTCGTACGGCGTCGACTACCACCACCTGCCGGTCACCGCGGACACCAAGCCGCGGCAGGAGGAGGAGATCCTCACGCTGGTCGACCACTACCAGGCCGATCTGGTCGTGCTCGCCCGCTACATGCAGGTGATCTCACCGGAGATGTGCGCCAAGCTCGCCGGTCGGATGATCAACATCCACCATTCGTTCCTGCCGTCGTTCAAGGGCGCCAAGCCGTACCACCAGGCGTACTCCCGGGGCGTGAAGGTGATCGGCGCCACGGCGCACTACGTGACGCCCGACCTCGACGAGGGGCCGATCATCGAGCAGGAGGTCGCGCGGGTGAACCACACCCACTCACATGAGGACCTTGCCGCGATCGGCCGTGACCTCGAATGCCAGGCGCTGGCCCGGGCCGTCCGCTGGCACGCCGAGCACCGCGTGCTGCTGGACGGCCACAAGACCGTCATCTTCCCGCGCTGAGCTCCGCGCCTCAGCCGGCCTTCAGGCCGGTGTGCCGGGCCACGAACGCGAGCTGGTCGGCCGAGAGCTCGACCGACCGGCTCACCGACCGGGCGCCGTGCCCCACCTCGGTCTCGTTGCGCAGCAGGATCGGCCGGTCGCCCGCCTGCGCGTGCTGCAGGGCCGCCGCCATCTTCCACGCGTGCAGCGGGTGGACGCGGGTGTCGGAGGCGAACACGGCGAACAGCGTGGCCGGGTAGGACACCCCCTCGCGCACGTGGTGGTACGGCGAGTAGCCCCACAGCCAGGCGAACTCCTCCGGCACGTCGGCCGAGCCGTACTCGACGTTCCAGGTCGCCCCGAGGCCGAACTTCTCATAGCGGATCATGTCGAGCAGCGGGGCCAGGCAGACGACGGCCGCGTACAGGTCGGGGCGCTGGGTGAGCGCCGCGCCGACGAGCAGGCCGCCGTTGGAGCCGCCGGAGATGGCGAGCCGGTCCGGGCTGGTGACGCCGGTGGCGATGAGGTGCTCGGCCGCGGCGTGCAGGTCGTCGAAGACGTTCTGCTTGTTGCCGAGCATGCCGTCCCGGTGCCACTGCTCGCCCTCCTCGCCGCCGCCGCGAAGCTGGGCGACCGCGTAGACGCCGCCCGCCTCGACCCACGCCAGCGTCGTGGCGGAGAACCCGGGGTTCATCGGGACGCCGAAGCCGCCGTAGCCGTACAGGATGGTGGGACGGGGCCCGGAGCCGGGGCGTGCGGTGACCAGCATGTGCACCTCGGTGCCGTCCTTGGACCGGTAGACCACCTGCTCGGTCGTCGCCTCAGGCACCTCCACCGCACCGGGAGGCGCCTCCCAGAGGGAGGTCTCGCCGGTCAGCGCGTCGTAGTGGTAGACCGCGGTCGGGGTGATGCCGTCGGTGTAGCTGAACCAGGCCTCGTGCCCGCCCTCCGGACGCTCGAAGATCCCCCCGATCGAGCCGAGCCCCGGCAGCGGGACCTCGCCGATCCGCTCGCCGGTCTCCAGGGCGTGGACGGAGATCTCGCCGATCGCGTGCCGGGTCCAGCCGACGAGCAGGACCGGCTCGGCCATGCCGTCGAGGATCGCGAAGTCGGACAGCACCGCCTCGGCGTCCTCGGGGACGAGGTCGCGCCAGTGCTCGGGCCCGGGCGTCTCCGGAGAGGTGACGCAGACCCGCCCGCGCGGGGCGTCGAGGTCGGTGAAGACGTAGAGCCGCCCGTCGCGGCCGAAGTGGAGCCCGGTCTGGGCGTCGACGTCCTGCTGCACGGTGACCAGTTCCGGCGCCTCCGATGAGGAGGCGTCCAGGTCGGCCACCCACAGGTCGTTGCGCGGGGCGGTCCCCCGTGAGGCGGAGATCGACAGCCGTCTGCCGTCGAGCGAGACCGACACTCCGTAGTAGTTGGTCTTCTCCAGGCCGTCGCCGAAGATCAGCACGTCGTCGTCCGGGGAGGCGCCGACACGGTGCAGGTAGACACGGCGATGGAACTGCTCCTCACCGGCCGGGACCAGCGAGGGCGCCAGCCTTCGCACGTAGTAGAACGCCTCGCCGCCGGGCAGCCAGGCCACGGGGGAGTAGCGGCAGCGGTCGATCGGCCCCTCGACGATCTGTCCGGTCGTCACGTCGACGACGTACAGGCGCGACTCCTCGTCACCGCCGACCGAGATCTGGTACGCCAGCCGGTTGCCCTCCTTGTCCGGCTGGTAGGAGTCGAGCGTGGTCAGGCCCGAGGGGTCGAGGGCGGTGGGATCGAGCAGCACGCGCTCGCCGTCTGCGTCCGCGACGTACAGGACCGGATGCTCCTGGTCGGGGGCCCGGCGGGTGAAGAAGCGGCGCTCGCCGCGCCAGGACGGTGTCCCCACCGACCCGGACCGCAGCAGTTCGGCGATGCGCTCGCGGAAGTGGTCGCGCCCTTCGAGCTCGGCGGACCGGAACAGGGTCTCCTGCGCGTCCAGCCACTCCTTCGTCGCCGGATCGTCCGGATCCTCCAGCCACCGGTACGGGTCGGGGACGGGCGTTCCGTGGAGATCGTCGACGATGTCGTCACGGCGGGCTGGCGGGTACGGCACTCGGCTCATGCTGGCACTTTAAATCAACCGGCCGACTGCGACGGTACACCGTCCCTACCCGGCCAAGACGGGAATAAAGGGGCGAACAGCTGGGCATAGAAGCTGCAGGCGTACCCGTCGTTCACCTCACGGACCCTTTATGGGGTGGCGGAGAGGCCGCCGACAAGGCCACACTTTGGTGAAGGGCGGTGCCGTGGTGACGATCCGCTGGGCCGTCCGGCGGAGGTCCCTGTGACGGAAGCACCCGGGTCCCAACAGACGGGGCCACAACCCAGGCGCACAGCCGAGACCGCTGTGGAGGCCGGCTGATGCGCCAAGTCCTGCTACTCAACGCCACATACGAACCGCTGACCACGCTCTCCCTGCACCGGGCCGTCATCCTGGTGCTGAGAGAGAAGGCGGACGTCGTCCACCGCGACGGCCGGGGCGCGGTCCTGCGCTCGGCCACCTGCACGCTCGACGTCCCGTCGGTCATCCGGCTGCGGCGCTACGTCCGCATCCCTTACCGGACGCGTATCCCGCTCACCCGGGCGGCGCTGATGCGCCGGGACAACTTCCGCTGCGCCTACTGCGGACAGCGGGCCGAGACCATCGACCACGTCATCCCGCGGTCAAAGGGAGGCCCCCACACCTGGGAGAACTGCGTCGCCTCGTGCATGCCGTGCAATCACCGGAAGGCCGACAGGCTGCTGGAGGAGATCGGGTGGGCGCTGCGCGTGGCTCCCGTGGTGCCGCACGGGGCGCACTGGCGGCTCATCGGCGCGCAACTCGACGGCGATCCGCAGTGGGCGCCCTACCTGTCGGAGACGGCGGCCTGACGGATGACGTCATGAGATGGACGATCACCGCCGACGTGGAGGAGTACGCCGCGGCGGCCGAGTCCTGGCTGCTGCGCGACCCCGTGCGCAGCACGGTCATGTTGACCGTGCTGAGCGGCATCCGCGACGGCCGGTTCGCGGCCGATCCCCTCCTGGCCTGGCTGGAGGACGACGGCACGGTGGTGGGGGCGGCCTGCCGGACGCCGCCCTATCCCCTCGCGCTGGGCGATGTCCCGCTCGCGGCGCTGGCCCCGCTGGCGCGGGACCTGATCGAGAGGGACCACGACGTGCCCGCCGTCGGCGGTCCGGCGGCCGTCGCCGAGGCGTTCGCACGCGCCTGGTGGCGGCCGCAGACACATCGCCGGGCCGAGCGGCTCTATCGCCTCGGCGCGCTGCGTGCTCCCTCCGCGCCGGGGAAGCCCCGCGTGGCGGGCCCCGACGACCTGCCCACGGTGGTGCGCTTCTTCCGGGAGTTCCAGCAGGAGGCCCACGCCGAGCGCACCGCCGATCCCACCCCGGTCGCCGCCGCGCGCGTCAACCGCGAGGAACTGGTCCTGTGGGAGGACGGCGCCCGGCCCGTGTCCATCGCCGGGGTCTGCGCGCCGATCGCCGGCATGTCGCGAATCGGGCCCGTCTACACCCCGCCCGATCTGCGCGGGCGCGGGTACGGCAGCGCCGTCAGCCACGCGGCCAGCAGGAACGCGCTCGACGACGGAGCAACCGAGGTGCTGTTGTTCACCGATCTCGGCAACCCCATCTCGAACTCCGTCTACCAGAGGCTCGGCTACCGGCCCATCGCCGACTACGCCACCATCCACTTCACCTGAGGTGCCTCCCCGCGGCGCGCGCGGTCGCCGCGCCGGGCCGTAATCTGGACGCATGCCTCGCTATGACTACCGTTGCCGCGCGTGCGGATCGACGTTCGAGCTCAACCGTCCCATGGCGCAGGCCGGTGACCGGGCGGTCTGCCCCTCCGGCCATGACGACACCGTGAAGCTGCTGTCCACCGTGGCCGTCACGGGCAGGGCGTCCGGGGCTCCCGCCGCCCGTCCGGCGGGCGGCGCGGGCGGCGGCTGCTGCGGCGGCGGTTGCTGCGGCGGCTGACCCGGGCGTGTCCTGCCGCGTGGTCAGGGTCAGGCCTGCGGCCCGCGGGCGCCACGCCCGCGGGCCGCGGTGTGTCAGGCCGCGGACGGGCGACTGGCCCGCGAGCGTCGTTGGAACGGCAGGTAGCGCTGCGGCAGATGGGCGCGGGCCGGTAGGTCGGTCGGCTCGACCGCCAGGATGCGGTCGAAGCGGAAGGCCCTGATCGACCGGCGCATGCGGCACCAGCCCACCAGGTACCAGAACTCGCCGTGGACCAGGCAGGTCACCGGCTCGACGTCGCGGACCGTCATCCGGCCCGCGGCGTCGTGGTACTGGATGCGGATGACCAGGCGCGCGGTGATGGCGTTGGCCACCGCCCGCGCCCGCCGGGCGACGTCGGTGGGCAGCGGGGTGGTCAGGGTGGTCAGGGTCGCGGCGATGACGTCGTCGTCCAGGTCGAGGTGCTCGAAGGCGTGGCGCAGACCGCGCCGGGCGGTGACCGACTGCGGGCCGGCACCGAGGTGGGCGAGCGACAGGGCGAGGGCGGCGATTTCCTCGGCGGTCAGCGAGTGCCGAATGACGTTGGCCATACCTCGACAATAACGACGAGGACTGACATTTTTCCGAACGCCTGCTCGGGAAGAACGACAGGTTGATCTGTCTTTCCGGTCACTGTTTGCTGTCCGGGACGCTTGACCGCCCGCGTGGGAAACCGCTTTTCCCGCCCGTACCGGCCGCTGTAGTTTCTCCAGAGTGCATCCCGCCATCGAGCCGTACGACCACGGGTATATGGACACCGGGGACGGCCATCTCGTCTATTGGGAGGTCTGCGGGAACCCCGAGGGCAAGCCCGCGCTCGTCGTCCACGGCGGCCCGGGCTCGGGCTGCAGACCCGGCCAGCGCCGGGCCTTCGACCCCGGGCGCTACCGCATCATCCTGTTCGACCAGCGCAACTGTGGCCGGAGCCTGCCCCACGCGAGCGATCCGGCGGCCGACCTGAGCACCAACACGACCCATCATCTGATCGCGGACATGGAACGGCTGCGTGAGCGTCTCGGCGTCGAACGATGGCTGCTCCACGGCGGGTCCTGGGGATCCACGCTCATCCTCGCCTACGCCGAGGCTCACCCCGAACGGGTGTCGGAGATCGTCATCGCCGGCGTCACCATGACCCGCGGCTCCGAGATCGACTGGCTCTACCGGGGAGTCGGCCGGTTCCTCCCCGAGCAATGGCAACGCTTCCGCTCCGGCGTGCCGGAGGACCGGCGCGACGGCGACCTGCTCGCCGCCTACGCGTGGCTGATGTCCGACCCCGATCCGGGCGTGCGGGCCAGGGCGGCTCACGAGTGGGTGACGTGGGAGGACGCGGTGATCGCGCACGAGGTCAACGGCAAGCCGGACGCCTACAGCGACCGGCCTTCCGACGCCCTGCAGGCCTTCGTCAGAATCTGCACCCACTACTTCTCGAACGCCGCCTGGCTGGAGGAGGGCGTCCTGCTGCGCGACGCGCACAAGCTCACCGGCATCCCCGGCGTCCTCGTCCACGGCCGCCTCGACCTGGGAGGACCGCTGGAGACCGCCTGGCAGCTCGCCCAGGCCTGGCCGGACGCGCGTCTGGTCGTGGTGGACGACGCGGGCCACACCGGCAGCGCGGCCATGCGCCGCGAGATCGGGGCGGCGTTGGACGGCTTCGCGAGCGCCGCGGGCGGATGACGCGCTGAAACTTTCAGCGGCCGGGCTCCGCCCGGAAAGCACGGTGAGCCGGGTAATCGAAATATTTCGCCGAATCGCTCGTAAAAGGGTCGCGATCGCCGCTGCTTATCGGATTTCGGCCGCATGGTCCGCCGGAAACAGTTTCGGGCCATTGGTTGGGCGCATTTTCAGCTGACGTGATGTTCCGGCCTGCCGAAAACTCGGGTGATTGACCGTTCCTGGGAGAGGTGGTGCATTCGTTGTGGCTGCTTTCAAATGCCGGAGAAGGGACATCAATGTTCGCTGTGAATCCAGCCCGGAGGGTGCTCGCGCTCGGTGCGGCGCTCGTCACGACCGGTGTGCTGAGCGTGGCGCTCGCGCCCAACCCCGCCGCGGCCGACGCCGTAACGCTGAACGCCACGGTGGACTGCCTCAACTACAACAGTTTCGGGGACACCAGAGACTGGTACCCCATCTCCGTCGTAGGGG
The DNA here is from genome assembly GCF_043197435.1 of Microbispora bryophytorum. Classification (NCBI taxonomy): domain Bacteria; kingdom Bacillati; phylum Actinomycetota; class Actinomycetes; order Streptosporangiales; family Streptosporangiaceae; genus Microbispora; species Microbispora bryophytorum. The sequence goes on along the minus strand of NZ_JBICTF010000006.1, from coordinate 41,452 downwards.
TGCCGTACGCCAGCCTGGTCGCGGTCCCGGCCACGCACGCGTGGCAGTTCACGAAGACGCTGGCCAGTGGGACGACGTCAGTCAGCGTCTCCGCCATGTGCAGCGAGGGCCATATGTACGACTTCGCCGGCTCCGCCGGCAGCGTCAGCATCCCCGCGGGAACCACCACCGTGACCGCCACCTGGGGCTGCACGACGGCCCCGGTCTATCCCGGTCCGTGGATGACCAACTGCAGTGTGCAGTCGGTTTCCTACAGCTGACCCGCATGAGAATGCGGGGCCGCCCCTTCGGAGGGGCGGCCCCGCATTCTCATGGTTTCAGCGGGAGAGCTGGGACAGGTCGCGGGACGCTCCGGTCGAGGCCGAGGTGGTGAGCGCGGCGTACGCCTGCAGGGCGGCCGAGACCGTGCGCTGGCGGTCGCGCGGCCGGTAGCCGCCGAGGTCGGCCAGCAGCCGCTCGCGGCGGGCGGCCAGCACGTCCTCGGCCACCTTGAGCTCGATCGAGCGGCCGGGGATGTCGATCTCGATGATGTCGCCGTCCTCGATCAGGGCCATCGTCCCGCCCTCGGCGGCCTCGGGAGAGGCGTGGCCGATGGACAGGCCCGACGTGCCGCCGGAGAAGCGGCCGTCGGTGATCAGCGCGCAGGCCTTGCCCAGGCCCTTGCCCTTGAGGAAGCTCGTCGGGTAGAGCATCTCCTGCATGCCCGGGCCGCCCTTGGGGCCCTCGTACCGGATGACGACCACGTCGCCGGCCTTGACCTTGCCGGCGAGGATGCCCTCGGAGGCATCCTCCTGCGACTCGAACACGACCGCCGGGCCCGAGAAGCGCCAGATCGACTCGTCCACGCCGGCCGTCTTGACCACGCAGCCGTCCTGCGCGATGTTCCCGTACAGCACGGCGAGGCCGCCGTCCTTGGTGTAGGCGTGGTCGAGGTCGCGGATGCAGCCCTCGGCGCGGTCGAGGTCGAGCGACTCCCAGCGGGCGTCCTGCGAGTACGCCTTCACCGTGCGCACGTTGCCGGGCGCCGCGTGCCACAGTTCCACGGCCTCGCCGGTGACCTCGGGAGACTTGGGGTCCCACTTGGCGATGTACTCCGCGATGGAGGCGGAGTGGACGGTCGGCAGGTCGCGGTGGAGCAGCCCGGCCCGGTCCAGCTCACCGAGGATTCCGGGGATGCCGCCCGCCCGGTGCACGTCCTCGACGTGGTACTTCATCGTCGCGGGGGCGACCTTGCACAGGCACGGCACCCGCAGCGACAGCTCGTTGATCTCCTTGAGCCCGAAGTCGACGCCCGCCTCACGGGCGGCGGCCAGGATGTGGAGGATCGTGTTGGTCGATCCGCCCATGGCGACGTCGAGCGCCATCGCGTTCTCGAACGCCTCGCGGGTGGCGATGTTCCGCGGCAGGACCGACTCGTCGTCGTCCTCGTAGTAGCGCCGGGCGAGGTCGACGATCTGCCGTCCCGCGTTCTCGAACAGGGTCTTGCGCGCCTTGTGGGTGGCCAGCGTGGTGCCGTTGCCGGGCAGGGCCAGGCCGATCGCCTCGGCGAGGCAGTTCATGGAGTTGGCGGTGAACATGCCGCTGCAGGACCCGCAGGTCGGGCAGGCGTTCTCCTCCATCTCCAGGAGCTCGGCGTCCGACACGCTCGCGTCGGCGGAGGCGATCATCGGGTCGATCAGGTCGAGTTTGCGGCCGGGGACCTTGCCGGCCTCCATCGGGCCGCCGGACACGAAGATCGTGGGGATGTTGAGCCGGAAGGCGGCGAGCAGCATCCCGGGCGTGATCTTGTCGCAGTTGGAGACGCAGACCAGCGCGTCGGCGCAGTGCGCGTTGACCATGTACTCGACCGCGTCGGCGATCAGCTCGCGGGACGGCAGCGAGTAGAGCATGCCGCCGTGGCCCATCGCGATGCCGTCGTCCACGGCGATCGTGTTGAACTCGCGCGGGATGGCCCCCGCCTCGCGGACCGCGCCGGCCACTACTTCGGCGACCTCGCGCAGATGCACGTGGCCGGGCACGAACTGCGTGAAGCTGTTGGCGACCGCGATGATCGGCTTGCCGAGGTCGCTGCCCGCTACGCCCGTGGCCCTGAGCAGCGCGCGGGCGCCGGCCATGTTCCTGCCGTGAGTGACAGTGCGGGACCTGAGTGCGGGCATCGATGGACCCCCATCTGGAGACTACTGAGTCTTCAAATGGTACGGCCAGCGCCCGGCTGCCGAGACCCGCTGTCCACGAGTCGGGACACGTCTGGTGTCGGGACGTGTCTACTCGGGATACCGCGCGGGCAGCACGCGTTCGGCGGCCCGGTGGATCGCGTCGATCTCCGCGTTGGTGAGCGACCTCTCCCGCTTGGTGATCCACTTGCGCACCAGCCCGCCGGAGAAGACGTCCACCTCACGGATGTTGAGGATGCGCCACGGGATCGGCGGCCCGTAGATGGCCAGGGACGGCACCACGGTGATCTCCCGGCCGAGCGCCTTGCTGATCAGGTCGCTGGCCTGCGCCGCCTCCCACCGGGCCTCGTCGAGCCGCGGCTTCTGGTTGAACGGGCCGTGGAAGAGCTTGCGGTGCGACTGGACCCGCACGGGCAGCCGTTTGTCCCACTTCTCCGAGTCCACCGCGTACACGCCGGTGGGCCCCACCACGAGGTGGTCGATCTGCGCCTCGCTGCCGGGGATGGCGCGGGCGTGCAGCGTCTTGTAGCCGTTGCGTTCCAGCTTCTTGAGCTGGGCCTCCGTCTGACGCTCCGCCGCGGAGGCGCGCCGCCACGCGGGGATGGACGAGACCGTCCTCGCCCGGTAGACGGCGTCGGCGACGCACGCGAGGATGGCCGCGGTAAGCCCGAGCCGCCAGCTGCCGAACAGCACGCCGAACGCCACGCCCGCCGCGACCGCGATGACGGCCCGGCGACGAAGGTGGCGGTATCGCGTGTCCTGCCACAGGATGCTCAGCGACGTGCGCTCGACCGGAGCGTACGTGGGAGACGCCGGCGCCTCAGGTGGCGCCGAAGGGCGTTCCGCCTGCTCTGAGGTTTGGTCACCCACCCATATAGGTGACGTATCGTGACCGTCTTCTGGCGCTAGACCGGTATCCACATCACTCACGGTAGTTGAGCCGTCAGCGGCTTGCCTAGTGTTGGATGGTTCATACTTTTGTGGCCTGCTTGAGCCGATTCGTTGCGCGGAAGTGCGGGTATCTTCTCTAGATATCCGCGGCCAGGGGCCTTACCGTTCGGTAGCGTGGCGCACATTCACGATCTTACCGCCCTTGAGCAGGCGGCAGCCGTACGTACGGGTGAACTTTCTCCTGTTCAGATCACCGAGCACTACCTGGAGCGCATCGAACGGCTCAACCCCCGTCTGGGGGCGTTCGTCACGGTGACCGCCGACCGGGCCCTGGTCCAGGCCCGCGAGCAGGAGGCCCGGCTCGCCGCCGGTGACGCGGAGGACCTGCCCCCGCTGCTGGGCGTGCCGATCCCGATCAAGGACCTCAACTTCGTCAAGGACGTGCCGGTCCACTTCGGCTCGGCCGCGTACGAGGGGTTCGTCGCGCCCGCGGACGACAGCATGGTCGAGCGCCTCCGGGACGCCGGCACGATCATGCTGGGCAAGACCAGCACCCCCGAGTTCGGCATGCCCTGCTACACGGAGACCTACCTGCACGAGCCCACCCGCACGCCGTGGGACACCACGCGGTCGGCCGGGGGATCGAGCGGGGGAGCGGGGGCCGCCGTCGCGGCCGGTCTCGCGCCCGCCGCGCAGGGCAGCGACGGCGCGGGCTCGATCCGCATTCCCGCCTCCGTCTGCGGCCTGTACGGCATCAAGCCCAGCCGCGGCCGCATCTCCTCGGCCCCGATCATGCCCGACCTCGCGGGACTGTCGACCAGCGGGCCGCTGGCCAGGAACGTCGCCGACGCCGCGGCGCTGCTGGACGCCATGGCGCACAACAATCCCGGCGACCTCTATCACGCCCCTGCGCCGGCGCTCGGGTCGTTCTCGGCCTACGCCGGGCGGGACCCGGGCCGCCTGCGGATCGCCCGGTTCGCCACCCCCGCCGTGCCCGGCGCGGAGGTCCACCCCGACGTGCTGGCGGCGTACGAGAGCGCCTCGGCGGTGCTGGAGTCGCTCGGTCACGAGGTGGAGGAGATCGCGCCGCCGTTCGGCCCGGACGTGGTGCCCGAGTTCGTCAAGATGTGGTTCAGCTTCTCCTGCATGCATCCCGTGGCGGAGGAACTGGAACCCAAGCTGCGCCCGCTCACCGCGTGGCTGCGCGAGCGCGGCCACGCGATCTCGGCCCCCGAGTTCCTCCAGGCGCAGTCGACGCTCCAGCTCGCCACCCGGTTCGCGCTGCTCGTGACCGACGCCTACGACGCGGTGCTCTCGCCGACCGTCACCCAGCCGCCCGTGCCGGTCGGCTGGTTCGAGGACGTCGAGTCGCCCGAGGAGACGTTCGAGCGGATGATGCGCTTCGCGCCTTTCGCGGCCATCTACAACGTGAGCGGCCAGCCCGCGGTCAACCTCCCGCTCTACTGGACGCCCGACGGCCTCCCCATCGGCGTCATGCTGGCCGGCAGGTACGGCGACGAGGGCACGCTCATCTCGCTGTCGTCCCAGGTGGAGGCGTCGGTCGGCGGCTTCTGGGGGGACCGCAGGCCGCCGGTCTGGTGACGGCTAACCCCGCAGCAGCTCGACGACGTAGGCCGAGACGTCGGCGAGCAGCGTGGCCGGCCGCACCGGCGCCGCCGCGACGGCGGAGAACAGGGCGGGAAGCCCCGGCAGCGGGAAACCGTCGTCGGCGGTGACCGCGGCGGCCGCGTCGTGCTTGGCCAGCGCGGTGCGGCTGCGCTCCCACGCCTCCAGCACCTCCTCCGGCGACGGCACGCCGAAGCCGTGGCCGACCGGGGCGGCGTGGCGCAGCCGCACGAGCGGGGTCTCGGCGAACGCCAGCGCGATCCGGCAGCGGGTGGCCAGGCCGGCGAGGTCAGGCACCCAGCCGAGGGCGGGGCAGGGAGTGCGGCACCGGCCGGCGCAGGTGGCGAGGGCCCCCGCGACCTGGCTGTGCTGCCGGTCGAAGTAGGCCCGCCAGCCCGCGGGCGGCTCCACGGCCACCCGCAGCGTCCGCTCCGCCGCCGAACGCTCCGCTCTCGTGTGGTCGCACTCCCGGTCGGGCATGACCCCGAAGCGGCTGCCGGGGGCGCGCAGGCCCTCAGGCCAGCGAACCGGGTCGCCCGCGTGGCCGAGCGCGGGCTCGAAGGCGAGCAGCGGAAGATACTCGCTGCAGATGTGCACGGCCGCGATCATCGAGCTGAGCTCGCGCCGCCGCCAGCGGGCCTCGACGACCTCGAGAAGCAACGCGTACGCCGGCCGAAGCGAGTCGAGCGCGCCGCGCGGCTGCTCTCTCGGCGTCTGCGGCATGTGGCACGCGCGGGCGCGCCTACGGAGGTCGGCCGGCACCGTCTGGGCGTCGATCTCGGCGTGGAAGTCCTCGGCGTCGAGGGTGAGTAATCGCTGGCCGAACTCGCAGACCGACGCCACCAGGGCGGCCCGCCCGCCCTCCCCGAGCACGGCCGGCGCGAGCGCGCCGACGTCGCCGAACGAGTACCTCCCGGCCAGGGCGTTCAACAGGTCGTGGGCTGAGTGCACCCGACGACCCTACTCAGCACGCCGACGGGCGTCCGCCTCCCGCCGTGCCTTCATGTGCCCGCCTTCAGGTGCCCGCCCGCCGTACCACCTGTCCCCCGGCACGCCCGAGGGCCCCGGCGGTGTGCCGGGGCCCTCGGGATCGTGATCGTGCGGCCCGACGTGGATCAGGCGGACGCGGACCAGACAGACGTTGATCAGGCGGAGGCGTCCCGCGCCCGGGCACGCAGCGCCCGGCTGACGCCGTCCGCGCCCTCGAGCAGCAGGCGGCGCAGCGCGTGCGGCGGCTGCGCGGCGCTGATGTGGTCCTGCGTGCGGGCCACGGTCTCCGGACGGATCAGCAGCGCGGGGTAGCAGCCGATGGCGAAGTTCTGCGCCATGTCGGAGGTCCACTCGCTCCAGATCCGCCCGACCTCCTCGAAGTACCGGTCGGCGTACGGCTCCAGCAGCTCGGGGTGGTGCGGGTCCACGAAGCCGAGGATCGTGGCGCGCAGAAGCGCGCCGCTCAGCTTGCCTCCCACGATCGTCGCCCAGGTCTCGGCCTTGGCCTCCGGGGTCGGGACCGAGGCCCGGCTGGTGGCGGCCGAGCGCTCGCCGGTCGCCGTGGCGTCCCTGGCCAGCTCGGCGTCGATGTCGCCGGCGCCGAGGACGCCGCCGGACACGAGCGCCTGGATGAGCGTCCAGCGCAGGTCGGTGTCGACGGCCAGGCCCTCGGGCGCCTCGCCGCCGTCGAGCACGCCCTTGAGGAACGCGAGGTCCTCGGGCGAGGTGGCGGTCGCGGCGAGGGCGTTGACGTAGGCGAGCTGGTGGTCCGAGCCCGGCTCCGCCGCCGCGGCGAGGCGGCGCAGCGCGCCGGCCAGCTCGGCAAGGCCGGTGGCCCGCCACGCCGGGTCGGCGTACTGCTGCACGGCCTGCCGGGCCTGGCGCAGCACGGTCTGCAGGACGGTCATGTCGCGCACCGAGTCGATGCCGGAGACGACCAGCTTGACGTAGTCGCGGGTGGCCATCTCGGCGTCCCGCGTCATGTCCCAGGCGGCCGACCAGCACAGCGCGCGGGGCAGCGACTCGGTGAACGCGGTGATCCCGCCGCCCACGAGGGTGCGCAGCGACCGCTCGTCGAGCCGGATCTTGGCGTAGGTGAGGTCGTCGTCGTTCACCAGCACCAGGTCGGGCTGGACCTCGCCGACCAGCTCGGGCACGGCCGTGCGCGCGCCGACGACGTCGAGCTCGACCCGCTTGGTCCTGGACAGCACGCCGTCGCGCAGGGAGTACAGACCGACGGCCACCCGGTGCGAGCGCAGCGTCGGGTGCTCCTGCGTGGCCTCCTGCAGCACGTCGAAGCTCAGGAACCGGCCCTCGTCGTCGGTGGTGAAAGACGGCCGCAGCGTGTTGACGCCCGAGGTCTCCAGCCACTCCTTCGACCAGGACGACAGGTCGCGCCCGGAGGTGCGCTCCAGCGCCGACAGCAGGTCCTGCAGGGAGGTGTTCTTCCAGGCGTGCTCGTTGAAGTAGTCGCGCACCCCGGCGAGGAAGTTGTCGAGCCCCACGTACGCGACGAGCTGCTTGAGCACCGAGGCGCCCTTGGCGTACGTGATGCCGTCGAAGTTGACCTCGACGGCCTGCATGTCCGGGATGTCGGCGGCGATCGGGTGGGTGGAGGGCAGCTGGTCCTGCCGGTAGGCCCAGGCCTTCTCGACGTTGGCGAACGTGGTCCACGCGCCCTGGCCCCACCGGGTCGCCTCGGCCTGGCACAGCACGGACATGTAGGTGGCGAACGACTCGTTCAGCCACAGGTCGTCCCACCAGCGCATGGTGACGAGGTCGCCGAACCACATGTGCGCCATCTCGTGCAGGATCGTCTCGGCGCGGCGCTCGATGAGCGCGTCGGTCACCCGCGAGCGGAAGACGTAGTCCTCTAGGAACGTCACCGCGCCCGCGTTCTCCATGGCGCCCGCGTTGAACTCCGGCACGAACAGCTGGTCGTACTTGCCGAAGGGGTAGCGCAGGCCGAAGACGCGGTGGAAGAAGTCGAAGCCCTGCTTGGTGACCTCGAAGATGTTCTCGGGGTCGAGATACTGCGCGAGCGAGCGCCGCACGTAGATCCCGAGCGGGATCCCGTCGTGCTCGTCCCGCACGACCGCGTACGGCCCGGCGATGAGGGCCGTGATGTACGTCGACATCACGGGGGTCGGCGGGAAGTGCCAGCGCTTGGCGGCCTGCAGCGTGCCGTGCCGCCCGTGGTGCTCCTCCAGCGCCTCCGCGGTGTCGGGAGCGGCGTTGGACACCACCTCCCAGGCGGCGGGGGCGAGGACGGTCAGCTCGAAGGTCGCCTTGAGGTCCGGCTGGTCGAAGCAGGCGTACATCCGGTGCGCGTCGGCCGTCTCGAACTGGCTGTGCAGGTAGACCTGCCGGTCCACGGGGTCGACGAAGCGGTGCAGGCCCTCACCGGTGCGCATGTAGGAGCAGTCGGCGTCCACGCGCAACTCGTTGCGCGCGGCCAGCCTCGGCAGCGGGATGCGGCCCTTCTCGGCGTCGTAGGTGCTGACGTCCAGCTCCCTGCCGTTGAGCACGACCTTCCGCACGTGCGCACCGTGGAGGTCGATGAACGTGTCCGCCCCCTCGCGGTCCGACGTGAAGTGGACCGTCGTGACGCTCTCGAACCGCTCCTCGCCCTCGGTCAGGTCGAGTTCGACCTGGTAGGACTGGACGGAGAGCAACCGAGCGCGCTCCCGAGCCTCGTCCCGTGTCAGATTCCCTGCCACACACAGCTCCTCATCGCATGGTCGACGCCCCCGATCCCCGCCGCCCCGTCGCGTCAGGGATTGCATGAATCCTGCCACGTCGCGGAGACATGACGGGTTCGAGATCGCTCCTACCTGGAATAGGAGATTTCCTGCCCGGGTTGACGACCGAGGGAACCATATTCCGTTCGAGAGGGTGTCACAGTGTCCGACCGAAAGCTTGTCGATTTCTGGTTCGACCCCGCCTGCCCCTGGGCGTGGATCACTTCACGCTGGATCCACGAGGTGGCCGCGCTGCGTCCCATCGACGTGCGCTGGCACATCATGAGCCTGGCGGTCCTGAACGAGGACAAGGACATCCCCGCCGACTACCGCGAGGGGGTCAAGAAGACGCTCGGCGCCGTACGGGTGCTGGCCGCCGCCGCGGACAAGTACGGCGAGCAGGTCCTGGGCGACCTCTACACCGAGATCGGCAGGCGCTTCCACGACGAGGGGCGCGAGCGCGGCCACGACACGATCGCCGAGGCCCTGACCGCCGCCGGGCTCGACCCCGCGCTGGTGGCGGCCCACGACTCGGACGAGTACGACGAGGAGATCCGGCGCTCGCACGGCGAGGGCATCGACCTGGTCGGCCAGGAGGTCGGCACGCCGGTCATCGCCGTCGAGGGCGCGGCGTTCTTCGGCCCGGTCGTGTCGCCGATCCCGAGGGGTGAGGCCGCCGCGCGCCTGTGGGACGGCGTCCTGCTCGTCGCCGGCACCGACGGCTTCTTCGAGCTGAAGAGGTCGAGGACCCGTAATCCGATCTTCACCTGAGACTTCACAGGCTCCTTCACTCCCGCGCGAACCGAGCGGAAAGGTTTCGGTCCGAGGACTCGCCATCTGACAGCCGAGGCGCAAGGATGAGTGGCATGCGTCACCTCTACGTGAACGGAGCCTGGGTCCCGTCCTCCTCCCGCGAGGCCGTTGACGTCGTCAACCCCGCGACCGAGGAGGTCGTGGACCGGGTGCCCGCCGGAGCGCCCGCCGACGTCGAGTCCGCCGTCGCCGCCGCCCGCGCCGCCTTCCCCGCATGGTCGGCTCTGGACCCGGCGGAACGCGCCGCGTTCCTGGGGGCGGCGGCCGGGCTGCTGCAGGAGCGCGCCAAGGAGATCGCGGCGACGATCGCCACCGACATGGGCGCCCCGCTCACGCTCGCGCTGAAGGTGCAGACGCTGATGCCCGCCGAGGTGCTGGCCTCCTACGCCGACCTCGCCAAGCGGTACGAGTTCGACGGCGGCCGCGTGGGCAACTCGCTCATCGTGCGGGAGCCCGTCGGCGTGGTCGGCGCGATCACGCCGTGGAACTACCCGCTCCACCAGGTGGTGTGCAAGGTGGCCCCGGCCCTCGCGGCCGGCTGCACCGTCGTGCTCAAGCCGAGCGAGGTCGCGCCGCTGGCGGCGTACGCGCTGGCCGACATCTTCCACGAGGTCGGGCTGCCGCCCGGCGTGTTCAACATGGTCAGCGGCCACGGGCCGGTGGTCGGCGAGGTCATCGCCGCCCACCCGGACGTGGACATGGTCTCGTTCACCGGGTCCACCAGAGCCGGCCGCAGGGTCGCGGCCCTCGCGGCCGAGACGGTCAAGCGGGTGGCCCTGGAGCTGGGCGGCAAGTCGGCGAACGTCATCCTCCCCGACGCCGACCTGGAGAAGGCGGTGAAGCACGGGGTCGCGGGCGCCTACCTCAACTCTGGCCAGACCTGCTCGGCGCTGACCCGGATGCTCGTCCACTGGGACCAGTACGACGAGGCCGTGCGGCTCGCCGTGGAGGCGGCCGGCGCCTACGTCCCCGGTGATCCGTTCGCCGAGGGCACCCGCCTCGGGCCCCTGGTGTCCGCGGCCCAGCGCGACCGGGTCGTCAGGTACATCAACCGCGGCCAGGAGGAGGGCGCCCGCCTCGTGCTCGGCGGGACCGACAACCCCATGGAACGTGGTTACTACGTCGAGCCCGCGATATTCGCGGGGGTCTCGCCCGGCATGGCGATCGAGCAGGAGGAGATCTTCGGCCCGGTGCTGGTGATCGTCCCGTTCGGGTCGGAGCGCGAGGCCGTGGAGATCGCCAACGGCACGCCGTACGGGCTGTCGGGGGCGGTGTGGGCGGGCACCGAGGACAAGGCGCTCGCGGTCGCGCGCCGCCTGCGCACCGGGCAGGTGGCGGTCAACGGCGGCCGGTTCAACACGATGGCGCCGTTCGGCGGCTACAAGCGCTCGGGAATCGGCCGCGAGCTCGGCGAGTTCGGCCTGGAAGAGTTCCTGGAGGTCAAGGCCATCCAGCTGTAGGACGTCAGGGCGTCTGCAGGAGGATCTTGCGGCGCTCGTCCTTGCCCAGCCGGTCGACGTACAGCGTGCCCTCAAGGTGGTCGAACTCGTGCTGGAAACACCGGGCGAGCATGCCCCGGGCCTTGACGGTGACGGACCGGCCGAGCTTGTCGACCCCGCGCACCGTCACCCCTGCGGCGCGGGCGGTCGGGGCGTACAGCGGCTTGCCGGTCTCCTTGCCGGGCACCGACAGGCAGCCCTCCTCCTCGACGACCTGCTCGGGGTCGTCGATCGTCAGCTCCGGGTTGATCACGTGGCCCTTGCGGTTGCTGATGTCGTAGACGAACAGCCGCCGGCCCACCCCGATCTGCGGCCCTGCGAGCCCGACGCCGTCGGCCTGGTACATGAGCGCGAACATCTCGTCGATCAGCCGGCGCAGTTCGCGGTCGAAGTCCGTCACCGGTTCGGCGGGGGTGCGCAGGACCGGGTCGCCGACATAACGAAGCTCGCGCATGACACTCCTGGGAGGCCGGGGTGTAAGGGACGGAAGCCCGTCTTGGCTATTACTTTAATGGAGCCCGGGGTCGTCTCCGCCAGGGTCCTTCTGGGAAACTCATGTCGTGCGTGTCTACATCGGTGCCGACCATGCCGGCTACGAGCTGAAGAATCACCTGGTCTCCTGGCTGAAGGAGCAGGGCCACGAGGTGGAGGACTGCGGTCCCCACGTCTACGACGCGGAGGACGACTACCCGCCGTTCGTGCTGCGGGCCGCGCAGGGCGTGGCCGGCGACGCGGGCAGCCTCGGGGTCGTGATCGGCGGCTCGGGGAACGGCGAGCAGATCGCCGCCAACAAGGTGCGGGGGGTGCGCGCGGCCCTCGCCTGGAACGAGGAAACGGCGAAGCTGGCCCGCGAGCACAACGACGCCAACGTGATCAGCCTGGGCGCCCGGCAGCACACGCCTGAGGAGGCCGCCGGGTTCGTCGGGCTCTTCCTGGCCACGCCGTTCTCCGGGGCCGAACGGCACGCCCGGCGGATCCGCCAGCTCGCCGACTTCGAGACCACCGGCGAACTGCCGCCGCTGCCTGCCTGAGCTGCCTCTAGCGGGTGTCCCTGTCCCTGTCCCGGCCCCGGCGGGGCTCCCGCCGGGGCGTCTCGTCGCGCAGCGGCCGCTGGTCGGCGGCCTCCTGCTGCTCGGCCGTCGGCCGGGACACGTCGCGGGCCCGCATGGCCGTGATCGCGGTGATCTGCAAACTCTGCAGCGCCATGCCCCGAAGCCTACGCGGTCCGGACGCCCGGGGCGCGGGTCAGAACACCCGGCAGCCCCAGGGGGCCGGGTCCCACGCCATCGCGGCCGACAGCTCGCGCAGCGCCCCCGGCCGGTGCTCCCGCACCAGCCCGGCGTCCGCCGCCGCCCGCAGGGGCCGCCCGCCGAGGTAGGCCGCGCCCAGCACGTCGACCGGCAGCGTGAGGTCGGGGGGCGCGCCGGTCGGTTCGCAGGACGCCTTGCCGGTGACCAGGCGGAGGCGGCCGGCGTTCCACGGGCAGACCTCGTCCTCGATCTCCAGCACCAGGTCGGCCGGAGCCGCGTACGCGCGGGCGGCCAGGGCCCGGTCCACATCCACCAGGCGGATCCACAGGTCGTCGAGCCAGACCGCGTTGAGCTGGCGGGGCTCGGCCAGCAGGTGCATGATCGGGTCGTCCACCGGCCGCCGCCCGGCGTGGACGACCGAGCACAGGTCCCGGTCGAGGACGCCGCGCCAGACCAGCGCGTACGCGGCGGGATCGGAGGCCATCAGCTCCAGGAGCCGGACCTCCCCGTCCGGCACGCCGTGCTCGTTCCAGCCGGCCTTCGCCCGGAACAGCGCGTAGCCGCGCACCCCCGTCGCGTCCTCCGCGATCAGGCAGCGCAGCGGGCCCATCCCGCCCCGGTCGTGCTCGGTGTCCGGAATGATCTCGGTCTTCCAGAACCCGTCGGACCTCGCGTACATGCCGGGACGGCCGGGCCGTACGGCGTCGTAGACCCGCCGAAGGCCGGGCAGCGCGTCGGCGGGGGCGGCCACGCGCAGGCGCAGCGCCGGGTCGGCGGGGGCCGAGCGCGTGAAGGCCGAGCCGTGGGTGGGGATGCGGAAGGACAGGGTGTCGGCGGCCCTGCCGTACCCGAAGCGCCCGTAGATGCCCGCCTGACTGGCGTAGAGCGCGGCGACGGCCTCACGCCCGTCCTCGTGCAGGCCGTGCAGCTGCCGGGTCATCAGCGCGGTCAGCACGCCGCGGCGGCGATGCGAGGGGAGCACGCCCACCGACGTGACGCCGGCCACCGGGATCGGTCCGCCGGGCACCGTCATCTCGAAGGACAGCGCGCCGGCGCCGCCGACCATCAGGTCGCCGTCGAAGGCGGTCAGCAGGCGGTCGAGCTCCACGACCTCGCGCCAGCGGTCGGCCATCTCCAGGGGATAGGTGGCGCTGAACGCCTCGTAGTCGACGGCGACGAAGGCCGGCCACTCGGAGTCCCCGAGGGGGCGTACGGTGATGCTCATCGAATCACCGTAGAAGCGGGCCGCGGGGTGGGGCGACCCAATATCCGTGCCGCATGATCTAGACGTTGGTCAAGCAGGTGCCGCCATCTGGGATGTCCGGATACAGTCGAGGCCATCATGACTTCCCGTCCGGCGCCGCTGATCCCTCCTCGGCTGCGTGCACTCCTGGCGCGCGTGCCGCTCCTGGTGCCGTCGGTCCGTTTCGTGAGGAAGGTGTGGTCGAAGGACCGGTACCTCCTCATCGCTCTCGTCATGCTCACCGTCGTGATCGGCGTGCTCGACGCGGAGGTGTCGGCGTACTGGTTCTCGCCCTCGCTGCTGATCCTGTTCACGCTGATCGGCGGCCTCCAGCTCCGGCTGCGCAGCCTCACGATCCTGCTGTGCGTGGTCGTCGCAGCCCTGGCGTACATGGGACCGATCAGGGAAGTGCCCAGCGTCGGCCCCGGCCTGCTGATCACGATGGCCTTCACCGCCGTGCTGGCCTGGATGATGGCGCGGACGCGGGGCAAGCTCGGCGTCCAGGGCCTGCGCGGCGACGCGATGCTGCTGGAGCTGCGCGACAGGCTCAAGCGGCAGAGCGAGCTGCCGCCGCTGCCCAAGGACTGGGGCGGCAAGGTGGTGCTGAAGCAGGCCGGGGGATCGTCGTTCGGCGGCGACTTCGTCGTCTCGATGAGGGAGGGCGACCGGGTCCGGGTGGCGGTCGTCGACGTCTCCGGCAAGGGCGTGGACGCGGGAACCCGCGCGCTCATGCTGTCGGGCACCTTCGGCGGCCTGCTCGGCTCGGTGGACGACTTCCTGGCCGCGTGCAACTCCTACCTGCACCGCCAGCTCGGCGACGAGGGATTCGTCACCGCCGTCCACCTGGAGCTCGACCTTTCCACGGGGGAGTACACCATCACCTCCGCCGGGCACCCGCCCGTGGTCCGGTTCGACGCCGGGTCGGGCACATGGCGGGTCTCCACGGCGAAGGGCGTCGTGCTCGGCGTGGTGCCCGACCTGGCCTGCGAGACCGACAGCGGGGTGCTGCGCAAGGGCGACGCGCTCATGCTTTTCACCGACGGGCTGATCGAGCAGCCCGGCCGGGACATCGACGCCGGGCTCGACCGGCTGCTGGGCGAGGCCGAGCGGCTGCTGCCGTCGGGATTCCGCGACAAGGCCCGGCAGCTCGTCCAGTCGATGTCCTCCGGCCACAACGACGACTGCGCGCTCGTCCTGATCTGGCGGCCCTGACTTCCTACAGCCAGCCGGAGTCGGTGGCGATTCTCACGGCGTCGACGCGGTTGCGCGCTCCCGTCTTGACGAGGATGCGCGACAGGTGGTTGCGCACGGTGCCGACGGACAGGCCCAGCTCGGCGGCGATGTCCTTCGAGCGCCCGCCCCCCGCCGCGAGCCGCAGCACCTCGTGCTCCCGCGGCGTCAGCGGGCAGTCGGCGGCCTCCAGCGCGGCCACCGCCAGCTCGGAGTCGACGACCCGGCGCCCGGTCGCCATCCGACGGATGCCGTCCGCGAGATGCTCGGGGGCCACCTCGATGCTCAGATAGCCGAGGACGCCCGCCGCGAAGGCCCGCTTGAAGTGACCCGGGCTGGGCTGCGCCGAAAGCAGCATCACCCGGCAGCGTGGCGCCTTTTCTCCCAGCCGCGCGGCCGCGGTGAGCCCGTCCACCCCGGGCAGGTCCGCGTCGATGACCGCGGCGTCCGGCCGCAGCTCCAGAGCCGCCGGCACGATGTCCTCGCCCGACCCGACGTCCGCGACCACCCGCAGGTCGTCCTCCCCGTCGAGGGACGCGACCAGGCCTCGCCGTACCAACGGAAGGTGTTCGGCCACCAGGATCCGGATCAAGGTTCTCCTCACTGGACGTCTCTCAAAGGGTGATCGACCAATTGCGTACTGTCAACGAAGTGTCCCCAATCGGTCACACATGGGCAAGCCGAAGCCACGCCGGAAAAGCCTTCGCGCTCACGCGGGTGGGCTACGCTCGAAAGGTGCTTCGTCTGCCAGGGCACTTTCTCCACCTCGGGGGTACGCGCTGATGAGCTGGCTCTTCGTGGCCGGATTCGGGATCCTCTTCGTCGGTCTGCTGGTCTCGATCGCGCTGCATGAGATCGGGCACCTCGTGCCCGCCAAGCTCTTCGGCGTCCGCGTGACCCAATACATGGTCGGCTTCGGGCCCACGATGTGGTCACGCAGGCGGGGCGAGACCGAGTACGGCGTGAAGTGGGTCCCGCTCGGCGGCTACATCCGCATGATCGGCATGCTTCCCCCGCGGGCCTCCGACGAGCCGGGCAGGCTGCGCAGCGTCTCCACCGGCCCGTGGCAGGGCCTCATCGAGAACGCGCGTGCGGTCGCCTCGGAGGAGATCCGGCCGGGCGACGAGGGCCGGGTCTTCTACCGCAAGCCCTGGTGGCAGAAGGTCATCATCATGACCGGCGGCCCGGCGATGAACTTCGTGCTCGCGTTCGTGCTGTTCGCGGTCGTGATGATGGGCTTCGGCGTCCGCGAGCTGACGCCGGTCGTGTCCTCGGTGTCCAAGTGCGCCATCCCCGCCGCCGAGGCGGAGCACCGCGACTGCCGGGACAGCGACCCACTGACGCCCGCCGCCAAGGCCGGTCTGCGGCCCGGCGACCACATCGTCGCCATCGGCGGCACGCCGGTGAAGGACTGGGAGAACGCTCAGCGGCTGATCCGGGAGCGCGGAGCGGGGGTGACCACGCTCGGCATCGAGCGGGGCGGGCAGCGCACCGACGTGAGCGTCGACCTGATCGCGCAGGACATGCCCTCGCTGACCGACCCCGACAAGATCGACAAGAACGTCGGCTTCCTGGGCGTGAGCCCGGCCACCGTCGTCGAGAAGAAGGGCCCCGGCTACGTCGTCGGGCAGATGTGGGACCTGACCGAGCGCACCGCCGTCGCGATGGTCAACATCCCCAAGAAGATGGTCGGCGTGTGGAACGCCGCGTTCTCGGGCGAGAAGCGCGACCCCAACGGGCCGATCGGCATCGTCGGGGCGGGTCGCATCGGCGGCGAGATCGCCGCCTCGGACCTCCCGGTCGAAAACAAGATCCAGATCTTCATCAACCTGCTGGCCGCGCTGAACCTCGCGGTGGGCATGTTCAACCTGATCCCGCTGCTGCCGCTGGACGGCGGTCACATCGCCGGCGGACTGTGGGAGGGCGTCAAGCGGGTCTTCGCACGGGTGCGCCGCCGGCCCGTCCCCGGTCACGTGGACGTGGCCAAGGCGCTCCCGCTGACGTACGTCATGGCGGCCCTGCTGGTCGTCATGGGCGGCCTTCTCATCTACGCCGACCTCGTCAACCCGGTCCGTCTGTCCGGCTGAGCCCCGTCGGGCCGGGGGCTATTCGCCGGTCACGCCGTCGATGCGCTCGCGCAGCAGATCGGCGTGGCCGTTGTGGCGGGCGTACTCCTCGACCATGTGGCACATGATCCAGCGCAGCGAGTAGTGCACTCCCTGGCGGTCCGTCTTCGTCGTCGCGTCCAGGTCGGCGCAGGCCTCCTCGGCCGCCCGCGCGTGCTCGATCTCCGCGTGCCAGGTCGCGAAGGCCTCCTCGGCGGAGGCGGTGTCCACGTTGTCGAACTCGCCGTCCGGGTCGTCGTCGCTGTAGTAGATGCCGCCGAGGTCCTCGCCGTTCAGCCGGCGCCGGAACCAGGCGCGCTCGACGTCGGCCATGTGCCGTACGAGGCCGAGCAGCGACATGCTGGAGGGCGGCACCGAGCGCAGCCGCAACTGCTCCTCCGTGAGGCCCGCACACTTCGCCGCGAGGGTCTGGCGGTGGTAGTCGAGCCAGGCGCGCAGCATCGCGCGCTCGCCCGCGGTGACAGGGGGATCGATACGTGTGTCGGTCATCCCGGCATCCTGCCCGAGTCGCGGTGCGGAGTCATGTCATTTGAAGCTCGCCGGTCGGTATTCGAGCAGGACGACGCGCGAGTCGAAAACCCTGGTGCCGGTCAGTTCCAGCCCGGTCCGGGGGTATCCGGCGTAGGCGGGCTCCCGGCCGTCGCCGCCCAGCGTCAGGGGGAAGACCATCACCCGGAACCGGTCGACCAGCCCGAGCTCCATCAGGCTTCTCACCAGCGTGAGGCTGCCGATCGAGCGCAGCGGCACGTCCGACTCCTGCTTGAGCGCCGTGATCCGCTCGGCGAGGTCGCCGCGTACGAGCCGGGTGTTCTTCCACGCGAGCGGCTCTCGCAGGGTGTTGGAGAAGACGGCCTTGGGCAGGTCGTTCATCCGGGTGCTCGCCTCGTCCGCGGCCGCGGACGAGATGGCCGCCAGCGCCTCATAGGTGACGCGCCCCATGAGCATCAGCTGCGGCTGCTCGGTGGCCTCGCGGATCCAGGCGTCGAGGCCGGGACCCGCGTAGCCGAAGAAGGGCCCCACGTCCACACCGGCGGCGAAGCCGTCCATCGACACGAACACGTCCGCTACGAGCTCAGCCACGGCCTGACTCCTCGATCCTGAATTCGCCTCGCATGTCACTGCCGTCCGTACGGACGGCCGGCAGGTCTTCGAATCTCACGTCGTCGTCACCTGAACGGGTCCATCGTCCACCGCGGCCGCGCCCCCGGCCAGGAAGGACAGTGCCAGTCTTCGCCGTCGAAGTCCACGGCGAAGGGTGTGGCGTGCGGTAATGGAGCCCCCCAGACGTCCGCTCCAAGGCGGCACAGCGCCGCCAGCGCCGCGGTAAGGCTGGCGACGTGACCGACGACCGCGACGGTCTCTCCTCGATGCGCTCGTGTGATCACCCCTAACGCCGCGGTCATCCGGGCGACCACCTCACGACCCGTTTCACCGTCGGCGACCTTCCGCTCAAGGTCATGGTCCACGACCCAGGCGCGCAGCACGTCCGCGGTCAGCCGGTGGACGGCAGGGTCGGTCGTCCCCTCGTACCTGCCGATGCCGACCTCGGCCAACTCGGGCATTCCGACAATGGTGACATCCGGCGAGGGGGCGAGGAACTCCGCGGTCTGCCGGGCGCGTAGCGCCGTGCTGCAATAGATTCCGGCGATGGGCTCGCCGGTGAGGATTCCGGCTGCCCCGGCCGCCTGCTCGCGCCCGCGTCCCGTCAGAGGCGCGGCGGGAACGGCCCCGGCGACACCGGCCGTGACGTTCTCCGATTCGGCATGGCGCAGGCACCAGATCCGGACGAAGCCATCCATCACGGGGCGGGCCTGATCACGAGGTCACTCGTCATGGAAGGACGATAACCCGATCCGCCCTTCTCCCGGCGAGTGGCAGGCTGCGCCGGCCGCCGCCCGTGATCCTCGCAATTCGACTGCGTGAGATTTCCTGACAGAGATCAACTCGTGACCTTATGATCATCCCTCGTCGTCTTTTGACCAAGATCGGGGGAAATTTGTCATGTTGACCCGTAGAGACTCGCTCCGGCTGCTCGCCGGTGTCGCGGCGGGGGTGACCGCCGTACAGGCCCGTCCCGCGGCCGCGGGGACCCGCACATGGACCATTACCGGGCAGAGCGCTCCGGCGCTGCAGCCGTTCGACGACACGCTCAAGAGCTTCATGCAGGCCCGTGCCATCCCGTACGCGTCGCTGGCCGTGGTGTGCCAGGGCAGGCTGGTGCTGGCGCGCGGCTACAACTGGACGGAGAACACCAGCCCGCAGGCCGGGCCGACCTCGCTGTTCCGTCTGGCGAGCATGAGCAAGCCGGTCACCGCCACGGCGATCATGAAGCTCGTCCAGGACGGCAGTCTCAGCCTGTCCGCCCAAGTGGCGCCCATGCTGGGGCTCAGCACCGCCGCCGACTCCGACCTCGGCGACGTCACCGTGCTCCACCTGCTCCAGCACGTCGGCGGCTGGGACTCCGACAGGTCGTTCGATCCGATGTTCCGGGACCTCGCGATCAGGGACGGGCTCCAGGTGCCGCTGCCGGTGACGCAGGCGAACATCATGGACTACACGTCGCAGTTCGAGCTCGACGACGACCCCGGCACGCACTACGCCTACTCGAACTACGGCTACATGCTGCTCGGCAAGGTCATCGAGGAGGTCACCGGCCTCCCCTACGACACGTACGTCCGCCAGAACGTGCTCTCCCCGGTGGGGATCCAGCGCATGGTCCTCGGCCGCACGGCGCAGAGCCTGCGGCAGCCGACGGAGGTGACCTACTCCTCGCAGTACACCGGGACGACCGTGCTCGACTCCTCCGGAGACCTCGTGCCCTTCCAGTACGGCGCCTTCAACCTGGAGAACATGGCGGCGCACGGGGGCTGGCTCTCCTCGGCCGTCGACATGGCGAAGTTCACCACGATCTTCGACGCTCCCGGCCTGCTCACCTCGTCGAGCATCGCGCAGGCGTTCGCCCAGCCCGACATCGTGAACCCCGACGGCTGGTACTACGGGCTCGGCTGGCTCGTCCGCCCGGTCACCGGCGGCCTCAACACCTGGCACGACGGCTCGCTCCCGGGCACCTCCACGCTCATGGTCCGGCGGTGGGACGGGCTGAGCTGGGTGGTGCTCTTCAACCAGCGCGACGACCCCTCGGGCCTCGGCTACGGCGACATCGACCTCCTGCTCCACCAGGCGGCGGACGCCGTCAGTCCCTGGCCGACGACGAACCTCTTCGCCGACTACGGGCTCTGACCCCCGCCCTTGGCGAAGATCCCTCATCACCACACCTACGGAGCCGCCCGACGCGACAGCTTGTCCAGGTCGCGCACGCAGAAACCGTGGTGTTCCCATTCCTCGTTGAGCACGGTGCCGAGGCATTGCCGCACGCGCCGGCCCTTGGCATACGGGGGCCATCTGTCGTCGTCCGGCACCGGGGCGGGCTTCGCGAGCTGCTCGGGTGTGACCTCGGCCAGCCACGCCTCAATCTCCGACGCCTGCCGATCGCGCACGCTCAACACTTCGCCGAGACTCGGCCGGGCGGACCTGTCCAGCCCCAGCCCCTCCTGATCCGGCACGAACGGAGATGCCAGTCCCATCGCCGTGAACGGCTCGGTCAGCCCGAGCACGCAGCGCCGAAACCACGAGTCGTGCACGAAGACGAGGTGACGCAGAGTCTCGACCATCGACCACTCGCCGTCGACGCCGAGATCCTCGCTGCCCTCGGCCATCGACCCGGCCCGCTCGGTAGTCGTCGCCCACGCCTTCCGCAGCTGTCGCCAGGCCTCGCGCAGGTCGGCCGGTTCGTCGGAACGGATCAGCAGCCGCACCGGGTGCCGGCGGTCGAGCTCCGCCTCGACGTACGGCATCACCTCCACGCCGTTGACCACCAGGTTCGTGACCAAACCGTCGATCTCAACGTCCTGCATGACCACACCGACCAGCCGCGCCCTACTCAGGTCGCACTCGCGGAACTCCGCGCCTGTGAGGTCTTCGTCGTTGAAGCGTCGCATGCGGACAGGCTAAGCCGCACCGCACGCACACAGACGCCCTCGATGTGCCCTGACCCGACCTGGCGGGATCGAACATGCAGGTGGACGGCTTGCGGACTCCTGGCGGAGTGGCTTTATCAAGCTGTGCGAATGCTGGCCTCTGCGAGCTTCAGGTGTCGGGGTGAAGGTTGCGGAGCATTCGTTACAGAGCCGTAGGCCGTGGTCAGGGACGGAAGGCGGCGAGGATGATGTCCGCGTAGCGGCGCCAGACAGCCGGGTCACGTTCGTCCAGCACGATGAGCTGGCGGACCACGCCGCACAGAACGACACGGACGTCGAGGACGCCGACGTCCTGGCGGATCAGGCCCGATACCTTCGCCGCCTCGACCAGCCGGCCGATCAGGTCGACAAGTTTCGCGGCAGGCACCAGGTGGGCCTCGAAGAACGCCGCCGCGAGGCCGCGGTCGCGGGCGAGACGATCGAGCAGATCCGGCACATAGTCGGCGAATCCGCGGTAGGCGTCGTCGGCGGCGAGAGCGGCCAGCGTACGGTCCTCCAGCGAGCGGAAGTTCTCCCGCGCTATCGCGAGCACCAGCTCCTCCTTGCTGGGGAAGCTGCGGTAGACCGTCGCCCGCCCGACCCCAGCCCGCTCGGCCACCTGGGGCACCGTGACGTCAAGGCCGTGCTCTGCGAACAGTTCGCGGGCTGCCGCGACGACCCGCTCGTGGTTGCGCAGCGCGTCCGCGCGCCGGGGCACGTTCACCGTCATGGTCGGATGGGTTCGGGCATCTCGGGTTCCTTTCAGCGGACGTCGAAGCCGGCCTCGTCCACCTGGCGGAAGCGACCGTCCTCGGCCAATGTCGCGAAAAAGTAGATCTCCCGGTTGATGATCGTCCCGTCGGTCAAGGTCATCGTGTAGCGGTGCCGCTCGGCATAGCGCGAACCGTCGTACAACTCGTCGAGCACGGTCACCGTACCCTCAACGACTCGACTGCGGATGCCGGCGACCATGTCCGCGAACCCGGCGCGGTCTAGCACACGTCCGTCGCCGCGGTGGATGTAGTCGGGGGCGTAGTACTTGTCCAGAGCCTCGTGAAGGTCAAGTCGAGGCTCGAACGCCACGTCGCGGATGGCGTCACTGATGCGTGCAAATGTCACGAGCAAACCCTCTCATCTATCCGGACCTCTGTGTCCGGTTAACCTTCATCGTACCGGACACGCAAGTCCGGTACGGATCGATGCTCGCGACACCACGCGAGCATGACGCGTCCTTCCCGGGGCGGTCCCGGTACCGCACGAACGGGACCGGGAGGGTCATTCGTTGACGGCGGTGGTGGTACCGGCGCGGCCACCAGTTCGGCGAACGGGTCGATGCGGATGGTGGCCTGTCGCACGCGGTCGCCGGTGGCGCCACTCGCGAGGCTCCCGTACTTGCGGACGTAGGCGTCGTCGACGCGCGCAAGGTCAGAAGCTCAACAGTCAAGGCATCACCAGGCCCCTACGTTCACGCCGAAGGCCGCGCCTGACCTGTGAGAACGCCTATGCCACTGATGCGGATACCACATCAGACGGAATAGGCACGCCTTCTAGTACATCGAGATGTGTACGTGGTCGTAGTGGTTGGCGGTGATTCCGCCGCGATCGGACATGGTCCGCCAGCCCGGACGGCCGAGGTTGTAGATGCGCTGCTGCCAGATCACGTACATCACGCCCAGTTTCGGCCCGTTCTTGATGGCCCAGGCGGCCAGGCTGTCGCCGAGCGCCTTCATCTCGGGTGAGGGCATGGCGCCGCCCGAGCTCATCATGAAATCGCATGCGCGCCCGAGGGGGTGCTCGCCGCTGTTCTCCGCGCGGTAGCAGCCGATCGGGAACCGCAGGGCGAAGTGCTGCCCGACCTCGGTGCGCATGAACTGCATCCGGGGCGTGATGTTGTCGGAGCCACTGGGCAGTTCCGGCGCCCACGACCCGCCCGCGCGCTTTCCCGGCGCGATCGGGATCAGCGCGTCGAGCTTGTCCTTGATCTCGTCGATGAGATCCTCGGCGTCCTCGCGCTGTCCGGCGACCTCGGCCGCCTGCGTCTTCAGGTGTCCGGTCAGCGTCTTGGCGGCGTCCGCGGCCTGCTGCCGTTCGCCGCGGACCTGGTCGAAGCGCGCGAGCCTGGCGGCCTGTTCCTCTTTGAGCTGGTAGTTCAGGGCCGCAGTGTTCATGTCGGGCAGCACCATCGCGCTCTCGGTCTGATAGCGCAGCCCGGCGAGTTGCCGTACGGCGTCGCTGGCGGCTTCGTAGTCGGCCTCGGCCTTGGCCAGCCGGCCGCGTGCCGCCTTCTCCTCCACGCGGGCCTTGGCGAGGGCGACGCGTTTGGCGTTGTAGTCGCCGATCAGCCGGTCGACCTTCTTCCGCAGGTCCGACAGCTCCTGCTTGAGCTGCTTCTCCGTCGGCTTGGGGTCGGCGGCGCCGGGCGCGGCCGTGCCGAACACGAGGACGGCGGAGGCGAGCACGCCGACAGCCAGGGGGAACGCGCGGGGCAGAGCCCACTCCTCTCCATCTGCCGACCGGGTTAGCTGACGGGTTCGGGCTGGAGAAGCCCGGGCAGGCTACTGCCTTGACCCCAGGTGCGTGATTGGGTCCCCGGCTCCCGGGCAGGGCGCCCGGGATTAGGCGTACCGGTTGTGACGGCCGGTGTCAGGGATACTAGTGGTAAAGAAACCGTGGCTGCCACCAAAGTCGCAACCAACCGGAGATCAAGCCGTTATCGCCTCTCGAAGCATCCGGGCGGCCTCCTCGGGCAGCACATCGTTGACGAACGCGCCCATGGCCGACTCCGATCCGGCCAGATACTTCAGCTTGTCCGGCGCGCGCCGGATCGTGAAAAGCTGCAGGTGAAGGTAGGCGAGGTCGCGCCGGTAGGTGACCGGGGCCTGGTGCCAGGCCGCGACGTACGGCATGACGACGCCGAACAGCCCGTCGAGGCGGCGCAGCACCTCGGTGTAGAGCGGCGCGAAGGCGGCCCGTTCCTCCGGGGACAGCGCAGGGATGTCGGGCACCTGACGGTGCGGGTAGACGTGCACCTCGAACGGGTAGCGCGCGGCGGCCGGGACGAAGGCCGTCCAGTGCTCGTTGGCGGCCACCACCCGGGGGCCCTTCCGCTCGGCGGCCAGGACGTCCGCGAACAGGTTGCCGCCCTGATGGCGGCCGGCGGCGTCCAGCATCTGCCGCGTACGCGGCGTGACGTACGGATAGGCGTAGATCTGTCCGTGGGGGTGCGGCAGCGTGATGCCGATCTCGGCGCCGCGGTTCTCGAAGCAGAAGACCTGCTCCACACCGGGCAGCGAGGACAGCTCGGCCGTGCGGTCGGCCCACGCCTCGACGACCAGCTCGGCCTGCTCGTCGCTGAGCGAGCTGAACGACGCGTTGTGGTCGGAGGTGAAGCAGACGACCTCACAGCGCCCGATCCCCGGCCGCACCTCGCTCAGCCCGCCCACCTGCTCGTACGCACCGGTGTTGAAGCTGAACGACGGGAAGCGGTTCTCGAACACCGCCACTTCGTAGGGCGAGGGGATCTCCGAGCCGGGATGGCCCGGGCAGAGCGGGCACTCGTCGGCGGACGGCAAGTGGGTGCGCGTCTGGCGGTGCCGGGCCACGGCCACCCACTCGTCCATCAGGGGGTCGTAGCGCAGTTCGGAGGCGAGCGGGCGCGGCGGCAGGTCCCGGGGGTCGATGGCGCTGTGGTCGGCGTCGTCGCGCCGGTCGAAGTAGATCAGCTCACGGCCGTCGGCGAGATGGGTGATGGTGCGCTTCACAGAGCGGTCTCCAGTTTCACGGTGCGGTGTCCCGGGTCGCGGCGGGCTTCGAGACGTCCGGGGGCGCAGCGGGCTCGCTCCAGAGGTCCGGCGTCACAGTGCGGTCTCCAGCGGGGTCTCCAGCTCGGTCTCCCCGGAGGGATCGGCGAGGAGGAGCTCGCCGGCGTGCTCCGACAGCGCGGTGCGCGCCTCCTCCGGCAGGCCGACGTCGCTCACGACCACGCCGGCCTCATCGAGGGCGGCGATCGTGCTGATGCCGATCGTCCCCCACTTGGTGTGATCGGCCAGGACCACGAGCTGCTGGGCGGCCGCGACGAGGGCGCGGTCGGTCTCCGCCTCCAGCAGGTTCGGCGTGGTGTAACCGGCCCGGACGCTCATGCCGTGCACGCCGAGCATGAGCGTGTCGACGTTCAGGGAGCGGACGGCCGCCACGGCTACCGGGCCGACCAACGCGTCGGAGGGCGTACGCACGCCTCCCACCAGCACCACGGTCTGGTCGGGCCGTCCCGCCCGGTGGAAGACGTCGGCCACCTGAACGGAGTTGGTGATGACGGTCAGCTCGGGCACGTCCACCAGGTGATGGGCCAGTGTCCAGGTCGTGGTCCCGGCCGACAGGGCGACGGAGCTGCCGGGCCGTACGAGCATGGCGGCCCGGCGGGCGATGGCCTCCTTCTCGGCCTGCTGCCGCACGGACTTCGCCGCGAAGCCCGGCTCCTCCGTCGAGCCGGCGCCGGTGGCGGTCGCCCCGCCGTGCACCTTGACGATCAGGCCGCGCTCCGCGAGGACCTCAAGGTCGCGGCGAATGGTCATGTCCGAGACCCCGAGGTCGCGTACGAGCTGCGCGACGCGCACCCCGCCGGTTCTGCGTACCCTCTCCAGGATCGCCTGCTGCCGTTGCTGGGCCAGCATTCACCACTCCTGTCAACAGATTCAAACAAATTATGCCCCACGAACGTGGAGACGTGTTGAGTTGGGGGTCTGCCCCTTGCCGCTCGGGGTCCGGGGGAGGACAGTGGGCGAAAGCCGTACTCGACGGAAGGCGGTCGTGATGGGCAGGCGCGCACGCAAGTCGAAGGCACGCAAGAAGAAGAAGGCCAACCACGGCAGGCGGCCCACAGGGCGTTAGCCCTGCGAGGACCGTGCGGCGGTCCCCGGGGCAGGACCTATGGGTTCCTGCCCCAGGCGGTGAGCAAGTGAGTCTGCTGGTCGGCGCCGGCCGGGACGCCCCGCTCATCCCCGATCACCCCCGCCTCGCGGTAGTCCTCCCGCGCCTTCTCGAACCATTCCGAGCAGGAGGCGACGAGCTCGGGGTCGAGCCGTTCCGGCCCGCCGATGGCACGTGCCAGGTCCCAGGTGTGGATCAGCGCGTCCGCGAACAGCTCGGTGATGTACTCCTCGCCCGGTACGTCGCCGAAGGACAGGTGGGTCACGCTGGTGAGGGCGCCCTCGGCGTACACCGCCTGGACGGCGCCCTGCGCGGAGGCCTCGAACGCCTTCAGCGGGTCGTCGCCGAGTACGTCGCCCTCGAAGGCGTCCCCCACCTCGGCCACCGTACGGCCGGACAGCAGCTCGGGGGCCCACAGGTTCTCGGCCACGACGTGGTTGACGAGCCCCCGGACGTCCCAGTCGATACAAGGGGTCGGCAGCTCCCACTGTCCGCGGCGGACGAGATGGAGGCGGTCCCCGAAACCGTCCAGCGCCCTGCGGTACGCGTCACGGATGTCGATCATGTCCCCTCCTCGCCACGAACTCCCCATTCGACCGTAACTCTTCTCAACGATCAGTCATACACGCTCTAAGGGGAGTGAACCCCCGGGTCAAGGGAGGTGCTGCTCGACCCAGACGATCTTCCCGTACGGGGTGGGCCGGGTGCCCCAGCGGTAGGCGAACCGCTTGATCAGCTGGAGACCGCGGCCGGTGTCCTCGTCGGGGGCGGCCGTGCGCGGGGCGGGAGCGGCGGGGGAGCCGTCGACGACCTCGACCACCAGCGTGCGGCCGCGCAGCATGCGCAGCTCGATCGGCGGCCAGCCGTGTTTGAGCGCGTTGGTGACCAGTTCGCTCACGATGAGCTGGGTGCTGTCCACCAGGGGGCTCAGCCCCCACCTCTGCAGGGTGCCGCGGACGAAACGGCGGGCGTGCGAGACGAACCGCGGATCGGACGGCAACGGGCAGGTCGCCACCTCGTCCGGGTCGAGATCGCGCACCCTGGCCACCATCAGGGCGATGTCGTCACGCTCGTGGCCCGCCCGCTGGCTGCTGATGATCGCGTCGGACATGTCCTCCAGGTCCTCGATCGGACCGGCGAGCAGGCGGCGCAGCCCCATGATCCCCGCGTCCAGGTCCCGCTCCCTGCTCTCCACGAGGCCGTCGGTGTAGAGGGCGAGCACGCTCCCGGCCGGCAGGACCATCTCGCGCGACTCCAGCGGGTCGCTCCCGATGCCGAGAGGCAGGCCCGAGGGCAGCTCGATGATCTCGGTCGACCGGTCGGGGTGCAGCAGGATCGGCGGCACGTGCCCGGCACGGGCGAGCGCGCAGTTGCGCGTGACCGGGTCGTAGACGGCGTAGATGCACGTGGCGATCTGGCTCGGGTCGAGGTCCTGACTCATCAGGTTGAGCCGGAACAGCACCTCGTCGGGCGGCAGGTCGAGGCTCGCGAGCGTCCGCGCGGCCGTGCGGAGCTGGCCCATGGTCGCCGCGGCCCTGGTTCCGTGGCCCATGACGTCGCCCACCACCAGGGCGGTACGGCACCCGGGCAGGGCGATCACGTCGTACCAGTCGCCCCCGACACCCATCAGGTCGCTGGCCGGCAGATAGCGCGAGGCGATGTCCATGCCGAGCGCCTGCGGCAGTTCGACGGGCAGCAGGCTGCTCTGCAGGGTCAGCGCGGTCCTGCGCTCCCTGGTGTAGAGCCGGGCGTTGTCGATGCACAGGGCGGTGCGGGCGGCCAGATCCTCGGCCACCACCACGTCCTGCTCCTCGAACGCCAGGCTGCCCGGGTGCCTGATGAAGACCGCGCAGCCCAGCACCCGCCCTCGCGCCCGCAGGGGCACCGCGAGGAACGAGGAGTCGGTCAGGAGCGAGGCGACCGCCTCCTCCCGGTCCAGGCTGGCGCCGATCAGCCGGGCGCTTTCCTTGTCGAGCGCGGGATACATCAGCGGTTTGCTGCCGGCCATGCACTGGGCCTGCGGAAGGATCGCCGGGTAGACCGTCGCCTCGCCGACGGGGAAGGCCTTCATCCAGGCGTCCGGATCGGCGCCGGCCACCGCCACGGCGACCCGGCGTACGAGGGTGCTCCCGTCCACCGGCCGGGACGACAGTTCGCCGTCCGCCGTGAGGCGGTCCTGCACCATGACGGCCGCCGCGTCGGCGAAGCGGGGGACCGCCACGTCGACGAGTTCGCGGCTCGTCTCGGATAAGTCGAGCGTGCTGCCGATCCGCCGGCTCGCCTCGTTCAGGAAAGCCAGCCGCTCGTGCGCGGACGCGGCGCTGCTGCGGCGCCACTGCGCCCGGTTACCCGGGGCGGGGTCCTTGATGACGCAGTTCCGGTTCAACGAATTCTCCGGAGAGAGCGGATGGTGTTCCAGAATCGTATGGAGCTGATACCGCGCATTTCAGCCGTTTGACATGAGTGCTCCAGTCGGTATGACGGCGCGTGGCGCAGCCGTACCCGCCGGTCAAGGGACGAAACGGATATCAGCGGGCATGCGCCCCATCAGACGGCGGGCAGGTGCGCGAGGGCCGCGTCGATCCGCTCCTGCGGGAGGGTGAAATC
Source organism: Microbispora bryophytorum (assembly GCF_043197435.1). Lineage (NCBI taxonomy): Bacteria > Bacillati > Actinomycetota > Actinomycetes > Streptosporangiales > Streptosporangiaceae > Microbispora > Microbispora bryophytorum. Next base: position 13,320 of record NZ_JBICTF010000006.1, on the reverse strand, counting down.
CTCCAGGCGGTCGGCGAGCCGGCTCTCGTAGGCGGGCAGGTCGAAGTGGCCGTGCCCGCACAGGGACATCACGATGACCTTCTCTTCGCCCGACTCGGCGCACCGCAACGCCTCCGCGATCGTCGCGGCCACCGCGTGCGCGGGCTCGGGAGCCGGCACGATCCCTTCGCTCCTGGCGAAGCGGATCCCCGCGTCGAAGCACTCGGTCTGTGTGACGGCCACGGCCTCCACCAGGCCCAGCGCGTAGACGTGCGAAAGCAACGGCGACATGCCGTGGTAGCGCAGCCCGCCGGCGTGGATCGGGTCGGGCACGAACGTATGCCCCAGCGTGTGCATCTTCATCAGCGGCGTGAACCCCGCCGTGTCGCCGAAGTCGTACGCGTAGGCTCCGCGGGTCAGGGACGGGCAGGCGGCGGGCTCGACACTTCGCAGCACGGGGTTCATGCGCCCCGCCAGCTTCTCGCGCAGGAACGGGAAGGCCAGCCCGGCGAAGTTGGAGCCGCCGCCGGTGCAGCCGATCACCACGTCCGGCGTCTCGCCGAGGACGGCCAGTTGCTCCAGCGCCTCCTCGCCGATCACGGTCTGGTGCAGCAGGACGTGATTGAGCACCGAGCCGAGGGCGTAGCGCGTGTCGTCGTGCTGCCCGGCGACCTCGACCGCCTCGCTGATCGCGATGCCCAGCGACCCCGTGCAGTGGGGATCCTGCGCCAGGATCCTGCTGCCCGCCGTGGTCACCGCCGACGGGCTGGCGTGCAGGGTCGCGCCGTAGATCTTCATCAGCGTGCGGCGGTACGGCTTCTGCTCGTACGACGCCCTGACCATCCAGATCTCGCAGGCCAGGCCGTACTGTACGCAGGCGAACGCCAGGGCGGAGCCCCACTGGCCCGCACCGGTCTCGGTGGTCAGCCTCCGGACGCCCTCCCGCGCGTTGTAGTACGCCTGGGGGGCCGCCGTGTTGGGCTTGTGCGAGCCCGACGGGCTGCCGCCCTCGTACTTGTAGTAGATCCGCGCGGGCGTGCCGAGCGCGCGCTCAAGGCGCCGGGCGCGGATGAGGGGCGTGGGCCGCCAGAGGCGGTAGACGTCGAGGACGCCGTCAGGGATCGGGACGAACCGCTCACCCGACACCTCCTGCTCGATCAGCGCCGCCGGGAAGAGCGGGGCGAGGTCGTCGGGGCCGACCGGCTGCAGCGTCGCCGGGTGGAGCACCGGCGGGGGAGGCGCGGGCAGATCGGGGACGACGTTGTACCAGTTCCGGGGGATCCGGGACTCGTCGAGAAGGACTCTGGTCGGCTCGCCCATAACTCCAGTGTCCGCGCCCGGGGCGTGGCGGGAAAGGGCGACCGCCGATGTGGCCGGACCCGGTCAGACGGTGTGTCAGACGGTGTGTCAGAGGGTGTGTCAGACGGAGCGTCAGGCGGTGCGTCAGGCGGTTCCGCCCGAGCGCCAGTAGATGTTGGACTCCCGGGTGAGGAACCCCTCGTCCACCAGGTAACGGCGCAGGGCGGCGTAGTCGTCGTGGAACGCCCGCAGCGCCACGTCGACCTCCTTCTCCGGGTAGCGCACGCCCACCTCGAACACCTGGGCGATGTAGTCGAGCACCATGAGCCGTTTGGTCCTCTTCGCCGGCATGGAGACGAGCCGCCCGTCGACCAGGAACGCGTCCATCGGGTCCGCCGGCGTGGAGGGGATCGTGCGCAGCAGGTCGCGGAAGGTCTCGGGCCGCGCCCGCCAGCCGTCCCCGTCCCGTACGGCGAGGCCGCCCCGCTCCAGCCGGTCCAGGGCCCTGGACACCACTTCCCGGTCGAGCCCGGTGACCTTGTCCAGCGGCTCACCGGGACGCAGGACCAGCCCGGCGAGGACCCGGAGCGTGTCGTCCTGCCCCAGCAGCCCCAGCACGCGGGAGATGTGCTTGTCGATCACCCGTCCACGGTATTGCGTCGATGAAGACCGTAGGAAACCTGGAGGGCGACGTGACCGCTCAACTGGACCACACGATTGTGCACAGCAGCGACCGCTTCGAGTCCGCGCGGTTCCTGACCGGGCTGCTCGGCGAGCCCGAGCCCGGCGCGTTCGGGCCGTTCGCCACGGTCCGGGTCGGCAACGGCGTGACGATCGACTACGCAGACTCGATCGTCGACCGGGACCGGATCGTCATGCAGCACCTGGCGTTCCTCGTCTCCGAAGACGAGTTCGACGACATCTGCGCCCGCATCGCCGAGCGGGGCCTGCCCTACTGGGGCGGCCCCCACCACCTGGAGCCACAGCAGATCAACCACCGTCACCACGGCCGCGGGGTGTACGTGGACGACCCCGACGGCCATGCCATCGAGTTCCTGACCCATCCGTACGTCGAGGAGGAGTGACCTTCAGCGGTTCTGCGCCCGGCCCCGGTCGAACACGGCGCGCCTGCGGGCGGCGAAATCGTCGGGGCCGGCGACGGCGAGGCCGTCCCGGCCGATCTCCAGCTCGGCCCGGAGGCCGTCGGCGCCGGTGCCGTCGCGCAGGAGGTCGTAGATCTCCCGGATCCTGCCCAGCGTCTCCGGGGTCGTCGTCGCGATGCTCTGCGCGAGCTCGACGGCCCGGGGCAGCAGCCGGTCGTGCGCGACCACCTCGTTCACCAGGCCGATGCGCAGAGCCAGGGAGGCGTCGACGAAATCCCCGGTGAACGTCATCTGCCTGGCCCAGGCCTGCCCGACGGCCTGGCTGAGCCGGGCCGTCATGCCCCAGGAGGGCACGATGCCGACGCGGGTGTGGGTGTCGGCGAACCTCGCCCGTTCGCTGGCGATCCTGAAGTCGCAGGCCAGCGCGAACTCCAGGCCGCCGGTCACCGCCACGCCGTTGACCGCCCCGATGACGGGCACCGGGAAGTTCCGCAGCGGGAGGATGGAGTCGGGGTGGCCGATCTGCACCGCCGCTTCCAGTTCGCCGAGGTCCAGGCCGGCGCAGAAGGCGGGGTCGGCCCCCGTGAGGACCATCGCGCGCAGGGCGGGCTCCTCCGCGAGCCGCTGGAGCGTGTCCTGGAACTCCTCGAGCAGCGCCTTGGAGATCGCGTTGTACTTGCGCGGGCGGTTCAGCGTCACGACCGCGACGGCCTCGGAGGGCCGGTCGACGAGGACCAGGTCGTCCATGATGCTCCTCAGGTTCCGGGGGGTACGGCGGTTCCGGGAGACGCGCCGGACCCCGCGCGCCGGACAAGGCCGCTTCCGTTCGCCGGAGGCGGCCTTTGACGTGCCTGAGTGCTGGTCGGGGCGACAGGATTTGAACCTGCGACTTCTTGCTCCCAAAGCAAGCGCGCTACCAAGCTGCGCCACGCCCCGTCTCGTCGGGTACGCGAACGCTCCGAGACTCCGGTACGCTTACGCCCTGACGACCGGATGAAGTCTAGACCAGATGGACACCGGGCGCGCGCGGACGTAGCTCAATGGTAGAGCCCCAGTCTTCCAAACTGGCTACGCGGGTTCGATTCCCGTCGTCCGCTCTGATGATGAAGGCCCAGGTCGGAGGAGTCGCCGCGGCGTTATCGCGACGGTGGGCCGCAATCTTTTACAGCCTCCGGATTTCTGCCGCGTCCGTCACACGCCCGAATATTTTCCTCGTGCCTGTCATCCGGTCGAGGCGGGGCCGTCCGACCGCGTGAGCGCCCGTCGCGACTCCGGCCCGTACATCGTGGAGCCGGCGCGAGGCGCCGGGAAACGGTCAGCCGCCGGTATGGAACAGGGCCCAGACGGCCTTGCCGCCCTCGTCCAGGGCGTCCCAGCCCCACGCCTGGCTGTAGGTCTCGACGATGTAGAGGCCGCGGCCGTGCTCGGAGACGAAGTCGGGCTGCACGGGCGACGGCGCCTGGTCACTGGGATCCGAGACGGCGAGCAGCACGTGCGGGGTGAGGCGCAGGAGCGTCAGTGTCAACGGCCGGTGGATGAGGCGGGTCGCCGGACACAGCGCGTAACGGACGGCGTTCGTCACCAGTTCGCTCACGACCAGCGCGGCGTCGTCGCTCAGCTCCGACAGGCCCCACCGCTGCAGGGTCATCCGCGTGACGTCACGCGCGGTCTTGACGGAGTCGGCCTGGGGGGCCAGGGGGCACATCGTCGTATCGGACGCCCCTGCCGTCCTCCGGAACCAGCCGAATCCCACGTCGCGGGTCAGCTGGCCGCCGGGTTTGGGCTCGTCCGACATGGTTGCCCGTACCTCCCGCTGGCCTGAATCGAGGGCTGGTGCACATTTGACCCAATATGCACCTAGACATGATGGATCAGCGGCTCCTGCCGCTGCAAGACCCAAATGCACGTGCAATTGTCACGTGCAGACGCACGCTGCGGTAGTCCTTACTGTCAGGGACACGTAGATCAGACCTTGTCATCGGAGCCCGAAGTGGTGACACTGTGTGGGCTGGGGGTGTCGTGCGGGTCGTCCCTTGCGGCACACAGGGCCGAGGTGAGAGGGAGGCGCCGTGATACAGATCCAGGCTGGATCGGGTCCGACGGCTCTGCGCATCCTTCTCGGCTCCCAGCTCCGCAAGCTCCGCGAGAGCAGGAGCATCAGCCGTGACCAGGCCGGCCAGTGCATCCGGGCGTCCGAGTCGAAGATCAGCCGGATGGAGCTGGGCCGGGTCGGGTTCAAGGAACGCGACGTGGTCGACCTTCTCGCCCTCTACGGAGTGGAGGACGAGGAGACGCGTGACGTCGTGATGAACCTGGTCGAGCGGGCCAACGAGCCCGGCTGGTGGCACCGGTTCAACGACCTGCTTCCCTCGTGGTTCCAGGCGTACGTCGGCCTGGAGGAGGCCGCCGAGCGCATCCGCACCTATGAGGTGCAGTTCGTTCCCGGCCTGCTGCAGACAAAGGAATACGCGCGGGCCGTCATCATGGCCGGCGCGGTCGGCGCGGTGCCGGAGGAGATCGCCAGGCGGGTGGACCTGCGGCTGGAACGCCAGAGCATCCTCGACGGCGAGAACAGCCCCAAGTTCTGGGCTGTCATCGACGAGGCCGCGCTGCGCCGTCCGATCGGCGGTGTCGAGGTCATGCGGGGTCAGATCCAGCACCTCATCGACCTGATGAACCAGCCCAACGTGACGATTCAGGTCATCCCGTTCAGTTACGGAGGACACGCCGCCGAGGGCGGTGCCTTCAGCATCCTGCGGTTCGGCGATCCCGACCTGCCCGACATCGTGTACGTCGAGCAGCTCGCCAGCGCGCTTTACCTGGATAAACGGGAAGAAGTCGATCGCTACAGCGAGGTCATGGAACGCCTCTGTGCGGTCAGCACCACCCCAACGGAGACGGTGGACCTACTGCGGCAGATCATGGCCGACCTCTGATCAGTCGCTACCGGGCCTCATCTGCTCTAGACTGCCCTTGGCGTTGGACACCCGCCACAGTCGAGCATGCCCAGACAGGTCGCGTGCAGGCGAGACGGTGATCCTGCGCCTCTCACGTGGGCGCGGCGCGCGTTATTGTGCCGCGGTTGCCGTGCACGACGTGCCCGCGATCACCAGATGCTGGATCAAGGAGACCACCCCGTGAAGACCGCTGTCGAGGAGCTCAGCCCTACCCGGGTCAAGCTCACCGTCGAGGTGCCATTCAAGGAGCTCGAGCCGAGCCTGCAGGCCGCGTACAAGAAGGTCGCGCAGCAGGTGCGCGTGCCCGGCTTCCGCCCTGGCAAGGTGCCGGCCCGGATCATCGAGCAGCGCTTCGGCCGCGCGGTGGTTCTCGAGGAGACCCTGAACGACGCGCTGCCCAAACTGTACGGCCAGGCCGTAGACGAGACTGAGGTCTTCCCGGTCAGTCAGCCGGAGATCGAGGTCACCAAGATCGAGGACGGTGAGCAGGTCGAGTTCACCGCCGAGGTGGACATCCGTCCCGCCTTCGACGTCCCCGACTACCAGGGCGCCGAGGTCGTGGTCGACCCCGCCGAGGTGACCGACGAGGACATCGCCGCCCAGATCGAGGCCCTGCGCCAGCGTTTCGCGACGCTGGCCGGTGTCGAGCGGCCGGCCCAGAACGGCGACTACGTCGTGATGGACCTGCGCGCCGAGATCGACGGCCGCAACCTCGACGAGCAGCAGGCCGCCGACGTGTCGTACGAGGTCGGCGCGGGCTCGGTCCTGGAGGGCCTGGACGACGCGCTGGAGGGCATGACCGCCGGCGACGAGAAGACCTTCCGCACCACGCTCGTCGGTGGTGAGAACGCCGGCGAGGAGGCCGACGTGATCATCAACGTCAAGTCGGTCAAGGAGAAGGTGCTGCCCGAGCTCGACGACGAGTTTGCGCAGCTCGCCAGCGAGTTCGACACGCTCGACGAGCTCAAGGACAGCATCCGTCAGCAGGTTCGCCGAAACAAGCTGGTGGACCAGGTCGTGCAGAGCCGCGAGAAGGCCCTCGACGCGCTGCTCGACAGGATCGACATCCCGCTGCCCGAGAGTGCGCTCCAGGCGGAGATCGACGCGCGCAAGCACAACCTCGAGCACCAGGTCGCCGAGAGCGGCCTGAGCCGCGAGGCGTACCTCCGCCTCCAGCAGACCACCGAGGAGGAGCTGTTCGCCGAATACGAGGCGACCTCGGCTAAGGCGCTGAAGTCCGGCTTCGTGCTCGACAAGATCGTCAACGCGGAGGAGATCGGTGTCAGCGAGCAGGAGCTGACCGACTTCGTGGTGCGCCGCGCCATGCAGATGAACGTCGCGCCGAACACGCTGGCCCAGCACCTCGCCGACAACAACCAGCTCCCGCTGGCGATGATGGAGATCGTGCGCGAGAAGGCCAAGACCCTCGTCGGAGACGCGGCCAAGGTGACCGACACGGCCGGCAACGACGTGGACGTCAAGGCCATCTACGCCGAGCTCAACCCCGAGCAGGAGGCTGTGGGCGTGGAGGAGGCGGGCGTCGGGGAGTCCGCCGACGAGGCCGAGCAGAGCTGAGTTCCCAGGCTCTCGCCTGACCTCTGCCACCGACCGGCCGGGAGGCCGGTCGGTGTGGTGGTGATGGTGGAACCCCCGTCGCACTCGGGTGCGCCGGGGGTTTCCGGTTATAGACGGGTAAATCCCTGCAAAGTTGTTTCTTGCCGCGTGACGGGGAGTAATCGCACGGCCGAGATCCCTGTGCCCCCGGCCGAGCGGCCACGACGGGAAACCCGAGCGGTGCGGTGCGGGCCCCCGCCGCGAGCCGGGCATGCGCCGTCAGCGAACAGTACGGCGCACGGGCATGACCTGTCTGCGTCGCGCGTTAAGGTCACAAGCAAAGCCAATCGATTTCGACGCATCGGAAGGTGACGCTGTGACCAGCCCGCCGACCTTCTTCCCGACCGATGGTTCCGGCTTCGAGGCCCGGAGCCCGGAGGGTGGCCCCTCCCGCCTCGAGGACCAGCTCTACCAGCGCCTGCTGCGTGAGCGGATTGTGGTGCTCGGCACCCAGGTCAACGACGATGTGGCCAACCGGCTGGCCGCTGAGCTCCTGCTCCTCGCCGCCGATGACCCGGACCGCGACATCTGGATGTACATCAACTCTCCGGGTGGCTCGGTGACCGCCGGGATGGCGATCTACGACATGATGGAGTACGTGCCGAACGACGTCTGCACGGTCGCCATGGGCCTGGCCGCCTCCATGGGGCAGTTCCTGCTCTGTGCCGGTGCACGCGGCAAGCGGTACGCGCTTCCGCACGCCAGGATCATGATGCACCAGCCGTCGGGCGGCATCGGCGGCACCGCGGCCGACATCGCGATCCAGGCCGAGCAGATGCTCTACGTGAAGAAGACGCTCGCGGAGCGGATCGCCTTCCACACCGGCCAGCCGCTCGATCAGATCGAGCGTGACTCCGACCGGGACCGCTGGTTCACGGCCGAGGAGGCCAAGGACTACGGCTTCATCGACCACGTGGTGCGCAGCGCCCGCCAGGTGCCCTCTGAGGGCGCCGTCTCGTGACTGGAGCTTCCCAGATGAGTGAGCTGATCCGGCCGGGTGACATCAACGGCCGCTACGTCCTTCCCTCCTTCGTCGAGCGCACGTCGTACGGCGTCAAGGAGATGAACCCCTACAACAAGCTGTTCGAGGACCGCATCATCTTCCTCGGCGTCCAGATCGACGACGCTTCGGCGAACGACGTGATGGCGCAGCTGCTGACGTTGGAGTCGCTGGACCCGGACCGCGACATCAGCATGTACATCAACTCGCCGGGTGGTTCGTTCACCGCGATGACCGCGATCTACGACACCATGCAGTTCGTCCGGCCCGAGATCCAGACGGTCTGCCTCGGGCAGGCGGCCTCGGCCGCAGCGGTCCTGCTGGCCGGCGGCACGCCGGGCAAGCGGTTCGCCCTGCCCAACGCCCGCGTGCTGATCCACCAGCCCTACACCGAGGGCGGCGGCCAGGGCAGTGACATCGAGATCCAGGCTCGTGAGATCCTGCGGATGAGGTCGCTGCTCGAAGAGATCGTGGCGAGGCACTCGGGCAAGGCGCCCGACGAGGTCCGCAGGGACATCGAGCGTGACAAGATCCTCAGCGCCGAGGAGGCGAAGGCGTACGGGCTGGTGGACGACATCATCCCGTCGCGGAAGAAGCGCACGGCGGCTGTCGCCGCTTCCTGAGGAGTCGCCGCACCGGAACGGTGCCCATTTGGGCACGTTCCGGTGCGACTCACCGCTAGGGGGCTCACTGAGGGCCCGAGAGACGGTAACGTCGAAACCTGAGCGGGATGACGTTTTCGCACCGGATCGCGATCGCCGGCTCATGACCCAGGATCATGAGCCCGGATCGTGAGCAAGGTGCGGACGGAGACGACCGCGGCAGCAGGGGCGGTCCCACGCAAAGGAGTATCTGGGGTGGCACGCATCGGCGACGGGGGAGACCTGCTGAAGTGCTCGTTCTGCGGCAAGAGCCAGAAGCAGGTCAAGAAGCTCATCGCCGGACCAGGCGTCTACATCTGCGATGAGTGCATCGATCTCTGCAACGAGATCATCGAGGAGGAGCTCTCCGAGTCCTCCGAGCTCAAGTGGGACAACCTCCCCAAGCCGCGCGAGATCTACGAGTTCCTCGACGCGTACGTCATCGGACAGGACAAGGCGAAGAAGGCGCTGTCGGTGGCGGTCTACAACCACTACAAGCGCGTCCAGTCCGGGGAGCGGGGCCGCGACGACGGCCTGGAGTTGGCCAAATCCAACATTCTGCTGCTCGGCCCCACCGGGTCGGGCAAGACCCTGCTCGCGCAGACTCTCGCCAAGATGCTCAACGTGCCGTTCGCCATCGCGGACGCGACCGCGCTGACCGAGGCCGGCTACGTCGGCGAGGACGTGGAGAACATCCTCCTCAAGCTGATCCAGGCCGCCGACTACGACGTCAAGAAGGCCGAGACCGGCATCATCTACATCGACGAGGTCGACAAGATCGCCCGTAAGAGCGAGAACCCGTCGATCACGCGGGACGTGTCGGGCGAGGGCGTGCAGCAGGCCCTGCTGAAGATCCTGGAGGGGACGACGGCGAGTGTGCCGCCGCAGGGCGGGCGCAAGCACCCCCACCAGGAGTTCATTCAGATCGACACCACGAACGTGCTGTTCATCTGCGGCGGCGCCTTCGCCGGCCTCGAGAAGATCATCGAGTCGAGGGTCGGCAGGAAGGGCATCGGCTTCAACGCGATCATCCACTCGAAGGAGGAGATGGACTCCTCCGACATCTTCTCGGACGTCATGCCGGAAGACCTCCTGAAGTTCGGCATGATCCCCGAGTTCGTCGGCCGGCTCCCGGTGATCACGTCCGTGCACAACCTGGACAGGGACGCGCTGATCCAGATCCTCACCGAGCCGCGCAACGCGCTCGTGAAGCAGTACCGGCGCCTGCTCGAACTGGACAATGTCGAGCTGGAGTTCTCCGACGACGCCCTGGAGGCCATCGCCGACCAGGCCATCCTGCGCGGCACCGGCGCCCGCGGTCTGCGCGCCATCCTGGAGGAAGTCCTCCAGTCCGTGATGTACGAGGTGCCCTCCCGCCAGGACGTGGCCCGCGTCGTCATCACCCGCGAAGCCGTGCTGGAGCACGTGAATCCGACCCTGGTGCCACGCGACCAGCTGCAGGCCAAGCAGCAGCGGACTCCGAGGGAGAAGTCGGCCTGAGGCGGGGGCCCTCGCCGGCGTGTTGTCCACAGGGCGTGCGGTGACGGCTCGGGCGGCGTCCGGACGTCCCTAGAATTGGGCACCGTGACTACGTCTGAGCTGCCCACCCAGTACGCCCCCGCCGATGTCGAGATCCGGAGCTACGAGCGCTGGGTATCGGCGGGCTACTTCACCGCGGACCCGGGCAGCGGGCGCGAGCCGTACAGCATCGTGCTTCCCCCGCCCAACGTCACCGGGTCGCTCCACGTGGGCCACGCCCTCGACCACTCGGTCCAGGACGCGCTCACCCGCCGAGCCCGGATGCGGGGCATGGAGACGCTGTGGCTTCCCGGGATGGACCACGCCGGCATCGCCACGCAGAACGTCGTCGAGCGCGAGATCGCCAAGGAGGGCCTGTCTCGCCACGACTTCGGCCGTGAGGCGTTCGTCGAGCGCGTCTGGCAGTGGAAGGAGGAGTCCGGCGGCCGGATCCTCGGCCAGATGAAGAAGCTCGGCGACGGCGTGGACTGGTCGCGTGAGCGCTTCACGATGGACGAGGGGCTCTCCCGAGCCGTCCAAACGATCTTCAAGAAGCTGTTCGACGACGGTCTCATCTATCGCGCCGAGCGGATCATCAACTGGTGCCCCCGCTGCCTGACCGCCCTGTCCGACATCGAGGTCGAGCACAGCGACGACGACGGCGAGCTCGTCTCGATCCGCTACGGCTCGGGCGACGAGGAGATCGTCGTCGCCACCACCCGTGCCGAGACCATGCTGGGCGACACCGCGGTCGCCGTCCACCCCGCCGACGAGCGCTACGCGCACCTGGTCGGCAGGCTCGTCGAGGTCCCGCTCACCGGGCGGCGCATCCCGATCGTCGCGGACGAGCACGTGGACCCCTCCTTCGGGACCGGCGCGGTGAAGGTCACCCCCGCGCACGACCCGAACGACTTCGAGATCGGGCGCCGCCACTCCCTGGAGTCGCTCGTCATCATGGACGAGCGTGGCGTCATCACGGCCCACGGGCCCTTCCAGGGCCTCGACCGGTTCGAGGCACGGCCCGCCGTGGTCGCCGCGCTGCGTGAGCAGGGCCGCATCGTCGCCGAGAAGCGGCCGTACGTGCACTCCGTCGGGCACTGCTCCCGCTGCAAGACCGTGGTCGAGCCGCGGCTGTCGCTGCAGTGGTTCGTCAACGTCACACCCCTGGCCAAGGCCGCCGGTGACGCCGTGCGCGACGGCCGCACCCGCATCCACCCGCCGGAGCTGGCCAAACGCTACTTCGACTGGGTCGACGACATGCACGACTGGTGCATCTCACGCCAGCTGTGGTGGGGACACCGGATTCCCGTCTGGTATGGCCCGGACGGCGACATGGTCTGCGTGGGGCCCGATGAGGAGCCGCCGGCCGGTTACGAGCAGGACCAGGACGTCCTCGACACGTGGTTCTCCTCCGGGCTGTGGCCGTTCTCCACGCTGGGCTGGCCCGACGCCACGCCCGAGCTGGCCCGTTTCTATCCGACGTCCGTGCTCGTCACGGGTTACGACATCCTGTTCTTCTGGGTCGCCCGGATGATGATGTTCGGGTTGTACGCGATGGACGGCCAGCCGCCGTTCCGGACCGTGGCGCTGCACGGCATGGTGCGCGACCAGTTCGGCAAGAAGATGTCGAAGTCGTTCGGCAACGTCGTCGACCCGCTCGACTGGATCGAGCGATACGGCGCGGACGCCACGCGCTTCACGCTGCTCCGCGGCGCCAACCCCGGCTCCGATGTGGCGATCAGCGAGGACTGGGCGGCCGGATCCCGCAACTTCTGCAACAAGATCTGGAACGCCACCCGATTCGCGTTGATGAACGGCGCCGTCTCCGACGGCCTGCCCGACGACCTCACGGCTGCCGACCGGTGGATCCTGTCGCGCCTGCAGGAGGTCGTCACGAGTGTCGACGCGGCCTTCGAGGAATTCGAGTTCGCCAAGGCCTCCGACGCCCTCTACCACTTCGCCTGGGACGAGGTCTTCGACTGGTACGTCGAGCTGGCCAAGGTCCAGTTCGCCGAGGGCGGCGCGGTGGCCGAGAACACCAAGCGGGTGCTGGGGCACGTCCTCGACGCGCTGCTCCGGCTGCTCCACCCGCTCGTGCCGTTCGTCACCGAGGAGCTGTGGCGTGCTCTGACCGGTGGGGAGTCGATCGTGGTCGCTCCCTGGCACTCGGCCTCGCCCGGACTGCTCGACCCCGCGGCCGAGCAGGAGATCTCCGCACTGCAGAACCTCGTGACGGAGGTGCGCAGGTTCCGCTCGGACCAGGGCCTCAAGCCCGGCCAGCGGGTGGCCGCGCGACTGTCCCTGTCCGGTACGGCTCTCGCCGCCCACGAGGGGGCGATCCGCGTCCTGCTGCGTCTGGACGAACCCGCGGACACCTTCAACCCGACAGCTCGGCTCACGGTCGGCACGGTGCTCGTGGAGATCGACACAGCCGGAGCCATCGACGTCGTCGCGGAGCGGAAGCGGCTGGAGAAGGACCTGGCCGCGGCCCGCAAGGAGCAGGCGCAGGTCACGGCGAAGCTCGGCAACGAGCAGTTCATGGCCAAGGCGCCCGACGACGTCGTGGCGAAGGTGCGCCGGCGGGCCGAGCAGTCGGCCGAGGACATCTCCCGTCTTGAGGCCCAGCTCGCCGCCCTGTCGGCGTAGGGCGTCGCTCTGTGCGCCCTCGTCCCGGCGAGGGCGCACAGGCACTCCTGGCTTTGTGCCGGCTGAGGTTTGAACGGCATGAAGACAGGGCAGGACACTAAAGTTGCCCAAGTTGTGCGCGGCACCCGTCGAGGGGTGCTAGTCTTTCTGCACGCGCCGAGGACCGGCGAGCCTGAATCTCCCTCCGGAGATCGGCTGCTAGGCTCTCAGCGACTCCCTTTCAACGAACCCGATTTCGGGATGCATCGTCGCGATTCGACGGGCTTTCAGAATTCGGGTAAGTTAGAGGGGTTGCCCCGGAAACGGGGTGGTCGAATTCCTGTCGGTTGGCGGGTTTCCGGTCAAATTAGGTCCCGGTGGGGCGGATTTGACACGGAAGAGCCGGTCGGGAAGAATTAAGACCAGCAGGACAAAAGAAAAACAAAAAGAACAAACGGTGAAACGCCCCGGAGTGCGGGACCTGTTAAAGGGTTTCGGGTGATGGTGGTCGCGTCCGTTTCTTGAGAACTCAACAGTGTGCTAAAAGCCAGTGCATGAATCATGCATGACCCCGTCATAGCGGC